>NZ_SJOF01000009.1 GCF_004331255.1 Acinetobacter sp. ANC 4173 | reverse complement strand
TCTTGTTGGACAGAGGGTTCAATCGCACTAGCTTGATATTCAGGGTCAATATGAGTAGTCATAAACGTATTTAGGAACAACGGTTAAAAGTTTGCTGCACAGCATAGCGCAAAACTGGGTGCAATGTCAGTTTTTAGATGGGGTTTTATCTTGCAATATGCACAACCAAAATTTCTCAAATATCTATTTAATAGGATGAGTTTTTTGAATTGGCTAATTTCTCTTTCTTTTATGAATTGGCTGATTCAATCTAGGCCTTTAACCTTGTTTGGGGGCGGGCACCGAATCTATCGCTGTTATAGATCTGTTAGTTTTTCCTTTTTGTATTCATACATTATTTTTTGTACGTGTACGGCAATCATTCTATTGAATAAATGCTTGAGCGAATCAGATGATGACTAAAGTTATCACCTGATTCGCTCATTTAAAGTTCAGAAAAAAAGCTAATGAGTCGTTTTTAATGGGTTCATTTATTCGGTTCAGGCGTCATCGGTGGTGGTGTTAGAGTAGCAGCTGCGGACGGAATCGGTAGAGTGGTTACGGCTGTCGGGTTGGCTTTTTCCTCTATAGCTTGTTGAGCGGCTTTAGCTGCTTCTTTTGCTATTGGGGCAGCTTCAGTTGTTGGTTGAGATGATGATGAATTTGCCCAACCATAAGTTTGAATTTTCCCTTTTTTTTGTGCACTTTTCGGTGGGGGTGTAGTGGTGTAATGCGTTGAGCCATTCGCATCGACCCATTTGTAATAATCTTTAGCCGAAACTGATGCACTAGAAGATAACAAGGCACAAGTGAGCGCTACACTACTGATCAAATGCAATGGAAGTGACATAAGATTTTGTCCTGTTTTATTTCTCTGTGAAGATGTTTTGTCTGTAAAGTCGTCGTAAAAGTAAATTTATAGATTCCAGAACAGAATATGACGTATGCAAAATAGTATAGGTGGATTTTCCAGTTGAACAAGTAATTCTAGTGTTTAAGCGTTTAAAAATATACACACTTAATGTCGAAAAATTATAGAGATAGATAGAATTTAGTGAAGATTCTACATAATTGATTGAATGCTTGATTGAGTGCGCAAAAACACACATTTTGTTTAAAAAACAAACGGTCTGTAAATAATCAAAAAAAAGCTGATTTTTCAACTTGACAATACGGGATTAAACAAGAAAAATGCTGTCTTTAGTTTTATGTGCCTTCTCTCGATCACCCTTCGAAGAAGTGTTACGTCATGCAATGGGCGTCATCTCTAGCCGAGATGGTGAACAAAGCAAATAAAAATATGTTTATCCCAACATGTTTTAGATCCCATATTGCTCAAACAGCAAACGGATCGGATTTTTTTCCTATTGCCATGAAAACTATGAAATATGTGTGCTATAACAGTGCAGACAATTAATGAATGAACACTGCTGATGTCTCCCATCAAGTGGTGATAAAAGATTAGGGTGAATCACGTTGGAACTTTTATCTGGTGGTGAAATGCTTGTTCGCGCATTAGCGGACGAAGGCGTTGAACATGTTTTTGGATACCCAGGCGGCGCAGTTTTACACATTTACGATGCGCTTTTTCAACAAGACAAAATTAATCATTATCTCGTACGCCATGAGCAAGCTGCTGGTCATATGGCAGATGCCTATTCGCGCGTTACGGGTAAAACTGGTGTAGTGCTGGTCACTTCTGGTCCAGGTGCAACCAATACCGTTACTCCAATTGCAACTGCTTATATGGACTCAATCCCAATGGTGATTTTGTCTGGTCAGGTGGCTTCGCATTTAATTGGGGAAGATGCATTCCAAGAAACAGACATGGTCGGTATTTCACGTCCAATCGTGAAACACAGTTTCCAAGTGCGTCATGCGAGTGAAATTCCCGCAATTATCAAAAAAGCATTCTATATCGCAGCTTCTGGTCGTCCAGGCCCTGTTGTGATCGATATTCCGAAGGATGCAACTAATCCAACTGATAAATTTGCTTACGAATACCCAGAAAAAGTGAAGATGCGTTCTTATCAACCACCGCATCGTGGTCACTCAGGTCAAATTCGTAAAGCGATTGATGAACTGATTAATGCGAAACGTCCTGTCATTTATACAGGGGGTGGTGTTGTTCAAGGTAATGCATCAGCTTTATTAACTGAATTGGCGCATTTACTGGGCTATCCAGTGACCAATACTTTAATGGGCTTAGGTGCTTTCCCTGGCAATGATGAGCAGTTCATCGGTATGTTGGGCATGCATGGTACCTATGAAGCCAATATGACCATGCACAATGCGGATGTGATTTTGTGTGTTGGTGCGCGCTTTGATGACCGTGTAACCAATAATCCTGCAAAATTCTGTCCAAATGCCAAAGTCATTCATATTGATATCGACCCAGCGACAATTTCAAAAACCATTATTGCGCACATTCCAATTGTTGGTGCGGTAGAGCCAGTCCTTCAGGAAATGTTGGCACAGCTTAAACAAATGAATGTGTCTAAGCCAAACCCAGAAGCAATTGCAGCTTGGTGGTCGCAAATCAATGAGTGGCGCAAAGTACATGGTTTGAATTACGACAAACCGACTGATGGTTCAATGAAGCCACAACAAGTGGTTGAAGCGTTAGATAAAATTACCAATAGTCAGGCAATTATCACTTCAGACGTTGGTCAGCATCAGATGTTTGGTGCGCTTTATTATAAATACACCCGTCCACGTCAATGGATCAATTCGGGTGGTTTAGGCACCATGGGTGTAGGCTTACCCTATGCAATGGCAGCGAAGCTTGCATTCCCAGACCAGCAAGTGGTGTGTATTACCGGTGAAGCATCAATTCAGATGTGTATTCAAGAACTTTCTACCTGTAAGCAATATGGCTTAAATGTAAAAATTCTCTGCTTGAATAACCGTGCTTTGGGTATGGTAAAACAATGGCAAGACATGAACTATGAAGGACGTCACTCAAGTTCTTATGTAGAGTCATTGCCTGACTTTGCCAAACTGATGGAAGCGTATGGTCACGTTGGTATCCAAATTGACCATGCTGATGAGTTAGAGTCAAAGCTTGCTGAAGCAATGGCGATTAACGATAAATGCGTATTTATTAATGTCATGGTTGACCGTACCGAGCATGTTTATCCAATGCTGATCGCGGGTCAGTCGATGAAAGATATGTGGTTAGGTAAAGGGGAGCGCACGTCATGAGACATATTATCTCTGTCCTTGTAGAAAACGAAGCTGGTGCGCTTTCTCGTTTGGTGGGTTTATTTTCTCAACGTAATTACAACATTGAGACCTTAAACGTTGCACCAACTGAAGACCCAACCTTATCTCGTTTGACATTAACGACTTATGGTGATGACCATAAAATTGAACAAATCACCAAACAACTTAATAAATTGGTTGAAGTGGTGAAAGTGGTTGATTTGTCTGAAGGTGCGCACATTGAGCGCGAATTGATGTTGATTAAAGTCAAATCACTCGGTTCGGCACGTGCTGAAATCAAACGAACTGCGGACATTTTCCGTGCGCAAATTGTTGATGTCACCCCAACGACCTATACCATTCAAATCGCGGGTACGACTGAAAAAATTGATGGTTTTATTGATGCTCTAGCAGAGAATACCATTCTTGAAGTTGTACGCTCTGGTGTTTCAGGCATCGCGCGCGGCGAAAAAGTTTTAACCATTTAATGATTTAACAGGATTCAACCTCCTTTTGAGAAAAGAGGAGGATTTCATCAGAAAATAACCATTTGATGGAATTACAGAATATCAAGCATTTTAGCGGAGACAGCAATGCAAATTTTTTACGATAAAGACTGCGACTTATCTATCATCCAATCTAAGAAAGTAGCGATCATTGGTTACGGTTCACAAGGTCATGCGCATGCGCTTAACCTTAAAGAATCTGGTGTTGACGTAACTGTGGGTTTACGCGCGGGTTCTACTTCTTGGAAAAAAGCTGAAAATTCGGGTCTTAAAGTTGCTGAAGTTCCAGCTGCTGTAGCACAAGCTGACTTAGTCATGATCTTGACTCCAGATGAATTCCAATCACAAATTTATCGTGATGTAATTGAACCGAACATCAAGCAAGGTGCAACTTTAGCATTTGCTCACGGTTTCTCTATTCTTTATAACCAAGTTGTACCACGTGCTGACTTAGACGTGATCATGGTTGCTCCAAAAGCACCAGGTCATACAGTACGTTCTGAATTCCAACGTGGTTCAGGTGTACCTGACTTAATCGCGATTCACCAAGATGCTTCTGGTAATGCACGTAATGTTGCACTTTCTTATGCTTCAGGCGTTGGTGGTGGTCGTACAGGTATTATTCAAACATCATTTAAAGAAGAAACTGAAACTGATTTGTTCGGTGAGCAAGCAGTTCTTTGTGGTGGTGCGGTTGAATTGGTTAAAATGGGTTATGAAACGCTTGTTGAAGCAGGTTATGCACCAGAAATGGCGTATTTCGAATGCTTGCACGAACTTAAATTGATCGTTGATTTAATGTTCGAAGGCGGTATTGCGGACATGAACTATTCAATTTCGAATAATGCTGAATATGGCGAATATGTAACGGGTACTGAAGTAATTAACGAACAGTCTCGTGAAGCAATGCGTAATGCATTGAAACGTATTCAATCTGGTGAATATGCAAAAATGTTCATCCAAGAAGGTGCTTTAAACTACCCATCAATGACTGCACGTCGCCGTCAAAATGCTGCACATGGTATTGAAGTAACAGGTAACAAGTTACGTTCGATGATGCCTTGGATTCAAGCGAACAAAATCGTAGATAAAGAAAAGAACTAAGGTTCTATACTTTACAAAAAGAGGAAAGCAGTGCTTTCCTCTTTTTTATGCCCTAAATTTAGAACGTAGATAAATATAAGACTAAGTTTATGATTTGTATCATTTATATAAAATAAATACCTGCTTTGGCAGGTTTTTGTATTTGGATAAGAACAATGATTTTATATAAATATGTCAGTTTTGAAGCGGGTTTAAAGATTCTTAAAACAGGTGTTTTAAGCTTTTCCCATTTATAGAATTTTAATGATCCATTTGAGGCTACTGCATTAGGTCTAACAGAAAGTGAGATTTCTAAAACTGTTCATTTTAGAGCATGTTGTAATCGCCTATTAAGAAAATATGTCGTTCTTCCGCTTACTCGTGTACCACTAAATCCTTTTACGTGGTCACATTATGGAGATAGTTAGAAGGGGATGGTAATTGGAATTAATACTGAAAAGCAGATTTTGAAAATGCTGAGCAATATATTATTCCTACACATCGGGGAGAAAGTATATATGTAAATACGACACCCAAAGCTACAAATGAGATTGGTGATGAGGACTTGATGGTGATAGGGGATTTTTTAGTTATGAGAGGCTTTGTTGCATAAACCTATTTCTAAAAGCTTATTCAGCAATATCATTCATAGATGAATCAGCCTGTAGCTAAAATCTATCGTACAATGAATTGGTCTTCTTACCAGCAAGCTTTAATCAATCGAGGAAATCTCTCGATCTGGTTTGATCCCAACACTCAATGGTATGCCGAATCGAACGGCAAATAAGGACGGAATAGTGAGACGTAGATTTGGTTTGGCGATTGAATTGTATGGTCTCGTTTCTTTTGCACAGTAAATGTCAACAGAGCCTAATTCAAGTGCTAGATGATGTTTTGGAATAGAGGAGGATACGAGTTTAAGTGGAAACATCTAACTATTTAATAAAAAAGAATTAATATTTAAATGGTGAGAAATAAAGTTGATTATATTGATTTAAATATAGGAATTTGAATAATATGTCATGTATTGTGCATAAAGTATTAAAAAAATATCACTTAATTATAAAAATGAGATTTAATTAGCTTAAATTGTATTTTTATTTATTCTTGTTGTAATATTTAGTAAATTGTAAGTTTGTATATATATTTTAATAATCAATAAATTAAATTTTTATATTTGGATATCTTAATTTATGTATTCTTTTTATTGATATCACAACTATTTTGTAATTTTAGCAAAAACATCAGAATTTAAAGAAAAATAAAAAAGTAAAGAAAAAATAGAATTCACATGAAAATCAACGGAGTAATTCAGCCCTATTAAATTTGCATAAGATAACTATGCACTAGCAAAAAAAGGATTAAAAAATAATTCGATGCAAGGTGCAGTTATAAATATGAAAACATTTTTTAAAAAATGAAAATGGAGATAGGGCCATGAAACTACAGCTTAAAGTTGCTATGGCAGCATTGATGTTAGGTATGTGTTCTACAGTAACAATGGCAGAAGATTCAGTGTCTTCTGAAAGTATGACGGGTGGAATGCCACATGAAAGAGGTGATCATGGATGTGGTCATGACTGTAAAGGCAAAATTGATATTGAATTGAAAGTTGAAAAACATTGTGACTTGGATATCAAAGATGATTTAATTACACTTAAAAAAACAGGCAAAGACTGGACAGGTGGAACACACTTTAAAGTTCGTACAAATGCCCCATATAATTTAGATATTGATGCCCCAGATAAATTAAGAAATGGTTATAAAACCATTCCAGTAGTGGTTGAAACAAAAGCTGAAAACAATCACTATCTAACTGGTAAGCATGCCTTAGAGTACAAACCAGGTAGTCGAGTATTCCAAGTTGACGCGACTGTTGCTGGAGATGATGTAGATTCTGCTTATGCTGGTCTTTATACAGGAACCTATAAGGTTGCAGTTGAATTCTAATTAAAAATAATGAATAGTGGTGTATGTGCGATATACACCACTTTTTATAATAAAATATTAAGGGATAAGCATGAAAAAAATAATTTTATTCTTAATTATGAGTGCCTTAAGTTTTTCGTTGTTCGCAGGCATAAAGTTTACCCCCATTCAACTTTATTTAGGTGATAAAAATAAACAGCAGAGAAGTACTACAGTTATAGTTGAAAGTAGTGATTTTTCACAATCAAAAATATTTGAGCTTTCTGCGAGTACATGGACTCAAAATGAAAAAGGTGAAGATGTATTACTAGAGGAAAAGAATATTTTATTTAATCCTAAAATTTTTGAATTAAAACCAAATTCTAAGCAAATAGTTCGCATTGGTTTTATTCAGAGCGCAAGTGGTATTGCAACAGATAAAGAAAAGGCTTGGAGGATTATTTTTAATGAGGTTACACCGATCACTGATCCACAAGCGATGAATATCCAATTCAAATTTTCTTTACCTTTATTTGTAGGTCAACAGGATAAAAATAATTTGAAGGTCGATTTAAAAAAAATGAATAATAAATTTATTTTAGACCTTGAAAATAATTCAAAATCTCATGTGCAACTTAATGAAGTTGAATTAATAGATGCTAATAATAAGGAGTTAGTAAAAAAAAGTTTAAATAAATATTTACTTTCGGGTAGTAAGTACCAACTTGATTTAGGTGTTGTTAATAATGGTTCAAATGAAAAAATAAAAGTTAGAATTAAAACTGATAAAGATGGAGATTTTTTAGAATATTAAATCTCAGAGGGTGATTCTATGAAGGGTATTAGGGTTGTTCTTATTGTAATAGGATCTATTGGTGCAGCTAATGCAGATGTTAATGTACCATTATCAGAAAATAATAATAATTTAATGGTGGTTAATATATGGTTGAATGGTGTTGACAGAAATATAGAAGCCTTATTGCTGACTTCGAAAGATGGTGAGTATATAGAATGTAGTCCACTTGAAGATTTAGGAGTATCTACTTCGAGTTTCCAAAGAAACAAGGAGAAAGATAATTATTGTTTAATGAGTGGTCCTGATGTTAAATTTGAAAAAGATGAGACTTTGCAGGCAGTAAAAATTAATGTCCCAGCTAGTTATTTTGCATCAGTACCTTATAAGGATACAATAATAATTCCAAAAAGAGCTAATTTTGGTGGCTTTGTTAATTATGATTTATTTTACTCAAAAGATGACTTTGATAATCAATTTAATGCACTAACTGAAATCGGAATATTTAAAGATTATTGGATTTTTACTAATTCATTTATATATAGAGATTCACCAACTGATACTGAACAAGATGTAGTTCGTGTTGGTTCTCTTTTTGAATTAGAGTTTCCTGAGAATTACACCAAGTTTCGATTAGGTGATAATACTAGTGTTTATAGTACACTGACTAATTCATTTCGATATGGTGGTATAAGTTTTGGAACAAATTTTACCGAACGTCCAGATTTTGTTTATTGGAATATGCCTACTCTGAATGGGAGTGCAGTACTCCCATCAACTGTAGATTTATATATTAATGGCGTTAACTTATATAATCAGTCCGTTACACCTGGTAATTATTCATTACAATCTGGTGCAAGTATTAATCAATCAGGGGAAGCTCAAATCGTCGTTCGTGACATATTGGGTAATCAGACTGTACAAAGTTTCCCAATATATATCAGTAGTCAGTTATTAAGAAAGGATCTTAATGAGTATGATATTTCTCTTGGGAAGCTAAGATATAATTATGATGATGACAGTAATGATTATCGTGAATTCTTTACAAAATTATATTTTCGTCGAGGAGTTACACAAAATACTACCTTGGGTTTTGATGCAACCTATTCAGAAGAAGTTAGTAATTTAAGTTTTTTGTGGACTCAAGCACTAGGTACTTTTGCTTTATTGGATACAGCATATGCCGCAAGTGAGGATGATGGCACTATTGGTTATGCTTTATCTGTATCTTTAAGTAAAAGTTATGGTCGCTGGTCATTTGGATATAATGGTCGTTACTATACTGACCAATATGAACCTTTGGGTTATTCTGATTCAGAATTCAATACTAAATTATCTAATCTCGCTTATATTAATGTATCGAAATTGGGCTTCTTTGATGGTCTGAGTTTAAGTTATGTCAATAATATAAATTACAAAGGTGGTGCTTTTCAAACTCAAGATAGTAGAATTATTAATTTTGGTGCTGCTAAAAGAATAACAGATAAACTTTATGCAAGTATAAATTGTTCGAAAAACTTTGAAGATGATCAGGATGATAACTTTAATATTGCACTTACATATGACTGGAATTCTCGTAGCAGTGTAAGTATTGAACATAATACAGATGATAATGATACTGAAATAAGCTATTCAAGAAGAAGTTATAATCCGTATGGGTTCGATTATGCTTTAGCGGTTTCAAATCAAGATAGTGATGTTAATTTTCATGGTTTTGGTCTTTTAAAATCTAGAGTAGGTGATTTGTCTCTATCGTATGATGAATATCCTGATAATCGGACTTCACGCGCTCAATTTCAAGGTGCACTGGTATTTTTGGATAAAAAAGTAGCACTTACCAAATATGTTGATGATGCTTTTACATTGGTGGATCTCAATGGAATGGAAAATATCGAGGTGTTAAGATCACTTTCTTCAGTAGGTGAATCGAATAAAAAGGGATATTTATTTGTACATGATATTGTTCCTTACATTAATTATGATATTTCTTATAATCAAGATCAGCTTCCTCTGGATTATTCTGTTGATCAAGCCAGTCAGCAACTTAGTGCATTAAACCAAAGAGGTTATGTTTTAAATTTTCCAATACTTAAGACTAAAAAATTTACTTTTAAATTATTAAATGAAAATGGGGAGAAATTCCTTCTAGGTACTTTAGTGCGCATAAATGGAGGTAATGAAGAAAACTATTTTGTTGATAGTGATGGTTTATTTTATCTGTATCTTGCTAAGCCAACCCAATACAATATTAAGGTTGTTTCACAAGGTAATCAGATTTGTAATGCTTCATTGAATGTTTCTCAACATCAAATTAGTGGTAGTGAGAATGAAATCATTAATTTGATTTGCAAGTAATAGGAGGTGTTTAATGAGAAACTTATTAATAGCTTGCATTTGTATGACTTGCTGTGGATTTGTTTCAGCATCTGAATGTTCTATAGGTGGATTTTCAGCTCCAGAAATGAAATTGGCTAGTTATTATCGTAGCCAAACAGCGACTTCTTTTAATATATCTTGTGATCGTAATTATTCAATTGCTTTTAACAGTCAAAATCTAGTAAATTCTTCTGGTCTAAGTTATGTATCCAATGGCCCATATAGGTTAAGAACTCAATTAAATATACGTGGTGCGAGTCAAAATTTATGGGGTGTTCAGATGAATCAGCGTGCTGGAATGAATCAGAAATATATAATTTCAGCTCAATTGCAAGAAAACCCTATAAATGGTGTTCCTGCAGGAGTGTATCGTGACCGAATCTATGTCAATGTGGATTTTTAATTTCGTTGTAAAGCCGTTAGGTTTTGTAAATGATCAACAAAAGGGAGGTAAATTTTATCTCCCTTTTGTATTTCACGGGAATGTCAAACAAGCATCATCAAACTGTAAACAAAGGCATCTAAGCTAGAACAAAATCAAGCAATAGGTGTTATATGTCTTACATATCCACTGCGAGCCTGTTAAAACAACAAAATTTTCCAGACAGTTTTAAGTTTTATTTCAAATTACAAAAAAACAAAAACAGCATAGAAGAAATAAGTGTTTTAAAAGATCTGGTTCGCCCGAGGTTGAAAATAGCAATCGTCACAGAAACATGGCCACCAGAAGTGAATGGGGTGGCTTTATCATTGATGCAGCTTTGTAAAGGGTTGCAAAAGCAGGGGCATAAAATTCTGCTCGTTCGTCCGAGCCAGACTCAATCATGCGGGGACTTTACTCCCAACAAAGAATGTCTGGTTACAGCACAAAGTATTCCTAAATATCCGAGTTTACAATTTGGTTGGCCACAGTTTTTGAAAGTTGCCAATGCTCTAGATGAGTTTATGCCGAATGTGGTGCATGTAGTGACTGAAGGACCGTTGGGGCTCACAGCCTTGCATGCTGCTAAAAGTCGTAATATTCCTGTATCAAGTGGTTTTCATTCACCTTTTCAGGATTTTAGTCGCTTCTTTGATTTGGCTTTTTTGGTGAAACCGATACAACATTATTTACGTTGGTTTCATAATAATACCCAACTGACCTGTGTTCCGAGTAAAGATACACAAAAGGCTTTAAAGCAATTTGGAATTACTTGCCCATTGGTAATAGTGGGGCGGGGTGTAGATACGCAGCAATTTTCTCCCATACATCACTCTGATTCATATCGGTGCATTTGGGGGGCAGACTGTCATACCACAGTGATGCTTTATGTGGGACGGTTATCGCCAGAGAAGGAAATTGATGTACTGATTCGTAACTATATATATATGCTGCAACGTGGCGAAAAATATTATAAATTGGTGATCACTGGCGATGGACCCGACCGTCAACGCTTGGAAAATTTAGGTAAAGTACATGGTGTAATTTTTACTGGAGGCTTAACTGGTAAGAATCTTGCAAGTGTTTATGCAAGTGCAGATGTTTTTGTATTTGCTAGTCAAGTTGAAACTTTTGGTAACGTTGTTTTAGAAGCAATGGCGAGTGGTTTACCTGTAGTAGCATATAATTATGCATGTGCTCATGCGCATATTGAACAGGGTAAAACAGGATGGCTGAGTCCATTAAATGATGTAAATGCATTTTCGAAACACATGCAGAATTTACCAAGACGACAACAACTGAAGAGTATGGGACAAAGTGCCCGTCTGAATGTAATGGAAATGGGGTGGCATCATCCCGTGACTCAACTAGAACAAGCCCTATATCAGGTGGCAAAGGAAACCCGAATGATAGCGTAAGCAAAACAAAAGCTTGAGGAGAGGAATTATGAATTTTAAGAATGCAAAAATAAAAATACTCGATCTCGACTTAAAAGGTTGTTTATATCTGAACCATTTTTCCCATTCAGAGCGAGTGGCACTTTTTTTTAAACTGATTAGCCGTTTCGGTGATGGTTTTTTCTGGTACATCATGTTGATGAGCCTTTGGATGTTGCAAGGTTTGTCCTATAGCTTGCAAATGCTGTATTTGATTTTAGGTTCTTTATTGGGTACGGCTATTTATAAAGTGCTCAAAACTAAAACGGTGCGCCCACGACCTTATCAGGTACATCAAGTCATTCGCCTTTGTGAACGACCTTTAGATCATTTTAGTTTTCCCTCTGGGCATACTTTACATGCAGTGATGGCGAGTGTGGTGATTGGTTATGTTCAGCCCATCTTATTGGTCTTAATGTTGCCCTTTACTGTGTTGGTGGCATTGTCCCGTATGGTGCTAGGCTTGCATTATCCTAGTGATGTAGCGGTTGGTGCGGTGATAGGTGCGAGTGTTGCCGCAGTGGTTATTGCGTGTGCACCTATGTTTAGTATGGTCTTGTAGATTGAATCATACTGCGCAGTTTTTCAGACATGATGAAATTTGTTAAAGTAGCCGATTCATAGCATAAATTAGGAACAGTCATGGGTTTACGTTGGACAGATACCATGGATATCGCGATTGAATTATATGAAGCACATCCAGATGTGGATCCGCAATGGATTCGTTTTACCGACTTACACGCGTGGGTGTGTGCTTTACCTGACTTTAGTGATGATCCAACTAAGTCGACTGAAGGTTTGCTTGAAGCAATTCAAATGGCATGGATTGACGAAGCCAGCTAATCCAGCATTTTTCTAGCAGCACATCGAAAAAATCCAGTTTTTTTACATTACAAAAGCTGATAACTGCACATTATTCGGTATAATGCGGCAAAATTTTCACGTCTAATTTGACTTAAGGAGCCAATCATGGCTATTGAACGTACTTTATCTATCGTAAAACCAGACGCAGTTGCTAAAAACCACATTGGTGACATCTTTGCTCGTTTTGAAAAAGCTGGTCTTCAAATCGTTGCAACTAAAATGAAACATTTGACTCAAACTGAAGCTGAAGGTTTCTACGCAGAACACAAAGAACGTGGTTTCTTTGCTGACTTAGTTGCGTTCATGACTTCTGGCCCAGTTGTTGTTTCAGTTCTTGAAGGCGAAAACGCAGTTCTTGCTCACCGTGAAATCCTTGGCGCAACTAACCCTAAAGAAGCTGCTCCAGGTACGATCCGCGCTGACTTCGCTGTAAGCATCGACGAAAACGCTGCTCACGGTTCTGACTCTGTAGCATCTGCTGATCGTGAAGTTAACTACTTCTTCGCTCAAACTGAGATTGCTCCGCGTACTCGTTAATTCGCAGTATTCGAACCAGATAAGTGTTATACTGCTTATCTGGTTTTTTTATTCTCTTAAAATTTATTTGCTTGAATATTGAGCAATCTCTTTCTATCTTCGACATGGTTTAGGTAATTACACATGAGTACTGAAGTGGTCGTTTCATCGGCAACGTCTGATGAATCGCAACAATCTTTGTCCACTCCAACACAGCAACCTTCTGTGGAAAAAGTGAATTTACTGGGCATGTCACGTCTTGAACTGGAACAATTCTTTGAAGCTTTGGGCGAAAAGAAATTCCGTGCAGGACAGGTGATGAAGTGGATCCATCAATATTTCGTGACCGATTTTGCTGAAATGACCAACATTTCAGGCAAGTTGCGTGAAAAATTAGAGCGCGTATGTGAAATTAAAGCGCCCGAAGTCGTACACCGTAATTATTCTAAAGATGGCACACGTAAATGGGTGTTCCGTGTAGGTGATGGTGCTGGCTCATTGGTTGAAACTGTGCTCATTCCAGCCGAAGATAAAACAGGCGCACGTAAAACCTTGTGTATTTCTTCACAAGTGGGTTGTGCCCTAGATTGTTCATTCTGTTCTACGGGTAAGCAAGGTTTCCAACGTGATTTAACACCTGCGGAAATTATTGGCCAATTGTGGATGGCAAACTACTCCTATATGGAAGAGGTGCCAGTTGCAGAACGTGAGCGTACCGTGACCAATGTGGTCATGATGGGTATGGGCGAGCCTTTACTCAATTATGATGCGGTCTTAAGCTCTATGCGGTTGATGCTGGACGATTTTGCTTATGGTATGTCGAAACGTCGTGTGACGCTGTCAACGTCAGGTGTGGTGCCGAAAATTGACCAATTGGCACAAGATATTGATGTGGCATTGGCGATTTCGCTACATGCCCCAAATGATGAATTGCGTAATGAATTGGTGCCAATTAATAAAAAATATCCGTTGGATCAGTTGATTGCAGCATGTCAGCGCTATTTGGCGAAAGATGGTAATGAAAGCGCACGCCGTCATGTCACCATTGAATATGTGATGTTAGATGGGGTCAATGACCAACCTGAACATGCACAACAGCTGTTGAAATTGTTAAAAAATTTACCAAGTAAAATTAATTTAATTCCCTTTAATCCGTTTCCGCATGCACCATATGGTCGCTCAAGTCGTAACCGTATTATTTCTTTCCAAAAAACTTTGTCTGATGCAGGATTTGTGTGTACGATTCGTCAGACACGTGGTGATGATATTGACGCTGCATGTGGACAGTTGGTTGGTCAAGTGGCTGACCGTACACGTCGTGCAGAGCAGTGGAAGAAAAAAGTGGCTGAGCGGAATGAGATTTTGCGCTCAAACGGATAATAAAGGGGCTATTAATTGAGTAAACCCACCTACAAATTTGCATGTATTACAATGTTTTGTCTTTCAGCGTCATTAGTGGGTTGTATTACGACAACGACGTCGTCAGTACCAGGGTTTAAAAAAGACCCCGAGAAAGCAGTAGAAGTGCGAACTCAATTGGCAGCGGAATATATTCGTAAGGGCGACCTAGATGCGGCAAAACGCGCGCTCGATCAAGCATTGGAAATGGAGTCACGTGATTCCACTGCGAATATGATGATGGGTGTGTTGTTACAGCAAGAAGGTAGCCCTGCCAATATGGAAAAAGCGGAGACACATTTTAAACGTGCAATTTCCGCAGATCCTAAAAATGCGCAAGCTCGTAACAACTATGGTACGTATTTATACGTCGTAGGGCGTTATAATGAGGCGATTGAACAATTAGCAATTGCTGGTTCAACCTTAGGTTATGATCAGCGATTCAAGGCATTGGAAAATTTAGGACGTATTTACTTAAAATTGGGTGATACAGCAAATGCTGAAAAATCATTCAAGCAAGCATTGCAAGTAAATCCGAATTCTTATGTTTCAATGTTAGAGTTGTCTGAAATATTTTATTTAAGACAACAAATTCCTGCTGCGACACAGTTATATGAACAGTTTGTTCGTCTGGTTGGGCAGAAAAATCAGAGTGCGCGTGCATTATGGATTGGTATTCGTATTGCACGAGCCAATGGCGATAAGATGGGTATGCAAGTGTTAGTCAACCAACTGCGTGCATTGTTCCCAGATAGCCAAGAATACACACGTTATTTGCAATTATAGTACAGTACTGAGGCCGTATGGAAGTAAATCCTAATTCACCGCAATCGAATGGTTCAAGCGTAGTACCTAATGCATTAGGAAATGTCCAGCGTCCTGGAGAATACTTACGCCAGAAACGTATTGCTCAAAAACGTGAATTAAGTCAAGTTGCTGCAGATTTAAAAATTCCTGTAAAAACTTTAACTGCATTAGAGCAAGATGAATATAAGTCTTTGCCAGAAGCGACCTTTATTAAAGGTTACTATCGTACTTATGCAAAATATTTAAATGTCGATGCAACCTCACTGATTCAGCGTTTTGATGAAATCTATGCCAATGATACAGGTATGGTGCCTAATCATGCCTTGGATAATTCGCCAATCAAGATTATGGGCAAATTGCCAGGTTCAAACAGTGAGCGCAACCGTAAGTGGTTAAAGCGATCTGTCATTATAGTTATCATCTTGGTGATCTTGGCTGCAATTGTTGGCACAATCCAAAATTGGGGCTCATCGGGTTCGAATTCAGAAAGCAGTGCGGCAGATGCAAATAAATCTGAAGTTGAAGTATTGTCAGTGGGTGGTGCAACCGCAGTTTCAGGCGATCAATTGGTCTTGAATTTTAACCGTCCGACCTCAGTTCATATTTTGGATTCGACGGGTAAAGTTTTAGCCACAGGTCGTCAAGCCAATACTTTAACCTTAAGTGGTGAAGCGCCATTCCAAATCCGTTTGGATGATGCGGCCGCAGTGTCATTAAGTTTAAACAATGAGCAGATTTCATTGTCACCATATACAGTAAATGGGAAAGCAGAATTCCGTTTATCTCGTTAATGGTGCCAGAGTAAATAATCATGATTGTAAACCCGATTCAACGCCGTACTACCCGCAAAATTCGTGTGGGTTCTGTTTACGTCGGAGGTGATGCTCCGATCAGTATTCAAAGCATGACCAATACTGAAACCTGTGATGTCGAAGCAACTGTTGCTCAGATTCAACGCTGTGCAGATGCAGGTGCTGACATTATGCGTGTTTCTGTACCGTCGATGGAAGCAGCTGAAGCCTTTGGTGAAATTCGTAAACGCGTACAAGTTCCTTTAGTGGCAGATATTCACTTCGATTATAAAATCGCATTGAAAGTGGCAGATATGGGCGCGGATTGTTTACGTATTAATCCGGGTAATATTGGCTCGGAAGCGAAAATTCGTGAAGTGGTAGCTGCAGCACGTCATCATGATATTTCTATGCGTATTGGCGTGAATGCGGGTTCTTTGGAAAAAGACATTCAAAAGAAATATGGTGAGCCGACAGGTCAGGCTTTGCTTGAGTCAGCGATGCGTCATATTGATATCTTAGACCGTTTGAATTTCCATGAATTTAAGGTTTCTGTGAAAGCATCGAATGTGTTTTTGACTATGGATGCCTACCGTTTACTGTCTCAACAAATTGATAACCCATTACATTTAGGCGTTACCGAAGCTGGGATTTATCGTACGGGTTCAGTAAAATCAGCCATTGCATTGGGTGGTTTGCTCATGGAAGGCATTGGTGACACCATGCGTATTTCATTGGCAGCCGAACCCGAAGAAGAAGTTAAAATTGGTTTTGATATTTTAAAATCACTCAGCCTCCGTTCAAATGGCATTAACTTTATTGCTTGCCCAAGCTGTTCACGACAAGAATTTAATGTGATTTCAGTGATGCAAGCTTTGGAAGAGCGTTTGGAAGACATTCGTACCCCAATGGACGTATCGGTCATTGGTTGTAAAGTGAATGGCCCAGGCGAAGCCAAAGAGGCTGATATTGGCGTGGTGGGGGCAAGTCCACGTTCGCTTGTGTATCGTAATGGCGAGAAAAGCCATCTGATTGATACCAACCAGTTAGTTGATGAAATCGAAACAATGGTTCGTCAACGTGTTCTAGAGCTTGAAGAAGCTAAATCTAAAGAGATCATTCGTAGTTCATCATGAGTTCAATAGTCGCAATCAAAGGTTTTAATGACATTCTTCCAACGCAAACACCGGCTTGGAGACGTCTAGAGCAACATTTAGCATCGTTAATGGATGCCTATGGTTATCAACAAATCCGTTTGCCTATTGTTGAACAAACCAATTTGTTCAAACGTTCGATTGGTGATGCGACGGATATCGTTGAAAAAGAAATGTATACGTTCTTAGATAAAGGCAATCCGCCTGAGTCTTTGACACTGCGTCCTGAAGGAACAGCAGGTTGTGTACGTGCCATGCTTGAGCATAATTTACTCCGTGGCGCGACCCCGCGTGTGTGGTATATCGGACCAATGTTCCGTTATGAAAAACCACAAAAAGGGCGTTACCGTCAGTTCCACCAGTTTGGTGTGGAAACCTTTGGGGTGGCGACTCCAGATATGGATGCCGAGCTTATTTTGATGACGGCACGTCTATGGAAACGCATGGGTGTGGCGGATAAAGTTCAACTTGAATTGAATACTTTAGGTGAGTCTGATGAGCGCGCAGCTTATCGTGCGGCTTTGGTTGAGTTTTTAGAATCACATAAAAATGATTTGGATGAAGATTCACAGCGCCGTTTGGTCACCAATCCATTGCGTATCCTTGACTCTAAGGATGCAAAAACTCAAGCCATTTTAGAAAATGCACCGAAGTTGCATGACTTTATGGGTGAAGAAACTTTACAGCACTTTGCAACTTTGCAGCAGTATTTGAGCGATGCGGGTGTTGAGTTTGTGATTAATCAGAAACTGGTTCGTGGTTTAGATTATTACAACAAAACTGTATTTGAATGGACCACCACTCATTTGGGTTCACAAGGCACCGTGTGTGCAGGCGGTCGTTACGATGGTCTGGTTGGACAGTTAAAAGGAAAGGCTGATCAGTCTGTACCCGCAGTTGGTTTTGCTATGGGGATGGAGCGTTTATTGCTGTTGCTTGAGCAAGTCGAAGACGTAGCTCCAATTCGTGATTGCGAGATTTTCTTGGTGGCAGACCCTGCTTCTCAAGGTAAAGCATTGGTATTGGCAGAACAATTCCGTAATCAGTTAGATACTGCACAAAGCTCATTGCGTTTAAAAGTCGGCTCACAAGGTTCAATGAAAAGCCAAATGAAAAAGGCTGACCAGTCGGGTGCTCTGTATGCTTTGATTTTGGGTGAGCGTGAGTGGGAAGCACAGCAGCTATTGGTCAAAACTTTGGCGACAGCAGAACAGTGTGAAGTCGCAATTGCTGATGTCGTACCATTCTTCATCGAAAAATTTTCTTCAAAATAAGAGTCAAATAACATTTAGGAAAAGGGTAATCAAATGAGCGCATCATTGAGTGAAGAAGAACAACTTGAGGGTTTAAAGTCTTTCACTAAAAAATATGGTTCGGCCATCATTAGTGGGATTTTAATTGCGTTGATTGCCTTTTTCGGTTGGGAATATTGGCAAAAGAAAAACCTTGCAGAATCGCAAATGCAAACTGCAAAAGTCCAGCAATTGATGGATGATGCGCGTAATGTGCAAGGCAATCCGAATGCGATGACTGAGTTGACTGAAGCTGCAGATAAAATTGTGAAGGATGCTCCTGATTCTGCGCAGGCAATTCAAACTCAATTTGTGATGGCAAAGTTGGCTTATGACAAGGGTGACTACGCAGGTGCAGAGAAAGCCTTGAAAAAGGTGGAAAACTCTAAAGTCAAAGATAATGGTTTAACGCAAATCGTGAAACTACGTTTGGCTTATGCACAGCTGGCGCAAAATAAATATGATGACGCACTCAAATCTTTAGCTCTGGTTACTGATCCTGCATTCAAAGCAACGGCTGATGAAGTGCGTGGTGATGTATATGTCGCTAAGAATGATGTGGAAAATGCAAAAAAAGCGTATCAAAGCGCATGGGATACGTTAATCGAGCGTAAACAAGAGCGTCAAATTTTACAAATTAAACTCGAAAGTGTTGGCATTTTAGTAGATGATCCTGAAATCGAACGACCAATTTTAGAAACACAAGTGGATGAGTCTTAATGGATAGAAAATATAAAATACCGTTTGCACTAACAATTTTGACGCTGGCTTTAGTCGGTTGTTCGAGTAACAAAATTAAAGTTGAAGATGTCAAACCGAGTCCATTACCTAAGCTTGAACAATCGAAAAGTTTAGCACCTGTTTTTTCTGAAAGTGTTTCTTCGACTTCAGAGGCAGATCCACTACGTTTACAATTGGATATCGATAATGGGGTGATTTTCGTTGCCAGCCCCAAAGGTGAAGTCACAGCCTATCGTGGCAAAGATAAAGTTTGGAGTAAAAAAGTCTCTAAACAAGGTCTAAGCTCAGGTGTAGAAGCCAAAGATGGTCTGGTCATTGTTGGAAACCATAAAGGTCAATTGTTTGCTCTAGATCAAGCCACAGGCGAACAAAAGTGGATTGCCCAATTAACAGGCGCAATTCTAGCACCTTCATTGGTACAATCTGGTCGTGTGGTGACAGTCAGCAATGATGGTACGGTTTACGCGCATGATTTAGAATCTGGGCAGCAAGTTTGGAGCTATGATTTACCAAGCGTACAATTTAGCTTACGTGGCACTTCAACGCCTGTAGCACTCGATGCACGTACTGTATTGGTGTCTTCTGCAAATGCTTATGTCTATGCGTTAGATGTACTCAGTGGCGTGCCTCGTATGCAACGTCGTGTGGCAGTCAGCGATGGTCGTTCTGACATTCAGCGTTTAAATGATGTTGATGGTGATCCAGTGGTGGCAGGTCAGCTTTTAGTGACCACCAGTTTTCAGGGGCAAGTGACTGTAACAGACTTGGCTTCACAACAAGTGATTTGGAGTGAAGATGCCAGCAGTACCAAACGTCCTGAAGTTGCAGACAATAAAGTCTTTGTTGCCCAAGCCAATGGCAAGCTAGTAGCCTATGATCTGGCGACAGGTCAACAATTGTGGCAAAATGAGCAACTTTTAAACCGCGAACTAAGTAATCCAGTACTGTTTGGTCAAGACCTTGTAGTAGGGGATTTAGATGGCGTATTACATCTGATTGACCCAAATTCAGGTCAGTTAATTGGTCGTGCCAAAACCAGTGGTGCTGTACGTACATTGCGTGTAATTGAAGGTCAACTCACAGTCGCGACACGTAAGGGTACATTTAGCGTTTGGCAGAATCGTTAATTTTTATCTGCCTTATGTTAAACTAAGCCAAATCCGTATTTTCACACGGGGTATTTGAGAAATTTCAATGCCCCGTGTTTTATTTAGTATTCTTATATCTTCCATTTTTCTGATGTTCAGACCAGTCGCACTGGCTGATCTTGAATAAAGGTTAAACTATGAAACCCGTAATTGCGCTCATTGGTCGTCCGAATGTCGGAAAATCAACCCTATTTAACCAAATTACCAAAAGTCGTGATGCTTTGGTGGCTGACTTTGCGGGTCTGACACGTGACCGTAAATATGGTGATGCTGTTTATCAAAATAAATCGTTCATTGTGGTCGATACCGGTGGTATTGGTGAAAATGAAGGTGGCATTGACACCTACATGGCAGAGCAGTCTAAAACTGCGATTCATGAAGCGGATATCATTGTATTTGTAGTCGATGCGCGCGCAGGCTTATTGGCTTCTGATGAACAAATTGCCCGTGAATTACGTACGTTAGGTAAAAAAGTTTACCTTGTCGCAAATAAGGTGGATGGCGTACATGCTGAAGCCGCGCTCGTCGAATTTTATAAGCTCGGTATGGGTGAGCCACTACAAGTTGCGGCAAGTCATGGTCGTGGCGTACAGCAAATGCTGGAAGATGTGTTGCAGGATGTGCCTGAAGATGAAAATCCAGAAGAGCACGATAAAAACACAGGCTTACGTCTCGCCATTATTGGTCGTCCGAACGTAGGTAAATCAACGCTAGTGAACCGTTTGTTGGGTGAAGAACGCGTGGTGGCATTTGACCAGCCAGGTACAACCCGTGACTCTATTTATATCCCTTTCGAGCGTGATGGTCGTCAATATACGCTGATTGATACTGCGGGTGTACGTCGTAAAGGTAAGGTCGATGAAATGATCGAGAAATTCTCGATTGTAAAAACCTTACAAGCCATGAAAGATGCACATGTGGTTGTCGTGGTGGTAGATGCCCGTGAAGGCATTGTAGAGCAAGACTTACACTTGATTGGTTATGCATTGGAAGCAGGGCGTGCCATGGTGATTGCGATCAACAAATGGGACAACATGTCTGAGTATGATCGTAAGCAATGTAAGCTAGATGTTGAACGTCGTTTTGATTTTATTCCTTGGGCAAAAATCCACTTAATTTCTGCACTGCATGGTACGGGCGTAGGGGAAATGTACCCATCGATCCACCGTGCTTATGAATCTTCACATTTGAAAGTTTCACCGGCCAAAATCACGCAAATTTTGAGTGATGCTGTGGATGCACATCAACCACCAATGGTGGGTGGTCGCCGTATTAAAATGCGTTATGCGCATATGGGCGGGCAAAATCCACCGACGATTGTGATTCATGGTAACAAAGTTGATAAAACCCCAGCAGATTACCGTCGTTACTTGGAAAATGTGTTCCGTCGTGTGTATAAACTGGAAGGTACGCCTGTGCGTATTGAGTTTAAAACCTCTGAAAACCCATTTGAAGGGCGTAAGTCACAAGTGGATGAACGTACTGCTGCACGTAAACGTCGTTATGTTCAGAAGTTCAAAAAAGCTGAGAAAAAATTTAAACGTTAATTTTCAGTTCGTTTAAAAGATGAAAAAGCCCAAAGATGACTTTGGGCTTTTTCTTTTGTATTCGGTTTCTTTTAGAATGAGGCTGCACATAAAGAGGAGATATGCGTGACGAAATTGATTCATATAGATGTCAGCCGCTTAGAGCAGATGATTCAGTTGCCTACGGATTTAGACCGTAAGGCCAAAATACAGCAACAAAAACAGGCGATCTATCAATTTCGGAATCAGTTGCTCTCGCAACACATGCAATGCGAGATCCAAAACGCAGATCTTTCTAAGACTGAATATGGCAAGCCATATTTAGAACAATTTCCGCAAGTCACATTTAATCATAGTCATAGCCATAAGCACTACGCTTTAGCCTACAGCGATACGGTTAAACAGGTCGGTATAGATATTGAGGATTTGGACCGAAAGGTTCGATTTGAAGCCTTGGCACAACATGCATTTCATCCTGATGAGCTTAAGCATTGGGCTGAAATGGAATATTCAGAAGAATTTTGGTTTAGGGTTTGGACCACCAAAGAAGCGGTATTAAAAGCTTCTGGCTTGGGGATTCGGCTGAGTTTGAACGAGTTGAATACACAGGTGCATCCCATCCAGCATGGTGGGATGTGTCAGCACGCGATGCTAGGCAGCTTTGCTTATCAGAACTATCATTTAGGTCAAACGATGCTGACAGTGGCTTGGCAGGCAGAACCGTCGTGTCGTGGCTTTCAGTGGCCACAGATTCAACTGATTCAACATTAAAAAAGCCCATCCAAGGATGAGCTTCAGTGTGAGCCTGTTGTTTAGGGATTAAGGAATTTCTTCCTCATCAAACTCGGGTTTAATTTGAACAATAAAGTCTTGACGGTTTAAACCACGCCATAGGGCATAAGCAGTTGCAATATAAATCGAAGAATATGTTCCTGCAAACACACCGATAAACATCGCCACCGAGAACCAACGCAGACCTTCACCGCCCATAATTAACATAGCGACGACAACCAATAATAAGGTTGCGGAAGTATGTACAGTTCGGCGTAAAGTTTCAGTGAGGGCAATATCGATCACTTCACGAGGTGATGCACCTCGAATTTTACGGAAGTTCTCACGGATACGGTCCGATACCACGATGTTATCGTTGAGTGAGAAACCAATCACAGCAAGCACTGCAGCCAAAGTGGTGAGGTCGAATGGCCATTGCATGAATGCAAATACCCCTAGAATCACTAAAATATCGTGAAAGAGGGACAGGATTGCACCCACAGCCAATTTGAACTCAAAGCGAATGGTCACGTAGATCAACATCAAGATCAATGCAAGTGCAACGGCACCCGCAGAGCGAACATAGAGTTCATTTCCGACTTGACCACCGACAGCATCAACTTTATGTAACGTAGCTGTGTTATTGGGAACTTGTACCGCTTTGATCAAGGTGTTATTTAAATCTTCAACACTGGTTTTTTGCACAGGCATACGAATTAATACGTCTGTGTTACTGCCTAGGGTCTGTACCACGGCATGTTCGAAGCCTGTAGCTTGAAGTGATTTAACAATTTGATCTTGGTCAACTGGTTTTGCGTAGGTTACTTCCGCAGAAATACCCCCAGTAAAGTCCAAACCTAAGTTAAGACCATTCACGGCAATAAAGAAGATACTGGCAATGGTAATGAAAATTGACGCGAAGGCAGCAGGTTTGCTGATCTTCATGAAGCCAATTACACGCTCATTATCAGGGCGACCATATTGTTTTGATTTAGGTTGAGTCATGTCAGTCATCATCGATCTCCTTAAATGCTCAACTTTTTCAAGTCACGCTTTTTGCCATAAATCAACTGTACGACCGCACGCGTTACCGTAATCGAGGTAAACATCGAGCAGACAATACCAATCATATGGGTGACTGCAAAGCTTTTGATTGGACCAGAACCGATGGCAAACAAAATGAAAGCGACAATAAAGGTAGTTAAGTTCGAGTCTAGAATGGTGTTATAGGCGCGATCATAACCCGCAATAATGGCTTGTTTCGGAGAGGCTCCCCATTTCATTTCCTCTCGTATTCGCTCACAGATGAGGACGTTGGCATCGACCGCCATACCAATGGTGATGATGATACCGGCAATACCCGGAAGCGATAATGAGGCACCAATCCAAGACATTACGGTCAGGATCATGGCAATATTGATGACTAAGGCTAAATTGGCAATTAAACCAAATAGACGGAAGAACACCACCATCCAGATCGCCACCAGTAAGAAACCGATTTGGGTGGATAAGACACCTTTATCAATGTTTTCTTGACCGAGGCTAGGACCAACCACGCGTTCTTCAACAAAGTACATTGGCGCTGCTAATGCACCTGCACGTAACATGAGGGCAAGTTCAGACGCTTCTTGTGGAGAATCTAAGCCTGTGATACGGAACTGAGAACCCAACACGGCTTGAATGGTCGCCGCATTAATGACCACAGATTCTGTATATGGTGTGCGGACTTCCGTTTGAGCGCCAGTTTTCGGGTCTGCGACATAGCTGATCTTTTGTTTATTTTCGATAAACAACACCGCCATACGTTTGCCCACAGAGTTACGCGTCGCGTCTGCCATGAGCTTACCACCCGCGCTGTCGAGGGTAATATTCACTTCTGCACCGCCAGTGTCCTGACTAAAGCCAGAAGACGCATTTTGAACGCGTTCACCCGTCAAAATGCGGTTGCGGTTCAGTAATAACTCACGACCACTATCGAGAGATTGATAAGCAAAAACTTCCGTACCTGGAGGGAGTGGTTGATCATTATATTTACCTGTATATGGGTCGATATATTGATCATTCTGGTCGGAGACTAGACGGAACTCTAAGTTTGCAGTACGACCTAAAACACGTTTTGCTTCGGCTGTATCTTGTACACCTGGTAATTCCACCACAATGCGGTTATTACCTTGGGTTTGTACCAGCGCCTCTGCAACCCCTAACTCATTAATACGATTACGCAGGGTAGTTAAGTTTTGGTTGACTGCATAAGATTGAATTTCTTGCTTACGCGCATCGGTATAGGTCAAACGCAAGCTAGAGCCTGTATCTGATGCAACTGCTTGCTGAGTAAATTCAGTATTTTTGCTGCGCAAGAAATCCATGACTGCATCACGATCAGTATTGTTCGCAAATTGCAAAGTAATGGTATTGCTATTCAATGAAAGACTATTGAATTTCAATTTATTGTCACGCAATTGACGACGTAAATCGGTTGCAGAGGTTTCCATGCGTTGGCTGATGGCCTTGTCCATATCCACTTCAAGCAAGAAGTGGACACCACCACGCAAGTCCAAACCAAGCTTCATTGGTTTCGCACCAATTTTTTGCAACCATTCTGGTGTGGTTGGTGCAAGGTTCAGTGCAACAACATAGTTATCTCCAAGACCACGACGCAATGCATCTTTGGCTTTTAACTGGGCTTCAGATGAATCTAGACGGAGCAATGCAGCGTTATTGGTAAAGCTATTGTCATGCGTTGCAATATTTTCGCTTTTTAAAATTTGCTCTGCTTTTTGTATGATGCTTTGGTCAATTTGAGTACCAGCTTTGGCACCTGAAATTTGAACAGCAGGTTCATCAGGATACAAACTTGGCAGGGCATATAATGTACTGACCACGAGAACCACGAGAATCAGTAGATATTTCCATGCTGGGTAACGCATTTGTTTTCTTCTTAAAATGAAAAAGTCGTGCGGGTGCACGACTATTTTTGATTAAAGGTTATTTAATGTGCCTTCAGGAAGAACTGAAATCACACTTGCGCGTTGAATTTTTACTTCTACACCACGGTTTAATTCAACCACTGCAAAATCACCTTCAAGTTTAGTAATTTTACCCATCAAACCACCAGCAAAAACAACTTCACTGCCAACACCTAAGCTTTCGACCAAAGAACGGTGTTCTTTAGCACGCTTAGATTGCGGACGCCAAATCAAGAAATAGAAAATTGCGACAAAAACCGCAATCATAAGTAAGTTGGTTACGAGGCTTGGTTGCTGTGCAGCTTCACCTGCTGCGTGAGCAGTAGAAATAAAAAGGCTCATTTCAATTTCCTAAACAATAAACTGGTATCAATTTGATAATAAATAGACTTGCTCTGCAATTTACCTTGTCTTTTTCTTCAGCGCAAATGCTGAAAGAATTAATCTTGCGGACAAGGAGGTACTTCTAAACCACGACGTTGATAAAAGTCTTCAACAAAGGCATCAAACGTCCCGTTATCGAGTGCATGACGAATGTCTTGGGTGAAGCGCTGGTAGTAACGTAAGTTGTGGATGGTCCCTAACATTGATCCCAACATTTCGCCGCATTTTTCTAAATGGAACAAATACGCGCGGGTAAAGTTGGTACAGGTATAGCAATCACAGTGTGGGTCAAGCGGTTGTTGGTCATGACGGTATTTACTGTTACGAATACGGACTAAACCATCCGTCACAAAGTAATGACCATTTCGTGCATTTCGGGTTGGCATTACGCAGTCAAACATATCTACGCCGCGACGAATACCTTCAACAATGTCTTCTGGTTTACCCACGCCCATTAAATAACGAGGTTTATCGGCAGGCATCTTGTTTGGAAGATAATCCAAAACCTTGATCATTTCTTCTTTCGGTTCGCCGACAGAAAGACCACCAATGGCATAACCATCAAAACCAATTTCGAGTAAACCCGTTAAAGATTCTTCACGAAGGTCTTCATACATCCCCCCTTGAATAATGCCAAACAAAGCATTGCTATTGTTTAACTCATCGTGGTGATGCGTTTTACAACGCTTTGCCCAGCGCAATGAAAGCTGCAATGACTTTTGCGCTTCTTCATGCGTCGCAGGATAAGGTGTGCATTCATCAAAAATCATGACAATGTCAGAATTTAAAGTTTTTTGAATTTCCATCGAAACTTCAGGCGATAAGAAAACTTTAGAACCATCAATCGGAGAGCGGAAAGTCACACCTTCTTCTTTGATTTTACGCATTGCACCAAGACTAAAGACTTGGAAGCCGCCTGAGTCGGTTAAGATAGGTTTGTCCCATTTCATGAACTGGTGTAAGCCACCATGTGCTTCAATGACATCTAAGCCTGGGCGTAAGTACAGATGAAAAGTATTACCTAAAATAATTTGTGCTTGAATGTCTTCAATATCACGTGGCAACATGCCCTTGACTGTGCCGTAAGTACCCACAGGCATAAATACAGGTGTTTCAACCACACCATGTTCAAGCGTTAAGCGACCACGACGGGCACGCCCCGATTGTGCAAGTTTTTCAAACTTCATACAAATTCCAAATCAAGGCGAAAAAACAGTTCGCTGATTGTTCGAGCTAAAAAGAGGGCTATTTTCCTCGATTCTGCACTGAAACGCCAGTTTTGTGATGTATTGAACTGTTAATTCCAATCCAGCCTTTCAAAATGAAAGTGAAAAGTAGGTTGGGTTAGACGTTTGCTTTATTTTTGTTTGTGTAATTTTTTGTTTCTCTTTTACCTGAAAATGGTGATTATATTGTAAAGGGAATTGGTATTTACTAGTCCTTCATGTGAGCAGTGCATTCCTAGGGGTGGGGTAATGAGTGAGTTAAAAGAATGGGAATTTTATAAAACTTTATTGGAAACGACCAATGCCATTCCGTGGCAAATTAATTGGGATACCAAAGAATTTAGTTATATTGGGCCACAAATTGAAAGCTTATTGGGGTGGCCGCAAGACAGTTGGAAATCTGCACAAGACTGGATTGATCGTATGCATCCTGATGATCGAGATAAGACGGTCGGTATGTGTATCCGACTCTCCGATGATGGTACGGATCATGAGGCAGATTATCGCGCGTTAACCCAAGATGGCGGATACGTCTGGATACGCGATGTTGTACATGTGATTCGTGAAAATGATAAAACCATTGCCATTATTGGCTTCATGTTTGATATTTCTGAACGCAAAAGTATGGAGTTGGAACTTGAGGAGTTGAATAAAAAGAACCAAGCATTATTACTCCAAGATCCATTGACGCAGGTGGCAAATCGTAAAGCGCTGAATGAACGGATTGAACATGAGTTTAAGCGAGCAGAGCGCAACAAACGACCATTGTCGATACTGTTTATTGATATTGATCATTTTAAAAAATACAACGACGATTTTGGACATTTGCAAGGTGATCAGTGTTTGATTGCAGTCGCACAGCTATTAAAAAATCAGTTTAGTCGAACCTATGATTTTGTGGCGCGCTTTGGTGGGGAAGAGTTTGTGGTAATTTTGCCTGAAACCACACTTGAAGATGCAGTTTCATCGGCTGAACGCTTTCGTAATGCAGTGGCCCATTTGACCATCCCGAGTCTGTCAGCCAGTCAGCATGCTGATATCACGGTGAGTATTGGGGTAAATACGCATGGCGCAGGGCAAAACTATTTAAACGTGTCGAGCTTTTTACAGTCGGCAGATCAATTACTCTATCAGGCAAAAGCTGAAGGGAGGAATCAGGTTCATTTTCTGTCTTAATGCTGATTTAAACAGCATTGTGAAACTTATTCACCATGCTGTCTTTTGTGCTCAATCATTAGAAATTCGGACGATAATCAAAATTTTGCATAGCTGCCGTATCACGAAATGGTCGAATGGCTTTTTTTCCAATGGTCATGGTATTGATGATGTTGTTGGGAAAAATCTGTATTTGATTGTTAAACAACTCAACATTGCGATTAAAAATCGTAATCGCAGCGCCTACATTTTCGTTTTGTTCTTCAATTTCATTCATCATTTTTAGATAAATTTCATTGGCTTTCAGCTCAGGGTAGTTTTCGACCACGACATTTAGGCTGTGCATGAGTTCTTTGTTCAAGTTCTCAATCCGTTGTAGCTGTGATACATCGGCAGTGTTCACATTCAAATTTAAAATGTTCTGACGTAATTCGGTCACTTTTTCCAAAGTGCCTTTTTCAAAACTTGAATATTGCTCTACCAAGGGTGCAAGCGCATCTAAAATTTTAATTTTTTGACGTTCATAGCTGGCAACATCTGACCAAGCACGAATCGTGGCATTATGATGGCGTACAATATTATTACGAATGAAAATAATGGCTACAATGGCGATAATAATTAGCAATAAGAAAATAAAAAGTCCCATGTTACCCCCTGTTTAATGGTTGTACATTTTAGTTGCTGTTATTTTAAAAGTTTCAATAAATCAGACTTTAAATGTTCTAGATAAGGTAGTTTAAATGTACGTAAGTGTCCACGTAAACTGGAAATGTCTTGGATATTCTGAGCCTTGCTCGAAATTTTGAATAAATCATGTGGCCCTAGATAACACAGGACATCACTCTCGGGATGAAACAACAAATCTCCTGAACGGTACTCAAAAAATTCTGAAAGTCGAAGCACCATAGCGGGTGTCAGCGTTTTTGCCATCTGCATTTCATCGGTGCCGTAGAATTTGAGTCGCTGATTGGTCTGAATATCACTGGTATGCCATGCAAAAGAATAAGGATGACTAAAGGATTTACTCGTAGTACTGATGGCCAAGCCGGGCATGTCAAGACCAAAAACAAAGACGCCCCATAGATCGCGATGTATTTCTTGAACCTTGACCTGATTGCCATCTTTATCAGTCATGCGGATTTCATTAACAAAGTGATATTGAAATACCAGTACTTGATGGTCCTTGTTTTCTTCATCTGTCCAAACGGTGCTTGCATATAACGGAAAATCATTGGAGACAGAGCCTTGTTCAAACACTGGAAACAGGCGTTTTAAGTGGGCAATAAATAAAACAGGATTGAGTGGAACGGAAATATGCTGTGGTTGGCGGTGGTAAGCCAACTGATATTTTTGTGCAATGGTTTGTTGTTCGAGATAATCAATCACCTCTTCAACTGGGTCGTCATCTTCATAAGAAATATAGGCCCAAAATACCATCAACCCGCCACAGAACAGGCTAGCTTGCGCCCAAATACTGCTGGGTTGAATCAAAATCGCAAGCATAAAAATACTGCCTGTAATTGCAAGCAACCATGGCAGGGCATTTTCAAACTTCAAGGTGACAGGAGCATTCCAAGGATGCAAGCTATCTAAAATCTGTTGATGGCTTTGCGCTTGACGCCCAATATCCCAAAGCCGAGCAATATTGTGGAAGACCACCTGATTCTTTTTACGGCGAATATGAATCGAATGTCGCACACTATCAATCGGCATAAGGGCAGAAGATCCTTGTTATTGTTATCTTGTAAAATAGCTATCCTGTAAAACGGTCAATCAGCATGGCATCGCCATAACTGAAGAAACGATATTCTGTAGCTACTGCATGTTGGTAGGCATTAAGAATATTGTCACGATTGGACAATGCTGAAACCAACATCAGTAATGTAGATTCAGGTAAATGGAAGTTGGTAATTAAACGATCGACCACTTTAAAATCATAGCCTGGATAGATAAAGATTTGTGTATCACCCACCCATGCATCGAGTACACCGCCATGTGCTTGGGCAGCACTTTCCGCAGCTCGTGTTGCGGTTGTACCGACAGCAATGACTTTATTACCACGTGCTTTGGTTTCACGAATCAATTCAACCGTATGCGCAGGTACATCGCACCATTCACTGTGCATGATATGGTTGGCAATATCATCGGTACGGACTGGCAGGAAAGTTCCTGCGCCAACATGTAAGGTCACGAAGGCTTTATGAATACCTTTGGCTTCGAGTTTTTCCAGTAAAGCTTGATCGAAGTGTAAACTCGCGGTGGGTGCCGCAACACTGGCTAATTTGCTTGGATCATTAAATACAGTTTGATAGCGTTCAGTATCAATTGCTTCAGCTTCACGGTTGAAGTAAGGCGGAATGGGTAACTGGCCACAGCGATCCAAGACATCTAGAATCGGCTGAGAAAATTCGACAATGAACAGATTCTCATGGCGACCCTGTACCGTCACTTTAATTTCTTCTGTGCCAATAAACAGTTCTGCACCCGCTTTAGGGGAGTTGCTGGCTTTGATATGGCAATGTGCGATGTGTGTATCCTGCAAACGCTCAACCAAAACCTCAACGGCACCACCTGTGGCGCGCTTGCCTTTTAATCGGGCTTTCATGACCTTGGTATCGTTTAAAATTAAGAGATCACCTTCATTCAGTAAATCCAGAATATCGGTAAACTGAAGATCGTGGTATTGACCTTGCGCATCTAAATGGAGCAAGCGTGATGAACTGCGGGTGTCTAATGGATATCGAGCAATAAGCTCATCAGGGAGATCAAAATTGAAGTCAGAAAGTTGCATGACACATTTCGCTAAAAAAACTGGCTGTAGTATATGCTTTTTTTCATTTTTTAGTCGAAATTGGTTAAATAAGAGCCTAAAAAATCCATTCTGTTTTAAAATTAATCAATCGCAATAAACTGGCGTTGACAAGTTTTTAAAACAGGTTAATATACGCATCAACACCTTCCCGAGGTGGTGAAATTGGTAGACGCGGCGGACTCAAAATCCGCTGTCAGAGATGACGTGTCGGTTCGAGTCCGACCCTCGGGACCATATATTAAAAGCCCTCAAGCATATTAAGACTTGGGGGTTTTTTATTGCCTGAAATTTAGTGTTCTTAGCGAGGAAATGCTTTTTAGGTGCATGTTTTCTGCTTTTGCTTCTTTCTATAAGATGCTATTTATGATTATAGATAGCTTGATTTAGAAAAGAACAATAAATAAAAAAATCATTTGTACGGTTATTGGACTTATTTTTTGCACGTTAGTCTATTGCTATGTTTCTCCATATATTGTGTTGAACAATATAAAAAATGCAGCGCAAGCAGCAGACAGTGACAAAGTCTCTCAATCTATTGATGATCCAAGCATGCGACAAAGCCTGAAAGATCAAATGAATACAGATATGCTTCAAGATATAAGAGATGAGCAAGATCATTTCTTGGGTTGGGGAAAAATGCTGGCTTTGAGTTTGTTGGATAAAATCGTTGATGTTGTGGTGAGACCAAAAGGAATGACGATGGTCTTGTAAGGGTAGGGCTTGAAAGAAATTGATCAAGATAAAATTAATTAAAAAACTGCTGATGCCAAACCACAATATAAGCCCGAATATAAGGCGGGTTATATCTCTTGGCAGATTTTGAAGTGAAAATTCAAGCTCCACAGTCGTCTAAAGTGCTCAAAGTGATGAGGGTAGGAGATGGTTTAAGTTGGAAAGTACACAAGATTATTGTTCCATTGCGGTGAGTGGGTTTGGAGTAAGTCGGTCAATGTAAATACAGCAGGATTGTTATCATCTTGTAGACATGGTCTTGGCAATAGCGCTGGTGGTCGCGGCATTATTGGTCGGTGTTGGGGCTTTATTATTCAGTTTTTTGTTGCAAAACTTGATTTGGAATAACCAAAATGAAGTAAAGGTAAACAGTACGCAAGCAAAAATAATAGCAGATGGAATAGCGAAAACTGGTTTATTAAAATGATATTCATGATGCAAATTAAGTGTATGCCAATCAACGGCTCATTCATGTCAGTAAAATTAAAAATATAATGTCTGTATAAAAATCATATATAAAAATAAGGACTTGAATTTAAATTGTGTTCAAATTTAAGCGCTTTTTCATTTAATGGAATTCAGTTGGTGAATGAATAGAGTATTGGTTATGAGGCATTTATATTTTAAACCCAGTACTTTTTAGAAGAGTTAATTTAATTTTAATGTCTGTGTTTAAGAGACGCGTGATTTTTTTTAAGCTTTGTATTAAAAAGGTGAAATTTACTCTAATAATAATCCGATGAACATAATATAAATAAGCACTTATATGTGTGGCTTCTTCAATTTATCTTTATGTATAAATCTATTTTTTAAATTAGCTAAAAATTAATGCGAAAATTGAATCAATAAAATGATATGGATTTGCTACAATCGCGCGGTCTTTGCGGTTGTTTAAAATAGATAAAGAATTTAAAAGAGATAACGAGGTGCGGTTTGAAGATGGAAATTGCGGGCGCTGTACTGGCGGTTATCTTCTTTGGTAGTTTCATGTTGATAAGTAAAAGAATACGGAAGCAACCCTGTGGTGCGAATGAAAAAGCATGCTCAGCGAACGGATTAGAACAAGATGTGGTTCCTTTGGAACCAGAATGTATTTGTGCACCCTGTAAAACGCTAGAAATTCTTTATCAAAATCAAAAAGGTCAAATGACCATTCGGGATATTGATGTTATTCGCGTCTATCAAGAAAAACAGCATTGGTATGTCGATGCATTTTGTCATTTGTTAAATGAACAGCACATTTTTGAAGTCGAAAAAATTAAATGTCTAAAATGTCCTAAACATTGTTCACGTTTAATTAATTCAGCTGAAATTTTAGAATATTTAACCAAACACCTTGAATGATCATTGGGATATTTTCTTATTTTTATTCATTTCTTCGCTATGCGTAGTTTATTTCGAAGAAGACTTTTTCTCTATTTGGGAAAGTGAAAATAACATCGTGTAATTTTTGGAATTAATATTCAAGAGAATACTTGTTTTTTGAGATAGATTTTTAGTTAGTTATTGATAAATCTTGTTTATTTCTATTTTCTTTCGTTGTATTCAGCATTTGATATGCTCCTATTGTGAGTAATCAGTAAACGTATCATTTCAATTTTTCTTGGGTGCTCTGCCTAAGCGACACAAGTACATGACTTAAGAATCTACCGCGGCTACTTTAGGCTTTGAGCATTTATCTAATCCGCGCTGGAAGAATGTAGCGCGTATTGAAGGGCGTTGATCAAATCAAAGGGATAGCTATTTAAAATAGATCAGGCTTTTAGTCCTGTAAAAATTGCTACAGTGGAACCATTAAATGCTTCAACAGGCGGTCAGGGCGTCAATCCAGAGTATTGGCCTTTCACTCCGAATCACTAGACGGAGCATCATGTGCTTTTATGCAGATTTAAAAAATAACCCTGAACGTGAATATTTCAGGGTTATTTTTTATTTCAAATTTAAGTTTATTTAATAAAACTCAATTCTTTGCTAATCCGATCCAACACAGGCTTCTTCTTGGCTTGGAATTGCGTTTTATTTTGCTGAATAAGATTATTGCCGTGGGTATCAATTGAGATGATCAACGGACCAAATACTTTGACGCGGTTAATCCACAAGGTTTCAGGCATACCCAAATCTTGCCATTCAGCCCCTTCGATTTCTTCCACTTGAGTGGCCGCCAGTACCGCGCAGCCCCCCGGGAAAATTGCATGCACTGCTTTATGCTCCTGACAACCCGCTACGGTTTCAGGGCCCATGCCACCTTTACCAACAATCAGTTTTACCCCTGTTTGTTTGATAAATTCACGCTCGAACTTTTCCATACGCATACTGGTAGTGGGACCAATGGAAACCATTTCAAAACTACCATCGTCTTTTTTACGTACGATCGGGCCTGCATGGAAAATCGCACCGCCTTCTAAATTCACTGGAAGTTGTCGACCTTGCTCAATCAAGCGGCGATGTGCTACATCACGGCAAGTGACCAAACGACCAGTCAGATAAACCACATCACCAATTTTAAGATCGGCTAAGTCTTCATCACGCAGTGGGGTAGTGAGGATTTTTTTCATAGCACAACTCCTTCGTGTGACAGGATTTCATAAGACATGTCCGCATTAATTTTGATTTTTCCACGACGGTGTGCCCAACAGCCAGTATTCACAGCCACGCCAATCGTCGACGGATGGCGGGCTGAAGATTCAATGTTCACTCCCATGACACTATTATTGCCTGTTAAACCTTGTGGACCAATGCCAATTTCATTTAGACCTTGTTCAAGTAAATCCTCCATTAATGCAGCACGAGGGTTATCACTTCTCGAGTCTACAGGACGCATAATTGCCAGTTTGGACAAGCGCGCAGCGGTTTCAACTGAGGTTGATACCCCGACACCGACCAGTAACGGTGGGCAGGCATTCACACCGCGCTCGGTAATCACGTCCATCACAAACTCTGCAACACCTTCATAGCCTTGACCCGGCATCAAAACTTTGGCTGCACCGGGTAAGGTACACCCGCCACCAGCCATATACACATCGATGGTGCAGCTGTCTTGTTCAGGCACAATGCGCCAATCTAGCCACGGAATTTGGGTACCAGTATTGGTGCCCGTATTTTTTTCATCAAAGGTTTCAACCGCATTGTGACGCAAGGGCCCTGTACGAGTCGCCTCTTCGGTTGCTTCACGTAAAATTTCCTGCAACTCTCCCAACAGTGGGAAATGTGCGCCTGCTTCAACAAAATACTGAATCACCCCTGTATCTTGGCAACTCGGACGATTCAGTCGATCTGCTGCTTCTTGGTTCTCATCCATCGAATCGTAAATTGACTTTGCCAATGGATTGGTTTCTAAAGTTTTCAATTCAATCAGCTTACTTTTCACATCTTTAGGTAAGCGTTTACCAATGTAGGCTGTAAATTTGGCCATGGTGTCCGTGAGGGACTGTACGGCAAGTTCTTTGTCCATGGGAGGCTCCTTGTAAAGCACTAAATTTAGTCAAGCAATGTAAAAATGAAGATCAGGATTTACTCAATTCAGCCGAGCTGACTTTGTTTTTTTGAGTAAAACTTAAAACGAGAGTAAGTACTGTAGATAGAATCAGGAGACCCGCGACGAAATACAGACCACCTGCAAAGCTTCCGGTTTGGTCTTTGACCCAACCAATCATGGCGGGACCTGCAAAGCCACCTAAGTTGCCAATCGAGTTAATGGTTGCGATACCTGTAGCTGCTGCCGCACCCGATAAGAACATGGTCGGCATACTCCATAGCGGTGGTTTAGAGCAACTGATGCCGACATTCACAATAGTCAGGGCGGCAATTAGGCCAAACATACTGCCAGTGCTGGCTGCAATCGCGAGCCCTGCAGCTGCGGTTAAACAGGCCAAGGCTACATGCCATGTGCGTTCATTGGTTTTATCGGAGTGACGCGACCAAAGAATCATGGCAACCACAGAGATAATCGGCGGAATCGCATTCAATAAACCGACGGTCATTGAGCTGACACCCAGTTCTTTAATAATTTGCGGTGCCCAAATACCGAGGGTATACAGTCCAGCGGAGGTGCCAAAATAAATCAGCGCCAGAGCCAGTACACGTGGATTGGCTAAACCGCGCAAAATACTGTGATGCTGCTGATCACCTTTATTGGCATCTTCAGCTTGCATGGTTTTAACCAACCATTCACGCTCATCTGCTTTTAACCATGCGGCTTTTTCAGGACGATCGGTCATGTAGAAAAATACCACCACACCGAGAATCACCGCAGGAACCGCTTCAATCAGGAACATCCACTGCCAACCCGCCAAGCCCATGATGCCGTGCATTTCTAGCAGTGCAGCAGAAATCGGGGACCCAATCGCCGTGGCAATTGGAGCGGCAGCCATAAATAAAGCGATCACACCAGCACGGTTTCGTGCAGGAAACCAATAGCTGAGATAGAGAATAATGCCTGGGAAAAAACCTGCTTCTGCAACACCGAGTAAAAAGCGCATGACATAAAAACTGGTGGAGCCTTCGATAAAAGCCATACCCCCTGCGATAATGCCCCAAGTGACCATGACCCGTGCAATCCAAATACGGGCGCCGACTTTGTGCAGAATAATGTTAGAAGGGACTTCAAATAAAAAGTAACCCAGAAAGAAAATCCCTGCGCCAAAACCTAAAATTGAAGCGGTAAAACCTAAATCTTCCTTCATGGTGATGGCGGCAAAACCGATATTGACGCGGTCAATATAAGCAATTAAATACAAAATCATGATAAACGGGACAATACGCCACGTGATTTTTCGTAAGGTCCGTTTTTCGATATCCATGTCCATGGCTTATCTCCATATAAGTAGCGATTACCACTTGATGAGGTTGCGAAGTACCATCATCGAGTTTGGCGAAAAGGCTCCCCGTTGTTTCACCGTTTTCCTTACACGGTGGACTTTATGCTCCACTCAAGTTTCCTTGCTTGCGTGAGATATGTTGTTTGGGGGGTAACGTGATATGGATAATAGAGACTTTGCAAAATGGATGGATCGATATAAAGTTAAATCACTATTGCAAAAAACTGAATAATCATGAACTCAGATACGGAATTAGCATTTTTTTGCTTACTAATAAAACAAGGAAGTTTGGTTGCTACCGCGCGAGAGCTAAATTTAACCCCGCCTGCGGTATCTCGACGTTTGACGCAAATGGAAGATCGGCTTGGGGTGCGCTTGCTGAATCGAACCACAAGGCGCATTAGTCTGACGCATGAAGGAGAAATTTATTATGAAAATGCGCTGCGGATTTTAAAAGAAATAGAAGACATGGAACGCCGAGTGTCGAGTACCCGATTTGCACCGAAAGGTTTACTTCGCGTGAATGCACCCTTGGGCTTTGGGCGTTCGTATATTGCACCTGCCATTTCAGACTTTGCCAAGGTTTTTCCAGAAGTTGAAGTGCAGTTACAGCTCAGTGATCGTCCAGTGAATCTGCCAGATGAAGCGACGGATGTCGTGATTCGTTTTGGTGAAATTCCTGACTCGCGTTTAATTGCGCAAAAACTGGCAGCCAACCGACGTTTATTGTGTGCCTCGCCTTTATATTTAAAAAGTGTCGGTATTCCAGAAACCCCACACGATTTAACCGTCCATCAATGTATTGTGATTCGACAGAATGAGGCCGCCTATGGCAATTGGCGCTTAAGTTTGGGTGAGCAGGTAGAAACCATTAAGGTGCATGGCAATTTAAGTACCAATGATGGTGAGGTTGCCCTCAATTGGGCATTGGATGGGCAGGGAATTTTGATGCGTGCTGAATGGGATGTGGCGAAGTATTTACGCAGTGGGCGTTTAATCCAAGTTTTGGAACAGTACAGTACCCCACCAGCAGATGTATATGCCGTGTATTTATCACGCTTACAGGATTCACCTCGTGTGGCGTATTTTTTAAATCATTTAAAAGAATATTTGGCACAGCATGTCGATAATTTGGTGCAGCATCGAACCTTGCATTAAGCGATGCTAGCCCCTGTTTTTTGGAGAAAAATAAACTTCAGAATGTAGATCTCCAGATATAAAAAAACCAAGACTGTTCGTTTGAACAATCTTGGTTCTGGGCGTTAAAGATTAAGCTTGAGCTGTTGCTTTTGCTAAAACTTCAGCCATGGCTTTGGCAACGATATAAACATTGTTCATGTTTAAGCCTGCAACACAAATACGACCACTACGTACCAAGTAAATCGCATACTCTTCACGTAAGGTATCCACTTGTTCGCCTGTTAAGCCGGTATAGCTGAACATGCCTTTTTGTTCAACCAAGTAGTTGAAGTCACGGTCTGGAAGTGCTTTGGTCAATTCATCTTTCAAAATACGACGCATTTTAATAATACGTTCACGCATTTCTTTAACTTCATTTTGCCACTGTTGATTTAACGCTTGGTCATTCAAGACTTGGTCAACCAACCATGCACCTGTTGTAGGAGGGCTAGAGTAGATACGACGTACCGTTGCTTTCAACTGACCGAAGGTGCATTGCGCAGTCGCAGCATCGTCACATACGAATGTCAAACCACCCACACGCTCACCGTAGAGTGAGAAAATCTTAGAGAATGAGTTGCTGACAATAAAGTTTAAACCCGCTTGATCAAGCGCGCGAATTGCATAGGCATCTTGTTCCATGCCTTCACCAAAACCTTGGTACGCAATGTCCAAGAATGGAATAAGTTGGCCTGCCTTTAATACTGCAATCACTTGATCCCATTGCGCAGGGGTTAAATCTGCACCTGTCGGATTGTGGCAGCAAGGGTGAAGCAATACCACGCTTTGTTCTGGTAGTTGCTCTAAGCAAGACAACATACCGTCAAAGTCTACACCACGCGTTTCTGCATCGAAGTATGGGTAGAAATGGGTCTTTAAGCCTGCACCATTAAAGATGGCAACATGGTTGTCCCACGTTGGTTGGCTCACCCAAACTTCAGAATTTGGAAAGTAATTTTTTAAGAAGTCAGCACCGACTTTTAGCGCACCAGAACCACCTAAAGTTTGAATTGTTACGGCACGACCACTTTGTACCGCAGGGCTGTTTTCACCAAATAACAAAGCTTGAATTGCATCGCGGTAAGGTTTGAAACCTTCCATTGGCAAATACAATTTGGTTTTGCTTTGCTGTGGCTCAAGACGCTTCTGCGCTTCCATGATTGTTTCAAGCTGAGGCACAATACTGTCTTCGTTATAATAAAGACCAATACTTAAATTGACTTTACCTTCACGAGGGTCGGTATTGAACTGTTCCATAAGCGACAAAATTGGGTCGCCGGCATAAGGAGGGATATGTTGAAACATGAAAAAATCCTTGTTTGTTGCAGCTAGGGTCAAACTGTTCGCGCTTTGCATCGTCCAGTTAAAGTTGGTGATAACTTAAGCCGATTCACATGAGTTTTGCAAGACCAGTTTCATCCAATATGATTCTGGTCTTACATGGGGGAGGCATCGCCTTTATTCAATAGATTTATTTAAAAGAACGATCTGGGTTTAATATTAAGGTTGTCTCTGCAAGTTTGCTTTTACGTTGCTTCATCCAATAAGCCACACTTAAACAGCCGATCCACGCTGGAATCATATACACCGCAATACGCATATCAGGCGTCAGGCTCATAATCACTAAAATACCCAACATAAATACAATGCACAGATAATTGGTGAATGGATAAGCCAAACTTGGGAACAACGAGGTTTTTTGCTGCTGTTGCAGGCTTTGACGGAATTTTAAATGCGTGATTGAAATGACCACCCAGTTAATCACAATAGCAGCCACGACTAACATCATCAGTAAGCCAAAGGCTTTTTCAGGGAAGATGTAATTCAGTAAAACGCAGAGTGCAGTCACTAATGCAGAAATAAGTACGGCATTGACAGGAATCCCACGAGAATTAATTTTTTTAAAGAATTCTGGTGCATTGCCTTGTTCTGCCAAACCAAGCAACATGCGGCTACTACAATAACTGGTGCCGTTATAGACAGAAACTGCAGCAGTTAAAATCACAAAGTTTAATGCGGTGGCAACACCTTGGCTGTCGAGCGACGCAAATACCATCACAAATGGGCTGCCGCCTTGTGCCATTTGGTTCCAAGGGAACAAGGCTAAAAGCACCACCAAAGTTAAGATATAGAAAATCAAAATGCGGTAAATAATCTGATTGACCGCTTTAGGTAAGATTTTTTGCGGATCATGTGCTTCTGCCGCGGTAATACCAAACAGTTCAATACCGCCAAAAGCAAACACAATGGCAGCCATTGCCATGACTAAACCGCTAACACCATTCGGAAAGAAACCACCGAGTGCCCAAAGATTGCTGATCGCGGCTTGTGAGCCTGCGCTACCTGTTGCCAGTAAGTAAGAGCCAAAACCAATCATGGCGACAATGGCGAGAATTTTGATAATGGAAAACCAGAACTCCATTTCGCCAAACAGTTTCACGTGGAGCAAGTTAATGACATTAATTAAAATAAAGAAGCCCAGGGCGGACATCCAGGTTGGTATTTCAGGCCACCAGTATTGGACATAAAGTCCGACTGCACTCAGTTCTGCCATACAGACCAGAACATTCAGCACCCAATAGTTCCAGCCCGACATGAAGCCTGCAAAGCGGCCCCAATATTTATTGGCAAAATAGCTGAAAGAGCCGCTCACAGGCTCTTGGACTACCATTTCACCCAGTTGTCGCATCATAAAAAATGCAATGAGTCCAGCAATGGCATAACCCAGAATAACGGAAGGACCTGCAAGTTTGATAGATTGAGAAATTCCAAGGAATAGACCTGTACCGATTGCACCGCCTAGGGCAATCAGCTGGATATGACGGTTGGATAAACCGTGCTTGAGCTGACCGTGATCATTGTGTGACATATGATTATTCTCATCCTTGTCGTGTAATTATTTCCTAATAAATTACGTATATCATAAATTGATTAAAAAATAATATACAAGTGAAACGTCTAATTATTTTTTATTTAGCTTAAAAATAAAAAACTTAGAGGTAAATTTGTATCTGATGATCTCTCTCCCACATCCGTGTTTTTATAGTAACGCACCAAATGTGGGCATTTATTGTAGCGAGTTCATCGGGGTTTTCTAGCCGAAAGTGTTGTTTAAAACAGCAGTTGAATACCGTATTCAGATGCACAAGGCACAACATGGAAGTACTTAAATTATGAATAAAGTAATTAAATTATATATTGCGTAATTTTATAAATTCAGTATGATGAAATGAAGTTGAAGCAATTGTCGCAATGCATAGAGTTTTTATTTTTATATAATTTATTGATTTTTATAAAAGTAATTAAATTTTATCAGTGCGAATAAGCGAAGAGTATTGAGAAAATAACAAGGATGGCATCATCATGAACTCACAATTGAGCTGTTTTATTCCTGTTCCAGCCCATTCAGATTTCACCATTCATAATTTGCCTTATGGCATTTTTAGTCGTTGCAAGGAAGGTGAGCGACAAGTTGGTGTTGCGATTGGCGAGTGGATTTTAGATTTAGCTGCGTTGGAGCAGGCAGGTCTTCTGCGCCTAAGCGAGCATGAATGCTATTTTAATCAGCCAAGTTTGAATAAATTTATCGAATCAGGTTCAAGCAACTGGCACAAAGTACGTCGTGAATTACAGGCTTTATTGGCTCTGGATAATCCACGCTTACAGCATGATGCAGCATTGCAGCAACAAGTACTCTATAAACAGCAAGATGCCATCATGCATTTACCTGTACAAATTTCAGGTTATACCGATTTTTATTCTTCTAAAGAACATGCCACCAATGTGGGCTGTATGTTCCGTGATCCTAAACATGCCTTATTACCCAACTGGAGTGAATTGCCTGTTGGCTATAACGGGCGTGCCAGTTCGGTGGTGGTGAGTGGAACAGAGATTGTTCGTCCATCGGGGCAAATTAAATTACCTGAACAAGAGCGTCCAGTTTTTTCAGCGACACGTAAGCTGGATTTTGAATTAGAAACAGCCTTTATTGTGGGTAAGCCGAGTCGTTTAGGTCAGCCGATTCATATTGAAGATGCTGAAGCCCATATCTTTGGTATGGTGCTCCTGAATGACTGGTCGGCACGAGATATCCAACAATGGGAGTATGTCCCTTTAGGTCCGTTCAATGCCAAAACCTTCGCGAGTGCTATTTCGCCGTGGGTGGTGACCATGCAAGCTTTACAGCCCTTTAAAATGCAGGGGCCTGTACAAGAGCCACGTCCATTGGCCTATTTACAAGAAAGTGTCGAAAGCAGTTATGACATTCAGCTTTCGGTAGAAATTCAAACACCTCAAAGTGATAGTGCGGATGTGATTTGCCAAACCAACTTTAAATATATGTACTGGTCAATGGCTCAGCAGTTAACCCATCACACCATTTCTGGCTGTAATGTCAATGTTGGGGATTTGATGGGGTCGGGCACGATTTCGGGTTCAAGCAAAGATTCATACGGCAGTTTGTTGGAACTGACTTGGAACACGACCGCACCCTTAACTTTAGCCAATGGTGAACAGCGTGGTTTCTTGCAAGATGGCGATACGGTCATCATGAAAGGTCATGCAGAAAAAGAGGGCATACGCGTGGGCTTTGGTGAAGTGCGAAATACCATTTTACCGGCTTTAAGTTTTGACTTTGCCGAAGCAGTGCAGGGACAGCATGAAACTGTATAGCTATTTTCGCAGCTCAGCGGCGTTTCGTGTACGGATTGCCTTAAATTTAAAAGGCTTGAGTTATGACACACAAGCGGTGCATTTGCTGAAACAGGGTGGCGAACAACATGCGGCAGAGTACGTGGCAATCAATCCGAGTGAGTTGGTGCCGACTTTGCTGGATCAGCAATATGTACTGACACAGTCACTGAGCATCCTAGAATATTTGGAAGAAGCTTATCCGAAGGCGGCTTTGTTGCCTCAGAATTTACAACAGCGCGCGCAGATTCGTGCTTTTGCTCAGCACATTGCTTGTGAAATTCATCCCCTGAATAACTTAAGAGTGTTGCAGTACTTAGAGCAGACGCTTGAGGTGAGCAATAGTGAAAAAACAGCATGGTATCAACACTGGATTAAGCTCGGTTTTCATAGCCTAGAGCAACAATTACAGCATTCTAATGGTGAATATTGTTTTGGCGAACAGCCGAGTTTTGCAGATTGTTGTCTGATTCCACAAGTGTATAACGCCAAACGCTTCCAAATAGATTTAACGGAATATCCAAAAATCCAGTCGATTTATACGCACTGTATGCAGTTGGTCGCTTTTCAGCAGGCTGCACCAGAACAACAAGCCGATTGGGAATAAAAACAGAAAAGGAGTTTGATTATGAGTTTTGCAATTAAAAAAATTCATCACGTTGCTTACCGTTGTAAAGACGCCAAAGAAACGGTGCTGTGGTACAAGACTATGTTAAATATGGACTTTATTTTGGCATTTGCTGAAGACCATGTGCCATCGACCAAAGCATTTGATCCGTATATGCATTTATTTTTAGATGCGGGGCAAGGCAATGTCTTGGCATTCTTTGAGTTGCCAACGCAACCTGAAATGGGACGTGATGAAAATACCCCAGCTTGGGTGCAGCACATTGCCTTTGAAGTCGAAGACTTAAATGCGTTATTGGCAGCCAAAGAACATTTGGAAGCGCAAGGGGTGAAAGTGCTTGGCATTACCAACCACGGCATTTTCCATTCGATTTATTTCTTCGATCCCAATGGTCATCGTTTAGAGCTGACCTATAACGATGTACATGCGGATGAGAAAATCGCACGGATTACTGAAGAAATGAAGCTAGAAATGCTCGATGAGTGGAGCAAAACCAAACGCGCACCACAACACACTCATTTTTTACATGAAGAAGAATTAGGTGTTTAAACCAATCTTCTGAGGTTTTAGTTTTACCCTTGACTGCATTTTAACCGAATGCAGTTTTTTTTTGCTAAAAGTTCTTGCCTGATGAGTTGGGAGAATCTAAGTCATTCAAAAAGATGATTTCAGTTTTTCGTAAATCTCAGGCATGATGTCACGGACCAATGTGTCCTTGTGTCGTCACACAAAACGAAATAAATGATTGAAAAAATGACCTTTAAAGAGCGCGTCAATGGTTGAAGAAAAGTTATCGGGTGGAGTGCAATCGCTTGAAGTAGGTTTGGCGGTGTTAAATGCACTGGTCGAGCATAATCAATCGATTATTCTCAAAGATCTATCGCACAAGCTGAGTATGCATCCAGCCAAAGTTCACCGTTATTTGGTGAGTTTGATTCGCATGAATTACGCCAAACAACTGGACGATGGTCAATACGCACTGGGTGATCAGGCTTGGCGTTTGGGTTTGAACTGCATTCAACATACCGATGCCTTACAACAAGTCCAATCGATGATTTATGCTTTACAGGCCAAGATTGGCTGTAGCATTCAAATTAGCAAATGGTCACCGCGAGGGCCTTTGGTGGTGCAATCGATTGAATCGAATCATCCAATTGCAATTGTGACCAAAGTCGGTTCAATTATGCCGTTGGTTAACTCAGCTTCGGGGCGTATCTTTGCTTCGTATTTACCTGAAAATGTCATTCGTACTTTAATGCAGGAAGAGTGGGACAAAGCCGCCGCTTTAGGTTTGGCACTTAAACCGGCCAATTGGGATGAATTTAGCCAACTAAAACAGCACATTCGCGCTGAACAGATGGCTTTGGCGAAAGGAGATTTGCTGGTGGGCATTAATGCAGTGGGTTTACCTGTATTTAATGCACAAGGACAGATTGAATTTTCTGTGGTGGCCATTGACAGTGAAACCTTCCTACCGTTGCATGTTGGTAGTGAAAAAGTTCAGTTATTGCAGCAGGAAGTGGCAGCAATTAACCGCTTTATTCAAGCCCGTTAAGGTGGCTTGTGCTACATGCTAAAAAAGGCGACCGTATTCAGTCGCCTTTTTTGTGAGCGATACATGCTTAAATGGGGTTCGCATGTTTCACTCGCCTGTATTGAGGTTTAAACACATTGCTTAAACTTGGAGTACCCCACGGCGGATTTGATCACGTTCAATCGATTCAAATAGCGCTTTAAAGTTGCCCTCACCAAAACCGTCATCGGCTTTACGCTGAATAAACTCAAAGAATACAGGTCCAAGCATATTCTCAGAGAAAATTTGCAAGAGCAGTTTCTTCTCGCCATTTTGGGTTGAGCCATCCAATAAAATGCCACGCTGCTGTAATTCATCTGTTGGTTCACCATGATTGGGCAAACGCTCAGGTAGCATTTCATAATAAGTATTTGGTGGTGGGGTCATGAATTTCATACCGAGGGCTTTTAGTTTGTCCCAAGTACCAATCAAATCATCGGTAATAAAGGCAATGTGTTGAATGCCTTCACCATTAAAGTCGGCAAGGAACTCAGCAATTTGCCCATTGCCTTTATCTGAATCTTCATTCAATGGAATGCGAATTTTGCCATCAGGTGCGGTGAGTGCTTTAGAGGTTAAACCCGTGTATTCACCCTTAATGTCGAAGTAGCGAATTTCTTGGAAATTAAAGATTTTTTCATAGAAGTTTGCCCAATATTCCATGCGACCTTTGTAGACATTATGGGTTAAATGATCAATTTCATTGAGACCTGTACCCGCTGGGTGCGGGTTAACGCCTTCAATAAACTCAAAGTCATTTTCATAAATGTCACGGTCAATCAGGAAAATGGGCATACCGCCAATGCCTTTGATGGCAGGAATATTGAGTTCCATTGGACCTGCTTGGCTATAAATAGGTTCTGCACCTAATTCCAATGCTTTTTGAAAGGCTTTGGCTGCATCGCGTGTTTTAAAGCCCATGGCACAAGCTGAAGGACCATGCTCTTTATAAAAATAAGAGGCATAAGACTCAGGTTGATAGTTCAAAATAATATTGATATTTCCTTGACGCCATAAGTACGCATTTTTGGATTTATGCTTTGCGACTTTGCTAAAACCGATGGTTTCAAAAATTGGATCGAGATCATTTTCCTTTGATACAAATTCAATAAATGCAAATCCACATAATTCTAATGGGTTTTCTAAAATATCCATCTTATTTCCCTCTTGTCATGCAAGGACGAGTCCAATGTTCAGGCTGTTTGGGATGTGAGGAACGGCATGGAAAAACCCGAAGGTTTGTCAATATGAAGCAGGGTACATGCAGTGGCATGACCAAGTTCAAACGTTCAATGACACATCCTATGTGACTTTTATGATGGTGCTGTGGAATACCGCATCTTCATTCACTGTAGGGCTATTTTAGTTTTACAGTGGTTTTCTCTGATGGTTGTGATATTCCCTTCACCGATCATCTGTTTAACTGTGCTATTTGTGCATCAAAAAGGTGCACATTGGCTACTTTGTGTTGAGAACAGCTTACTAAATCCAATTTAATTATGCAATACATAATTAAATTATGTTATTTGTAATTTTGTCCTGTGGTATCTACGCGAACCTATTGCAGCATTTTAGATTTGGAAAAAACCTTTTATTGCACATCACAACAATTGAATTTGAATAAAATTTTTTAAAATCAAAAAATTCATCTTTGCAATAAGTTATTCAAAAAGGTGGTTGGCACATTGGGTTTCTTTCAAATCCTGAGTTGCACAACCGTCATTTCATAATTTCATTAAAGCATGCTTACCGTATTTGTATAATCCATAATCATTAAAAAATGCAACAAAATTGTGCATAAATAGATTAAATGCACCACAATGTGTATTTAATATTAAATAATGCATGATTTGTGCTTATTGTGGTTTGTTCAAAACGTACGAATTTAATGCTAAATTTCAAAAAAATGTTTCAACATGCCTATGTAAATAGCTGGATTTAATGAAATAAAAAATCTTATAAATTTTAAATATGCATATTTATTTTATTTTGGTACATAAATTGCATTTATTTTGCATATTGTATGTCTTGGATTTTCTTGTGGACAACCAACCTTTATCAGATTCTGCCGTTTTGGCACCTCTCCCAGCAGCCATGTCACATTCAAAAGTAGAAGATGTCGTGGCACTCTTTATTGGCACCTTCCTGTTGTCTTTTGCGATTAATATCATCCAACAGGGGGGGATTATGACAGGCGGTACCGCAGGTTTAGCCTTGTTGCTACATTACATCTTTCATGTGTCTTTCGGGACTTTATTCTTCTGTATTAATATCCCATTTTTCTATTTAGCCTATCAAAAAATGGGACTGCAAGTGGTGCTTAGAACTATGGCGGCTATTGGCTTGGTTTCATGCTTTGCAGAAATTAATCCGACTTTTTTTAGTCTAGAGAACATCAATCCGATCTATGCTTCCTTAATTGCCAACATTATTTTGGGGGTCAGTTTCCTCATTTTATTCCGCCATAAGTCGAGTATGGGGGGCATCAATTTATTAGCAATGTTCCTGAACGAGAAATACAATATTTCTGTGGGTAAATTCCAAATGTTTGTGGATATCAGTATTTTGATTGCATCAGCATTTTTTGTTGATTTTAATTTACTCATGATCTCGATTATGGGGGCGGTGGTCTTGAATTTGATCATTGCGATGAACCATCGTAAAGATCGTTATGTTGCTTAATTAAAGTACTTAACAGGGGGAGTAGGGCAAATCGAATTTGTTTTTCTCGCCCTGTTTCTATAAAGTGGTTTGTAGACAAAAACGCGCTTTTTCAGCAGTTTGATAACAAAATTCTAGGATAGATGATGGGTGATGAACTGGACGATTACGATCGTAAAATTATTCAGCAATTACAGCAAAATGGTCGTTTAACCAATCAAGAGCTGGCAGAGTTGATTGGTCTTTCGGCATCACAATGTTCGCGTCGTCGTGCTACGTTGGAACAAAAAAAGATCATTACTGGCTACTACGCACAAATTGCACTGAAAGCCGATCCATCGCCAATTACAGGCATGATCGAGGTGAGTATTCGGAATCATTATGATGATGGTTTTGAAAAGTTTCTGGAATTTATTTTGGATGAGCCGCGCATTCGTGATGCTTATAAACTCACAGGGACTTCAGACTTCCTGCTTAAAGTGGCAGTCAAGAATTTGGATGAGATGTCGCAATTGATCAGTAAAATTTCTTCGCATCAATTTCAGATCAATGATATTACGACCTCCATTGTGTTGGAAAAACTCAAAGAAAACTCGATTGTTTTATCTAATCCTGCATCCAATACCGAAGCGCTTTAAATGACTGGCAGGGTTTTGTCTGTTGAAAGGCAAAACCTTTCAGCATGAAATCAATAGAAGAAAAACGATTCTTACGCTACAATTGAGCCTATTTTTGTCTCACCTGACAGTGGTATGCGGCGCGTAATTTGCGTGAGCATCGCTGTGTACAAATTGCAGATTTCCCCAATGTTCAAAGATCAATTATTGAAAGAAGTGCAGGCGCGCCGAACCTTCGCGATTATTTCCCACCCCGATGCGGGTAAAACCACCATGACAGAAAAACTGCTGTTATGGGGTAAGGCCATTCAGGTCGCGGGTATGGTAAAAAGCCGTAAATCGGACCGTGCTGCAACCTCGGACTGGATGGAAATGGAAAAAGAACGTGGTATCTCCATTACCACGTCCGTAATGCAGTTCCCCTTTAAAGATAAGATGATCAATCTTTTGGACACCCCAGGACATGAAGATTTCTCGGAAGATACTTATCGTACTTTGACAGCGGTTGACTCAGCACTCATGGTGATTGACGGTGCAAAAGGGGTCGAGGACCGAACCATCAAATTGATGGAAGTCTGTCGTATGCGCGACACACCGATCATTTCATTTGTTAACAAAATGGACCGTGAAATCCGTGAGCCTTTAGAACTGTTAGATGAAATCGAAAACGTTTTAAAAATTAAATGTGTTCCAATTACATGGCCACTGGGCACAGGCCGTGACTTCGCTGGGGTATTTAACCTGATCGAAGAAAAATTTTATGTGTATAAAGCGGGTTTTGGTTCCACGATTACCGAGATTGAAATCCGAGATGGCTATGACTATGCAGACCTCCGTGAAAAAGTAGGCGAGCTGGCTTGGGCTGCCTTTGAAGAGTCTTTAGAACTGGTGCAAATGGCGAATGAACCATTGGACCGTGAAGCGTTTTTGGCAGGCCGTCAAACCCCTGTATTGTTTGGTACGGCATTGGGTAACTTTGGTGTAGACCATGTGTTAGATGCATTTAGCAACTATGCGCCTGAACCGAAAGCACACCCGACTCAAGACCGTAAAGTTGAAGCGACTGAAGAAGGCTTCACTGGTTTTGTCTTTAAAATTCAGGCCAATATGGACCCGAAACACCGTGACCGTATTGCTTTTATGCGTATTTGTTCAGGCAAATATGAAAAAGGCTTGAAAATGAAGCATGTCCGTTTAGATAAAGATGTGCGTATTAGCGATGCTTTGACCTTCTTGGCCGGGGATCGTCAACACCTAGAAGAAGCGTGGCCAGGTGACATTATTGGTTTACATAACCATGGCACCATTCAAATTGGTGATACCTTTACTTCGGGTGAAAAACTGCAATTTACCGGTATTCCACACTTTGCACCTGAAATGTTCCGCCGTGTACGTTTGAAAGATCCTTTAAAGTCGAAGCAACTACAAAAAGGCTTAAAAGAACTTTCAGAAGAAGGTGCTACGCAAGTCTTCATGCCGCAAAACAGCAATGACTTGATTGTGGGCGCTGTGGGTGTGCTTCAGTTTGAAGTGGTTGCATACCGTTTGAAAGAAGAATACAAAGTTGACTGTGTATATGAGCCAGTAAGTATTAATACGGTTCGTTGGGTGTCATGTGATGATGACAAAAAATTCAATGAATTTAAGAAAAAGGCACATGATCAACTCTCTGTTGATGGCGGCGGGCATTTAACGTATTTAGCACCAAGTCGTGTCAATTTACAGTTAATGCAAGAGCGTTATCCAGACATCGTGTTCCGTAATACACGCGAACACTAAACTAAATAAAACAGCCTCTTTTCGGAGGCTGTTTTTACATGGTATTTCTTTTTTATTGGTGAAGTTGCCGTTGAGGTAGCCTAGCGTGTGGTCGAAATGAAGAACAACAACATCATTCAAATTGCTCTTTTGCTATGTACAGGACTTTCTTTGTCCGCTTGTGATTCATCGAAGCAGCCACAAGATGAACAACAAAAATCAGCAGCATCTATTTTTAAGCAGGATCAAGCGGAAGTACTGCCTTATCTGCATATTAAACAGCAGCCTGCTAAAATTGCGTTGCCCTTCTGTGAAACTAAAAATTGCATTGATATTGATATTCAAACCCTTGAAACCCAAGACCAATGGTTGAATAGTTGGATGGCGAAAACCCAAGCCATGGTGATTCAAGATCAAATAGGCTTAAAGCAAAATATGAGTTTGCAACAAGCCATCAATGCTTATGTAAAAAAATCAGATGATTGGCAGGCGAAATACTCGAAGAATCCGGCTTATCAATTGGCACTGTATACCCGTATTGCCTATCAACGAAATGAATATGTGTTGTTACAAGTGGGCGTCAACAGTAAACAAGAAGACGTTAAGGTTGATGAGCGTTACTACTTTGCTGTTGCAGATCGAAAATTGCAGAAAGGTGTGTCATTACTTGACATTGTTGAACCAAAGCAGCAAGTTTATATGAACGAGATTGTGCAAAAAGCCTATCAGGATTGGTTAAAACAACAAACTACCGAAGCAAGACAGAAGGCGCCAAAAAAATTGTATTGGGGGCAAGCGGATTGGTTCTTTGACAGTGAGGGTATTGGCGTACATTACCGTAGCCAGCAAATTGCCCAAGAGGGTAAGCAATTGGACATTTACTTAAGCAAAGCACAAACGCAAAAGGTTTTAAAAGTGGATCTTTATCGGAATATGTTTTAGACGGCGGGATTGAAGCCTAGATAGGTGTGATATGTCGAGTGAGAAAATGAAAATAGGGTTGAGTCAAATGACAACAAAGAAAGTGATTTGGGCGGCTAGTGTATTGACGACAGCCATACTGATGACAGCGTGTCAGCCTAAAAAAGTTGAATCTGAACAACCAGAGACTGCAGCATCATCGACATTGGCGCAAGAACAAGTGAGTCAATTGATTGGAGATTCGGAAAAACTACAACTCAATTTACCTGCATGTGACGACAATAATTGCCCAGAAATGACCATTGAGCGACTCAGTAGTAATCAGCCATTTATAGATGCGTATATAGATGCTGAAATTCTGAAACAGGTCGAGCAGATTTTGGCAGTTTCTCCTGAGTTCGCTGTAGATGAATCGGCATCGACCGCGAAAGCATCGGAAATGGCAGCATCACAAGCCGTGGTTCAAGCAGCAACTGTGAAACAACAGCTCGAACAGCAATTACAACCGTATACCCAAGCTTTTTTAAAATTAGATCAAGAGATTAAAGCGCTAAGTTCAAGTCATAAAATTAGTGTAATGATTAAGCCGACTATTCTAAATGCCAAAGGTCCATTGGTTACGGTAGTATTAAACAGCAGTAGTTACTTGGGTGGTGCGCATGGTTCATCTTCACAACAATATTATAATTTTGATTTAGAAAAGAAAAAACTGGTCAAGCTGAATGAAATTTTGGCAGCCAATCAGTTGGCAGCATTAGAAAATCAAGCACATGCTGCCTTTAAAACTTGGGTGATAGAATCCAAACTGGCAAATGATGTCTCTGAATATGAACAGGCGTGGAAGTTTAAACTGAGCGATAATTATTATTTGAGTAAGCAAGGTTTAATTTTACAGTATGGTGAATATGAAATTGGACCGTATGTGGTCGGTTTGCCGCGCTTAACCATACCCTATGAGCAATTGCAGGCGATTCTAAAAAAACCGTACCTACCTGAGTTTGCCACTGAAGCCGTTGCGAGTGCTGCCAGCGAGCCAAGTAAGTAACAGGTTTGAACATGCCGCTACGTTTATTTGATACCCATACTCATTTTGATGTTCCTGATTTTGATCCAGATCGGGAACATCTAGCATCTCAAGCCAAAGTGGCAGGGGTGGAGGCTTTGGTCTTAATTGGCTTTGTCGCTTCACGATTTCCTGATTTGCTAAAAACTCAACAGGTTATAAATCATTTGTCAGAAGCACCGCAGGCTTATTTAGCACCGGGTTTACATCCTTTTTATATTCAACAACATCGAGTTGAGCATTTACAGCAACTCGAATCGCTCTTACAACAGCGGGACTGTATTGCAATTGGGGAAATTGGTTTAGATACTTTTTTAGCCGAGCATAAGCAACCTGAATTATTTGCCAAACAACAGGATTATTTTCAACAGCAATTAGAACTGGCGCTGCATTACCAAAAACCAGTATTGTTACATATCCGTAAAGCGCATGCAGAAACGCTAGCCTTACTTAAAAAGCAAAAATTTCAATTCGGTGGTATTGCCCATGCCTTTAGTGGTGGTGTGGAAGAAGCCAAAGCCTTCATTAAAATGGGGTTTAAAATTGGCATCACAGGGCAAATCACCAATCCAAATGCAAAAAAACTGCATCGGGTAGTACAGGAAATTGGTGCCGAACATTTGGTGTTGGAAACTGATTGCCCTGATATGACACCACTGTGCTGTCAAGTTTCAACCCAACAACGAACCCGCAATACTCCAGCCAATTTACCGTATGTATTACACGGTTTGGCACAATGTTTACAAACAGATGAAAAGCGCTTGGCAGAGCAGCTTTGGCAAAATACGCAGCAGTGTTTGCGGCTGTAAAATTCAAATAAAGTGGGTGGGAAATTACTAATCCACAACATTAAAGTCAACGATTTGACCTACATTATAAAAAGAACAATGGAATAAAAATTAGCCATGCAAGCCGGAGGACCCACCTATGGCAAAGTATAGTCAAATCGATAGCTTTAATGCATTACAATCCTTTACCGTCGGTTCCAAAACTTATCAGATCTTTAGTTTGGCACAAGCCCAGCCACAACTGGGAGAACTGTCTAAACTACCCAAATCACTTAAAGTCTTATTAGAAAATTTATTGCGCTTTGAAGATGGTGTAACGGTCAAAGCAGATGATATTTTGGCGATTGTGGAATGGCAGCAAACCCGAAGCTCGGAACAAGAAATTCAGTATCGCCCTGCGCGAGTTCTCATGCAGGATTTTACAGGTGTACCTGCGGTGGTCGATTTAGCTGCCATGCGCGCAGCAGTCGCACAAGCTGGACGAGATCCGAATATAATTAATCCTTTATCTCCAGTTGATTTGATCATTGACCACTCGGTGATGGTTGATCATTTTGCCAGTGATCGTGCCTTTGCTCAAAATGTTGAAATTGAAATGCAGCGTAATGGTGAGCGTTATCAGTTTCTGCGTTGGGGACAATCGGCGTTCAATAACTTTAGTGTGGTTCCGCCGGGAACGGGGATTTGCCATCAGGTGAATCTGGAATATTTAGCGCAAGCGGTATGGCTAGGTGAATCGGACGGGAAAACCTATGCCTTCCCAGATACCTTGGTGGGTACAGATTCACATACCACTATGATCAATGGTTTGGGGGTCTTAGGTTGGGGTGTGGGCGGAATTGAAGCCGAAGCCGCCATGTTAGGACAACCCATTTCCATGCTCATTCCTGAAGTGATTGGTTTTAAACTCACGGGGAAATTGCGCGAGGGCATAACGGCAACGGATTTGGTTCTTACCATCACGCAAATGCTGCGTCAAAAAGGTGTTGTGGGAAAATTTGTTGAATTTTATGGTGATGGACTGGCAGATTTGCCTTTGGCTGACCGTGCCACCATTGCCAATATGGCACCTGAATATGGGGCAACCTGTGGATTTTTCCCTATTGATGAAGTGACGCTTGCCTATATGCGCTTAACAGGACGTAGTGATGAACGTATTGCCTTGGTCGAAGCGTATTGTAAAGAACAGGGCTTATGGCGCAATGCAGGAGATGAACCTGTGTTCACTGATACTTTAAGCCTTGATATGTCGACGGTTGCTGCGAGTGTTGCGGGTCCTAAACGTCCACAAGATCGGGTTTTACTGGCAGATGTACCACAAACTTTTGATGCTTTAATGGAGCTGAGTTTAAAACCTGCCAAAGAAGATAAAGCACGTTTAGAAAATGAAGGGGGCGGTGGTACAGCGGTCGATGCGCAAAAATCCAATATCACGCATGAAAGTGCATTCTGTGAAATCGATGGTAAGCAGTATCCATTGGTACATGGTGATGTGGTGATTTCAGCCATTACCTCCTGTACCAATACATCTAATCCGAGTGTGATGTTGGCGGCGGGCCTGCTTGCGAAAAAAGCCATTGAAAAAGGTCTACAGCGCAAACCTTGGGTGAAAAGCTCCTTGGCTCCCGGTTCTAAAGTGGTGACTGACTATCTGAATGCCGCAGGTCTAACGCCTTATCTCGATCAGTTGGGTTATAACTTGGTTGGTTACGGTTGTACCACCTGTATTGGTAATTCGGGACCTTTACCTGAAGCAATTGAAGAAGCCATTAATTGTTATGATTTAAATGTCGCTTCAGTGTTATCGGGCAATCGTAATTTTGAAGGGCGAGTACATCCTTTGGTGAAAACCAATTGGTTGGCTTCACCGCCTTTGGTGATTGCTTTTGGTTTGGCAGGGAATATTCGTGTAGATTTAACCACCCAACCGATTGGATTGGATATACATGGCGAAGCGGTCTATTTAAAAGACATTTGGCCAAGTCAGGCAGAAATAGACGAAGTCTTACAGAACGTGAATACCGACATGTTCCATAAGGAATATGCTGCGGTATTTGAAGGCGATGCCAGTTGGAAGGCGATTCAAATTCCACAAAGTCAGACTTATGCATGGGACGAGCATTCTACCTATATCCGACATCCGCCATTTTTTGCAGATATTGGGCAACCCCTGAATTCATTACATAATATTGAGCATGCGCGAATACTGGCAGTGCTTGGAGATTCCGTTACCACCGACCATATTTCCCCCGCAGGAAATATTAAAAAAGACAGCCCCGCTGGTCGCTATCTGCAAGAGCATGGAGTAGAGCAGAACGATTTTAACTCCTATGGTTCACGTCGAGGTAATCATGAAGTTATGATGCGTGGGACATTCGCCAATATTCGCATTAAAAATGAAATGTTAGGTGGAGAAGAAGGTGGCAATACATTGCATATTCCAAGTGGTGAAAAACTGGCAATTTATGATGCTGCTATGTTGTATCAACAGCAAGGCACGCCGTTGGTGATTATTGCAGGTAAAGAATATGGCACAGGCTCTTCCCGTGATTGGGCTGCGAAGGGCACCAATTTGCTCGGTGTGAAAGCTGTCATTGCTGAAAGTTTTGAGCGGATTCACCGTTCCAATTTGGTTGGTATGGGCGTGTTGCCATTGCAGTTTATGTCTGATCAGAACCGACACAGTTTAAATCTGACAGGGCATGAAAGTATTTCGATTCTAGGCTTGTCGGATGATTTGGCGCCGCATCAAACCTTTGAAGTGGAAGTGACTCGAACCGATGGCTCACGCGATTCGTTCCCTGTGTTATGTCGTATTGATACCCTCAACGAAGTTGAATATTTCAAAGCTGGTGGAATTCTGCATTATGTATTACGACATTTAATTGCAAGTTGATATAGCCAACGTGATCCCTTACAAGGAGCCTTATGATGCTAAGTCTAAGGCTCCTTTTGTATAGATTAAATGACTGAATAAGATTGAATTTATGTTGAAATTTTTATTGGTAGGATGTGTATGCCTATTTCCAGTTTGGGGCCATGCAAAACCGCAAGCCCAGATATTAAAACCACAGAAAATTACGCAGGCACAGCGCGAAAGTATTTGTTTTCAGCTCAAGATTTCCTGTAGTTCTGATGCCACATGGCAACTTTATCAGGTCCCGAATCATCCTCAACGGCACTATGTAATTGCAAAATTGAAACTATTTGAGCTCGAAAAAAATGCACAAAATTATCAATTGCGTAATGATTGGGATTTTTCAAATTACCAACCGCTTACTCAGCATCCACACTGGACAGTGGATGGTGCTGTGACAGTCGAAGATTCACTGGATGAGCAAGGTCATTTTGTTCGAGCCGATGCCTTACACCTGTATCCCGTGTTATTTCCCATCAATGATACAGATTACAGCATTGCCCTGATTCAGCGTTGGGATGAGATGTATTCAGGTGGGGGAATGCGTGAAGAAGTGGCAGACTTTTTACAACTCAACCCTCAGAGTAAATACCAACAGGTTTTTCAAAATATTCCGTTTTCTGTTTCAAGGATGATTCGAGCCTGTTTTTCGGAACAAGATTATGCTCAGTCGAATGGAAACTGCCATGATCAAGAAACACTGCTGTTGAATATCGAATATCTACAAGCGAATACATGGCGCATGAAATATCACTATATACGTACTTTGTCGCCATCATCCGATCAACAGCCTGTGAATCAACGTAAGACTTATTTATTGAATGCAAATAAAGCTGATGCAATCCAGTTTCCAAGTGCATGGACTGAATATTAATCCGCAACTTTTAAATTGAATTTGATAAAATGCTCGCGATAATTTTTCTGATTTGATCTCCCTATGACTGACTTACTCTTAGATGATGAATATGACCGCCGTTTTGCCGGTGTAGCCAAAATTTATGGTGAGGATACATTCAGTCATTATGAGAAAAGCCATGTCATGGTAATTGGAATTGGTGGTGTGGGTTCTTGGGCAGTAGAAGCCTTGGCGCGTACTGGTGTCGGAGAGCTGACTTTGGTCGATATGGATGTGGTCGCTGCATCGAATATTAATCGTCAATTACCTGCCATGACCTCGACGTTAGGCTGTGAAAAAATTGAAGTCATGGCAGAACGTTGCCGCTCGATTAATCCGAAAGTTAAAATTAATCTGATTGATGATTATTTAACGCCTGACAATGTCAAAGAGTTGCTTAGCAATGCTCCTGATTTAATTTTAGACTGCATTGATGATGTCAAAGCCAAGTTGGCGCTGATGTTACATTGCCGTTTTAATAAAATTCCATTAATTGTTTCGGGAGGTGCAGGCGGTAAATTAGATCCACTGAAAATTCGGGTCGCAGATTTATCCAAAACTGAACAAGATCCGATGTTAGCCAAATTGCGTGCGCAGTTGCGCTCCAAAGGCATTTGTAAAAAACCGAAAGAAAAGTTTGGGATTACCTGTGTGTACTCCATTGATAATCCATTTTCCAGTGCCGATGTTTGCCCAAGTGCAGGTTTACGTTGTGGGGGCTATGGTTCGGCGGTCGTAGTGACGTCTAGTTTTGCGATGATTGCGGTTGCAGAAGTATTGAAAAAATTAGATCAAATCAAAGCGAAGCAATGAGACCGATTTAGGTTGAGTTGGGCTGCATAAATCGCTAGCTTTATGTAGTCCACAAGCGATAAAAAAATGACATCAAGAGAAAGACAGAAAAGCAAAATGAGTTTTTTAAAAATGATAGGGTTCTCAAAAACAAAAAAAACTGTGAATGAAAATGCATACACTGCATTTTGGCAAGGGTTTCAGCAGCAGTGATTCTCATCGCATTGTGGTTCAAGGCAGTAAAAGTGCCATTGGATCGTGTCTTCGTTCAATCTAAACAAAAATCTACAATGGCTGATGCCGTCCGCAGAATTTTAAAAGATGAAGGCCATTTTAGAACGATAAGATTCATCAGCAAATGAAAACTGTTGAAAGTATAAATTTCATACGACCGCTGATTTTAAAATGTATAGGACTAAAGTGCATTTTAGAAATGATGCTGTTTTGAGTGACAAGCTAGTTGGGAAAGATATGTAGTATCAGTATGCTTTTAAACTTAGAAAAACCACGCGTGTCACTCAGATAAAAAAGCATACTTTAGTGAAATCTGGCATAAGCCTGCTAAAACAAATTTTTTGAAACATTATAGATTGTGATAGGCTCCCTAAAGAGCTGAGTCGCTGAGATTTTCCCTATACAAAGCTTAATTAGGATGAGCTAAGCCTCGATATCATCAGTCTTGTAAATCAATTAATTCAAGCGGTTGCATACTTTTCCCGGTTCGTTTCGCGATAAAACCATCATAAAGATGAAGTAAAACCAAAGCGCTGATCATGCAAACCAACAGCAGTATTTGTTTGGATAAACTCATGCTCTTTCTCTTCTCGAAGTCTCTTTAAGGAAAGTGTAGTGAAATTAATTGATCTCATCTAATATAGAAAAAATAAGGATTAATCTAATTTTGAGATGATAATGGCAACACTCAAGCAATTTAATTATTTGATTAAAATTGTCGAAGAGGGCGGCTTTATTGCAGCTTCTGAAAAGTTATTTATTGCCCAATCGGCATTGAGCCGACAGATCAAGCTTTTGGAAGAAGAAGTTGGATTTGAAATTTTTGATCGGGGTGATAAAAAAATAAAGCTGACCAAAGCGGGGCAGTTTTTTTATGCTCAGCTGAAAAATAATGTGCTGAACTTAGAACATATTATTGAAAATTCTAAAGATATTGCAAATGGGAAAAATCGACTCATTAAAATTGCACACTCAAGTACCGTTACAATGAGCTTCGAAAAAGTTAAAGTGTTCAATCAAGCTTCAAGGGATCTCGAGGTGCATTTTGAACTCAATACTTTATCTTCAGAAGATCAGGTTCTAGCACTCAAGACGGGTCATATTGATGTCGGTTTTATTCGCCCCCCTGTTTTAAATCACCTAGATGAGTTACATGTGGCAAAGCTCTACCATGAGCCTTTATATGTCGCGTTACATCTAAACCATATGTTAGCCATAGAAAAAAGCATCAAAATTCAGCAGTTAAGGCATGAAAATTTTGTCTCGACACCACATGCTGAGCGGGGTGGACTGAGTTATTTAGTTTCCAACCTTTGCCTCAGTGCGGGTTTTACCCCAAAGAAAGCACCTATTCAGTCCCGTAAAGTGTCCCAACTTCAATTGGTTGCTGCTGAAATCGGGGTGTGTATTGTTCCTGAAGAATTTACAGAGATTTTGCCAGAACAGGTGAGGCTTATTCCTTTGGAGGCTGCAAATAGCTTGTCCGATGTGGTGATGGTGTGGAGTCAAAATGCCGATGAGATGATACAGAAAAGTACTGAGTATTTGTTGCATCATTTACAACGATGATCTGTACAGATCATCGTTGTCTTCAAAAGATTGGCATAACGCAGAACTTTTGATGGGTTCAATATTTAATGGCGATTAAACCGACTGTTCTTTTAAGTAATCCTCAGTACGTTGCATCGCTTCTTTGATGTTGATAATTGCATTTTCTACATCGGCAAAAGTCTTGGCATTACCACCGCTTAAAGCTTGACGCCACTTTCGAGCACCTGGAAGGTTTTGAAATAATCCCAAAATATGACGAGTGATAATCGATAAAGGCGCACCCTCAGCCATACGCTGAGCAATATAAGGCAGCATTTGATCGATAATATCAAAACGATTAGGTAGGTCTAAATTCCACAATTGACCCAGTTCGGCCAAAAGGTATGGATTGTGATAGGCCTCACGACCAATCATCACACCATCCACATGTTTGAGATGTTCCTGTGTTTCAGCAAAGGTTTTGATCCCACCATTAATTTCAATGAGTAGATTTGGACGTTCTTGTTTGAGTCGATAGACATCTTCATAACGCAGTGGTGGAACGTCACGGTTTTCTTTTGGAGATAAACCCTGCAATAACGCAATACGCGCATGCACGATAAAATTATCACAACCTGTTTTAGCGACGGTATCGACAAAATGCAGCATTTCTTCATAAGAATGCATGTTATCAATCCCGATACGATGTTTCACCGTGACAGGAATATCCACTGCATTGCGCATTTCAGCGATACATTCTGCAACGAGGTCAGGTTCTGCCATAAGGCAGGCACCGATTTTATTGTTTTGTACACGGTCACTTGGGCAGCCAACATTTAAATTGACCTCATCATAGCCCCAGTCTTGTGCCATCTTTGTACAAGTGGCTAAGTCTTTAGGATTGGAGCCACCAAGTTGTAAAACGATCGGGTGTTCTTGATGGTTAAAGTCTAAATGGCGTTTGGCATCGCCAAAAAGAATGGCACCTGTGGTGACCATTTCGGTATATAAAATTACGTTTGGATTAAATAAACGGGCAAAAAATCGATAGTCCTTAGTGGTCCAATCCATCATTGGGGCAACAGATATACGCGGAAGCTGAGCTATATCAGCATTCGGTTTTAAATCAGACATGAAAGAACCTATCGAATTGGCCACCTACACTTTTAAGAACAAAGTGAGAATAAGCAAAACAGAATTTAACTATATGAAGGGTCGCTATAGTGCAAAAAATAGGATAAAAAGGCAAGACATAGCAGCCTAGGTTTTGTTAACTGCCCACAGTTCTATCCTTTGCTTATATCTCCATCAGGACAAAAAGCCGCAATGCTTGATTTTAGTAAATTGATTAAAAACTTACAGTCGCAAAAAAATAAAATGCTTGATCAAGGTAATCCAGTTTTCTGTACTGCTTTTTTATTGTGAGCGTATCCTTTTTAATCCATGTTTATTGAACGCATCAATCCTCGTTTTTTGATTGAGCGTTGTCTGCAAATTGGTTATGGTAAATAGAAGATAACAATAAAGAAATGGAGACGAAAATGTTAGTACTCGAAGAAGTATTTAAAAATAAAAAAGCAGAGCATTCTGAAGCCTTTAATTTACGACTGCATCGAGGAATGAGTTGGTTTAAAAAAGCAATGCTACTTGATGAAGATTTGGATTTAAAATTTATCAGCTTATGGATTTCATTTAATGCCATTTATGCCCGTGAAGGCGCAGTTCTACAACCACAACAAGGTGTGAAGCAATTTTTAACCGCGCTGAGTCAGTTAGATCATGAACACAAGGTTGAATATGTACTTGAGCATAAAGGTAAACAAAGCATTCATTTAATTTTGGATAATCCTTATATTTATCAAGGATTCTGGGATTATCATAACCATAAAATCAGCCAAGCATCTTGGAAAACTGAATTTGAAGCTGAGCAGCGCGTGGTACATCAGGTTCTACAGAGTAGAAAAACTGAGGATATTTTGACCTTTCTGTTTACTCGCCTCAATACCTTGCGTAATCAAATTTTACAGGGTGGGGTCAGTTATAATAGTGTGGTGAATCGACGTTATATTGCCGATGGTTGCAATATTTTGTCGATGCTTATTCCAATTTTCATGTTTATTTTACTGGAAAATGCTGAGCAACTAGATACGGAAAAACCATTCTATCCAGTCATGCAGGTATCTTAACGGGTTTACATTGCATGAGTCGACGCGATGGTAAAGATATGCTCGACTCATGCAAACCTGCTTAAGGCTGAAAAGTTTCACGTGGATTTAGAGGGTTGTTATAGCTGAGCAAATCGATTAAGGCGAAGACAATTGCAGCCACAACCAACAAGATGCCGACCAGACAACTCATGCTCCAGCCTCCATGATGCCATGCATAAACGCCTAATGCTGAACCACAGGCTCCGCCAATAAAATACATGGTCATATAAATGGAGTTAATACGAGATTTGGCATCTGGGCGAATGCGGAAAATAATATTCTGATTGCTACTATGCACCACCGCCAAGCCTAAATTAATTAAACCATAGCCTAAAATATAACTGATGAGGCTATGTCCACCTATATACAGGAAGTACCAACTGACTGCCATAATGGTACAACCTGACCAAGTCAGCACAGTGGTATAGCCTTGATCTGCTAATTTTCCAACATATTGTGTAGACAATGCACCGAACACGCCAATCAGTGGAATGACCCCGACCAGTACATCGGGTAATTGATAGGTTTTAGATGTGAGCAATAGGGCGATGGTTGAAAACAAAATGCTCATTGCGGCAAAGACAAAACCACCAATTAAAGAACGTAATATAAGGCGACGTTCTTGCTGCAATAATAGCCCCATGGACTTAAAGACTTGCGGGTAGCTCATTTTAAACGACATCACATAAGGTAAACGTGATTTCAGTAAAAAAGCCAAGATTAGCGTAAAGACACCGCTCAGTGCATAAATCAGTTTCCAGTGAAAAAGATTGGATACGAGCCCCGCCAAACTGGTTGAAAGTAATAAGCCGACCAATAAACCACTCATAAGGAAACCAATCACTTCACCTGTTTTTTCAGGTTTTACCGCCATGGTCGCTAATGGAATTAGTACTTGGGCTGCGACGGAAAATAGTCCGACGATACTGGTACCAAGCCAAAGCATAGGCAGGTTGACCGCAAAACTACAAATAAATAAGCCAATCGCTGCAAAAAACATGAGTAGCGGAATAAATTTGGTTTTATTGACCATGTCACCAATTGGAACAATCAGCAATAAACCGAGTGCATAAGACACTTGGGCAAAAGTAACCGTTAAGGCCACTTGTGACTCAGGCACATTAAAATATTGTTGAATTGAATGAATAAGAGGTTGGCAATAATAGTTTGCACCAGCACAGAGACCACAAGCAACCGCCATGAGCCACAGCAGCGGTTTGTCTTGGCTAATATCACGTGGAGAATTCATATAGTTCCTTGGCTTGTTCGGTTAATTGCAATAAGCGGTTGCTTCAATTTCAATCAGCATCCCTGGTATGGCAAGACACGGAACAGGAATCAGCGTACAGGCAGGAAAGTCATGTTGTTTCCAGCGCTTTTGTATTTCCTGAATTAAAAACTGATGTTTCTTGGGGCTATGGTCAACCACTAGAATTCTTAAAACAGCAATATCTAAAAATGAAGCATCGGCATGTACAAGTGCATGCTCTAAATTGGTCATGGCTTGACACAATTGCTCTGCAAAATCTTGAGATAAATGTCCTCGTTGGTTTTCACCACCTTGTCCTGAAATGTGAAGTATACGTGAAAAGTGTCTAATTTCAGCCATGTGACTATAGGCAAAAGGGCGCGGATTATAAAGTGTTTTTGGATTCATCAACTTAAATGGAACATGAGATACGCCGTGTTGCATAAAAATTCTGCCTGTGATTGATTTTTTGTTAGTATCAAAGCTCAAGTTAACTTGAGGTCAAGCTTTTATGGAAGAAAATCAGCAAATAATGTCATCAGAACAGCAGTGGTTGAGTATTGGTGATTTGGCAAAGCGCAGTGATGTCAGTGTTGCTGCTGTGCGTTTTTACGAAGAAAAAGAACTGATTTGGAGTGCACGAACCTCGGGCAATCAGCGCCGTTATCAGCGTTCCATGTTAAGGCGTATTGCTATTATTAAAGCCGCACAGCAAGTCGGCATTTCATTACAACAAGTCAAGGTTGCCTTTTCTGTATTACCAAAACAGGGGAATGCCACCAAGCAAGATTGGCAGCGTATGTCGCAGCAATGGCAAACCCAGTTAGACCAACAGATTGTGCATTTATTACAACTGCGACAACAACTGGATTGGTGTATTGGTTGTGGTTGCTTATCCTTAGAGCAATGTCCACTGCGTAACCCGAATGATGTATTGGCTGAAACTTCCGCAGGGGCACACTTTCACGAGCTATTATTGAAGATGAATCATGAAAACACTGAATGATGTATTCTTCAAAGGAGCATGCTTTTCAATCAAAACCTGTAAAAATTGCGGGTGCTAGCTGGGATTAGTTGGCAAGTTTTTTCTTGGATAAGGTAATCATCATAATGCCGACAATATTAAGTAGACAGCCGATCCATTGCCAAAAATTCAAATGCTCATTTAAAAATGCGACTGCCAATAAAATGGTCAGGATAGGACCAATCGATGCAATCATGGCAGATTGAGCCGCCCCCAACCTTGCAATACTTTGCATCAGTAATACAGTCGGAACGACGGTGACAAAGAAGCCCAGTGCTAAACCATACCACAGTACGCCAACAGGCAGTTGTTGCACCAATAATAGAGGATGGGGCGTGACCCAAAAAAATTGTACCAGTGTGCCAAGACAAGCAGTTGTTAAAGCCAGTCCAGTAAAGTTCCATGATCCAAATTTTTGAATCAACGGAGGCGTTAGCAATAGATAAGCCGCAAAGGCGATTGCACTGGCGAAAACCAGACTGGCGCCGAGCCAGAAATGTTCTTGAACAGGCGCATGTTGTTGTTCTTGGAGCATGACCAAAACGGTCCCTCCGTAACTGAGCGCAATGGCGAGCATACTTTTGACCGTAAGTTTTTGGCGATACAACACACAAGATGCCAATACGGTTAAAGTAGGGTAGAGGAATAAAATAATGCGTTCTAAAGACGCACTGATATACATTAAGCCTAAAAAGTCCAGCCAACTGGCAAAGTAGTACCCCATCAGACCTGCGACCATGAGCAGTCCCCAATCTTTTGCTTGCAAGCCTTTGCTCTTTTCCCGATTGAACCAACAGATGAGTAAAAAAAATGGTAAGGCACAAGCCATACGAATCGCCATCAAGAGCGTGGCATCCACCAGTGGAGAGAGGGCATAAGCTTGTTTGATAAAAATCGCTTTGCTGCTAAATAAAAAAGCCGCGCCAATCGCAAACAAACTGCCGAGTTGGGTACGAGATAAAGAGAAGTTCATGAAAATATAACTTTTTAAAAGATAGGATGGCGACCGACATGCAGTATAGGCTTTTGGTCAGCAAGAGAAAAATGCAAAAAAATGATCAATTGTCATACTTTTTAGAATGAAATAAATAAAAATACATGCGATAAAGTTATATGAATGCAGGGAGGTTTTATTTAAGTCTTTAAAAATATTTAAGTCTTTGTTTATTTCGCGAGGATTTTCTACAGATTCATCGCAATGATGACTGGACTGAAAGATGACGGTCACGTGATTTGAATAATAAATGACCTAAAATGGTGCAAAACATGTCAAATGAAACATATTGCATCATCAGATTAAATGATTTGAAAAGTTTTTTTTAATTAGATTTTCTGCATTATCCTACTTTGGTCATATTTCATGATTATGCTGAAAGATCGTTGTTGATTTAGATAAAGCTAGATTGAGTTGAATTTTGAGTTAAGATATTTCTGGAAGAATTTTCGAATCGAATTCATCGAATTTGAGCGAATGGAAGACGAAAGAAAGGGGCATCTTGCTCAACTTCGCAGCTAAAAACTAAAAAAATGCCTGAACTTTGTATAGATAGCCTCAGGATTATTTTCTTCACGCGGGATTTAAGGGGAATTTTGTCAGAAAAACCATGCCGTTTGATTAAATCATTGTGGTTTTAAAAAAAGCAACGCGGTTTTGACCCATAAAATAAAACACCCGCCAATTGAATGGTGATTCAACACTACAATATTCTAGGCAAAACTCGCGAATGATATATCGAACAATTGTTTTTATGAATCATCAGTTCAAAATGAGGGTATTTATTAAATAAATATTGGGTGGTAATTTAAAAAAGTTCAATTAGAATCCAAAATTCAACAAGAACACATCCAGAGGGAACATCGTTTCTAACGGTGTTTACTAGAGAAATTTAGCTTGAGGAACGCTCATGCAGATCGGAATCCCTACCGAAACTGTCGTCGGTGAAAATCGTGTAGCTGCTACGCCAGAGACAGTAAAGAAATTGATCAACGCTGGTCATAGTGTGGTCATTCAACGAGGCGCTGGTGTAAAGGCGGCTTATATTGACAGTGCTTATGAACAAGTCGGTGCTAAAATTACAGATGATGCCTACGTGGGCAGTCAGATGATTTTGAAAGTTCGTGCTCCTAAGGGTGCGGAAATTCAAAAGTTAGAGCCAAACACCACGGTTGTGGCAATGTTTGACCCTTACCGCAATACCGAATTAGATCAATTTGCATCGCAAAACGTGTCTGCATTTGCATTGGAATTATTGCCTCGTACTTTATCTCGTGCGCAAAATATGGATGTATTGTCTTCTCAAGCCAACCTTGCAGGTTATAAATCTGTACTTTTGGCAGCGGCAGAATATCAACGTATGTTCCCAATGTTAATGACCGCTGCGGGTACGGTTAAACCAGCTCGTATCGTGATTATGGGTGTGGGGGTTGCGGGTTTACAAGCGATTGCGACTGCAAAACGCTTAGGTGCGGTTGTGGAAGCGACCGATTTGCGCCCAACTGCAAAAGACCAAGTAGAGTCTTTAGGCGGCAAATGGTTAGACGTACCAATGTCTGATGAAGAAAAGCAAAAAGCTGCCGATGCTGCCAAGAATGGTTATGGCTGGATGCCGGGTGAGCAGTACATTAAAGATCAAGCTGCGATTGTGGATAAGGCGGTATCGAATGCCGATATCGTGATTACCACTGCACTCTTACCAGGTCGTGATGCGCCGCGTCTTATCCGTGCTGAAACTGTCGCTAAAATGAAACCAGGTTCGGTCATTTTAGATATGGCAGTTGAAACTGGCGGTAACGTTGAAGGTTCCAAAGAAGGCGAAACAGTGATGACTGAAAATGGTGTGAAAATTTTGGGTGTTCCAAATATTCCATCGACAGTGTCGACTGAAGCTTCAGCACTTTATGCACGTAACGTTTTCAATTTTGTCGAAACATTGTTTGATAAAGATAAAAACTTTGTCTTAAATCAAGAAGATGAAATTCAAAAAGCCCTATTGGTCACTCATGGCAGTCAAGTGCTGTTGAAGCGTGCGTAAGGAGATTTCTCATGGTTGAAACAATTACTATTTTTGTCCTTGCCATCTTCGTCGGTTATTACGTGGTGTGGGGCGTTACGCCAGCATTACATACACCGCTTATGGCAGTCACCAATGCATTGTCATCCATTATTGTCGTGGGTGCAATGATTCAAACTGTGGGGATTCCTGCAATTGGTATGGAAGCGAATGTTGCATTCCAAAGTGTGAATGTGGTGAGCATCTTGGGTGCAGTTGCAGTGTTCTTAGCAAGTATCAATATTTTCGGTGGCTTCGCAGTAACCGCACGTATGCTTGAAATGTTTAAGCCAAAGCAAAAGAAAAAAGAGGGCTAATATATGGAATTCATTCGAGACTATGCGGATTGGTTCTACCTGATTGGTGCTGTCCTCTTTATCTTAACTTTACGTGGTTTGTCTGGTCCAAAGACAGCGATTCAAGGTAACCGTTATGGCATGATCGCAATGGCGATTGCTGTTGTGACCACTTTCTTCGTGGCCGACCATCCTGTGATTTGGATGATTGGCGGTGCGATGGTACTGGGTGCGATTGTGGGTATTGCCCGTGCGCGTACTGTACCTATGACGCAAATGCCTGAAACAGTTGCATTGATGCACTCCTTGGTGGGCTTGGCTGCGGTATTGATTGCGATTGCGGCAATTTTACATAACAACCAACTGACTGCTTTATTTGCACAAAATGAAGCTGCATTAACTGCTGCGGGTGTGCAACATGCACATATGAGCAAGGTGCATTTATTTGAATTGTTCGTGGGCTGTTTTGTCGGTGCGATTACCTTTACAGCGTCTGTATTTGCGTATGGTAAATTGGCTGCGAAAAAATGGGCAAAAACCATTTCGGGTGCATGGGTTAAACCAGTACAAGCGCTGATTTTCCTTGCAATGTTGGCATGTGGTGTGTACTTCTTCACGACTGGCAACATGGCTGCATTCTGGGCCATGACGGCACTTGCACTTGCATTCGGCTGGGTGTGGATTGCACCAGTGGGTGGCGGTGATATGCCAGTTGTGGTTTCGCTATTGAACTCATTTTCTGGTTGGGCAGCAGCAGGTATTGGTTTCACACTTGAAAACAATATGTTGATCGTTGCGGGTTCATTGGTAGGTTCTTCAGGTGCGATTCTGTCTTACATTATGTGTAAAGCCATGAACCGTTCAATCATCAACGTATTGTTTGGTGGTGCCATGGGCGGTGCAGCAGTTGCATCAGCGGACAAAGGTGAACAAGTTCAACGTAACCATCGTTCTGGTTCAGCAGATGACGCAGGCTTCTTGATGTCAAATGCAGACAGCGTGGTGATTGTACCAGGTTATGGTATGGCACAAGGTCGTGCACAGAATGCGGTAAAAGAGTTATGTGAAATCTTGAAAGAGCAGGGCGTAAAAGTTCGCTTCGCGATTCACCCAGTGGCAGGTCGTATGCCGGGTCACATGAACGTACTTTTGGCTGAAGCAGATGTTGCGTACGAAGACATCTTAGAGATGGATGAGATTAACTCGGACTTCCCTGCAACTGATGTGGTATTGGTCATTGGTGCGAATGACGTCGTCAACCCTGCAGCGAAAGATGATCCGACATCTCCAATCTATGGCATGCCAATTTTGGAAGCACATAAAGCACGTACCATTATGGTGATCAAACGCTCTATGGCGACAGGTTACGCAGGCTTAGACAACGATTTGTTCTACAATGAAAAAACCATGATGGTCTTCGGTGATGCGAAGAAAGTTGTGGAAGACATGACCAAAGCCATTAATGGTGGCGGACACTAAATGAAAGTCTCAAGTCCCTCTTTTATAAAGGGGGACTTAGGGAGATTGAAAACCACTCTTCGGGGTGGTTTTTTTATTTCTTGTAATCAACCTGTTTTAACCTTGGGGAATTTTGAAGCAGAAACGACTCATTCTGGAAGGATATTTTTAATTTTTTTAATAAGTTAGTTCGTTCTAAGTTTGTAAGATATTGAGTTGAAGTGATGGAGTCTAAAAGTTATGAATATCAAAACATAACCAAATGTGATTAAAATATAATCGAAATTAAGAATAAAAATTGTCAGAATAGTGATATAGCATGACTGATAGGCAATTATAATCAGAAAAATGGGTTAGCTAAGCTCTCGCTAGGTTATGAGTCAGTTGTGTCGATTAATCGAGGAGATGACTGATGTTATTTATAGTTACGTATAGCATTCGTTCAGACAATCGTAATGCAGCCATGGAGCGTTTTGTGAACACAGGTGGCAAAGCCCCTCATGGTATAAAAATGTTGGGGAGATGGCATGCTGTAGCCAAGTTATCAGGCTTTGCAATTATTGAAACGGACGATGCTGAGTTGATACAGCAGTGGGTCATGGAGTGGAGTGATATTCTGTCGATGGAAGCCTATCCTGCTTTAACGGATGATCAAGCTGGCCCCATTATGATGGCTGCACTTGCAAAAATAGAAGCACACGCTGTTACTCATCCTTAATAGATTCGACTCTTGTTCTCGAGTATTCAACTTGTTGGTGAATTTGGGACATCCGAAGATAATCCATATAGTTGCAAACAATCTCTTATGGAAAATTTCTTATGATGGGGAATGGAAAATGCGTAGTTGCTTAAGATGATGTGAGCTTATTGATTTAAGGTGTGCCAATCTTAAAAGCAGAGAATACCTCTATGCTTATGTTGAGACGGCTTTGACAACAAATTGGATGGCTTAGATGTTGATTTGTTCTGTATTTGAAAAACCACTCTTCGGAGTGGTTTTTTTATGTTTATTTTAAAGAGGATAAACAGCAGTCAAAATATAGAACAAAGCCGACACAGCATTGAATTAGATAAAAGTATTGTTTGTGCAGATGGTTTTATTCAGCACTTAATAAAGAATATGTGTTTTGCTTGGCACTGATTTTGCTTTTTTGTGAACAGGTTTCGGGGGGATGTTCATGAAAAAAATAATTTATTTACTTTTACTCAGTTTATGGGGTGTTACTAGTACAGGCTTTGCTGCTGATGCTGTAACCACCCAAGCACAAAATATCCAAGAAATTCGACTCTCACTCGATAGTGTTTGGGTGGTCATGGGGGGGATTTTGGTATTTTTTATGCAAGCTGGTTTTGCACTGGTGGAAAGTGGCTCTGTACGCGGAAAAAATACAGTCAATGTTTTGATGAAAAACTACATGGATGCCTGTTTAGGTGGCTTGGTCTTTTGGTTAATTGGTTTTGGCTTGATGTTTGGCATTAATACCACAGGATGGTTTGGTGCAAGTCATTTTGCCCCCAATCATTTGGATGATTGGCATTGGAACTTATTGTTCTTCCAAATGATGTTCGCAGCAACTGCAACCACCATTGCCAGTGGTGCTATGGCGGAACGGATTCATTTTGTCGCCTATGTAGTGAGTGCGGCATTTGTAAGTGGACTGATTTATCCTGTGTTTGGAAGTTGGGCATGGGGCAGTTTATTTGAAGGTGAGGGCTGGTTAAAGTCATTGGGTTTTATTGACTTTGCCGGTTCAACGGTTGTGCATTCTATTGGGGGCTGGGTGGCATTGGCAGGTATTGTAGTTTTAGGTCCACGCTTGGGGCGCTTCGGTCGTAATGGACAGTCGCATTATTTGGCGGGACATAATGTACCGCTAGTGGCATTGGGTGGTTTTATTTTGTGGCTAGCATGGTTTGGTTTTAATGCGGCTTCAACAGTCAATGCGACAGTGAGCATTGGGCGGATTGCCTTGAATACCCACTTGGCCGCTTGTGCAGCTGCCGTTGCTTATATGTTCTATGCATTGCTGCGTGGAAAAGCGATTCTGATCCGCACCACTATTAATGCATCTTTGGGTGGCTTGGTGGCGATTACTGCAGGCTGCGCAACCATGACACCGTTGTTTGCAATTGTGACGGGGTTGATGGCAGGCTTGGTGGTAAGTGTTATGCCAGTTTTGATTGAAAAGTTGAAGTTGGATGATGTCGTGGATGCCGTCACGGTACATGGCTTTTGTGGAGCATGGGGAACCATTGCAGCAGGTTTATTTTATGAAGCCAGCCCATTCAATTCACAAATTATTTCCATTCAATTTTTAGGCGTGATAGCTGGTTTTGTTTGGGGCTTTGGCATGGCCTTTGTGGTGTTTAAAGTGCTTGAAAAAGTATTGGGTGGTCTACGGGTCAGTAAGCAGCATGAGCAGCGCGGACTGGACTATACCGAACATGCGGAATTGTCTTATCCAGAGTTTCAACGTGATGTAACTTTTGAAACCGACGGCATGACTAAACGTCATTAAGGAGTGCTCCGTATGCCCAATGAATTACTCACCATGGGACAAAAAAGAACAGCGATTGAACGTGGTTTAGGCCAATATTTGAAGGGAATCGCTTTGGAGCGAGTTTTGAGTTATTGGGAGCAGGAATATGGAGATAAGCCTTCTTTTGTGCTCAATCGTTTTTTAAGCGAAGTGTGTAATACGGACGAACTGCGTTTTTATCGTAAAGATATGCTACGCCAAGTTTTGTTTGAAATTTCTGAAGTGGAAAAACAGGTCTTATTACAAGCCAAACCTCAGGTAAAACAAGAGGCGCTGGTCTCGGCACAACTGAGTGATGCTTTTATGCAATTTGTAGGATGTGTAGTAAAAGCGGTGGCTCAGCCCGATTTTTCGGACTTTGATCAGGATGTGAAACAACGACTAACTGATTTGGGATATGCTCTAGTAGAACAAGCTGCAATACATGACGTTGAGTTTATTCGTGATTTGCCTATTATGAGTTATTCTCAGGTGATTACCGCAATTTACGAAGTTTATTGTGAATTTTATGGGCCGACCAAAGCTGACTTCGTTTTTGCACGTGCAAAAGAACAAATTAAACAACAATTTATGGATGTTGATTTGCATCAACTGATTTAAGCTGTTGACTTAAATTTGGGTGACAAAAAAGCCAGTTAATTTCAGGATTAACTGGCTTTTGTAGACCATGTTGGTCATTTTTCTTATGCTACAGATTCTGGAGCTGTACGCCATAAACTTTCTAGGTCGTAAAATTTACGTGCAGTCGGTAACATGACATGAACCACGACGAATCCAAGGTCAATTAAAATCCATTCTGCATCACGTTCACCTTCGACACCGATAGGGCGGAAGCCAGCTTTACGCGCTTCTTCAGCCACATTATCGGCAAGTGCTTTCACATGACGAGTTGATGTACCACTTGCAATCACAATCGCATCTGCGACATTGCTAATGCTACTAACATCAAGTTCGATAATATCTTTTGCTTTTACATCTAATAGAGCTTCATGTACAACTTTTAAGCAAGCTTGCACATCTTGAGCTTGAGAATTCATTGCGAGATCGAGAGAATTAGAAGCGCTGGGCGATGGTTCTAAATTCATAAAGGGTCATAATTCCTGACAATAACTCATGCTCTAATATAGCGGTTTTATCACCAAATTTCAATTGTCTGTTTTTTAACTTTGTGGATGCTCAGCAAAGTACTTGTTTTTCCATGCAAATGAATGATTCGAGTGGGCCTGTGGGCGATATTCGGCGGCAATAAAACCCGCGTAATCACTGTGGCTTAACCAATCAAAAATTTCTTTAAAGTGAATTTGTGCTGTGTCGGGTTCATGTCGCCCTGGACAATCTGCAAATTGAATATGTCCAATTTCTAAAATATTTTCTTTCAATTCTTCTAGTACATTTTCGCCCATCATGGCCATGTGGTAGCAATCGTATTGCATTTTTAGTGCCGGATGTTGAACAGCTTCCAGAATTTCTTGAGCTTGCGCAATATTTTGAATGAGGAAGCGCGGCATATCCGTGCCATTAATCATTTCAAAAACAGGTTGAATATGATGTTCTGCCAGCATAAAGCAAGCGAGCTTTAAGTTTTTGGCTAAGGTGTTTAGGCAGGGCAATAAGTCACAATCGAGCGGCTGTTTACCCGCGAGAATATTAACGCTCGGTACTTTTAACGCAACCGCATATTGAATTGCCAGTTCGAGTGCTTGGTGAAATTCTAGCTCTCGTCCGGGAATACCTGCCAAACCATTGCCACCTTGCATGAGGTCTCCAGCAGGCACATTAATCAGGCATAAACGTAAATCATGCTGGGTCAGTTGATTTTGAATTTCAGCAATACTGAGTTCATACGGGAACTGAATTTCAATGTATTTAAAGCCATGAGCATAAGCCAGTGCAAAACGTTCGATGAGTGGCACTTCAGTAAAGATCATGGAAAGATTCACTGCGAGTTTAGTCATGAGCTTGCTCCTGCATTATTATTCTGTTTCAACGTGTTGAATTACAGTGGCTAAATCTGATTCAGCATAGCCTTTATTCTGATGTGCCTGCAATTGGGATAATGCTTTTTTTGCGACTGGAATATCTAATTGGAATTTTTCAGCCAACTGCACAGCATTATTTAAATCTTTTGATAAAGTCTGCACTTTCCATTGTACAGGTTCAAACTGATAATTGGCCATCCTTGGTGTTAAAATTTGAAACGGCTTTGAATCAGCAAATCCACCTGCCAGTGCTGGAGCAAGCAGGGTTGTATCGACACCCGCTTGGCGCGCTAAGGCGACTGCTTCTGCAATTAAGGCGCTATTGGCTGCGACAATCAATTGGTTACAGATTTTAGTGGCTTGCCCTGTCCCTGTTTCGCCCATACGTGTAACGCGTTGTGAAAGTACATTATAAATCAGACTTAAGCTTTGAATGAGTTCGACATTGCCCCCTGCAAAAATGACCAGTGTGCCTTGTTCGGCACCTGCTGTTCCGCCAGAAACAGGCGAGTCAATCCAATGTACATTATCTTGCTGTGCTAATAACGCCAGTGTTTTGGTTTTATCCACAGATAAGCTTGAGAAATCCACAACTACTTGATTGGCAGTCCAGAAGGGCTGAATTTTTTCAATCACCTGTTGCGCCGCATCATCGTCGGAAAGGCAGGTTAAGATGACGGGATAGTCTGCAATGTTTTCCAGTTTTAGCGCAGTTGCGCCTAAATCAATGAGCACATCACAGGCAGTTGCAGTTCTGTTCCATACCGCCACTTCAAATCCAGCTTGAAGCAATCGGGTGGCCATACGGCTCCCCATAAGTCCCATACCTAGAAATGCAATTTTTGTATTACGATCAAAACTCATTGGAATCTCTCTATAGCTTATTTTTGTTGCCTAAACTTTATTGAAACTGACGTGGAACAAATTGGACTTCAGGTTGTTTGTCTTTTTTACGCGCCAGTTGACTGTTTTTACCTAATAAAAGTTTCAGTTGCCAGATTTTTTCTAAACGCAAAGATTTACGTGGTTGATGTTCCATGGCATCCAATACTTGCTTGGCTGCTGCCAAGGCATCAGGGGAGCGTTGCAGCATTTCTTCTGCAAGGGCGTGTGCTTGTTGTAATGGCGTCTCAGATAAATGCGTGACTAAACCAATGGTTTTGGCATAGTTGGCGTCGAAAATACGGGCGGTCAGGGTTAACTCTTTGGCTAAATCAAGACCAATCACCCCTTTAAGCGAGCGGCTTAAACCCATGTCTGGCACAAGTCCCCAACGGCTTTCCATGATTGACATTTGGGTATCAGGATGGGCAATACGAATATCTGCTGCCAAAGCCAATTGCATGCCTGCGCCGAAACAAAAACCTTCTAAGGCTGCAATGACGGGTACGGGTAGCTCTTGCCAAATCAGGAAAGCTTTTTGGAATATGCTTTGTCCGGGTTTTACCAGTTCCCAAGCTGCATACGCACGGTTCTTTGGATTGTTTAAATCGGCAAGATCAATGCCTGCACTAAATACATGGGCTTCACCCGTTAAAATGACACAACGAACGCTGCGATCTTTTTTCAGTTGATTGGCGACTTTGACCAGTTCATTGAGTAAAGCAAAGCTCATGGCATTGCGCTTTTCTGGACGGTTTAAACTGACTGTTGCGATTCCGTTCTGTTTTTCTACACGTAATAAAGCCATGTTGGATACTCTAATTTTGCTTTGCATCGGAGCATAGCATGCACCTAACGCACTTGCATGACAGCTCAGTCACATCTTTTTTCCCTGAAATTATTGCATGTGCTTATTTAAAATCGACTGTGCTGCTTGTTTCACTTGCTGCATGATAAGTTTGAGATCATCAAAGCGTTGAATCGCTTCTTGAATAAACTGTTCATCGGCACGACGCTTTTCTTTGCGCAAGGTCGATATGAACTGCTCAAATAATCCAGATGCTTCTTGTAAGTTGGGTGTACCCACATAGCGTGTAGCGCCATACAAGCGATGTAAAACATGTTCAAGCTGAGGAAAGTCTTCCAACTCAATCAGTTGCTGCATTTCATCGAGTTCGGTATGAAAGCTGTCGACTAACATTTTTAAAAGATCGATCGCCAAGTCTTCTTTATTGGCTGCCAGTTGCAAGCTTTGTTGCCAGTTCAGAATTTGTGGATTAAGTGATTCAATCACGATGTTTTTTTCTACAATCGCTGCTTTATCAAAGCTTTTGCTGGTCCAGTGCGTCAAGATTTGAATGATTTGTTCCATTTGAATTGGCTTGGTCACATAGTCATCCATGCCGACTTTTAAAAGTTTTTGTTTCTCATCTGCCAAAGCATGTGCAGTCAATGCAATGATGGGCAGGTGTGTTTCTTCTTCTAGGGTGGATTCCAGTGCGCGAATGGCTCGTGTGGTATCAATACCAGACATAACGGGCATTTGAATATCCATAAACACCAAGTCAAAAGGTTTCAGTTTTTGTTCTAGGCGGGACTGAATAATATCAATCGCTTCCTGACCGCTTTGCGCCTTGGTGGTGGTCACATTCAGTTCAGCCAGTAGGGCTTCCAGAACAATCAAGTTGGGTAAATGGTCATCGACGGCTAAAATATGTAAACCTTGACCATCAAAGTTTTCATGTTGTTCAGATTGGAACATGGACTGATTGCTAAGTAATTGAATCAGCGCATTACGGCTCAGAGGTTGATATAGCGGTCTTGCACGATATTCATTCAGCATATTTGGATCGAGTGCCATTTGATAGCCATAAACCGCAAGACTACCCGTATAGCGACTACGAATTTCTTTCAACATGGCTTGGGTATCACCGCTGTGATCGACAATCAACCACGTATTTTCTTGCTGCGATTGGATTTGGTTTAGGCGACTAAATAAATCCAGAATGGATGCGGATTCAATATGCTCGACTTGATAGTTTTCGAGATAGTGACGCAGTACATGTGCAGCCGCAGGATGCGCCAAATAAGACACTACTTTCATGTGTTCGAACTGTGGATGAACAATTTCATATTCTTCATCGACTGCAAACATGGCGGTAAACCAGAAGGTCGAGCCTTTTTCGGTAGGTGCACGTTCTTGGTTGTCTTCGAAGCCAATTTGCCCCTGCATTAAATGCACCAGCTGTTTGGAAATGGCAAGCCCCAATCCAGTGCCACCAAATTGACGCGTGACCGAAGCATCACCTTGCGAGAAAGATTCAAATAAGCGTTTACGGTCTGTGCCACTTAAGCCAATGCCGCTGTCTTGAACACTAAAATGCAATAAGCATTGCCCAATATCATCATGCTTCATGCGCACCCGAACAATGATTTCACCATCGGGGGTAAATTTGATGGCATTGGAAATCAGATTGGTCAGAATTTGCTTAAAGCGGAGTGTGTCACCAATGACTTGTTTGGGGACGTCATCGCCATAGTAGAACGCCATATCAATATGCTTTTGTGCAGCCAGTGGCGATAACATGTCCATCACATCAAAAATGGCTTCTTCCAGATCAAAGGGGGCGGTTTCTAGTTCTAGTTTGCCCGCATCAATTTTAGAGAAATCTAAAACATCATTAATCAATGCCAATAAATGGGCGGAAGATTTACGAATGGTCTGTAAATATAAATTTTGCTCGTTGCTTAAATTACCCTGACGAAGGAGTAAATGAATAAAGCCATCGATACTGTTTAAAGGCGTTCTTAATTCATGGCTGATATTGGCAAGAAATACTGATTTTGCCTGATTGGAAGAAATCGCTTGGTCACGCGCTTGGCGGTACGTAATGTTTTGTACTTCTAGGGTATCCAGCGTACGTCTTAAGTCATCTTCAGTTTGTTCGGTATGTTCTTTTAATTCGAGAAAACTGAAATGAAGTCTTTTAACGACATTGGCAATATCGCGTTGTAACAGTCGAAGCTCGCCCGTACTGTTAATGATCATGTGTTGATCGAGTGTGTCGGCATTCAGACGTTGTAATTGCATCCGAATCTCGTACATGGGTGCAATCCAACGACGTGAATAGAAGTTTAAACACAACAGCAACAGCAATAAGGTTAAAAGCCCCGTTGCCACCAATACAATCAGGACGCGATAGCGTGCAATTTGTAAGGGTTGGTTGTCCAGTTCTATCAGCAACCAACCTTTTTGATTGGGGGATTCATTAATCTGCATGCCATAGACATGATTGCCATTCAGTTTAATTGGGCCAAAAAAATTCTTGTCTTTTGAGTATTTGGGCCAAGTTGAATGCGCATCACCACCAATATTGAGTCGTTCAGCACCTGTATGGTCAATAATGGTGGCTTGATTCAGCAGTTTTTCATTGAACATATACTGCATGGCATTTTGCGCTTGGTCATAGTGCCAAGGATAGCGATTGAGCAAGTCGAGTGCCGATTCTGCGGTGCTCTGGTAACGGGTCAGAATCGCAATTGCCATTTGACGCTGTTGCGCTTTTGCTGCATTCGATGTTTCAGATAAAACCAACGCCGTGCCTACACAAGCCAAAATCATAATGGGCACAAAAATCATGGCAATCAGTTGCCCATACGCATGATTTAAGTGTAAGCGTTTAAATAACTTTTTATTGATATTCGGCATGGCAAATGTAGTAAATTCCCTATGCTCAGCATATTAGCATGCTTTATTTGAAACTGACCGTGCTTTAATCACTTTCATGAAAAACCCTGCGAAATGGGTGCAGGACACCCTATTTTTTCATACAATACCCGCACCTCGATCAAGGTACACATAATGAGTAACACAATCCCCGATTTCCAAGCCGATGAATTTTTGTTAGACCACTATGTAGGAAAAACACCACTGGTGCGTTTACAGCGTCTAGCAAATCACACGCAAGCCACGGTTTTAGCAAAATTAGAAGGCAATAACCCAGCGGGTTCAGTCAAAGACCGTCCAGCCTATAACATGATTATGCAGGCAGAGAAGCGTGGGCAAATTCGACCGGGGGATACCTTGATTGAAGCGACCAGTGGTAATACGGGTATTGCTTTGGCGATGGTTGCAGCAATGCGCGGCTATAAAATGAAACTTATTATGCCTGCAGGTTCAAGCCAGGAACGAAAAGATGCCATGCGTGCTTATGGCGCCGAGCTGATCGAGTCTGAGAATATGGAAGAAGCGCGTGATATGGCGCTACAAATGCAAAAAGAAGGGAAAGGACTGGTCTTGAACCAGTTTGGGAACCCAGACAACGTTGAAGCACATTACTTGACTACTGGTCCAGAAATCTGGCAGCAAACCGGTGGGAAGATTACCCATTTCGTCAGTTCCATGGGAACCACGGGCACGATTATGGGGATTTCAAAATACTTGAAAGAACAAAATCCTGATATTCAAATTGTCGGTTTGCAACCTTCGGAAGGCTCAAATATTGCAGGTATTCGTCGTTGGCCGCAAGAATATCTTCCAACCATTTTTGATCCGAAACGCGTAGACCGCATTATGGACATTCCGCAAATTGAAGCGGAAAAAACTGCACGTCAATTGGCGCGTAAAGAAGGCATCAGTGCGGGTACATCATCGGGTGGTGCGGTGTGGGCATCCTTGCGGATTGCAGAAGAAAACCCAGATGCGGTCATTGTCTGCATTATCTGTGACCGTGGTGACCGTTATTTATCTACAGGTCTGTTCTCGGTACAAGATCCTGAATAATTTAAGCTCCATTATAGAGATTGAAGATGCGTTTACCTGTTCTAGTTTTTGATATTGAAACCATGACAGACTTAAAGTCTGGGGCGCATCTTTATGGTCTAAATTTACCCGAGCCAGATTTAGAGCAAGCATTGACCAAGTTGCGTCGTCAAGAGTCTGGCATGGATTTTCAGCGCTTGCCCTTACATGAAATTGTGTGTATTTCGGGGCTATGGGTCGATGAATTAGGTGCGATGAAGCTGTTTTCATTTAGTCGAGAGCAGTATTCAGAAGCCGAAATTTTAAAGAAGTTTCTCTCTATTTTTGATAAGAAGCATCCAACTTTGGTCAGTTGGAATGGTTCGCAGTTTGATCTCCCTGTGATTTTGTTCCGTGCCATGTATCATGGTTTGTCGGCATCTAGTTTGTTTGATCAGGGTGAGATTGATCATCAGAAGAAGTATAATAATTACCAGAACCGTTACCATCATCGTCATGTTGATTTAATGGATGTAATGGCCATGTTCAATTTGCGTCATTTCCAGAAATTGGATGATGCCGCTCATTTATTGGGTTTCCCTGGTAAGCGTGGTGACGGAAGTTATCATGTACCCGAATATGTTCGGTTACAACAATGGCAGGATTTAACTGGCTATTGTGAGGGTGATGTATTAAATACATGGCTGATCTATTTACGCTGGTTGTTATTAAAAGGTCAATTGCAACTGGAAGAGCATCGCGCTTGGATACAAGCCAGCATTCAGTTGCTACAGATTCACCCACAACATACTGATTTTCTGAAAATTTGGCGTGAAACGTCACAACAGACAGAATTTACAGCATCCGATTTTCACCATTTAAACTAGGTTTTCATGAAGCATCGCAAGCATACCCGTCCAAGTCAGCAACCGCTTTATACCTTTCAGGTTGAGACACTTTCGCATGAGGGACGAGGGATTGCCCATTATGGTACGGATGCCGCACACCCTGTCGAAAAACACGGCAAGAAAGTTTTTATTGCTCAGGCATTACCTGGTGAAACGGTTCGTGCCAGAATTACCCATAGCAATAAACGCTTAGAAGAAGCCGATTGTGTTGAAGTCTTGGGCACACCATCTACACTAAGAGTGCAACCAGCCTGTCCACATTTTCATGTCTGTGGGGGGTGTAGCTTGCAGCATATTGAGAAAGATGAGCAGATTCGTTTGAAACAGGATGTGCTGAAATCACATTTACAGCATTTTGCAGGCTTACAGCCAGAACAGTGGTTGGCGCCCATTCGTTCTTTACGAGAAGATTACCGCCGTAAGGCCCGTATTGGCGTACGTTATTTCCCACAGCGTGATCAACTGATTGTGGGATTTCGTGAAAAGCAAAGTAATCAATTGACTTCAATTGATCGTTGTCTAGTGCTCGATCAGGCTTTTGGTTCGATTACGCGTTTAAAACAGTTACTCCAAAGTCTAACTACTAAAGCCGCGATTGGGCATATAGAATTAGCCATGGGGGATCAGGATATTGCCTTACTGATCCGCCATACAGAAAAATTATCGGACCATGATGTCAACCAATTAAAACAGTTTACGTTACAGAAACAATGGCAGTTGTATTTGCAGCCCGCAGGCCCAGACACTGTACAGCGTGTGGATCAGGCACAGGCTGAAATGCGCTTACATTATGCTTTAACTGACTTTGATGTGAATTTTAGCTTTAGTCCACTGGATTTTACTCAGGTGAACTCAACTGTAAATCCACAAATGGTCAAGCTGGCATGTGAATTGCTTCAACTGCAACAAGGTGATCGTGTTTTAGATCTCTTTTGTGGACTTGGCAACTTTTCTTTACCGCTCGCACGTTGTGTTGGACCAACAGGACAGGTGATTGCGGTTGAAGGTAGTGATGAAATGGTACAACGAGGTCAGGACAACGCACGTCGCAATGCCGTGACCAATATTGAATTCTTTTCACAAGATTTAACAAAAGATTTTTCGCATCATTCTTGGGCAAAACAAGGATTTGATGCATTATTGATAGACCCTCCACGTTCAGGCGCGGAAGAGGTAATGCATTATGTTCCTAAATTTAATGCAAAAAAAATCGTTTATGTATCATGTAATCCAGCAACATTGGCAAGGGATGCAGGTGTTTTGGCACAACATGGCTATCGATTAAAAAAGGCGGGTGTGATGGATATGTTTACGCATACTGAACATGTCGAATCAATAGCCTTATTTGAGCAAGAAAAAGAGATAAACGATTTATAATATGAATGATCATTTCGTAGGAGAAGGGTATGGTCACAGTACGTGAGCAATTGCCTGGGCGGCTCAATGAGTTGTCTGAGGAAGCGACTGTAGAGCATGCCGAACAAGCTCAACTCGATTTAGCTGAATGGTTGGATCGAGTACGCAGCATTTTAGACGGGGCAGCGCTCAAACAACTCGAAGAAGTTGCAAAAGAGACTCTGCAAAAAGAGTTAGAATCCACCATAAATCATCGATCGAGCACCTTTTATACAGGGATCGAGATGGCCGATATTTTGGCGCATTTACACGTCGATGAAGATACCCTATCTGCCGCAATGTTGTACCGCAGTGTTCGTGAAGGACTCATGAGCATTGATTTTGTCCGTCAGCATTTTGGTGAGCAGGTGTTTAGCTTGGTGAAAGGCACCCTGTCTATGGGTAAACTTTCCGAGTTGATTGAACAAAATAAACGCTTAGAAGATCATTTTAATAATGATCAGCGTGAACATTTGACGGGCATCTATAAAATGCTGATTTCAGTCACGGAAGATGTTCGGGTTGTACTCATCAAGCTGGCAGAACGTACCTATGCTTTACGTGAATTGGCAAAATCCTCACGTGAGCGTCAGGAACGTGTCGCACGAGAAATTTTGACCATCTATTCTCCATTGGCGCACCGCTTGGGGATTGCACAGTTAAAGTGGGAACTGGAAGATTTAGCTTTCCGTTATTTGGCGCCAGAACGTTATAAAGAAATCGCCTCATTACTGAATGAAAAGCGTTTAGAACGAGAACACTATATTCAGTTTGTGATTGATAAGCTCAAGAATGAGTTAGCTGATCATGGCATTGAAGCTGAAATTAATGGGCGGGTGAAACACATCTATTCGATTTATCGGAAGATGAAAAGTAAAAATCTAAGCTTTGATCAACTTTATGATATTCGTGCCGTGCGGGTATTGGTGAGGTCGGTTCCTGAATGCTATCACTCATTGGGGATAGTGCATCAAATTTGGCGTCATATTCCACATCAATTTGATGACTATATTACCAATCCGAAAGCCAATGGCTATCGTTCTTTACATACCGCAGTGATTGCCGAAAACAAATCACTGGAAGTTCAAATCCGTACCCGCGACATGCATGAAGAAGCCGAGTTGGGCGTGTGTTCGCACTTTAACTATAAAGAAGGCGCGAAAACCACCGATCACTCCTTCAATCATCGTTTGCATTCATTGCGCGCCGTATTAGAGCACTTCCAAGAGCGCAATGATGCTAGTGCGCATAAAGAAGATGAAGGTTCAGAAAACTTTGAACAGATTCAAGAGTTTGAAGACTTTGAAAAAATCTATGTGTTCAGTCGTGATGGGGATATTAAGGAGTTGCCACGCGGTTCGACGGTGCTGGATTTTGCTTATCATGTGCATACCGAAGTGGGCAATAAGTGCTATGCTGCACGTGTCAACCAACGTTATGTGCCACTGACTTATACCTTGAAAACAGGTGAGCAAGTTGAGATTTTAACCAAAAAAGATCGTGAACCGAACCGTGATTGGTTGGTGAACTCTTTGGGTTATATCCGAACGGCACGTGCCCGCGATAAATTACGTCATTGGTTCCGTCAGCAAGATCGCAGTAAGAATTTGGAAATTGGTCGTGACATTCTCAATAAAGAATTATCACGTTTGGCGATTCATCCTAAAAGTATCGATTTAAGTGACTACTGTAATCACTTTAATGTGAAAACAGGGGATGACATCCTGATTAACTTGGTGAGTGGTGATATTAGCCTACATGCCTTGATGAATCAGGTGAATCGTCATATGCATCTGGATCAGGATGAACCTGAACTGGTACTCAAACCTGCCCTGAATCCACGTGCCAGCCATACGCTGTCAGCACATGGAATTCTGATTGATGGCTTGGATAATGTGGAATTGCATGTTGCACAATGCTGTCAACCTGTCCATGGTGAGTCTATTGGCGGGTATATTACTCTAAATCGTGGGGTCAGCATTCATAAGGTGGCGTGTCCTGACTATGTGCGTATGATTGGTCAAGAACCTGAGCGTGCTGTAGAAGCCGATTGGGAAATGCAACCCACACGTGGTCAAAGTGTACAGATTGTCGTGGAAGCTTATGACCGCCGTGGTTTGTTGAAAGATTTAACTCAAGTCATCTTTTCTGACCAAATTAACATTCGTCAAGTGAACACTATTTCTGAAGCGGATGGCATTGCCAATATGAAGCTGTTGATTGAGGTGAAAGGCTTGGCGCAACTGTCTCGTCTATTGGCACGATTAGAGCAACAACCTGGTATTATTAGTGCGCGCCGTTTAATTCAAGGAAATTAAGCGAATTAAAAAGCCTGCCCAGAGCAGGCTTTTTATATGTATGTTTGAAAATAAATATTGAATAGAGAGTAACTGGGAAATGGAACAGCTATTGGTTGTGATGCAGCAATTACGTGAGCAATGCCCGTGGGATCAAAAGCAAACGCCCAATAGTTTAACGCCCTATGCGATTGAAGAAGCTTATGAAGTTGAAGCTGCAGTGCGTTCTGGCGATATACAGCATATCAAAGAAGAATTAGGTGATCTGCTGCTGCAAGTGGTGTTTCAATCCCAAATGTACAGCGAACAAGGTGCTTTTAATTTTCAGGATGTGGTGCAAGGGATTACTGAAAAACTGATTCGCCGTCATCCACATGTATTTCAGGCGGAACAATTTAATCAGCTCGATGCAGAGCAGGTGTCTTCACTGTGGAAGCAAATTAAACAGCAGGAAAAACAAGGCAAACCACAATCCCGTTTAGATCAAATTAAGCATGGTCCAACCTTACAACAAGCAGAGCAGATCCAAAAAAATGCCGCACACATTGGTTTCGATTTTGCCAATGTGACAGATGCTTATGCCAAATTAGAAGAAGAACTTGCTGAATTACAGCAAGCAATCAAGCAACAAAACTCAGACGAAATACAAGCCGAATTGGGAGATTGTTTATTCTCTTTGGTCAATGTTGGACGTAAACTAGGCGTCAATAATGAAATCGCCCTGTTAGGAACGATTGATAAATTTAGAACACGCTTTGCTTACATTGAAAATCAAGCCCGATTGCAAAACAAAACTGTAGAGCAATTGTCCTTGATGGAAATGGACCAATTGTGGGAGCAGGCGAAAAACATATGACTTTATAATAAATACAGGCATCTTATGCAGCTGAATTTTAACGCTATTCGATTATTGCGAATATTGACACTTTTCACGTTCCTGATTTTTGGACTCGATCGTGTAAATGCGCAAAACTTTGATCAACAATACTTGAATTGGAAAGCACAACAACAAGCCCAAGATGCTCGGCTGGGTTCGTCACGTACAGATACAAACTACTATTTGTCAAAACCCAGTTTAAATACGGCATCAGGCAATAAAATACGCTTGAATAGTGCGACATCAGCACAATTGCAGCAGCTTTCAGGTATAGGTGAGAAAAAAGCTGAAGCGATTTTGCAGTATCGGCAACAGCATGGAAAGTTTAAAACTGTTGATGAGTTACAGCAGATTAAAGGTATTGGACCGAAGCTCTTGCAGAAAAATAAAGACCGCTTAGCACTCTAGACTTAGGTTTTGCAGGATTGATATGCAATATTCGGTCATGCGTAGAGATAATCAAATTGCCCTTTGATTGTGTTAGAGATATGATTAGCACCATCTTAGATATTTTACGTTCAGGCGTAGGAGACAGCGTCTTTTGCAAACTTTGCGCGCGTCAAAATGTGGTTTATCCACCGCTCAACTACCTGCTTCAATTCTTGATGTAATTGATGCCCTAACCAAAGCGGGCTACGAGGCTTATATCGTAGGCGGCGGTGTTCGCGATTTAATGCTAGGCCTTAATCCGAAGGATTATGATGCCGTAACCAATGCCACACCCTCACAAATTAAAGAAGTGTTCGGCCGTCGTTGCCGTATTATTGGTCGTCGTTTTGAGTTGGCTCATGTCTATTCTGGGCGTGAACTGATTGAAGTGGCGACGTTCCGAGCACCTCCAAAAAAAGCAGTGACTTCAGCTTCCGGGATGATCCTGCGTGATAATAATTGGGGTTCGATAGAGCAAGACTTTTCACGTCGTGATTTTTCTATCAATGCACTTTATTATCAACCCCGTAAAGCGATTGTGCTCGACTTTTGTAATGCCGTAGAAGATGTTCAAAGTCGTACTTTGCGCTTACTTGGCGATCCTCAATTGCGTTTTGAGGAAGACCCAGTGCGAATGCTGCGTGCATTGCGTTTTTCTGCCAAATTAAAATTTAATATTGATCCAAAAATTTTAGAAATTTTTACACCTGAGCGTACACAGCTTTTGCGTGATGTCTCACCGCATCGTCTTTATGATGAATCACAAAAATTATTTACCATGGGTCATTTGTACCAAGTGCTCCCAATGTTGATTGATTTTGGCATTTGGCATCAGCTTTTTGCAGAAATTCGCCCAGAAATCACACCATTTATTGAGCGTGCGGCAAAAAATACCGATCAGCGAATTCAAATTGGTAAAACCATTAATCCTGCATTTTTCTATGCGGTGTTGTTATGGAAACCTTTTTTAGAGCGTTGTGATTTTTACTTGAAAAAAGGTGTGGTGGCTGCAGAAGCACGCGCTCAAGCGGGACTGGACGTATTAAAGCGTCAAGCAACACGGACTGTGATTCCGCGTTTTGCCGAAACCTTTATTCGTGAAGTATGGGAAATGCAAACCCGATTGTTGAACCCAAAACCTCAACAAATTGAAGCATTGTCTAACCATGCACGCTTCCGTGCAGGCTTTGACTTTTTACTGTTGCGTGAAAAAGCAGGCGACAATACCACTCAATCTATGGGCAGTTGGTGGGATGCTTATCAGCTGATGTCTACAGACGAAAAAGAGCGTGCGATCGGTCAATATAACCGTCAACGTGCCAAAACACGTCGTAAGGTTACACAAGAAGAACCAGCGGAAACCAAGATTGCCGTTGAAATTGAACCTTTGGTGCAAGAATCTGAACCACGTAGTCGTCGTAGCGGAAAAGCCAAAACCACAGAAACCACTTCTCGAACGGCAACTCATAATCCATCTGAATTGAATCACGATCATCCTATTTTAAAGAGAAAACGGGTAAAACGTGATTTAAACCAAGTCGTTTTTGGGCCAACCCAATGAAGATTGTGAGTTATATCGGCTTGGGCAGTAATTTGGGTGATTCGCGCCAAATTTTGACCGAAGCCATTCAGAAGTTAGCAACATTGGGTGCTGTAAGCGTATCTAAGTTGTATCAAAGTCCACCCATGGGGCCTCAAGATCAACCACATTATTTTAATGCGGTGGCTCGCGTGGAAACTGACTTGGCTGCTTTGACATTGTTGGACCAATTACAGCAATTTGAGCAGGATGCAGGGCGGGTTCGTCTGCGTCGTTGGGGAGAGCGTACTTTAGATCTGGATTTGTTGCTGTATGGCGATGAACAGATTCAACATGAACGTTTGACCGTCCCACATGTTGGAATTTTAGAACGTGATTTTGTGGTTATTCCATTATTGGACTTAGACCCAAATTTGCACATTCAGGGACACCGATTAGATAGCCTCGATTTATTACAGCACACGACATTAACTGAAGTGGCTGATCAAAATTGGGTCAATATTTAATTACCAAAGGTATGTTCTAGGAACTTCTAGAGAGGAACATCTCATGATTAGTCTGAGTGACTTAAGACAATTTAAACAAGATGGACGTAAGTTTTCATGCCTGACTTGCTACGATGCGAGCATGGCAAAAGCGATGGAACTTGCTGAAGTCGATACGATTTTAATTGGTGACTCTTTAGGGATGGCAATACAAGGTCGTGATTCAACTTTACCTGTTACTGTTGAAGACATGGCTTATCACACTGCGGCTGTGCGCCGTGGTAATCAACATGCGTTGATTATGACTGACTTACCTTTTATGTCTTATGCAACATTAAATGATGCATTGGTGAATGCGAAAACCGTGATGCAAGCGGGCGCGCAGATGGTCAAAATTGAAGGCGGTGCTTGGTTAAGTGAAACTGTAGAAGTATTGACCCGAAATGGTATTCCAGTCTGTGTGCATTTGGGCTTAACCCCACAATCAGTCCATGTTTTAGGTGGTTATAAGCTGCAAGCACGTTCACGTGAAGCCGCAGATAAATTGCTTGCAGATTGCCAAGCTGTGGTTGATGCAGGTGCTGCGGTATTGTTACTTGAATGTGTGCCTGCACAGTTGGGTCAAGAAGTGACAGCTCGCTTTCCGCATATTCCCGTGATTGGTATTGGTGCGGGGGTCGAAACAGATGGACAAGTTTTAGTTGTACAAGATATGCTCGGTTTGACGTTTGGACGCGTAGCCAAATTCGTGCGTAATTTTATGAAAGAGCAAGCAGGTGAAACTGCAATTTTAGATGCATTTAAGGCTTATCATGCCGCTGTGCTCGATCAATCATTCCCAGCAAAAGAACATACTTTTCAAGTAGAGCTGTAATATGAAAACTGAAACAACGATACAAGGCTTGGCAGCATCACTGCAACCTGCTCGTACTGCGCGAAAAATTATCGGCTTTGTTCCGACCATGGGGAATTTACATCAAGGACATTTGAACCTTGTACGTGAAGCGCGCAAACTTTGTGACGTAGTTGTCGTCAGTGTCTTTGTCAATCCGATTCAATTTGGACCCAATGAAGATTTTGATAATTACCCGCGGACATTAGATCAAGACAGTCAGCTTTTGGCAGATGTTGGTTGTGACATTATTTTTGCACCATCAGTCGAGCAAATGTATGGCAAGCAGCCACGTTTAACCAATATCAGTGTTTCTGAAATTACCAATGATTTATGCGGTCAACAGCGTCCAGGGCATTTTGATGGCGTGGCCGTTGTTGTGACTAAGCTGTTTAATATTGTACAGCCGAATTATGCTTTTTTTGGTCAGAAAGACTTTCAACAGTTAGCAGTGATTCGTCAATTGGTGCGTGATTTAAATATTCCATTGGAAGTGATTGGCGTACCAATTGCACGTGCAGAAGATGGTTTGGCGTTAAGTTCGCGTAATGGTTATTTAACTGAAGAGCAGCGTAAAATTGCGCCAAGCATTTTTCAAAATTTGAAACATGCAGCAGCAGAATTGCAGCAAGGCACTGATTTAACGGAAGTGTTAGCGAATATTAAAACTTCGTTGACAGAAGCAGGTCTAGTTGTGGACTATGTAGAAGCGCGTACACCACAATTACAAGGTATTGATCAATTTAATCAAGATCTTGTTTTGTTTGTCGCGGCAAAATTGGGCACAACCCGACTCATCGATAATTTGCAGGTTAAGCATACTGCATCATAAAAGCCAAGGAATAGCTTTGCCATGAAGCGCATTTTGATTGTGACAGGACAATCTGGTTCAGGTAAGTCATCTGCATTGCAGGTACTGGAAGATTTAGGTTATTACTGCATTGATAATTTGCCTTTGGCATTGCTGCCAGAGATTGTGTCGAAACTGGATCGTGAAAATAATCTTGAACAATTGGCCTTAGGGGTGGATGTTCGGAGTACCCGTGCAGATTTGCAGGAGTTTGATCTGGTTTTTGAGCAATTATTACGGCATGGAATGGTCGATATTATTTATTTGACCACGCGGGATCAGGAGTTAATCGCACGATTTAGTGCTTCACGTCGCCCGCATCCATTGTCGAATCGTTTTAAAAGTTTGAATGAGTGTATTCAGGAAGAAAAAACATTATTACTTCCGATACAATTACGCTCTACAGTAAATATTGATACAACTGATAAAAGTGTGCATGATTTAAAGCATACTTTATTGTCTAAACTTGGACAGTCCGATAACTTAATTGTAATTTTGCAGTCATTTGGCTATAAACATGGCATTCCTTTAGATGCTGACTATGTCTTTGATGTGCGTCATTTACCGAATCCGCATTGGGATTTGGAGTTGCGGAAATATTCTGGTTTAGATGTGCCAGTACAAAAATTTTTGGAACAAAGTCCACAGACCAATGAAATGTTTAAAGACATTTATCATTTTTTGGACAAGTGGTTACCTGAATTTGCCGAAGGGCATCGTCACTATATGACGGTCTCTATTGGTTGTACAGGTGGACAGCATCGTTCTGTTTATATTGTGGATAGACTCAAAAAAGCGCTTGAAGCGAACTGGTCTATTCAAGTCCTACATCGAGAAATGAAGCACTGGTCATGATTGACACAACTGTTGACGTAATTAATAAACTAGGGTTACATGCGCGTGCATCTGGCAAACTCATTGAAGTAACCACCAAATTCAAATCATCTATTCAGATTGGAAAAGGTGATAAATTAGTCGATGCGAAAAACATTATGTCTTTACTGATGCTTGGCGCAGGTAAAGGCACCACTTTACGTTTAGTGATTGAAGGCGCAGATGAGGAAAAAGCCCTATCTGAAGTTCAAGCACTATTTGCAGCAAAATTTTACGAGGCAGATTAATCGTGGCACGTCGACCGAACCGTTTTACTGACGAAGACTTTGAATCTTTAGAAGGACGTGCAAGTAAAACTGAACAGAAAAAAGCCGTACAACGTATGGCATCTTTGGGTTCTCAACTTGCAGAGTTGAACACTAAACAAATTCAAAACTTACCTGTTGAAGAGCGTTTGATTGAAGCACTTTTGGATGTGAAACTGATTACATCAAATGAAGCTCGTCGCCGCCAATTTTTACGCATTGGTAAGTTGTTGCGTAATGAAGATGAAACAGTGATTTTGTCTTATTTGACACCACAACAAGGCGCGAAAAAAACTGCTCAATTGCAGCGTTGGGTCGATCGTATGATCAAAGATGGTGATGTGGTCATTAATGAGTTTTCAAAAACGTATAATGCCGCGGAACGTCATACCATTCGTCAGCACGTATTGCGTATCCACCGCGATATGAAACAGCAGCTTGATGAGGAGCAACTTAAAGCTTCGCGTTTGAAGTTGTTTAACTACGTTCAGCAAGTGGCTTTAATTTCGGATAATTAAGTTATTTAGACATAAAAAAGCGACCGTTAAGGTCGCTTTTTTATGTGAAGACATTTGTACTTGTAGTCTACCGAGTGCTTAACTAAATTCGCCCGTTGCACGCTCTTTGGCCCAGTTGCGTAGGACAAATTTTTGTAATTTGCCTGTTGAAGTTTTTGGAATTTCTGTAATCACCACATCTTTCGGTACTTTAAAGCGTGCCAGATGTTGTTTGCAGAACTCAATAATTTCCTCTGGTGTAGTTTCCTTGCCTGCTTTGAGCTCGATAAAGGCACATGGCACTTCTTGCCAGCGCGAATCTGGTTTGGCCACCACCGCAGCCGTTAAAATAGCGGGATGTCGATATAAGACTTCTTCTACTTCTATTGAAGAAATATTTTCTCCACCTGAAATAATCACATCTTTGGAGCGATCAGTAATTTTGGCATAACCATCAGGTTGGCAAACCGCCAAATCACCTGTATGGAACCAACCTCCCTTAAAGGCTTCTGTAGTTGCTTCAGGGTTTTTCAGATAACCTTTCATGACAATATTGCCGCGGAACATAATTTCGCCCATGGTTGTGCCATCTTTAGGCACGGGTTCCAAGGTTTCTGGGTCGAGGACTTTCATGCCATCTTGAAGCGGGTAGGGAACGCCTTGACGCGAATGCAGTTGCGCTTGTTCTTGAATAGACAAGTCTGACCAACCTGCTTGAGATGCACAAAGGGCAGAAGGCCCATAAGTTTCCGTGAGACCATAGACGTGTGTGACATTAATGCCAATATTGCACATACCTTCAATAATGGCAGCAGGTGGAGCTGCACCTGCAACCATGACTTCGACGCGATGTTCAAATTTAATTTGTTTCTGTTCTGGAGTGTTAATTAACATCGATAGCACAATGGGTGCGCCACAGAAATAATCCACTTTATGCACTGCAATTAAGTTAAAGATCAATTCAGGGTCAACTTTACGTAAGCAAATGTTAGTACCGCCATTGGCAGCCATGGTCCAGGCAAAACACCAACCATTGCAATGGAACAGCGGTAGGGTCCATAGGTAGGTGGCGCGTGGTGTCATACCACAAGCGATGATATTACTGGCCGCATTAATGTATGCCCCACGATGGTGATAAACCACGCCTTTAGGATTGCCCGTCGTGCCCGAAGTATAGTTCAGGCTAATGGCATCCCATTCATCACTGGGTAAATGCCATTCAAACTCGGCATCGCCTTCAGCCAGCCAGTCTTCATATTCAATTTGACCAATCGGAGTGGAAAAACATTGTTCGTATTCTTCATCATCGACATCAATCACATAAATTGAATGGGAAACCAAGCTTAAAGCTTCTTTGGCAAGGAGGGCGAATTCAGGGTCAACTAAAAGTACTTTGGTTTCAGCGTGTTCTAGCATGAACGCAATGGTCTTGGCATCTAAACGGGTATTCAGAGTATTTAATACCGCACCAATCATTGGCACTGCGAAGTGGGCTTCAAGCATGGCTGGAATATTGGGTAATAGCACTGAAACTGTATCGTTTTTACCAATGCCTAATTTTTGCAACTGATGTGCAAACTGACGGCAACGATTATAGGTTTCTCGCCAACTGATATGTCGCTTGCCATGAATAATTGCATCTTGATGTGGGTAAATATAAGCGGCGCGTTCCAAATAGCGCAATGGGGATAGTGCAACAAAATTCGCAGGGGTGCGCGGTAGTTCATCGTAGGCAGCAACCATGTAACAACTCCATGTATATTTATTATCATTGATGCTTTAAAGATAAGCATTTCAAGTTGGACTTGCATTTATGCTTTAGTCGAGGGGTTACTTTTTATAAGGTAATGAATTTTATGTAAAAATAATTAAAAATCGCTATTGAATGAATACAAATTCATAAATGTGATTAAATTCAAATATATATGAAAAAGTAGAATGTATGTTTATTTTTTAATCTCATTTGTCAATGCAGAAAACTATAGCGGATAAAAATATATGCATGACATCAAGATTGAAAATCATTCTAAAAGGTTCAAATGCATAAAAAATGACAATTTTTTGATTGGAATCAGATTTATCGAGTTAAAAGGTTTTATCCAACCCTGAACCCGTGTAAAATTCTTAGCAGTTTTTATCCACCGTTTTTATCTTTTGAGGTTCTGCCTCGATCATAATCTCGCGGTGACATGCTCCATGGTACGGGGCATCACTCCTTAAGGATTTTTTTATGCCAATTATCACTTTGCCAAATGGCGATCAAAAACAATTTGATCAAGCCGTATCTGTGATGGACGTTGCACTGAGCATCGGTCCGGGTCTTGCTAAAAATACAGTTGCAGGAAAAGTCGATGGTCGCTTAGTCGATGCATCTGACCTAATTACCACGGATGCAAGCCTTCAAATTATTACGCCTAAAGACGAAGAAGGTGTCGAAATTATTCGTCACTCTTGCGCTCACTTGGTGGGACATGCGGTTAAGCAATTGTTCCCTGAAGCGAAAATGGTGATTGGTCCAGTCATTGAAGATGGCTTCTATTACGATATTTTCAGCGCAAAGCCATTTACGCCAGAAGACATGGCGGCCATCGAAGAGCGCATGAAAAAGCTCATCGATCAAGACTATGATGTCATTAAAAAAATGACGCCACGTGATGAAGTGATTGCAGAATTCACAGCGCGTGGTGAAGATTATAAATTGCGCTTGATTGCAGACATGCCAAATGAAACCCAAATGGGCTTGTACTACCATCAAGACTATTTGGACATGTGTCGCGGTCCACACGTACCAAATACTAAATTTTTAAAAGCATTCAAGCTGACTAAAATGTCAGGCGCTTACTGGCGTGGTGATGCGAAGAATGAACAGTTACAACGTATTTATGGTACAGCATGGGCAGATAAGAAACAGCTTGCGGCTTATATCAAGCGTATTGAAGAAGCTGAAAAGCGTGACCACCGTAAAATTGGTAAAGCTTTAGACTTGTTCCATATGCAAGAAGAAGCGCCGGGTATGGTGTTCTGGCATCCAAATGGTTGGACCATTTACCAAGTACTTGAACAATACATGCGTAAAGTTCAGCAAGACAATGGTTATCTTGAGATTAAAACACCACAAATCGTAGACTTTACGTTGTGGGAAAAATCAGGTCATGCGGCAAACTACGCAGACAACATGTTTACGACGCATTCTGAAAGTCGTAACTACGCTGTAAAACCAATGAACTGCCCATGTCACGTGCAAGTATTTAACCAAGGTTTGAAATCATACCGCGACTTGCCAATTCGTTTAGCTGAGTTTGGTTCGTGCCACCGTAATGAGCCATCGGGTTCACTACACGGCATTATGCGTGTCCGCGGCTTTACCCAAGATGATGCACACATCTTCTGTACCAAAGAACAAATTGGTAAAGAGGTTGCTGACTTTATTAAACTGACTTTAGATGTTTATAAAGACTTTGGTTTCGAAGACGTGCAAATGAAATTGTCTACACGTCCAGAAAAACGCGTGGGTGATGATGCACTTTGGGATATGGCGGAAAAATCTTTAGCAGATGCTTTGGATGCTGCTGGCCTTGCTTGGGAGTTACAACCAGGTGAAGGGGCATTCTACGGTCCGAAAATTGAATTCTCGTTGAAAGACTGCTTAGGTCGAGTATGGCAATGTGGTACAATCCAATGTGACTTCAATTTGCCAGAACGTTTAGATGCATCATATGTCACTGAAGATAATGATCGTGATCAACCTGTAATGTTGCATCGTGCAATTCTTGGTAGTTTTGAACGTTTTATTGGTATACTTATTGAACACTATGCGGGCTTTATGCCACCTTGGTTAACACCAATCCAAGCATGTGTGATGAACATTACCGATTCGCAAGCAGAAGCTTGTGAGTCTGTCGTTGCGAAACTTAAAGAAAACGGTCTGCGTGTGATTTCAGACTTGAGAAATGAAAAAATCGGCTTTAAGATTCGTGAACGTACATTAGAGCGTATTCCTTACTTATTGGTCCTTGGAGACCGTGAAGTAGAGGAAGGTACTGTAAACGTCCGTACCCGTTCTGGAAAAAATTTGGGTACTATGTCAATCGACGCTTTCGTTGACTTAGTAAAAGCAGCCGTTGCCGAACGCGGCCGGTACATTGTGGAGTAACAGCGATTAAACAGCCTGACCGTAATCAACAGGGCGGTAACAAATCAAACCGTCCTGCTTTGAATGATGAAATTCGTGCGAAAGAAGTTCGTCTTGTAGACGAAAATGGTGAGCAAAAAGGTATTGTAAGCTTGGCAGATGCATTGCGCGCTGCTGAAAGTGTTGAGCTTGATCTGGTTGAGATCGTAGCAAACGCTGAGCCGCCTGTTTGTAAAATCATGGACTTCAACAAGCATTTGTTTGATCTAAAGCAAAAGCAGAAAGAAGCGAAGAAAAAACAGCATCAAGTACAGGTGAAAGAAATCAAACTCCGCCCTGGTACTGATGTTGGTGATTACAACGTAAAATTACGTGCAATTATCAAGTTCCTTGAAGAAGGCAATAAGGTAAAAATCACATTACGCTTCCGTGGTCGTGAAATGGCTCACCAACAGTTAGGTTTGGCTCAATTACAGAAAATTGAAACAGATGTGGCTGAATTTGGTATTGTAGAGCAAGCACCAAAGATGGAAGGTCGTCAAATGGGTATGTTACTTGGTCCTAAAAAGAAAAAGTAATGATCCATTGATCTTAAAAAGCACTGCCTATGCAGTGCTTTTTTATTGTCTGAAGATAAATTTGTTTGTAGTAGGTACTTTAGGGGGGAGTATATAAGGTGGTTTGAAATGTACATATCTAGAGGATTTTTATTCGAATAAGTGCTAAAGCGTTTATAAAATTACATCAAAATAATCATGTTTAATTATGCTATCGTGTATCCCAAAGAAGTGAATAAACAAAGGACATAAGAATGATCGATTTGTATTATTGGGGGACGCCCAACGGTCATAAAATTACGATTGCTTTAGAAGAAATGGGCTTGGAATATCAAATTTTTCCAGTCAATATTTTAGAAAATGATCAATTTCAACCTGATTTTTTACGTATCTCGCCAAACAATAAAATTCCTGCCATCGTAGATCAAAATGGGCCGAAGGGTGAACCTATATCGGTATTTGAATCTGGGGCAATTTTACAATACTTGGGTCGTAAAACAGGATTGTATTATCCAACGGATGAACAAGAGCGCGTTGAAGTGGAGCAGTGGTTAATGTGGCAAATGGGTGGTTTAGGGCCAATGTTAGGGCAAAATCATCATTTTAGTCGCTTTGCACCTGAACGAATTCCGTATGCAACCGAGCGTTATGTGAATGAAACCAAGCGTTTATATGCGGTATTAAATCAGCAGTTGATCGGTCAAAAATATGTGGCTGGGGAATATTCGATTGCAGACATGGCGATTTTACCGTGGATTCTGCGTTACGAATGGCAGCAGATTCAGCTAGAAGATTATCCTTATGTGAAGGAATATGTTGAGCGCTTGACAGCACGTCCAGCTGTGCAAAAGGCTTTGGCAATTAAAGTTTAAAGTCTCTGGTAGTGAGTTAAAAGCGATCTAGCTCCATAAAACGATATTTTTAAATGGCTTACTTTAGATGTTTTCGATTTACAAGGCTCTTCTAGTACCTGTTTTGAGCGATAGAGTAAGCCACTTTCTAGATTGATGAGCCAGTTATGAAATAGTTCACGCGGGTGTGTGGTTTCAATGAGATTGCCATTCATTAAGCCCTTCATTGATTGCGTATTGAAATTTATATTCTTGAAACTATGTGTAAACGTATTTCGAATCTTTCGAAATCCTTCAAATTGATTGTCTTTAATAGGTGGCATAAAAGAATTTTTGATGAAAATTTTCCGATAAGGTTGAAATCTATCTAAAAGAATTTTTACAGATTTTGAAGTTCTTGAGAAAGGTTAAAGAGCAGGCGTTGATTACTTTCTAAGTACAGTTGTAGCAATTAAGGTACCTCATGATCTGTTTTTCAGGATAAACAAATTGGATTTTAAAAACTTTTGAGAAGCTTCAGGGTATTTTAATTTCATTTCTTGCTGATATTGGTCTCATTCATCTACACACCATTTCTCGATTTTGTGATTGTGCTGTTGATGGGGGATATCCTTTCTCAGGTTGAGTCCCTCAGTATGTTAATATCTGCTCCTTCCCCAGCATTTTTTGTGATTTTCAAACTTGGAAATCAGTAGGTTGTGATGAAAGCATTTTTTTTAAATTTAACTCGAATTATTGAAGCAAATCCTAGAATTTATATCAGTATTATTGTGGGAATTGTAGGATGTTGTATGTTATTCGTCGCAGAAGCCGTACATGTTCAAAAAATTGTTGAGTTGCTCAATAGCAAGGACCAAGCACTATTGCGAGCTGCTATTGAACCGATTGCAGATAAATACACTGTAGCGCGTCGCTTATTATTGGTACTCTCATTAATTTGGTCAGGTTATGAATATTTTGGGACAAAGAAAAAGTTAGGTTTGTCTTCATAACATCATGTGGACTTTAGGGCTTTTATTCCTTTCCGCTTTTGGTGCCGCCACTTTACTGCCTTTGCAATCTGAGGCTGTATTATTGGGATTATTGGCAAATGGCAGTTATTCCGCTGGATTGCTGATAGCAGTAGCCAGTATCGGTAATATTTTAGGCTCATGTGTCAATTGGTATTTGGGCTTTAAGATTGAACACTACAAGCATAAAAAATGGTTTCCTGTTTCGGAACAGAAAATGCTGCAAGCACAACGAATTTATCAAAAATATGGTTTTTGGTCATTATTGTTGAGTTGGGTGCCTATTATTGGAGATCCCATTACCTTGATTGCAGGTTTGCTCAAAGAAAATTTTCTGCGTTTTTTGTTGATGGTGTGCATAGCGAAAACTGGGCGTTATCTTGTACTTTATCTTGTTTTTCTAGGATGGTTCTAATTGGAAAGGCTGTTTTAGCTATTAAAAAGATAGGGAGGAAAACATGTCCTCCCTATAGCTTACTTATGAGCATTGGTTGAGTTTGAATTGAATTTCATCTTTAAAGCTAGATTTTTTATAAAGCCATAAAGTACTTGCGGTGCGCTTCACTGTAATTTGGCTTTTGGAAATGGCTTGTACAATATTTTGGTCGAGTGCATAAATGCCAGAGCCTTGATTAATTTTTACTTTTTTGACCGCGCCGTGTTTGTCCACTTTAAAGCCAAACTTGATCTTACGATCATGTTGATTTAGATCATCACGATTGAGTTCAAGTTGGGGTTGGGCTGTATAGTAAAATTTAACTTTTTGTTGCTGCTGCTGTGCCATCCAGTTTTTAGAATTAAAGCTGTAATTGCACTCAGATGGGTCTTGCTCTAGATTTAAACTAAAGGTTTGATAGCCAATAACCGGCAGCGTAGTATCTTCGACTTTATACGGCTGAACATGAGCTTGACGTACAGCTTGAAGTAAAATTTCATCTAAGTTTTTTAGGCCCGTACTTTCTTGAACACTGGCTTGGGTAATTTTTCCTGTTTCATCAGCATAAATACGCAAGATTGCCGCACGATTTTGTCCTTTTAAATCGTCATGATTGTATTGCGGCTGGGGGAAAGTCGTCCATTGAATACGTGTGGTTAAATGGGCGGGCAGTGCAGTGCTTTTTTGTACCGCCAATTGTGAGGTACTGGCTTTCTCTGCACTGTAGCTATGTACAAAAGGAAAACTAAGAATCAAGGAAAAACAAATCAGTTGTTTCATAAGATCAGAGACGACATTCGTTCAAGAATGCTCATGCATAATGGTGGCTGAATTGTCGCCCAGTATTTCCTGATTTGAAAATACTGGCAAGTCTAAATTCATGTTTTATTGGTCTTTTCCTTGAGTAATATCGACGCCAAATAAATCGGAAGTTTTCAACCAACTCAGTCCGACCACAAGCATGGTCATACAACCGCCAAACACCGTTGCCATAATGGTGCCCATATATTTGGCTGCAAGCCCAGATTCAAAAGCACCTAATTCATTACTACTGGATACAAACATACCGTTTACTGCCGCAACGCGCCCACGCATATTTTCGGGTGGATAAATTTGTAAGATGGTTTGACGTACCACGACCGAAATACTGTCACAGGCACCTGTCATGGCTAAAGCAAACAAGGACAGCCAGACATGACTGGAAAAAGCAAAGACGAGCGTGAAAAAACCAAATCCAGCCACAGCGAGTAACATGTTGCGCCAAGCATTGCGTGTAGGTGGAAATCGGGTCAGAGCAATCATGGTGATGAGTGCGCCGATAGAGGGTGCAGCACGTAAATAGCCTAGACCTTCAGGACCTGTTTTTAAGATGTCTTCGGCAAAAATAGGAAGGAGAGCAATTACACCACCAAATAAAACAGAAACCAAATCGAGTGAAATCGCCCATAAGACAATTTTGGTGTCGCAAATAAAACGAAATCCATCGCCTAAGCTTGCCCATAAGTTCTCGGTTTCAATACTTGGGAAGTTGCGTTTTTGTAATAAGTTAATCAGGATAAAACAGAGGCTCAGCAATACGGCAACACTGAGTAAACTGGTTTCTCGTCCCAGAAATGCAAGCATAAACCCGCCCAACATTGGACCTAAGATAACGCCACTTTGCCAGCCAATTGTGGTCCATGTGGCCCCATTGGCATATAACTCGCGTGGAATTAAAAAGGGTTTTAATGAGGTGGCTGAAGGATTGTAAAATCCACGAATCGTACCTAAAGCAAAAATCACGGCATAAATGCCTAAAGATAAACTGGTGACACCAATGTGCCCTAATCCAAATGCATGAAATAACCCCCATAAAAGCAGTGGAAGTGGTACTGCAAAGCATAGGCAAATTTTCATAATGCTTTGTTTGTTAAAGCGATCGGCAAAATAACCGCCCCATAGTGAAAGGGCAATAAATGGAATCGCTTCGGCAAGCCCAATTAAACCGAGTGTGAGCGGATCTTTGGTAATCTTATACAGCGAATATGCCACAATAATTTCTTGAATAAGAATGGCGAGAGTAAGACAAAATTGATTGAGTGTAACTATAGAGAAGTCTCGGTATCGGAGTGCGGCAAAAGCATCCTGCGTAGCGTTCATGGCGGTACAGTATTGAAAGGATGAGGCATTATACGGCTTGGACTAAGTCTAGGTTATAAAATCATCGCTTAAAGCTTATCAGGAAATAGACTAAGCTTCCTTTTTTGCGCATTATTTACTTTTGTTTTAGGCAGAGTTCGATTAGAATACTCGCTCCCTTACCTGCAGGTCGTTTTGCAATGGTGCAAACGTTCCGAACAGGTGTTCAAAAGAGGTTGTTATGCCTAAGATGAAAACTCGCCGTGGTGCAGCTAAACGCTTTAAAGCGACTGCTAACGGTTTCAAGCGTAAACAAGCGTTCAAACGCCACATTTTGACCAAAAAATCTGCTAAGCGTATTCGTCAATTGCGCGGCTGTGTAATGGTTCACGTGAGTGACGTTGCTTCAGTTCGTCGTATGTGCCCATACATCTAAGGAGATTATAAATGGCTCGTGTAAAACGTGGTGTACAGGCTCATCGCCGTCATAAAAAAATTCTTGCTCGTGCTAAAGGTTACTACGGCGCTCGTTCACGCGTATATCGCGTAGCGTTCCAAGCAGTAATCAAAGCGGGTCAATACGCTTACCGTGACCGTCGTCAGAAGAAACGTCAATTCCGTGCTCTATGGATTGCGCGTATCAATGCTGGTGCTCGTCTAAACGGTTTGTCTTACAGCCGTATGATCGATGGCTTGAAAAAAGCTCAAGTGATCATCGACCGTCGCGTACTTGCTGACATCGCTATGCATGATGCAGTTGCATTTGCTGCTTTAGCTGAAAAAGCTAAAGGCGCATTAGCTGCTTAATCATCTTCCGATGATTTAAAAAAGACCGCTTTATGCGGTCTTTTTTATGGCCTACGTTTTGTTAAAGCATAAAATTTGAGTGGTGTTACATAATTTATCTTTAAATGAATCAGACTTAGTCGCCTAATAAAAATAAGTCATTATAAAAAGGAATAGGCCAATGCTTGCAGAAATTGTGGGTGTGAATCAAGCGCGGATCACTGTAAAGCTGGAAATGATTCCAAGAATTGGCGAATCGGTTAAAATTATGTATGGGCCAGACGCAGAATTAGAAGGGGAAGTTGTTGCTGTGCAGCATTATATCAATCAGCATGCCGATAAACATCAAGTGCGCATTGAGATACGGCCATTTAATTTGTTAATTACATCTTAATATTGTTTATTAAAATATGTTTTTGAAAAATCAAAAATATACAGTACTTATGCACGTTATATTGAAATCAATCCAAGAAAGCCACAATTGTGTGGCTTTCTTTTGCTCTTTATAAACCAAAATAATAAGCCACAATACAAATAATGACGGTAATTAGGATGAGCTTGAATACGGCAGAAGAACCAATTTTATGAGGGTGGTGTGAGGTAGAAGGAGTGGATGTTGCGGTTGTAACAGCGGCACCTTCCAATGGATTATTTACTGCGATTGAAGTCAGTTGCGCTGTTTGATAGTGGTTGGCAACTTTCACAATAAATTTGGCTTGAAGATCTTCAAGTTTTTGCGAAAAATGGCGTAGGTTAAGTTGCTCATCAGCACTGAGTAGGGAGCCATCTTCATGTTGAGGATGTTGTAATTTATTCTGGATATAATAATTTAACGCCTCAAGTCTATAGAGGGATTTATGTGCAAAATCAGCAGCATAATCCGTAGGGATTAAAGCAAGCTTTTGGGGATCTAATTCATTTTCAGTATTTGTTTTTGCAACATAGCCAAAATACGGTAAGTTTGACTGTGTAGGCTCGACAAAACCTTGTATTAAGGGGCTATTGAATAATTCGGTTTGTGTGTAGCTTTGAATATCATCCCAATTTGGCGGTTGTAAATCTGCATCAATACGTTTGGCGAGTTTGGAATTGAGTTCAAAACGCCAGAAGGTTTCGTGACGTAAGGGATTTTGCTGTGTAGCTGGGACTTCAAAATCATTATCTGCGTTATACCATTCTGCCAATTCTTTACCAAAAATCCAGGCTATTTTTTTATTGGCTTCGTGGCTGACAATAAAGTGTGCGAAAGGCAGCAGTTCGACGTTGGTATTTGGATTCTGTTCGTCATTTAACAGATTTGAACTGTGTAAACTTAGGCGTTTTGTGCCTTGTTTTTTGAGTCCTTCAAGCCAAATTTGAAAGTGTTGTGCCAATAGATGCTGCGAGATAAGATCTCGAAATACAAAGAGATGTTGATCAAAAATAGGATGTTGTTTCCAACGATTAAAACTCAGCTCTTTGTTGAGGAATTCATTGCCATAGGTGACGAGCGTGAGCTGTTGTTTCCAAATTTGATCGAGGGCCATAGATATTGATCTCTTTGCAAGTGGGTTTATCTTATACTTTTTCTAATTTCGGATGTTAATCAAATTTTCCTTAATTGGAAACGCATCAATCTTGTTAAAAACTGATAGAATATCGGGTTTTATCTTATTATTAAACTGTTGCTTTGAGAGTTACTATGTCACTGGAAGCCCTGACCACCGAAGCGCTTGCTGCCATTGCAGCAGCTCAAGACCTTGCCGCCCTCGATTTGGTTCGTGTGCAATTTACAGGGAAAAAGAGCCAGCTTGCAGAACAATCCAAAGCCTTGGGTAAAATGGACCCTGAGGAGCGTAAAGTTCAGGGTGCTGCAATTCATGCTGTGCGTGAAGCAATTAATGCAGCATTGACTGAACGTCAAGCGCAATTACAAAAAGCAGCGTTAGAACAACAACTCGCAAGTGAAACGATTGATATTACTTTGCCAGGGCGTGGTCAAACGATTGGAAGTATTCATCCAGTTACCCAAGTGCAGGAGCGTATTTGTCAATTCTTTACCAAAGCGGGCTTTACGGTAGCGACAGGTCCAGAAGTTGAAGATGATTATCATAACTTTGAAGCACTCAATATTCCGGGGCACCACCCAGCGCGTGCAATGCATGACACATTCTATTTTGATGCCAATCATTTGTTGCGTACACATACCTCAGGCGTGCAAATCCGGACTATGGAAACCTCACAACCGCCAATTCGTATTGTGTGCCCTGGTCGTGTATACCGCTGTGATTCAGATCAAACGCATTCACCGATGTTCCACCAAATTGAAGGTTTGTACGTTGCTGAACATACCAGCTTTGCTGAACTGAAAGGTCTGTTGGTGAATTTGTTGAACGAATTCTTCGAGAAAGATTTGAAAGTTCGTTTCCGTCCATCTTATTTCCCATTCACCGAGCCAAGTGCAGAAGTGGATATTATGGATGAGCGCGGTAAATGGTTGGAAGTGCTCGGTTGCGGTATGGTGCACCCAAATGTCTTGCAAGCTGCGGGTATTGATCCTGAAAAATATAAAGGCTTTGCATTTGGTTTAGGGGTAGAGCGTTTTGCAATGTTGCGCTATGGCATTAATGACTTGCGTATGTTCTATCAAAATGATGTGCGTTTCTTACGCCAATTTGCTTAAACAGATTTAGACCTCTCCCAGTCTCTCCTGTAAGGAGAGGAGTTGTTCGTGATGACTCTGGGTTCTCCGCTTTTTCAAAGGGGGAGAGTTAGAGGGGGATTCAAAAATTTAGATTTATAGGTTTTTAATAAAATGAAAATTAGCGAAAATTGGTTGCGCACATGGGTCAACCCAGCCATTGATAGCGAAACTTTATCTGACCAACTGACCATGTTAGGTCTCGAAGTTGATGATTTATCTCCTGCGGCAAAACCATTTACGGGTGTCGTGGTAGGTGAAGTACTTACCGTAGAACAACATCCCGATGCCGACCGTTTACGTGTCACTACCGTAAATATTGGTTCAGGTGAGCCTTTGCAAATTGTATGTGGTGCACCGAATGTTCGCGTGGGAATGAAGGCTCCTGTAGCGACGATTGGTGCAGTGTTACCAGGCGATTTTAAAATTAAAAAAGGCAAGCTGCGTGGTATTGAGTCACAAGGCATGTTGTGTGGTGCTTCGGAAATTGATCTAGAAGATAAAATTGATGGTCTTTTAGAACTTCCAGCAGATGCACCAGTTGGTGTAAATATCCGTGAATATCTAGACTTAGATGATCATGTGATTGATATTAGTATTACCCCAAACCGCGGTGACTGCTTCAGTATTCGTGGTATTGCGCGTGAAATTGCGGTCATTAACCAAATGACGGCGGTTGCGCCAGAGATTAAAGAAGTAGCTGCGGCCATTGCAGATGAGAAAAAAGTTGTTGTCACTACAGAAGGTTGCCCGCGTTATTTAGGTCGCGTAATCAAAAACGTAAATACCAAAGCGCCAACACCAGAATGGATGGAGCGTGCGCTTGCGCGTTCAGGTATGCGTCAGCACAGTATTTTGGTCGATATTACCAACTATGTGTTGATGGAGTTGGGTCAACCATTACATGCATTTGATGGCGGAAAGGTTCAAGGTGCAGTTCACGTGCGTCAAGCAACAGCAGCGGAAAAATTGGTGCTGTTAAATGAACAAGAAGTTGAACTGAATGAAAAGGTGATGGTGATTGCAGATGCTGAAAAAGCATTGGCAATTGCAGGCATCATGGGTGGTTTATCTTCTTCAGTCACGGATGAAACGACTGAAATTTTCTTAGAATCTGCATTCTTCGCACCGTTACATATTGCAGGTCGTGCCCGTAGTTTTGGTTTGCATACCGATGCTTCGCAGCGCTATGAACGTGGTGTAGACTTTGAATTACCAATGCTGGCAATGCATCGTGCATCACAATTGATTGCTGAGCTTGCTGGTGGTGAATTTGGTCCGATTACTGTTGCTGAACAAGCTGAAGTTTTGCCTAAGCGCGAAGCGATTGAACTTAAGCAGGCACAAGTCGATCAACTGTTGGGTTATCGTGTAGAAGGTGAATTTATTGCTGATGCATTAACCCGTTTAGGTTGTATTGTGACAGTTAAAGCGGAAGGTCAGTGGTCTGTTGTTCCACCATCACACCGTTATGATATGGCAATTTATCAAGACTTAATTGAAGAAGTTGCCCGTATCCACGGTTATGACAATATTCAAATCAGTTTACCTGTGATTGATGCACAGCTTGCCAAGTATCAAGATCAATTTGAAATTGCACAATTACGTCAGACTTTGGTGACTTTGGGTTATCAAGAAGCGATTAGTTTCAGCTTTGCTGATTTGAAACTTGAAAAACAGCTCAATCCAGCGGTTAATCCATTGGCATTGGCCAATCCAATTTCAAGTGATTTAGCGGTCATGCGTTCAACTGTGCTTTCAAGTTTAATTCCTTGCGTGCAATATAATATTAACCGCCAACAAAGTCGTGTGCGCTTCTTTGAGTTGGGCTTACGTTTTGATTATCAAGATGCCAATAACATCCATGATTTAAAACAGATTCCAACATTAGCCATGATTGCTGTAGGCGCGAAGCAAGCAGAATCTTGGCATGCCAAACCACAAGCAATGGATTTCTTTGACTTTAAAGGTGAAGTGGAAGAGTTATTGGCCGCAGGACGTGTCAAAGTGGAATATGCTCGTTCTGAGCGAGTTTGGTTACATCCCGGTCAGTCAGCAGAGATTATGGTGGATGGTCAATCAATCGGTTATTTAGGTCGTTTGCACCCAACGCTAGAAGCAGAGTTGGATTTAGGTACGACTTGGGTAGCTGAACTTGATCAAAAGGCTGTTTTGCAAACTTATGTATCTAATTTTACAGAATTATCACGTTTTCCATCAGTAAGACGTGATATTGCGCTTTTAATTAGTGATAAGATTAATATTGGTGAAATTCAGCAACTTATCACTAAAACTGGTGGGGAGCTGTTAAACTCGAATTGGCTCTTCGATGTGTACACAGGACAAGGGGTCGAAGCAGGTAAGCGCTCGTTGGCATTTGCACTGTTATGGCAACATCCGTCTCGTACCTTGGAAGACGCTGAAATTAAATCGGGTATGGATACAATCATTGAAGTGTTGCAGAACACTTATCAGGCGACATTGAGGGCTTCATGACAGCATTAACTAAAGCAGAAATGGCTGATCATTTAAGTGAGCTCACGAGTTTAAACCGTCGTGAAGCAAAACAAATGGTCGAATTATTCTTTGACGAAATAAGCCAAGCGCTTATTTCTGGAGAACAGGTTAAACTTTCGGGTTTCGGGAACTTCGAGTTGCGTGATAAGCGTCAACGACCAGGTAGAAATCCTAAAACGGGTGAAGAGATTCCGATTTCTGCCCGCCGTGTAGTTACATTCCGCGCAGGTCAGAAATTTAGACAGCGTGTTGGGAAAGAGCAGATCGATTGATCTGCTTTTTTTATTATTTATAGATGGATGTAATTTTTTAAAATTATTGATATTTCGATGTAAATAGTAAATTTCAGGCATAAAAAAAGAGAGAACGGAAGTTCTCTCTTTTTTTGCTACGTAATCGTAAAGATTAGTGAGCAGCAGAAGCAGCAGCGTCAGCAGCAGAAGCAGCAACGTCAGCAGCAGAAGCAGCAACGTCAGCAGCAGAAGCAGCTTCAACAGCAGCAGCGTCTACAGCAGCAGAAGCTTCAGAAGCAGCAGCAGTAGCTTCAGACGCAGCAGAAGCAGCAGCTTCAGCAGCAGGAGCTTCTTCTTTTTTAGCACAGCCAACGAAAGCTAAAGTAGTAGCAACTGCAGCAGCAATAGCGATTTTTTTGAATAACATGGCATCACTCTCTAAAATATGAGATTAAAAAAAACCAAGGTCAGCTGTTATGTGCTTTTATTCTTCCTAAATTTGTTAGGTAGTAACAATGCAGGAGCAGCTTAACTGGTCTGCGAATATGCTATCACTGCCCATTTTGAATTACTACTAGTTTGTGTGAAAAAAAACCAAAAAATGAGCAAATAAATGCTTTTTTTTAACAGAAAATAACAATTAAAGATGTGCTTTATATTGGATAAATACTAATTAAGTTTATAAAATTAAAGAGGTTTTTAAAATCATTCATTTAACAATCAAATATTTGCAACTGTTGTTACATAGCTCAAGGCGAAATGTGTATTTATGTTAACAAAGTCAACCAAATAAAAAGGTCACTTATAAAAGTGACCTTTTTGTTTTTTTATGAATCAAATTAATTGGTTGCTTTACGCTTCATTTGATCAAAGAAATCATCATTGGTTTTGGTTTCTTTCATGCGATCCAATAAAAATTCCATTGCAGCCAATTCATCTTGAGTGTGAAGTAACTTGCGTAGAATCCATACTTTACGTAGATTATCTTCAGACATTAAGCGCTCTTCACGACGTGTGCCTGACTTTTTAATGTTCATGGCAGGGAATACACGTTTTTCAGCAATACGACGATCTAGTGTGATCTCTTGGTTACCTGTACCTTTGAATTCTTCATAGATCACTTCATCCATCTTACTACCAGTTTCAATCAGGGCAGTCGAGATGATGGTCAGTGAGCCACCTTCTTCAATATTACGTGCAGCACCAAAGAAACGCTTCGGACGCTCAAGTGCATGGGCATCCACACCACCCGTTAATACCTTGCCAGATGAAGGCACAACAGTGTTGTAAGCACGAGCCAAACGGGTAATTGAGTCAAGCAGAATTACGACATCTTTTTTGTGTTCAACCAGACGTTTTGCTTTTTCAATCACCATTTCAGCAACCTGTACATGGCGCGCTGGAGATTCATCAAACGTAGACGCAATGACTTCACCACGTACTGTCCGTTCCATTTCAGTCACTTCTTCAGGACGTTCATCAATTAAAAGAACAATCAGGAAGCATTCCGGGTTATTACGTACAATCGATTGCGCGATGTTTTGCAACAACATGGTTTTACCCGCTTTAGGTGGGGCAACAATAATTGAACGTTGACCTTTACCAATTGGAGCAACTAAATCGACCACACGTGCAGTTAAATCTTCTGTAGTGCCGTTACCTAACTCCATAACCAGCTGTTCAGTTGGGAACAATGGTGTTAAGTTCTCGAATAAGATTTTATTGCGCGAGTTTTCAGGTGTGTCGTAGTTAATTTGATTCACTTTTAAGAGGGCAAAATAACGTTCACCTTCTTTCGGTGGGCGAATCGTTCCGGTGATGGTGTCACCCGTGCGCAAGTTAAAACGACGAATTTGTGAAGGGCTAACATAAATGTCATCTGGTCCAGCAAGATAAGAGCCTGCTGCAGAGCGTAAAAAACCAAAACCATCTGACAGAATTTCGAGAACGCCATCACCAAAGATCTCTTCGCCATTCATCGCATGACGCTTTAAGATGGCAAAGATAATATCTTGCTTACGGTTACGTGCCATTCCTTCTAGGCCCATAAACTCTGCAATTTTGATGAGTTCGCCAATTGGTTTTTTCTTGAGTTCGGTTAAATTCATATGTGGTCAGATAGAATCAAAAATTCTAGAAACAGGTTGGAAAGGGAGCAACATTCGGTCGCATACAGCAATAAAATGACGGCATCGTATTAATACAATAACAACGCGGTGGTCTGATAAATTGTTGCGAAGAGAAAATGTATGAAACAATTTCTGTTGCCGAACGGCGATCTTATGTGTTGTATCTTGTAAGAAAAAGATGGACTTGAAATCCTTTCTTTCTTGAACATGAAATATAAGAGAGATTCTTAACTTTGTCAATTTATAGACGAAAAAAATGCGTTATTGGGCATAACGCATTTGCTCTAATTGCAAAGTTTGAATTAGATATGGTCTTCAATGAAGGCTGTTAATTTAGATTTTGGTGCTGCACCAACTTGTTGTGCAACGACTTCGCCATTTTTAAACATTAATAATGCTGGAATGTTGCGAATATTGTAATTAACAGCTGTTGCTTCGCAAGAAGTCACATCAACTTTTACAATTTTTACTTTGCCTTCGTATTCGTTAGCAAGAACTTCCAATACAGGTGCAATCGCTTTACATGGTGCACACCAACCTGCCCAGAAATCAACAAGAACGGGAGTATCTGAATTTAAAACATCTGCTTCAAAGTTTGCATCTGTCGTGTTGATGATATTGCCTGACATGGAATATGCTCCAAAAATTTTATTAAAAGATAGCTAATGACTCTAAGTATTACATAGCCATCTTTAACAATGTAGTGTTAGATGCAAATTTTCGACCTTTAGAGTAGATTTGTCTAATTGAAGCTCACGATGATCTTAATCGTGTAACACAATTGTCATATATGCTTAAAAATAAAAGGCTCAGTCTTTAAAAGACATAAATGGCTTTTAAATTGCATGTATGTGCATTACTCTAGGCTCAATTCTGTACAGGTTTATTTGAAGAATGTCTGATTTTTTGATTGATGAAGAATTACTTGCTGCCATCGATATGGGATCGAACAGCTTTCACCTTGCGATAGCGCGTGTAGACCATGGTGAAGTCAAAAAAGTTGCATCAATGTCAGAAAAAGTTCAGTTAGCCGCTGGACTTGATGAAAATAAAAACTTAACTGAAGCAGCACAACAACGTGGTTTGGCATGTTTAGCACGTTTTGTTGGGCGTTTAAGTTCAGTGCAGCCAAATCGTTTAAGAATTGTGGCAACCAATGCTTTACGCCAAGCCAAGAATGGACATGAATTTATTCAGAAAGCCGCAGAAATATTACCAAAACCGATTGAAATTATTGCAGGACGTGAAGAAGCACGTCTGATTTATTTGGGTGTATCTCATACCATGGCCAATAGTGGTCGTCGTTTGGTGATTGATATTGGTGGGGGATCAACAGAACTGATTATTGGTGAAGAATTTGAACCAATCCACACCGAATCCTTACAAATGGGATGTGTCGCGTTTACCAAGTTATATTTTGCCGATGGTGAAATTAATCAAAAAAGTTTTGATAAAGCTGTGGTTGCAGCGCGTAAAGAATTATCTGCAATTGCCAATACTTATAAAGAAGCAGGTTGGGATACTGTTGTTGGATCGAGTGGTACCATTAAAGCTTGTCGCCAAATTGCGGTCAATATGGGTTGGAGTAATGAACAGGAAAATCTGACTCGTGAAGGGCTAGAAAAACTGAAAGAAAAACTTCTTAAATACAAGCATATTTCGGAAATGGATTTTGATGGTCTCAAGGAAGACCGTCGAGCAGTTTTGCCAGCTGGAATTGCAATTTTGTGTGCAGTATTCGAGTTATTGGAAATTGAAGTTTTAGTTTATTCGGACGGCGCATTACGCGAAGGCGTCATGTATGACTTGCTTGGTCGTTTCCAACATGAGGATATTCGTGACCGTAGTGTGCAAGCGTTAATGGGGCGCTATGGTGCAGATCCGAAACAGGCTGAGCGCGTCGTTAAAACTGTACAACATCTATTTGATAGTGTGGCAAAACCACTGAATTTAACCAGTGATGACAGTGACTTACTGCGTCGCGCGGCATATTTGCATGAAATTGGATTGGCGATTAGTCATGGTGGTTATCATCGTCATGGTGCCTATTTATTACAACATTCGGACATTGCAGGCTTCTCACAGATTGACCAAAACCAGATTTCACATTTGGTTGCACATCATCGTCGCAAGTTACGTAGTGATGCAAAAATTGACGTGATGAAGGTTGGTGGTAGCAAACTTGTGCATCTATGTCTATTGCTTCGATTAGCAGTTTTACTGAATCATAGTCGTAGCGATGCGATGCTTCCTGCCATTGAATTAACCATTGGCAATGCGCAACAATGGCAACTCTGCGTTTCTGGCGATGCCAAACAATGGCCTTTGCTTGTTGCAGATTTGCATGATGAACAAATGCAATTCAAGCATTGGGATATTGAATTGAATATTCAGTCTGAACAATTTATCGATTAACACTGTTTGGTTAATTTAGGGATAATGGTTGACCTATGAAAAATAAAGCTGCTCAATCTAAAGCATGGGCAACAGTCCAAATTGCACGTCACCCAGACCGTCCGCAATTTTTGGACTATGTTGGTGAAATCTTCACTGAATTCGATGCTTTACATGGAGATCGTTTGTTTGGTGATGATGGTGCGATGGTCGGTGGCTTAGCACGTTTTGATGGTAAACCCGTGATGATCGTTGGTCAGCACCGTGGTCGTAGCACTCGTGAAAAATTAAAGCATAACTTTGGGATGAGTAATCCTGAAGGTTATCGTAAAGCACAACGTTTGCTTGATATGGCAGAGCGTTTTAATTTACCTGTATTCACTTTTATTGATACTATGGGCGCTTACCCAGGTGTAGGTGCTGAAGAACGTGGCCAAGCGGAAGCGATTGCGACTAGCCTTGCACAACTTTCAAATTTGAAAGTTCCTGTTATTGCAACAGTATTGGGTGAAGGGGGTTCGGGTGGTGCTTTAGGTATTGGTGTTGCTGACCGTGTGATTATGTTGTCACACAGTATTTATTCAGTGATTTCACCTGAAGGCTGTGCATCTATTCTGTGGAAAACTGCTGAAAAAGCAGAGCAGGCCAGTGAAGCCTTGGCGTTAACGGCAGACCGTTTACAACAGATAGGTATTGTTGAATACGTGGTTGATGAAGGTCAAGGTGCGCATTTAAATCCTGAACAAGTGATGGAAAGTTTAAAGGCCGTACTCAAACAAGCATTGGATGAGTTACAGCCAATGGATGCCCAAGAACGATGCGAAGCACGTTACCAACGTTTAATGAAGTTTGGCAGCGACAATTTAGGTCTAACGTCTTAATACAGGCGCAGACCTTTAAAGAACAAAGTTCTTATCTCATAGGATGTAGTGGCGGTGTGGATTCCATGCTGTTGCTACATCTTATGTCGTTTTTATTCCCGCAAAAAGTTCGTGCAATTTATGTCGATCATCAGCTGCAATGTATGAGTGCGGCTTGGGGTCAATTTGTCTTGAATACCTGTCAGCAATTGCAGGTGCCTTGTAGCATTGTTCCTGTTCGTGTGGCTGAAGGTAATCTAGAAAACCAAGCACGCAATGCTCGCTATCAAGCCTTTGCAGAACATTTACAGGTCAATGAAGTTCTAGTTTTAGCCCATCATCAGCAAGATCAGGCTGAAACTTTGATGTTACGACTGCTTTCAGGGGCAGGTGTGCAAGGTTTATCTGCCATGTCTATGGTTGATGTGCGAGCGAAAATGACGCTTTGGCGACCCATGCTAGAATTGTCGCGTGAGCAGATTTGCCAATGGGCGGCTCAGTTGAATGTGCAAAATATTGAAGATCCGACCAATGCTGATCCAGATTATGATCGCGCTTGGTGCCGTCAAATTTTATGGCCCATTTTAGAGCAACGCTTCCCGAAAATGCAGCAAGCGCTAACTCGTACTAGTGTACTTATGCAAGATGCTGATGAAATATTACTTGAGGTGTTGGCTTCTGATTTGGAGAAATGTGGTAATCCACACTATCTTAATTTAGAGCCTTTATCGGCTTTATCTGTAGCAAGACAACGCCAACTCCTTTCACATTGGATGCAAGGTGAAGCCACTTATCGCCCAAATTTTGCCATGGTGCAACGCTTAATCACTGAAGTGATTGAGGCGAAGCAAGATGCACAAGCGGCGTTACATTGGCAGGGTTATTATTATGTCCGTTATCAACAGCAAATCTTTCGCTTAACTGCGGACACCTATTTAGCCGAACAACGGCTTTCTATTTTGCCAACACAAATGCAAACTTTCGATCTTAATCAGACTGTATCTGTATTTTCAGGACGTTATTTGATTCAAGCACAAGCACTTGGGTTGTCAAAAGAACTATTGGGTAGACCACTGATTTTGTCTACCCGAGCTGGTGGTGAAAAGATTCATCTTTATGGACGTGTTGGCACTTGGCCGCTGAAAAAAGCGCTACAACAAGCACAAATTTTTCCGTGGTTGCGTCATACAATTCAAATATTAAGCATAGATAATGTTATGCTAGGGGTTTTTACACCCAAAGGTTTTTGGTTGGCACAGTCTGAATATCTAGTTGTGGATGGATGGCAGCCAAAATTAGTTTCAGGACAATAGAATACTCAATATCGAGCGTAAATCATGAGTGCAGTTTTAAATTGTAATATTAGTTTTATCGGTGGCGGCAATATGGCGCAAGCCCTCATTGGCGGCTTAATTGCGCGAGGCATGCCCACTACTCGTATTACAGTTTCTGATCCCTTTGAGAATGTACGTCAACTGTTGCAAGAAAAAGATGTACATGTGACGGATGATAATATTGCTGCTATTCAACATGCAGATATTGTTGTATTGGCAGTCAAGCCTCAGGTGCTTACCAATGTACTTAAACAATTACATGGTTTACTTGATGGTAAGTTGATTATTTCAATTGTTGCAGGTGCAGAAATTGCAACCATGGCAACCTTATCGGGTACAGATCGTATTGTCCGTGTCATGCCGAATACGCCTGCATTAGTCCAGACAGGTGCGCATGGTTTATATGCGACAGAGGTTGTCGATGCGAAAGATCGCGAGTTAGCCAGCCAAGTGCTTGCTGCAACAGGTTTAACCATCTGGGTCAATTCTGAAGCACAAATTGATGCGGTGACAGCAGTTTCAGGTTCGGGACCTGCGTATTTCTTCTATATGATGGAAAGCATGATTCGTGCTGGTAAAAACATGGGGCTAGATGAAAAAGTTGCCACTGCATTAACTTTGCAAACTGCTTTAGGCGCTGCACAAATGGCAATTACCAGTGCAAACTCACCAGCAGAGTTACGTAAAAATGTTACTTCTCCGAATGGTACGACTCAGGCTGCTTTAGAAGTTTTTGATCGTGCACAAATTTCACAAAATATTCAATCAGCTTTGGCTGCTGCAAAAAAACGTAGCCAAGAATTGGCTCAAGAATTAAGTGAAAGTAGTAAATAATTGATTTTAATTAGGAAAATTTTAATATGGGTGCAAGCTCTGCGCTAATTTTTGGCATTATTATTAACGTAGCGATTTTGCTCGTATTCTTCCGCTTTTTAATGCAATTGGCTGCGGTTAATCCGTACAATCCAGTGGTGATGTCTACGGTTAAAGCCACTAAGATTGTCGATATTTTCAGTCGTATTTTCCCTACACTGGGTAAAGGGCGAGTTAACTCTGCCGCTTTGGCATTGGTCGTGGTGCTTTATTTACTCAAAATATTTGGCATCATGTACTTATCGGGGGCAATGCCGAATAGTCCAATTCATTTGGTGATTTTGACTTTTGTGACCATGATTCAGGACTTGATTCGTTTCTGTCGTTACTTGATTTTTGCAACCATTATTTTAAGTTGGGTGGTGATGTTTACACAGTCACGTTCGCCTTATATTGAAGTGATTCAAGAGTTGGCTGAGCCTTTATTGGCACCATTCCGTCGTTTGTTACCAAATATGGGCATGATTGATTTATCTCCAATTGTGGCATTCTTCGCTCTGTATATTGCTGAAATTATTATGAATGAAGTCGCAATTGCATTGTTGACAGGGTTATAAGTTTTTTAAATTATTTTCAATTCATCATAAAAAAGGACTCTATATAGAGTCCTTTTTTATTGTGTTGAGACACGTCCCTTAGTGGGCCTCATCCCAGTTTTGACCTTTACCGACTTCAACCAGTAGCGGAACCGAAATTTCCAATACTGATTGCATTACTTTAACCAGTTTTGGTGCCAATTCATCTGCAATGTCGGCATCCACTTCAAACACCAATTCATCGTGTACTTGTAAGAGCATTTTGGCTTGATCTTTCGGTAAGATTTTATCCACTTCAATCATTGCGATTTTAATAATATCCGCAGCACTGCCTTGCAGGGGTGCATTAATTGCCGCACGTTCAGCTGCTTTACGAATCATCATGTTGCGGGCATCAATCTCTGGCGTATATAAACGACGACCTAAAATGGTTTCGACAAAGCCTTGTTCCAAAGCGACCTGACGTGTACGTTGCATATACTCGTAAATGCCTGGATAGCGATGGAAATATTGTTTGATATAGTTCTGTGATTCTTCACGGGTAAAGCCCAGTTGACGAGTCAAGCCAAACTCAGACATGCCATATAACAGACCAAAGTTGACGGCTTTAGCTTGACGACGCTGATCGTTAGTCACCTGATCCAATGGAATATTCAACACTTCTGAAGCAGTGCGGCGATGCACGTCTTGACCATGACGGAAGGCATCCAGCAGGGCATCATCTTGAGAGAAATGTGCCATTAAACGCAGTTCAATTTGTGAATAGTCGGCTGCAAGTAACACTCGACCTTCTGGCGCAATAAATGCTTTACGGATTTGACGGCCAATTTCTTCGCGGACAGGAATGTTTTGTAGGTTTGGATCGGTCGAAGATAAACGTCCTGTCGCAGTCAACGCTTGATGATAACTGGTATGTACACGATGGGTATCATTGTTGGCTTGTTTCAATAAACCATCGGTATAGGTACTTTTAAGTTTAGATAAGCCACGATAATCCAAAATCAGCGCGCTAATGGGATGATCTAATTTTTCTAAAATACTTTCGCTGGTACTGTATTGTCCTGTTGACGTTTTTTTGCCACCTTTTAAGCCTAGTTTTTCAAACAAGATTTCACCGACTTGTTTCGGAGAGCTGACATTAAATGGCTGACCTGCCAATTCGGTAATCTGATTTTCCAAATCTTGCATGGTTTTGGAAAAATCTTCACCCAATTGATCTAAAAATTGAAGATCAAGCTGAATGCCATTTTCTTCCATTAGGGTTAATACGCGTGCCACAGGTACTTCAATATTATGCAAAATATTGATCAGTTCTGGATGTACTTTAAGTTTTTTATCCAGCACTTCATATAGACGGAAGGTGACATGGGCATCTTCGGCTGCATAATGTGCTGCTGTTTCAATTTCGATTTGATTGAAGGTTTTTTGTTTTGCCCCTTTACCTGCGACTTCTTCATAGGTGGTGGTAAGGTGGCTTAAATACAGGCGAGCCACATCATCCATCCCATGACGTGTTGCCACGGAGTTGAGTACATAAGACGCCAGCATGGTGTCAAAATACCAACCTTGCAGTTCAATCCCATGATTGGCAAAAATATGTGCATCATATTTCAGGTGATGTCCAATTTTTTTGATTTCAGGATTTTCTAAAATGGGTTTAATTTGTGCCAGAACGCTTTCACGGTCCAATTGTTCTGGTGCACCTTCATAATCATGCGCGAGAGGGATGTAGTAAGCATCTTGCGCATCAAAAGCAATTGAAAAGCCCACCATTTCAGCAATACGATAATCCAGACTGGTGGTTTCCGTATCAATCGCGAACTTACTCGCACTTTGCATACGTTGTAGTAGTTTTGCCCAAACCTCTGCGGACAACACCGTATGATAGTTGGCTTGACCAAGTTGATCATCGACACTGGTTAAAGTCGCTTGGTCTTCAGTTTCAATTGGAGCTGCTACAGGAGCCTGCTGAAGGCTGGCATTACTTTGTTTGTTGTTGGTATGGTTTGGATTGTTGGGGTGATCCAAGGATTGTAATTGATTACGGAATTCTAGTTCAGTGTAGAGACGACGTAATTCATTCACATTTGGGTCTTGGATGGCTAAGTCTTCGTAGCACACACTAATTTCTAAATCACAGACAATACTGGCCAGTTGATGGTCAATCGCAATACCTTCAACATGATCTTTAATATTTTGACCCACTTTGCCTTTAATCTGGTCGACATTTTCTAAAATACCGCCAATTGAACCGTATTCGGTCAGTAGTTTGGCTGCGGTTTTAGCACCGACACCTGGTACGCCCATAATGCCGTCAGACGCATCGCCCATTAAAGTCAGATAGTCGATTATTTGGTTTGGCCAGACCCCAAATTTCTCAAAAACGCCATTGATGTCCATAGGCTTTTCTTTAAAGCTGTCTTCAAGCGTGACTTTTTCGGTGACCAGTTGCGCCATGTCTTTATCGCCAGTCGAAATCAGGACTTGTTGTCCTTTGGCTTCAGCGCGTTTGGCTAATGTCCCGATAATATCGTCAGCCTCTGCACCAGGCAGCATATGTACTGGAATACCCAAAGCACGGATCAAGGCGTGTAAATATGGAATTTGTTGGGCCAATTCCTCAGGCATGCTTGGTCGATCACCCTTATAAATGGGTGAAAGTTCATGGCGGAAAGTAGGTTCTGGGGTATCAAAAATGACGGCCATGTGTGTCGGTTGAGTACGACGCATCAGTTTCTGAATTGCAGAAATTGCGCCACGTACAGCATTGGTGTGCAACCCCGTAGAAGTTGTCAGAGGTGGGACCGCATGGAAAGCGCGAAATAAAAAATATGACCCATCGACCAATACAAATGGTGACATTCTACAAATCCTGATTATGAACTAGGGCTTATATTACGTGAAAAAGGCAAAGCTGTCTTATGTGTAATGTCACTATGCGCTAAGTAACATTATGGAGATTCGCCTCAAGTGTATAAATTTGCAGTATTTTGTATGTGAAACTGCTTGCATGAATGGTGATCAAGTAAGATAAACAGATTGAAGCTGTGTAATGCATAAACCCATGTATAAAAAAGACAAACAGGGAATGGTTCTGCTCTTGATCGCATTAACCGTATTGTTAGTAGTTGCGATAGTGATGCAATGGCAATCGACAGTAGTTGCTGCTGCCCTTGGGTTAACTGTCGTGATGGTGCAGTCAATCTCGAATATCCATCAGCGTTTAGTGCAATTAGAACAAGCGACTGCTCAACCAAGGATTCAAGTAGCAGGAATTGGGACACAAAAGATTCTGATTTATGCAGCGGCCTTGGTGGCATTATGGGCCTATGCCAATACGTGGATGTGGGTGGTTGGTGGAGCATTGCTGGTTTTACTGCTGTGTTTGATTCAATTGATCGATGTATTTCAGCGGCGATTGGCTCTGTTAGAGCAACCACAGCAACAACCTTCGGGGGCTATTTCTAGAACCTCAACATTACCGATGTCAGAGCAGCCATTTCCTCCTGCAATGCCAATGTCGGGACAGTTGACCATGACGCAACAACAGGATCCAACTGTACAACAACCACAACAAACCTCAGTCGATCCAAATCCAATATCATCAGAATCTGCTCGCATATGGTGGCAACCTGCTGTGGATTGGATGCAGCATGGTAATCCAATTTTAAGAGTGGCCGTTGCTATACTCATGGTGGGGGTTGTGTTGTTGCTGCGTTTTGCCAGTGAACATTGGCAATTAAGTTTAGCGGTGAAACTGGGCTTTATTGCGCTTGCGGGTGGAGCGACCACATTAGCGGGTTATGTGCTGCAACGGAAGAATGCTTTATTTGCCATCGCCCTTCAGGGCTTAGGTTTGGCAGTCGTCTTCCTTACGCTGATTTTTGCCCATCATTTTGAAGTGCTGCAAAGCTTAATGACTGCCAGCATTTTATTTGTGATGTTGTTGGGTATTACTGTGGTGCTGAGTCTGAAGCAGCAAGCATTGTATTTGGCTATTCTTGCTTTGAGCATGGCGTATCTAGCACCTCTGCTTATTCCACACACTCATCCCGATGTGGTGTTCTTATTTGGGTATTATTTCGTGATTAATTTGGCTGTGGTCGTGGTCAATTATTTGCAGCCATGGAAAATACTGCACCAGATCGCATTTTTTGCCACGATGTTTATTGGTGGATCAGTGATTGGGATTTATGCGGAAAATTCGCAACTAAATACCCTCGATATCATTTTATGGTTGCATATTGCACTCTTTATTTGGCTCAGTATTCGCTATAGCCAGTTGATGGTGGCAGAGCAACAGCAACAGCGAGAATCAGAAACCCGCTCAAATAGTAAAAAGCTTCAACCGATTTTAGATGTTGGGCTTATTTTTAGTGTTCCTGTACTGGGATTTTCGCTACATGCTTTTTTAATGCATGACTCTACTGTGGCATTGACTTGGGGCGCTGCTGCATTGGCAGTCATTTATGGGCTATTAAATTTTTGGATTAAGCGTCAGCATCCGCAATTATCGATTTTAGCCAAAAGTTTTTTTATTCTGGCCGTCGTGTTCACCGCTTTGATCTTTCCGTTGGCAAAAGGGGCGCACTGGACCTCTACGGGCTGGGTGATTCAAGGTACCGCTTTAATTGTTTGGGGCATTACCGAACGCTATCGTCTCAGTCGCTATGTGGGTGTGGGATTGGTTCTGCTCAGTACCATCGCACTGATGTACCAAATCTGGTCGAATAATGATTTCCCTATTTTAACGACCTGCATTTATGCTATCGCACAGTTTATTTCAGCATTTTATTTATTACATTATCAGGACGTAGAAAAATATTTCAGCGCCCGTATCTTGAGTGGTATTTTCCTTGTTTCAGGGATGTATGCAGGTGCCATCGCGGGTGTAGAGCTGATGCACTGGCAGTCATGGGCATTCAGTTGCTCAATAGCCATCGCTACGGTTTTACTGGCATGTTTTAGCGTAGTCGTACAGTTTAAATCCAAATTGGAATGGCAAAGTTTGCACCTCACTTTGCTGGGTAGTTTGTTGCTGTTGCTTTATGGTCTGAGTGTATTTGAAGAGGTGTTTACAACGCAGCGCTGGACCAGTCAAACCGTGCAGTTCAGTTTTGCAATCAGTGCGTTATTGATCAGTTTGATGTTGATATGCATACAGCGCTCATCGGCACGAATACTGAATCAACTGTGGGCTGCAATGCTTTGCCTTGCGCTTGCCAGTGTTGGTTTAGCTATTTTCCCACAGATGCCAATAGTAACTTTAGGTATTGCACCTCTTTTATATGCATTCTATGAATTTTTCACAGCGAAACGTAATTTTATCGAACAGACATCTGTATGGGGGCTTGGATTACTGTGGTTACTGGTCTTAAATTTAGATTCATATTCTGCGCTCCATTACTATGCGGCGCCCTTGTTGAGTCTGACTGACTTACTGTCTTTGCTTATGTTTGCAGGCTTGTTGTGGATCATCTATCGACATGATTTTGAGGAGCAGTCCTCCCTAGAATGGGGTGTTAAAATTACCACCATCCTGATTGGGCTGTTGGTGTTTAGTAGTGTTGTGGTTCGAGCCATGCATCATTATTTGGTGACACCGTTATGGGGGAGTGCCATTTGGCATGATGGTTCAGTACAACTGAGTTTGACCTTGTTGTGGGTGGTTTTGGCTTTTGTATTAATGACCTTTTCGAGCCAACGTCATATTCGTCAAATCTGGTTTGTTGGAGCAGCATTGCTCGCGATTGTGGTACTTAAGTTATTGTTATTGGATCTATCACAAAGTGGCACCTTAACACGGGTGATTTCCTTTATTGGCTCAGGTGCGGTGATGTTGGTGATAGCCTATATTGCTCCATTACCTCCAAGCCTAAGCGAACAAAAAAAAGAGCGATAATTTATCGCTCTTTGGGTTCTTTTTTGAGTTCTTTCTCATAGGCATACTGGTCAATCTCATCACGCGCTTTGGGGCGAGGACGGTCAATAATACCCATTTTAGGTACTGGAATTTCAATATGATTTTTTAAGAAACCATTACGCACATGCTCTTGAAGTTCATCCCGTGCTTTTAGAAAAATTTCTTGTCGGCACCAAACAGCAAACAGAATTTCGATGGTGGATTCACGAAAGGCGGTTACTGTGACCTCGGGTTTAGGATCATCCAAGACCAAGGGATAGTTGGCAGCAACATCTAACAGTACTTCACGGACTTTAATGATGTCTTCCTGAAAGTTAATAGCGAGGGTAATTGGAATCCGCCGAATGGGGAATTTGGATAAATTTAGGACGGGAGCGCGAATCAATTGTTCGTTGGGCAGACGTACATAAATATTATCTAAAGTCAGTAACTTTACCGAGAGTAGGTCAATAGAAATAACTTCTCCTTCAATGGTATGACCACGAATGAGAGTGATTTGAATGGTATCTCCCACTTCAAAGGAGCCTTCACCAATCAGGAATAGACCGCTAATTAAGTTACTGGCAGACGTTTGTGAGGCGAAGCCAAGTGCAACGGTAAAAATACCTGCAGCGCCAATAAAGACACTGAGCTTAAAGCCTGCTTCTTTTAGGCTTGCCATTATAAACAGGATGAAAATAAAATAAAAAATCCCGCGACGCCAAACCATACTTTGATGCGCGTTAAAGTTCTGTCCAACTGTTCGTATAAAGGTATTCGAGATCAGGCGCGCGAAGATGAAACCAATCAAACACAGTACCAGTGCGACTAAAATCTCACTGATTCTTTCAAAGTTAATGTTGGTAAAAATTTCCTTCAAGCTGACTGCAACATCTTTAGGAATATTGGTCTCTGGCATATCGGTATCCTAAAAAAATGAGTCAAACATATTGAACAAAGCACCACCAGGTGAGCGAGGTGCATGCACATAAGTGACTTCACCCGCCAAAGGAGGAGTGCGGTTTTCAATTTTAATACGCGGTGGTCGGGTTAAATCTTCGTGAATGACTTTAATTTGTGACGTCCATAACCGATTTGTACTTTCACTATAAAAAAGCGGTAGTGCTGAAACGGGGATATTCATTCGATCAAAGCGCAGTTGTTGACCACTGGTGTTGTGGAACTCAATCGGTGTGACTGCCCGAAAAGGGCTTGGTTTCAGTAAACTTAACTCCGTACGTCCATCTACTGCGGTGGCATAGCAGATCTCACCTGTACGGTGGTCAGGACCGAACCACGTATCTTTGGGTTGCATCATCGGAAGGTCAAATAACGGTTCACGTTGGCTTTCAACAAAACCTGCAATCCAGAGCGGCGTACTAATGTAAAGGGTTCCGCGTTGCCCCGCAGGAATATAAATGGGGTCGACAGGTTTAATCACGACAGATCGATCTGCCAAGCGTGGCATCAAATGAAATGTTTCGTGCGTTTGACGAAACATATAACGCTCAATTTTGATGGGGTGTGGAAAGGCAAATTCAGGATCTTTAATGATATTCCATTGGCGCTCAGAATCTTTTTGATATTGTGGGCGATGATATTCTAGGCGCCATTCATTGATACTTCGTGCCAGGCGAAACAATAAAGAGCCAAACTGCCATGTTTTCGCTTGATTTAATTCGAATTTTTGCTCACCCCACCATTTGAGTGAGGGGTGTGCAGCTTGATGATGCTCGAAATCAGATGATGCCAAAATAAAAAAGTCCTCTAGTCAGTTCAGTCAAAAACAGACTTCACGCTGTCATAAGCTTAGAGTACACTCAAAAGCCTCTTTTTCATCATTATAATTTTGTGATGCAAATACTTAAACAAATACAAATTCCTTATAGTTTTGCCAAACGACATGGCGTTTTACTTCGATATGATGGGGAACAGGTTTTTATTGTACGCCGTGAAAATACGGCATGGATTGCATTACAAGAAGCACGTCGTTTACTCAATGTGTCTGCACACTATGAAATATTAGACGATCAACGTTTTAATGCTTTACTCAGTTCCAGTTATGCTGGGGATACAGGCGAGTCACAGCAAGTGGCTGCGGGGCTGGAAGATCATCCCGATTTACTCAGTTTGGCAGATCAAGTCCCAGAAGCTGAAGATCTGATGGATCAAGAAGATGATGCACCGATTGTCCGTTTAATTAACGCTTTACTTTCAGAAGCGATTCGCGTTGGCGCCTCGGATATTCATATTGAAGCTTTTGAAAAGAAACTCTCAGTACGCTTAAGAGTGGATGGTCAGTTACGCGAAATTGTGCAACCCCGCCGTGAATTGGCACCGCTTTTGGTGTCGCGAATTAAAGTCATGGCAAAATTGGATATTGCTGAAAAGCGGATTCCTCAGGATGGACGTATTTCATTGCGCCTAGCAGGTCGTGAAGTCGATGTACGTGTCTCGACATTACCCTCATCGCATGGCGAACGTGTGGTGATGCGTTTGTTAGATAAACAAGCAGGTCGTTTGAATATGACTCATTTGGGCTTGTTGAAACCCGACTATGAGCGTTTAACCCAATTGGTCCATCGTCCACATGGCATTATTTTGGTAACTGGACCGACAGGTTCAGGTAAGACCACGACCTTATATGCGGCCTTATCAGACCTAAATGACAATACCCGCAATATTTTGACTGCGGAAGATCCAATTGAGTATCAGTTAGAGGGTATAGGTCAGACACAGGTGAACACCAAGGTAGATATGACCTTTGCACGGGCCTTAAAGGCCATGTTGCGTCAAGATCCAGATGTGGTGATGGTGGGGGAAATCCGTGATTTAGAAACGGCTGAAATTGCGGTGCAAGCCTCTTTAACGGGGCATTTAGTCTTGTCGACTCTGCATACCAACACAGCAATTGGTGCAGTGACCCGATTAAAAGATATGGGCATTGAACCTTTCTTATTGTCGAGTTCTCTTATTGGTGTGATTGCACAACGTTTGGTTCGTACACTTTGCCCACATTGCAGCACGTGGCACGAGGCAGACCCGTTTGAACAGCAGATTTTTAAGCCGATTATTTCTTCGGTTGAAGGGTTGAAATTGCCAGAGCCACAGGGGTGTGAGCAATGTTCACATATGGGTTTCAGTGGACGAACAGCAATTTATGAAATCGTGCCTGTAGATGAATCTATGCGCCGTTTAATTCATGGTAATGCCGCTGAATTTGAATTAGAAAGTTATGCGCGGCAGCATTCAGGCTCTATTCGAGATGATGGTTTGAGAAAAGTTTTAGCCGGTAAAACGACTTTGGAGGAAGTTTTACGTGTGACCAATGAAGCCGCTGAATAACTGAAAGTGATGGGATATTTCGTTAATTTTCTCTTTCGCTATAGACGGGACTGCGAAAGAGAAATAAATTAATTTTTTAGAATATTTAAAAAAGCATTGCTTTAAGAGTTGATTGGTCTAGTTGAAATATTAGCCTTTAGGAATTGATTGCAATGGTTTTTGTGTTGCTAAAAAATGATGAAAGTCACGATGAAACTTAATGTAAGAACAAATAGATTTTAATAATGAATAAACTTTTAATTTCCTTTTTTTTAATAAGTGGGGCATTTATTGCCCAGCAAAGTTTTGCTGATACTGAATTTTTTAAGGTGTATAAGCAATGTCATGATGAGATGGAGTGGTCTTGTGATGTCATTCGAGAGGTTAATGGTGAAAAAATATTATTTATAAAGAAATGAAGTCACCTGTGATTAAGCGATTAAATGATGATTATTACCATGTTAAAATTTCTTGTGGAAGTCCATGTCAGGGGCATGATTTTATAGCAAGAAGCAAACAAAAGGATGATGCAACGTCTGAGTTTATTACAATTAATGCGAAAAATAATTGTTTAATCGAAACTGATACAAGAAAGAATAAGATAACGGCACGTCAATTAAATCTTGATAAGACTTATACTTTAATCAGCACTAAAAATCATATTTTTCAACAAGTACCCATCTGGGAAATAGCTCAGTACACTATTTTTCAAAGATCATCTTATTTTGATCAACTAGGAAATCTCGTGTTGATTGCTAATTATGATGGGGATAATGGTGAAAAGGTGCAGTTTAAAAAAATATTTCCGAATCCTTGTGGGTTATGAAATTTCTATCCCGAAGTGATGACTTCGGGATAGAAGGTGTGACTTAAACAATCACATTCAATGTCACATCAATATTGCCGCGAGTTGCATTTGAATACGGGCAAACAATATGTGCTGCATCTACTAATTTTTGTGCTTCAGCTTGCTCTAAGCCTTCCAAATGAATATTCAAAGTCACTTGAATGCCAAAGCCTGTTGGAATTGGACCAATCCCTACCTCACCTTCAATATATACATCTGGTGTAATTTTTAAATGATCACGGTTAGCAACGAATTTCATTGCACCAAGAAAACAGGCTGAATAACCAGCAGCGAATAATTGTTCAGGATTGGTACCACCACCCATGCCACCCATTTCTTTAGGGACGGTGAGTTTTACATCTAAAATACCATCAGATGAGATTGCACGGCCATCACGACCACCTGTGGCTTTGGCATGTGCAGTATAAACTACTTGTTCTAGAGACATTTTATTCACCTATATTTATATCGAATGCAAATATATCGTACACGATTTAATTTGCAGTGCAAGTATTAAACAATCAGATTTATATATAGACATAGTCTATTTTTTAGATCAATTGAGTTTTGTGAAGATTCGTTTACAACAAGGTTGGCATAAAAATAGGGTAAACATCTTTGAGCTGAAACCAATAACTTATTTCAGATGAAATATCTCCAAGCTAAATATTTAACTTTATTGAAAAAATAGTTTTATCTCAAAAAAATAAGATGAGTCAGACTTTTAACCGAACTGAACCAATCGGCGATGTTGCATTAAGGGCATGGACTCACGAATTTGTTGCTGTTCTTGTAAGTCAAAAGGTACAGTAATGAGCTGCGCACCTTCGGTTGTAATGATATCGAGTACTTGCCCACGACTATTGGTCGCGGCAGTATGTCCCCAAGTTTGACGTTTTTCACCATGCCAGCCTTGTTGCGCAGCCCCGAGCACTTGGCATTGACTGTCCATGGCACGTGCTTGTAAAAGTAATTGCCAATGCATTTGACCAGTAGTGTAAGTAAAGGCAGAAGGGGCAGTTAAAATATTGGCACCACGCGCACGTAAATGTAAAGCCAGTTCGGGGAAACGAAGGTCATAGCAGACCATCATCCCAATGTTGCCAAAAGGGGTTTGTGTAACCACAATGTCTGTGCCGGGTTCAAAAAATTTGGATTCTTGGTAACCACCGACAGCATCACCGACTTGTACATCAAACAAATGAATTTTGTCATAACGGGCTTCGGTGCGCTCAGGGCTAATACACAAACTGACTGTGCGCACACGACCATCTTCAATCACAGAACCATCAGGACGGAAAGGGCAAGGTAACGTTCCCGCAATCATCCATATTTGATACTGGTGCGCTAAAGCTTCGAGTCGTTTTTGGATCGTTTCGAACTGTGCTGCTGTTTCACGTTGTTTGCCTGCGGCAAAGCACACGAAATTTTCAGGAAACACCACCAAGGAAGAACCTTGTGCTTTACTCTGTTGAATCAATGATTCGATGACCTTGAAGTTTTCTTCAATGTCATTTTGAGAATTCATTTGAGCAACAGAAAGTAAAGACATCAGTTTATCCTTGTAACAAGTACATTAAGCGTTTTGTTGATGAGATGCTTGTTCCAAATTATCTTGTTCTTTTTGGAGTTGTTTGACCAGCGGTTCAAACATATTTTGATTATTTTCGTTCAATTTCATCAAGGTTTTGTGCGCCTCAAGTACGGTTGTCAGCATACTTGAGTTGGTCACATGTTCTTCCATTAACTCACGTGTACATACGCTTGGATCACCGCAGTAATTCAAGATGACAAAAACCTGACCTAAGCCCATGCTATTGGCTAAAGTCGTAATATCTGGATTGGTTGATAACATGACGGCCTGAATGTTGTGGGCTTGTTTTAGCTTCAAACCAAGTTTCGCTAAAATGCCTAACACTGTGCTATCGATGAATATAGTTTGGGTTAAATCTACGATTGCCCCAACGACATTCGACTGTTGTTCAATACGGTTTAAAAGTTTGTCTAGACTGATACAAGATTGGGCTCGCACTTCGCCAATAAGCTTAAAAATATGCGTTCCGTCCAAACTTGCATATTCAACATGACCTGTTGACATATAAATGCCATTTGCAGAGAAGGATTCTAAAATTATCACATAGGGCAAGTGTAGACTCAAGTATTCTTGAGTCGTAGATACCTATTAAATTATTTAAGTTATTGAAAATTAATTTAATTCATTCTGCATAAACTTAAGATAGCAATATCATCTGCCACATGTTCGGGGGCTTGAAATGATTGATTTTGCAAGTGGAAGACCAATTGTTCGAATTGTTCATTCAATCCGCCATCAAAAGGTTCAAGAGCACCATCCGAGCAAATAATGAAACGTGAATGTTTATTTAATACACATTCGAATTCTTCTACTTCTAAATCTTCCGTTAAACCGAGTGGAAAACTACTGGTATTTAAAATTTTAGGTGGATGATTCGGTTCCAGCATAATTGCAGGAGGATAGTGTCCTGCGCTCGACCATTTTAAAACATGGGTTTCTAAATTCAATGTACCTGCAATCATGGTGATGTGCTTTTCAATATTTTCTTGTACCAACATTCCATTCAGTTTCTTAATCAATTCTCTTGGTGTTTTTGAGCGGCCATGAAATGCTGCCATCCAAGAGGTGAGTAAACTGCTGGTGACACCATGACCAGACACATCGGCCAAATAGAAAATAATTTCTTTATCACTGAGCTTCCAATAGTCGTACCAATCGCCAGAAAGATAGGCTGAAGGTTGGAACAGGGTCTCTATACGATAATTGGTCAGTTCAATCGGATTTGGAAGTAATCGTTTCTGAAGTTCAGCAGCAGAAGGCAAATCACGACTGTCCTGATTACGCTTATATTGAGCATCAATTTTTAATAATGAATGTTCAGGATTGGCAGGTAAACGATTCCAAATCCAACCTGCAAGCGCACCGAGCTCCCAAGCCTGAGCCAAAGCAGTCCCTTCATTTTCAAAGGCCATAACAATTGTGGGTAAACTCCACTGATGGGTCAGGTAATCTTGTACATCGGCAATCGCGATAATCGTAGGATCATACAAGTCAATATCATTAATTTGAATCATCTGCACACTTGGAAGTGTGTTAAGCACCTGATCTAAATAAGGAATATTACGAGTTGGTTGAATGAAATACATATATATATTGTATGATCCTTTAGATTTACTCGTTAGATGTACTATATCAATCAAGTAATTGCTAGAAAAAATAATGCGTTTCAGTGCAAATAAGTTTTACAAATTATTCAGACGGTGGTGAGTTATCTGAATCTTGCGTATCATCAATACCATCATCAGGTTCTTCGTCGACAAAAGAAATGTTGTCAGCATCAAGCCCTTGCTTTTGCGCAATTTCAAAATTCTTACGTTGTAAATAGATATCTCGAATCGCTGCGTAACGGTCTCCTTGTAATACATCTTCTACATCAAGGATTTGGGCGCGTGTATCAATACCGCGTAGCAATTGATCTGACCAATATAAGCCATCGTTATTTGCAAAGATGTATTTTTGTAGGCGTGCTTGACCATCAACAGCAAAACCAAAACCATCACGGAAAGTACTTGGACCTATAATAGGCAAAACCAAATATGGACCAGAAGGGACACCATAATAACCAAGTGTCGTACCAAAGCCTTCTTCTTCCATGTCTAGACCTAAACGTCGCGCAGGATCAGCAAAACCTAAAGTCGTCACGGTATTAATCGTAAAGCGACCTAAAGACTTTGCAGCACGCGATGGGCGCCCTTGCACCAATTGATTTACGGCATTCCAAGGTTCATTTAAGTTTTTACGAAATGCACGATAAGCACCGCGGGTACTGTCAGGAACTTTTGTTTTATATTGTACTGCTACTGGTCTGGCAAAATTTCGGTCTAAGAAATCATTGAAGGCAAAGGTTTCACGGTTCAATGCTTCTAAAGGGTCTTTGATACTATCGGGCTGTGCAGCATTTGCATTCACTTTTAAATCATTTGCTTTTACATTTTTGAGTTCTTTTAATGACTCAAGTCTAGAAACCTGAGGAATAGATGATGCATCAGGTGTAACTTCATTTATAGGAGTGTCGCTTGAAGCTGTAGCAGATAGATCATCATTTGCTTGAACAGTAGAAGCAAAACTAACAGCTAAAAGTGTCGCACATAAATAATAGTGAGTATGTTGCATAATAGATCCAAGACGGTTCTTAATGTCATAAGCAACATAAGAAGTCTAAAATAAAGGGTATGGAGCGTATTGTAACAGTTGTTTTCTTCAGAGTATTAAAACAAATTTGATCAAAATATGTAATAAAACCGTGTAATAGATTATTAATTAACCGTACGAACGCTATTTTCGCATAAAAATTAAAAAGGGTATTGCAACGGTTTGGGAATGCTGTAGAATGCACATCCATCGGCGGTGATGTTGATTAAAACTTGTTGAGAAACAAGGATTTAGCCCAAGCGGTAGAATCTGGAAGTCTTGAAGGGGTTTAAAAATAATTAACAAAACCTGTTGACTTTGATTGAAATTAGAGTAACATAGCCGACCTAGCTTGATGATGACGAGTCATCAAGAAGATCATTAAGAGATTATGAAGAACAACTTGTGTGGATTTTTACTGATTGATTAATCGAAATTATTTTCATTGATTGATGGTAGAAATTACTCGAAGTTTATTTGAGAAATATTTGTCAGAAAATTGATGAGCCAAGATTGGTACCCTTATAGGTACTACTGATTTTAAACTGAAGAGTTTGATCATGGCTCAGATTGAACGCTGGCGGCAGGCTTAACACATGCAAGTCGAGCGGAGCGAGGGTGCTTGCACCTTAGCTTAGCGGCGGACGGGTGAGTAATGCTTAGGAATCTGCCTATTAGTGGGGGACAACATTCCGAAAGGAATGCTAATACCGCATACGCCCTACGGGGGAAAGCAGGGGATCTTCGGACCTTGCGCTAATAGATGAGCCTAAGTCGGATTAGCTAGTTGGTGGGGTAAAGGCCTACCAAGGCGACGATCTGTAGCGGGTCTGAGAGGATGATCCGCCACACTGGGACTGAGACACGGCCCAGACTCCTACGGGAGGCAGCAGTGGGGAATATTGGACAATGGGGGGAACCCTGATCCAGCCATGCCGCGTGTGTGAAGAAGGCCTTTTGGTTGTAAAGCACTTTAAGCGAGGAGGAGGCTACTAGTATTAATACTACTGGATAGTGGACGTTACTCGCAGAATAAGCACCGGCTAACTCTGTGCCAGCAGCCGCGGTAATACAGAGGGTGCGAGCGTTAATCGGATTTACTGGGCGTAAAGCGTGCGTAGGCGGCTGATTAAGTCGGATGTGAAATCCCTGAGCTTAACTTAGGAATTGCATTCGATACTGGTCAGCTAGAGTATGGGAGAGGATGGTAGAATTCCAGGTGTAGCGGTGAAATGCGTAGAGATCTGGAGGAATACCGATGGCGAAGGCAGCCATCTGGCCTAATACTGACGCTGAGGTACGAAAGCATGGGGAGCAAACAGGATTAGATACCCTGGTAGTCCATGCCGTAAACGATGTCTACTAGCCGTTGGGGCCTTTGAGGCTTTAGTGGCGCAGCTAACGCGATAAGTAGACCGCCTGGGGAGTACGGTCGCAAGACTAAAACTCAAATGAATTGACGGGGGCCCGCACAAGCGGTGGAGCATGTGGTTTAATTCGATGCAACGCGAAGAACCTTACCTGGTCTTGACATAGTAAGAACTTTCCAGAGATGGATTGGTGCCTTCGGGAACTTACATACAGGTGCTGCATGGCTGTCGTCAGCTCGTGTCGTGAGATGTTGGGTTAAGTCCCGCAACGAGCGCAACCCTTTTCCTTATTTGCCAGCACTTCGGGTGGGAACTTTAAGGATACTGCCAGTGACAAACTGGAGGAAGGCGGGGACGACGTCAAGTCATCATGGCCCTTACGACCAGGGCTACACACGTGCTACAATGGTCGGTACAAAGGGTTGCTACCTAGCGATAGGATGCTAATCTCAAAAAGCCGATCGTAGTCCGGATTGGAGTCTGCAACTCGACTCCATGAAGTCGGAATCGCTAGTAATCGCGGATCAGAATGCCGCGGTGAATACGTTCCCGGGCCTTGTACACACCGCCCGTCACACCATGGGAGTTTGTTGCACCAGAAGTAGGTAGTCTAACCGTAAGGAGGACGCTTACCACGGTGTGGCCGATGACTGGGGTGAAGTCGTAACAAGGTAGCCGTAGGGGAACCTGCGGCTGGATCACCTCCTTAACGAAAGATTGACGATTGGTAAGAATCCACAACAAGTTGTTCTTCATGACGATGTATCTGAGGGTCTGTAGCTCAGTTGGTTAGAGCACACGCTTGATAAGCGTGGGGTCACAAGTTCAAGTCTTGTCAGACCCACCAAATCTGACTAACAAAGCATTGAATAAATGCTGAATACAGAAAAACAGAGACATTAACTTATTGATAAGCTGGGGACTTAGCTTAGTTGGTAGAGCGCCTGCTTTGCACGCAGGAGGTCAGGAGTTCGACTCTCCTAGTCTCCACCATATATTGAACATCAATATATAAGCTAAGTAGTTAGATTATAGAATTTAGTAAACATTGAGTTTATTAAGTTCTGTGATTTATCACAGTTTCCTGACCTGACGAAGGCTGGAAAAATCATTAACAGAATATATTTGAGTTGAAATAATTTGTTCATACTCGTTTTATTTAACCTAACAAGTAATTGTTAACGTTGAGTGAAATGAGTTACTAGCGAAATTAACTGAATCAAGCGTTTTGGTATGTGAATTTGAATTGAAGCTGTACGTAGTTAAATCTACAAAGCTCCAACTGTAGCGATTAAGTTCGCGACGCAATATCCTACTTGTAGGGATTAGCGACTGTTTGGGGTTGTATAGTCAAGTAATTAAGTGCATGTGGTGGATGCCTTGGCAGTCAGAGGCGATGAAAGACGTAATAGCCTGCGATAAGCTCCGGGGAGGCGGCAAATATCCTGTGATCCGGAGATTTCTGAATGGGGAAACCCACTTACTATAAGGTAGGTATTGCAACATGAATACATAGTGTTGCAAGGCGAACGAGGGGAAGTGAAACATCTCAGTACCCTTAGGAAAAGAAATCAATTGAGATTCCCTTAGTAGCGGCGAGCGAACGGGGAAAAGCCCATTAAGTCATATAAGTTCTAGTGGAATGCTCTGGGAAGTGCAACCATAGTGGGTGATAGTCCTGTACACGAAAGGGCTTATATGATGATGTCGAGTAGGGCGAGGCACGTGAAACCTTGTCTGAATATGGGGGGACCATCCTCCAAGGCTAAATACTCCTGACTGACCGATAGTGAACCAGTACCGTGAGGGAAAGGCGAAAAGAACCCCTGTGAGGGGAGTGAAATAGATCCTGAAACCGCATGCATACAAGCAGTGGGAGCCGACTTGTTCGGTGACTGCGTACCTTTTGTATAATGGGTCAGCGACTTACATTCAGTAGCAAGGTTAACCGAATAGGGGAGCCGTAGAGAAATCGAGTCTTAATAGGGCGTTTAGTTGCTGGGTGTAGACCCGAAACCAGGCGATCTATCCATGAGCAGGTTGAAGGTTGGGTAACACTAACTGGAGGACCGAACCCACTGTCGTTGAAAAGCCAGGGGATGACTTGTGGATAGGGGTGAAAGGCTAATCAAGCCTGGTGATAGCTGGTTCTCCCCGAAAGCTATTTAGGTAGCGCCTCGGACGAATACCATAGGGGGTAGAGCACTGTTTCGGCTAGGGGGTCATCCCGACTTACCAAACCGATGCAAACTCCGAATACCTATGAGTACTATCCGGGAGACAGACTGCGGGTGCTAACGTCCGTAGTCAAGAGGAAAACAATCCAGACCGCCAGCTAAGGCCCCAAAATTATAGTTAAGTGGGAAACGATGTGGGAAGGCATAGACAGCTAGGAGGTTGGCTTAGAAGCAGCCACCCTTTAAAGAAAGCGTAATAGCTCACTAGTCGAGTCGGCCTGCGCGGAAGATGTAACGGGGCTAAAACTATATGCCGAAGCTGCGGATTTGCAATTTATTGCAAGTGGTAGGGGAGCGTTCTGTAAGCCGATGAAGGTGTATTGAGAAGTATGCTGGAGGTATCAGAAGTGCGAATGCTGACGTGAGTAACGACAATGCGAGTGAAAAACTCGCACGCTGAAAGACCAAGGGTTCCAGTCCAACGTTAATCGGGGCTGGGTGAGTCGACCCCTAAGGCGAGGCCGAGAGGCGTAGTCGATGGGAAATTGGTTAATATTCCAATACTTCTGTGTAATGCGATGAGAGGACGGAGAAGGTTAAGTCAGCCTGGCGTTGGTTGTCCAGGTGAAAGGTTGTAGGCATGTATCTTAGGCAAATCCGGGGTACTCTATGCTGAGAACTGATAGCAAGCTGTACTTGTACAGTGAAGTGGCTGATACCATGCTTCCAGGAAAAGTCTCTAAGCTTCAGTTACACAGGAATCGTACCCGAAACCGACACAGGTGGTCAGGTCGAGTAGACCAAAGCGCTTGAGAGAACTCTGCTGAAGGAACTAGGCAAAATGGTACCGTAACTTCGGGAGAAGGTACGCTGCTGACGGTGATTCCCCTTGCGGGATGAGCTATTGGCAGCCACAGAAACCAGGCCCCTGCAACTGTTTATTAAAAACATAGCACTCTGCAAACACGAAAGTGGACGTATAGGGTGTGATGCCTGCCCGGTGCTGGAAGGTTAATTGATGGGGTTAGCGTAAGCGAAGCTCTTGATCGAAGCCCCAGTAAACGGCGGCCGTAACTATAACGGTCCTAAGGTAGCGAAATTCCTTGTCGGGTAAGTTCCGACCTGCACGAATGGCATAATGATGGGGGCGCTGTCTCCAGCAGAGACTCAGTGAAATCGAATTCGCCGTGAAGATGCGGTGTACCCGCGGCTAGACGGAAAGACCCCGTGAACCTTTACTGCAGCTTGACATTGAACTTTGATCTTACTTGTGTAGGATAGGTGGGAGGCTTTGAAGTTGGAACGCTAGTTCCAATGGAGCCGTCCTTGAAATACCACCCTGGTAATATTGAGGTTCTAACTCTGTCCCGTTATCCGGGACGAGGACCATGTCTGGTGGGTAGTTTGACTGGGGCGGTCTCCTCCTAAAGAGTAACGGAGGAGTACGAAGGTGCGCTCAGCGTGGTCGGAAATCACGCGTAGAGTATAAAGGCAAAAGCGCGCTTAACTGCGAGACCCACAAGTCGAGCAGGTACGAAAGTAGGTCTTAGTGATCCGGTGGTTCTGTATGGAAGGGCCATCGCTCAACGGATAAAAGGTACTCTGGGGATAACAGGCTGATACCGCCCAAGAGTTCATATCGACGGCGGTGTTTGGCACCTCGATGTCGGCTCATCTCATCCTGGGGCTGAAGCAGGTCCCAAGGGTATGGCTGTTCGCCATTTAAAGAGGTACGCGAGCTGGGTTTAGAACGTCGTGAGACAGTTCGGTCCCTATCTACCGTGGGCGCTGGAAATTTGAGAGGATCTGCTCCTAGTACGAGAGGACCAGAGTGGACGAACCTCTGGTGTACCGGTTGTGACGCCAGTCGCATCGCCGGGTAGCTATGTTCGGAAGGGATAACCGCTGAAAGCATCTAAGCGGGAAGCCTACCTCAAGATAAGATTTCCCTAGGACTTTATGTCCTCTAAAGAGCCGTTGAAGACTACGACGTTGATAGGTTGGATGTGGAAGCATAGTGATATGTGAAGCTGACCAATACTAATTGCTCGTGAGGCTTGACTATACAACACCCAAACAGTTGGTGTTGTGGTTCAAATCATCACAATCAACTTGATTTAGTTATAAAGCTAAGTACAATGTGCAAATTAAATTAACTCAGATGTTCTGTTAATAACTCATTTGATGAAAGTTAGGCATACACCCTGTGTAAATAAGACCATAACGAATAGTCATAAACAGTTGTGCTGGCGACAATAGCAAGAGTGAACCACCTGATCCCTTCCCGAACTCAGAAGTGAAACCTCTTAGCGCTGATGGTAGTGTGGGGTTACCCATGTGAGAGTAAGTCATCGCCAGCTCATTAATTCAAACACCCCCTAACCAACGTTAGGGGGTGTTTTTTATTGGAAATTAAAAAGAATAGACGAAAATTATTTAAAAATATGATTAATCGGTCAAATGATAAGAAATATAAAGTGCGGGCGTCTTGACCTTTAGCAATACGATGGATGTCATTATTGGTGCAACCAGCACGGGTTGGATGGTTGTACTATTGGGTTTAAAATTTTCAATTTTGAAGTTAGCCTTACCTTTAATTACTTTTGGGGCAATCTTAAAATTACTTGCGAAGGATCTACTGGCTTTAATGGGTATGACCATTGCTGGATTTAATTTATTATTTTTGGAAATTTATATTTTACAGCAAGCCATGGTAGGTGTCGTTGCCTCTATTGATTTAAGGCGTTGGTCTACAGAAAGTATTTTAAGTAAATTACTTTCTATATTATTGGTTTTGTGATGACAATTCTATTGCAATCATCTAGTGAAGCGATTGCTGTGACTTTAGCAGCCTTGGCGAGCCAAGCGATTTACTTAGAGCAAACTGTAGTTTTGGTCATGGGTCAGAATGTTGGGATTATTGTTACAGCAGTTTTGGCTGCAAAACGCTGGATTGTTCATCTCATTGCATATAGTCAAAGAGTCGCAGTATTATTGAAACAAGATTAAGATGCTATTGAGTAGTATTTAATTGGCGCCGAGCATGTTTAAGGGCAGTGCGTAATCCTTCTTCTAAGGTTGGATGATAAAATGGTTTAGCGAGGAGATGATCCAGTGTTAAATCTTCAGCAATCATCCAACAGAGTAAATGCGCTAAATGTTCAGCTGAAGTCATGAGTAATTCTGCACCTAAAATTTTGCGACTTTCTGCATGAATATAGACTTCCATCGCACCATAATTTTTTCCTAAAACTTGCGCACGTCCTTGTTTGGTATAAGAAACATGGCCTGTTACAAAAGGAACTTTATCACTTTCAAGTTGCTTAAAACTTTGTCCGACAATTGCTATTTCTGGTTCACAGAATACAATACCCATTGGCGTTAGATTTCGGATGTTTTTTATTTTTTTTAAATTTAAGCAATTTAAAACAGCACTGCGACCTTCATGTGCTGCTTCGTGCTGAATAGGTGTGTTGGTATGAGCATCACCAACAACAAAAATAGGATAGTGTGCAAGCTGTTTGGTTTCTGGATGAACAGGTAAGTTTTTAAGCTCTACAAATTGAGCATTAATATTTTCTAATTTTAAGGTATCCAGTAACGTACGACGCCCTGTTGCGACCAACAAATAATCTGTCACTAGATTGTATTCTTGCCCATGCTCCTGGTAGACAATCTTTACGCCATCTTTTGAATTTTGAACTTGCGTGGGTAAAACTTCGAACTTAATGTCAATTTCTTGACTTAAAAGTTCTTGTGCCATTTTTTGTAGTAAGGGACTGGTTAATGTTCCGACCTTTCGACTACGTGCAAATATCGTGGTTTTAACCCCTAAGCGTTGTAATGCTTGAGCAAGTTCAAGTGCAATGACACCACTTCCAATGACTGCAATAGATTGAGGTAATTGTTCCAACTCAAATACCTCATCGGAGGTAATTAGTTTTTGACCTAATTCTTGCTTCCATTGCTGATCAAAACTCGGCGTTGATCCTACAGCCAGAATAAAACTTCGGGCTTGATAGCGTTGTTGATTGATTTCAATGGTCTGAACATCAATAAAGTGAGCTTGACCTGATATTTTATGGGCTGAATCCCAACGAGCGATATCTTTTAAAGCAGCTTGTGTAAATTGATCTCTCAATTTTTGTACGTGTAACATGATTTTTTTAGAATCAATATTTAGATGAGTCGTTATGCCAACTTTATTTAATGATTGGGCATCGTGCAGTTGATTTGCTACAGAAATAAGCACTTTACTAGGCATACAACCAACGCGTGCACAGGTGGTATCCCACGGACCATGATTCACAATTAAAATATTTGATGTGTGTTTGATTGCTTCTTTGTAAGCAGCTTGTCCAGCTGTTCCCGCACCAATAATAATGATGTCGTACATAGTGTATGTTATTTGAATAATTGCTTTTCAGATTAACATAGTAAAACATTTGATTTTGCTTTGTTTACATAAAGCTACTTCTATGGGTTCATACTGTAAATTAACAATTTTAATGACGATTTTCTTGAAGAAAATAATGTTCGTGATTTTGATGAATAATAAATAGATTGGCTGAAAACTATATTACTAATACGCTTTGTGTTTGGTTGGTAAGTTATGGTGGAAGAGAAGTGATAGATATTTTGAAAATAATAATAATTCAGGGGGAACTTTGAATGGAGAGGTGGTTCAAGAGGAGAGGCTACAGCAACTGGTTCTGTAACTGCATTAAAAAATGAATTAGATAAATTATTGATGACCATAACAAATGGTCAGCTAACTGTTATGGTTCGCGTTTTAGATGAAAATAAAGGGGGGAGTTGCGCATGTGGAAATCACTCTGGCAATGATACGTCTATGAAGCATATAAGTAATACGAATATTGTAAAACAGACGACGGATGCGTCAAGAAATGTGGCATATGTACTTATAACACTTGCGACTTCTTCTTCACTGTCTGATTAAATTAAAAATGGTTTTAAAACCATAGTAAAGGTAAATACTGATGAAAGAAATAAATCAGTGAACACCAGTTAAATCTGGCATTTTTGCCTAAGTTGTGTCATTGATTAATACTGAAGGAGCACCTGCAATGGTCAATTTGATCTTAAGATTCAATATCTGAAAATTTATGCAGGCTATTTAAATATTCAGTTGTTAGCAGATTCAATTGTAAGTAGTAAAGTAATTAGTGGTTCAACCAGTCTTGGCTTAAGCTATTTGATTAGCGATGTTGAAAATGAAGCTGCATCAAACTTAACAAGTTCATATGGTATTTCAGCACATTATAATGATGCTCTATAATCCATCTGTATAAAAAACAGCGCTGAAGCGCTGTTTTTTTGAGCGAAAATTTAAATTGATGTTCCAACACTCACCCCAACCGTAGGACGCACATTCATCGAGCTACAAGCAGGTAGGATTAAAGTACAGAGTACAACGATCAATAATTTATTCATGCAATAAACCTTGCTTACGTGCTTCATTAAATAATTCGCTTGAGCGTTGACCACTTTTACAAATCATTAAAATGGGTTTAGGTAGTTCGTTATAGTACTTTGAAAATTCAATGATATCTGTTTGCGTAATTTTACCGTTTTCAATCGGTTGGTAAATGACACTTACATGAGATTGCTCCGCAATATTCCGTAACTGACTGACGGAAATATTGTTTCCCATTTCCTGATCAGGTCGATTCACAATCACAGACTTAAACCCCTGTTTTAACAGTAGTTGAAACGTTTTGTTATCAAGCTGACCAGACACGGTAAGGTTTTCGCTCAGTGCTTGAGGTGTTGGAGTTTTCTGAGCGAAAAGAAATGTACTATTCATCAAAGCACTACACAAAATGCATGTAGTCAAGAGTTGCTTAATCATCCAGCAAATCCATTTGTTTTGCCAGTTGATATAAATTGTTTGAACGATTGCCCGTACGACAAAACATTAAAACGGGTTTTGGGAGTTCATTAAAATGATTGGCAAAAGTACGCACATCAAGTTCGGTTATTTGACCTGCTACCACGGGTTGATAGACATAGTCGAGTCCTGCAGCACGCGCGGCTTCTTCAATTTGAGCACTGGTGGGTTGCTCTGATCCACCTTCCATGTCTGGACGGTTGTTGATAATAGATTTGAATCCTTTTTCGACAACTTGTTCTACATGCTCAGGGCCAATTTGACCTGCGAAGCCTACATTTTCGCTCATTGTGTCACTCCATCATTCAATTAAACAATATATGCTTTATGATAGCATTAAGCAGATTCGACAGTTGAATCTGTTGAAATTTTTATAAATGATTACAACCATAAAATAACGTACTGGAGCGCGTATGCACGCTTACACGGTCGAGCCTTTATATGTCAAAAGTGGTCAGGAAGTTCTTGCAGCAGATTTTTATCGGCCAAAAACGGAACATAAACCAGCTGTTATATTGATGGCACATGGCTTGGCAGGCTTACGCCAGTTTAAACTGGTGCAATATGCAAAACAATTTGCACAAGCCGGTTATGCGGTGGTGTTGTTTGATTATCGCTACTGGGGTGGCAGTACAGGGCGGCCACGTGAATTGGTCTCCATTAGCTCACAGTTAGACGACTGGCGAACGATGATTGCACATCTTCAGGAACGAAAGTCGATTGATTCACGACGGATTATTTTGTGGGGAACGGCACTCAGTGGCGGCTATGTTTTAAGTTTGGCCAGCGAGTTGAAAAATATTCAAGCGGTGATGGTTCAAGTGCCGATGGTTGATGGCAGTGAACTTACCAAACTTTATCCTCTTCCTCAATTATCCAAAGCATTAAAAATGTCCAGTCAGGATTATATGGGGGCGAAAGTAGGGATGAGTACGAAAACCTTGCCTGTCGTGAGTCCAGATGATCTTAGCTTTATGCCGACAGAAGATAGTTTTTCAGGTTATATGTCGATTGTTCATCCAGACTATTTTTGGAGTGGTGAAATTCCAGCCCGGGTCTTTTTTAAGTTGATCCGTTATCGACCAATTCAGGACGTCCGTAAAATTAATGTTCCAGTGCTATTTATAGCAGCCAAAGAAGACAGTTTATTTCCAATCGCTTCGAGTCGTGAAGCAGCCACCAATATTGCCCCATTTGTGCAATATTATGAATGGGAGATGAAACATTTCGATATTTATCATCATCCGTGGTTTGAAAAAGCCATTTCGACCCAATTAGAATTCTTACATCAACATATTGGAGTCAGCTCATGATTATTGTATGCCCATCCTGTTTGGCGAAGAATCGCGTGCCTGAAGAAAAAATTGAAGCCCAGCCCAGCTGTGGTCAGTGCCACCAGCTCTTGATTCCACTAGCTCCCATTGATTTAAATGAACAAAATTTTAGTCAGTTTATCACGCACAGTGATTTACCTATTTTGATTGACTTATGGGCAGACTGGTGTGGACCGTGTAAAATGATGGCTCCTCATTTCGCAGCCGTGGCAAAACAGAACCCTCGCGTGATTTTTGCCAAGATTAATACGGAGGAGTCTCCTCGTTTAAGTAGTGCTTTTCATGTACGGAGTATTCCAACCCTCGTGTTGATGAATAAAACCAATGAAATTGCTAGAATAAGCGGTGCGCTTAGATCGAGTGAACTACAACAGTGGCTGGATCAACATTCAAATGTCTAATGCCTAGTCAAAGCACAATAGGCTTGGAGAAATCGTGTCAGATATTCATGTGAAACCAGAAGGGACTTTATCTCTTCAAACCATTGCGATGCCAGCGGATACCAACTGGAGTGGCGATGTATTTGGTGGCTGGATTGTGTCACAAATGGACTTGGCTGGAGCAATCCATGCAGAACGCTTTAGTAAAGGGCGTTGCGCAACAATTTCAATTAATCAAATGACTTTTCTGGTGCCAGTCAAAGTTGGCGATGTGATTAGTTGTTATACCAAAATTCTAAAAGTCGGCAATACTTCAATTCAAATGCAAATTGAAGTCTGGGATAGCCATGACAGCTCGCGTGAGGCAAAACGCGTCACAGAAGGTGTATTCACTTTTGTGGCTGTGGATGTGAAAGGGAATAAACGTCAAATTCCTGAAGAAGTGAAGCAGAAGTTTATGAACACTCAATCTGCCTAAGCTTAAATAAAAAAACCAGCATGTTGCTGGTTTTTTTATGCCTCTATTTTAAGCCGACTTGCGCTTAGGTAGCCAAGCCCAAAGCATTTGGCATTGAATCGGTTCATTACCAGCATCATCAATGACCGTTACAGGAATCAGTAATTCACCTTTTTCCTGTTCAGCAATCAACTTCTGCTGTTCTGGGCTTAAGCTTGCGGTGGCAGTAAGCCCACCTTGAGCGACTTTTAAATAATCAACATGTAGGGTTTTAATCAGCAAAATTCGCTGATCTGGTACATGCAGACCTGTTAAAAAACCTGTGGCCGTTTCTGCCAACAACGCCATGGCTGCTGCATGTACGCCTTTAATGTGGTTTTGCATATTGCGTTGGTTTTCTATACGTACCACTACATGGTGTTGATCGACTTCCAGATAACGAATATTGGCTGTGCCCACCATCGGCACAATACGACCAAAGGCTTTGCTCCAAAGGGTACTTCGAATCCCTTGCGGGAATTTCGATGTGGCTTTGACCAGTTTGGATAAACGATTACTTTGTGTCATATCATACCTTTAGAGGTTAGGGGATAGCTTCACATTAGTCTTTAAAATTATTAAATTGCAATGGAAGCCCAAATTGTTGTTCACGCAAGAAATTCATGACTTGCTGTAAAGTATCGCGCTTTTTATCAGTCACGCGAATTTTGTCGCCTTGAATTGAAGATTGCGCTTTAATGCCGCTTTCTTTAATGGCTTTATTAATTTTTTTTGCAGTATCAGAGTCAAGGCCATCTTTCAGTTTGATCACTTGAATCACATTTTTACCCGAAGCCGTGGCTTTTTGTGGATCTAGAGCTTGCACATCGACTTTGCGTTTATAAAAATGGTTTTCCAGCATGTTATACACTTGTTCACATTGGAAATCACTTTCGGTGCTAATTTTAATTTCTTTAGACTTTTCATTCAGTTCAATAGAAACATCTTGTCCGCGAAAGTCAAAACGCGTCGCAATTTCTTTTTGCGTGTTCTGAACTGCATGATTTACTTCAAAAATCTCTAATTCTGAAACAATATCGAAAGATGGCATGGAATAGACCTTTACAAAGGGAAAGAATATCTGAGATGCTAGGGATGTTTTCTTCATTTGCCAAGTGTTGTTTACATCAAAGGAGTGCACAATGATCCGTAAACAAGAAATTACAACATTTGAGTTCCCAGACGATGCCGTCATCTGGGATGTCCGTGACGCAAGTGCTTATGCTGAAGCCCATGTTAAAGGTGCGGTAAATCAGCCAATTACAGACTTGTCAGCAGATTGTTTGACTCAGGTGTCTGCGGATCAGACCATTTACATTTTATGTGGTGGCGGAAGTAAGGCACCACGTGCGGCTGAACTTCTTGATGGTTTAGATGATTCACGTGAGTATGTTGTGCTGATGGGAGGTACCCGAGCGGCACGTGATGCAGGCTTACCTTTAGAACAAGGAACCTGATTCAAAAAAGCGCCTTATGGCGCTTTTTTATGGCATAAAGAAAACAACAGAGCACCACGTATCTGCTTACTGAGTTTGAGATGGCAGTGTATTCGTAGCTTGATAATAAGGCTTCTTCACTTTCTGCTTTTTCATAAAACGTTTGATATCTAATTTGCGCATCAGGCTGCTAGGAACTGGACTGCTTTCAGATAAAATCTGCGCGACCAGTAATTCACTACAGAGTGGTGCAAATAAAAAGCCTTTAGAACCTAACCCCGCCAAGCTATAAATTTCTTTGGTCTGATCCAAGCGACCCAGTACGGGGAAATAGTCATTGGTCTGTGCGCGGACGGAAGCGCGACCTTGCCAAGTTGAGGTCGGAGGCAAAGAATGTGCATAACTTGGAAATACACTGTGGATAAGATTGAAGTTATGCACATGGTCTTCTGCGAGAACTTCACAATCATCCCGATTAGGATAAAAGGATGCACCCAGAATTAAATGCTCAGCATCAAGCTGCATACAATAGCCACCATAGCTATAGGCCTGATCGCTAGCAAGGGCTTGAGTTTGATTTTGAACCCAACTGACCTGACCACGAATTGGTTTGAGGAGGGGGAAATTTTCAAAAAAGGCTTGGCTGTCGCGCGCGCAGCACACAATCACATGATCAAAATCACCCAGACACTGATCCTGTGTATCAAAGATCTGGACAGTTGGATTGGCACCGAAGTTTTTGATGGTGGCTTGCTGAAACTGAATGAAGGGGTGCTGTAAAATTTGATCGCGTAACGTATGCGGAGCGACCACACCTGCCTGTAACAGATTTAAGCTCGGAAATGCTGTTGGAATGGCACTGTCCTGTGCTACAGAGGTGCTCAGCACGTGTTCTGGATATTCAGCGGCTAAGCCCAATAAATCTTCCGCATTTTTTAATGCCATCTGATTGACTTGAATCGGGCGAAATGCCTGAAATTGAGCATAGTGGCGCAGTGCGTGTTGCCATGCCAAGGTCATCAAGTGTTCATGGCTTTGCTCAATCGGGCACAATTTAGGATTGAGTAAAGCCAAGGGATTCCCAGAACCGCCTGCCAGTGGCTCACTTTGATCATACAGAGTGACTTGATGTCCACGTTGGGCAAAAGCCCAAGCACAACTTAAACCTGCAATGCCAGCGCCGACAATCGCGATGTGACGTTGCTTAGGCAGCATTGCATCAACTGGATTGGGTGCTGTAGGCGTAGCAGCACTTTCCGATGAGGATTCTGGTTTTAACCAACAGGCTTTCAGCATTTCCCGTTTATGCCCAAAGCCACGTGGACGAGTGATCTGAATACCATGCTGTTTTAGTCCACGTTTTAATACCCCTGCAACGCTAAATGAGGCAAAAGTCGTTCCGTAGTCGGACAGGCGCACGATATGATTCAACACCTGTTCTTGCCACATATCTGGATTACAGGACGGAGCAAAACCATCTAAGAACCACGCATTGACAGGATGAAGTTTTTCCATTTGTGGGAAAACCTGATGCGCATCGCCTAACCACAGATCAAGACTAAAGCGTTCTTCAGGAAAACTCAGGCGATGACAACCTGCAAGCGGTAAAGGATATTGTTGAATCAGTTGATGGGCTAAAGGCTTGAGTTCAGGCCAGGCATTTAAAGCACGAATTAAGTCTAGCTTGGACAGTGGAAACTTTTCCACGCTTATGGCATGTAAATGACTCTGGTTATCGGGACGATATTGTTGCCACATTTGCCATAGCGCCAGAATATTTAAGCCCGTACCAAAACCTGTTTCGCCGATAGAAAAGTATTCATAGTCGCTTAAATTTGCCAAACGCAGGCTGAGATCATTGCCATGTAAAAAGACATGACGCGTTTCTAATAAACCATTGTCTTTAGAAAAATACACATCGCCAAATTGTTTAGAAACGGGCACTTCGATGCCATCGACGAGATCCCAATCGAGATCGGCCGTTTGTATTGCATGTGACAAAAGTAGCAACCTATATGATTTCAGCGTAGAAAATTACCATTGGCGGCGACGTTTAGATTGCGCATAACTGGCAATTAAGAAACCCAAGAGTACGCCAACTGCGAGTGTGACAGCGCCATAAATAAACATCTGCGCACTACGTTCACTTTGTAGCACTTGAACTTGCACACCTAAATTATCATTTTTTAATTGTAATTCTTGGTTTTGAGCCAATGCTTCTAAATTGGCTTTTTCCAATTGTTGTAGGCGTACGGATTGGTCTTTGACCAAAGCTTTGATTTTTAAATCTTGCAAGGCTTTATTTTTGGCAAGTTGTTCTGCTGTAAGGGGTTGAACCTCTTGCGGTTGTCCATTTGGATTCACCGTTGCTACTGCCGGAATCACGCGCGGTTTGTTCGCAGGAAGGGTTTGCGGTGGCGCTGTCGGTGCAGCAGAGGCTACAGCAGGAGCTGGAGAGGTTGGTGCAGGTTCTACCGCCCAAGCTGTAGAACACAATAAAGAAAGACCCAGTAAACTAGGAACAACAGCGCGCATGAATTTTATCCTTTAGGAAACGCTTTGTTAAAAGGTTTAACCTCAATTTGAGCATAGACACCTTCTTTTAAGAAAGGCTCGTCTTGTAGCCAAGTATCGAGTGCTTCACGGCTGTCAAAATTGACAATGATGGTGCTGCCATAAAAACCTGCTTGTGGATTGCTTGGATCTTTAGGCATCGCACCTGCAACAATTAAGCGGCCTTCAGCATCTAATTGCTCTAAACGTGCGAGGTGTTGAGGGCGTACCGCAAGGCGTTTTTCTACAGTACCGTCTTGATCGGTACAAGTCACAACAAATAATGGCATGATGATTCTCTGCGCACGAAACGAATATTAATCTTCGGAAGACTTAAAATGTTTACGTAATACAATAAACTGAATAATGATAAAGGAAAACATCACTAGCATGTCACCAAAAGCGGTAAATTCACCCCAATATTTTCCATTCATAAATAAGAAAGCAAAAAAGACATGTAAGCCAGACATGACCGCAAACATGCCTGCCCAAGCGTAATTGAGTCTTTTCCAGCCCAGTTCACCCAAATTAAAAATGGGGGCAAATAGGCGTTTGATGAGCGGACTACGGTCTTTACTAAAATACGGAGATAACAAGAAAGCACCAGCAAAGACCATATTTAGAATGGCTGCTTTTAGGCGGATATAGAAATCATCACTGAGCATTAAGGTAATGCCACCAAAAATCACCGTCATAAACAACACAATCCACTGTTGTTTGTCTAAACGGAATTTTTGCATGATGAACAATGCGCCATACACCACCAGCATGGAAAGAATTAAGCCCGTTGTTGCCACTAAAATATTATTATTGTCTATACCGCCGGCAGAACCGATCAATTGCAATAAAGGATGCTCGGTATCTTTCGGATCTACAGTCTTATATAAATAAAAGAAAATAATGAGTGGCACAAAGTCTAAAAGTGCTTTCATGTTAGAGTATCTGAATCTGTTTAAATAAATGGCATAGTATAAGTGATGCTTGGCGTAGATTTACATACACATAGTAATATTTCTGATGGAACTTTGTCACCAGAGCAACTGATCCATGCCGCACATGAAAAAGGTATTCATACGCTGGCATTGACCGATCACGATACGATGGATGGTTTGGCATTGGCAGAACCAACTGCGCATGCTTATGGTCTGAAGTTAATCTCTGGGGTTGAAATTTCCAGTCAATGGTCGCGTCCAGCCACAAAAAAAAGTTATAGCGTACATATTGTTGCACTGAATATGCAGCATCCTGAGCCTTTATTGGCTGTCTTAGAACAACAGAAACAGATTCGAGCTGAACGTGGTGCGCAGATTTGTGGTCTGCTGACACCTTTGATTGGTCAGGATATTTATGCAGATGTACTGGCCAAAGTCGAGGGTGAAGCAGATCGCGTCACGCGTAGCCACATTGCGAAAACCTTGGTGGAAAAGGGGATTGTCAGTCGTGCGCAGCAAGCCTTTGATAAATATATTAAAGAAGGCAAGAAGGCTTATGTAAAGTTTGATGGCTTGGGTTTGCAACAAACGATTCAGGCCATTCATGCCAGTCGTGGCTTTGCGGTTTTGGCACATCCTACCCGATATGATTTATCGGCAACCAATGTCCGCTATTTAATTGAGTTGTTTGCGCAGTCTGGTGGGGATGCAGTGGAATTACCACCGCAAATTGACCCACCTGCGACCCGTCAAATGGTGGATCGTATAATTGCGGAACAGGGTTTAAAAGTGTCCGTAGGCAGTGATTTTCATGGTGAAAATATGCCATGGATTAAACTGGGACATACGCCTGTGATGAAAGCAGAACAAGTCGGAATTTGGGAACAGTTTCAGTAATACCCATGTTTTAATTTACAAGCAAACATGCTGAATTAGTTTTGACCGTTATTGCCCCATTTTAGATAAGCTTCTCGTTGACTTAAAAGGTCATAGTAGTTTTTGATATGTGGTGTATCTGGTTTATCAAAAGGCGTTAAATACCAACGTTGTACAGAAAGCCCAATCGGAATATCTGCCAATGAAAACTGCTGACCTGCGACATACGCCTGAGTGTTTGCGAGTTGGTTTTCTAAAATCAGCATCATACTGTTCCATGCTTGAATACTTTTTTCAACTTCCTGCAAGTCTTGGTGCTCGGGAGAGTTCCGAATAAGGTGCATCAGGGCGTAGACCCAACTGTTATTGAGTTCAATCCCTTGCCAGTCAATCCATTGATCAATAAGCGCACGTGTTTTCGGCTCTGTCGGATAAAGTGCTGTGCCAGCATAAGCATTGGCCAAGTAACGAATAATCGAATTAGACTGCCAAAGAATTAGCTCATCATCAATCAGTACAGGAATGGTGGCATTCGGATTTAATTGCAAAAACTCGGATTCTTGTGGGGAGCGAAAGCCACGCCCCCAATCTTCACGCTGGTAAGGTAAATCTAGCTCATCACATAACCAGAGGACTTTTCTAACATTGATGGAATCTGTACGCCCTAAAATTTTAATCACAGCCTGACTCCTGATCTTGGTTTTTAAATATTTGTTTAATCTCGTCTTTCTTTTTCTACAAAGAGGACAGCTGATTTTGAATGGTTGGCTTTATAAAAGATTGTTATCCTGTGCTTGAATGGGCGGTGGAGTCGGCTTACCCAAGGTGCCGAGCAATTCAATTTCAATGGTACGTACCATTGCATCTAACGGTAAATCATTACTTTGTGTACCAAATGGTTCTTCAATTTCTGAACTTAAGGCATCTAAACCCAAAAAGGTATAGGCCAAGATCCCGACCAGTAATGGCGTAGCCAGTCCTAACGTTGCGCCTAAACTAAACGGTAGCATGAAACAAAAGAAATACACGGTACGGTTCAGCAATACAGAATAGGCAAAAGGTAAGGGAGTGGTGGCAATTCGGTCACAGCCTGTTTGTACCAAACTCATTTCCGCCACATGTTCATTCATTTGTGCATAAATAATGTCAGAAATTTCCCCTTCTTTTAAGGCTTGCATCAGTTCCCATTGAATTAGACTGAGGGTGTATTGCGGTGCATTGACCTGTTGATACAGTTGTGCCAACGCTTGCGGGCTTAAACCTGTGGTTTCAGTGAGTTCGGTTGGGTTTTCAGTTTGATGACGCAGTCGGTCGCGCAATACATTAGCAAAGACAATCACATGTTGAATGACTCGCTCGCGCCGTGCCTGCGTCAGAATACGACAGTTACGGTCAAAGTGGCGTGCATTGGCAATTAACATGCCCCAAAGTTTACGTGCCTCCCACCAGCGGTCATAACAAGCGGTATTTTTAAACCCGAGGAAAATAGACAGTACAACGCCAATTAAGGTGAAGCCAACCAAGGGCAGTTCAGGAAAATGAAAATATCCCATGTGCGATACACCACCCACGATAGTAGAAATGAGCATGACCACGCCTAAGGGTGGTAAAACTTTCGGAAGGATTGTACCGCGCCATGAAAATAATAGTTTAAAGACGTCGGGTTGTTCTCGCACAATCATGTGGTGGTTTTCATCATTTATTTTGGATTGATCTTCAGCTGTCGTTTAGGTTTTGTCAATATTGCTTGAAAAGCTTTAAGTGGACTTGATCAAGCCCTGCTCAGCAAACGAAAAACTGCCTGTCGCAGCGATGACACAATGATCCAATAATTGTATTTCAAGCAGTTTACAGGCCTGTGTAATTTGTTGGGTTAAGGCAATATCCGCCGCCGAAGGCAGGGCATGTCCTAAAGGATGATTATGTGCAATGACTATAGAACTGGCTTGCTGTTGCAAGGCGTAACGCAGTAATTGATTTAGAGAGACGGTACAATTATTCAGTGAGCCAAAGAAGAGTTTTTTAAAATGTAGTTTGCGTAACTGACTGTCTAGGCACAGAACGGCAAATACTTCCTGCGTTTCTCCCAAGAGTTCAAAGCGTAGATAGTCAAGTAATTGTGAAGAGTTTTGGATTTCTAAACGGTGTTGTTGTAATTGTTGCGCCACATAGCGTCGTCCCAGTTCTTTCACCGCCATCAGTTGCGAATATTTAGTGGCACCGATCCCATGAAACTGACTGAGTTGGGGGAGTTCAGCATTCAGAATCGGCGCTAGCCCACCAAAGTGACGAATCAGCAGTCGGGCTAATTCAACCGCTGAATGTTGTTTGGAGCCAGAGCGCAGAAAAATAGCCAATAATTCGGCATCTGAAAGGCTATTCGCCCCTTGTTGTAATAAGCGTTCACGTGGACGCTCTTGTTCGGGCCAATGTTTGATCGATAGATTCATTTTTGTTGCGCTTTTTCATGTTTATTATCAAGTTTTAACCCAGTCAATCACTTGGGTATGCGGATATTTAATGCTATTGTGAGCGCCACTGCAACAGAAAGGTATACTGTTTGTGAGCTTTGATTTAAGTGTAATTCCAAATAAAAACATCATTTTGGCTGTTACAGGCGGAATTGCAGCCTATAAAAGTGCCATCCTCGTTCGTCGACTTAAAGATCAGGGATTTAATGTCCGTGTGGTGATGACGCATGGTGCGCAGGCCTTTATTACACCACTGACGTTTCAAGCCTTGTCTGGCAATCCCGTACATACCGAATTACTCGATCCAGAAGCCGAAGCTGGTATGGGACATATTGAATTAGCCCGTTGGGCAGATTTATTGTTGGTGGCACCAGCCAGTTGCGATACCTTAGCCAAGTTTGCCGCAGGTTTGGCAGATGATTTGCTCAGTACATTATATCTTGCGACCAAAGCACCAGTTTGGGTTACACCTGCCATGAATCAGCAGATGTGGGCAGCCAAAGCCACGCAGCGTAATTTAAATACGCTGATTGAAGATGGCGTGCATGTGATTATGCCAGAAGCTGGTTCACAAGCATGTGGGGATGTGGGGTTAGGCCGTATGCCTGAGCCAGAAGATTTGGCTTATCAAGTCACGCAATACTTCCATAAAGCACAACGTGCAATCGCTGAAAAATTTGGTCTATTGGCGAGTAAACATGTGGTGATTACTGCGGGTCCAACTCGTGAAGCAATAGACCCTGTGCGTTATATTTCTAACCACAGTACAGGCAAAATGGGCTTTGCTTTGGCGGCTGCCTGTTATGCGGCTGGGGCAAAAGTGACTTTAATTGCAGGCCCTGTCAGTTTAGATACTCCAAATGGGGTACGCCGTATTAACGTATCCTCTGCGATTCAAATGTTGAATACCAGCATGCAAATGTTGGAAGAAGGCTGTGATATTTTCATTGCCACAGCTGCGGTCGCCGATTATCGCGTTGCTGAAGTCGCTGAACATAAAATTAAAAAATCGGGTGATGAGCTGAATGTCGCTTTAGTGAAAAACCCAGATATTGTGGCGACTATTGCCCAGCAACAAAAGCGTCCGTTTATGGTCGGCTTTGCCGCAGAAACACGTAATGTTGAAGAATATGCAGCAGGTAAGCTGGTCGCTAAAAAGCTGGATATGATTGCTTGTAATGATGTGTCACGTGCTGATATTGGTTTTGCATCGGATGAAAATGCCATGACGGTGTTTTTTGCCAATCAATACCATATGGACAAGCGCGATTTAGAAAAAGCCTCAAAACAAGAGATTGCACAACAGTTGGTAGAAGCGATGCACGATGCATTACAGCATCATCAAGCCAAATAGACGGGTGAAATTTTTATCAAAATGCAACGAATCCGTTGCATTTTTTATGTATGCTAAACAGGCAATGCAAACCGCAGTACAGGATATGTAATTCTGTCTATTTGCCCAAGATAAATAAACCATAGCCACAGTTTTTGATAGGACATCCTCATGATTAAAAAAACTTTAGCCACCGTTGTAATGTTGTCATCTTTGCTCTTAAGCAATACCGTTATGGCAGCCGGTCTAGAAGATGATATGAAAACCCTTGGGAAAAATTATAAAGCCTTCAACCAAGCTTCAACCCCACAAGCTGCAACCAGTGCCTTGAACAATATGCGCGGTGCTGCTGTACATGCCAAGCAATATAAATTGACTGCACATACCGCTGCAAAAGTGCCAAGTTCAAGCGCTTTATTCGATCAAATTATTGTAGAAATTGACAAATCAAAAGCACTTGCACAAGCAGGTAAATTAGATGAAGCGAAAAAGCAAGGGAAAAAAATTGGCGAGTTACGTGATCAAGGTCATAAATACTATGCACATTGATCTTGGGTAATTATCTCAGCGATAGATCTAAAACTGTACCTTCATCGGTACAGTTTTTTTATGTCTGATAAATTAGGGGGGATGATTCAAACTGAGCATGATTCAGATTTTCAGCCACAGCAAGAATTGCTAAAGTGAAAAAGAAATCTGTAAGGATGAATGAATATGTCTTCACAACAGCATTATCAGCGGGTGGCGCAAGCGATTGAGTATATTCAGCGACATTTTCAGCACCAGCCAACGCTAGACGATATAGCCGCACATGTACATTTAAGTCCTGCATATTTTCAGCGCCTATTCAGTGAATGGGCTGGCACCAGTCCTAAGAAATTTTTGCAATATATCAGTGTGGAACATGCCAAGTCGATTTTAACCTCAACAGCATCGCATTCACTTTTAGATGCGACCTATGACACAGGATTATCCAGTGGCAGTCGTTTACATGATTTATTTATTCAAATTGAAGGGATGACCCCCGCTGAATATAAACAGGGTGGGGCTGGATTAAAGATTTTTTATAGTTTTGCAGAAACATTATTTGGGTGCATTTTGGTGGCTTCCACACCAAAAGGAATTTGTACACTAACTTTTGTTGAACAGAATGAGCAAGCCCTGAATGAATTAAAAGCCAAGTTTCCTCATGCTGAATATATTGAACAGACGGATGAAATGCAGCAACGCGCTCTGGCTGTGTTGACGGTGCAACCCAACTCCATACAGCACATAAAACTGCATTTAAAAGGTTCAGCCTTTCAATTAAAGGTATGGGAAAGTTTGCTCAAAATTCCTGCGGGACAACTGGCGAGTTACCGTGACGTAGCATCGCAGATTGAGCAACCCAAAGCAGCACGTGCGGTAGGGAGTGCGGTGGCACATAATCCTGTGGCTTTTTTAATTCCGTGCCATCGGGTTATTCAAGCGTCAGGTGTGCTCGGCAATTATCATTGGGGAACAACCCGCAAGACGGCGATGATTGGCTGGGAAAGTGCCCAGCTTTATGCCAATGTAGAAGAGTTTTAAATGTCATTATTTCCAGTTGAATTTGATGCTAGCCTGAATTTACTGCCCTATCAGGGCTGTGTGCATTACTACGGTCAAATTATGGATAGTGTTTTGGCAGATCATTATTTTCAGCGACTGTTAGAAAGTGTCGCTTGGCAAAATGATCTGGCGGTGATTTTTGGCAAGACCATTGTGACCAAACGCAAAGTTGCGTGGTATGCCGATCAGGCTTTTTCCTATACCTACTCCAAAACCACCAAACAGGCATTGCCGTGGACGCCTGAGCTGTTGGCACTGAAAGCGTTGGTCGAAGCTAAAACGGGTGAGAAATTTAATGCCTGTTTGCTGAATTTATATCATTCGGGGGAAGAAGGGATGGCGTGGCATAGTGATGCCGAACGAGAACTGAAACAGCATGCTGCAATTGCTTCTTTAAGTTTGGGGGCAGAGCGAAAATTTGCTTTTAAGCACAAGCAGACCCAAGAAAAAGTGGAGTTGCTACTGGCACATGGCAGTTTACTGGTTATGAAAGATGAAACCCAACGCTACTGGCTGCATCGGTTGCCTCCAAGCAAAAAAGTGTATGGAATGAGAGTGAATTTGACCTTTAGATGCATGAATGCAGCGCAATAAAAAAGGCTGAATACAATCTATTCAGCCTTTTTTGAATCCATGATTTTGCAATGCAAAGGTCTGGAATTATGCTTGACCTTCAGCCATAGCTGTTTGAGCGCGCTGCATATTTGCTTCGAACTCAGCATCAAAATTGATTGGCGTTAACAGCAATTGAGGGAAGCTGCCTTTGGTAACCATATCGTTCACTGCTTCACGCAAGAATGGGAACAAAATGTTCGGGCAGTATGCACCTAAAATATATGGAAGACGCTCTTCTTCAACGGCATCAATCAGGAAGATCCCTGCTTGAGTCACATCAACGATAAATGCCGTCTCACCCGCATTATTTGCTTGAACAACAACTTTCAAAGACACTTCGAAATGGGTTGGATCAATCTTTTCTGCAGAAGAAGAAAGGTTGATATTGAGTTCTGGCTGCCATTCTTTGGTGAAGACTTGTGCGCCAGGAACTTCGAAAGAAATGTCTTTAGTATAAATACGTTCGAGTGCCAATTGTGGTTGAACTTGTTGTTCTTCGCTCATTCTTAAATCCTTAATATCAATTTGAACTATGCTTTATGGTTAAGCCAATAATCCGTCAAGTTGACCATCACGCTCTAAAGCATAAAGCTGGTCAAACCCGCCAATAAATTGGTCACCAATAAAAATTTGTGGAACAGTACGGTGATTCGTGCGTTGCATGAGTTCTACACGTACTTCAGGCGCTTCATTGGATAAATTAATTTCTTTGTATTCAACGCCTTTACGCTCAAGAAGTTGTTTCGCACGAACGCAGTAAGGACATACAGTTGTAGAATAAATCGTTACTTCAGCCATTAGAGTCTCCTTAAGCAATTATTTCGCTTTTACCAAAGGTAAGCCTTGCGCTTTCCAGTTGCTAATACCACCATCTAAACGATAGCTATCCACATGACCAACTTGTTGCAAAGCTGTCCCTGCGACTTGACCAAGGTTGCAAATAAATACCAATGGACGTTCCGCAGCTTTTAACTCTTCGACATGGCTTGCAATTTGGCTGTAGGGAATGTTACGGCTGCCACTGATGTGACCTTCGCGGAAGTCTTTTGTATCACGTAAATCAATCAACATGGCATTTTTTGCTTTCACTAAAATACCTAAAGACTGTGGAGAGATTTTGCGACCGTTGCGCTGACCTTCTAAAACGAAGAACAACACCACTAATGCCCCAAGTGTTCCAAATAAAAAGGGGTGATTCCCCATAAATTCCAACCAACGTTCCACAAATCACCTAATTACAATTCAAAATTGCCTAGAGTATAGCTCATAAATATGGTGATCAAAATCACCGCTTCAAGGGGAGGACAGACAGAAAGTCTAATTTTTTTGCTGTGCTTCAGCAATTTCATCCATTAAACGTAAAAAACTGTCTAAACGACGGGGTAAAATTTCACCATTACTGGCAGCTACACGCAGTGCACACTGTTTTTCATGTTTATGGGTACAGTTACGGAACTGACAATAGCCCAACTGATTTTGAATTTCAGGGAAGCCTTGTTGCACTTTTTCAGTGGTCAGATGCCATAAACCAAATTCACGAATTCCTGGTGAGTCAATCAGTGATGCACTTTGTCCAAAAGGAATTAAACGCGTTGAGGTGGTGGTGTGCTGACCTAAAGCCGAGTTTTCAGAAATAATGTTGGTCTTTTGCGCGGCATTCGGAACCATGGTATTAATTAATGAACTTTTACCCACCCCAGACTGTCCAACAAAAGCGACCGTTTCACCTTCAAGACGCTGTGCTAAAGCACTGAGATCACCTGTAGATTGGCATTGCATCACTTCATAGCCCAGATCTTGATATTCTTTGAGCATATCCAGAATAGGATCATTTTCTTTGAGTAAATCGGTTTTATTCAGGACCAATAAGGCAGGAATATCGGCATCGGCACATGCCACCAAATAACGATCAATTAATGTGGGTGCAGGTTCTGGTAAAGGTGAAAACACAATCACAATTAAACTGATATTGGCCGCGACGGGTTTCACTTTATGATAACGGTCAGGACGGGTCAGTAAGGAACGACGCGGATGGATGGCGGTAATAATACCGAGTCCCGTATTCGGATCGGCTTGCCATTTGACCCGATCACCCGTCACCAGCAATTCAAGATTGGTACGAGTATGGCAACGCCAAATGCTGTCCAATTCAATCGGTTTCCAAAACGGTTCTGGTTCACCATCTTGCACATTGGGTTTTTCAGGATGCATGTCTGGCACCGACAAGGCTTGTACCTCAAGCTGGCGGCCGTAGTGTTGAACCACTAACCCTTCCAGATCATTTGAAGTGTCAATTTCTTCTTGACGTGTTTTCTGCTGTTTCTGAATACGACGCTGCTGCTGTTCAGTTAAGCGACGTTTACGAATTAAAGCCATTCATATCCTAAAAACCATGAATTCAAGATGGCAAAAATAGCATGAAGCGGGGGATGAATTACAGCATTCAGGGTATTAATTTGCTACTATAAATGTTTTTACAGCCAATAAGATTGCACATTTATGAGCAGCACGCCTGATACTCGCCTGATCTGGATTGACCTTGAAATGACAGGTCTAGATACCGATAACGACCAAATTATTGAAGTTGCAACGATTGTGACCGATGATCATTTGAATATTTTGGCGGAAGGTCCAGTATTGGCTGTGCATCAATCGGATTTAATCCTGAATGCCATGGATGAGTGGAATACCCGTCAACATGGTCAGTCGGGTCTGATTGAACGTGTGCGTCGTAGTAAATTGACAGCACGAGATGCTGAGCAGCAAACCATTGAGTTCTTAAAAAAATGGGTCAATCCAAAGAGCTCGCCAATGTGTGGTAACTCGATTTGTCAGGATCGCCGTTTTTTACATCGTTTAATGCCTGAAATGGAACAATACTTCCATTACCGTAACTTGGATGTATCTTCAGTGAAAGAGTTGGCAAAGCGTTGGCGCCCAGAAATTATGAGTGGGCTAAAGAAAAATGCCTCACATTTAGCCATGGATGATATTCGCGATTCGATTGCAGAACTAAAATATTATCGTGAATACTTCTTTATCATGAATAAAGACTAAATCGATATTGGCTGAAAATGGGGTGTTAAACCCCATTTTTATTTTAGTCTGTCATATTTTTAGGTTATATTTTCTACATCAAGCTAGAGGGTGTACGGCTTTAAGTTGATCTAAAGTAAAGTACAAGTTTTTGTTTTTATTCATTTTAAATTATAAAAAAGAGTTTAAATATGCAAAGTAATAATCCCATACTCAATCGCGTCGAAGTTTACGCAGATTACAGCCAGCCGATGACCGTGCAAGGTGCGATTCAAAAGTCTGTATTGTTGACTTTAATTGCCGCGGTGCTGGGTTTAGGTATTTTCTTCTACAGTTTTATGACCCTAAATATTTCCATTGCCTATAGCGCTGCGGTTGTCGGTGCGATTGGTGGATTTATTTTGGCACTGATCACCACATTTAAACCTGATACCGCGAAAATTCTCGCCATTCCCTATGCGTTTTTTGAAGGTGCTTTTTTAGGTGGTGTCTCGGTTATTTTCCAATTGAAATTCCCCGGCGTACCATTGCAGGCATTATTGGCAACTTTTGTGACGACCTTGGTGATGTTTACTTTGTATCGTTTACAAATTGTGCGTGCCACAGAAAAATTTAAATCGGTTGTACTTTCTGCCAGCATTGCCATTGCAATCGTGTTTGTGGTGCAACTCACCATGCGTTTAGCCTTTGGTTCAAGTGTGCCGTATATCTTTGAAAGTAACTGGTTAGGCATTGGTTTTGCTGCTTTTGTGGCGGTGATTGCATCTTTAAATCTCATTCTTGATTTTGACTTGATTGAAAGCAGTGCAGCCCAACATGCACCAAAGTCTATGGAATGGTTATCTGCGATTGCGTTATTGGCGACTTTGGTCTGGATGTATTACTCATTCATGCGCTTATTGAGTCTGATTCAAGGCGATGACTAATTAATGTGGGTTAATATTTTTTAGTTCAATTCATATTCACCCTGCTTTGGCAGGGTGAATTGTTATGAATCTGTGATTTGCTGAAAAAAAGGCGCATTTTGCAATTTTGTTCTGATGCCAGACTTGGCATTATTCATCCTAAATTATTTTAAGTGAGATTCACATGTCACACGGACTACTAGCGGGAAAACGCTTTCTGATTGCAGGTATTGCAAGTAAGTTGTCGATTGCATTTGGTATTGCTCAAGCATTGCATCGTGAAGGTGCGGAACTGGCATTTACCTATCCGAATGAGAAACTTAAAAAGCGTGTTGATGAATTTGCGGCGCAATTTGGCTCAACATTGGTATTTCCTTGTGATGTTGCTGTGGATGCAGAAATTGACCAAGCATTCGTTGAATTGGCGAAACACTGGGATGGTCTAGATGGTGTAGTTCACTCTATCGGTTTTGCACCTGCACATACTTTAGATGGCGACTTCACCGATGTTACCGATCGTGAAGGTTTCAGTATTGCACATGACATCAGTGCATATAGCTTTATTGCGATGGCACGTGCAGCAAAGCCATTGCTATTGGCACGTCAGGGCTGTCTATTGACCTTGACTTACCAAGGTTCTGAGCGTGTTATGCCGAATTACAACGTGATGGGTATGGCAAAAGCATCTTTAGAAGCAGGCGTACGCTACTTGGCGTCTAGCTTGGGTGCTGAAGGTATTCGCGTTAACGCAATTTCAGCGGGTCCAATCCGTACTTTAGCGGCTTCAGGCATTAAATCATTCCGTAAGATGTTAGATGCCAATGAAAAAATTTCACCACTTAAACGCAATGTGACCATTGAAGATGTGGGTAATGCAGCATTGTTCCTTTGCTCACCTTGGGCAAACGGGATTACTGGTGAAATCATGTATGTAGATGCTGGTTTCAATACGGTTGGTATGAGCCCTGATATGATGGGTGATGACTGATTGCTTCGGCGATAAAAAAATGGCACTTGAAGTGCCGTTTTTTTATGTCTTTAAATTTCATTTATTCAGGTAATTGTTGAATAGGACTCCCACCTAAAGCCTGCATCAGCGTGACATAGGCGTTGTATTGACTTTGTTTGGTATTAACCAAAGTCAAACGGGCACTACGCGTGTGAAGTGCCGTTTTTTTATGTCTTTAAATTTCATTTATTCAGGTAATTGTTGAATAGGACTCCCACCTAAAGCCTGCATCAGCGTGACATAGGCGTTGTATTGACTTTGTTTGGTATTAACCAAAGTCAAACGGGCACTACGCGTGGTTTCTTGTTGATCCAGTAAATTCTTCAAGGCCACCGCACCATAACGATAACGCACATCAGTTAAGCGTTCGGCTTTTTCTGCCAGTTCTAAATTACGCTGTTGTAGCTTGACTTGTTGATCCAGTTCACTGCGTGCAGACAAGGCATTTTCAACATCGCCAAAGGCCTGATATAAGCTCTGACGATATTGCACAATGGCTTTTTCATAGTCCAATTGACTAATCGCCATATCTTTTTTCATATCGTTATATTGCAAAAATGGCAGACTTAAACTGGCACCTAAAGTCAGGGCAGGATTACGCAAAAGTTGCGTTAAAGAGGTACTACTGCTGCCTAAATTTCCAGTTAAGCTGATGGAAGGATAATAGCTCGCAGTGGTGGCATCTTTGGTGGCCAGACTCTCACGCAGGCGTAATTCAGCTGCTTTTAAATCTGGTCGACGTGACAGGATATCGGCAGGTAAGCCTGCTGCAATGGTCGGTAAAGCCAGTTGTGGCAAACGCTGTGGTTCCTGAATATTCAGTTGTTGTACAGGCATATGCAGCAGGACAGCCAGCGCAGTACGTGTCTCGACTAAGTTTTGCTGAATTTGACTGAGACTGGCTTTCTGACTTTGTACTGATTGCTCGGCTTGGGTCAGTTCTAAACCAGAAACAGCACCTGCTTGATACTGTACTTTGACTAAATCATACAGCTTTTGCGACGTCGCAAGACTTTGCTGTGCAGTACTACGGCTTTCATGATAATACGCCAATTGCCAATACAGTTTGGCTGTGGTGCCAATCAGGCTTTGTGCCGTGGCTTGCAAATCCTGTTCAGTCGCCAGTGCTTCCCATTTTTTAGCTTCGGTTTGTCGTGCTAATTTACCAAATAAATCCAACTCATAACTGAGCCCTGCACCTAAAGATAGCCCGCTAGAGTTGTCATCACCAGAATTTAAGTCGAATTGATGTCCAGTAGAAACTGTGGAATTGATGCGCGGTTTTTGCTGATTCGCAGTTAAATCTGCTTGCAAGCGTGCTTGTTTTAAGGTCATACCTGCAACAGCCAAGTCGGTATTTTTTGCTAATACGGCATCAATCAGTTGATTCAGTTGCGCATCGCCAAACAATGTCCACCATTGATCGGCATAGACGGATGATTGTCGTTGTTGTGCAGTCGCATGACCATATTGGAACTGAGCAGGCGTTTGTACACTGGGTGCTTGATAAGGTGTTTTAACCACAGCCGCACAACCCACTAAAGTACTACCGAGTAGCATTGCCGTACACAGACGTGTAAATGAAAACTGCATAATTTGTCCTTATTCTCTAGCAAGTGCTGCAACAGGGTCGAGTTTGGCTGCACTTTTTGCAGGTAAGAAACCAAACACCACACCAATTAACGTCGAGCACACAAATGCGGCAATAATCGAGGTGGTTGAATAGGCAACCCCAAAATTACCACCTGCAAATTTTTGAATGATTTGACCTAAGCCAAGAGAAAGTAATACCCCCAAGACCCCGCCAATTAAGCAGACTAAAATAGCTTCAATTAAAAACTGTTGTAAAATATCGCTCTGACGTGCACCCACTGCCATCCGTACGCCAATTTCTTGCGTCCGTTCGGTGACCGAGACCAACATAATATTCATGACGCCAATTCCGCCAACCACCAATGAAATCACGGCAATAGCAGAAACCAATAAGGTCATGGTACTGGTGGTTTTTTCAATGGTTTGACGAATACTGTCACTGTTCATGGTAAAGATATCTTGTTGACCATGACGCAAGGTCAATAAGTTCACAATTGCATTTTCAGCTGCGCTGGTGGAGTATTGATCATTAATTTGCACAATGATATTACGCACGTTTGTCTGACCCAGCATACGGCTCATGACCGTGGTGTAAGGCATATATACGTTTAGGGTGTCATCGGAACCCATGGCACTGGTTTGAGGTTCCACGATACCAATAATCCGCCCAGGTACACTACCGAGTAAGATCACTTGTCCAATCGGATTACTACCATCACTAAAAAATTGCTTTTGGGTATTGGTGTCAATCACGACATCTTGGGTACGGTCACGCACACTCCGTTGATCAAAGGTTTGCCCATTTTTGAAAGTGAGACCTTTGACGGTGAAATAATCACCCCCGACACCATTAATGGTGGCACTGGCTTCATTTTGTTGATAGCGAATGGTTTTCGATGAACTCACCATGGGACTGACCGCACTGACATACGGTTGGGTGGCAAGCGCGTCGGCATCACTGGGCACCAAGGTTTTAAAATTGGCAGTTTTGGAATTGTCACCAAAACCTCGACCTTGGAAGACCGTAATGGTATTTGTTCCTAAGCTACTAATATTACTTAAAATTTGTTTTTGAGAGCCATTGCCTAAAGCCACTACAGTCACGACCGAGGCAATCCCGATAATAATCCCGAGCATGGTCAGAAAGGTGCGCATACGATGTGCATTCATGGACAGGATCGCCATACGGAAGGCTTCACCTAGGCGATCGAGCAGGGAGCGCCATGCCGAAACACTTTTATTTTTTTCTTGCTGTGCTGAAATTGCAGTTTCAGCATCAGGATCATGATGTAATTCAGTATCATGTTCAGGCTGATTTACGCGATCGGCAATAATTTGTCCATCACTGATTTCAATAATCCGCGAGGCATTTTTAGCCACTTGCATATCATGTGTGACCAAAATAATGGTGTGTCCCGCCGCATTTAATTCACGCAGAATGCGCATGACTTCAACACCGCTGTGTGAGTCTAAAGCCCCTGTAGGTTCATCGGCAAGAATCACATCGCCACCATTCATCAGCGCGCGTGCAATAGATACCCGCTGTTGCTGCCCCCCCGAGAGCTGACTCGGACGGTTCTGGGTTTTATTGCCCAGTCCAAGTTCCGTGAGTAGAGCAGTTGCCCGTTGTTTACGTGCATACGGTGTGATGCCCGCATAAATGGCAGGAACTTCAACATTCCCTTCAGCGGTTAAATCACCGAGTAAATGGTAGCGCTGAAAAATGAATCCGAAATACTCACGACGTAGTTCAGCCAGTTGATCGGGTTCGAGTTGCCCAGTTTCTCTGCCTTTGACCAGATAGCTGCCAGAGGTAGGACGATCTAGACAACCCAAAATATTCATTAAGGTCGATTTACCCGAACCCGATTGACCGACAATCGCAACCAGTTCGCCTTCGTAAATGGTCAGATCAATCCCTTTGAGAATTTGAACAGTACTTTCACCAGCAGGGAATTCTCGTACCAAATTGCTGACTTCAAGCAAGGCTTTTTTTGTCATGCTTACATTCCCATTGGTGGACCATTACGACGTTTATTGCTGCTGTTGGCTGAGGCTGCTGAGGTATCAGAACTGTCTGCAATCACCACTTGATCATTTTCTTTTAGACCTGCCAGAACTTGTGCATTCACACGGTTATTAATTCCGATCAGGACTTGTTTCGATTGGGCTGAACCATCGGCTTGTAATACACGAACGACACTTAAGCTCGCTTTACCTTGTTTAATCAGTTGTTGCTGAGCAGCGGTTAAATTCAGGCGTTCAAGCTTAGGAGCTTGTGTACGGTCTGTGTCAGATTTGCTTTCAGCAGCGGATGCGGCTTGTGCCTTGGCAGCACTATTTTGCTTATTGTTTACAGGACGATTAGAAATGGCTGAAGAAGGAAGCAAAAGTGCATTCTGTGTAGAATCGAGCACAATGTACACTTGTGCGGTCATATCAATGCGTAGTTTGCCATCATGGTTTGGCACATCAAATAAAGCATTATAGTAAATTGCGGTACTTGATGAACTTGAAGTACTGGTGCTGCTGTCATCACTAATCGAGTCGGGTGCAGGTTCAATCTGACGTAGGGTGGCATAACGTTTACTGTCATCCCCCAAAGTCGTGAAGTAGACCTGTTGGCCTTTTTCGACTTTCATAATGTCGGCTTCACTGACCTGTGCCTTAATGGTCATATTTTGTAATTTGGCAATTTTGACTATGGTTGGTGCACTTTGATTCGCATTCACCGTTTGACCTTCTTCCGTCACAATGGCAACCACTGTTCCGTCGGTTGGTGCCAGAATACGAGTATAACCAATGTTGGTTTGCGCCGTAGATTTGGTGACTTTTGCAGATTCAATCTGCGCATCAATGGCTTTAATTTGTGCTTGTGCAGTTTTAAAGCTTGCTTCCGCAGACTCCAGTTCCGCCTTAGAGGTCGCATCTTGAGCAAACATTTGTTGTTGACGCTTATAGGCCAGTTGTGCCTCATTCAGATTGGCTTCTTGTTGTAAGCGCTGAGCTTCTAAATTTTTGATGTTGGCTTCAGCAGTTTTAAAGCTATTTTCTTGTGTTGTGGAATCAATCTGGGCAATCAGTTGACCTTGTTTTACTTCATCGCCTAACTGCACATACATTTTCTGTACTTGCCCTGACACCTGCGCACCGACACTGATCAGTTTGGTGGCATCTAAAGTTCCTGTTGCCAATACGGTATTTTCAAGATCACCGCGTGTGACGCTTTCGGTAATATATTGCGGTTGTTCTTGTTTGGGTTTGAAATAGCTCCAAGCCAAATAAGCGAGTAAAGCAACACAGAGCAGTGCGATAATAATTCTAAAAGATTTTATTTTTGGCATAGGAGTCAGGGAGTAAAAATAATCCTGCCTAGTATAAAAGTGAAATGCGGATAAATCGTGGATTTTCTATCAATTTGTAAATGATAACTATTCTTTACTCTATTTTGCGGAATCTATCCGCTTTTTTAGTCATGATTCTTAAATGATGCATGATCGATGATTATAAGCTGCATTAAACGATAAGATTTTTATGTTTTATCACCAGCTTACATGAATGCTCCCCCACTGAAAATTTACACTTTTTTTTTCTATAGATTTAGGACTAAAAAGCAGATAAGATTTAATCCCATAAAAAAAATATGGTTTTTTTGATTAAAGATAAAACCTAAATGGGTTGCTGTAATAAAAAATAACTTGATGAAAATAATGTGAGGGAAATCATGGAGTGGAGTGAAAAGTTTAATATTGGGATTGAGGTGATTGACAATCAGCATCGACAAATTCTGGAATATATTAATACGTTGGATCAGATCCGCATAAGCGGGCAGCGCAACCAAATTAGAGAGGTGTTAGATGATTTGATAGACTATACCCAATCGCATTTTAGTTTTGAAGAAAACTTGCTCAAGCAAGTCAATTATCAATATTTACCCTCGCATCGAGGCATTCATGAATTATTCGTCAAACGTTTGAATGATTGTCGCCAACGCTTTGCTGAAGGGGAATCGGTTGAACATGATTTACATCGTCTATTGTCTAAATGGTTAATTAACCATATTCAGCATGATGATCAGGATTATGTGGATGCAGTACGTGACAATATGTTGCACTATTTACGTACTCAGGAGCAGAAAAAAGGCAAAAGCTGGTTTGCACGCTTCTTTAGCTAGATCTATCAGTTTGGCTGAATTTTTGGCTTTTAATTTAAAAATAAATTTTTACCACAAAGCATGCCGATGGCTTGTAAGATCAGTTGTTCAGGGTTTTCCTGACTTAAACCTTTAATGGATGCATCTATTCTTAATAAAAGTGTGGGCCAAGTGAGAAACTGTTTCGGATTTAGTCGGCGTAAGGCTTGTTGATAAAGACTCACTTTGGTTTTCCAAATCCCGAGCTGTAGTGCATTTTGTGGTTGTTCAAAAAGCTGCATCAAAAGACGCATTTCCTTACTGATGCTCCACAGCAACAAGCTCATCGGCTCGCCCGAAGCCAGAAGATATTGGTAAATTTTCACGGCTTGAGCAAAGTTACCTTCGAGTAAGGCATCACTTAAATCAAAGGTGCTATACCGTGACTGATCTTGCAGGCAGGCAAGCAGTTGTTCGATACCAATTTGTGCTAAATCAGGAAAGGTATCTCGGACCCGCATTAGGCTGTTTTTTGCTGCCAGTAAATTATGCTCGTGATGCTGTTCAAGCGATTGCCATGCATTGTTGGCCAATTCAATGCCGAGTTTTTCCGCTTCAACCGCCAAAATTCGTTGTCGATCTTGTGGGTAATGGGCAGTTAAGTTGACATTTACCCCATTGGCATCAATCACTTTAAAAAAGCCAGATTTTAAACTGTTGCTGTCTTGCTTCGGCATGACAATCAACAATAAATTCTGTTCATTGTGTTGCAGATATTGGGTGAGTAGTTTAATGCCATTGGCATCAGGTTTGATGTTGCCATGCACCTCAATTGCGAGTTGCGTAGAGAATAAAGACAAACTGTTCAAGGCATTGAAAACTGTTTTCCAATCACTCACATTGGATATGTCATAGCGTTGACGTTCAATATTTTGTTCGTGCCAGCTTTTACGAAAGGCATCGAGTAGATTCTGTTCGAGCAGCGGTTCTTGACCATGCAGCACCCATGCACCACGTGCTTCAGCAATGCGTTTAAGGGCCTGCAAATAGTCGAGTTTCATAACAATTAAGGTTGTGTTGTTGTGGTAGTAACTTTAGGTAAACGGTTTGATGAAATTTGTCGCACAATTTGTTGTGCGACATCATCCACAAGTACATCTTTTAAGAATTTTTCTTCTTGGTCATCGGTGTTGACCGTTGCCAAATTATATTGGTAGCTACGTGATGCAGTCACGGTACGCATTTCAGTCACAGGATTGCCCTGAGCATCTTCAATACGGAAGGTCACATTCAGACGCAGTAAGGTTTCAATCAGTTTACCGCGTAGCTCTTGGCGCACAGGCGTATAACTATACACATGTAAACGGTAAGCATTCGGGCTGTTACTGAGTTGAACATTGGCAGCACCTAAATAAATAGATAATTTTTCTTCTAATTTTTCCGTGTCTTTAGGCAAAGATAAACTCATCTGTGCATATGCTACTGGATTCGCAGAAGGTTGAGTTCCTTTCAAATGAAAACCACAGCCCACCAAACCTGCACCTAGACCGCAAGTTAAAATAAGAGTTGCGAAACGTTTGCCTAAATGCATGTGTTTTCCTCTGTAAATGCTGACTCAGCAGGGTAATACAAATTGATTGGACTGATCTGATTTTAGTAGCAAAGCCTGTTAAATTAAAACGGGCTTTGTTTGGGTTTTGTTTATTCCTTCTCGTTTCCCCCTCTTTTTGAAAGAGGGGTTAGGGGAGATTTTCTAATAAAATCCCTCCAAACCGCCCTTTATAAAAGGGAGGCTTTAAGGCTTTAAACCACCAAATTCACTAATTTATTTGGCACTACAATTTCTTTCTTGGTTGGTCCAGTTAAGAATTGTTGTACTTCTGGTAAGGCTTTCGCCAGTGCCAATAATTCATCTTTTGATGTATCTACAGACACTTCTAATTTACCACGTAATTTACCATTGATTTGCACCACAATCGTTTGAGTATTACGCGTTAATGCAGATTCATCGACAACAGGGAATAAGCTTTGCGTCAGTTCAATGCCAAACTGAGTCAATAACGTTTGACTTAAATGTGGGGCAAATGGTGCAAGTAAAGTCAACAATGTGATGATGGCTTCACGTGCTACTGCAACATCATTATCATCTTTCGCTTCGAACTTATTGCTGGCATTGAGTAATTCCATCAATGCTGCAATTGCCGTATTAAACGCATGACGACGTTCGATGTCATCCCCCACTTTTTGAATGGTTTCATGCGTTTTACGACGCAAGTCTTGCGCGTCTTTCGACAAAGTTGCTGTATCAATTGCAGTGGCTTGATGCCCTTTTTCAAGGAAACCAGTCGTCAAACGCCAAACGCGTTTCAAGAAGCGGTTTGCACCTTCAACACCTGCATCTGACCATTCTAATGATTGATCTGGTGGGGCAGCGAACATCATAAACACACGTGCTGTATCTGCGCCGTATTGATCAATAATCGCTTGTGGGTCAATGCCGTTGTTTTTCGACTTAGACATTTTTTCTTGTCCGCCGATGACAACTTCCTGACCATCACCTGAATATTTTGCCGAAAGAATACGACCTTTTTCATCGCGTTCTAATTCGATGTCGGCAGGGTTGAACCACGTTTTCTTGCCATTCTCTGCTTCGCGATAGAAGGTATCTGCCAAAACCATGCCTTGAGTAAGCAAGTTGGTAAATGGCTCGTTGCCTTGTACCACGCCTTCATCACGCATCAATTTATGGAAGAAACGTGCATAAAGTAAGTGCAGAATCGCGTGCTCAACACCACCAATATATTGATTGACTGGTAACCAAGATTGTGCTGCTTCTGGTTTTACCATACCGCCAGTAAAGTCTGGAGAGGCGTAACGTGCATAGTACCAAGAAGATTCTACGAAAGTATCTAAAGTATCGGTTTCACGGCGTGCATCACCACCACAACAAGGACATTTAGTTTCATAGAATTCAGGCATTTTGTTCAACGGATTGCCTGAACCATCTGGTACGACATCAGTTGGTAACACGACTGGCAATTGATCTTCTGGAACGGTGACTTGACCGCACTTGTCACAGTTGATCATTGGAATCGGGCAACCCCAGTAACGCTGACGAGATACACCCCAGTCACGTAAACGGAATTGAACTTTTGAATTCGCTAAAGCTTGTGGTTCTAATTTTGCAAGGAAAGCATCAAACGCAGCTTGGAATTCTAAACCGTCGAACTCGCCAGAATTCACCAATTTACCATCTTTCGAGCCGTACCATTCTTGCCATTCAGTTGCTGAGTATTCAGCATCATCAGCACCTTTGGCATCAATCACTTGCTTGATTGCTAAGTTGAATTTATTGGCAAATTCAAAATCACGTTCATCATGTGCAGGAACCGCCATCACTGCGCCAGAACCATAAGACATTAATACGTAGTTTGCGATCCAGACAGGAAGCTCTTCACCGGTTACAGGGTGTTTTACAAACAAGCCTGTTGCCATGCCTTTCTTTTCAGCCGTGGCTAAATCAGCTTCTGCCACTGAGCCCATACGACATTCTTCAATAAATGCAGCAAGTTCAGGATTGTTTTCCGCCGCTTTCAGTGCCATAGGGTGTTCTGCTGCAACGGCAACATAAGTCACACCCATTAAAGTATCAGCACGCGTGGTGTAAACGGTTAAGCTATCTGCATAGATTTCAGTGTTCGCAGAAGGGAAAGTAATTTCCATGCCTGTAGAGCGACCAATCCAGTTACGTTGCATGGTCAAGACTTGTTGTGGCCAACCATCTTTTAAGGTATCTAAATCGTCTAATAATTCTTGCGCATAGTCAGTGATGCGGAAGTAGTACATTGGAATATCACGTTTTTCAACCAATGCACCTGAACGCCAACCACGACCATTTTCAACTTGTTCATTGGCTAACACCGTCTGGTCTACTGGGTCCCAGTTCACGGTTGAAAGCTTACGATAGATTAGGCCTTTCTTATAAAGCTGAACAAATAACCATTGTTCCCAGTGGTAGTATTCTGGTGTGCAGGTTGCAAATTCACGATCCCAATCGACAGACAAGCCTAATTTTTTTAATTGGTCACGCATATACGCGATGTTTTCAAAGGTCCATTTTGCAGGTGCAACTTGGTGTGCAATTGCTGCATTTTCAGCCGGCAAACCAAAAGCATCCCAACCCATAGGTTGCAATACTGTTTCACCTTTTAAGCGATGGAAACGGCTAATGACGTCGCCAATGGTATAGTTACGCACATGACCCATATGCAGCTTGCCACTTGGGTAAGGGAACATCGACAGAATGTAACGATGAGGACCTTCGACAGTGTCGGCAACTTTAAAGACTTTACGATTTTCCCAGTCTTGTTGGACAGAGGGTTCAATCGCACTAGCTTGATATTCAGGGTCAATATGAGTAGTCATAAACGTATTTAGGAACAACGGTTAAAAGTTTGCTGCACAGCATAGCGCAAAACTGGGTGCAATGTCAGTTTTTAGATGGGGTTTTATCTTGCAATATGCACAACCAAAATTTCTCAAATATCTATTTAATAGGATGAGTTTTTTGAATTGGCTAATTTCTCTTT
>NZ_SJOF01000008.1 GCF_004331255.1 Acinetobacter sp. ANC 4173 | reverse complement strand
TATCTTTCTGAAGAAGATGCAGTTAAATTCACTAAATTATTAAAGTTAAATAATTTATCCAAAGACTCGGGCATCAATGTGCAGGCTTTAATATACGGTGATTGGTCCAAAGAGGGTTTACATGAAAATTTTAAAATTAACCTTAATATTTCCAAAGACCTATCTGATTCTGAAATTGAATAATTATGTCGTAAGCGATTTTAGTTTTTCAATCCACTTTGTATAAGCTTGTGTCTGCTGGGGAATGTACTCATAGTAATCATAGTGTGGCTAGAGATGAAAATAGAGCCAACTTTTCATTTTTCTTATACCTTCTATGGCGGCTTACATCTAAAGTGATAAAATATGGCATATTTTTTAAAGTATACAAATTTTGAAATAATTTTCTTAAAAAAGATTTGTATACTATTTTGTATACCTTTTATCTCCTAATTGAGCATTTCAGGTACAAACGGATACAACTTTGAAAAATATTAAGCCCTTGTAAATACTAGAGAAAACGACCTGATGCTAACCCTTCCAATGACTACTAAACTAGGTGGTTTCTATCTTTTTTACTATTGTATTGTTGGGACATTCATGCCGTATTGGAGTCTTTATTTAGAAGATCAAGGCTTCAATTTTCAGGAAATTGGTGTTTTATCTTCTATTGCGATTATCACTCGTTTTTTTGCACCATTCATATGGGGGTGGGTGGCTGATAAGTCTGGAAAACGGATGTTATTGGTTAGAATTGCAACTTGGATGGAAGCGTGTATATGGTTCTTAATTTTTCTTATACCAAATAGTTTTCAGTCGATTGCCTTACTGATGTTAATTTTTAGTTTCTTCCAAAATGCAATTTTAGCGCAATTTGAAGGTGTGACACTATTTTGGTTGGGGGAAAAAAGGGCCGAGTTATATGGCAAAGTTCGAAAATGGGGGTCTATCGGTTTTATCACGGGTGTATTTTGTATAGGGGCATTGTTAGAAATAATCCCTATATCTATGCTGCCCATTCTATTACTTTGTATCTCATTTTTAGCTTTTCTGTGGTCATTTACTATTCATGAACCTAAGAGTGCACCAAAATCACAGAAAAAACTTGAACCGCTATGGCCAATTATAAAAAAACCAGTAGTCGCATCTTTTTTTATTATTGAATTTATTATGTTGCTATCACATGCACCTTTTTATAGTTTTTATAGTAATTATCTTAAACAGGTCGGTTATTCAACAACAGAAATTGGTTTTTTATGGGCGATTGGTGTGATTGCAGAAATTATTATGTTTGCTTTTGCTAATATCTTTCTTAAAAAATTCTCGTGGCGTTTCTTGGTGAGCATTTGTTTGATACTGACGGGTGTTCGATGGTTAATCGTCGGCTTTTTTCCGAATATGTTTTTGATGCAATTATTTGCTCAAACGATTCATGCTTTTAGTTTTGGTCTTTTTCATATGATTGCGATGCGTATTATCTTCGAAAATTTTATGTCTGGACAGCAGGGACGTGGACAAGCACTGTACAGTACAATGTGGGGATTAGGGGTTGCTTCTGGTAGTTTATTGGCAGGTAAGTACTGGACTGAAATTTCAGGTGAACATGTCTTCATGATTGCAGGACTTTCTGTATTTATGGGCTTAATCTTCGTTGTGGGATTGCCCAATAAAGTACAGAAAGACCATTTAGCTGAGCTTAAATCTTAATTTGACTATATTTTTTTGCCCAAGGTTGTGCCTGCTCCAATTGTTGTGCCAATTGTAAAAGTCGATCTTCTCTGCCGAAGGGTGCAACAAATTGTGAGCCTAAGGGAAGTTGATTGTTGTTCCAATAAAGTGGAACGGACATTGCGGGTAAGCCTGTAATATTGGCCAATTGGGTAAATGGTACCCACTTCAGATTTTCTTTAATAATTTTTTCAATAAATTTTCCTTCTGCAAGTCGATGTGCTTGTCCTATTTTAAGAAGAGTTTTTAATAATTGTTTCTGCCATATTGGTGTTTTCACTTCACCATTTTTAGGTGCGGTTGTTGCAGTAGATGGAATCAGATATAAATCATATTGTTCAAAAAAATGATTCATCTGTGCTGCATATTGTCCCCAATTATTAAGGTTATGAATATATTGTAATGCTGTTGTGGTTTCACCAAATGCAGCCAACGCGAATGAATCCAGTTCAAAAGCATCATTTTGAATATTAAGCTGAGACCGTGTTTCCTGAATGGTATAAGCAAACTGGCTAAACCACGTGGTAATAAAGTCTTTGGCTAATGACATGCCATTGATAGGTGGTTGAGCCTCCACAACAATGTGTCCTAAAGATTCGAGTAACTGTGCAGTATGTAAAATGGCTGCTTCTGCTTCACTAGAAACCTTGGTTCCTATAGGAGATTTCACACTATAAGCAATTTTGAGTTGTTTGGGTGGGCGTTGAATAATATCTAAATAGCTTTGTTCTGGGGTGTGAATTGAAAATAGAGAATGTAGTTCAGAGCCGTGTGTAGCATCTAGCATGGCTGCACTATCTCGTACCGATTTAGTCAACACATGTTGCATAGCGGCTCCATGCATGGCTTCACTTAAATGTGGCCCCCATGGTGTTCGACCTCGACTCGGCTTTAGACCGAACAGGCCACAATAAGAAGCTGGGATACGGATAGAACCACCACCATCACCTGCACCTGCAAGTGGCACTATTCCAGCGGCAACAGCAGAAGCAGAACCGCCTGAAGAACCGCCACTATTGTGTTTTAAATTCCATGGATTGTGGCAGGTTCCCCATGCTTCTGGCTCGGTAATGCCTTTTATTCCAAATTCAGGTGTATTGGTTCGGCCAAACGTCACAATACCTGCTTTTTCCCAACGATTAACAATTTCAGAATTGGTTTGTGCAATATAATTTGCCCGTTTAAATGCTTGGCTACCAAAGGTACTTGGATAGCCTTTAAACTCTTGAAATAAATCTTTTACCAGAAAGGGAACGCCTGCAAAGGGGCCTTGAAGAGATTGCTGAGAGCGTTTTTGCGCATAGTCATGCATTGGAATTGTAATAGCATTGAGCTTGGGATTGACTTCAGCAGCCCTTAACAGTGCTGTAAGTAGTAATTCATGAGGATGAACTTCTTTTTTAGCAACCAGTTCAGCTAATCCTAAACCATCGTGCTGTTGATATTCCGAAAACTTCATTATTGTTTTACTCCAGATTTACTGTCTTATATTCATTAAGTTGAAATAATAATCTGATTTCTCCCTTGTGCTTTTGCACTATAAAGGGCTTGGTCTGCTCGAACAATCAGCTGTTGCAATGTTCCAGATAAAGGTAAGGCTTGATGCTCAATCCCAATGCTGATGGTCATCTGAATTTGAAACTGATTTTCAATATTTAGAACAGCGGTTTCGACGGTATGGTGAATGTGTTCAGCTAACTGAATTGCTTCTTCAAGTGATGTATTCAACGTTAACACAGTGAATTCTTCACCCCCAATACGTGCGAATAAGTCATTAACCCCAATTTTCTGTTTTACTAATTTTGCGAACTCTTGTAAGACTAAATCACCTATATGGTGACCATATCGATCATTCATTTGCTTAAAGTGGTCAATATCTATCATGAGAATGCTTACAGATTTGTTCTGTGGCTCTTGAATCAATAATTGACTTTGTTCCAGAAAATATCGTCGATTCAATGTATTAGTTAAACTGTCATGATTGGCATAGTCGAGAACTTGACGATAAAGTTTCTGACGATTTTGGCTGATTGCGCACAGAATAAGCGGTGCAATTCCAAGCATACATAACCCAATACGAATAGATATGGTCGTGCTTAAGAAAGCATTAGATGAAGATGATAAGTAAAAATAGGTTAAGCTATGATAGGTCACTATGCAGACGACACTATTAATAAATGCAACAGAAAATAATCTATAACTCAGTGCTGCCCAAATTAAGGCCGCTAGGGGATAAAGTAATGAACCTGGGCCAAAAAATATGTGTGTGAAAGCGACTGAAATGATAATCGCGATAAAAGGCAAAATGTCACTGGTTTTTAGAGGCTCAGTAAAGAGTTCAAAAATCCATTGCTGGCTTTCTTCCTTTGTTGGAAAAGTAAGAATTAAGGGAAGAAAAGTTACAAAGTTAAAAATTTCTCCTGTCCACCACATGCCAAATTCAGTCCAAAAACGTTCAGGTGACATAAAGCTGTTCGGTACGTGTGTGATCGTCTGAACTGCAAAAATAGCACTTAGCAGACAGCCACCCAAAGTACACATGGCGAATAAATATAGAAAGCTTAAGCCTTTATTATAGTCACGATAATCCAGTTTTGTGAGATGAACCAGAATTAAAGGGATGGAGACACTAATTAAATTCGATATAGTTAAATATAGCGTAATTTCAATTGAATTCCCTGTAATTAAATCAGCAATAGCATAAGCAGTAATGGCACCCAACCAACCTCCAAAGAGATTGAGTTTTGGAAATCGTAAGAATAATCCTAATAACACAGGATTAGCAGGCCATAATAAGGCTAAAAAAGTGATTGGACGTGTAAATATACCAATGAGACAGCAAGCAAAAATGACGGTTGCGATTATTAAAAAAGCATAAGATTGTTTTTGAATTGAAGGAGTTATAAGTTGTCTGATTTGCATTTGCAAATAATTATCCTTAATTTAAGCGTTATGATTTTCTAGCAATTGAAGAAAATAAAAGTAAACTCAATATTAGCTTTGATTTTGAAAGCTGTCGGAAATCATTCTATAGATTTCAAAGAAGAAAGTGCTAGTACTATGATAATGAAAGTGCATTTTTTTATACAAATAGATTGTAGTGAAATGGTTATAAGTGATGGTTTTGCTTAAAAATATGATAACGTATTTGCAGGGATGCAATGGCTGATTAACTATATGAAAAAAGCATATCTTACAGTGGTCTTGATGTTATGTTCAGCAATGAGCATGGCAAATGAAAGTTCTACTGCAACGCAAAATGCTCAAGATGAGGCAGATCGTGGTGCCAATACAATTCGTATTATGACACGACCTGAAATTGTAGGTTTGTGGGGAATGGAAATTCCAAATAATAAAAAATGTATTGAATACTATAATTTTAAAAGTAATAACGACGTATTCATTAAAAGTGGTCAAGAATGGTCTACAGGAATCTATGATTATCAGGCTTCGAGGGATGTTGCAGCTCAACTTCCTGTTTTAATGTTACAGGTGAAATACGATAATAATGAAACAGACTGTTCTGGGTATAAGCAAGACCAGTCAGGTGAAATTTCTCAGTATTTTGTACAATGGAAAAATCCGACGACCATTAACTTTTGTAATAATGAAAAAGCAGGACAATGTTTTGCAACTTTACGCCGGGTCTTACCGTGAGTTTTTTCTGATAAACGACTTTATATGAAGCAATAAAAAGCCAGTCAATTGACTGGCTTTTTATTGAGTAGGGATGTGCTAATTAAGAAGCTGCTTTTTCAGTTTGACCTTCAAGTTGCTTCAACAAATGCTTTTCTAGATAGTGAATATCCATTGCATGTTTGCAGAAGTTTTTGTCTTGTAGAATTAAATCCTTATGTAAAGGAATATTGGTTTTAATTCCAGTCAGGATCATTTCATCTAAAGCTTGGCGCATACGAGCAATACAAGTTTCACGATCTTTACCATGCGCAATTAGCTTGGCGATCATTGAGTCGTAGTAAGGCGGAATGCTATAACCCTGATAGATATGTGAGTCTAAGCGAATGCCTGCACCACCTGGCGTATAGAAATGCTCGATTTTACCTGGAGACGGCATAAATGTAGAAGGATCTTCTGCATTGATACGGCATTCCATGGCATGACCTTTACATTCAACATCTTCTTGAGCAATTTCAAGTCCAAGACCTGCGGCAATACGCAATTGCTGCTCAATAATGTCAATGCCTGTAACCATTTCTGTAACAGGATGCTCTACTTGAACACGGGTATTCATCTCGATAAAGAAGAACTCACCATCTTCAAATAAGAACTCGAATGTGCCAGCGCCACGGTATTGCATAAGCTTACATGCATTCACACATGCTTCTAAAATGTCAGCGCGTGCTTGTTCTGGTAAGTTTGGTGCTGGCGCTTCTTCAAGCACTTTTTGGTGACGACGTTGTAAAGAGCAGTCACGATCAAATAAGTGGATTGCATGACCATTACCATCACCCAGAACTTGGATTTCGACATGACGTGGTTTTTGCAGGAAGCGTTCCATATATACCGTATCATCACCGAACCACATTTCTGCGTCACGTTGAGCTGCTTGTACAGACTCAAGTAGGGTGTCTACCTGTTCTACAATACGCATACCACGACCACCGCCACCTGAAGCTGCTTTCACAATCAGTGGAAAGCCAATTTCTTTTGCTTCAGCAAGAGCATTTTGTGGCGTTACTGCATTTGCAGAACCTGGTACGGTTGGTACACCTGCTTTACGCATTGCAGTAATTGCAGAAACTTTATTCCCCATTAGGCGAATATGTTCTGGGCGTGGACCAATAAAGATGAAGCCAGAGTTTTCTACAATTTCAGCAAACTCAGCATTTTCAGATAAGAAGCCATAACCAGGGTGGATGGCATCTGCACCTGTAATTTCTGCTGCAGTAATAATTGCAGGAATATTTAAATAGCTCTCGCTACTCGCTCCTGGACCAATGCAGACAGCTTCATCACAAAAACGTAAATGCATTAGGTCTTTGTCAGCATCGGAATAGATACCAACCGTTTTGATTCCTAATGTTTTGCAAGCACGGGTGATACGTAAAGCGATTTCACCCCGGTTTGCAATTAGAACTTTTTGCAACATTGTGAGACCCCGTGGTGTTATGCGCGATAGCGGAATAAAGGTTGACCGAATTGGATCACTTCACCGTTTTTCACAAGAATTTCTTCAATTACGCCGCTTTGAGTTGCTTCAATCGGGTTCATGATTTTCATTGCTTCAATAATGCCAAGAGTTTCACCAGCAGTTACAGTTTGACCCACTTTAATAAATGTTGCTTCGCCTGGGCTTGGTGCTGCATAAAACACACCAACCATTGGTGAAGTTTCAACTGCACCACGTGGTGCAGATTTTGGTGCAGATGGGGCACCAGCTGATGGAGTTGGCATTGCAGGAATTGCTGCAGCAACGACTGGACTACGACGAGTCAATGCAATCGATTGATCACCTTCTTTGACTTCGATCGCTTGTAAGTCAGATTCAATCATCAAATCGATGAGTTTCTTGATTTTACGAATATCCATGAGACAGTATTCCTAATTATGATTACTTAGATGGTTGAATTTTTTCGAGGGCGTAATCGAGTGCCGCGGTATAACCCTTAGCACCTAAACCGCAAATTACGCCAACGGCTTTATCGGAAAGATAGGAGTGATGTCGAAATGCTTCACGGGCATGAACATTTGACAAATGCACTTCAATAAAAGGTATTGCTACGCCAAGAAGAGCATCACGTACTGCAACTGAGGTATGTGTCAGTGCGGCAGGATTAATAATGATGAACTGTACGCCTTCTTGTTGCGCTTGATGAATTCGGTCGACAATGGCACCTTCCCAATTACTTTGAAAAGTATTGAGCGTTGTTGATGCTTTTTGCGCTTGAGAGATGAGTTGCTGATTGATATCCTCTAGGGTCAAGTAACCATATACTTCAGGTTCTCGTTTTCCTAGTAAGTTTAAATTCGGTCCATGAATGACCAAAATGGTCGAACTCATTCAGCACGCTCCAATTTTAAGTTTGCAATATTGCTTTGCAAGATCTCTGCAAAGTTTGCTTATTATGGCATAGTATCCTACAAGTCTTTTGATTTTTATTTGAATTGTTGTAGAAAGCATGTACCAGAACTTGGAACATATATTGCGAACTTTGCTAACAATTGGCAATGTTAAAAAATGACAAAATTTACGATATAGCAGTTATTTTCTTTTAAAGTATAAATTGACCAAAACAGCTCATTTACATGTCTTTTGGCTGAATAGAGAATCATCAATTGTTAACATTTCATTCCAACATGTTGTATAACGGGGCGAACGATGCAGTTGTTTCATCTGCCATGTAGTACTGTTGGAATGATAACCAATTTGTATGCAATCTGAACCATAACGATGTTTCATTTTGTACAAGGTTTTCATCAGTTCTTCGCGTTGTTGAATCAAGTTGATGGGTTGCCATAAGTCATCAATATGCTGGCTTTTGGGATGTAGAGCAGAAAGCATGATTGCAACCTTCACATACTTCTTATTTTCTTCAAATAAAACATCAATTTGCTGAACAGAAGCTCTGCTTAAAACTAGAAGATCATCACTGGCATATTCTAAACCTACGGCATGTGAGTGGCTTTTTTTATGTGGTGATTGAGGGATTTTTTCATATAAAGAAACATGGATGCAGGCGCAGAGTTGCTGCTGTTGCATGAGGCGTTTATGTACACGATTGACATGAAAAATCAGTGCTTGTTTTATGATCTCTTTCTGTGACAGTGATTTGGCAAAACTGCGCGATGAAAGTATGTTTTTTGCTGGTAATGTCGGATCATCTAATGCAATACAGGACTGACCTTTTAGCTCACGGATTGTACGTGCAATGAGTACAGAAAACTCTTTACTGAGGTAATGCTCATTGGCAAAAGTTAAGTCAAAGCTATTATGAATTGCATAATGCTGTAATTTTTTACCGATTTTTCGTCCAATACCCCAAATTTCTTCTACAGGCGTTTCGAGTAGCAGCCCTTCAAAACTGCATAAGTCCAATGCAGGCAAAAAACAGACTTGATTAAAGCTCTTTCGTTTCTTAGCAAAATGATTAGCAAGTTTCGCCTGAGTTTTGGAATAACCAATTCCGATACAACACGGTAAGCCAAGCCATTGTGCAATTTTGTTCACAAGTTCTCGACAATATTGTTCGATATCGAAAAGTTGTGCGTAGCTCGTGAGCCGTATAAAACATTCATCAATCGAGTAGGGTTCTAAGTCCTGATCATTAAAGTGCTCACCTAAAATCTCAAAAAAACGACGTGACATATTGGCATAGAGCGGATAATTACTAGATAAGACTTGCACACCTGCTTTTAATGCTTCCCGTTCAATTTCATGCCACGGCACTGCCATAGAAATATTCAGGGCCTTGGCTTCATTGCTACGTGAAATGACACAACCATCATTATTACTGAGCACGACTACAGGCTTATCATTCAATTTTGGGTTAAATACACGTTCACAACTGACATAACAGTTGTTAATGTCAATCAGTGCATAAAGTTGTTGATGATAAAGCTTGTCCATAATCGTCACTTATTTGAGCTTTTTTAAAATACAGATGACAACACCCCAAATTGCAATATTTTCCTCACCACGCGGGTAGATGTCAGGATAGTCAGGATTCTCTGCTTTTAGCCAAAATCTAAAGCCATGATCCGTATGTTTATCTTGCATAAAGCGTTTAACCGTAAATTCATTGTTGATGAGTGCTAATACAATATCGCCATGTTCGGCATTTAATTTACGGTCAATCAGAATTTGGTCTCCAGCATCAATTTCTGCATTTTTCATCGATAAAGAATCCACGCGTAAAATAAAAGTACTGGCTGGGTTTTTAACCAAATACTTATTTAAATCGATGTAATCTTCTATATAGTCTTGCGCGGGCGAGGGAAATCCAGCCGCAACAGATTCGAGTGGGGACGGAATTGATAATTCAGTTTGTAAATGAATTGGATTCAGTTGAATGGTGTTCTGACGGTCATCTTCTGGTACAGGTTTTAGCCATTCTTTAATGGCCATTACTTTAGACTCGGGCACGCGCATAACGACTGTTTTTTCAGTGTAATGAGATTTGCGTCCTGCATTGGCACGTTTGCCGCCGTGAGAGGTTATATTTGACTCGCTCATAATTCACCTTGATAAAGTTACATAATCAAGATTAGCAGAAAAATAAACCGCGTGACAGTATATTTTGTGTAGGGATGACTTGAGGCAAATTGCACTTGGTTCTAAACTGCGGAACATAAATAATTGTATTTGGAATCCACAATGGATTTAATCACGGAACAAAAACTGGTATGTGAAGAATATGGCTCGGCGTATATTGCAGTGCATGAGGATGATGTGATTGCTGTTGCTGTAGATTCATTACACCAAGAGCCAATTGTCGGTATTCGTAACAAGCCAGAAGCTGGGGAAGATGTCACCTGGTTTATTTATGCGGGTGAGCATGATGACCGTGAAGATTTTTTTCAAACGGTTTGTGTAAAGGATTTGCAGGAACTTTTACCCGAAGTGCTCCCATTTTTGGCATTGGAACATGGTTATCGTTTTATGATTGATCGGGAAGAATACGAAGATGTATGGAAAGAAGGTGATGCAATTTAAGCGTATTGCTTAAATTTGACTGAAAATGATATAAAAATGACGGGAAATGATACGTTGAATACGATCAAAATAGTTATGTTGAAAGGGCAAATCCTTTTTAGCGAGCAACTACTTCCCTAATTGTTATTTTTACCTCTTAATAGCCATGTGAATAACATGGCTTTTTTTATTACTGATCTAGATGTAGACAGTAATGTTGTCAAAAACGTCACAATCCGATACTTTTGAAGAAGAAACAGTTGGAATGACGAAATCTATGAAATGGGATGAAATTGGCGAACAGCCTTGTTCAATCGCACGAGCCCTATCGATTGTTGGAGATCGATGGACATTATTGGTCTTGCGTAATGCATTTATGGGCATGCGTCGTTTTGACGATTTTCAGCAGCAATTGGGTGTGACTCGACATGTCTTGGCTGATCGCTTAAAGCGTTTGGTTGACCAGCAAATTTTAGAAAAAAAACCGTATATTGAAAGACAGCAACGTTTTGAATATTGCTTAACCGAAAAAGGTCTAGAACTTTATCCTGTGCTGATGAGTATGGTGACTTGGGCAGATAAGTGGATGGATGATGGTACGGGTAAGCCTATGCAGCTGATGCATAAACAATGCGGTCAAATATTTACAGCCATAACAGTGTGTTCAGAATGTAAAGAACCGTTGAACGCACGGCAGGTGAAACCAATTTTTCGTCATCATCCATTCCAATTAGAGGCTGTTCAGCCTGTTGATCAAACCAAACAGGCTTAAGCATGTTTGGCTTATAAACAATTAGCAGGTTTTGGAATACCAGCAAGGCGACTTAAATGTCGGGCAACAAGACCTGTATTAAATTTTTCTTGCAGAACTGCATTGTTAATATCTGAGCTTACGCTTTTCATTAAAAATTTAATGAGCGGACGAGTTGCAGGGGAATGTCCAAATTGCTGATAAAACTGACGTACAGCATGTAAAATACTCAAATGCCAGTCGGTCAATTCAAGTTCAAGACTATTTGCCAGCTCTTGAGCGACTTGAGGTGTCCAGATGGTGTAATCGACCAAATGACCATCTTGATCAAGTTCTAGATTCATCATGATATTTTTAAACCTATTATTTAATGGTCATGCAGCGCGTATGTGCCAAACAAATGTCGGCAAATTGAGCATAAGAAATGACTTGGATGTGTGTTGGCAATTGTTGAATCAGTAATGCAGCATCCGTATCTAGAACATAGAGTCGCTCGACATGCTGTAATGTATCATGCTGTGCGTGTAAGACAGCATCTCCCATCAGTACGACACTGTCACTGCTTTGTAATACGGATTGGAGCTGAACGAGTTTAGTACTTGCGGAAGAATAATCTGATTGAATTAAAAAAAGTGTAGATGTCAGCATAAAAAATATTCATCCGTTACCAATATAAAACGTGGTCGAAGTCTTGTAAAAACTGGGCATTTAGTTCGACAAATTCAATTTCTTGTTGTGCTTGAGCCACAAAAGGGTGGTTTTGATTCACACTTTCCACCAAAACTGGGGTTAGGTCGTAAAATTCAAAGCTATCAACCATATTGGATGCCAGTTTAAAGGCGTGTTTAATCGCTTCAAACTGTTGTTCCGCTTGTAATAAGCTGAGCGCAGCATTCATGAGTAAAACCTTGACTTCACACCCGAATGTCGCTAAAACCATAGTCGCAGCAAGGCTTTCATGCACGTGTAAGCTGGTTAGGTTGGCTTGGGTTAATATCACGAGTACAGTTTTCACACAATTTACCTTTTAAATGCAACAAATTCGCCAAAAATAACCACTTAAAATTGAATTAGACGTTCAGTGGATTGTACGGCATCGGCAAGTTCACCCAAACCGACCAATTCAAAGCCATACGCTAAGTTATGTTGGTCAATATTGTGTCTTTTTGCATTTTCTTCATCTGTGATACCCCTTGCCAAAGCTGCACTTACACAAACAGGTAAGCGAATACTGAGTTTTTGCCACTCTGTCGTGAGGTTACGTTGGTCATCGGGTACCCATTGCAGGGCGTTGGCTACGGAAACGCCGTCTTGATAGAAGAAAACACGGAATGCTTCTTGCTGTGTATGTAACGCTTGTGCAAGCCCGAGTGCATGCCAAGCATGAATAGATGTAGGAGCAGAGGTAATTAACAGTAATGTACTCATGGAATTCACTTAAAGGCTGTACCAATCGAAACTTGGAACGTCCAGACTTCATAAGAAAAAGGTAGTATACAATGATTTTAGTAACTGGTGGATTAGGCTTTATAGGCTCGCATGTCGCTCTTAGCTTAATGGCTCAGGGGCAGGAAGTCATTATTGTAGATAATTTGTCCAATGCCAATCTACAGACCTTGGAACGATTAGAATACATCTCTGGGATGTATGTTCCATTTGCAAAGCTGGATATTCGCAATACGCCCGCTTTGAATAAGGTCTTTGAACAATACACAGTCAATGCTGTTGTACATACGGCGGGGTTCAAATCTTTACAAGAGTCGGTGTTAAAGCCACTTGAGTATTACAATGATAATGTCAGTTGTATTATGAGTTTAATGCGTGCCATGCAACGAACGGGTGTACGACATTTGGTGCATTTATCGAGTTTAGCGGTATATGGTGAGTCGGGTCTTGATCTTCAGGAAGATATGCCATTTAACTATGCTTACCCCAATCCGTATATTAAGTCTCAACAAATGATTGAGGAAATTATACGTGACACCTTTAAGACCGATGAAGAATGGAATATTGCCATTCTAAGACTGGGTAATGTGGTGGGTGCATTTGAACATGGTGTTCTAGGTGAGTTTGTACAACCATTACCGAAAAATATTGTGCCGTTGGCCATGCAAGTTGCAGCACGACAACGCGAATATATTGATTTACATAAGCAGGCTAAAACGGCTGATGGTACTGTAGAGCGCGGATTTGTACACGTTCTGGATAGTTGTGATGCGGTGATTGCTGCTTTGAAATGGCTATATACCCAACAGCATACGTGTGAGGCGTTTAATATAGCAGGTGCGAATTATTCGATTCAAAGTTTGTTGCAACAGATTGCGCATGTGACAGGTGCTGAAATCAAGACCATGGATACAGATTACTTGATTGGTCAAGAGCTGGATCAGGTTGGAGCAAATACAGAGAAAGCCGAGCAACTTTTAGGCTGGAAAGCACAACGTAGTTTGACCCAGATGTTGGAAGATGAGTGGCGTTTTTATCAAAATACGTTGCGAACTTAAATAAATCAAAATCGGAGTAAACGATAATAATTATCGTTTACTCACTATTGGTATTGCATTAAAATAACAAAGCTATTCAATACCTGAATAAGTAAAAAGATCATAGATAAAGATAGAGGTAAACATGCATACACGTATTGAACATGACACCATGGGTGAAGTTGAAGTTCCCGTAGACGCAATGTGGGGGGCACAGACTCAACGTAGTTTGCAGAACTTTAAAATTGGCGGTGAACGTTTACCTCGACCAATGATTCGAGCAATGGGGCTTGTGAAAAAAGCTGCCGCATTGACCAATTCAGATTTGCAGCAAATACCACAAGAATTAGCACACTATATTGTCGATGCAGCAGAAGAAGTGATTCAGGGGCAGTGGGACAGTCAATTTCCATTGGTGGTGTGGCAAACAGGCTCGGGTACGCAAAGTAACATGAACTGTAATGAAGTCATTGCCAATATCGCGAATCAAAAATTAGGCAATCCTCTTGGTGCACAAAAACCTGTACATCCAAATGACCATGTAAACCGTGCACAATCGACAAATGATTCATTCCCAACCGCAATTCATGTTGCAGCGAGTCTGCAAATTAACGAATTATTGATTCCAGCGGTAACACAATTGCGAAACACCTTAGATGCTAAAGCTCAAGAATTTAATGATATTGTGAAAATTGGGCGTACTCATTTACAAGATGCAACGCCGTTAACTTTGGGCCAAGAGTTTAGTGGTTATGTATCCCAGCTAGATCATGGTTTAAAACGCTTACATCAGGCATTGTCAGGTTTATATGAGTTACCTTTAGGGGGAACGGCTGTTGGTACTGGACTGAACGCGCATCCTGATTATGCGGAAAAAGCAGCAGAGCAATTAGCTCAGTTAACAGGGCTACCTTTTGTCACTGCACCGAATAAATTTGAAGCTCTAGCTGGACGTGATGCAGCAGTGTTTGCATCTGGTGCATTAAAAACACTGGCAGCGAGTTTAAATAAAATTGCCAATGATATTCGTTGGTTGGCCAGTGGTCCGCGCTGTGGTTTTGGTGAAATTCGTATTCCCGAAAATGAGCCAGGTTCAAGTATTATGCCAGGTAAAGTCAATCCAACCCAAAGTGAAGCAATGACGATGGTAGTTGCACAAGTGTTGGGGAATGATACAACCATTAATGTTGCAGGTGCTTCAGGGAATTTTGAGCTGAATGTATTTATGCCTGTAATCGCCTATAACTTATTGCAGTCTATTCAACTGCTGGGTGATGCATGTAATAGCTTTAATGAGCATTGTGCGGTCGGAATTGAACCAAATAAAGAAAAAATAGATTACTTCCTACATAACTCACTAATGTTGGTAACAGCATTAAACCCAGTGATTGGCTATGAAAATGCGGCAAAAGTGGCCAAAACCGCTTATAAGGAAGGAAAAACCTTAAAACAGGTAGCTGTAGAGCTGCAATTGGTCACAGAAGCGCAGTTTGATGAAGTGGTACGTCCAGAAAACATGGTTTCGCCGAACGTAAAATAAGCTTCTGTAAAACGAAATAAGATCAGCGGTTTTTATCTGACGCAGATGTGCGTACAATATGCATTAGATTTTTACCGCTGATGATGACCTATGCTAGATATATATTTGACAGATGTGCAGAAACATGTGCAGTTTAAGGATTACCCTGGCGAGCATCCTGTTAAATTTATTCTTAATTTCAAAAAGATTTTTCCTAGTGTAATGGAGCTGCTACTTCCAGTATTACCGGAAAATGAAAACTTAGAAGAAATGACGTGGGAGTCGACGACTCAAGATTTTGAGCTATTTAAGTTGCTTTTAAGTGGTTGGGGTGTAGTTGAATTACGCTTAAGTGCATTGGCAAAATTTAAAGACAAAAATTTTGCAGATGGATTGGTAAAACGTGCCCAACAAAAGCGCAAAACAGATGCCCAAAAACATGCAACATTGAAAACAGTAGAACTCGATTATCTATTTATGCACGAAATTCATGCTTTGATTGATGCAGAATTGGTTGAGCTGGGTGAGAAGTTTTATTTACCGACACTAAGAGATCTTTGGAAAAACCATATCTCGAATGATGTATTACAAGCAAATTTATCATGAGTTTTGTATAAAAAATCCTCTGATTCAAAAAATGCAGCCATTTAGTAATTGAAGCTAAATGGTTTTCTAGTTTAGAAAATTGCATTGTTAGATCCTAGTATTATGTTGTGATTTACGTTTAATAGAATAAATAAAATTTAAATTGGTTTTTACCAAATATAAAAAATATGAATATGAATTTTCTTAATATTTATAAGTAAATTGGAATTATTTTTGCATAATATTCAATATCAGCAAAGTGCTGGGTAAGCATTCTCATTTTACGAAAACCATCATTCAAACAAGGCAAGCAACATGGCAAATGAATTCCTGAACTTAATTGAACAACGCCGTACCATTTATGCATTGGCAAAAAATGTAGCGCAAACACCTGAATATTTAACGGATTTGATTCAAAGAACGATTCGTGAAAGTCCATCATCATTTAATTCACAGTCTTCACGCGCCGTGATTTTATTGAATGCAGAACATGAAAAATTTTGGAACTTTGTAAATCAAGAGCTACAGACTTATGCAACGGATGAAGCCGCTGCAGCCAAAACAGCAGCGAAGATGGAGAGTTTCGCAGCAGGGTTGGGGACAGTTTTATTCTTTGAAGACATGAGTGTAATTGAAGATTTACAAAACCGTTTTGCCTTATATGCTGAAAATTTTCCAATTTGGGCTGAGCATTCAACCGCAATGGCGCAATTTGCAACATGGACAGCGTTGCATACGGAAGGATTAGGGGCTTCTTTACAGCATTACAACCCAATTGTAGATCAGCAAGTTCATGCAGAATGGAACATTCCTAAAAATTGGAAACTACGTGCTCAACTGGTATTTGGTTCAATAGAGGCAGAAGCCAAAGCAAAAACTTATATTGAAAATACGGAACGATTTAAAGTTTTCCAATAAATCAGATACCACGATTAGGAAATAAGCCTGTGGCTTTTTCCTTTAAGGGAGATGTAGGTTTTAATGGATAGAACACATTAATTTAGATGATAGAAAGTCAATTTATATTTGATTTTCTATCAATCAAGCTTTGACTTTAAAGTGGTTTGCGATGCAAGCCACTTTTTTTGTTACAAAACCACAATCATTTAAAGACTTAAAATAGCCTAAGCAAAATGATGTTTATTAAATAAATAGCCTAAGCAAAAATGGAATTTATCTGCTCACGCAAAAAAATGCACCTTTTATTTTCATTTAAATCTTTATGCCAAAACATACCCATTTTCATATTAGGTAATTCAACTGGCACAGAAAAAATATTTAAAGATAATCCGACTTGTAAATGAGAAAGAATTGTCTCGGGCAAAGTTAAAATCGCTTGAGCATTTTGTTCTAATATTTGTAATGCAGTGGAGTAGTGTTGGCAACGTAACAAAATATTCCGATTGAGTTGCTGGCGTTGTAAGTAAATGTCCTCAAGTAATAATCCCGTACGGCGTGAAGATACGCCTATATGTGGAGATGCAAAATAAGTAGCTTCATCCATCTGGGTTTGTTGGGTGCAAGCAATAAAACGGTCATGTACCAATGCTTGAAATTGAATTTTTTCTCCAAAGTTTTGTTCTAGATCCATCACAAAATCGATTTGCTGGGCAGCCAAATCCGCAACAACCGTTTTACGATCTAATTTAATACTTGTAAATTGAATATCTAAATTCAGTTGTTGGAAATGTTGGAAAATACGAGGAAAGATGATGGGTTCAATTTCATCATGTACTGCAATTTTTAATGTTTTAACCATATCCGGTTCAAAACTTTGTTTCTGAAGTGAAATACTTTGAATAGCATGCAGTGCATTTTTAATGATGGGATAGGATTGTTCAGCAAAAGGTGTAGGTAACATCTTATGACCAGCGCGAATGAATAAATCATCTTGCAGTTGTAAGCGCAAACGTTGTAAGGCGTGGCTAGCAGCAGACTGCGTAATATTGAGCATATGCGCTGCTTTAGAAATACTTTTTAGCTCAAAAATGGCAATAAAAAGAGGATAAAGATTGATATCGATACGGTAAAAGTTTGCTAAGTCCATATCAACATTATTATGAATAGTATTCATAAATTTCTATTAATTAAAATCATTTCATTCATATTAAATTTTAAGCTAATGTTCTGTAAAGCGAATGATTACAAAATCTACAGGATGCACTCATGTTTGAACTTTCACCACGTGCTCAAGACTATATTGAGCGCACAAAAGCTTTTATAAAAAATGAAATTGAACCTGTAGAAAGCGAGTTTTGGAATGAAATACATCATTTAAATCCTAATGGAAATTGGACGCAGTGGCAGTGGCCAGCGCAACTTGAAGTCTTGAAAGCTAAGGCTAAAGCTGCGGGTCTATGGAATATGTTTTTGCCTGATCCTGTATTAGGTGCAGGGCTTTCAGTACAAGAATATGCACATATTGCAGAATTGACAGGTCGAAGCCTAATTGCGCCAACAGTATTTAACTGTAATGCACCAGACAGTGGCAATATGGAAGTGCTATGGCGCTATGGCAGCGAACAACAAAAACAACAATGGTTAACGCCGTTATTGGACGGAAAAATCCGTTCAGTATTTTGTATGACCGAACCTGAAGTTGCTTCCAGTGATGCCACTAATATGCAGGCAACTGCCGTAATTGAGGACAATGAGATTGTTCTGAATGGGCGTAAATGGTGGTCATCGGGCTTGGGTGATCCAAATGCCAAAATTATTATCTTTATGGCGCATACGCCTGATGAAACCAAAGACCGTCATCATCAACATTCTATGGTACTGGTTCCCATCGATTCTGAAGGTGTAACCATTGAGCGCATGTTACCTGTATTTGGTGATTATGATGCGCCACATGGTCACGGTGAAATTAGCTTCAATAATGTGCGTGTTCCTGTATCTAACTTTATTGGTGGTGCAGGTCAGGGCTTTGAGATTGCACAAGGTCGCCTTGGGCCAGGTCGGATTCATCATTGTATGCGCTGTATAGGCGCAGCGGAAAAATCATTAGAACTGATGATTGACCGTGGTATGAGTCGAACTGCATTTGGAAAAGAAATTCTGAAACTAGGTGGCAATTTAGAACGTGTTGCAGAAGCTCGAATTGCGATTGATCAGGCACGTTTATTGACTTTGTATGCTGCCTACAAAATGGATACTTTGGGCAATATGGCTGCCTTAACTGAAATTTCAGCCATTAAAGTGGTTGCACCAAGTGTATTGGAAAAAGTGGTGGATATGGCAATACAAATGCATGGTGGTGCAGGTGTTTCTCGTGACACACCATTAACAGGATTCTTTGCTCAAGCACGTAGTTTACGTTTGGCTGATGGTCCCGATGAAGTGCATAAAGGGATGATTGCCAAACTTGAACTGAAAAAACGTGGATACGGCGCGCGTAAAAAATAAAGCTGTGGTAAAACTAAGTAAAGCATTCATATTCTAAGAACTAGGGATAACGAGTATGTCGGTAATTGATGTTGGTGGCAGCGTGCGTGAAGGTGAAGAACTGGATGTACAAGCTGTAGAAGATTGGCTTAAGTCACAAGGCGTCGTGTTAGAGGGGCAAGTTAGAGTCACACAATACTCGGGTGGGGCTTCAAATTGGACGTATCGCCTAAAATATGACAATACTGATCTTATTCTACGTTGCCCACCCAAAGGGACTAAAGCAAAATCAGCTCATGATATGGCACGTGAATATACGGTGCAGAAAAACTTGGCACCGTTTTATCCTGTCTTACCAGAAATGGTTGGTCTTTGTCAGGATGAGTCTGTATTGGGTTGTGACTTTTATGTCATGAAACGGATTGCGGGTATTATTCCACGCGCAAAACTTCCACCAGAATTACATTTTTCTGAAGCGCAAGTGCATCAGTTATGTGTGAATGTGATTGATAAACTAATCGAATTGCACCAAGTACCCTATCAAGGCACAGAACTGGAAAAACTAGGCAAAGGTGAAGGTTATTGTCGCAGACAGGTTGAAGGTTGGGATCAGCGCTTTGAGAAAGCACATACGCTCAATGTGCCGACCTTCAAATTTGTACGTAAATGGCTGATTGACAATATCCCTGAAGATTCGGCAACCTGTTTAATTCATAACGATTGGCGTTTTGATAATGTCATTTTAGATCCTGAAGATCCAACGCAAGTGATTGGGGTTTTGGATTGGGAAATGGCGACAATTGGCGATCCGCTGATGGATTTGGGTTCGGCATTGGCTTATTGGGTTGAAGAAAAGGATAGTAAAATTTTTAAAGCGACGCGGCGCCAACCCACCAATATGCAAGGAATGTTTACTCGTAAGCAAGTTGTAGAATATTACTTGGAAAAGACAGGATTACAGCCAGAAAATTGGACTTTTTACGAAGTGTTTGGCATTTTCCGTTTAGCGGTTATCGCGCAGCAAATTTACTATCGTTATTTCCATAAGCAAACCAATAATCCTGCCTTTAAAGATTTTTGGGTCATTATTCATGCCTTGCATATTCGTGCGTTGAAATTGATTGGAATGCAAAAGCTGGAAGCCAATGAAATTGCACATAAATATATGGAAAAATTTAAGGACATCTTAGAGAAATGACCACCATTTATTTGATTCGTCATGGACAAGCTTCTTTTGGTGCCAAAAGTTATGACAAACTTTCGGAGAAAGGAGAATTACAAGCGCAACGATTGGGGCAATATTTCAAACAAATTTTAAAAGAATCACCGTATGTGATTGCCGGTTCCATGCATCGCCATCAACAAACAGCGCAATTGGCTTTGGCGGAATGCTTTCCACATAGCCAAGTCGTGACAGATTCACAATGGAATGAATTCAACCATCAGCAAGTTTTTGCTCAGTATGAGCCAAGATTCAACGAGCCGCATTTATTAAAATCTGATGTCGCGCAGCATGTAAATCCGCGTGCCTATCTGGCAAAAATTTTTGAAGGCGCCATTGAACGTTGGACGGGTGGTGAACATCACCATGAATATGAAGAGTCATGGCCGACATTTAAAGATCGAGTCGAAACAGCTTTGCAAGATTTGTGTAATGAATTAGCACAAACCAAGCCACGCTATGCGGTCGTGTTTACCTCTGGTGGCGTCATTTCTGTGGCTGCAGGAAAAATTCTCGAACTGAATCCTAATCGTACATTTGCATTGAACTGGGCGATTACTAATACCAGTATGACCACTTTGCGTTTAGTTGGAAACGAACCGCAATTACTCAGTTTAAATGAGCATCATTTTATTAAAGCAGATGATTCAGAACTTTTAACATGGATATAACAAGGATTTCACCCATGGCAAAAACCATTTTAATTACAGGGGCGAGTTCAGGTTTAGGCGCAGGTATGGCGCGTGAATTTGCACAAAAGGGCTACAATCTCGCCATTTGTGCGCGACGTATGGAACGTCTAGAAGCACTTAAACAAGAGCTTGAAAGTCAGTATGGTATTCAGGTGATTGCCAAAACTTTAGATGTGACCAATTATGACCAAGTCTTTGATGTGTTTAAGGCATTCCAACAAGACTTTGGCAAACTAGATCGAATTATTGTGAATGCGGGAGTCGGACAAGGTCGTCGTATTGGTAAAGGCAATTTTGAGATTAACCGCGCAACTGCAGAAACCAACTTTATTTCAGCATTGGCACAATGTGAAGCAGCGGTTGAAATTTTTCGTGCTCAAAATTCGGGGCATTTGGTGGTGATTTCTTCCATGAGTGCGATGCGTGGCTTGCCAAAGCATCTCTCAACTTATGCCGCGAGCAAAGCTGCGGTAGCACATTTAGCCGAAGGCATACGTGCAGAACTCATTGATACACCCATTAAAGTTTCGACTATATTCCCTGGCTATATTCGTACTGAGTTAAATGAAGGGGCGAAAAAGTTACCGTTTGAAGTCGATGAAAAAACGGGTTCACATTTACTTGCAGAAGCGATTGAGAAAGCTCCTGTCAAAGCGTATATTCCAAAGTGGCCGTGGTTACCAATGAGCTTAGCGATGAAAGTTTTACCTTTGCGGATTGTAAATAAATTGGGGTAACTTTATTTTTTAATTGGAATAAATTTATGGAGTCCATGTTACATATGTGAAGAATAAAAGCCGACTGATTTCAACGTGGACTTTTTTCGGCTAGTTATATTAAAGCAACAGTATTGTTGATTTAACAAGGTTTCAATTCAGTCTGATAGGCTTACTTCCGAGAACGTTTTAACATCTGCTTTCATAAGCGAACGGGCTTGGTCAATTCTGCAGTTTTCACCGAAATTTTTCAGATAAATCAGATCAAAGTGAATCTTGTGACACTCATAATGTTCTCTCCTATACAAAAAGAATAGACTAAATTTGTCTAGGAGAGTGGTGGCAGTCCATATCTAATTAAAAAGTGTCTACAAAGTTGAGCGCATTTGGTACAAAAATAATCAAGACTTCATATAAGTTTGGTAATTATTGAATTTATTTTTGAGCCGTATTAAGTATGATTATAGTTATACTTAATTAATGGAAAAATATAATGATTAGTACTGAGATTGACAAAGGAATATCTCTACTTTATTTTTCGATACGATTAAAATTTTGTATTGCTTTAAGTGGTGCTTGTCTTTGGACTTGGTTTTCAATATGGATAGCACAAGCGTGGATACATGACCTCAGTACACACATTGGTCTGTTTGCTGCTATTTTTCTGATTTATGGGATTGCCATTATTCCAGGCTTTATGAATTCATTCGCTGCTTTGAGCTTGATGATGGATAAAAGGCCTCGTCGACAGACACTTTCATTTTATCCAGGCGTCAGTATTCTGATTGCTGCTTATAATGAAGCTGCTTCGATTAAAGATACTTTGGTGAGTATCAGTCATCAGAATTATCATGGTAAGTTACAAGTCATTGTAATTAATGATGGTTCTAAAGATGAGACAGCCGATATTGTTAAAAATCTACAAGAACAGTTTTCATGGCTTACTTTTCTTGATTTGGAGAAAAATGCGGGTAAAGCGCATGCCTTGAATGAAGGATTTAAATTGGTTGAACATGACCTTGTAGTCACAATCGATGCTGATTCATATTTACATCGTATTGCGTTGATTAATATTGTTGAACGCTATCTTTTAGACCCACCAAATACTCGTGCTGTGGCTGGTAAGATTTTGGTTCGTAACTCTCGAGAGAATTTACTGACTAAAACTCAGGAATGGGACTATTTTCTTGGAATTTCAGCAACCAAGCGCATGCAATCACTTTACCAAGGTACTCTAGTTGCGCAAGGAGCTTTCTCTATTTACGATCGTGCTGCATTGATTGAAGTGGGTGGATGGCCTGAATGTGTAGGCGAAGATATTGTACTCACTTGGGCATTGCTCAATGCTGGGTATAGAGTTGGGCATTGTGAGGATGCCTGCCTTTTTACCAATGCACCTACGACACTCAGAGTTTTTATGAAGCAGCGCCAGCGATGGGCACGAGGCATGGTGGAAGCTTTTATTAAACATCCATCCATTTTAGTCAAGCCACGACTGTCAACATTCTTTATTTATTGGAATCTGCTTTTTCCTTGGTTAGATCTGGCCTTTACCTTTGGATTCTTGCCTGGGTTAGTATTGGCATGTTTTGGCTATTACTGGATTGTCGGCATTATGACGCTGGTTTTGCTTCCAATGGCTTTATTGTTAAGTCTCTTAAATTATTTTATTGAACGTCAGATGTTTAATGAAATGGAGCTGAAAGTTCGGAAGAACTTTGCTGGTTTTTTGATATATGTTCTCGCATATAGCTTCTTATTACAACCTGCTAGTATTCTCGGGTATTTGGATGAAATATTGAGAACGCGAAAAACATGGGGAACGAAATGAAAACAAAACCAACAAATTTATGTATCACTATTCCTTTATTAATGATGATTAGCATGGGCTGTTTTGCTAATGAATTAGAAGAAAAAAAAGGGACCAGTGGGCGTGCTGTTGGAACAGAATTCTTTTTCAGTGATGATAGTGAGGGATTTCAAACCCGTAAGTTATCAGCAGAATTTTTTCCAAAATATGAAAGTGGCGATAGTTATCTAGGTGTGCGTGCTAGTGCTTATCAATATAAGGCCGATAACTGGAATCGGGATGGACAGAAAATATCATTTGTAGGAAGAGATATCGATTCTGCCACTGCGAATGGCTGGTTTTTAGATGCAGGCCTATTCGAGCAAAATAACCATACATTATTAACTCTTGATGGTAGTTATCGGACTCAGTTTTTCGATAAAACTGCCTTAGACGTATTTGTGAATCGTGACTGGGTCGAAACGCAATCTGCTCTGGATCAGGGGATTAATTTCACTTTCGTGGGTGCTGCTCTGGATCAAGGTTTAGGTGATCATGTCACTCTCGTCGGTTTGGCTGGAACCCAATTTTTTTCAGATGATAATCGTCGCGATCATGGTCGAATTAAATTGATTTATCAACCTTCACTCAATCTAGGTCTTACGGTCCAAGCCCGTTATCGAACTTATCATAGCAGTCAAGAGGATGTCGGTGGTGCGTATTTCAACCCAAAGAATTATGAAGAATCTATGCTGGCACTTGGTTGGCGTCAGCGCTTTGCTAAATGGTCTTCAGGCTTAACAGTTGGCCTAGGACGGGAAAAAATCAATGAAGCTCCAAGTCAGTCAACTCAACTTTTTGAACTGAACTTGCAAAGTCCAATGTATGGATCTCAATTTTTTCGCATGAATGCTGGATATAATAAAAGTGCCTCTTTCAACGGCCCGAACTATAATTATCCCTATGTGAAAGGTGAATGGATTTTACAGTTTTAGATATTTTTCATAAGTTAGAAACGATATTCTGGTTGATATTAATCTGTACCGAAAATATGACAGGAATCCTGCATTTCAGTGTATCAAATGCATCAATTTAATACCGTTCTAACTTACTCACTTTTGCTTGGATTGCCTTGGAGCCGTGAATGCTGGTTCTTCTAAAGGAGAACATCAAACTCTTAAATGAAAAAGGTAAATTTGATAACAGGTACCAGTAGGGGAATTGGTCGGAGTATCTGTGAAAAATTATTAAAAATTTACATAAAGCACTGATATTAAAGTAAATATAAGATATGGATTTTTATGGAAAATATTTAAACAATGTTGATCAAACTCACTAATCATCCCGAACCATTAAGTAAAATTAATTTAGAATCATTACATGATGTCAGGAACAAAACGTAGTGAAGCCCTTTATGGAATAAAGGAGCTGCTTATTTATCAATTAGAATACAGACTAATTTTTTTTATCACATAAAACAATGGTTTATATTAAGTATTTGAAATTAAATAAAATTTTTTATTGGTGTGATTATGGATTACTCAGATTATGTCTCTTATTTCGAGTAAATAGTTTTATAAGTCTCTATAAAATTTAAATTAATTAAACTATTCTTGCATAGGTCATTTTACGTGGAGAAGTAAATGCTTCCTCTGATTGTTAAGTATGCAATAACAGCAGGTATGGTTATACTTATTTCCGAAGTAGCAAAACGTAGTGACCGTTTAGGCGGGTTAATTGCAGCATTACCTCTAGTAACAGTTCTTGTTCTGATCTGGATGAAATTAGAAGGACAGGAACCTCAAAAAATTGCCAATCATGCTTGGTATACTTTTTGGTATGTCATCCCGACTTTACCGATGTTTTTAGCATTTCCTCTATTGTATCAACGTTATGGTTTTTGGATTGCTTTAGGTACTTGTTGTGTTATAACGATAATTATATTTTTGCTTTGGGCAAAGCTTTTACAACATTTTGGTATTCATCTCATTTAAATATAAGTGTTAATTTTAAGAAATGTCAGTTATAGAAACCCATCCGCTCGAACCATTTTTACCAGCAAATGCAAAATTACTGATGCTGGGCAGTTTTCCACCACCCAAAACACGTTGGAAAATGGATTTTTACTATCCGAATTATCAGAACGACATGTGGCGAATCTTTGGGCTGATCTTTTTCCAAGACAAAGCGTATTTTCTAGACCTTCCCAATAAGAATTTTTATGAGCAGAAAATCCGTGATTTCTTAATAGAAAAAGGGATTGCTATTTTTGATACGGCATATCAAGTTGTTCGTTTAAAAGAGAATGCCTCAGATAAATTTTTACATATAGAAACGCCGACCGATCTAACTTCGTTATTAGCCAAGATTCCTCTTTGTCAAAACATTGTCACCACAGGGGATAAGGCAACAGACACGCTCATGTTATCCATGCCTGAAAGCACTGAAAAACCTATAATTGGGGCAAGTTCACAGACATTTTTTGCAGAGCGTGTGTTAACTTTATCTCGAATGCCATCCTCTTCGCGTGCTTACCCATTAGCATTAGAGAAAAAAGCTGAAGCCTATCAACAACTTTTCCAAAAAATTGGTTTAATCTAAGTAGATGTATCTTTCAAGTTAGAGCTTTAAGCATACTTTTTGGCATAGAAGACACATATAATGACGGCGAAACACACGACAATCATAGCAAAATCGATAGATTCATGAAGTACTAGAGTGCAAAGTATGAGCCCCAAAAAGGGTTGTAATAGTTGAATTTGCCCAACACGTGCAACGCCGCCTAATGCCAAACCTTTGTACCAAAACACAAAACCAATCAGCATGCTAAATAGGGAAACATAGAACAATCCTGCATATGCTGTAAGAGGAATAGATGCCCAATTGTCAGGATAATAAATTCCAAATAACAACAACATTAAAGGTAACGCAATAATCAATGCCCAGCAAATGACTTGCCAACCACCGAGCTGTTTTGAGAGTTGTCCACCTTCGGCATAGCCTAAACCACAAACCAATACAGCAATCAGCATATATAGATCAGCACTAAGATGAAAACTTTGCTGATCTTGAAACCACATAAATATGGCAACAAAGCTGCTGCCTATGATTGCAGAAAGCCAAAACTTACTCGAAGGTCTTTCGCCTGCACGTAACACGGCAAAAATGGCGGTAGCTAAAGGAAGTAATGCCACAAAAACAAGGGCACGTGCCGCAGTCATGTGTTCTAAAGCAAGTGCTGTGAAAAATGGAAAACCGAACACAACGCCAAATGCAATTACAATTAAAGATTTGATTTGTTTAAAGGTTGGAAAGGGTTGTTTAAACAATAGAAGGCATAACATTGCGAGTCCAGCAGCTATCACAGCACGAGCGCCTGTGAGAAATTCTGGGCTGAATCCCACCACCGCAAGACGTGTAGCAGGCATAGAGCCTGCGAAAATGACCATACCTAGAAAGCCATGTATCCACCCCATATTACTTTGCTTCATGTTCAAATCTCATTTATATATAGCTCAATTACATGCCAAATGAGAAGCTCTAAACAGATACAATCCAGTACAATCTTAAATAACTGTATTGGTATACAATTTGTATTGTCAGTGATCTATTAACTTGAATACTCAGCTATGTATACGCAAAGCAAAATTGATATTGTGATGGAACAAATCAAATCCCAAATTTCAAACCAACGTTTTGTTGCTGGTGCGCGCTTACCTTCGGTACGGCGTTTAGCGCAAGATCTGAATTTTTCAATTTCGACAGTTGTGGAAGCGTATGCACGTTTAGTTACTGAGGGTGTACTTGAGGCAAGAGCAGGTTCAGGGTTTTATGTTAAAGGTCAGATGCAAACGAAGAAAATAGCAGAACATCATGTTCAATATGATCGAGAAATTAATCCTTTATGGATTTCGCGCCAATCTTTGGATGCGAATGAGGAAACGCTTAAACCCGGTTGCGGCTGGCTACCTCCAGAGTGGATGCCTGAAAGTAGTTTACGTAAAGCTCTCAAACATGCAGCGAAATCATCTATAAAGATGCTGGTAGAGTATCCTGTACCGCATGGTCATCTGGGCTTAAGGCAATGGATTGCCCGTAAAAATAATCAATATGAAATACAAGTTGAACCCTCACAAATCTTAATTACAGATTCTGGGACTCAGTCTATCGACTTAATTTTTCGTGTGCATTTGAAAGCTGGGGACGTCATTCTAGTCGATGATCCATGCTATTTTAATTTTCAAGCCTTGATTCAAGCCCACCATTTACAGGCCATTGCCATTCCATTTACAGCTCAAGGTCCTGATATTGAATGTTTTGAACAAGCCTTACAATATCAACCTAAACTCTATTTAACCAACTCTGGAATTCATAATCCGACAGGTGCGACTTTATCTATACAACGAGCCTATCAAGTTGCCAAATTAGCAGATCAAGCGAATCTATTGATTGTGGAAGATGATATCTTTTCAGAATTTGAATATGTTCCCGCACCACGATATTCCACACTTATGGGTTTAGGGCGGGTGATTCAAATTGGCAGCTTCTCTAAAACTTTAACCGCTTCGCTGCGCTGCGGTTATATTGTTTCTAGTCAGCAAGATATTGAAAAATATATTGATTTAAAAATAGCAACTAATTTTAGTAGTGGACATTTAAATGCGGAAATTGTATTTGCAGCACTTATGGATAGTCAATATTTAAAACACATCGAGTCATTAAAAAAGAAACTCAATACCAGTATGGGATTGTGCATTCAACGATTAAGGCAACTGCGTATAGAACCTATACTCATTCCTAAAGCTGGAATTTTCTTATGGTGTAAACTGCCTTCAGATATTGATGCAGCAGAATTATCACGACGTTGTTTAAAACGTGGATTAATTCTTGCTCCAGGACATGCCTTTAGCCAATCAGAAGGTGCAAAACATTTAATGCGTTTTAATGTGGCGCAGTGTATGAATCCCCAAATATTTGAGATCATTGCGCAAGTGATGGATAGTTTTAGTTTTGATCATGAAAAACCTAATTCCGAAATGTTGATCAACAACAATGAAACACAATCGAATTAAGCTTTTTTGATGCGAAAATGGATGATGTAATGATTTTGTCATTACATCATCCATTCAATCGGTAAGTAAGACAAACTTTTAAAAGTAAAACGCTGAAACTTTGTGGTGTGCGGATCAACATTATATTCAGTCACTTGACCATTCTCATGATGTTCTAACCAAATAATTTCACCTTGAGGATTAAGTTTTAATTCGTATGCAATCCGGGGTAAGTAACGATCCATCGCATGTGTGACTTGGTTTTGTAAATGATCCGATTCGACCACCAAGCCCACTTCAGTATTTAAGTTCACAGAGCGTGGGTCAAAATTAAATGAACCAATAAAAACTTTGCCATCTACACCAAAAAATTTGGCATGTAATCTTGACGAACTTTTTCCTTTGGCAGGAATTGCATTACCTGTTAATACCTCATACCAAGTACGCTGTTTTCGTTGAATATCAGGTTTAAACTCATAAAGTTGAATGCCATTTTTAAGCAGCTCTTTCCGATATTTTTGATAGAAAGCATGGACCAAAGCCACATCATTGGCTAAAAAAGAATTGGTTAAAACACGAACTTTAATATTTTGATGTGAAAGATCAGCAAGAAAAGCAGCTCCTTCTTTAGTGGGTACAAAATAAGCCGATACCAATTCCAAATGTTCTTTAGGAATACCCATTGCATGTTTGAGTTGAGAATACAGCAATTTATCTTGAGCAATATTGCCCAGCGTTTTTTCTGGATCATCAGCCAAAAATTGTGCTTTAACCCATTCAACCTGACGTTCCTGCAATTGAGCCATGATGTGTTTCTGCGCCAAATCTAGTTGGTTAATGAACCGTTCTTTTTCATGATCGTTCACCGCATAATTTTTACGAAGTTGCGCCAGTTCATCTGCCGATCCAACCCCAATCAGTTGTTGTACTGAATAACTCAGTTCACTATTCCAGAAGTTAATGAAAATTTGATTGGCAGATTTTACTGCATTACCAAAGAACAAGATGTCCATGTCGGTAAATTGAAAATCATGACCTGCATCAAAATATTCGCGGCTAATATTACGTCCCCCAGTCACTGCAATGGCACCATCGGCAATAATTAGCTTGTTATGCATACGATGATTGATCTGTTTCAACCGAAAAGCATAATCAATAACCCTAAAATTTCGATATTTATAAGGGTTGTAGAGTTTGATTTCGAAATTCGGATGTGTAACTAACTTTTCAAGTAACGGATCTAATTTGGTGCCATTTTGATCATCAATCATGAGGCGGACTTTAACACCGCGATCTGCTGCTTTTAATAGTTCAGCCAATATCATATGACCTAAGGAGTCGTCTTCCCAAATATAATATTGCAAATCAAGCGTATGTTTCGCATCTCGTATTAAATGAATACGTGATGCGATACTCATAAATGCATCATCTAATGCTAAATAGGCAGTAAGTCCTTGCTGGAGTTGGGCATCAACATTTTGGTGTTGTATCCAATGTTCCGTGTGGTAGTTTGAAGCAGATTCTTTCTTTGCCTGGTTTGGTGGAAGGCTACAAGCCGTGAGTAAACCTAAGTTTGCACATAATAATAAAGAGAAATATCTGGTATTTTTTTGCATCTTGTTCTAATTCATTATTACCAAGATAAATACATATTATCATGCGGTTATGGTTGAATTAAGGCTTAAAAAGCGGTTACTGTAGTCCATCTGTTAAATATCGATATAAGGATGAACATGGCATGAAATCACGTGCAGCCGTAGCCTTTGCGCCAGGACAGCCACTTCAAATTGTAGAAATTGATGTTGCACCACCTCAAAAAGGGGAAGTATTGGTTAAAATTACCCATACGGGTGTATGCCATACCGATGCGTTTACTCTATCAGGTGATGATCCGGAAGGCGTTTTTCCTGCTGTATTGGGGCATGAAGGTGCAGGTATTGTTGTAGAGGTTGGTGAAGGCGTAACCAGTGTTCAACCTGGGGATCATGTTATTCCACTCTATACCGCAGAATGCGGTGAATGCTTATTCTGTAAATCAGGTAAAACCAATCTTTGTGTTGCGGTTCGCGCAACTCAGGGCAAAGGTGTAATGCCAGATGGTACGACGCGTTTTTCATATAATGGTGAGCCAATTTATCACTATATGGGCTGTTCTACCTTCAGTGAATACACTGTGGTTGCAGAAGTTTCTTTGGCAAAAATTAATCAGGAAGCCAACCCTGAACACGTGTGTTTATTGGGCTGCGGTGTAACGACAGGGATTGGCGCTGTACATAATACAGCCAAAGTACAAGAAGGTGACACAGTTGCTGTATTTGGTCTGGGTGGTATTGGTTTAGCCGTAGTACAAGGCGCGAAGCAAGCGAAAGCAGGTCGTATTATTGTCGTAGATATGAATCCTGACAAATTTGAATTAGCGAAACAGTTTGGTGCGACGGATTTCTTAAATCCTAAAGACTACGAACAACCAATTCAGCAAGTGATTGTTGAAATGACAGGTTGGGGTGTGGATCATTCATTTGAATGTATTGGGAACACCAACGTCATGCGTTCAGCATTGGAATGTGCACACCGAGGTTGGGGACAATCAGTGATTATTGGTGTAGCGGGTGCGGGTCAGGAAATCTCAACACGTCCATTCCAATTGGTTACAGGGCGTAAATGGATGGGTACAGCTTTTGGTGGCGTAAAAGGACGTACACAGCTACCAGGCATGGTTGAAGATGCGATGAAAGGCGATATTCAACTGGCACCTTTTGTGACCCATACCATGGGCTTAGACAAAATTAATGAAGCATTTGATTTAATGCATGAAGGAAAATCCATCCGTTCAGTCGTTCATTTTTCTGAATAAGTTAGTCTAGTCACGACAAAAGACCGAGCAAATGCTTGGTCTTTTTTTATCTACATCTAAAATTTTTATGTAAGTAGATTGGCAAGAAGTAACTTTTGTTAGACAAAAAATGATAATAAATGCCAAATGATATGTTTTGTCCTCATCTGACATAGAGCACTACCACAGTTAAATTTATTGTAAACTCAGCAATAAAAGACAGTTGTATAAAAATATAGATTGATTCAGATAGGTACAATTATGGGAAATCATGTGCAATATAAGCCAGAGTGGATACGCGAAGACTTTGTCGATTTTATCGCAGAAAAAATTCATCCAATTTGGGCGTGGAAAAAAATTAAGGCTCAAATCATTGCGCGTAAAGCATTAAGTGATGATTTTATTCAGTTAAAGTTACGACCAAATCAAAACTTTAATAGCACTCAAGTGCTTGCAGGGCAAAGTATTTTGCTCACGGTTGTAATTGCAGGCATACGTCAACAGCGCAGTTATTCTATAGTCGACATCCTCGACAATGGTGATGTGCTGATTGCCATAAAACAACAGGGATCTGTTTCAAGAGCTGTAACCGACTTAGCTTTAGGCGCAGTCATTGAAATCTCTCAAGCTCAGGGCGAGTTTGTATTTAAACCACAATCGAATCAAGCAAACTTATTCCTTGCCTCAGGGAGTGGTATTACCGCCATTTATGCTTTAGTCAAACAGGCGCTGAAAAGCACAGAGCATCCTATCGATTTGATATATTTTACCCGTGATACTGCCTACCACACAGAACTAGAAGCTTTAGCAGCACAATATCCACAGTTTAAATATCATTCATTTAACACATTGAAAAATAAGCAACATCTTAGTGAGTCACTACTTCAGCAACTCGTACCAGACTATCAGCAGCGTGAGTGTTATGCCTGTGGTGCGAATAACATGATGAAGTGTGTGCAGCAGCTTTATACCGATCAAAGTATCTCGCATTTGCTCAAGACAGAATATTTTAAAATCCAGATTGATCAAACACTCGAAGCACAACCTGTGACTTTCCTCCGTGCGCAGCAGGAATTTTTAGCAACAGATAATTTGTTGGAAAGTGCTGAAAAAGCAGGGCTTAAACCCGCACATGGCTGCCGTATGGGTATTTGCAATACTTGTTCCTGCACCAAAGTACAAGGGGCTGTTCGAAATGTGCTCACAGGCGAAATTGATGAGCAGTGTAATACTCAGATCAAACTGTGCATTTCACAGGCGATTAGCCCAGTTGTGATTAATTTATAAAAGTTTAATGTAGGGACAAATAAAATGAATAAACCCGTTAATTTCCAAAGCAATAGCAAATCTCGGTATCTAACGGATGAAGAAATTCAGTCCTTTGGAGAGAAGATCGAAGCCATTCGCCGTGAAACGATGCAAAGTTTAGGTGAGCATGATGCCGCTTATATCTATAAAATCCGAAATTTTGTCCGCTATAGTGAAATTGCCTCACGCGGTATGTTGATGTTCGCTGGCTGGTTACCACCTGTTTGGTTATTGGGGACAGGGCTACTGGGGATTTCTAAAATTGTTGAAAATATGGAGTTGGGGCATAACGTGATGCATGGTCAGTTTGACTGGCTGAATGACCCAAGCCTAAATGGTGCAAACTATGATTGGGATACCATCGCAACAGGCGATGATTGGAAATATACCCATAACTATGTACATCATACATATACCAATATTGTTGGAAAAGACCACGACGTCGGCTATGGACTCATTCGAGTAAGTGAAAGCCAACCTTGGGAGCCAAGATTTTTATTTAACATTCCGTTGACTATTCAGCTCATGGTTTTTTTTGAATGGTATGTGGGTGTGCAAAACCTACATCTGGAAGATGTCTATGTATATAAAACCAAAACCTGGCGTGAAGTTTGGCAAGATTCAGTCAAATTACGCAAAAAAGTAACGCGCCAAGTGATTAAAGACTATGTCTTTTTTCCATTGATTGCGGGACCAAATGCTATTCCAGTATTTGCAGGCAATGCCGTAGCCAATGTGATCCGTAGTTTATGGGCATCAGCAGTGATCTTTAATGGACATTTTACTGAAGATGCTGAAACCTTTGAGTTAGACAATACTGAAAATGAAACTCGGGCAGAGTGGTATTTACGTCAAATTCGGGGTTCGAGTAATTTTTCGGGCACGCAAGGGCTACATATTTTAAGTGGTAATTTAAGTCATCAAATTGAGCACCATCTATTTCCAGACATGCCCGCCAATCGTTATGCAGAAGTAGCGCCAAAAATTAAAGCATTGTGTGCTGAGTATGGAATTCATTACAGCGAAGCCAGTTTCACCAAACAGTTTGCAAGCGTTTGGGTTCGACTTGCCAAAAGTTCATTACCCAATGACTGGAAGGAGCAGTTGAAACTGACCATGCAAAATAAATTGAAGCGATGGGTTTAAAATCTCGATCATTCAATGAATTGATAAGTAAAAGTTGTTCTAGACATAACTATTATTCCTAAAATAAAGGTTGTCAAAGGCAATAATAAGGCGTATTTTAAATTTCAGATACTTTTTTGATGAAACAAAGATGTTAAAGCAACCTTTAATCGCAAACGCTTATTTTTATTTCTGGCAGTTTAGCTAATTGCCTGAACGCGTTTGGGCAAAATAAGGTTGCCCACCAGTTGATACCTGATCGGCAACCCCGGTCAGGTTTTTTTATGCTTTGTTTTTTATAAATTTTTAGGAGATTCACATGTACGCATTTAACACTTCATATTTTAGTAACGGTTATTGGTTTTACTTTAGTCAGTTTATGACTCAATCCTTATCATCCCATAGACCCAAAACGCACAAATAAAAGATCGGACTGAACAGACAGTCCAAAGGAAAGACCAATGAATGCTTTAAATACTGCACTACAACATCAAACGAATACACAAGAAGCTCTATTGAGTTTGCCTCAGCAACTCAAAGCACAACTTCCTCTTTCTGCACTACTTGCGGCTCAGATTGCCGAACATCGTCAAATTATTCAAAATATTTTATCTGGTGAAGATTCACGACTATTGGTGATTACAGGACCATGTTCCCTTCATGACCCTGTCGCAGCTTTGGAATACGCGCAAAAACTACAACAATTACAAGCGCAAGTTTCTGATCAAATTTTTCTAGTAATGCGTGCTTATATTGAAAAACCACGCACCACAGTGGGCTGGAAAGGCTTTATGTATGATCCTGACTTAGATGGTTCATCCAATTTACAGTCAGGTTTGGAACAGTCTCGTCAGTTATATTTAAACATTATTGAAATGGGCTTGCCAATTGCGAGCGAAATTTTAAGCCCAATGGCTACAGCTTATTTTGATGATTTATTGGCATGGGGAGCGATTGGTGCTCGCACCAGTGAATCACAAATTCATCGTGAAATTTCGAGCCAAATGCCCTACAGCATTGGTTTCAAAAATGGCACTGATGGTTCTATTCAAATTGCCTTAGATGCCATTCAATCGGCTTCAAATGCGCATCAATTCTTGGGAATGAGTCAGTCCGGTTTACCTTGTATGCTTCAATCTCATGGTAATCCACTGGCACATTTAATTTTACGTGGCTCAAATACCGGTCCGAACTATCAGGCAGAAGAAATCAACAAAATTAAGGCTAAAACCAAAGGGGTTTTACCTGCTTTAGTGATCGATTGCAGCCATGGTAATAGCAATAAGAAGCCAAAATTGCAGTCAGAGGTGCTCCGTCAAATTGTGAGTGAGCGTGAGCAAACCAATGTTCGTGGGGTTATGCTAGAGAGTCATTTGGTCGAAGGGAATCAAAAGATTTCATGCGACATGATTTATGGTCAGTCTGTAACAGATGGTTGTATTGGTTGGGAACAAACTGAACACTTATTGTTAGAAGCTGCACAGCAATTAAGAAAACCACAATAATAAAATATTGATTGTAAAAAGCCCCTGAAATCAGGGGCTTAATTTTGTATGCTATTTTGTGGTCGTGACCACACAGAATTTATAAAACAATAGGCTCAGTAATACGATGATCGCACATAAGATATAGGACATGCTATAACCTTGTGCTGTGATTAGAATCCCTAATAGTATTGAACCCAATGCAATGCCCAAATCGTAAAAAGTGAAAAAGGTGGATGTTGCATGACCAATTCGTTGAGGTGCCGCACGTTGAATAGCCAGTGTTTGTAGGCAGGGTTGTACTGAGCCGAATCCCATCCCAATAAAAATAGCTGCGAGTATAAATCCAATTAAGCTATTGATTTGACTTAAGATAATAAGCCCTACTGAAAACAAAGCTAAAGCTGGGTAAATGACATAGCTTGGCCCCTTACGGTCATAAATTTTTCCAGTGAAAGGGCGCAAGCTAATCATCGAAATTGCGAAAACAATAAAAAATAGACTGGCATAAGCAAGTAAGTTTTTCGATGCGGAATAGGTCGAGATAAATGACATGATGCTGGCATAAGCAAATGAAACCATCATCGCCATAATAGAAACAGGCAGCGCTTTTTTCTCAATAAAATCATGAATGGAGAGTTGTCTTTTTTGTGGAGCTAGCGTGTTCGAAGTAGTGGTATGAATAGGGATTAAAAAACAGAAGATAAAACCGAGACAGACAATTGCAGCGAGAATACTTGCAACAACAGCATAGGATAATGGTTGAATGAGTGATAAACCAATTAATGGACCTAAGACAATCCCTAAGTTGACTGACATGACGAAATAGCCCATACCTTCGCCACGGCGTGAATCTGGAATGAATGCATTGGCAATCGGAACAGTAACTGTCGTTAAAATACTAAACCAAATCCCATGTAAAAAACGTAGCCAGAGTAAAACCTCTAGATTATCTGCAAAGATATAGGCAACGGAAAATAAACAGAACAAAAGCTCAGAGATAAAAAGTGTTTTTTTTCGACCAAACTTTTCAATGATTAATCCACTAAAAGGGCGTACCGCAATAGAAGATACCATAAATAAAGTCATGGCTAATCCAGCTTGAGCAAGGCTGCCATGTAAGTCTTGTAAAATATAGATGGGTAGAATTGTGGTTTGCGCGAAATAAAAGATAAATAGAAATAAGTTATTGGCTAGACACAGTATAAAAGACTTATTCCAAAGCTGAATTGTAGATGAATGTGACATAATTGACCCAGAAGTAGAAAGGGAATCACGACAATGTGGCTATCACTATTTTATGTATTCCCTGCGCATACCAAGGTCATGAAGATGAGGTTTAATCATAACCAAGTAAAGAAGAAAAATAAAGTAAATTGATATTTTGATATATTTTTTTATATTAATATTTCTTATATTTAATAAAATTATCATTATTTGATTATTAGCGAGTTTTAAATATAAAAAATCAGCCCGAAAGCTGATTTTCAAGAAGCGTGGATAACTTAAAGTCCTGCTTCATAGTCCGTACTAGACAACAATGTGTTTACATCATCGATGTTATTTGGCTTGATTTTATAAATCCAACCTTTGCCATAGGGTGCGTCATTTACAAAGTCAGGATCGTCTTCCAGTGCTGTATTCACTTCAACGACAACACCTGAAATAGGCGCATGAATGTCAGAAGCTGTTTTCACAGATTCAACAACACCCGCTTGTTCGCCGGCCGTCACTTGTTGTCCCACTTCTGGCATTTCGACATAAACTAAATCGCCTAAGGCATCCTGCGCATGGTCTGAAATCCCAGTTACAACAAGATCACCTTCAATTTTCACCCACTCGTGCGTGCTCGCATATTTCAAATCTGAAGGATGATTCATGATGACTCCTCAAAAGTATTCATTTATTTTTGTCATGCTTTATACATGTTTTTACCTAAAAACAAAAGGCTTATAGGTATGGATCTTTACGCCAATTACTTGGGCTACGTCCACTCCATCTTTTAAAAGCACGACTGAAATTGGCAACATCACTATAGCCTAGTTCATCTGCAATTTGTTCAAGAGTGTAATCTGTTCGGGAGAGTAGCGACGTTGCATGTCGGTAGCGAACTTCATCGACAATTGTTGAAAAGGAGGTTCCTTCGGTCGCTAACTGGCGCTTCAAGGTTCTATCAGACATATGTAAGCGATATGCTACATTTTCAATACTTAAATAATGCTGCTCTGAATGCGTCAAAATGTCGCGAACCGCCATAGAGAGCCGTCTGCGTTCACCTAAAGCCGAAAGTTCGGCTTCACATTGGTTAATTGCAATTTGGCTCGCAATCGGGTCAGCATTCATCATTTTTAATGCGAGGTATTTTTTATCAAAGCTCATCAATAAATGGGGTTGATCAAAACGAAACTGATGATTTGGAAACTTGGTAATATAGCGTTCAAAACCTTCGGGTTGGGGAAAATCAAAATCAATCTCACCGCCCAAATCTGTGACACCTGTCATGGCTTTGGCCATAGAAATAATGCCAATGGTTAACGTAATACAAATTTCTGAACGTAAGGGTTCTATACTGACATCACTTCGAAGCTGCAAAGTTGCTTGTTCAGCGAAAGTAGAAAAATAGATTTGTAAGAAGGGCAATCGTAATTGCACAAAGCGGTTGGCGAGGACAAGCGCATCGGTAATATCATTTGCAGTCATAATGGCATAACCAATAAAACCATGGATAGAAATACGCATTTGCGTACCTAAATGATAACCAAGTGTTGATTCACCGGTCAGGATCAAGGCATGTTGAATTAATGCATTGGCAACTGACGTCGAGATTCGAAAATCTGGCTCCGCTAATTTTTCACTATTGAGCTGGAATGGAGCAAATAAAGTATCTGCATTATAGCCCCAGCGTGACACGACATCTAAAAGTAACAGACCATAGACTCCCGGAATTCCTTGGTCTTGTCTAGACGAAATAGTATTCATGCGCGATCCATTGCACGTTTAATGTTGTTATATCAGTTAGTTTTTATATTGGCATGAAACATAAGTACACGCCTGATAAATTGTTCGACAAATTAGATAAAGTGGATTCTAAAACCACGAATGATTTTAGAACCATCATCTTTTAAAGATCAGGTTGATAGTTTTTACTAAACACTAAAATTTTGGTATTGCCTAGTAATACTGCTTCACCATTTTGATTGAGTGTTTCGGTGGTATAACTCACAATAGCTCGATCAGGTTTTGATTTTGACAGTTTAATTTCGGTTATTTCTACCTCAACATGGATCTGGTCACCTACACGGGTCGGCCTAGGCCATCGTACTTGCGCTTCGGAACCGATTAAGCCATACGCTACAGGAAAACATTCTGTCCAAAGTCGCATGGTGACTGCGGAAGTATGCCAACCGCTGGCAGCCAAACCTTTAAAAATTGGATGGTTAGCCGCTTCTACCTCATTGGTATGAAAAGGCTGCGGGTCAAATTGATGCGCGAATTGCTTAATTTCATCGACAGTCATTTCATAGGCACGACTAATAAAGCGATCACCGACGTGTAGATCTTCTAAATACAACATCAAGCACTATCCTTATTTTTCAGTTCATGTTGTTCAATTAAAAAACCACCAGTTTGACGTTGCCATAATTGCGCATAAATACCATTTAAAGCAACCAATTCATCATGCGTACCTTGTTCAGCAATTCGACCCTGATCTAAGACAATCAGACGATCCATTTGCGCAATGGTAGAAAGACGGTGTGCAATTGCAATAACTGTTTTATCTTGCATTAAATCATCCAGACTGGACTGAATTGCAGCTTCAACTTCAGAGTCTAAGGCACTGGTGGCTTCATCAAGAATTAGAATCGGAGCATCTTTTAAAAATACTCGTGCAATGGCGATACGCTGACGTTGTCCACCCGAAAGTTTTACTCCACGTTCGCCCACATAGGCGTCATAACCTTTACGACCACGAAGGTCAGTCAGTTGCGGAATAAAATCCTCTGCTTTGGCTTTACGAACTGCATCATACATATCTGCATCACTGGCATCTGGACGTCCGTATTTGATATTTTCTGCAACGGTACGATGCAATAGCGATGTATCTTGTGTGACTAAAGCAATACTTTTACGCAGACTGTCTTGGCTTACGTCCTCTATATTTTGCCCATCAATTAAAATACGCCCTTGGTTAAGGGTATAAAAATGTAATAACAATTGAATCAGCGTAGATTTACCAACACCAGAACGCCCGACAATACCAATTTTTTCACCTGGACGTATGGTGAGATTAAAGTGATCAATGACATTTTTTTCATTGTAGGCAAAACAGACATCTTCAAACTTAATTTCGCCGTGTTTCACCTCAAGCGTAGTTGCATTCGGTTTATCCTGAATACTAATCGGACGCCCTAATGTTTTCATACCATCTTGAATGGTGCCGACATTTTCAAATAAAGCAGATGTTTGCCACATCATAAATTCGGCAATACTGTTGAGTTTTAAAATCATGGCAGTCGTTGCCGCGATAATGCCCAGCTCTGCACGACCTTCGATCCACAACCATAAAGCTGTTCCAAGTACACCGGTATAAAGCACAATACTGAGCGAGTTAATGCTTATTTCATAACCTGAACCCAATCGCATTTGCTTATAGACTGTTCGCATAAACTCTTGCATGGATGACTTGGCATACTGGCTTTCACGGCCGGCATGGGCAAACAGTTTTACCGTTTGAATATTGGTGTAGGCATCGGTTACACGACCTGTCATTACCGCACGAGCATCGGCTTGTTCATTGGAAATTTTGCTGAGTCGTGGAATGAAATACCATGCTGCAAGCAGGAATAAAGCCAACCAGACCAATAGGGGAATAATCAGAAATGGGGAGATTGAGCCGAGTACAATACTGACTGTAAAGAAGTAGATCAGGACATAAGCCAGCATATCCCCCAAAATCATCCAAAACTCGCGCACTGCAAGCGCTGTTTGCATGACTTTGGCAGAAAGTCGCCCTGCAAAATCATTATGAAAAAAATCAAGGCTTTGTTGTAATAATAAATTATGGAACTTCCAACGCAGCCGCATGGGAAAGCTACTAAACAGAATTTGATGTTTAATAATGGACTGGAAGTTAGCAAAAAAGATATTCCCCAGTAATATCATGCTCAGTAGTATTAAATTTTGACGATGTTGTGCCAAGAATGTATCAGGTTGACTTTTACTGAGCCAATTGACTAAGTCGCCAATTTTGGCATACAACAAGGCTTCAAAACTTGCAGCACCTGCGGTACAAAGCACTAAAATAAGCAGGTAAGGGCGTATACCTTTAGATGCACTCCAGACAAATGCAAAGAAAGTTGTAGGCAGTGGATCTTTTAAACCTTTACTAGGATAGGGATCTACACGCTTTTCGAACCATCTAAGCATTAATATTAACCTCTTGGTAAAATTGCATAATTTAGAAATGACAATAAGATAAATAAAATTTTTACAAGAAAAAATCGGGATTATATTTTCAAAGATAATGGATGAGGAAGATGAAAACGTTCATTTATCCTTAATTCACATGTAAAAGTACAACCGAAATTTGCTTGAATTCATTGTAATCCATATCAATCTAACGCACCATCATAAAGTCGGCTAACACGGAAGGTGTTGATGTTCACATTTTTGTCATGTTTTTCAATTATAAAAAAGTAAGCCTAATCCGAAACTTTAAAAACACATGAATGATTTATCTGTAAAGAAAATAAACAAGCAAATTGACGAATTTACACAAACTGGAAAAATACCGAGTGAGTTAGTTTTTGGTTATAAAACTTATGCGGTACTCATGCAAGATGATAAATTCGCAGATCAAATCATGAAAGGAAATGAAGATCCAATCCATAGATTTTATAAAAAACTCAGAATTACTTTGGTTACGGATAAACACTATTTTCAAGTGAAATAACTGGGAATTGAATTGAAAATAATGATCGGTTATTTCTATAGAAATATATTTTAATATGGAATACGCCGTCGATAATTATTAGAAAAATGTGAAAAAAGTCGTATTTTTTCTGGAAAATAATGATAAAATTTTTATCGATACAGGCTTGTTGATAACTTTAATACCCTGTAATTGTTAACTTAAATAATTGAATCAATAATAAAGGTGGCAATATGAGAGGAAGTGTAGAACGATACGATTCTCAAACACAATTGGGCATGATTCGTGATGAGTGTGGTGAGTGGTTTTATTTTGCGGTAGAGCAGTGGAGCGATCCTAATAATTTACCGATTGATGGTTTAATTGTTGATTTTGTCATAGATGGTGCTGAAGTGACTTCTGTTTGGGAAGTAACAAATACGCATTAGTTTTATTATTTTGAGCATTATTCACTTATAAAAGAACATCTATAAAGGTCTACTCAGGTAGACCTTATTCATTGAATATGAATATCTGACTAACAAATTGATGATTACGTTGCGTAAGATTAATATAAATGCGGCAACTGCATTTAAATTTTTTAAAATACTTTAAGTGCTTATATCGACTTTATGGTAATACTCATTTTTACGTGAGTTTACTCATAAATTTTGCTCAATATATATGCATCCACGCCGTATTGAGTCTGTTTGAAAAAAAGTGAGTCAGATATGTTTGAAATACTCATCCCTTATACAATTGCAATCGTTATTTTGACCATTACCCCAGGTTTAGATACCACGTTAATTATTCGTACAGCCACACTTGAAACCCGTCAAAAGGCTTTTCAAACCGCTTTAGGCATTAACTTCGGATGCATGGTATGGGGGATTATTGTTGCATGTGGGTTGGGAGCATTATTGGCAACCTCTGAACTCGCTTTTAATGTCTTAAAATGGTTTGGAGCCGCTTATCTAGCTTGGTTAGGATTACAGTTGTTGGTTAAACCACGTAGTAGTCTAGAAAACAACATCAACATACAAAGAACACCCAATTGGTTTTTAAAAGGATTTTTTTGCAATATTCTTAATCCCAAGGTTGGGCTTTTTTATATCACTTTTTTACCGCAGTTCATTCCAAATGATGTCACCCCCTTTATTTGGGTTATGGGACTAGTTGCCATACATGTTGTGCTAGGGTTCTTTGGTCAAGCATACTTATTTTTATGATGCAGCCAATTTCCAGATTTTTGAAACAACCCAAAATTGTTCGACGTTTAGATCAAATTACAGGAACTATTTTCTTGTTATTTGCCCTAAAGCTTGTAATGAGCAAGCGTTAGTTAAAGTTATGAAACAAAATAAGATGGCAATACTTTCATTTTAGCCCAACAAGAAATTACAGCAGCTTCACATTCCACTTGTTAAAATTGAACTAAAGCACATAAAACAGGTGCATTATGAAAAAAATAATAATGTGTTGCTGCTGTTTGTATTCTGGAGCGTTATTTGCCTCTGTTCAAGATAGCATTAGCTTTTGTCAAGCAATTGCGATTGTTGCAGAGAATGTGATGCAAGAAAGACAAGATGAAGTTCCGCTCAGCCTCCAGAAAAGTATTGCACTTGAATATGAAGATGGGGCAAAGGAGTTGTATGAGGCAATTGTAGAAGATGCCTATGATCTCCCAATATTTCCAAATGAAACCCAAAAGCAGCAAGCCGTAGAAAGTTTTAAATTAGAATATTTTGATTATTGTGAACACGCTGAAGTGAGTGAATAGTTTTTAAGACTCAAGAAGTTATAAAATGCAAATAGATCGAGTCGTTACCTATTTATAACTCGACTTGAACCGAAATAAAAATCCCCTCTTAGTGAGGGGATAAAAGTTATTCACTATGCGATGTAAAACGATTTATATCATGTGCTGTTTGAGCAAAATGCTGTGCCAATGCGTTCATGTCTGAACCAGACGGCGCTTGGTAAATTCTTAAACCGAACTCAGGTAAAATTGCAATTAAATGATCAAAAATATCGGCTTGAATGGCTTCGTAGTCTTTCCATACCGTGGTGTTGGCAAAGCTATAAATTTCCAGAGGTAGGCCTTCGCTGGTTGGTTGCAATTGACGCACCATAATAGTTTGATGTTGTGTGATACCAGGATGTTGTTTTAAGTAAAACTCGACATAGGCACGAAATGTCCCCAAGTTGGTCAGACGACGTTGGTTATAAATGGCCTGATTTGAGAGTTGCAAATTAAACTCTTCTATTTCTTCTTGTTTGCTATTTAAATATTGATCCAATAATAAGAAATCTTTCAATTTTTGTTGCTCGTGATTACTCATGAAGTGAACACTACTCTGATCAATAAAGATCGAGCGTTTGATACGACGTACACCTGCTTGTGCCATACCACGCCAATTTCTAAAGGTATCCGTCACCAGTTTATTGGTGGGAATGGTGGTAAACGTCTTATCAAAGTTCTGTACAGTAACTGTATGTAATGACATATCAATGACATCGCCATCTGCATTTAACGAAGGCATTTCAATCCAATCGCCAATGCGGACCATATCGTAAGATGAAATCTGTACAGAAGCCACCAAGGATAAAATGGTATTTTGGAACACCAACATCAATACGGCTGCCATGGCACCAAAACCAGCGAGTAGCGTAAAGACATCTTTTTTCAAAAATGTGCCAATAATCATCAAAGCACAGACCACAAAAATGACCAGTTTCACCAACTGCAAATAGCCTTTAATAGGCTTGTTTCTGGACTTTGGATTGCGTTGATAAATCGCATTAAAGATATTTAAGCTTTCACCGATGGCAAGCGCGAAGGTGAGAAAAATAAAAGCTTGTGTCGCCATTTGTACCAAGCTAATCAATTTTTCAGATAAATGAGGTATTGTCACAATACCGTTCATGATGACTAAGGCAGGAACAATATTGGCAATTCTACGAATGACATGATGTTGAGTAACGATATCACGATTGGCAAATTTTAGTTTGGAGATGACTTTACGAATACCGCGAACAACAATTTTTTTCGCAATAAAATTGGTTAAAATCGCAAGTAATATCAATAGGCTTAAAGATAAAGACATATCTAACCAAGCATATTGATTTGACCACGCTGTAATACGTTCAATAAAAGTAAAATGCGGCAAAGTTTTCCTCAATGCAAATTTTTAATCGATTTATATTTTATAAATTAACCGCTTCGGAATGAAGTTGAATAACATTTCTTAAACATAGCATGATTTTCTCAAGGGTCTGTAAAGGCTAAAAAACAGTCTGAATTTTTCTAATTTGATTAAAATAATTGAACAATAGTAAAAATTATTTAAAAAAATTACATAAGATAAATAATAAGTATTCTCATTAATATTGGCTGGCGCTAGAATATGCACAAAATTTAAAACACCCCCTCCCAAATCGAGTTTACAACCTAGTGAAATCATTACATCCACTGAGCCTAAGCATTAAAGTTTTTTTAGGATTGACCACGACACTCAGCTCAGTCTGGGTTTATGCAGCCGAGATACAGACATCTGAAATATTAGAAACCATTCATTTAACTGCAAAACAGGCCGAACATAAGAAAATAGGGCAGCAAACGGCAAGTACCTTAAAAGGACAACAAAAGAATTTGGAAACACCACAAACGGTGAATGTGGTTTCAAATCAATATATTGAAGATTTTAAGCCTGCAACTTTAGATGCTGCATTGACTCAAGTCAGTGGGATTACGCAAGGTAACACGTTGGCAGGAACTCAAGATACGGTAATGAAACGGGGTTTTGGTGATAACCGTGATGGCTCTATTATGATTAACGGCATGCCAATTGTACAAGGTCGTGCAATGAATGCTGCGGTTGAGCAAGTTGAGGTACTTAAAGGGCCTGCATCACTTTTATATGGCATTATGGACCCTGGTGGCGTGGTCAATGTGGTGACGAAAAGACCGCAACGTGAACAAGCATCTGAAGTTTCTATTTATGGTTCAAGCTTTGGAAATGGCAAAAATGGTTTAGGTGGCAGCGTAGATACCACAGGTGCTATTGGTCAGAGTAATTTTGCTTACCGTTTCATTGCAGATTATTCAGACCAAGATTATTGGCGCAATTTTGGTTATAACCAGCAAACTTTAATTGCACCATCGTTGGCATGGGATAATGGTCAAACTCAAGTGAACTTGAGCTATCAATATCGTGATTTTGATGTGCCTTTTGACCGTACGACAGTTTTTGACTTGGCTACCAATAAAGCTTTGCCAATTTCAAAATATACTCGTTTAGATGAAGCCTTTAATCAGACCAATGGTGAAGACCATTTGGCTCAAGTGAGTGTCGATCATCAAATCAATGATCAATGGTCAGCACATTTAGGTTATAGCTATAATTATGAAACCTATGATGCAAATCAATTACGTATTACCAAACTGAATACCACTAATCATACAGTCACACGACGAACCGATGGTACATTGGGTGCTGAGAGTGTTGATAGTGCGGGTCAAGCGTATTTAGAAGGGCACTTTAATGCGCTCGGATTTAAACATGACCTTCAAATTGGTTCTGATATCGAATACCGAAAATATTATCGACCAAACATGGTTCGAGGCAGTAACAGCACCCTTGATTATTTAAATCCTGTTTTTGGCAAAGTGACTGCGTCTAGCAGTATTGATGCAAATGCCAGTGAACAAACCGATAAATTGCACACTTATGGCTTCTATTTACAAGATGCCATTCATCTAACAGATCAGTGGATTGCCGTTTTAGGGGGGCGATATACGCATTATCAGCAAATGGCAGGACGAGGACGACCATTCAGCATTAATACCAATACCAATGATGATGCATGGTTACCACGTGCAGGTTTAGTGTATAAATGGAATGATCAGTTATCCGTATACACCAGTTATACCGAGTCATTGAAACCCAACTCTTCAATTGCGCCGTTAAGTGGTGGTCAAATTGATTCAGATGTACAGCCAGAACAAGCCAGATCCTATGAAGTTGGTTTGAAGTATGAATTAGACGAACGCTTAAAAGCTAATTTTGCCTTATATGACATTAAAAAACGCAATGTTTTGGCGAGTGTAACTAATGTTGAAACTGGCGAAAATGAACTACATACCTCAGGTAAAGTGGGGTCTAAGGGTTTGGAGCTTGATGTGACGGGGCAAATTACCGATCAGCTTGATGCCACATTCACCTATGCATATACCGATGCCAAGGTATTACAGGATGAAGATACAGATTTAATTGGCAATCGCTTAAATAATGTGGCTAAAAATACCGCTTCTTTAAGTTTTACTTATGATTATGGCCAATTGGGTCTTGGAAACCTAAGAATGGGACTCAGTGGTAATTACGTTGGTAAGCGAGCTGGGGATACTGAAAATAGCTTTACTTTACCAGACTATACACTAGCCAACGCTTTTGTTAGTTACGACACTCGAATTGCCAAGCAAGATGTCAACTTTAAACTCAATCTCAATAATCTCTTTGATACGACCTATTACACCGCGAGCGTCAGCAATTTAACGGTTTCACAAGGTGATGCGCGACAAGCTGTTTTAAAAGCAACGATGAAATTCTAAAGATATTTTTTATCATTATTGAAAAGGGCGTCTAGATGACGCCCTTTTGATTCTGATTACCACATTAAATCATCTGGAATCACATAAGCCGCGTACGGATCTTCTTCATCTGTCACTTCTTCATTCTTTTCAGAATTGTTCACAATAATAAAGCCCGTCATTTTTTCATTAATGCGATCTGCCAGTGCTTTAGGCAAATATGCATAACTGTCTTGATCTTTGGCAATCACTAAACTGCCAGATACCAATGCGTTATACACTTGCTGCTGTAAATACACTTTTTTGATTTTGGTTTCATCAATAAATTGATAGACCACATCACCAGCAACATCTTTAATTTTATGTTGCTGAATCATTTGCACAATTGAGGCTTTTAATTCTTTCTCTTGTAAAATACTTTTCTTTTCTTGCTCAAGGGCTTGATCTTTTGCCATTTTATCTTGTTTGTCTTGGGCAATTTTTGCTTTGATCTCAGCATCGTCATTTTGTCCAGTGCGTTGCTCATGCACCGCCTGTTTAGACAGTTTTTTTGCCTTTTTATTGTCTACCAGACCCGCTTTTAATAACTGTGCCTGTAAAGCATTTTTAACCATAATAAATTCCAAAAGGGTTAATGATGACGATATTGAAAGTAAATGATCCAGTACACCAGACTTAAGCAGAAACTTAAACCGACTGGAATGAGATACGCGTTTAATTTTAAATAAGGATAAATCAGGCTTGCAACCAGTCCACCTAGCAGAAAGCCAAATAAAATGAGTAAATGCAAAATTATTCGCCGCTGCCCAACTTTTAAACCTATCAATCGGTAACCTAAGGCAAGCCCCAAGTCGGTGAGAACACCAGATAAGTGGGTGGTACGAATAATAGTCCCCTTGTAATGACTGACCATTGCATTCTGGATTCCCATAGCCGCGCAAGCCCACAACAAAGCATAACGCGGTAAATAGGGCAAAATGAGCCAACACAGTAGGATAAAGAGAGCAACTAGACTCAATGGAATACCATAGCGTCGACCCAGTTGGAACGTGCTATTTCCAAGTATAAGTCCGCTATAGCAAGACCCCGCGACATAGCAGAGGATAACCAGAAGGAGATAGAGAATTGAAGCAGGGTCCCAATGGACAATAGCCATCGATAACATACTCACGTTTCCAGTCATGTGAGAAACAGACTGGTGCAATACCGTGACCAGTCCGAGTACGTTAATCATGCCCGCATTAATTGCGAGAAAGAATGCCCCTAGTTGCATCCAAAACGGTAAAGTTTGAAATGGCATATCGCGATACAACCATCCAATAAATGTCTAAATTATTATTTATAAAATAATATTAACGTGATGCACGATCAACTGCTACAGTAAATAAAACATCTGTAGATGAGTTTAATGCCGTTTCAGTTGAGTCTTGTAGAACACTAATCACCATACCAATAGCGACCACTTGCATTGCGATATCAGAAGAAATACCAAATAAACCACAGGCAACTGGAATTAGTAATAATGAGCCACCCGCAACACCCGATGCACCACAAGCCGAGATTGAAGCCACAACAGATAAAATTATCATGGTGGTAAAATCAACTGAAATACCTAAAGTATGGACTGCTGCTAAAGTTAAGACGGTAATGGTCACCGATGCACCTGCCATATTCACAGTAGCCCCTAAAGGAATGGCAACACTGGCTGTCGCTTCATTTACCCCTAAACGTTTTGCCAAATCAAGGTTGACAGGAATATTGGCAGCCGAACTACGGGTAAAGAATGCAGTAATCCCACTTTCACGTAAGCATTGCAATACAAGCGGGTAAGGATTTTGACGAGTTGTTAAAGCAACTAAAATTGGGTTAATGACCAATGCAACAAAGAACATTGTTCCAAGCAATACAGCTAAAAGTTGAGCGTACGTCGATAATGTTTTTAAACCAGAATCTGCAAATGTGACTGCGACTAAACCAAAAATACCGACTGGTGCAAAGTTAATCACAATACGGATGACATGATTTACAGCATTTGCCGCATCTGCAATAAATACTTTGGTGCTGTCATGTGCGTGACGGAAGGCTAAACCAAGAGCAATCGCCCAAGCTAAAATACCAATAAAGTTGGCTTCGCTAATTGCTGTAACAGGGTTTGCAATAAAACTTAAAAGTAAATTCTTTAAAATCTCTGCCAAATTTCCTGGTGGTTGTAATTCACCTTGTGCAGGAACGTCCAAAAATAAAGTACTTGGGAAGACCAAGCTCGCAGCCACAGCACTGAACGCAGCTAGCAACATGCCCACTGCATATAAGATCATAATTGGACGAAGATTTGCACTATGTCCAACTTTAAAATTGGAGATGGATGCCATCACCAATACAAAAACTAAAATAGGTGCAACAGATTTTAGGGCCTTAATAAATAGGTCACCTAAAAGGCTCAAATAAGGAGCAGCATTTGGGAACAAGAAGGCAACTGCCATCCCTAAAATAATGGCGATGAGGATTCGCGTAACTAAACTTAAACGCGCAAAAGCTGAAAACATAGGTTGACCTTGTCAGTACTACGAGGGCAGAGAATAAAATTAAGTGAGCAATTCTATACCTAAAATTTAAAATGGATAAAAGATATTTTGATATAAAAACTAACTTATTCTTTTTAAAGTTGATATTTTTTGATTTAAAACAAGGAAAAACCGAATTTTATTGCAAAAAATACCTTTCTGAAGGAAGCCAATCTGAAATAACAGCTTTGAAATTATTTACTTAGCTTTTCAAGTTAAACTTAAAAATTCTGGATTTAAAGCCTGAATGGCTTGGTAATGGGTTAAATGAATGCGTCCATCTAACTTCTCATAAAGTCGGGAATGAATCAGTTTATCCATTACAGGTCCCTTGACTTCGGAAAGATGCAGTTGAATATTGAGTTTATGCAGTTCAGCATCTAATTCTTCCAAAACCTCTAACGCACTATAATCAATACTACTGACCCCAGAGCAATTTACGATCACAAATTGCACATGTTTCTTTTCACTGACTGCATTAATAAAAAAGCTTTTAAAGCTACTGGCATTTAAAAAATTCAAACCTTCATCTATCCGCAAGGAAAGAATAGAGTCGACTGTTTTAACAGGATAGCGCTGCTGATTCCGAAAATGCTGTGTACCTTCAACCAAACCAATCACAGCCATATGCGGACGACTAATACGCCAGAGCATTAACAGAAAGGTTGAAATAACCCCTAAAATTAAACCTGTAGAAATATCAATGCAAATAACCCCAAAAAATGTAATCCACATGGCAATACCATCTGCTTTAGAATAATGCCATGTTTCAAAAAAGGGTTTTAAATCAACTAGCTTCCAAATTGAAACGATAATCGTTGCAGCCAGAATAGCCACAGGAAGGTTTTTAAAAAATCCAGTAAAGAATAAGCTGACAACGACTATAAAACAGGAAGATAAAATACCCGCCATAGGTGTTTTTGCTCCTGCATCGGCATTCACGACGGTACGTGACAAACTTCCAGTGACTGGAAAGGCAGAACTTATGCCTGCACTCAAGTTCGAAAGTCCTAATGCAATTAGCTCTTGATTACTATTTAAAGCACTACGTTGCTGTAACGCTGTTGCTTGAGCAATTGAAAGCGATTCGATAAAACTAATCATGGCAATCATGCTTGCGCCAGGAAGAAGTTGCAGTACTAAATCCCAATTCCAGTTGGGAAGCTTTAAAGGTGGAAAGCCAGATGGAATTTCACCTACCGTTTTAATCCCTACATGTTCAAGTTGTAAAACAGAAACCAAAGTAATAGACAAAACCACGAGAAGCAGCGGTATCGCTTTAATCAAAAAGCCTGAAAATTTAAAACGTTGTTGGATATGACCTAAATTTAGCAATTTGGGCATATAAATTAAAAACAGCATGGCTGCCACGCCAAATAGCAAAGTACCCAAATGTGCATGCGTTATATTGTGATAAAAGCTGATGATCAGTTCAGGGATATTGTTTGATTGAAGGGGGATATCCAGTAAGAACTTGATTTGCCCCAAAGCAATCAGTAATGCCGATGCAATAATAAAGCTATGAATGACAGGGTGGCTGATCAGTTGGATGAGAAAACCAAATTTGAAGATGCCCAATAAGAAAGAAATAATCCCGACCATCATCGCCAGTAAACAGGCTGCTTGAATATATGCTTCTGAACCTGCCTCAAAAAATGGCGTTAGTGTGGCAAAGGTCATCATCGAAATAATAGCCACAGGGCCAATCGAAAGTGTAGGGCTACTGCCAAAGAATGCATAAACAATCATGGGCAACATGCTAGCATACAAACCTATAATCGGAGGTAAGCCTGCGAGCATGGCATATGCCATGCCTTGTGGTACCAACATGGCAATTACAATGACTGCGGAAAGCAAATCAGATTTAAAGTTGGAAAAATTGTAATCTGCAAGCCAAATACAAGCTGGAAAATATTTTGAATATGATTTCTTTGAATTAGACATAGGCTGATCTAAAGCGCAACTTTAAATATATTATGCACAGAAATCACAACAAGAAAGAAAATAGAATAATGATTTTATTTAACTTAATACAGACTTAGTACAATACAGTTCATATAAAGTTTGCAGTACCTGTACTAATTTTTCATCTTTAATCGAATAAAAGATTTGCTTACCGTCACGGCGTGTGCTGACCACATCACTTTTTCTTAACATCATCAATTGCTGAGACAGCGTAGGCTGAGTAATTTGCGTGATTTGTTCAATTTGCGAAACATTCAGTTCTTGTTTTGCCAAATGACATAAAATGAGTAAACGGTCCGTATTAGCCAGTGATTTTAAAATACTCACCACATGTTCAGCGGAATTTCGCATCGATGTAATTTCAAAATCATTTTCCATTGGTACGTCTCATTAAAATCAGCTTACTATTATAAGCGTACAATGTGCAGATTAGATGTAGCTAAAATTTCAATCTAGATGGTTTTTAATGAAAACAATTATCAGATTTTCTTATAAATAATGCTGATTACGGCATGCAATTTGATTAAAATGACATGCCGTAATTGATGGCACTTAACTCTTTTTTACTTTTACACTGTCATAAAAATGTTTCAGTTCTTTTTCATTAAATAGGCTCGCATGATCAAATGCATCTTGATGCTCTTGCGCATACCATGCTAGACGATGTTGCATCTGGGTCACAAAATCTGGCGCGAGTAATAGATGTTCGCGGGTAACTTCAGCAAGTCCCAACTTTTTCAAAGTCGTCAAATAGCCTTTTAAAGTAGCACTGTCGAAATAGTAGCCTTGAGTAATGACTTTGTTTTGACTTAATTGCTGTAATGCTGCTTTTGCCATTTTCTCAAACACTTTTTCAGAGAAGGTTTGCGTATTTGCATATTGAGTAAATATGCTTTGCATGACAACGAAGTTATTTAAGCTATGCTCAGACAATGCTGCAAGCGTTTGTAATCCAGTGCTTTCAGTTGATGATTGCATAACGTGGCCAGCATCACGCTTAATCCACTGTGCATCCTCAAAATGATCTAAAATGGCGTGGATCTGCATTTCGACATCTTCAAGTTGCCATTTCAAAAAGAATTCTTCTTGAACAAATGGATATAAAGACTGTACCAATTGAATTAATTGAGAAACCTCAATTTTTTCATAATGTTGGATAATACGTGCAACCAAGGCAGGTAAAATAAAGCAATGCAGAATGTTATTACTGAAATAGCTCAATAGAATTTTTTGGCTCTCTGAAACACGAACCCATGTTTCTGAATTTTGATGATGAATTTCAACTTGCTTTAACTTCAAGGCGTATTGAATGATGTCTGCACTAGAAAGTTCAGAAATAATCATTCGATCATCATAGCGATTCTGTTCCAGTAATTTCCGATACTGATCAAGCGTTGCGACTAAACTTGATTCAGTCAATTGATGCGCTGGAGCATTCAATAAAATTAAAGAAATGATTGAAATCGGGTTAATCACCACAGCTTTATTGATGTTTTCTAAAATTGATTGTGCTGTTTGATCGACAGTATTTACCACTGAAGCAGGCAGTTTATCATTAAGTTTTAGTTTAATTTTTTCAGCATCTTGCTGTTTTAATACAGTATCTAAAAAAACAGGCTCGCCAAAGTTAACGTACACTTGCCCAAAAACTTTCTCAATTTTACGCGCTGAACTTAAAATTCCCCAAAGTGATTCAGCTTCTTTAGGCTTACCACTGAGTTCATTTAAGTACGAAGTGCCTTCCAATAGTTTTTCATAGCCAAAATAAGTCGGAATAAAGACAATAGGTTTGGAATTTCCTCTTAAGTGACTTTGAATAGTCATTGATAACATGCCTTTTTTAGCAGGCAGTAATAAACCCGTACGTGAGCGGCCACCTTCAATAAAGTATTCTAAAGGCGTGTTACGCAGCAGTAGACTATGCAAATATTCTTTAAATACAGAAGTATAGAGTTCATTACCATTGAAACTACGGCGAATAAAGTAAGCACCCGCACCACGGAACAATTGACCAACAATCGGTAAATTCAAGTTAATGCCTGCGGCAATGTGCGGCACCATCAAACCACGGTTAAAAATCACATAAGACAGCAAGAGGTAATCGATATGACTACGATGGCAGGGGGCATAAACAATTTCATAGTCCTGCGCCAATTCGCGGACGGTATCAAAGTTATGAACTTCAATGCCATCATAAAGTTGAGTCCATAATTTGGTTAAAGCAAGATAGCCAAAGCGTAGCGTGGAATAAGAAAAGTCAGAGGCGATTTCAGTTAAATAGTGTCGTGCACGATGCTCAGCTTCAAACATACTGATATTTTCATCGATACTTTCTTTGCGAATGGCATGTTTAACACCATCGCTAATCAAAAGGTTATTAATGACATTACGACGGTCAGACAAGTCTGGTCCTAAAATTGCCTCTTTATATTTATTAAAGTTGGCATTCAGTTCTTTTATTACATGATGTGCAGGCGAGAAATGAGGACTTAATTCCTTCGCTTCGGTTATTAACTTTCTTAAAGAAAGTGGCTTGTGAAATTCCAGATAATTTTCACGTCCATATAAGGAAATATTCATGGCTTGTTTGAGTGGCGATGGCGTTGACCATGCATCAGCAAATAAGGCTTTATACCAAGAATCTTCGTATTCTGGTGCACGTCCCCACAACATAGTCACAGGTACTAAATCTACATCCAATTCTGAATTTTTTTCTAAAATTTCAATTAAATGAATGAGTTTAGAAGGGTAATGTAATCCTTGTTTAAGATGGTTCTTTTCGTTCAGAACTAAAATGGAATCTTCTTCTTGAACTGTTCCAATCCTTAAAGGTTGATAGACTGAAGGTAACTGTCTCTTTTGCGCTTCATTATCAATCAGTACCGTATTACTGAGCGAAGCATCTTGTAATACATAGCAAATAGGGGTGTCGGACGAAGCTGAATATTGCTGTTCCAGTTCAGAGGTCGTGCCTAATACTTGTGGACTCACCACTTTATTTAAAATTTTCTGTGTGAGTTGACGATAAAATTGGCGATAACCTTTATTGGACATTGTTATTCCTATGAACCATGTTTCGAGGATTATTTTGTTCAATCTTGTCTAAGAATACAAATGCTTTTGTTGCTAAATAGAACATAAAGCATGTAACAGATCGTATCTTTAGAAAATACGACCATAAAGATCAAAGCGATTGTTTGAATCATTGAAGAAAAGTAAATGGGCATATTTTTTGCTGAACTCTAGGAAATATATTTTTCTTAGAGGCCAATCATTATGCATTATCAGGTTTTTCCATCACAAAAAATATCTGCTGAATATATTGTTTTATCGGCAGGTTTAGGTGGACATGGACAGTTTTGGACACCGCAAATACAAGCATTACAACAACATTTTCATGTGGTGATTTATGATCAAGAAGGTTGCCATAAAAATGCAGCCATTCTTGCAGAAAACTACAGTATGACTCACTTAGCCAAACAGGTCATGGATTTATTATCCATATTGAACATTCAAGAATTCCACTTTGTTGGGCATGCTTTAGGGGGTTTTATTGGGGCAGAGCTGGCCGTTTTATTGGAAAAATCTGAAAAAACCATGTTGTCGCTTACGGTTATCAATGGCTGGGCGCAATTAGATCCGCATACGCAGAAGTGTTTCAATACTCGTATATCATTATTGCAATATGCGGGTGTCGAAGCGTATGTCCGAGCACAGGCATTGTTCTTATATCCGCCAGCATGGATTTCTGCACATATTGCGGATTTAGAAATTCAGGAAAATAAGCAGATCGAACAATTTCCTCCTTTGCTAAATGTCTTCACGCGTTTGAATGCTTTAATGAGTTATGAACTGAAGGCTGCAACAATTTCGAGTTTAAATAAAATTCCAATCTATTTAATCGCGACTGAAGATGATTTTCTGGTGCCGCATCAACAAAGTTATCAATTAAAACAGCTATTTCCACATGCTGAATTAGATATGCTGCCGCATGGCGCACATGCGGTAACGGTTACACAACCTGAAATATTCAATCAATTGTTATTAGAAAAACTAGTGAAGAAATTAGCTGAAAATTTAGCGGCAAGTTAACAAGTCAGGTTCATTTTCACCATCATATAGGTTGATATAAAAATTCAAAAAGGCACTGCTTAACCCAGTGCCTTTTTTCTTTTCGTTATTTTTCCATTTGGTAAAAAATGTGCACACATTTAGATCATGAATCACAAAAAAAGTGCACATTAAAAATGTCAATTTTACCTTTCGGTAAAATACATAAATATTTTAATGGTTTTAAATTATTGATATTAAATTAATTTAAAAAGTTGGCACACTCCATGCACTCATCAAGTTAAGAATATAAAGATTTATATCCCAAAAAATAACAGGGTATAGGTTTTGAGAAATTTCATAATTGAATGAGGATGTAACACATGAAAATAGGTGTCTTTTGCCCAATCGGGAACAATGGCTGGTTACTTTCTGAAAATGCGCCACAGTACATGCCGAGCTTTGAACTCAACAAAAAAATTGTACAACGTGCCGAGCATTATGGTTTCGATTTTGCCTTGTCCATGATTAAACTGCGTGGCTTTGGTGGCAAAACCGAATTTTGGGATCACAACTTAGAAACCTTCACACTCATGGCGGGCTTAGCTGCGGTTACCAGCAAAATTAAAATTTATGCAACCGCAGCAACTTTGGTGATGCCACCTGCAATTGTTGCACGTATGGCTTCAACTATTGACTCCATTTCGAATGGTCGTTTTGGCTTAAATGTCGTGACAGGCTGGCAAGCGCCTGAATATACGCAAATGGGGATGTGGCCAGGAGATGAGTATTTTGGGAAGCGCTATGACTATTTATCTGAATATGTGCAAGTTCTTCGTGAACTGTGGGCTACAGGTAAGTCAGATTTCAAAGGCGAACATTTTGAAATGCAGGATTGTCGTGTCAGCCCAACACCACAAGCGGATATGAAAATTATCTGTGCAGGTCAATCGGATACAGGACTGGCATTTTCTGCGCAATACGCGGATTACAACTTTGTGTTTGGGAAAGGTTTAAACACACCAACCGCTTATGCAGAAATCAATGATCGCCTAAAAGCACATACTGATAAAACAGGACGTGATGTTCAAACTTATGTGTTGTTTATGGTAATTGCTGCTGAAACTGATGAAGAAGCATTGGCGAAATGGCAAAGCTATAACGATGGCGCAGACATGGAAGCAATTAACTGGCTGATGAATCAAGGCGGCAAAGACACTACTTCAGGAACCGATACCAATATTCGTCAAATGGCATCGAGTGTATCTCCCGTCAATATCAACATGGGCACCTTGGTAGGTTCTTATGAAAAAGTCGCAGCGATGTTAGATGAAATTGGTGACATTAAAGGCACAGAAGGCATTTTATTAACTTTTGATGATTTCGTTCAGGGCGTCGAAGATTTTGGTCAAAAAATTCAACCGCTTATGCAATGCCGTCAACATGTTGTGATGGATCTGGCAGAACAAGCACCTGTAACAGTTTTGGAGAAATCAGCATGAGCCAAGTCAATACACATACAGTCATCAGCGATTTTACCGAAGCTACAGGTCAAGGTAAAACCTTAAAAGCAGAACCTGAAAATATTCAGTTTGCACCTGAGCAAACGGCCTTAATTGTCATTGATATGCAGAATGCCTATACCTCAATGGGTGGCTATCTGGATTTAGCTGGTTTTGATGTTTCAGCGACCCAACCTGTGGTACAGAACATTAAAAAGGCAGTTGAAACGGCACATGCAGCCAATATTCAGGTGATTTACTTTAAAAACGGCTGGGATGATCAATATGTAGAAGCGGGAGGACGCGGTTCACCAAATTTTCATAAATCCAATGCACTGAAAACTATGCGTAAACAACCTGAACTACAAGGCAAATTACTGGCAAAAGGCGGTTGGGATTTTGAGCTGATCGATGAATTGCAACCCTTGGCGCAAGACATTGTAATTGAAAAACCTCGCTACAGCGGTTTCTTTAATACTGCATTAGACAGCATGTTACGTGCCCGCGGGATTCGTAATTTAGTCTTTGTTGGTATTGCGACCAATGTTTGCGTGGAATCGACCTTAAGAGATGGTTTTTTCCTCGAGTACTTCGGGGTGGCATTAAAAGATGCCTGTTATCAGGCGGGTTCAGCAGAAATTCAAGCTGCAAGCCTCTATAACATCAAAACCTTCTTTGGCTGGGTGTCCGATACGCAAAGTTTTGTCGACACTTTTGTTCCCAATACCGACCAACTCGCTAAAACTGCTTAAAAGGAGCGATTACCATGCCTAAACAAGTCATTATTCCAGCAGGAACATCAAAACCTTTAGCACCCTATGTTCCAGCCACCAAGGCAGATAATATTGTGTATGTCTCAGGCACATTGGCTTTTGATGAAAACAACAATGTGGTTCATGTCGGCGATGCGGCTGCTCAAGCACGACATATTTTAGAAACCATTCAATCAGTATTGAAAGAAGCAGGTGGAAGTATGGAGGATGTGACCTTTAACCATATTTTTGTCAAAGATTGGGCAGATTATGCTGCGATTAATCAAGTCTATGCCGAGTATTTTCCAGGGGACAAGCCTGCACGTTACTGCATTCAGGCTGGTTTGGTGAAGCCCGATGCCCTCGTTGAAATAGCCAGTGTTGCCCATGCCGCTACTGCTTAGGTAGTAGCAAGACTAGCCACGATAGGAGAACCAAGATGAATGCAGAATTACTCAAAAGCTTAATCAAAGAAGAATGTTTAGAAAAAATCTATAACACGCAAAAAACCACGCATATTGATGTCGATCAGAAAGCATTCCGCGAAGGCATGTCAAATTTGGGTGCAGCAGTAAATGTGATTACTACTTCTGGACCCGCAGGTGTCGCAGGTTTTACCGCATCTGCCGTATGTAGTGTGACGGATACACCACCGACATTGTTAGTATGTCTCAATCGTTCTGCATCTGTATTTGAGACTTTTAAGATCAATAAAGTTTTATGTGTGAACACCTTAGCTTCACATCAGATGGTACTTTCCAATGTTTTTGGTGGCAAAACACCAATGCCTGAACGCTTTGCTGCGGGTCAGTGGGAAACGCTGGCTACTCAAGCGCCTGTTTTACAGGATGCCTTAATTAGTTTTGACTGTGAAATTGTGCAAAGCATGAGTGTGGGGAGTCATGATGTTTTATTCTGTCAGGTCAAAGCCATTCAACACAATCAGGGCTTAAATGCGTTGATGTATTTTAACCGTGCTTATTGTGAACCACACCGTATGTGCTAAAGAACAAACCCTATAAGAAGGAGGGGAAACCCATGCAAGAAAAACAATCGTGGTTTCCAAAATTTAAGCCTTACCAAGGCGACTTAGATACAACCCCTGTTCAAATTGATGAATATCTCCCAGTCGGACGCAGTATCGTTCTAGGCTTACAACATGCTTTTGCCATGTTTGGAGCAACGGTACTGGCGCCATTGTTGATGGGCTTCGATCCTAACTTAACCATCTTCATTACAGGAATAGGCACGATTTTATTCTTCCTGATGACGGGCGGTCGTATGCCAAGTTATCTGGGGTCAAGTTTCGCCTTTATTGGGGCAGTCGCGGCCGCAACAGGTTACGCAGGTGTAGGTTCAAATCCAAACATTGCTTTAGCTCTTGGGGGAACAATTGCTTGTGGTCTAGTGTATGCAGGTATTGGTCTTGTGGTGATGAAGACGGGAACAGGTTGGATCGAAAAGTTGATGCCCCCGATTGTTACAGGTGCGATTGTCATGATCATTGGTTTGAACCTTGCACCCATTACCATTAAAAGTGTATCTACCAATACATTCGATACGTGGATGGCGGTGATTACCATTGTCTGTATTAGTGCTGTTGCTGTGTTTACTCGCGGCATGGTGCGTCGCTTGTTATTACTGATTGGGCTGTGTTCTGCTTATCTTGTTTATTTCTTGCTTGCCAATGTCATGGGGTTCGGCAAACCAATTGATTTCTCAATCATTGGCAATGCTGCATGGTTTGGATTACCGATGTTCCATGCACCCGTTTTTAACGCCAATGCTATGTTACTGATTGCACCTGTCGCGATTATTTTAGTGGCAGAAAACTTAGGACATTTCAAAGCAGTTTCAGCCATGACAGGGAAAAACCTGTCGCCGTATATGGGCCGCGCATTTTTCGCAGATGGTGTATGTACCTCTTTATCCGCTTCGGTTGGTGGTACAGGCATGACCACCTATGCCGAGAACATTGGCGTAATGGCAGTCACCAAAGTTTATTCAACCACCATTTTTGTCGTCGCAGGGATCTTCGCCATTTTACTTGGCTTATCACCAAAGTTTGGCGCCGTGATCAGCACCATTCCAGTCGCACTTTTAGGTGGGGCATCTATCGTTGTATTTGGTTTGATTACTGTCGCTGGAGCAAAAATCTGGGTCGATAACAAAGTTGATTTTACCCAAAACAGCACCTTAATTATTGCAGCCGTGAGTTTAATTATGGGCGCAGGTAACTTCAGTTTACACATCGGATCATTTGACTTGGGTGGTATTGGTACCGCAACACTGGCAGCAATTCTACTCAACCTATTTTTAAACCGGGGTGAAGAGACTGTAACCAAAGTGCAGGACGTGGATAGTGAAGTAAATAGTAGTGTTGCACAAGGCTCTTAATGAGCCTGATTGGAGAGATCAATTGAGTCAAAGTATTGCTTTTATTGGATTAGGCGCGATGGGTTGGCATATGGCTTCCCATCTTCCCAAGCTCGGTTTACCCGTGTATGTCTGGAACCGTACAGCTGAAAAAGCAGAACATCATGCACAGCAATTTGGTACACAGGCTGTGAGTTTGGAACAAGCCGCACAAGCTGATTATATTTTTTCCTGTCTGCCGACCAGTGCAGATGTTGAACAACTGATTGCCGAATTTCCACCCAAAACGGGTAGTATCTGGATTGACTGTACCAGTGGTGTGCCAGATTCAGCACGCAAGTTATCTCGGCAGCTTGGGCAAAATCAGGTTGCTTATTTAGATGCACCTGTGTCAGGTCAAACGATTGGTGCGGAACGGGGAACCTTAACCGTGATGTTAGGTGGAGATGAACAAGCCTATCAGCGCGCTTTACCGATCATTTCTGCATTTGCAGGCTTGGTCGAATATGTTGGATGCAGTGGTTCAGGCTTTGCGGTGAAAGCCGTGAATAATGTGTTGATGGCAACCCATTTGTGGGCTTTGGCGGAGGGACTCACTATTCTTAAGCAACAGCAAGTTGATGTTACGGGTGCCTTAAACTGTATTAATCATTCAAGTGGTAAAAGTACGGTGTCTGATTCGATCATGGCGCAAAAGGTATTGAACCGTAGTTTCCCTAAGACTTTTGCCCTAAATTTATTGCAGAAAGATATTGGCATTGGCTTGAATTTAGCACAGCAGCAGGATGCAAACGTGCCGATTTTTGAAAGTATTCAAGCACTGTTTAAGCAGATTCCAACAGCGCAAGCCGAGCAGATGGATTTTACCGCGGTAGTTTCTGTGCTTGAACAATGGAACCAAACAGTTTTAGAAGCTTAAACTTAAAATGGCATAGGGACGTGCTGAAATTGAGGTTTTTAAAATGTATGTTTTTAAAGCGAAATCTACAGAAAATTCCGCGTGCATTCTGTATTTCAGCAAAATTGGTTGTATCATGATTCAGTTCTAAATAGTCAATAAACTTAGGGATATAACATGAGTACTGATTCAGCCTTTCCAACACCCAATAATTTAGGTATTGCAGTTTATAGTAACAATGCCGAAGCGATTGGTAATACACCATTAGTACGCATTAATCGTGTCATTTCGGGTGGTGCAAATGTATTTGCCAAAGTTGAAAGCCGAAATCCTGCTTTTTCAGTGAAATGTCGTATTGGTGCGGCACTGATTGCCGATGCAGAAAAACGTGGCGTGTTAAAAGCAGGGATGCATATTGTAGAACCAACCAGTGGTAACACAGGCATTGCTTTAGCGTTTGTTGCTGCGGCAAAAGGCTATGATATTACTTTAACCATGCCAGCCAGCATGAGTATTGAACGTCGTAAAGTGTTAAAAGCATTGGGCGCAAACTTGGTGTTGACTGAGCCAGCTAAAGGGATGAAAGGTGCAGTAGATGAAGCTGTTCGTTTAGCGACTGAACAACCTGAACATTATTTCCTGCCACAACAATTTGAAAATCCAGCCAATCCGCAAATTCATGAAGACACAACAGGCCCTGAAATTTGGGCAGCGACCAATGGTCAAGTCGATATTTTAGTGGCAGGTGTGGGTACAGGAGGCACAATTTCAGGGATTTCACGTTTCTTTGAAAAAGTGAAAAACCAGCCAATTTACTCGGTTGCAGTAGAACCTGCCGAATCTGCAATTATTAGTCAAACCAAACGTGGTGAGGCGATTACACCAGCACCACATAAAATCCAAGGCATTGGGGCAAACTTCATTCCGAAGAACTTAGACCTTGATTTAGTCGATGAGGTTGTGGCGATTACTAGCCAAGATGCAATTGATTGGGCGCGTAAAACTGCGACTCAAGAAGGGATTTTAGTGGGTATTTCTTGCGGTGCAGCGATGGCTGCAGCAGCACAATTGGCAGCTCGTCCTGAAAATGCAGGCAAGAATATTGTGGTGATCTTACCTGATAGTGGTGAACGCTATTTATCTTCAGTTCTGTTTGAAGATATTTCTGCTGATTAAGTTGGTTTGATCAGTATGAAATGTAAATCAGCCGCTGAATAAGCGGCTGATTTATTATCTTTGTTAAGCACAACGCGTTTGCAAATAGGCATTGGCAAAGTTCGAGGGATTTTTTCGGTCTAAACGCTGACTGATGTTTTGACTGGCTTGCATCAGTGCTTCAACATTAATGCCTGTTTCAAAACCCATGCCATTGAGTAAATACAATAAATCTTCGGTACTGACATTACCCGAAGCGCCTTTGGCATAAGGACAACCACCTAAACCCGCAATTGAAGAATCAAAAACACGAATGCCTTGTTCTAAGGATTGGTAAATATTGGCAATCGCCATGCCGTAGGTGTTGTGGAAATGTCCTGCCATGAATTGAGCATCCAATTCGCTTAAACAAGCTTCCCACATGTTTTTGACACGGTTGGGAGTGGCTGTACCAATGGTTTCACCCAAAGAGACTTCATAACAACCCATATCAAATAAACGGGTTACAACTTTGCTGACTTGTTTCGGATCAATTGCACCTTCATAAGGACAATCAACCACACAAGATACATAGCCACGAACTTGAATGTCATGTTCTTTGGCGGCTTTTAGAATATCTGCAAATTTTTCAAAGCTTTCATCAATTGAACAATTAATGTTTTTTTGCGTGAAACTTTCAGAAGCTGCGGTAAAAACCGCAACTTCTTTACATCCGACAGCCAAAGCAGATTCAAAGCCCTTCATGTTTGGGGTGAGCAAACTGAATTGAACATTCGGATCCTTGGGCAATTGAGCATAGAGTTCATCACTCAATGCCATTTGTGGCACCCACTTCGGAGACACGCAAGAACCGACTTCAATGGCTTTAAGTCCCGTCTGCATTAAATCCAAAATCAGTTGTTTCCGATCTTGAAGGGTGAGTGAGGTTTTCTCATTCTGCAAACCATCACGCGGACCGACTTCAACAACTTTTACAAATTCAGTCATGCCACTTCCTCTGCTAAAGCCTGAAATTCCACCAGTTCATCACCTGCTTTAACTTGATCACCGGGTTGGAAGTAGGCTGAAGTAATCACACCATCGCGTGGAGCACGAATAGCGTATTCAATCTTCATGGCTTCTAAAGTCAGTAAAATGTCATCTTTTTTGACTTGCGCATTGGCTTCAACCAAAACTTGGGTAATCACACCAGGCATTGGCGCTTTCAAATTGCCCTCATTATGTTGGGTATCGACATTGCCATAGTTCGGACGGATATAAGCAAATTTATGCGTTTGTCCATTTTCGAAAACAGTTAAATGGTCTGCATCAATGCTAAAGGCCAATTTCGATTGTTTGCCATTCAGATTAAGTTGAGCTAAATGTACATCTAGCAGTTGACCCTGAACTGGATATTGCTGACCCTGATAGTGTGCAATAAAGCCGTTATCGATGGCAGTAAAGCATACCTCAATAGCTTGTTGATTCAGTTGCAATTTTACGCCGTATTGAGTCTTCACATTGACACGCCAGAGCGGTGTTGATGACCAAACAGGATTTGCATTTTGCTGCTGATGAAAACGCTTCAATAGTTCAATAAATGCCGCTGATACAATGGTTTCATCTGAAGCTGTTTCTGCATTCATCAAGAAAGCATCTTCACGTTGAATCAGATTGGTATCTAGTTTGGCATTTTTAAATGAATCACAGCGAATGATACGGTCTAAGAAGGCAATGTTATTGCCTAAACCTTCGACATGAAACTGACTTAAGGCATGGTGCATTTGAACCAATGCTGCTTCACGGTTTTCACCCCAAACAATTAACTTGGCAATCATTGGGTCATAGAACGTGGTAATTTCATCGCCTTCAACAATTCCGCTATCCACACGGACATGCTGATTTTGATTTGGATAATGTAAATAACTAATTTGACCAATCGCAGGAAGGAAGCCTTTTTCAGGTTCTTCTGCATAAACCCGCGCTTCAATCGCATGACCATGAATTTGTAATTCATGTTGTTGCTTCGGTAATGGCTCACCATAAGCCACGCGGAGTTGCCACTCGACTAAGTCTTGTCCTGTAATCATTTCAGTTACAGGGTGTTCTACTTGTAGACGAGTATTCATTTCCATGAAATACGCCGTACCATCTTGTTCTACAATAAACTCCACTGTACCCGCGCCGACATAATCCACTGCACGTGCAGCATCAATTGCAGCTTGGCGCATAGCCTCCAGTTTATGTTGTGGCATCAGTGGAGCAGGTGCTTCTTCCAGTACTTTTTGGTGGCGACGTTGCACTGAACAATCACGTTCGAATAAGTGTACATAATTACCGTGGGTATCACCAAAAACTTGCACTTCGATATGGCGTGGTTGTATCACATAGCGTTCAATTAACACGTCATCATTAGCGAAGCTTGATTTGGCCTCACTTTTACAAGAAGCAAGCGAACTTAAAAAGTCAGCTTCACGTTCAACCAAACGCATCCCTTTACCACCACCACCAGCGCTGGCTTTAATTAACACTGGATAACCAATTTGATCTGCTTGCTGTTTTAGGAAAGTGGCATCTTGATTGGTACCGTGATAACCCGGAGTTAAGGGCACACCAGCTTTTTCCATGAGTGCTTTGGAGGTTGCTTTTAGACCCATGGCTAAAATGGCAGCAACAGGAGGACCAATAAAGGTAATATTGTTTTTTTCACAAGCTTCTGCAAACTGGTCATTTTCAGACAAAAAGCCATAACCTGGATGAATCGCTTGTGCGCCAGTAGTTAGCGCCGCTTGAATAATACGGTCAATCTGTAAATAGCTTTGAGAAGCAGGGGATTCACCAATATAAATTGCTTCGTCTGCTTGTTTAACATGCTGAGAATTTGCATCAGCATCTGAATAGACAGCAACTGTCGCAATGCCGAGTTTTTTAGCAGTGCGAATAACACGACAGGCAATTTCACCACGGTTTGCAATTAGAATTTTTTCAAACATTGTTCTGTCCTTATTATCGTTATGCCGTTGCCTTAATCCAAGCTGGGCTATGTTTATTTAAGAATGCATTTAGTCCATTTTTTGCTTCTTCGCCTTGACGTACATGGGCAATGTGTTGCGCAGTTTTAAGCAGTAGGCTTTCATCAACACTTTGCTGATTCACCATTTGAATCAGTTGCTTCGACGCAGCTTGTGCTTCAGGTCCACCTAACAACAGTGCTTGTACAATTTCATCGACTTTGGCATCAAGTAATTCAGGTGTGGTTACTTCATGCGCTAAACCGATCTGTAATGCTTGCTCAGCCGTAATACGTTCTGCTGTGAGGAAGTAACGTGAAGCCTGACGTGCGCCAATTGCACGAATTACATAAGGGCTAATGGTTGAAGGTGCCAAACCCAAACGGACTTCCGATGTGGCAAATTTCGCATCTGTACTGGCCACACAAATATCACAAGCCGAAGCAAGTCCCATACCTCCACCAAAGGCAATACCTTGTACACGCGCAATGGTTGGCTGTTTTAAAGTTGCTAAGTTTTGCAGCATTTTCGCAAGTTTTAACGCATCGGCTTCATTGTCTGCTTGTGAGGCTTGTCCCGCTTGTTTCATCCAGTTTAAGTCCGCACCTGCCGAGAAGCTTTTGCCACGACCCGCTAAAATCACCACACGAATGTCATCTCGTCCATTTAACTGCTGAAAGCAGTGATGCAATTCTTCAATTACCGTAGTATTGAAGGCATTATGCAGTTCAGCACGATTGATCCAAACCGTTGCTACTTGCTGTTGCTGTTCGAGTTGTAAAAATTGATAGTCCATTTTTCACCCCCTTACATGCGGAACACGCCGAACTTGGTTGGTTGAATTGGCGCCGTCAGCGCCGCAGCCAAACTTAAACCTAACACTTGACGCGACTGAGCAGGGTCAATTACACCATCATCCCACAAACGTGCAGAAGCATAATATGGATGACCTTGATGTTCGTATTGATCACGAATGGGTTGTTTGAATTCATCTTCTGCTTCGGCAGACCAAGATTCACCTTTTTGTTCAATTTGGTCACGTTTGATGGTCGAGAGTACGCTCGCTGCCTGTTCGCCACCCATGACTGAAATCCGAGAGTTCGGCCAAGTCCATAAGAAGCGTGGCGAATAGGCACGACCGCACATACCGTAGTTTCCTGCACCAAACGATCCGCCAATAATTAAAGTCAGTTTAGGTACATTGGCTGTGGCAACCGCCATTACCAGTTTGGCACCATGTTTGGCAATGCCTTCATTTTCATACTGACGACCCACCATAAAGCCTGTGATGTTTTGTAAGAACAATAATGGAATATTGCGTTGTACACAGAGCTCGATAAAGTGCGCGCCTTTTTGTGCTGATTCAGAGAATAGAATGCCGTTATTGGCAATAATTCCGACAGGCATACCGTAAATTTTGGCAAAGCCCGTAATTAACGTGGTACCAAAACGCGCTTTAAATTCGTCTAGGCGTGAACCATCGACAATACGGGCAATAATTTCACGTACATCAAACGGTTTACGGGTATCACTTGGCACAATACCGTAGAGTTCTTCGGCAGGGAAAAGTGGTTCTTCAATTCCTTCCGCTGTTTTATTCGGCTGAATATTTAAATTCGCTACAATATTTCGCGCAATCTGAAGGGCATGTTCATCATTTTCTGCCAAATGGTCAGCGACCCCAGAAAGGCGGGTGTGTACATCACCACCACCAAGGTCTTCGCTGCTGACCACTTCACCTGTTGCTGCTTTCACCAATGGTGGACCACCCAAGAAAATGGTGCCTTGGTTACGCACAATAATGGTTTCATCCGACATGGCAGGGACATAAGCACCACCTGCGGTACAACTGCCCATTACCACCGCAATTTGAGCGATACCTAAGCTCGACATACGGGCTTGGTTATAGAAAATACGCCCAAAGTGATCACGATCTGGAAACACTTCATCTTGCATAGGTAAATACGCACCGCCTGAATCCACCAAGTAAATACAAGGTAAGCGGTTTTGTTCTGCAATTTCTTGTGCGCGTAAGTGTTTTTTCACAGTAAGAGGGTAATAGGTACCGCCTTTTACCGTAGCATCATTGGCAACGATCATGCAGGTGACACCATTCACTTGACCAATCCCAGCAACTACGCCCGCAGCAGGAACATCATCGGGATAGACGTTATGTGCCGCCAATTGTCCAATTTCAAGGAAAGCGCTGCCTGCATCAATCAGTTGATCAATACGGTCACGTGCCAACAATTTGCCACGAGCAATATGCTTTTGGCGCGCGCTTTCACCACCACCTAAGGCAATTTTCTGGCTGATCTGTTTTAAATCTTGCACAAGATTCAACATCGTTGCCTGATTGTTTTTAAATTCTTCACTGCGGCTGTTCATTTTGCTTTGCAGTTGATTTAAATCTGAGCCTTGGTTTGCAAAAGTGATGTTTTGATTGCTCTGTTTTGGCATTTTCACCAGATTCAACTCTTCATGACCGCTTTGCATTTGGGTTTGTAATTGATTCATATAAACTTCCTTGTATAAAGTGAGCCAGAAGCATTAAGCCGTTTCGTTAAATAATTCACGACCAATTAACATGCGGCGGATTTCAGAAGTCCCTGCACCAATTTCATAAAGTTTTGCATCACGCCACAAACGACCTGCTGCAAATTCGTTGATATAGCCATTACCACCCAATGCTTGAATGGTTTCACCTGCCATCCATGTGGCTTTTTCAGCAGCATAAAGAATGGCACTGGCAGCATCTTTTCGTAAGCTACGGCTATGTTCAGCTTTGTCGCACTCAGCACCCACGGCATACACAAGCGCTTTACAAGCTAACCAAGTTGAATACATATCGGCAATTTTGCCTTGCATGAGCTGGAACTCACCAAGCGCTTGTCCAAACTGTTTACGATCATGAATATAAGGAATCACGGTATCCATGCAGGCATCCATAATGCCTAGAGGACCAGCACTCAGTACCGCACGTTCATAGTCCAGACCGCTCATCAGGACTTTTACGCCATTCCCCACGCCACCGAGCACGTTTTCTTTGGGTACTTTTACATTGTCAAAAAATAGTGGATACGTATTTGAACCACGCATCCCCAATTTATCGAGATGGTTACCGTAACTAAAACCTGGCATGTCTTTTTCAACCAAGAATGCCGTCATGCCTTTAGCACCTGCCTGTAAATCAGTTTTGGCATACACCACCAAGACATCAGCATCACCGCCATTGGTAATCCACATTTTCGAGCCATTTAAAAGGTAATGATCGCCTTGTTCTTCCGCTTTTAATTTCATGCTGACCACATCAGAACCTGCATTCGGTTCAGACATTGCCAATGCACCGACAAATTCACCAGAAATAAGTTTAGGCAAATAACGTTGTTTTTGTTCTTCGTTACCATTTCGCTTAATTTGGTTCACACATAGGTTAGAATGTGCTCCGTAAGACAATCCTATAGCGGCAGATGCGCGTGAGATTTCTTGCATAACAATAATATGCGCTAAATAACCGAGGTTAGAACCACCATACTCTTCGCTTACTGTTAAACCATGTAAGCCCATGTCACCCATTTTCTTCCAAAGGTGTGCAGGGAATACATTGTCACGATCCACTTGCTGAGCAATTGGTGCAATTTCTTTTGCACAAAATGCAGCAACTGAATCACGCAGTGCGATCAAAGTTTCATCTAAACCGAAACTTAAGGTTTGTAGATTAAGTTGTAATGGAACGTGTGCGTTCATGCTGTTCATCCTGAGGTTATATTTGTTGTCCAATAAGCATTGTTGTTGTGCTTGTAGTTTTACAATACATCTATTTTTTAAAAAAGTGAACTAAAATTCACAAAATGATTTACAATTCATTTTATCTGGATGAGAATAAGATTATGAGCTATAAAAGATCGACATTGATGCAAGAGCGAATGGAACAAAATCGTCAATCGATTTTGCAATCTGCGCGAGAACTTATTGCTCAAGGGGGATTTAAAGATGCCCAAATTCAAGCGATTGCGGAACGTGCAGGCGTTTCTAGTGGCTTGGTTTACCGCTATTTTGATAATAAAAGTGAAGTCTTAATTGAAGTGTTGTCTGAAGCGATTCAGCATGAAATTCATATTCTGAATACGATTGCGAGCAGCGCAGAGCTAACGGCACAACAAAAATTACATAAGGCAGTCACGACCTTTGTTAAGCGGGCACTGAATAGTCCTCAACTGTCGTATTCACTCATGTTCGAACCTGTAGATCCAATTGTTGAGCATGAGCGTTTTCGCAGTAAACAGTTAATTAAACAAACAATTAACGAGATTCTTGCCGAAGGGAAAGTCAATGGTGAGTTCGGTTTTGAAGATTTAAATACGGTGGCGTTATGCATTGTCGGAAGCATGACTTTTGTTGTAATTGAACCTTTAAATCCATCTCGTAATGTCATGTTTGATCAAAACTACAAAGATTACTTTGTGAAACAGGTTGCAGACTTTTGTGTACAAGCTGTGCAATTACAGGATCGTAATTAAATAGTCTTATATGCAAAGGAGGCAAATCCGTACAAAGTAATCTCTGTGATCAAAATAAAACAGTAAGAATCAGAATTACAAAGAATCAAGGAGAGTGATTCAAATGACACAGGTACGGTTAAGCTATGCGTATGGAACCAGCAGTCAACCTTTACTGGGCATGACGATTGGTGAAAAATTTGATCAGGCATGCGCGCAATATGCAGATCAGGATGCTGTGGTCAGTGTGCATCAGAATGTACGGTTAAGCTATCAAGAGCTACAAGCACAGGTGAATGCTTTTGCTTGTAGCTTACTCAAACTGGGGTTCAAAAAAGGCGATCGGCTTGCCATTTGGTCCCCCAATTGTGTGGAATGGACCATTACTCAATTCGCTGCATTTAAAGCGGGCATTATTCTTGTTAACCTAAACACTGCGTATAAAAGTAACGAGCTAGAATACGTGCTGAATAAGGTGTCGTGTAAAGGTTTAGTCATTGCATCGCAATTTAAAACCACCAATTATCAAGAGCTTTTAACCAAAATTGCACCAGAGCTGCAAGAAGCTGAAGACAAAATCTTAAATGCGCTACGTTTACCTCATTTAAAACATGTGATTAAAATTGATGATGCAGTACATACTGGTATTCATCGTTTTCAAGATCTTTTGGGGCAACCTACCGCAAAACAACTAGATCAATTAGAAGTGGTTGCAAGTGAGTTGCAATTTGATGAAACCATCAATATTCAGTTTACTTCGGGAACGACAGGTAACCCGAAAGGCACCATGCTCACGCACAATAACATTTTAAATAATGGTTATTTTGTGGGTGAAGCGATTCATTTGACTCCACAAGATCGCGTGTGTATTTCAGTACCCTTATTTCACTGTTTCGGCATGGTGATGGGGAATTTGGCCTGTATTACGCATGGTTCAACCATGGTCTATCCTTCTGCTGTGTTTAATCCTTTAGATAGTTTAAAAGCCATTCAGCAAGAGAAATGTACAGCAGCTTATGGTGTGCCCACCATGTTCATTGCCACTTTAGAGCATGAACAATTCAACGACTTTGATTTGAGTAGTTTACGTACAGGCATTATGGCTGGTAGCCCGTGTCCGCGCGAAATCATGCAACGTGTCATGGAGCGAATGCACATGACGGAAATCACCATTTGTTATGGCATGACCGAAACGGCACCTGTGAGTGCACAAAGCTCGACCAGTGATACGGTGGAACAACGTGTTGGGACGGTAGGTCGCGTACATCCGCATTTAGAAATTAAAATTGTGGATGAAGCGGGCAAAGTCGTACCACGCGGCAAACTCGGTGAACTCTGTGTGCGTGGTTATTCAGTGATGTTGGGTTATTGGGAAGACAGTGAAAAAACCCAAGAAGTGATTGATAACGCACGCTGGATGCATACGGGTGATATTGCCGAAATGGACGATGACGGTTTTGTCAAAATTAAAGGTCGCATCAAAGATGTGGTAATTCGTGGTGGTGAAAATCTGTTCCCGAAAGAAATTGAAGATTTCTTATATACCCATCCAGATGTCAGTGATGTACAGGTCATTGGTCTGCCAGATGCACGTTATGGTGAAGAATTATGTGCCTGCATCATTTTGCATGAGCACCATGAAACGACAGAAGAAAGTATTCGACGTTACTGTGCTGAACATATTTCACATAATAAAGTGCCACGTTATGTGCGTTTCTTTACCGAGTTTCCAATGACCGCCTCAGGTAAAGCACAAAAATTCCGACTTCAAGAATTTATGCGTAAAGAGCTGAATTTACTGGAAGATATTGCGTAACGTGATCTTCTGACTTGGAGTTTCCCTTTACTCTGCTTCAGGGTAAAGGGAGAAAATGAAAAAGTCTGAATAAACCAAACAGAATAAGGAAATCATGATGGAACTTCGTCACGATTGGACTCGCACAGAAATACAAAATCTATATCAGCAACCCTTTTTAGATTTGGTTTTTCAGGCACAACAAATCCATCGACAAAATTTTAGTGCGAACCAGATTCAGGTCAGCACTTTGCTTTCTATTAAAACAGGCAAATGCCCTGAAGATTGCAAATACTGCTCTCAATCTGCACGTTATGATTCAAAACTAGAAGCAGAAAAGCGTATTGCTGTAGACAAAGTCATTAGCGAAGCCAAAGAAGCCTTAGAGTCTGGTTCTTCACGCTTCTGTATGGGGGCAGCATGGCGTAACCCGCATGAGCGCGATATGCCTTATGTGCTTGAAATGGTTCGTGAAGTCAAAGCTTTAGGTTTAGAAACTTGCATGACTTTAGGCATGTTAAACCAGTCTCAAGCTGAACGCTTAAAAGATGCTGGACTCGATTACTATAACCACAACCTTGACACTTCGCGTGAGTATTATTCAAATATCATCAGTACCCGTACTTTCGATGATCGCTTAAATACGCTTGAATATGTACGCGGTGCAGGCATGAAAGTCTGTAGCGGCGGTATTGTGGGTTTGGGTGAAGACACTGCCGATCGTATTGGTCTATTACTTGAACTTGCGACTTTACCTATTCATCCAGAATCAGTGCCAATTAACATGCTGGTTCCAATTGAAGGCACGCCATTGGCAGATGTTGAAAAGCTCGATGTGACTGAATGGATTCGTACCATTGCCGTTGCACGTATCATTATGCCAAAAAGCTATATTCGTCTTTCTGCGGGTCGTGAATCTTTATCTGATTCAGATCAAGCATTGGCATTTATGGCAGGTGCAAACTCACTGTTCTCAGGTGAAAAACTGCTGACGACACCTAATGTCGCACAGGGCAAAGATCAACAATTATTTCAAAAATTAGGTTTAACGGTTGAAAAACCAAAACCATCGATTGCGGAACTGACTTTGGATGCAATGTCGGTGGCTTAAGCTAAATCTGAAAGCAGTACACAATGATGAAAAAGCATTTAGCACATTCATATCATCTACATAACTATTAAATAGAGTGCAATATGGCGAAAGACTTTAATAACCAACAAGTGGTGGATGGATACGATGACCATATCCGCAAGCTTATTCCAGGCTATGAGTTAACGCATCAGCAGGTCGATGCCATTTTAACTCATCATTATGCCGAACAAGAACATGTAGACATTTTGGTGGTGGGCTGTGGAACAGGATATGAAATTCAATATTTGGCGCAAAAGCATCCAACTTGGAACTTTACTGCGCTAGATCCATCGCATGTCATGTTATGTAAGGCAAAGCAACATCTAGACAAACAAGGTGTTTTAAGCCGTATTCGCTTTATTCATGGCGATACAAAATCCATTGGCACAACTCATACTTTTGACGCGGTATTATCTATTCTGGTGGCTCATTTTATTCCATTGGAATCAAAGCAAAACTTCTTTAAAGACATCTTTGCTCAACTAAAGCCCAATGGAATGTTGCTGACTTATGACTTAATGAAAGAAACCGAAGCACATGAGATTTTTGTACTGAAGCAACTGTGTGAAAATAATGGCTTAACCACGCTTCAAAGTGAAAAAATGGTTGAACGATTACAGCAAGATTTTTTCTTGGTATCGCCAAGAATGGGGCAGCAGCTCTTATCCAATGTTGGCTTTAAAAAAGTTAAAACCTACAGCCAAATTCTAAATTATTACGGATTTTGTGCAGTCAAATAATGCCCCTTGAAACAACGAACTTAATTAAGGAATACACAAAAGACAAAGGATATGAATATGCCTGCTTATTATCGTTTAATACAACGCGAACAACATGCGGATGGAAGTGTAACTGCACATTATCAATCGAACTTGCATGCACAAGGTGCTTGGAATCCAAATGAGCAACATATGGCGCCAGCAACAGGCGTAATTTGTGCAGAATTGGAACAGTTTTTACCTCGAGATGACATGCGAATAGGGCGCATTAGTCTCGATATTTTTGGTTTAATTGGATTTGGCGATTTTAGCATTACCACACGTATGATTCGGGGTGGGAAAACCATTGAGCTAATTGAAAGTGAAATGCAAGCCAATGGTAAAACCTGTATTGTGGCTCGTGCATGGAAAATGCTTACACAGGACACGCATAGTATTGCGGGACTTGAAGACCAAAAAGTTCAACATCCAGAGCAATTACCTGTTTGGGACGGCATGAAGTGCTGGCCAGGCGGTTATATTCAGAGTATTGAAACCCGTGCTGAAGCGTCCCGTAGAGCAGGAAAAGGACTCGTTTGGCTAACCAATCCATGTAATATGGTGGAAGGTAAAACCACGTCAGATTTTGTCAAACTGATGGGCATGGTGGATACTGCAAATGGTGTTGTGCCACGTCAGGATCCTCAAGCGGGCTGGGCATTTCCAAATTTAGATTTGCAAATTCATTTGTATCGTATTCCTCAGGGACAATGGTTAGGTTTAGATGTCGAACAGCAATACGGTACAGATGGTATTGGTTTGACCAGTGCAGTCCTGCATGATGTACATGGTCCTTTTGGTCGCAGCGAACAAATCTTAACCTTGCGAAAACTCTAATCTAAACCATAAAAGCTAAAGTTGAATGATACATTGCTGACTTAAGTTTTTAAGCTCAGCATGATTCACTTGAACATTGCTCCATTTTGCCATTTGCTGAATCAGCCATTCAAAATCTTCAACTTTAGGGGTGGCTGTATCTTCTATGAAATTTCTAATAATATTTTGAATTTTATAAAATTCTTGAACATGGATGCGATCTGAACATTCGAATTGCAGAATCTCATATTCAGTTAATAATGCCCAAATTTGGCTAAAATCCTGCATGGTTTTGATTTCATGCTGGGCTTTTTGAATGGCTTGAGTGATTGCTTGTAAAGTATTCGGATGTGCTGTAGCCCATTCTTTGGTCACAGCTAACACTTTATCGGCAATTTCAGGAATGACATCTTGACTAGAAGCCACAATTTGACTCAATCCTAAAACTTCACCTTGAGTATTCCAAGGCTCCCCGACACAGAAGCCATCAATCACCTGATTATTTAAGGCTTCTACCATATAAGGTGGCGGTAAAATTCTCAGTTTAATGTTTTGGGCTAATTCTGCATCTGCCAGTGCGAGCCATTCACGAATACAAAAATGATGAATGGAATTGGCAAATACATGTGCCAATTGAATATTTTGTCCGTGTTGAATCGCGGTCACAACTTTAGCCGCGACTTCCTTTGCGGTGTCATTATGGGTAATGCCCAGATCAAAACATAATTTTTGACTTAAACTGATATAAGCGCGATTTACACTTAAAACCAAAGGGGTTTGAAATGGAATGCCAATATGATCTGTACCGATTGAGGCTGCGGGTAAAATACCGGATAAACAGTGTGCCGCATCTAATAATCCAAAAGCCAAACGATCTCGCAAACTGGCCCAAGAAGCTTCTTTAACCAGTGTGACATTTAATCCAAGTTCATCAAAATAACCACGATGTTTTGCCCAAAGTATAGAAATACAATCGAGTAATGGAATATAGCCAAGTTGAATATGTGTTTTTTCTAATGTAGACATAGTTTAATCCTTCAACTTGGTTTGTAGTAATTCTTGCGCATCGAGTAGGCGACGCGCCATTTCTCCCATGGTAATTCGATGGCTCATGGCATTTTTACGGAGTAACTGAAATGCTTGATCTTCAGTGAGTTGATGCAGTTGCATCAAAAGAACTTTGGCTTTTTCGACATCTTTCCGATCGGCGAGTTTACTTTTGGTCTCTTTCAAATCTGCTAGTAATTTCTTATGTTTTTTGAACTGTTCAATAGAGATTTCTAAAATACTGTCCAATTTTGCAGGATCAATACCATCGACAATATAAGCTGTAATTCCAGCATCAATGGCACTCTTAATCATGTCTTTTTGGCTATTTTGGGTAAATAGCACAGTCGGTAAATCAAACTGACTCACACAACTTTCAATAATGTCACGATGTGGATGATCCATATCCAGCAAAATGACATCGGCCTGTAAATGCTCTAATTTGAACATATTTAAATGATCGATGGTTAAGCAGGCAACCACGTCAAAATCGTGCTGAAGCAGTGAATCTTTTATATAGTTGGCACGATCTTGATCATCATCGATCAAGGCAATTTTAAGCTTTGGCATATTTGAGCTATCGCTATTGGGCTGCTAATCAGGGCAGAACTGATGTGTATTTTGTAGCATTAATAATAAGCAATAAACATGCCGATGTACTATTTTGGTGATTAAACATACAAAACAATACAAATAAGCAAATTCTAAAATTTATTGATGCACCATTACAAAGCAAAATGTGCAATTTAGTGGCAAAAGCTCAGATTCCGATGTTTTTCTAGTAATCATCCAATACTTGAGATTAAACATAATTTCAGTATCAATATAAAAAACAATCGTAATTTATAAATTTATTTTAATAAAACAGTATCTTAAGATATTAATATTAATATTGGCATAGCAATTGCATTATTCCTTATGAGTCAAAGACGACTCTTAAAAAATTTGTAAGACGGCCAACGATGTCCGTTCTGATCGACCTGTAAAGCAGAGAAACCTGCCGAGTGGGAATTTATATACGTTCAGTTCAGGAAGGAGAGGGTTATGTCTTCAAATTTATATGAGAAAAAAGCCACAACAATAAGTCTTTTTAATTTTAAGACTTCAGCGATGCGGGCCTTCCACATGAGTTGGCTCGCCTTTTTTGTCTGCTTTTTTGCATGGTTTGCCTGTGCACCACTCATGCCTGTCATTGCAGGCGAATTCCATCTGACTAAAGATCAAATTGCGAATATTAATATTGCAGCCGTTGCGATTACGATTTTGGTTCGCTTGATTGTTGGTCCACTCTGTGACAAATACGGTCCACGCAAAACTTATACTGCGTTACTTATTCTTGGCAGCATTCCTGTCTTTGGTGTTGCATCAGCCAACAGTTACGAATCTTTTCTGTTCTTTAGGCTGCTTATCGGTGCAATTGGCGCAAGTTTCGTCATCACGCAATACCATACCAGCATCATGTTTGCCCCGAATGTTGTCGGGACTGCAAATGCCACTACTGCGGGTTGGGGAAATGCGGGGGGCGGTGCCACTCAAGCCTTAATGCCACTTTTACTTTCAGCTTTAGTGATGTTCGGTGTTGAACAAGCTATGGGCTGGCGTATTGCCCTACTTGTTCCTGGCGTCATGATGCTGATTGTGGGCGGGCTGTACTGGAAATACACACAAGATTGTCCGCAAGGCAACTTTAAGGAATTACGCGCTCAAGGCATTCAAGTTGGCAGTGAGAAAAAAGGTGGCTTAAACATCTTAATGCATGCAGCCCGCAACTATCGCGTCTGGATTCTATTTGGCTCTTATGCGGCATGCTTTGGTATCGAAATTTTCATTCATAACATTGTCGCAATGTACTACGTGGAAAACTTTGGCTTTGGACTAAAAGAAGCAGGTTTGGCTGCGGGTATTTTCGGACTTTTGGCACTGTTTGCCCGTGCTTTAGGCGGCATTATTTCGGACAAGGTTGCAACCAAAAAAGGGCTGGATGGGCGTACTAAAGTCTTGTTCGGCATGATCCTGATGGAAGGTCTGTTCCTGATTGTATTCTCACAAATGAACACTGCGATGTTGGCCATTTTAACCATGACAGTATTTGCTTTGTTTACTCACATGGCTTGCGGCGCAACCTATGCCTTGGTGCCATTTATTGATCGTGATGCCTTAGGTGGGGTTGCAGGCATTATCGGCGCGGGTGGCAACGTTGGTGCGGTTGCAGCAGGTTTTCTACTCAAAGGTGTCTTAGATATTCAAACATGCCTGATGGTTCTAGGTGGACTGGTAGTCATTGCAGCAAGTTTTGTGCTCATGATTCGCTTTTCAGTCGAACACAAAGAGAAAGAACAACGTTTATTCGAGCAAGCCGTGCTTGATCGTAACAACATGGCATAAGTAAAAAATTTAAGGAGAAAGAATATGAAACTACTTATGATTGGTCACGGTATGGTCGGGCACAAGTTCATTGAGAGTGTACTTGAGCAGGCAGGTGACGAAGTAGAAATTACCATTTTGGCAGAAGAACCACGTTTGGCGTATGACCGTGTGCATTTAACCGAATACTTTTCTGGTAAAACTGCCAAAGATTTATCACTTGCACGTGCAGACTTTGCCGATGCCTATGGAATAGACCTACGTTTAAATACCAAAGCCCTTGCAATTGATCCAGAAAATAAATTGGTGACCACCAATCATGGTGAAACACTTAGCTATGACAAATTGGTTTTAGCCACAGGCTCTTATGCTTTTGTACCGCCAATTCCGGGGAATGAACGTCAAAACTGTTTTGTTTACCGTACCATTGAAGACTTAGATGCCATTAAAGCTGCAAGTTTAAATGCAAAAACAGGTGTGGTGATTGGTGGTGGCTTATTAGGACTTGAAGCAGCGAAGGCACTCTGTGACCTAAACTTAGAAACACATGTGGTAGAGTTTGCGCCACGCTTAATGGCTGTGCAAATTGATGACTTAGGCGGCAAAGTATTACGCACCAAAATTGAAAACCTCGGGGTTAAAGTTCATACCCAAAAAGCCACTCAATCTATTGAAGATGGGGCGTCCGCTGTTCATGTAATGAAATTTGGCGATGGCTCAGAACTCGAAACCGATATCGTTTTATTCTCTGCGGGCATTCGCCCACGCGATGAACTTGCTCGCTCAAGCGGTTTAGCCATTGGTGAACGTGGTGGTATTGTCATTAATGATTATTGCCAAACCAGTCATGAAGATATTTATGCCATTGGTGAGTGTGCGCTTTGGAACAATAAAATCTTTGGTTTAGTCGCACCAGGCTATGACATGGCACGTATTGCAGCCAAGCATGTGATGCAGCAAGAATGCAACATTTTCGCTGGTGCAGACATGAGCACCAAATTGAAGTTGATGGGTGTAGACGTGGCATCCATCGGTGATGCACATGCCATGACTCCAAATTCATTGAGCTATTTTTATGCTGATGAAGCTGCATTGGTATATAAGAAAATTGTAGTCAATGCAGAAAAAACCCAACTTTTGGGTGCGGTATTGGTAGGTGATGCCAAAGAATATAGCGACTTGCTACAAATGATGCTGAATGGTCTGGCATTACCCGAAGTTCCAGAAAGTCTCATTATGCCAGGGTTTGCCGACTCGGGCGCGAAAGCAGGCGGCAGTGGCGTCGATTTACTACCAGACAGTGCCACGATATGTTCATGTAATAACGTGTCGAAAGCCGATATTTGTCAAGCCATTAGTGACGGCTCAACTTCTTTGGGTGCCTTAAAGAAATGTACCAAAGCTGCGACCGCTTGTGGTGGTTGTGCTCCTTTAGTTACGCAGGTATTGAAGTCTGAATTACAACGTCAAGGTGTCACTGTCAATAATCATATTTGCGAACACTTCCCATACTCCCGCCAAGAGCTGTATCACTTGGTTCGTGTGAATGAAATTAAAACCTTCGATGACTTGATTCATCAGCATGGGCATGGTTTGGGCTGTGATATTTGCAAACCAACGGCTGCAAACATCTTGGCGTCTTGCTGGAATGATTTCGTACTTGAACCAAGTCATGCCGGTTTGCAAGACAGTAACGACTACTACTTAGGAAACATCCAAAAAGATGGTTCTTACTCGGTTGTACCACGCATGGCTGGGGGTGAAGTCACACCAGATGGCTTAATTGCTGTAGGTCAAATTGCAAAAAAATACAACCTGTACACCAAAATTACGGGCGGACAACGTGTTGATATGTTTGGCGCGCAAGTGCATCAACTGCCGTTGATTTGGGAAGAGTTGAATGCCGCAGGTTTTGAATCTGGTCATGCTTACGGTAAATCATTACGTACAGTTAAATCTTGTGTTGGCAGTACATGGTGTCGTTATGGTGTAGATGATTCAGTCGGTTTAGCCATTTTCCTCGAAAACCGCTACAAAGGTTTACGCTCACCACATAAATTAAAAATGGCGGTTTCGGGTTGTACCCGTGAGTGTGCTGAAGCTCAAGGTAAAGATGTTGGCGTGATTGCCACTGAAAAAGGTTGGAACCTCTATGTCTGTGGTAATGGTGGTATGAAACCACGCCATGCAGAATTGATTGCATCTGACTTAGATACCGAAATGTTGATTCGTTATATCGACCGTTTCTTTATGTTCTACATTCAAACCGCAGATCGTTTACAACGCACCAGCGTATGGCGCGACAACATGGAAGGCGGCTTAGACTATTTAAAATCCGTGATTATTGAAGATTCACTGGGTTTAGCCACAGAACTTGAACGTCGTATGCAGCACATTGTTGGGACTTATCAAGATGAATGGCGTACCGCAGTTGAGAACCCTGAAATTCGTAAACGCTTCCAAACTTATATCAATGCCAATGCTGAGCAGCAAGCTGATCCGCATATTCAATTTACCCAAGAACGCGGACAAATTCGCCCATTAAACAGCGCAGAACGCGCTGAAGACCGTATTCCAATGGTTGAAGCATAATAAGGAGAACGCAAATGACTATTTTAAATGATAAAAATATGCTTCCAGATCAAAACTGGGTTGAGGTCTGTGATTTAAATGACATCACCCCGAATACGGGCGTAGGGGCTTTGGTTGAAGGACAAGCAATTGCTTTGTTCCGCGTAGGGACAGAAAAACGTGTTTATGCGCTGAGCAATAAAGACCCTTTCAGCCAAGCCAATGTCATGAGCCGTGGCATTATTGGCGACTTACAAGGTGAACGCGTCATTGCATCGCCCATTTATAAGCAGCATTTTAGTTTAGCCACTGGACGTTGCTTAGAAGATAAAGATCAAAAACTACTGGTGTTCCCAACCAAAATTCAAGATGGTCGTGTTTGGGTGAGTCCTACAGCACAAAAGACTTATATCACCAACAATGGACCTTCTTCAGAAAAAATGAAGTTGGTTTTGATTGGAAATGGTTTGGCAGGTATGCGCTGTCTGGAAGATTTATTGGATATGGCACCAGATCGTTATGAAATTACCGTAATTGGTGAAGAACCATGGGGCAACTATAACCGCATTATGCTATCGCCAGTGTTATCAGGTGAAAAAACAGTTGAAGATATTATGCTACACCCACATGCATGGTATCGCGACAAAGGTATGCGCTTTATTGCAGATGATCCTGCCGTCAAAATTGATCGTCCACGCAAACAGGTCCATACCCAAACAGGCATTGTGGTGGATTATGACCGACTCATTTTAGCCACAGGGTCTAAACCTTTTGTGCCACCAGTAAAAGGCGCAGACCTAAAAGGTGTCGTGAGTTTCCGTGATATTTATGATGTCAATACCATGCTGGAATATTGTGAAAACAAACGTAATGCTGTGGTGATTGGTGGGGGGTTACTTGGTTTAGAAGCGGCTTACGGTTTGAAGCGCCGTGGTATGAATGTCACCGTTTTACATTTAATAAATCGCATTATGGAACGTCAACTGGATGATCGTGCCAGTCAAATGCTTCGCCATAGCATTGAACAAAAAGGGATTCAAATTATTACCGAAGCCAATACTGACGAGCTAATCGGTACTGATGGTCAAGTCAGCCAAGTGCGTTTAAAAGACGGTACTGTGTTAGATGCGGATTTGGTGGTTTTTGCAGTCGGCATTCGACCAAATATCAGTTTGGCACAAAGCGCAGGACTCAGAACCAACCGTGGCGTCATGGTCAATGACACCATGCAAACTTTTGACCCAAGTATTTATGCAGTGGGTGAATGTATTGAACATCGCAGTCAGACCTTTGGTTTGGTCGAACCTTTATGGGGACAAGCTTTTATTTGCGCGAGTCACTTGGCAGAACATGGTAGTCTGACCTTTAAAGCCCCAACGGTTCCGACCCAATTAAAAGTCAGTGGTGTCGATGTGTTTTCGGCAGGGAATTTTGAGCCTAAAGATGATTTTGAAGACATCATTTTAAATGATGAAAAACGTCAAATTTATAAACGTATCATTATTCAACAGGACAAAGTCATTGGAGCAGTCTTGTTTGGAGATACAGAAGATGGCGCTTGGTATGCCGAATTAATTGCAGATCAAACCCCAATTTCCAATATTCGCAATAAGCTGCTTTTTGGTCGGGATTTTGCATTAAAAAAAGTAGGCTAATTCAACAACCATTATATTTTTGCTGCCATGAGTTTTAACCTAAGAAGAGGGAGCACCGTATGACCAGTATTCCATTTGTGGAACTCCAAAGTTCGACTGCTCCAGTGACCGAGAGCACAAAAACCACTTGTCCTTACTGTGGCGTGGGGTGTGGTGTAGTCGCACATGTCAAACATACGGCGCAAGGTCAAGTTGTTAGTGTAGAGGGGGATGTTTCACATCCTTCTAACTATGGAAAATTGTGTATTAAAGGCAGCAATTTGGCGGATACCATCGGGTTAGAAACGCGCTTATTACAGCCCATGCTCGGAAGAAATACACAGCAAAAAATGACAACTTGGGATACTGCACTCGATCAAATTGCGCAGCAATTCCAAACCTGTATAGAGCAATATGGCCCAGAAAGTATCGCATTTTATGTATCGGGGCAATTACTGACCGAAGATTACTATGTGGTGAATAAATTCGTGAAAGGCTACTTAGGTACAGCCAATATTGATACCAATTCCCGTCTATGTATGTCTTCTGCTGTGGCAGCACATAAACGGGCTTTTGGTGAAGACATTGTTCCTGCCAGTTATCAAGATTTTGAACAAACAGATATGGTGGTTCTGGTCGGATCAAATACGGCATGGTGTCATCCAGTATTGTATCAACGGATTATGCAAGCCAAAGCTGAACGCGATATTTTTGTGGTTGTGGTTGATCCGCGTTTTACCAGTACTTGTGAGCAAGCCGATTTACATTTGCCCATTCTTCCAGGGCAAGATATCGCTTTGTTTAATGGACTCCTACAATATTTGCATCAAAATGGATGTGCAGATCAATCCTTTATTGATGCACATACGCAAGGGATTGAAGCTGCTTTGCTCAGTAGCCAAACGGAACAAGATATTGAAGATGTCGCTCAACAAACAGGAATTACACTAGATAAATTACAACAGTTTTATGCAAAATTTGCACAGACTGAACGAGTAATGACCCTATTTTCAATGGGGGTCAATCAGTCTTCACAAGGCGTGAATAAAGCCAATGCCATTACCAATTGCCATTTATATAGTGGGAAAATTGGTAAAGTTGGGGCGGCACCATTTTCAATGACAGGTCAGCCGAATGCGATGGGTGGCCGTGAAGTGGGTGGATTAGCCAATATGTTGGCAGCTCATTTAGATATTGATAACCCTCAACATCAGCAATTGGTACAAAACTTTTGGCAAAGTCCTGTCATTGCTAAATCCGCTGGATTAAAAGCAGTTGATTTATTTGAAGCCGTTGAAAGTGGCAAAATTAAAGCACTTTGGATTATGGCCACCAATCCTGTAGTGAGTTTACCTAATGCAGATCAGGTCAAACGTGCCTTAGAAAAATGTTCTTTTGTGGTGGTTTCGGATATTTGCCAAAATACCGATACGACAGCATTTGCCGATGTTTTACTGCCCGCTTTAGGTTGGGGAGAAAAAGATGGCACAGTGACCAATTCTGAGCGACGTATTTCCAGACAACGAGCATTTTTAGATGCACCGGGAATTGCTCAAGCAGACTGGTGGACAGTTTCGCAAGTGGCAAAAAGAATGGGATTCTCTGGTTTTAATTTTGAAAATGTCAGTGAAATTTTTAACGAGCATGCACAACTTTCAGCCAGTGAAAATGTCCCCTTAGCACAACGTGATGAATCAAAGACTTTTCGTTATTTCAATTTACAAGGTTTAACAGGGCTAACAGGACAAGAATACGATGATCTCAACCCCATTCAGTGGCCAGTATGGGATAAACAGCAGGCCATTGAAATGGTACGACATCTCTATGCCAATGGGCAATTTAGCCATCCTGATGGTAAAGCCAAGTTTATTGCTGTAGAAAATATTGCTCCTGTAAATGCCTGTACCAGTGAATATCCTCTGGCTTTAAACACAGGTCGTATTCGTGATCAGTGGCATACCATGAGTCGAACAGGATTATCCGCCAACTTAAGTACGCATCGTGCAGAACCATTTTGTGAGATTCATGCGCAAGATGCTTTGAAATATGGCTTGAAAGAAGGGGACTTGGTCGAAGTTGCATCGACTTGGGGGCGCTGTGTTTTAAAAACTGCTATTTCTCAAGGTATCCGTCGTGGGCAAATTTTTGCCCCAATCCATTGGAACGATCAAGTTGCTTCAGATGCCCGCATTGGTCGCGTGGTTAATCCTGTGGTGGATGCTATCTCAGGTGAGCCAGAATTTAAGCACACACCTGTTATGCTGCAACCTTTTTATACTCAATGGCAGGGCGTATTTTATGCCCGTAATGAGTACGCCACTATGGTCAAGACCTCTATAGAGGCCTGTGTTTGGTGGACCAAAGTGACCACTGCCAAAGCTGTACGTTATGAACTGGCAGATCGCCGTAAATACGATGACATTACCAAACATTTAAAAGAACTTTTACCATTTCAAGATGAAAGTTTTGAATGGTTAAATGTCGATGATCATTCAGCACAAATCAGTCATAGCATTGTCTTAAAAGATGGCATTCTGATTGCCAGTTTATATATTGCCCCACGTGCTTTACTGCCAGATCGAGACTGGGTTGCAGGATTATTTAAACGTGAACGATTGAGTGCCATGCATCGTAAAGCACTATTGGCGGGGCAACCGATTTCAATGCGCAATAATGAAGGGCCATTGGTGTGTAGTTGCTTCAAAGTGGGTAAAAATCGAATTATTGAAACCATTAAAGAGAAAAACATTACCAATGAAAAGCAAGTTACCGCTTGCTTAAAAGCTGGAGGTAATTGTGGTTCTTGCTTACCTGAAATTCGTGGCTTAATTAAAGCCTGTCAAACGGAGGATGTGGAATGATTAAAGCTTATCCTGCCACTGATCTTGTCATTCTTGCAGGAGGACAAGCGCGACGTATGAATGGGATGAATAAACTTTTGCAAACTTTTGATGATCAGATTCAGCTTTTAAAAATTCATCAAACCCTAAAACATAAAGTGAATTCTATCTGGGTGAATAGTCATCGTGACTATTCACTTTACCGTGCATTGGTACCGAGCATTGCCTATTATCAAGATGAGGAATCTGGATTTTTAGGTCCACTGATGGGCATGAAAAGCGCTTGGACACATGTCTCATCGGACTATGTTCTATTTATTCCGTGTGATGTGACCTACATTCCATCCCGTGTGCTTGAGAAACTTCATACCGTACTGGCAAAAAACGCACAGGCAGAAGTGGCTTATGTCGAATTGAATGGACGCGCACTGTATCCGTTCTGTTTGTTAAAACGTAGTGCACTAAAGCAACTACAACAGCATATCGAACTAAAACAGTTCAGTCTAAAAAAGTGTTTTGCTGAACTGCACCCTCAAGTCGCACGGTTTAATAATAAAAATCTATTTTTTCACAGTATTAACTCACTCGATGAACTACAACAGTACCAACAATTAAAATTTCTTAACTAAACCCAGAGATAGCACAAAGCTGGAACACTTATTGCTTCTTAATTCATAGTTATTAGCACAATGAAAGTGCAATCAGTAAATAAGCACAATCTTTGTGCACTTGCTCATTTCCACATGGAATAACATGCATGACAGTATCTATGGTAGAAACCCATGCTGCATTTATAGATCAATTTGGTCGCAGCAAGCGTAAACTCAGAATTTCAGTGACTGATCGCTGTAATTTTAAGTGTGTCTATTGTATGCCTGAACATCCTGAGTGGATGAAGAAACATCAAATTTTGAGCTTTGAAGCTTTATTTCAGTTTTGCCAGTTTATGGTGCAAAACGGGATTGAGCATATCCGCATTACAGGTGGGGAACCTTTAATGCGTCAAGGTGTTGTGCATTTTGTTGCAGAACTGCAAAAACTGAAAAAAATAGGACTGAAACAAATTTCAATGACCAGCAATGGTCATTACTTAAAAAAATATGCGCAAGATTTAAAACGTGCAGGACTAGACAATATTAATGTCAGTTTAGACAGTTTAGATGCGGCACAGTTCTTTCAGCTCACACAAAAACAACTTCAGCCTGTATTGGAAGGCATCCAGGCTGCTTTAGACGTCGGTTTGCCACTGAAAATCAATAGCGTACTGATACAAGGCAAAAATGAAGACCAAATTATTCCCTTGGTACAATGGGCAGCAGATTTAGGTATTGCTCTAAGGTTTATCGAATTTATGCCTTTAGATGGAGACCGACACTGGAACGCTGACCATGTGGTCAGTGAACAGCAAATTTTAGATACGCTTGCAACCAAATTCAGAATAAAACCTTTAACAGACAATACTCGAAGCCCAGCCAGACAATATTGGGTAGATGGGCATCAGATCGGCATTATCTCCACCATTACCCATGCTTTTTGTGGTGAATGTGATCGTGTTCGACTGACTGCTCAAGGTGAGTTTTATAACTGTTTATTTGCCACACAAGGGCTAGCGCTTAAAGCTGAAATTGAACAACTCCAGACAAAACAAAATGCAAGTGTGTTTCAGCAGAAACTTGAATCTTATATCTGGAACAAAAAAGCAGGGTTTCATGCTATTCAGGCCCAGCAAACTCATCGAAAAATTAGTATGCACATGATCGGAGGTTAATATGTTGCAATCAAATTCAACCATCCAAATTAAAATTGAAGCTTATGGTGCAGTTGAAAAATTATTGCCTGCAAATCTTGTCATTTACAGCCCACCCCATAGTGATATTGGTGCAGCGTTAAGCCAAGTTATAACACTTTATCCCGAAGCAAAAAACTTGATTGAACGCTGTGCCTGTGCAGTGGGTGAAGACATTATCCCGCGTCATTCCATTATTGAACATGCGATGACCCTCGTATTGCTATCACCAGTGGCAGGAGGTTAAGTCAGATGAGCTTGAAGAATTTCCCACGTGTTCAAACCACCGCGTTAATACAAAGTGATTTTGATGGTATCCAACATTTTCCTGAATGTGGTGGTATTGGCATCTTTATCGGGACGGTACGTAATCACCATGAAGGCAAAGCGGTCAAAGCATTGAAATATACCGCTTATGCTCCCGTTGCCGAAAAAATGATTCGCGCCATTGAGCAAGAGATCCAAGCCAAATATCAAGTGTCCTATGTTCGGGTGGTTCACCGCATTGGTGCTTTAGATATTGGCGATACTGCAATTATTGCCATGGCTTATGCAGCACATCGTCGAGAAGCCTTCCAAGCTTGTGAAGAAGCAGTGGAACGGGTCAAGCATGAAGTCCCTGTCTGGAAGGAAGAGTTTTATGCAGATGGTAGCAGTCAATATGTAGAAGGTTGCTGTATCCGTAAAGATCAGGATTATGTTGCCGTGACAACGCCTGTTGCACCACAGACCCATCATGGATCATGCCAACACCATCATCACACCGCAACGGCAACCGTTTAATATTCAGCAATAGGAGTACGTCATGAAAAATGTAGGCATGAAAGCCGAAAGCTATAGAACCGCAGTAGCAACGGGTATTTTGTATGCGCCTGCACATTGTATTGAACTGCTCCGTAATGGCAATACTGAAAAGGGCGATGCACTAAAAACTGCCCGTATCGCAGGAATCCTTGCAGCAAAGCGTACAGATGAGCTGATTCCCTTGTGTCATCCCTTACCTATTTACCGTGCGGATGTGGAATATGAACTATTCGAGCAACATGTCTTAATTACAGCAACGGTTGAAACCATTGGTCCAACAGGCGTGGAAATGGAGGCATTAACTGCAGTCAGTTTAGCGGGATTAACCCTCTATGACATGCTCAAACCACATTGCGAACCAGAAGATTTATGCTTAGACCAATGTAAACTGGCGAAGAAAAAAGGGGGCAAGTCTCATTATACTCGCGCGCTAAAAGAAGCCATTCCAGCTTCAATCATTGTCCTCTCCGATACTGTTGCCGCAGGTAAAAAGCCAGATACCGCAGGTTTAAATGTGTTGGAGATCCTTCAAGACGCCAATTTTAAAGATATTGCTTATCAGGTGATTCCAGACAGTCCTGAACAACTGTTGGCATTAATCGAACAGCAAAAAAATCATTATCCTCTTATTCTGACCGTGGGCGGAACAGGGCTTGGTCCGAAAGATCTTACCGTAGAAACCTTACAGCCATTAATGAAACGTGAAATTCCGGGGTTGATGGAAGCATCACGGAGTTTTGGTCAGAAACGTACACCTTATGCAGCGCTTAGCCGTGGTGTTGCAGGTTATATCGATCAGAGTCTAGTCATCACTTTGCCCGGAAGCCGTCAGGGTGCGAAAGAATCCCTCATTGCAATTCAACCTGCATTAATTCATCTGTTTGATGTACAGAAAAATATTCCCCATGCCGGAGGATATCAATAATGTCGGGTTGTGGTGCTGAAAAAGGGCTGATTGGTGTAGATCAAGCCCTTGCGACGATTGTAGATCGGGTTCATGCATTAGCCAGTGAAAGTATTCCACTGCAACAAGCATTGAATCGATACTTGGCAGAAGCCATTTATTCTGAAATTGATTTGCCCTTGTTTAGTCAAAGTGCGGTCGATGGTTATGCCATATGTAGCACTGAGCCAATCCTTGAGAATAGCAAGTTTGAATTGGTTGGTGAAATCCGTGCAGGGCAAGACACAAATGTGACCTTAAATCACGGTCAGGCACTGCGTATTTTCACAGGCGCAAAAATTCCTGAAGGTACAACAACAGTGGCACGACAAGAAATTGTCACACCATTGAACTCTATTGAAATTCAGATCAATATCGCTTTAGATACACATGCCGATATTCGCGATGTTGGGGAAGAATTGAGTCAAGGACAACTCCTGGCAAACCAAAGACAGCATTTAAGCGTTGGGGCAATCGCTGCACTGGCGATGGCAGGAGTTCAACAGGTTAAAGTCTATCAATTTCCAAAAGTTGCCGTGGTGATTACTGGAGATGAAGTCGCTAAAACGCTAGATGATTTTACTTCGGGTAAAATTTTTGATGCCAATGCACCATTAATCCAAGCATGGTTTGAACAACAGCAGCAAAACGTCAACATTTATCATGTCGAAGATACCGAACTGGCGCTACAACAATTGATTCAGCAACTCAAACAAGAGTGTGACGTCATTTTGACTACGGGTGGGGTTTCAGTCGGAGACTATGACTTTGTGCGGCCCGTTGCATTAGAGCAAGGCTTTCAGCAAATCTTTTGGAAAGTGAAACAGAAACCCGGTAAACCGATGCTCTTTGCAGAATATCAACGTACATCTGGCGATGCCTGTTATTTATTAGGACTACCAGGTAATCCCGCTGCGGTATTTGTCGGCATGCAAATTTATACTGCAACCTTATTACACGCATTACAGGGTCAGACTAAATTGCCCAACTGGTTTAGTGCAACCTTAAAGCAATCGATCAAGAGTGATTCAAGAGAACGTTTTCTGAGAATGTTTGCTCATTTTGAGCAAGGGCAATTATGGGTCGAAAATTTATCGAAACAGCAATCACACATGTTGAGTAATCTGATGCACGCCAATTGTTTGATTCGAATACCAGAAAATCAAGTTTTAAGTGCAGGATCAACGGTACAAGGGCTTTTTCTGTAAGCAAACTAAAATTATCGCTAAATTGAGAGGTTGGAATTGTATGAAAATTAAACCTGCTTTAGTCCTTGTTACAACCTGCTGTTTGAGCATTCTAGGTCATGCAGATACAGTAAAAATTTATGCTGCGGCAAGTTTAACCAATGCTTTAACTGATATTTCAAAACAATATCGGGCAAAATACCCACAGAGCGAAATTGTGCCTGTATTTGGCGCATCTTCCGCCTTAGCAAAACAAATTGAGGCTGGTGCCAGCAGTGATATCTATTTCTCTGCGGATCTAGATTGGATGAATTATCTGGTACAAAAACAGAAAATTAGCAATAAACAAGTCCATCCTTTTTTATTGAATCAATTGGTTGCAATTAGTCCGCGTCAATTAAATATTCCATTTCAAGCCAAACCACAGTTTAACTTTGCAGGGGCATTTCAGGGATACCTGTGTACAGGGCAAATGGAATCTGTTCCAGCGGGGAAATACACCAAGCAAAGTTTAATTAAACTAAATTGGTTGAATGCGTTGAAAGGTAGAATTGTGGGAACCGATGATGTACGCGCTGCTTTGGCATTTGTTGAACGCGGGGAATGCACTGTTGGAATTGTCTATAAAACCGATGCGCTCATTAGCCAGAAAGTTAAAATAATTGGGACTTTCCCAGCCAACTCACACCATCCGATTATTTATCCAATTGCACTGACCCAGCAAGGCACAGCAAATCAAGACGCCATACAATTTGAAAAATATGTGCGTACTAATAGCCAAGCCAAGCAAATTTTTCAACGCTATGGTTTTGTTTTAAAACAATAGGACTGAATCCATGTTAAGCCCAGAGGAACTCAGTGCATTATATTTATCAGCCAAAGTTGCATTGTTCGCGACATTGCTGAGTTTACCCTTTGCAATTGCATTGGCTTGGGTTTTAGCACGTTATGAGTTTCGGCTTAAATTTTTGTTAGAAGCCATCTTACAAATGCCGATGGTCTTACCGCCTGTAGTTTTGGGCTATTTACTCTTGGTTTTATTTGGGCAACAAGGCTGGATTGGGCGCTACTTAAATGAACTTGGTATTCAGGTGGTTTTTAATTGGAAAGGCGCTGTACTCGCCTCGATGATTGTGGCTTTTCCATTGATGGTACAACCCATTCGTCTGTCTTTTCAATTGATTAATCAACAACTTGAACAAGTGGCAGCAACTCTAGGAGCAAGCCCAATACGGGTGTTTTGTACTATTAGTTTACCTTTGGCAATTCCAGGCATCATTATTGGTAGCATCTTGTGTTTTAGCCGTAGTCTGGGTGAGTTTGGGGCAACCATTACTTTTGTTGGCAATATTCCAGATGAAACACGGACTATCCCGATTGCAATTTATTCATTTCTACAACAACCCAATGGTGAAGAAATGGCAATGCGCTTAGTTGCACTTTCTATGCTACTGGCATTTACTGCATTAATTGCCAATTATTTGATTTTGCAGAAATATCAAAAGCGATTAGGAGTTTGAGCCATGTTGAACTGTAAATTCGATTATCAAAGAGCCGATTTTAATTTAAATATTCAACTTGAAATGCAGCACCCAATTTTAGGCATTGTCGGTTCATCTGGGAGTGGTAAAACCACCTTACTCAAAAACATAGCAGGATTATTGAATCCGAAATCGGGTGATATTCAATTGGGTTCTCAAACTTTATTTGCTTCATCTCGGAAGATCAACTTAGCTCCCCACCAACGACAAGTTGCTTTAGTCTTTCAACAAGCATTGTTATTCCCACATTTAAATGTTCAACAAAACCTAAAATATGCAGAAAAACTTCAAGATTCTAAAGATGTTAAATTTCATTCTGCACAAATTGTAGAATTATTAGAATTAGAACATCTGATTCAACGCAAAGCCCATCAACTTTCAGGGGGCGAAGCACAGCGCGTTTGTATTGGACGTGCATTACTGTCGTCACCCAACTTATTACTTTTAGATGAACCGCTTACAGGTCTAGATCGTCAACTCAAGCAACAAATATTGCCTTTTTTAAAACGCATTAAAGATGAACTGGATTTACCCATGATTTATGTCACGCACCATATTGATGAATTAAAAAGTTTAGATGCAGAGATTCTTACCATGCATGAGGGAAGATTATTGGCTTAGAGTCTTAAGAAAATACATACAATCACAGAAAAAGATAGAATTTGATATTGGCGTAAATCTGAAAAAAAGCGATGATATATGCCTATTGAAATAAGATTAGGATTTCTATTTTAGTGTTCGAACTTGACTGTAAACTTCTTAGCATTTTTTTCTATGTGTATAAATTTAAAAGTGTTTCGGTTGCCGCAGAACAACTCTGCATGAGCCAACCTGCGGTCAGTAATAGCTTAAATAAAATCCGTCAACATTATAACGACCCGTTATTTTTACGTATTGGCAATGAAATGATGCCAACGGAACTTTCCAAGCAGCTCTTTCCTTTGGTCAGTGAAGCGTTAAACCGAATTGAATTAATTAATAATTTTACTATCGATTTTGATGAAATGAATTCTCATCAGCAATTTAACATTGCCATGACGGATGTATCGCATTTGGTGTTATTGCCTAAGATGTCACAATACCTGAAACAGCACGCACCCCATGTCAGATTAAATGTGCGTCCAATTACCTCCGAAACCAGTTATCAAATGGCGAATGGTGAAATTGATCTAGCGATTGGTTTCTTGCCACATATGGAAAATGGCTTTTATCAGCAATTGTTATTTGAACAATACTATGTGGTGATTGCCGCGAAAAACCATCCTCGTTTAACGCCAAATCATTTGACTATTGAACAGTATTTGGCAGAGTCACATATTGATATTGATGCTGGCATTGGTCATTATCATATTGAAAATGAGCTGTTAAATTTAGATTTAAAACGCAATATTATCATGCGTTTACCAAGCTACTTAGGTGTGGGTTTGGTGGTACAAGAGTCCGATGCGATTGCCACAGTGCCTTATTACCTAAGTGAAGTATTATTATCACGTGGTAATTTACAAATTTTTAATGCGCCTATTTCATTTCCAACTTATAGCGTAAAACAATTTTGGCATATGTCATGTCATCATAAGACCAGCCATCAATGGCTGAGACAAATGTGCCATGAAATTTTAGCGCGATAGAAATTTCTCAACATATAAAAAAGAGGTCTAATTCGACCTCTTTTTTATTGATGAATTTTACAATCTTGATTACTGTTGTGTGTCGCATTCATTAATAATTTGCCCTGTATGCTTAGGCGTGATTAATGGTGCAGTCGGGCGTGGCCCTGTGTACTGTAAGCCAATACCAGCATAAACATCATCTGCTGCGACTTCTGTTTCAAAGCGTTCTTTGTCGCGTTCACGAATTTCACGGCTAATTTCTTCCACCTCGTTTAGGTCAACGCCAAGCTCTTCTAAAATCGCACCACCAAATACCATTGCTGACTCAAAGGTTTCTCGGATCATGTAATCCACATTTTGTTTGGCCAAATGTAAAGCATGTTCACGGTCATAGGAACGTACCAATAGTTTGGTTAAAGGAAATTCATGCTGCACCAACTCTACAATTTTATTGGTGGTGTCTTTATGGTCTACGCAGACCACAATCGCTTCAGCGGTATCCGCTCCTGAGGCATGTAAAATATCTAAACGGGAACCATCTCCATAGTAAATGGTAAAACCGAAACGTTCCGCGTTTTGAATCATGTCAATGTCATTATCAATAATTGTGACATCAACACCACGCGCGAGTAGTAATTGACTGGTGACTTGCCCAAAACGACCAAAACCAATCATCAGCACTTTACCTGAAAGACCATCTGCAATGCGGATATTGTCTAATGAAACTTGTGCTGTTTTTTGGGTAAATCGTTTAAATAAAATACCGATAATTGGTGTAAGAATCATCGACAACACCACAATTGCAGTAAGGTTCGAGCGTTCGACAGCGCTGATTACTTGAGCGCTCATTGCTGCCGTGAACAGCACAAAAGCAAATTCCCCACCTTGCGCCATCAGTAATGCACGATCAAGGGCTTCGATATGCGGGCTTTTGGTTAAACGAGCGGTAAGATAGATCATCACTGCTTTAACAAACATTAATGCAATGACGGCACTGAGAATGAGTGGCCAATTACTTTGCACCACGTTTAAGTCTAAGGACATGCCAACGCCAAGGAAAAACAAACCAAGTAAAATCCCACGAAATGGCTCAATATCAGCTTCAATTTGATGACGGAAGGTCGATTCGGAGAGTAATACGCCCGCTAGAAAAGCCCCCATTGCCATAGATAGACCACTGACTTGCATGAGTAAAGCTGCGCCTAATACAACCAATAATGCTGCTGCGGTCATCACTTCACGCGCTTTAGCGGCAGCCAATAAACGGAAGAGGGGATTCAGTAACCAATAGCCAGCAGCAATTAAACCTGCAATCGAAATTAACCCAATACCAATGTTTTGCAACCGTACCGAGGTACTTTCAACAACATGATTCGGCGCAATAAACGCCACAATTGCAAGTAAAGGAACAATCAGTAAATCTTCAAATAAAAGAATAGAGACAATTTTTTGCCCCCGAGGTTGTGCAATATCGCCTCGATCGCCCAAAAGTTGCATCACAATTGCGGTAGATGTGAGGACAAAACCCGCAGCACACACAAAACTCACTTGCCAAGAATAACCATAAACTAAACCAACGCCTGTCAGCCCAAGTGAACATGCGATAATTTGCAAAGTTCCGAGTCCAAAAATCTCTTTTCTTAGACTCCATAAATGTGAAGGACGCATTTCTAGCCCAATCACGAATAGATACATTACAATTCCAAGTTCAGCGATATGTAAAATTGATGCTGAATCATAGAAAAAAGCCAGACCAAATGGCCCAATAATTAATCCTGCAATTAAATAGCCTAATACAGAACTCAACCCCAATCGTTTGATCACGGGTACAGCAATGACTGCGGCTGTAAGCAAGATCACAGGGGAGATGAGACTAAGAGAATCTGCTTCTGCACTCATATATTTCTCATATTTATTGAATTATTTTGAAAAATATTAACTGATTATGTTGTCATAGGACATCATAATTTGAGTGTGAAGAAGGTTGATATACAAGAAGATAGGCGCGTATAAATTTTGCGACTATTCCTTAATGAGCTGATTTTAAGTAAAAAAATCATATGACATCAGAAACATATCTAAATTTTTTTATTTCTGATGCCAACGGTTTATAAGATAGCGTTATTTTGTACTTTGTAATTAAGGCATAAATGCAGAGTCGGCATTCACCACAAAAATTACACAGATACAAAAAAATGCGCAGTATAAGAAAAACCAAACAATCATTCGCTTAAAGGCTTTATCCGAAATAGAACTGTCCGCATATTTTTCTGGCTTTCTTGAACCTTGATCATCATTCATCTCAAAACTCACTCTATTATGATTTGTAGTGATTATGGCTAAGTTTTGCAAACTGAAGTAGGTACACTTTTTGAATAACAAACTATAACAGAGAAAAGTGATTTTAAGCTTCTGCTATGTTTTTCCTCATACAGGTCCTCTATATTTTAAATCCATTTGCTCACTTGAGCCTTATAAAATGACGTATCTATCCTTTATTGAATAAAGCTTTCGGGTCTGGAATAAAGCTGCTATTTTCCCTTAAACTCAGGTTTTCTTTTTTCTAGCATTGCCATTACACCTTCATGTGCATCTTCAGATTGGAACAAAGCGGGTAAGTAAGATGCTAAATTTTGTAAGGCATATGCTGTGCCTTTTTGTTGTGCTTCTTGCGCAGAACAGATTAAAGCTTGAACTGCCAAAGGTGCTGCAGTAGAAATTTCTTGAGCAACTTGAATTGCTCGAGCAAACTGTTGACCACAAGCGACTTTCTCAGAAATAAGATTCAAATCTAAAGCAGTCGTGGCTGTAAAACTTTTCCCAGTCAATAAATATGGCATCGCTTTTTGCCAACCTGCTGCTTGGACAAAGCGTACTGTTGCGCCACCAAATGGCATAATGCCACGCAATACTTCCATTTGTGCAAACGTACAATCTTCACTGGCAATCACAACATCGGCATTTAACATCAATTCAATTCCCGCAGTAAAACAGGTGCCTTGTACAGCCACCACCACAGGCTTGGTTCGGGGCTTTCCACTTACTCCCCAAGGATCAATCTGATCAGTAGCAAAATTAAAAATTCCCTGAGCCAATTTATCTTGCAATTCAAGTAAATCCAACCCTGCTGTAAAATGATCACCATGTGCAAAAATAACGGCACATCTTAAAGATGGATCTGCTTCATATTCGGTAAGTGCCTGAGATAAAGCCAAGATCATATGACTATCAAAAGCATTTCGTTTACTGGCACGATCTAAACCAATGAATAAAAGATGATCTTGGACTTCACGACTCACTGTTCCATTTATTTTATTCATCGTTATATACCTAAGTTATTTTGTTTAGTGATGTTCTTTTATTATGGAATGACTTTGATGAAGATAAAGTGAAAAACTGTATGCAAATGATATTAAGCCAACTCCACTGTAAAAATTGTAGCAGAATATAAAAATTAATTTTAAATCAGCGTAATACAAAATTAATTGGATAAATTTTTCTTCTGGGAATGTACAACCGCTTTTAAACCTGCCAAAGAAAAGGTTTTAAAATGTTGAGCCAATTGCTTGGCTGGTATGTAACGCATATTCTGCAATGGACCTGATGCTGCCATACTGGTCATGATTAGCATTAAGCAGGGTGCAACAACACTAAATATATAAGGTAAAAGTGTTGGATCAGTTTCATCTAATTCAGTTTTTGCTTATTGGATTGATTGGGTAATACAGACGAAAAAAGGAACTTATGACTAAGTTCCTTTTTGAGCTATTACATAAAAATATTATGTAGATTGCTTAGGATGTACCATGTTTTGTACTGAAAGTACGTCTGCTAAAACTTCATCAGAAAGCAAGTTTTCAGCTTTAATGAGCGCAAGAATACTTTGACCAGATTCGTTCGCTTCTTTGGCAATACGAGTTGTCGTTTCATAGCCAAGGTATGGGTTCAATACAGTAATAATACCAATTGAGTTATCTACCAAGTGTTGGCAATGTTCAGCATTCGCAACAACATTTTCAATACATTTTAGTTGGAACATACGCATTGCTTTACCTAACAAATCAATTGATTCGAAAAGTTTAAAGGCAATTAAAGGTTCCATTGCATTTAACTGTAACTGACCCGCTTCAGCAGAAAGGGTAATCGCTAAGTCATTTGCAATAATTTGGTAACACGCCAAGTTCATTGCTTCAGGAATTACTGGGTTCACTTTACCTGGCATGATTGAACTACCTGGTTGGCGTGGTTCTAAGTGAATTTCATTTAGACCTGCACGTGGACCACTCGACAATAAACGTAAGTCATTGGCAATTTTAGCAAGTTTAGTCGCCGTACGTTTTAAGAAACCTGACAATAGAACGAAATCGCCCATGTCTGAAGTTGCTTCAATTAAGTCAGGAGAACTTGAAATATTCTTTTGCGTAATTTGTGACAACGCTTCAATGGCGTGTAAACGGTATTCAACTTCAGTGTTAATACCTGTACCAATTGCTGTACCTGCTAAGTTCACAACACTTAATGCATTCGGCATGATGCTGTAAAGCATATTCAAGTCATTTTGTAAGGTATTAGCAAATGCACCAAACTCTTGACCTAAAGTCATAGGCACAGCATCTTGCAACTGGGTACGACCCATTTTTAAGATATGCGCAAATTCTTCAGATTTTACACGGAAGCTGTTAATTAAGCTTTGGAACGGTGTGTTAAGTTGATCTAAAGAAAATAATAAACCAACTTTAATTGCTGTAGGGTATACGTCATTGGTTGACTGTGACATATTTACATCATTATTTGGGTGTAAATATTTATATTCGCCTTTTGCATGTCCCATGTATTCCAAGCCAATATTTGCAATTACTTCGTTTGCATTCATATTGGTTGAAGTACCAGCACCACCTTGAATCATATCAATTGGGAATTGATCATGATATAAATCATTCATCAACTGCTCGCAAGCATGTTGAATTGCATTGTATTTATTTTCTTCTAATTTATTTAGTTTAAAATTTGAAACTGCACATGCAGATTTAACCATTGCCAAAGCTTTAATGAAGATTGGGAAATGGCTTAATTTATTCGGACTTAAATTGAAATTTTCCAATGCACGTAGCGTTTGTACACCGTAGTAACAATGGAATGGGACTTCTTTAAAACCGAGTAAATCTTTTTCAGTCCGTGATTTAATTTCAATATTCATTAAGAAATGCTCTATAGCGGGAATAATTTTATCTTAGAGCGAGAAGACCTAGCCTGACTAATGTAAAAAAATATTTATTCATGCAATTTTTGCATAACACTGTATAATTATTAACATCGCTTAGATTATGGACAGTGCAAATGTCATTGGAAATTCGTTGGATTGAAGATTTACTTGCTTTAGAACAAGAAAAATCTATCTCAAAAGCGGCCGAACTCAGACATGTGACACAATCTGCCTTTACACGCAGAATTCAAGCTATTGAAGATGCTTTAGGCTTTCAAATTTTAAAACGCTATAGCAAAAATGTTGACTTTACGGATGCCGGTCAAATTTTGCTATCATCAGCAAAAAACATACAAAATCAATTAGATACAACTATTAAGTATCTGGAAAAAAACATTAAAAATAATGAGCTTTCCATCAAGTTTGCAGTATCTCATTCATTAATTACACAATTTTTCCCCAACTTCATTCACAATTTATATACAGATATTAAAGATCTACAACTTGAAATTATTGCAGCTAATATGAAACAGGGCATGCGACTATTGAAAGAAGGTTCATGTGATTTCTTAATTTGCTATTGTGATGAAGAAACGCTAAAACAGTTAGACCATGCAATTTTTGCATTTCATAAAATTGTGAAAATGGAAATTCTTCCTGTGGCTTCTGCACGTGATAAATACGAAAAATACAGTTTAGATCAACATTTTCCTTTGCTGTCTTATAGTAAGCAAGCTTATTTAAGAAAATGTGTTGACCGTGAAATTGAAGATAAATTGGATTATCGAATTTTATATGAAACAGACAATGCTGGAGATCTAAAAGCTTTGGTTTTACAAGGACTAGGCATTGCTTGGTTACCTAAACTTTTAGTAGAAGAAGAAATTGCTGAAAATAAATTGCGCGTCTTAGATAATTATCACTTCTTCCAAGATATTTATATTATTCGCAGTAAAGTTATATATTCTCAACGCATGGACTATATTTGGAATACTCTCATTAATTAATAATCTTTAGGCATTGTATAAATAATTTTTTATCTATTAAATTTTCATTTATACAATGTCTACTTTTAATATTTTGAGCATAAATAACACACATTAATCTTTATTTTTTGTCAATTTTCACATTTCTAAATTTCCCTATTGATTGCTTTGCCGTACAACTTTTTGAATGTTTTTTATCAATCTGGTCTTAACAATGTTGGTTCTTGTTCCAATTTTTGAGCAAGAAATTCAATCAATACTTTTAGTTTTGGTGGCAAATGTTTTGTCACTGGGTATAACAGCCATGCTCCACCACTATAATAGGTTTTAAAATACCAGTCTGGCAAAACTTGAATTAACTGCTTATTTTTCATTACCTTATTTGCTACAAAGAACGGTAAACTGGCAACTCCAAGGTGCTGTAAAGCAGCATCAAGACGGACTCCAGTATGATTCGCCGCGTAGCGACCTTTAACATGGACTGAAAGACTTTTGTTTCCTTGCTGAAATTTCCATTTTGAATCAATTGCTTGCTCACCCAAATAGATACACTGATGTTCTTTCAAATCATGTGGATGCTGAGGTGTGCCGAACCTTGATAAATATTCAGGGGTTGCACAAATTACATGGTCTATTTCTAAAAGTTTCCGCCCCATTAAACCATCATGTGGCTTTTCCGTAATACGAATAGCAAGGTCTACTTGATCTTCAATTAAATCAATGTAGCGATCTTCTAACAGTAGTTGAATATCAATTTTAGGATAAAGTCTTAAAAATTCAGGCAAATAGGGATGAATAAGATAATGTCCAACTGCTTTAGGCACACTCATTCGAATTTGGCCTTGAGGCTCTGAGTGAAATTTTTCCGAACTTTCCATCACAGCTTGAGCCGCATTGACCATGTCTAGACATCGCTCATATACGGCTTGCCCACTTTCACTTATGCGCAACTTACGGGTTGTTCTTTGTAGTAGTCGAGTCCCTAACGCTTTTTCGAGACGTGAAATAGCTCGACTGATTGCTGAAGGCGTTGTTCCAAACTGACGTGCCGTTTCAGAAAAACTGCCTGTTTCAACCACTTTTACAAATGTCACCATTTCATTCAGTAAGTTTAAATTTTGATTTGTGCTCATGAGGCAAAAGTTATTTGATAATTTTCTAGATTATCACCCCATAGACAAAGTTATACAATTTTTTCATATTTAGATACTGTTGTTATTTCATGGTAAAAAATCTTTATTTATCTGGTGTTACAGAAAGTTATGTGGAAGTTGTGGCTTGCACTTTACTGGAAAATGGTCAATTTGAAATTAAATTAGAGAACACGCCATTTCATCCTCAAGGAGGAGGGCAACCAAGTGATACAGGATATATTGCAGACAGTGAAGTTTTGCATGTGGCATTTATAAATGGAGCCATTGTTCATCGATGTAACCGCGCTGTAGCATTAGGTCAGGCATATGCAAAAGTTGATATTCAATCCCGTCAACTTCATAGTCGGTTACACAGTGCAGGACACTTAATTGGGCATATTATTGAAACTTACGGTTGGCAGCCAATCAAAGCACAACACTGGCCCAACGATGCAAAAGTGCAGTTTTTAGCCACTGAAAAGAGCGAGCTTATAGATTCTGTTTATTTACAAACCCTAATTCAGATGTTTGTAGATGCCAATTTACCAGCAAAACTTACGATTAATGCAGCTGGATTTCGTGAAATTCAGTTTGGTGAATTGAATACCTATCCTTGTGGGGGAACACATGTCCAATCTTTATCTGAAATTGGTCCTGTCGACATTCTTAAAATGGAAATCAAGAAAGGGAAGCTTTCTGTACATTACGCTTTAGCTACAGGTATTTCTAGATGAGTGTGTATTACCATGAATTTCTAACCTTGGCGCTCATACATTTTCTTGCAGTGATTATTCCAGGCCCCGATTTCATTATTAGTGTGCGGCAAAGTACCCAACATGGTTATCGAATCGGTTGTATGACAGCAGTAGGAATTGGTTGTGGCATTTCCGTTCATGTGTTTTATACGCTCATGGGGGTTGGGCTGGTTCTGTCACAAAATCATATTTTCATGAGTCTTTTTCAAATAATGGGTGCCTTATATTTACTCTATTTGGGCTGGAATTGTTTGAAAGGAGGATCGACACCGATTGAAATCAATATGCAGGCTGCTTCTGGACACACCAACATGTCTTATCATCAAGCATTCATGACAGGTTTTTGGACCAATGCACTGAATCCTAAGGCAACTATTTTTTTCTTGGCCATTTTCACCAGTATAGTCAGTACAACGACACCTTTGTTCACACAGATACTGTATGGTGGCTGGATGTGTCTGGTAAATACTTTGTGGTTTGTTGTTGTCAGTTTGATCTTTACACAACCTAAAATCAGATCAGGCTTTCTAAAATATAACTTTATTTTAGAAAAAGTGATGGGACTGTTATTGGGCGCGATCGCAATACGATTAATTTTAGGCGTTGAATTTTAATCATCAATAAAGCACAACTAAATTGTAATCCGCTTAAAACCAACCCCTTAAAAATAAAATCTTTAAAATACAACTAGGTGAGATGTTTTAAAGCACCTAGTTTTTCAATTCAGATGATTTGATAAATGCAAGCGAGAGTCTAAATGAGTCTAATTTTTGACTTTAAATCCGACCAAATACCACGCTATTGTCATGTCCTTAAATGCCGTGCTGCACAATATAAAAACCATTCAAACGTACTAAAACAGTGTGATTGAAAAATATTGATGAATACACGCTCTCATCATGGAGAGCAACAGCTTTTGTGTAGAACATGCGAATGCGCTAGATGAATGAACTAGAAAATTCACCAATCGACGTAGTCAAAATTTAGGCGAATCTTGTCGTTTTTTACCGTCATTATGTTCATTTAGAGTTAAAGGGCAATATTTATGAAATGCCGCAGGCATCAATATCTCGCTGCTTATCATAATGTTTCAGTCGCGGACATCATTGGGTAGAAAGAATACCTGAGCAAGAATTTGCAGTCATTAAAGTTGAATAATATTTCACAGCTTTAAAATAGAGTCGAAATGACAAGTTTTCTAACTAATTCAAACAAAGAAAGAGCTATGTTTAACTCTTTCTTTGTTTCTAAACACTTATTTTTGATTACAATTTACAGCTAAAATTCTCGGCTTGCTCACTGTCGCCCTGACCGTTATAACGCGCAATCAAAGGATATGGACAAAGTGGACGAGTGCGGTTTGCTGACCAATCGCTAGGCAATTCCGTATTCACTTGCCCACTGGCATTGCCTTCACCACGTGCGCCAGCAATCATTCGATCTGGTGCCTGACCATATTCCACCCAATTGACCAAAGCTGTGAGTGCATCAAATTGATCGGTTGCGATACCACCACGAGAGTGATTCATACCCGGAACACGAAAAAAACGGACAAAACTTGGAGCATTGCCAGAGGCATTATTTTGATATTTTTGCAGCAATTTATCGTACCAGTTCTGGGTATCATCCACAGAAAATACCCCGTCGGCCGTACCTTGCACCACAATCATTTTGCCACCACGTTGCTGTAACTGATCCAGATTTAATTCATTGGGCGGAATCATGAAAGACATGGCACTTTCTTGATAGGTTTCATTGGTAGCTGATAATTTTGCATAGTCCACGTCAAAATTAAAATTGAAGGCAAATTGTCGAGAGTTTTGTATCATACTTGGATCTGGTGGAACCTGAAAAATAATCCCAACCGCTACAGGGTCACGTGCCGTACCGACAGACGAGTCAAATTTCCAACTGGCCCAATTACTGCCCATTAGTCCCGGATCAAATGGTTGTGTGGCATATAATGCTTCACCTGTTGCATTGACAGGACCACGATAGATATTGGCAAGCACATCAATTTGATCTGTAGATAAACAACTTCCATCACGCTCAACTGCACACACAGGCACATCGCGATGAATATCGAAAGCAGTACGACACGCTTCTACATCTTGGACTAGGCCATCATTAACACCATCTAAACCATCACATTGAGCTAGAATGGCTTGTGCAAGAACTTTTCGTTCAGATAGCGTGAGGGCTGTACTCAAATCATTTTCATCCGTAGCCACACGGCGCAATTGTTGTGCAGTATAAAGTTGAGCTGCAGCAGCACGTGGTAGATGGAAACCCGGTGTACTGGCAAGAATGCCATCATACTGATCTGCCAAACGGGTTGCTGCCATCATGGCATGGCGTCCACCGTTTGAGGTTCCACCTGCATAAGAACGGTCTGGCAGTTTTCCATAAGCGGCTTGAATCAGATTTTTTGCCATGGGAGTGAGTTTGGTAATCGCACCGTAGCCATAGTCTATTCGAGCTTGTGGGTCTAATCCGAACAATGGATTTTGTGAAGCATTGTGTCCAGCATCAGATGAAATAACAGCAAAGCCATCATGCAGGGCATTGGTCAGTGGGCCACCGCTGCCCACTTGACCCGTAGCTGTGACAATATTGCCATCGGTTCCGCCATTGCCTTGATAAAGAAAGCGACCATTCCAGTCCAGTGGTAAGCGCATTTCAAAACCAATTTGATAGTTTTGCCCATCAACAGGGCTGACTCGCGGGTACATGTAGCCTGTAATGCGACAGTGTGCCGCAATATCTTGACCTGCAACTTTTAAGCTGCCTGCTGCTTCTAAGCTTGCAGAAGTGATACTGGTGTTTGCATATTGAAACCCTTGTAAATCCGCGCATGCACCTTTTAAGTTGGTTCCGACGGCTGGAGAAAGTTTCGGAATTGTGGCTGTGGCTTGTGTCGTACTTGAGCTGTCATTATCGCCACAGGCTGAAAGACCAACACATAAGGTCAATACGCTTAACGGTATGAACCAATTTTTTTGTTTTAACTGCTTTTGCATGATTGAAGTTCCATATCAAACAATGTCGTAGGTTAGGGGTTAAGGACCATAAAATTTGCAGTACTTCTGGCAATCAGTTTCTGGTTTTGCCACGCTTCGCTTTCAATATTGAGAATGACTTTGCCTTGCTTGATAAAGCGACATTTGGTGAGTACTGTACCGACTAAGCAAGGGCGTAAAAAATCCATAGTCAGATTAATGGTGGTTGCTGGGGTTTGATTATTGGCAAGATAAGCAAACAGTCCCATCACATCATCCAACATGGCACAGACCATACCACCTTCTACGCTGCCTCTGGGATTGGTAAAGCTGTCTAGCGCCACGTAACTAATTTCTAGTTCAGTCTGGTCAGCATTCCATTGGATATTGTGACCTCCCAAAAGATGATGAATGGGAGGCAGGTGTTCTAAAGTTTTCAGTGTCATTTCGAAAGATCCTTATTTCAAATGAAGAGGAGAAAAATGAATGAGTTGCCTGATCACTGAAGCGTGTAAGCGTCATAAATTACGGCTTTGCCTAAACGCATGGCACTCCCGACGGCTACCGTTTGGTTCAACCAAGCATATTTGGGTGAACTGGTTTCAAATTGCATGGTGATTTTGAAATAGTATTTGTTCGGATCGACATTTTGACCCTCTGCAAGTTGTTGCAGTACTTGGGTTGATCCATGTCGATAACCTTTGGTTTGAAGATAAATCAGCGCACCATCATCTGTTTCTAACAGGTAACGCGTATCAATAATCGCAAGTCCCTGACTGTCCACAATTTGCCAATCTGCTCCATTATTTAAAATACGGCCTTTGAGTTGTTTCCCTTGGAAGGTGCCACCTGTAATTGGAATAATTCGACGTTTGCCACTATCGCTAGTGGTTCCGAGTTCCCACACAGGAGCATTTAAATCGACACTAAATTGAGCCAGTGGTTCTAAATGAGGGGCTGGTGGATGATATCGAGTTTCAGCATGTGTCTGGCTAAGTAAGTACAATCCAAAGAATAGGCTAAGTCGTTTTTGCATGAATTTCCCCTCAAAAAATGGAGGTTCTGATCAATGCAGAACCTCCATTTGCTTATTTAAATTTCCATGTGTAATCAATGTTAATGCGTGTTTCGTTGGATGGTTTGATGTTGGCTGAGGAGAGCATATTGTTGTCATACATGGCATAACGTGCGCGTAAGCCAAGGTTTTTGAACATACCTGTTTGCACCGTATAACCCAGGTCAAAATCAGTTTCATGTTCTTTCAAATCGGTTCCACCCAAATTTGGTGCATAAATATTGTCACCAGTGGTGTAACGGGTCATAAAGCGTAAACCAGGTACATAGTTTTTGAAGTCATATTCATAACGAAAGCTGTAAACACGCTCTTTGGGATTTAAAAATTCCGCTGGCCAAGTGTCGATCAGCAAGCCTGTTTCACCGCCTGTTAAGTAGGGAAATGCGGTATCACCGCTATGATGAAAAGTCGCCAAAATAAACTTATGGTTTTGATGTTTATATTCAAAATAGGCATGAATCAGATCATTATCCACCAAACCTGCTTTGGCTTGACCTTCATCACGGCTGCGGTAGTAGCGCAATTGTGAACTTAAATTATTGTTCTCATTGAACTGATGATTGTAGGTGACCCCAAACATGGATTGGTCATATAAATCTTCAACATTCATATAAAAACTGGTGAGTTTAGTATTGGGGATGAGTTGGTAATGTCCTCCCAAATAATAGAGCCCATCTGTTTCTGCACTTTTAAAGCGCCCATTTACACCTGATATTTTAATGTTTTCATAATTGCTTGAATCACGATGATTGACCTTGTCGATATAAGCCGATTGAAAATCAAGGTTTTGAATATCTTTCGATTCTAACGAAATCCCACGATAGGTTTGTGGTAATAAGCGTGCAGGCGAGGCAACCAGTACAGGGTTCATTGGTCGAAGTGTTCCGACCTTTAATTCAGTTTTACTGATTTTAGATTTTCCCGTTACCCCAATTTCTCCATAACTTGAAGCAGGTTCATTGGTCACAGTATCCCGCGGTAGGTTTCCCGTCCCCGCATAATCTGCACTGGCATCCAGTTTAAACCCAGCCGTCGCTAATATATCCAAGCCAAAACCAACTGTTCCTTCGGTATAGCCCGAATTGGCTTTTAGAATAAAGCCTTGCGTCCAATCTTTGGCGGCAGGGTATTTAGACTGTTCTTGATAATCACGATCAAAATAAAAATTTCGGGTGGTTAAGTCGACCGTGCTGTTATCAATAAAGCTACCTGCAAATACTGAACTGGAGAGCATAAGGGTAGAGTACATCCATAATTTAGACTGCATTGCATTTCTTCCTGAAATATCATTGTTGTTTTACATTCAGACCTCGGATCGAGGTCTGTTCTTCATTTGTTGTTTAAACGAATTATTTTCCGAGCATTTCCCGCGCGACAATTTCTTTCATAATTTCATTGGTGCCACCGTAAATTTTTTGCACACGTGCATCGACAAAAAAACGTGAAATCGGGTATTCCTGCATGTAGCCATAGCCGCCAAACAGTTGTAGTAGTTGATCAATCACATCGCATTGGGTATCGGTAATAAAGCATTTCAAGGCAGCGACATGACTGACGCTTAAAGCATCTCGACTGTATTGTTCCGCACATTGATCGACAAAGGCCTGAGCTGCTTTGGCTTTAATTTGCGTATTAGCCAACACAAAACGTGTGTTTTGCATATGACTTAAAGGCTGACCAAAAGCTTTACGTTGCTGGACATAATCACTGGTGAGATCAATAGCGCCTAAAATTGAACCTAGAGCCATCATAGAAATACTTAGGCGTTCACGGGGCAACTCTTGCATTAGATAGGAAAAACCTTGACCTTCTTCGCCCAATCTTTGGTTCTTAGGCACTTTGACCTGATCGAAAAATAACTCAGCGGTGTCTTGGGCATGGAGTCCAATTTTTTTCAAAGATCTGCCTTTTTCAACACCATCTAATGCAGCATCAACCAATAACAGGGAAATACCCTTTGCTCGAGCTTCAGGATTAGTCTTTGCCACCAAGACAATCAGGTCAGCATGTATCCCATTAGAAATAAAGGTTTTTGAACCATCCACCAAATAATGGTCTTGATCCAGAATAGCTTGGGTGCGAATGGCTTGTAAGTCTGAGCCTGCATTGGCTTCGGTCATGGCTATCGCAGTGACGACCTCGCCAGTAACCATTTTTGGGAGCCAATATTGCTTTTGTTCTTCACTGCCTAAGTTTTGAATATATGGAGAAACCAGTTCATTTTGTCCACCGATTGCAACAGCTAAGGAGGTAAAACCTGCTTGCGCAGTTTCCTGTACCAGCATCAGAGAATAGTGTACAGGGGCGCCATAACCACCATATTCTTCAGGCACATCGACACATAAAAAGCCGTTTTCACCTAACTGGTTCCATAATTGTCTTGGAATCAAACATTCTTCTTCCCACTGTTCATAATGCGGTGCGACATATTCTTTTAGAAAGCGGCGATAGTTATCGCGAAACAGTTCAAATTCAGTATCTTGTTGCATACTTAACCTTTTTTTGGCAAAAGTAAGGGTAAAGCCCAAAATAAATTGAGCTTTTTTACTGTTATTTCAGTGACTTAGTTGTTTAAAGTTGGAATTCGAATAATCAGTGAATTCTCAGTTTGTTTTTGATACAGCTCTTCAATTTTTTCGGCACGGCGTTTAATAATATTGCCTTGATTGAGATTGCCTTTATCCGTAACTTCACCTGCATCGAGCTGCGGTGGTTCAGTCATCAGATACAGCATCGAGGCGCGATTTGAACTCCCCGTTGCATCTTTATTGAAGGTCATCAGAAATTGGCGGAACCAGTGCTGTACTTTAGGGTGTTTCAAGATCTGATCTGCTGAGTTTTCTGCTAGTGAAAGTTCCGCGTATTCAGCACAGGCATCTAATTTAGGGAAAATCAAAAAGCCAATTGCATTTAGATTTGAACCGGTAATACAGACATCCTGAATCAGTCGATTGCCTTGAATTAAAACCTTATTGCGAAGGGTTCCGACATTTACAAACGTGCCTGTATTGAGTTTAAAGTCTTCTGCAATACGGCCATCGTACATTAAGCCCTGAGTTGGATCATTGACATCGACCAAGCGAACCGCATCTCCAGTATGGAAAAAGCCTTCTTCATCAAAGACTGTACTTTGCTGATCTTCATTTAAGCGCCAATAACCTTTCATGACGTGTTTGCCACGGACACAAAATTCAAGTTTGTCGCCATAAGGAACCAACTTGATTTCGCAGCCCGGTGCTGGGTAGCCAATAAAGCCTGCCATGACGCGTGGTCCTGTGGTAAACGCACAAGAAGGAGCTGTTTCCGTCATGCCAAGCCCACTCATAATACGGATTTTTTCGCCACAATGTTGCTGTGCAATTCGGTCTAGTCGGTTCCAACCCGCTTCAGATAACGCAGCACCTGCAAAGAATAAAATTTTCACTTTTTCAAAGAAACGGTCACGCAGTTCAGCATCTTGTTCCAATGCATCGGTGAGTTCTTCCCAACCTTTGGGTACGTTTAAATAAACTGTAGGTGAAATTTCTTTTAAGTTTCGAATCGTCTCATCGAACTTGCCTGCAACTGGTTTACCATCATCAATATAGATGCTTCCGCCGTTATATAAGGCAATCCCGACATTGTGGCTACCGCCAAAGGTATGATGCCAAGACAACCAATCCAATAATACAGGCGGTGTTTCTTCAAACTCTGGGAAGGTTTGTAATAACATTTGCTGGTTGACGCTTAACATCAAATGCGTGGTTGGTACCGCTTTCGGCAGTTTGGTCGAACCCGAGGTAAATAAAAACTTGGCAATTTGATGTTCGTCTAAACTTTGATAATACTCTTGTACATTGGTGACAGGCGTATCTAAAAGCGATTGAAATGAAGTACAACCATGTTCACCCAGAATCCCTTTATTCGTAACTATTTCAACCTCTGCTTGAGCACAACTCTGAATGGCTTTAGCAAAAGCTTGACCGTCACTGGCGTAGACCATGCCCGGAGTGAGCACATCGAAAACATGTTTAAGTTTACCAAAATCTTGTGAAATCAGTGAATAAGCAGGGGATATGGCAGAAAATGGAACACCAGCCAACATCGCAGCCATCGACAGCGTTAAATGCTCAAGATCATTGCCCGATAAAATAAGCAAAGGGCGTTGTTCGCTCAAATCGCGATTATGTAAGGCTTGGGCAATATGCCAAGCACGTTGCAAGGTGTCGGCATAACTGAGTTTGACCCACTCACCTTGAGTATTTCGTTTTGCCGCAAAAATATGTTCTGGCTTGGTTTGTGCAAAATGAATCAGACGATCAGTCAGTTTTTGTGGGTAATTTTGAAGTTGTTCTTTAGGATGAAGATACAAGACCTGATCTCGATAGACATAATCGACATCATGGCTCCCCAGTTTTACGAAGCGTTCGCGATCTTGTGATTGAGTGGCATTCATTTGCATTGGTTTCACTCCATGGAAAGCGCATCACTGCGCTTTATATTTTTGCTTCATGCATTTTTATTGAATATTAAGGTCAAATCCAATTGTTAAATTGGATAATGACGCGGCTGTGTTTGTATGGTGATCCAACGCAATTCTGTAAATTCGGCAATCGATGCTTTACTGCCAAAGCGTCCATATCCACTGGCTTTGGTTCCACCAAAAGGCATTTGTGCTTCATCGTGTACCGTTGCCCCATTAATATGGCAAATACCTGAGTCAATTTGTTTCGCAACATCCAGTGCTTGTGCAATATTTTGACTAAACACAGCAGCAGATAAACCAAACTCACTGTCGTTGGCAAGGGCAATGCCTTCTTCAACACTATTAAAACGTTGAACCGTGCAAACAGGGCCAAAAGATTCTTCACGATACAGCAGCATCTCGGGTTGAATATTCAAAACCAAAGTTGGTTGCATAACAGTGTCTTGTATATGAATGCCGAGCGGTAAATTTGCACCTTGGCTTTGCGCATCTTCTAGTAAATGTCGAATGCGATTTGCTGCGCGTTGGCTTTCCAATACACCAAGCGCATGTCCTTTAAAGGTTGGATTGCCTGCATGAATGGTGCGGGTCTTTTCAATCAGTTTTTCAATAAATTGATCCGCAATCCCATCTTGAACGAGTACGCGTTCGGTAGACATACAGATTTGCCCTTGGTTGAAGAACGCACCAAATGCAACCGCATTGACAGCTTCATCGACATCAGCTTCATTCAATACGACCACAGGCGCTTTTCCACCAAGTTCGAGTAGAACAGGTTTTAAGTATTTGGCTGCGGTTTCTGCAATAATTTTCCCGACTTTGGTAGAGCCAGTAAAATTAATTCGTTTGACCGCAGGGTGCGAGATCAAGCGCTCCACAATTTGCGGTGCATCTTCAGCTGCATGGGTGATGACATTTACCACACCATCGCCAAGTCCTGCTTCATGCAACACTTGCCCAATTAAACGCTGGGTTGCAGGGCAAGCTTCGGACGCTTTGAGTACCACAGTATTACCGCAGGCCAGTGGCATCGCCAAAGCACGGGTCGGTAAAATCACAGGAGCATTCCATGGCGCTATACCGACTACAACGCCACACGGAACACGAATTCCCATCGCCATATTTCCTGGCACATCGGATGGAATAAGACTGCCATCCATTTGTGTGGTCATGGCTGCTGCTTCACGCAACATGTTGGCAGCAAGATGGACATTGAACCCATACCATGTCGCAGTTGAACCTGTTTCACGCATCCCAATTTGAATAAATTGATCCGTTCTTGCATCCATCAAGTCCGCAGCTTTGAGTAAGCGTAAGCGGCGTTCAGTGGGGGAAAGTTTCGACCAAACAGGAAAAGCCTTTGCTGCCGATGCTATCGCTAAATCGACATCTGCTAAAGTTGCCGCCGCTGCAATACTAGCGACTTGACCATCAACTGGACTAATTCGTGCAAACGTCGCTTGATTCGATGCATCGACAGACTGCCCGTGAATCAGCAATTGCACCGTATGGACGTTTGGCGCGGATTCAAAGCTTGATGTGTCCACAGTTTCATCTTGTTTTAACTGTACATTGTGCATGGGTTGTATCCTTACTTAACCATTTAAAAACCAGAAATTAGCCCGTACGCTTGTAGCTTTGTAAACCCGGCTTAATTGATTTTTCATCTAGGAATTGTTTCAGACCTTCTTGGCGTCCGCCTTCAGTATCGCGATGGTTACATTGATCTAACTTGGCATATAAATAATCTTCATTTTGATCCCAAGTGAGTTCACGACAACGTTTAAAACCATTTTTAGCAGTACGCAATACCACAGGGTTTTTCTCTTGCAAAATATTGGCAAGTTCAGTGACTTCTGCTTTAAGTTGAGCTAACGGTACGCTTTTATTGACCAAGCCCATATTTTCCGCTTCTTTTCCGCTAAAAGTCTTGCCCGTCATAATGTAATACAGCGAGGTACGGTGTCCAACGGTATCTGCCATTGCCTTACTAACCAAGTTGCCCGGTGGAATTCCCCAGTTAATTTCAGACAAACCAAAGGTTGCTTCATCTGCTGCAATAGCAAGATCACACGCCACCAAAGGAGAGAAGCCACCACCGAAACACCATCCATTGACCATGGCGATGGTTGGTTTTGAATACATACGTAATAATTGCCACTGCCAGCGACAAGAATCACGACGAATACGTTCTTGTACAATTTCTGGTTGACTATCTACTTCACGGAAATATTCTTTCAAATCCATGCCTGCTGTCCAAGAGTCCCCAGATCCTGTTAATACCAACACGCGAGCGTCTTGATCAAGTTCTAATGTTTCGAGAACATCAATCATTTCACGGTTTAATGTTGGACTCATGGCATTTTTCTTTTCTGGGCGGTTTAAAATAACCCATGCAATACCATTTTCAATTTTTACATCAACAGTTTCCCAACGGTTTTCATATGTCATGTGCTTGCTCCTTGAATGACAGTCTGGTTGTTCTTTACTTAAATTAATATCAGTTAAACTTACATTCAAGTGTTTTTTGAATTATTTTTCATAAATTTTTCATATCATTGAAAAATATAATTAAAATAATTTTTATAAAAAATAAATTAATTTTTGTATTGATTTTTAAATCAGTCTAACTGATATTCTACGAGTGTTCGATGAACAGCACAAAACAACAAGATGTTATGGAAATACCAAAAGAAGGATTTAGTTATGGATAAAGTGCATCATCCCTCAGGAAGGGCCAAACTCACATTGCTGTTATGTTTTGCAATCGCAATTTTTGAAGGTTTCGATCTTCAATCTATGGGGGTTGCCGCCCCGCGTATGCGTGCAGAATTTATGTTGGACAATGCCCAGATGGCTTGGGCCTTTAGTGCAGCCATTATCGGAACTTTACCAGGTGCAATTATCGGTGGGCGGCTTGCTGATTATATCGGTCGTAAAAAAGTATTAATTTTCAGTATCTTAATTTTTGGGGCGATGTCATTAGTGACTGCCTTTGCTACAAATTATGAACTCCTGTTAGTCATCCGTTTCTTGACTGGACTAGGTATGGGCGGTGCTTTACCGATGATGATTACCTTGGCATCCGAGGCGGTATCATCTGACCGTAAAGGCACAGCGGTGAGTATTATGTACAGTGGTATTCCCTGCGGTGGCTTACTCACTTCTGTAGTTGCAATGCTTTTGTCTGGCGATGCAGAGTGGCGTCATATCTTCTATGTGGGAGGAATTGCCCCAATTCTATTAATTCCACTATTGATGAAATTCTTACCTGAATCAACTGATTATCTAGACCGTAAAACCCAATCGGCAACGCCTTTTTTGGAAGTGCTATTTGCCAAAGAACGAAGAATGTCGACCATTCAAATTTGGATCAGTTTCTTCTGTACATTGGTGGTGCTGTATTTCTTGCTGAATTGGCTGCCTCTATTGATGGGTGCTCAAGGTTTAACCAAACCACAAGCCAATTATGTGCAAATGGGCTATAACATTGGCGGGGCTTTCGGCTCAATCCTAATGGGCATGATGTTAGACAAAATGCGCATGAGTTTTGTGATTAAATTTATTTATCTCGGCATTTTGGTATCCTTGTGTTGTCTGTCTTTTTCTCCAACTGTGGCGGTGCTGGCACTCTCTGCGGTGGGTTGTGGGTTATTTATTGTGGGTGGACAGTCTGCATTATATGGACTTGCTGCCATTTATTATCCAGCCGAAATGCGAGGCACAGGCGTAGGGGCAGCAGTTGCCGTCGGTCGTATTGGCTCTTTTGCAGGCCCACTCCTTGCTGGTTTTTTACTGTCTTTGGGGCAAAGTGCCACAATCGTGATTGGTTCAAGTATTCCAGTGATTCTGATCGCAGCAATTTCTGCCTTGATGCTTGTCAGAAAGCCTAAACAGCCTGTACAGTTAATACAAAGTACGACAGCTCGTTAAATACAAGGAAGTATGAGAGTTCACTCTCATACTTCTTTTTTAGTTTTAGCTTTTATGATGAAAAATTATGATGCGTTCAAATACCGTTGATAAAAAAACAGAAGATGGCCCACGTTTAAGCTATACCATTGCACGTATAGATCGGGTAATTAGTAAATATTTAACAGAACATTTAAAAGATTTAGACATCACTTTGCCTCAGTTCACGGCGTTATCTGTTTTGGCCTCTAAAAATAATTTATCGAATGCCAAACTCGCAGAACGTTCATTTATTAAGCCACAATCAGCCAATAAAATTTTGCAGGATTTATTGCAACAGCAATGGATTGAGAAAACCCCAGATCCAACCCATGGTCGTCGCATTTTGCTTACGGTGACAGAAAGTGGTTTGGCTAAATTAGCCGAGTGTAATGCGGTGGTTGAAGCGTTGGAAACTAAAATGTTGCAAGGAGTTGATATGAATTTGGCTTATTTAATTCGCAATAATTTAGACATTATGGTCAATAACTTAAAACAATCTCAAGTTGAAGCACCTTCAGACTAAGTCAGGATTAAGCTTTAATATACCAACACCTATCATGTAGACCTTTTCTCCGTTCAAAATGTATTGTCACTTGAGGATTGAACTTGTTAGCATGACTTTGAAATATTTGAACAAGTGTGGCTAGGATGTCTTCAGGGCAACAAGTATTAATTAAATTAAGAAAAATGATTATCGCGGGTGAGCTTGAAGGCGGTAGTCGAATTGCAGAAATTCCAACAGCAGAATTGCTTGGGGTATCCCGTCAGCCTGTGCGTATAGCTTTTCGGCTTTTAGAACAAGAAGGGTTATTAATTAAAAACCCCACACGTGGTTATACGGTACGTGAAATTTCAAATGAATTGGTCAATGATGCTTTGGAAGTTCGCGGCGTGCTGGAAGGGTTAGCTGCCAAAACTTTAGCCGAACAAGGTTTATCGGAAATACAGCAGCAAACTCTCAAAAACTGTATAGAACAAATAGAACAACTTTTTGCAGAGCATACTGAATTTGGGGATGAAGAATTAGAGCGTTATCATGAATTTAACGTGATTTTCCATGACACGATTATTCAAGGTGCACAAAATATTGCACTTATTCAAGCCTTGGCAAAAAACAATCAATTGCCTATGGCTTCTGTTCAAGCCATTACTTATGACGAATCACGTGCCTTATCTGAATACCGTCGCTTACACTACGCGCATTTGCAGCATTGCTCTATTTATGAAGCTTTACTTCAGCGCCAGTCGGGCCGTGCCGAAACCTTAATGCGAGAACATAGCAGTGTCGCTTTACTCGGTGAAACCGTAAAAAATATATTGAGCGAGGTGTAATGAAAAACTCCCGCCCAATCAGTTTGAGCAGGAGTAAAACGAGTGTTCCTATAGCTCAATCACCAAATGTTTGGATTTAGCGCGAGAGCAGCAAGGCGTGAACTGATTATTCAAGGCACGTTCTTCATCCGTCATAAATACATCCCGATGATCTGGAATGCCTGAAACAACACGGGTAATACAAGTACCGCAGATACCTTGTTCGCAGGATACAGGCACATCAAAACCATGCGCTATCAAGGCATGAGTTACGGTCTGTTCTGGGTGAATTTCAATTCGCTGTCCCGTGCCAGCAATTTCCACAGTAAATGCTTCATCGTTTTCCTGCTTGCTTTGCTGTGCCACAAAATGCTCTTGATGCAGTTGTTCAGGCTGCCAACCTGCTGTTTCAGCCGACTGCATCACAAATTGCATAAAGCCCGTAGGCCCACAGACATATAGGTGTTTGCCTGAATCGGGCTGTTGCAATACTTTTGCCATATCACATTCGGTATCAGCTTGGTTTTGAATGTGAAAATGAACTTGATCTGTAAAGTGTTGGGTTAAATTGCCATAAAAAGCGAGCATTTCGTAGCTACGTACAAAATAATGTAGCTCAAATGGAATCCCTTGCGCTTTTAAACGGTAAGCCATTGAAAGAATAGGGTTAATTCCAATTCCACCTGCAAACAATACGGCTTTTTTCGTATTGTCATGCAATGCAAATAAATTACGTGGCTGTCCAATACTTAAGACATCACCTTCTTGATAGTCATGATGTATGCAGCGTGAACCACCCCGTGAATTTTCATCGTGTAGTACGCCAATCACATAACGGTTGTTTTCACTCGAACAGTTCGAGAGAGAATATTGTCGAGTGAGTCCATTTTTAAGATGGACATCAATATGCGACCCTGCCTCAAACGGCGGCAGAGCCGAACCTGATGTGGAAATAAGTTCAAAGGCACGAATAGAAGGCGTAAGCTGATGAATCTTATTGATAATCACGTTCATGTTTTTATCCTTAAATCACATGAATATTTGGAAATTTAGCCACTTCAGGTTTTACCGCAGCCTGTCTTTCTTCATTCAGTAAGCGCTCAATAATTTTGCGTGATTGAACTCCGCCAGCATCAATGTTCAACATCAGTAATTTGCGCTGCGGATTATTGAGAATGTTTTGTTGTTGTTGCTCTAACATTTCCAAATCCTCCGTAAAAATTTTGCCTTGCCCTTCACGAATTTGATCCGTCAATTCAGCATTTTCAGGCTGGAAGTTACGTGCCATGCCCCAGAAATACCAATGTGAAGTCTCTGTTTCAGGCGTAATAAAATCTACCACGATCGAAGACACTTTCTTGTCCTTAGGTGCGTCATAACCGCCATGACCTGCATGTGCAACACCCACTTCAATATGTACATTACTTGGGGCAAAGAAATGACAACGCTGCCAGCGATCTACAGGTACATCATCTGCGAGATGATTCCCCCGAAGGGCCATTTGCCAAAAAGGAGGGGCAATCACATTGTCCATATAACGTTCGGTAATGACATGATCACCATCTACTTTGGTGATTGGCAGTGATTCATCAATCTCTTTTTGACCAATGCTGCTAGAGTGCACATAGGTTTCATGGGTTAAGTCCATGAGGTTATCAATCATTAGGCGATAGTCACAATGAATGTGGAATAAGCCTCCGCCATAACTCCACTCAGGATGATCGGCCCATTCTAGTTCAGGAAGTTTGGATTCATCTGCAAGATTTTTCTCACCCAGCCAGACCCAAACAAAGCCCATTTTTTCAACCACAGCATAGGCTTTATTGCATGGGAAACCGTTCACACGTTGTGCTGGCATTGCTACAGTTTTTCCTTCACAGCCCATGACCAGTCCGTGATAGCCACAAACCAAATTGCCATCTTCAACATAGCCAAGTGAAAGTGGTGCACCACGATGCGGACAGAAGTCTTCAACAGCAGCAACTTTATTTGCTTTGCCACGATAGAAAACAATTTTTTCACCGCAAATCGTACGACCTAATGGCTTATCTTGCAGTTCCTCAGGGCGGCATGCGACATACCAAGCATTTTTTATGAACATTATGATGACTCCGTGTCAATTATTGGATCCAATTTATGTTTATTTTATCATTTTGTCAAATGCGATCTGGGTGTTTTTAATGATAATCAACACTAAAACCATTAACTTCAACAGATTTTGTATTTTCTATAAGATTCAATCTATGGATCCATTTTATTGCAAAAGATCACTTTTCGAGCAACTCATAAATGGATCCACAAAAAATCATTTAGATAATTTTAAAATGCTAATCGCTTTTTTTCAACTAACACATATAAGTATTATTATGATTTATATAGCTTTTTAAGAAGATAGTAAAAATGCGAATAAATTTGTTGATTTTTTGGATCCAATTATACAGTATAGAAAAAGAGCAGGATGCTTCATAAAAATGATCTCGATGTATATCGGATCACTTTCGTTCTTAATTATCCCTTCTAGGCAATTATGGATATGGATATGCATAATCACCCAATGTTGTGTTCCCACATGGTCGTGTGTATTTCCGTTCCTAATTGGGAGTTACACAATGCAAAGAAATGTTTTAGACGAAATTAACCATACTCAAATGAGCCGTTACCAATGGTTCGTGATTCTGATTTGTCTATTTCTGAATGTCATTGATGGTTTTGATGTCATGGTGATGGCGTTCACAGCACCGTCAGTATCTGCGGAATGGGCTTTGTCTGGTGCACAAATCGGGATACTCCTCAGCGCGGGTCTATTTGGCATGGCCGCAGGTTCCATTTTCTTGGCACCGTTAGCAGATAAAATTGGTCGCCGTTTCTTAATTTTAATTTGTTTGATTATTGCAGGGTTGAGCATGTCTGCATGTGCGCTTGTGCAAAGTCATAGCATGTTGGCTGCACTACGCTTCATCACTGGTGTTGGCGTTGGCGGGATCTTGGCAAGTAGTAACGTACTGGCAAGTGAATATGCAAATGCGCGTTGGAGAAGCCTAGCGGTAAGTTTGATGTCTACAGGATATGGTATTGGCGCAACTTTAGGAGGCGTGCTTACCTTTGTTCTCATTGAACATTTGGGCTGGCGTTCAGTCTTTTTAGCGGGTGGTATCACAACGCTGATCATGTTCGCTTTTGCTGTGTGGTTATTACCTGAATCGCTTGATTATTTGTTGGCAAAAAAACCTGTACGCGCGTTGGAAAATACCAATATGATTCTGCAACGTATGCAGTTGAAACATTTACACGTGCTGCCAGAGTCTGTACAAGCGGAACAACAAAAGGGCAACGATGTTGCGAAACTGTTTCGTGGACATCTAGGATTCCAAACCTTGTGTTTATGGTTCTCGTTTTTCTTGGTCATGTTTGGTTTTTACTTTGTGATGAGTTGGACACCTAAAATTTTAATTGCGATGGGCATGTCGCGAGATCAAGGTGTCAGTACAGGCATTCTAATCAGTATTGGGGGTATTTTTGGTGCAGCAATTATTGGACTTTTAGCTTCACGGATTAAAATTTTCTACGCGCTCAGCTTATTTTTAGGCTTAACAGCACTCTGTATTTTCCTATTTGTTGCAGTTTCATCACAAGTGAGTATTGCACTGCTGGTCGGTTTATTACTGGGTACACTCATTAACGGCTGTGTTGCAGGACTCTATTCAATTTCACCGACCATTTATGAAGCGGATATTAGAAGCCGAGGCGTGGGTTATGCAATTGGATTTGGACGTATTGGTGCCATTTTATCCCCAACCATCGCAGGTCTATTTTTAGATCAGGGTATGACACCACAGCATCTTTATGCGTACTACGGCGTTGTATTTATCTTGGCAATTTTCCTGATTTTAATTTTGGGTAAAGCGGTGTATCGACATCAAAAAACTCAAAATTATTCACTCAATACATCCATCTAAATATCTGTTTTAAAATCAAAAGCTGAGATAAAAATGAAAAAGACATCTTTATGGATGGGGATCTGCTTGTGCCCATTTTTTGCCAACATGGCACATGCACAGTTCATTGCAGACAGTCAGGCCGAAATCACATTACGAAACTTCTATTTTGATCGGGATTATAAAAATGATCCTTATCCTTATACCGCAGCTCGAGATTGGGCTCAAGGTCTGATCTTTAAAGGACAATCGGGTTATACCGATGGAACCATAGGATTTGGGGTAGATGTCCTTGCAATGGCTGGTTTTAATTTATTGGGCAGTCAAGCAGATGATTATGCACGGACTGGTTTATTGGCTGTCAATTCGGACAACTCAAGAGATGATGATTATGCAAAAATTGGTGTAACAGGCAAAGTTCGATTGAGTAAAAATGAACTTTTTGTGGGAGATCTGGTTCCGCAACTTCCGACAATTTTTTCTTCTCCAGCAAGATTATTCCCGCAGACTTATCGTGGTGTGAGATTCGTTTCTACAGAAATTCCTAAGCTGCAATTAGACGGGTTTTATGTTGATAAAGTCCGCCAACGTGATTCTATTCGCTACACCGATGTGGGTATTGATAACATCAATCATCGTTTTGATCGGGCTGCAACCACTGATCATTTCTATACACTTGGGGGAGCTTATCAACTCAATGATGCCTATCGCATCCGTATGTATCACGCTGAACTACAGGACATTTACCAACAACAATTTGTAGGTATTTATGGCAAGCATTCTATTTCAGATCAATACAATTTTTTAACCGATATTCGCTTTTTTAACAGTAATGATACGGGAAGTGAAAAAATAGGCACTGTGGATAATCGTCACTTAAGTGGGTTGTTTGGTCTCAACACGCAGGGACATACGCTCTCGATTGGTTATATGCAGTCTTTTGGAAATACCGGTTTACCATTTTTATCCGGTGCTGAAAGTCCAGTTGCCCTAGATTTTATGAGTTCAGATTATTCAAATAAAGATGAAAAAGTGATTTCTTTGCGTTATGACTATGATTTTAAAAATGTCCGTCTAGGAGAAACTTCACTCAATGGTCTGCGCTTTATGACACGCTATGCCAAAGGGGATGATATTGATTTATTAGCATATGGCAGCCAACGTTTTGAAGAAGAGTCTTTAGAGTTTGAACTGGGTTATCGCATACCCGAAGGGAGTTTAAAAGGCTTGGGACTTAGAACGCGTTTTTCTCATTATCGAAATGATATGCCAACCAATATGACATTCCATTCAGCAAATGAAACACGTATTAATGTGGATTATAGTTTTAAATTTTAATACGATTTCCCCCTAGTCTTTTTAAAAGATAGCTTATTGATATTGGATATGAATAAGCTATCACACAGCAATTAAACTTATAAATTAACTTATTTAAATTAATATTTTAGTTAAAAATCAATTTACCAAGAATAAAACTTCATTCGGTTTTTGATATCGTTTTATAAAAACCCAAGATCCCTAAAACAGGACCAAATAAAAGAATCCAAGCAGAATCTAAACCTATATGATCGAAGGCATAGGTCGTAGATGCAATGGATACGATGGTTATCGCAAAGCCAATAGAATTCTGAATAGAGAGTGCTGCACCCAATTTCTCTGGAGGACACGCAGCAGAGGCGAGTGCAGAAAATTGTGGTGAATCTGCAATGACAGATGCACTCCATGTAATAAGAATGATCAGCAATGACCACGCAGGCAAATAACGCCAAGCCAATGCAAAAATCAGACAACATAGACCAGAAAGAAATAAAGCCCCCATGGCAACGCGATCACTGCCATACTTTTTTGACCAATATCCACCTAAAAGACAACCGACAGCACCACATGCCATAATTAAAAATGTGGTCAATGGCACATTTGATAAGCCGAGGGCTTTTAAAACGCCTGAATGAGCAATAAAAACTGGCAATATCGTCCAAAAAGCATACAACTCCCACATATGACCAAAATATCCAAGTGCTGAGGCTTTAAATTTTTTGATCTTAAAGACCTGAAAGGCATTTCCATTCGCTATGCTTTTTTTAGTAGCTTTCGCAGTTTGGTCATCACCCAGCATAAAAATAAGCAATGCGGCAACTAATGCCAAAATGGATGAGAAAGTAATCACATAATGCCAGTTTAAATTGGCTGATAAGCCATTCAGGGCATGGGGTAATGCCGTCCCCAATGTGAGCATGGCGACTAAAAGTGCCAAAACTGCTCCAGCTCGATGAGGCGCCCATTGCACCACCAACTTCATCCCAATGGGGTAGATGCCAGCTAAACAAATCCCCACGCAAAAACGATAAATCATGCCATCGATTAAGCCTTGCGCTAACCAAGCAAAACACAAATTGAAAAATGCACCCAACAGTGCTGCACCAGTAAAAATAGAACTTGCTTTAAAGCGATCTGCAAAACCCGTAAAGGCAATGAAAAAGGTTCCAATAATAAAACCCGCTTGTACAGCATTGGTCAGCCAACCGATATCCGCAACAGTAATGTGCCACTCTTGAATTAAATTGGCTGCTGCACTATTTGCACTAAACCATAACGATGTGCCAAAAAGCTGGGCAAATGTAATAATCAAAATTGCGTGTGAAGAAAAGATGTGATGGGTTTTACCGTGTGACTTAAAATCCATACTCGCTATCCTTAGCTTGAGCGCATAAATAAAGTTTTTTGAGCAATACTATTTATTCTTATGCAAAGAAAAATTTCAATGCTTTATTCATTTTATCGCTATTTTATTATTTTAAAATTTAGTTTTCTTCATAAAGCATATAAGCACTGCCATTAAACTACTTATGATAAAGAGTGATACAGTCGAGATTTAATCGTGGAAATACAGGTGATAAAATCCAAGACCGATCAGAAAAGACTAGAGGAAACTGGACTTTTAGCATTAGAACAATGTCTTCTAGATGTTTTAACCTGCACAACCACAATCAGTACGGGTTCCTGTGTGAGCATTTTCACCCATCGTTTGGTAGCCATCCCGTTTCCACCAGTCTAGACAGCCAATCAGTTCTTTAACCTTAAAGCCTAAAATCGCCATTTTTAGCGCTGTTTTGGTCGAGGCATTACAGCCAATACCCTCACACTAAGTGACATATAAAACAGTTTAATTCAAATGCACCAATGTCTGCTGTGTAATACTTCAATGCGGAATATGTTCATGTTGATAGGCTATTTCGCTACACCTATCAACCACAATAATTTTTTGTCCTTGATTTAAGGCTTCAAACAAATCCCAAGAGTCCATTTCATAATTTAACTTGGCTTGATAAAATTCCGTTTAAAATACTTAAAAAACAACTGATGAAAATAGAGAAATTTTAGTTCATAAGAAATAAATAAAAATTAAAGCTTATCTATATTTTGGGTTGTTAAGCATTCTGATCACGAGACTACTTAAATTTAAGTTTTATGAAAATTAGGTTTTAAAAGTTGAGAGTAAGATACTGGTTTCGCTATTATAAATACCAGCAATACATCGAATTCTTTCTAGGACTTTATCAAAGTTTTCCAAAGAATCCGCTTGAATTTCAACCAAAATATCCCATTTCCCATTCGTTTTATGTAAGCGCTCAACCGCTGAATCTAAACGTAATTCACTAATGACTGATCTGGCTTTAGTACCTTCTACCATGATACTCATCCAAGCACGAATAATATTTTTCTCTACATCTGGACGGTAGCGCACAGTATATCCGGTAATGATGCCAGAGGACTCCATATAGTCAATTCTACTCTTGATGGTTGGACGAGATACCCCTGTTTTTTCTGCCAAATCTGTAACAGATATTCGAGCATTTTCTTTTAGCAAACCGAGAATTATTTGATCTATTTCACTCATTTTGCTTCCTGCAATTGTCATTTTGGAAAAAAATAATTCATTTTAGAAAAAACTACAAATTTTTTAAGTCATTTTGATCCTTAATAATAGAAAAATGCGCTAAGCCTGCTGAAGATTCAGCTCGAGATCGAATCAACATCTTGTTGATCCGCATGTATCTCTAAGGGTTTTTAAGCGCATATGGAAGCTTAAGTCGTTAAGGAAAAAATAGATGACTACAAACTTAGAAAATCATACTCGTAAGACGATTGCAGGCTCTTTTCCTCAATCCTTGATTTCATACGGTCTAAAACAGTCCACGCCAGTTTTTGTTTTCTATAACGAAAAGCTACACGAAATTTAAGTCCATCGCACAGGAACATTAGGAAATAGCTTGAGCGATTTTGGTGAAACACCAAAAAATGAATTTAGAAGATATTGGAGAGACAACAGAATGAATAACTTAGCAGTGACACGCCAAAACTTTAATGATTGGATGGTTCCAGTTTTTGCCCCAGCAAATTTTATCTTAGTTCGTGGCCAAGGTTCTCAGGTTTGGGATCAGAATGACAAGCAATATATTGATTTTGCAGGCGGCATTGCAGTAAATGCATTAGGTCATGCTCATCCAGTTGCAGTTCAGGCCTTGACGGAACAGGCGACTCAACTTTGGCATATTGGCAATGGGTATACCAATGAGCCTGTTCTTCGTTTAGCAAAGCAGCTCGTTGAAAACACATTTGCAGACAAAGTTTTTTTCTGTAATTCAGGTGCAGAAGCCAATGAAGCTGCTTTAAAACTGGCACGCAAAGTCGGTTTGCTCAGTGGTCATGCAAATAAAAATCAAATTGTTGCGTTTAAGAATGCCTTTCACGGTCGCACGTTATTCACTGTAACCGCGGGTGGTCAACCGAAATACTCTCAAGATTTTGCACCTTTACCAGAAGGTATTCAACATACTGCATTTAATGATCTAGAGCAGGCAAAAGCCGTGATCAATGAAAATACTTGTGCCGTTATTGTTGAACCTATTCAAGGTGAAGGCGGCGTACTTCCTGCTGATCTTGAGTTTTTAAAAGGCTTGCGCCAACTCTGCGATGAACATGGCGCAGTCCTGATTTTTGATGAAGTCCAAACAGGTGTTGGGCGTACTGGCTCACTCTATGCCTATATGAATACAGGTGTTACTCCTGACATTCTAACCACGGCCAAAGCTTTAGGTGGCGGCTTCCCAATCGGCGCGATGATTACCACAAATCAATACGCCAATATGTATGCAGTGGGTGATCATGGCACAACTTATGGTGGTAACCCATTGGCTTGTGCAGTGGCAAATGCGGTATTTGAATTTATCAATACACCAGAAGTTTTAGAGGGTGTTCAGCAACGATTCGATTATTTTGTCACTGGTCTAAATAAGATTAATGCCAAATTCAATGTTTTTGAGCAAATTCGTGGTCAAGGTTTACTCATTGGATGTGTCCTAAAAGCAGAACATGCTGGTCAAGCCAAAACTATTGTCAATTTGGCAGCTGAGCAAGGCTTACTGGCGCTAGTTGCAGGTCCAAATGTTGTTCGTTTTACACCTTCACTGATTATTCCATTTGAAGATATCGATGAAGGGCTAAGCCGTTTTGAACAAGCTCTAGAAAAATTTTCTCAAGAATTGAAGGAGTGCGCATAAATGATGATTATTCGTTATATCCGAGAAGATGATATCAATGACATCTATCAACTTGCCGAAAAAGCAGGCTATGGGCTTACATCATTACAGCCCAACTTGGAAATTTTGTCAGCGAAACTGAAACGCGCTTGCGATACCGTACGCGGCAAACTGAGCAAAGCAGATCAAGGTTATTTCTTTGTTTTAGAAGATACCAGCATCAACAAAGTGGTTGGACTCTGTGGGATTGAAGTTGCTCTGGGCTTAAGTGAGCCTTGGTACAATTTCCATGTGGGCACTCAAGTGCATTCTTCAAAAACACTGAATGTGTATAAGGCGCATCAAACTTTGTTTTTAAGCAATGACCATACGACCTGTAGTGAATTATGCACGTTGTTCCTCGATCCTGATTATCGTAAAGAAATGAACGGAAAATTTCTTTCAAAAATCCGCTTCTTGTTTATTGCAGCATTCAGAAATATTTTTGAGAAACGCATTGTTGCTGAAATGCGCGGATATTCGGATGAAGTCGGGAACTCTCCGTTCTGGGATGCAGTCGGACATAAATTCTTCAATATGGAATTTAGGAAAGCAGATTATCTTAGTGGTACAGGACAGAAGTCTTTTATTGCAGAACTGATGCCGCGCTATCCTTTATATGTCGATATGTTACCTGCAGCGGCTCAAGAGGTGATTGGTAAAGTCCATCCAAATACTTTGCCAGCATATAAATTACTGTTGGGTGAAGGTTTACGTTTCCAAGGTTATGTCGATATTTTCGATGGTGGTGCGACTTTAGAAGCCGATGTAGAGAATTTACGTTCAATTAAAGAAAGTACTGTTCTTCCAGTTGAAATTGTTGAAACAGTAACGTTGAATGAAGCGGAACCCTACTTAATTTCAAATGACCATTACCAAGACTACCGTGGTCTTTTGGTTCAGCATGATCCTGAACAAAAAACCATACAGCTAACGCAAGCACAGGCTGAACAACTCCAAGTAACTCAGGGTGATGTGGTTCGTGTGTTGTCCTTAAATCCGAAGGGACACAAAGCATGATTCAGGGCAAACAATTTATACAAGGGCAGTGGCTAAATGGGCATGGTGCAGAATGGATTAAAACAGATCCAGTCAACAATCAAGCCCTCTGGGCTGTACAAGCAGCCAACCAAGAGGATGTCGAAAAAGCCACACTTGCTGCACGTCAAGCCTTTCCTGCATGGGCGAAATGCTCATTAGAACAACGTATCGAGGTCATTGAACGTTTTGCAGCATTATTGGAGCAGAATAAAACTCGTCTGGCGGAAGTCATTAGTCAGGAAACCAGTAAACCGCTTTGGGAAACACTGACCGAAGTTCAGTCCATGATTGCTAAAGTGGCAATTTCTGTACGCGCTTACCATGAGAGAACGGGTGTGAGCCAAACTGTTATGGCAGATGGTGTTGCATCATTGCGTCATCGTCCGCATGGGGTATTGGCTGTATTTGGACCTTACAATTTTCCAGGTCATTTGCCCAATGGGCATATTGTTCCCGCATTAATTGCAGGAAATACCCTCGTATTTAAGCCCAGTGAATTAACCCCGTGGACTGCTGAAGAAACGGTAAAACTCTGGCAGCAAGCAGGTTTACCTGCTGGTGTTTTGAATCTGGTACAAGGTGGACGTCAGACAGGTGAAGCATTGGCTGCTTCAGCACAAATTGATGGTTTACTTTTTACGGGTAGTGCCAATACAGGTTATCACTTGCACAAGCAAATGGCTGGCAGTCCAGAGAAAATTCTTGCTTTAGAAATGGGGGGCAATAATGCACTCATTATTGATGAAGCTGTTGATGTAGACGCCGTGGTTCATTTGGCGATTCAGTCTGCTTTTGTTTCAGCAGGGCAACGCTGTACGTGTGCTCGCCGAATTTTGGTAAAAGAAGGTGCCAATGGCGATGCTTTTATACAACGTTTTGTTGAGGCTGCTCAAAAATTAGTAGTGGGTCACTGGAATCAACAACCACAGCCATTTATGGGTGGAGTGATTTCATCTCAAGCTGCCGATCTGATGCTGAAAGCACAACAACACTTATTAGCCTTAGGCGCGACTGCGCTACTAGAGATGACACGTCCTGACGCTGCAAGCTCACTACTTACGGCTGGAATTCTTGAGGTTACAAAGGTTGAAGTCCCAGACGAAGAATATTTCGGGCCTTTAACCACCATCTGTCGTTATAAAGATTTTGATGAAGCCTTAAGTCTTGCAAATAAGACCCGCTTTGGGCTGTCTGTAGGTTTAGTTTCGCCAAATCGGGACTTGTTCGATCGCTTAATTATTGAAGCGCGTGCAGGAATTGTAAACTGGAATAAACCCTTAACAGGTGCATCTAGTGCTGCGCCATTTGGAGGTGTAGGGGCTTCTGGAAATCATCGTGCAAGTGCTTTTTATGCAGCGGACTATTGTGCGTGGCCTATGGCTTCATTAGAAAGTGACAAAGTTATTTTACCTGAGAAACTTTCACCCGGTCTTTGCTTATAAGTATCAGAGTTTTTAAATACTCAGAAAATCCATAATTGAATTGATGGTTTTTATTTTAAACCATCAATTCTTAAAATAAATTTCACTAGACTAATGGATAATTGCAACTATTTACTCGCATATTTTTTAACTAAATGTGTATTTTAAACTAAACAAGTGGTTTTAAATTAAGCAAAAACAAAGTGTAATTAAACAAAAAAATCTAAAGTGTACTGTATGATTCATCAGAAATTTTATTAGGTTTAAATGCCGAACTAAACTAAATCAACCTCATTATTGGTTAAATATTTATTTTAAATTTTTGGAACGATTATTGGGTTTTAAAAAATCATATTGAAGTCATCCATTTAATTAAAAGCGATCAAGCCAGACTTAAGAAAGCAAAATAAATGGATTTTTACTCTCAATTATTTAAATTAATCTTATGTTGAATTTAAATAAATAAGTTTATTCATTATGTGGGTTAAGTCGTTATTAAAGGATTTGTAACGGTTGTTATAAATTGGAGTAAACATTACATGAGTAAGAACAAGGGAAAGCAATTTCTAGAAGGAGACCTTCTTGGCAGTCAACACATGACTGAACAAGATGAAGAAAAATTGCAACGCTCATTGACAAATCGTCATATCCAGATGATTGCGATTGGTGGTGCAATTGGTACTGGACTATTTATGGGTTCTGGTAAAACACTGAGTATTTCAGGAACTTCGATTATTCTGACATATTTAATTATTGGCTTTTTCTTTTTCTTTGTGATGCGTGCAATGGGAGAACTATTGCTTGCAAATACAAATTTTAAAACCTTCGCCGATTTTGCGACCGCATATTTAGGCCCATGGGCAGGTTTTTTTCTAGGTTGGTCTTATTGGTGTAACTGGATTATTACCGCGATTGCAGATGTTATTGTCATAGGGGGATATATGCAATTCTGGTATCCCGATATGCCCGTATGGATACCTGCCTTTGCGTCACTCGCCATTTTGACGATATTAAACTTTGTTGCAGTCAGAATGTTTGGTGAATTAGAATTTTGGTTCTCCCTAATTAAAATTGTTGCGATTATCTTATTTATTGTCGCGGGGCTGTATTTAATTAGTACCCACTATGTTTCTCCAAATGGTGTCACAGCATCTTTCTCACATTTACTTGAAAGTGGCTCCATGTTCCCATACGGCTTAACTGGTTTCTTGGCTGGCTTCCAGATTGCTATTTTTGCCTTTGTCGGTATTGAATTGGTCGGAACCACTGCTGCCGAAACCAAAGACCCGCACAAATCACTCCCTAAAGCCATCAACTCTATTCCATTACGAATTTTGTTGTTTTATGTGGGTTCATTGATTTGTATTATTGCCGTGACATCTTGGTCACAAGTCTCACCAGAAAAAAGCCCATATGTAGAAATGTTTACCCATGTTGGCTTACCAATTGCGGCGGGTCTAATTAACTTTGTCGTTGCGACATCAGCTCTTTCTTCTGCAAACAGTGGTATTTTTGCGACCAGTCGTATGTTATACGGTTTATCTTTAGAAAATGATGCACCTAAAAGCTTTAGCAAGTTATCAAAACGTAAAGTTCCGATTCGTGGCTTAGTTTTCTCTATGCTGTGCGTAACACTTGGAACATCAATTCTATTTATTGTGCCAAATGTCATGACTGCATTTACGATTATTTCTGCATTAACGTCAATTCTATGTATTTTTACATTTATGTTGATTGTACTTTCTTATATTGCATATCGTAAAAAAGACCCTGAATTACACCTCAAATCAAATTATAAGATGCCAGGTGGACTCTTCATGGCGTGGTTTACTATGCTGTTCTTGGTATTCACAATTGTAATTTTAGCTTTCGATCATGATACTTTAATTGCGCTTGCACTTTCTCCAATCTGGTTTATTGGTCTGTTTATTGGTTATCGCTATAAAAAGAAAAAGATATTAAAGCTTAATCTATTAGATCAAAGCGAGGTGGATTACGTTTAAAACGTTTCTCTAAAATCGATTTGAATAAATAGCTAGAACGAGATGCTCTAGCTATTATTTTAAATGAATAAATTATAATTTTTTATAACGTGTTGATTAGAATAAAATCGTCCGAAAATAAGGATAAAATTCAACAAGATTTGTTTTATTTGAAACAATTTCAGCTCTTCTTTTTTTGAAAAAAAAGGCTTAGAGTATTTCTATAACAATAATCTTCTCAAGGATCACGGGGAGTCATAAAATGAACAATACCCAGAGAATAATTTATGTTTTATGTTTCATTGGCCCATTTTTTTCTATAGCTCAAGCAGAAACCTTATCTGAACATTCTGATTTGGCAAGTATTACAGCTAGCTCTGGAGAAAGTGAATCAAATCCATCAGATCAGTATGCAACAGACACCACAACATTTTCTAATGCAGCTTTATCCATCGCATCCTTTTCTGCCTTAGCTCAGTATGAACGTGCCAGTAATAAAAAAAATGAAAGCATGCAAATGCCCCCCGAAATAAAAAACTTGGAAGAAACAAAAGCAAATGCAGCAAACTCTGTCTTTCGCCGATACAACTATCTATTGACCAGTCGCTCGGCAGATTATAGCTCGAAGACCAATTATTGGTGGAATGCCAGTAATTACAGTTGTATCGCAACAATTTCATACAATGGGCGAATTAATGCGGTGAATAGAGTCAATTCTTCTGATTGTCAGTGATTTCAATAAGACCAAAATCGAAGTGAGAGTGAAATTTTCAGTCTTAATAGGGCAGGATGAGGAAGATTCAAATTATTTTTGCCAAGTAGTGACTGGCAAAATATTACAAACTTTAAAAAAATATGTTTTTTAGATACCAAAAAAGATCTAGAAAACAACAAAAAACATCACAAAAAAGGTTTCTTAGAAAAAGAGCCGAGTGATTGAAAGTATAAAAATTAAAAAAATAAAAGGCAGATTCATCTAATTTTTGCTGAATCTGCCTTTAATGTTTTAGATCAATAAGGTTAATTTAACGCTTAGTAGTTCCAGAACATGTTTTGAATTTCTTTTGCATCATTGGTTTTAGTTAATGCTAAAGCCATTAAAAGACGTGCTTTTTGTGGATTCAAATCATGTGCTGCAATCCAGCCATATTTATCATCAGGTTGTTCGGCATTACGAAGAACAAAGCCTTGTGCAACACGTGATGAACGTACAATTTGAATACCTTGTTCATCATGTAATTTTCTTACTTCAGGGACTAAATAATTCGCCATTGAACCATTGCCCGTACCTGCATGAATAATTGCTTTTACGCCAGCTTTAGCAAAAGCTTGGTATGCATCAGGCATCATGTTGTCCGAACCATACACAATTTGCACAGCTGGAAGTGCATCACCCTGAATTTTTTCAATGTTAAACTCAGAGTTATTGGTATGTTTTTTTACAGAACTTCTAAACCAGTAAGGTTTGCCTTCAACCAGAGCGCCTAAAGCTCCCCATTGACTTACAAAGGCATTGGTATGAATGTTGATTCCTTTTGTCACATCACGTGCAGCAAAAATCGAGTCATTCATTAGTACCATCACGCCTTTGTTTTTTGCTTCATTAGATGAAGCAAGCGCGACTGCACTATACAGATTTAAAGGACCATCTGCCGATAGAGCAGTAGATGGACGCATAGAACCTACCAATACAATTGGCTTATCGGTATGTACAACTAAGTTAAGGAAAAAAGCGGTTTCTTCCATGGTGTCCGTACCATGAGTAATCACTACACCATTCACTGACGGTTTCTTGACTAGATCATTGACTTGACGGGCTAAAGATAACAATTCCTTATCTGTAATACTTTCAGATGCAACTTGAAGTGCCTGAATACCCGTGACATTTGCTAAATCGTTTACTTGAGGGACTGCTTTAATTAACGCATCAACAGGTACTTTTGCAGCACTATAAGTTGCGCTGTTTGTTGAACTTGCACCCGCACCAGCAATAGTTCCACCCGTAGCAACAACAACAACATTGTTTTTTGCATAAAGCGACATAGATGATGCAAGGAGGGTAAGTGCCAAGCCACATGATTGGAGAGTTTTACTTATCATTAACCAAATCCTAGTTCTTTCAATTCCAGTAACTATAATGTTTGATTTCAACAAACATTACCAGTATTTAAGTTCGTTTAATTCAAACAGTCATTGGCATTTTGTATAAATACTTAATAATCTCTATGCATTTTTTGCATAGAAAAATACTTTTTTGCATTGTTAATTTGAATTGATATTGTTTAGATTTTGCCAAACACCCCTAAGTCAAATGGATATTTGGCATAGTAGGAAGAAAATCATAACATCCTATAAAACAATAGGATGTTTTTATCGATTTTAGGGTATTAAAAGGAAATTTTATATGAATCAGAAGAAACTATTAAAATTTATTCTAGTTGCCATGGTATCTGGAATATTAATTGGTTGGCTTTTTCATAGTAATTTGAGCGTTACTCAGGCTGAAAACATCGCTTCATATTTTAAGATTCTTACAGATGTATTCTTAAGATTAATTAAAATGATTATTGCACCATTGGTATTTGCGACGATCGTCTCTGGTCTCATCTCAATGGGTAAATCATCATCTTTAGGTTCAATTACACTTAAAGCAATGAGTTGGTTCATTGGCGCTTCACTTATTTCTCTACTTTTGGGTATGGGTTTAGCCAATTTATTTCAACCTGGCGCTGGTATGAATCTCCCAATACCAACTGCACCAGTTGATGTAGGTGTAACAGCAACGAATCTAAGCTTACAAGGCTTCATTACGCATATTTTCCCAAAAAGCTTCGCTGAAGCCATGGCGAATAATGAAATTCTACAGATTCTGGTATTCTCCATTTTCTTTGGTTCTGCATTAGCATACGTCCATCATCAGCAAGATGAAGGTACGGTCATTGCAAAAATTATTGATGAATTGTGCCGTGTCATGTTCCGTATTACAGACTATGTCATGACATTTTCACCAATCGCTGTGTTTGCAGCAATTGCATCGGCGATTACCTTAAAAGGTCCACAGATTATTCTCGACTATAGTGTTTTTATTGGCGAGTTCTATGCAAGTCTATTGATTCTTTGGGTCATCATTATTAGTGTCGGCTATATTTTCCTTAAAAAAGATGTTTTCCGTTTACTTAAAACAGTACGTGAACCAGCCGTTTTAGGTTTTGCCACTGCAAGTAGTGAATCAGCTTATCCAAAGCTTATGGTTGCTTTAGAAAAATTTGGTGTACCTAAGCGTATTACCAGTTTTGTACTACCATTAGGTTATTCATTTAATTTAGATGGCTCAATGATTTATATGTCTTTTGCGGTGTTATTCATTGCGCAAGCCTATAACATTGAATTAAGCCTATCTCAGCAAATCTTAATGCTTTTAACCTTGATGATTACCAGTAAAGGGATTGCAGGTGTATCTCGTGCATCATTGGTGGTAATTGCGGCAACATTGTCGATGTTTAAACTACCAGAAGCAGGCATTTTGCTTATTCTTGCAGTCGACCATTTCCTAGATATGGGGCGTACCGCAACCAACATTATTGGTAACAGTGTTGCAACTGCTGTAATTGCTAGAACTGAAGGCAATAAAGTTGAAGAGCACGAAAGCGTTTTGGCGCAACCACTCATTCCAAATGATCAAAAGGCATCCTAAGCAATCAAAATCATTGTATTGTTGAAAAAACATCGCCTAGGCGATGTTTTTTTATGATCATAAGACAATAATTTCTAATAAGATTCAAAGGTGAATGCTAAACGTTTTTACTTTTTCTTATTATAGAAAAAGATAAGCAGCACCAGAATGATCGCTAGGATGAATGTAATAATAATTGTTTCCATAGCTTGACCTATTTGTCATAGATTTACTCTAATTTTAACATAGACTTAAAGACTCAAACCATTTTTCCTTGAGAATTCAGTTTTAAGTTAGACCCATGTTTATTGGCTTTTACGCTTATAGAACCCTCTGTTGAATGACCACACAAAGTGCATAACACTGCTCCTTATGTTTGGTCTCTAATTCTTTTATGTAATTGATGCTCACTTTCTTCAATTTTCATCAATCAATTTGGAATTTATAAAGTAAATCTTATGTTACATAATTTTTTTCTGTTTAACGCTACATTGCCGAAAGTCGATTAATTACACATGTGTTCTCATTCCTATAATTACCAAGCTTTTTTGCAGTATTGAAACTTAAAAATAGTCGTCTATTCAAAAGTACGCTGTGCTAGCAACGAGCTTAAGCGGGTTTCACATTCAATATCAGCTTCTTTTATGGCTGTAAAATTGTTAAATTAATAAAGTAAACTTAATCACAGAATGATTAAAAATAGAGAGCTGTGTTTAAAAATTAACGATGAATAACGACAGGTGATGAAGACAAAAAACAGAGGATGTTATTCAATACAACGTCTCTAAATTTATTCCGTGACTTAGGATATTCCTTATGTCGAATTTTATCATTGTTGCTAAGCAATCGGGCGTAGAAGTGTATTATGGCACTCGCCAGGATAAGCAAACTATACTGGGTTCACTTCCAGAATGGTTGGCTAGCTTAAGTGATGGTGACTGTCACTATACGGAAAAAAGAGCAAAATCCTTAGTGCTACTTTTGCAATCCCATTATCAGAATTCTGATCAAATCACGGATATTTCTATTCGAGAAATATAAAGCATTCTATCGATTATTTTTCCAGATATAAAAATAAGCCAAAAACCAACGTTTTGAATGATATACATATCCTATCTGTTATATTGATTTCGACGTGAACTGTACCTATTGTTAAATTTTATGGACAGTAAAATAACAACAAAGTTGGCGCAGTTCTAGGTATTCACAATGAATTTTTTACTTAAAAAAAATAAAGCATGGTTTGTATTCTTTATCATTACCTTATATTCATTTCTCGGGTTTTTCATCGGCTTCATTATCTGGGAATATTTTTTAAACTAAGCTCTCCTTTTACTAGTAAGGTAAGGCTCACTTATAAATAGATAAACACTTTCCATATCTATATTGCTCGAAACTAATCGAGTAAATCTTTATATATTTGCTGAGAAAAATTAGCTATCGCTCTGAAATCTGGGCGATCAAAAGAGCTAAATTTTTAATCATTTCATCGTTCATTTCGAAAGAACAGTTGATACGAATCTGGTTTTGCTTTTTATTTGTTCGATAAAAAAATATTTGGTGCCACACCAATATCATTCAAAATGAGTTTTTCATCAATGCGACTGCTATCAATATGTTCTGGTAGGGGTAATCCATAGAAAATAGCCAGATGGCTAATAACCGACCTGACAGTCTTCGGGCAAAGCTTTTATTGGATATTGATAATATTGGTTTTTTAATCGATTCAGTGTATTTCTTAAGCTTTAAATGTTTTTCGTCATGGCGATGCGTCAGATCATCCGCCAGTGCATTTTGAATAAAAGAGTTTACTGAGATGGTGCTCATTAATTGTACATGCTGTATATGTTCAGAAAATTTTCCTGCATAGACCCAACCGACACGAAAGCCTGCACCCAGCGTTTTGGAAAAAGAAGAGCAGTGTAGTACCAAATTTTGCTGATCATAATATTTCATTGAAAGTGGCTTTTTTTGATCGGAATAAAGCTCCTCGTAAACATCATCTTCAATTAAATAAATTTCATGCTCATGTAAGAGTTTTGCAAGTTCAAATTTTATGTCTTCATTTACCGTAAACCCAATTGGATTATGGCTATTCAGCATAAGCAAACAGACTTTAATCGAGTAGGTTGTGATTGCTTTTTTAAAGACTGCCAAATCTAAGCCATGTTCAGAATGCTCTGGAATGGTCATAACTTTTAAACTCAAATTTTCAGCGGCTTGCCATGCACCATAGAAAATAGTTTCTTGTAGAAGAATATAATCGCCCGCTTGAGTCATGGCTTTTAAAACTCCGTTCAGACACATAGCAAAAAACTGAGCGGTAAAAAATAAATATTTGAGTTTGCTCAATGCACTGCCACATATTTAATCACATACTTACGCTCACAATCCTCAAATATCTCAATGTCTAAGTTATCTGATCAAGATAGGATCATTCGTGTTCGGTTAAAGTCATATATTGAAGAAACGCATGCGGAATAACGCTGAGCTAGTTAGCTTAAGTGAACTAATCTATCGTCAAGACGGAGTTTTCCAATAAAGAAGTATGTTATTAAGCATGGAAGTAAACTGATAACTGCCCAAACGCAGGAGGTTTTAAACAATTGTTTAAAGCTAGTGACAGTATTTTTTAAATATCCTATTTGACATAAAACCATTTGAGTTGCAATTATCCAAAAGAATACTTTGCGCGCAAAGTAATATTTTTGTAGAATACCGCCCGAATTATAGAAGTACAAATTATTTTATTGGAATTTTTTAAAAATGAATCTATCTATAGATATTTTATTGAAAGTAAAACAAAATTTTGGAACGCCAACTTATATTTATGATGAAAGCCAATTAAGAAAAAGCTTCCAAGAATTAAGAAATGCTCTGCCAGAATGTGTTGATATTTTTTATGCACTCAAAGTTAATCCTAACTTATCGGTTGTCAAATTAATTAAATCTTACGGCGGCAATACAGAAGTATGTTCTTTAACTGAATTAGAAATTGCAATAAAAGCAGGTGTGAATCCTCAAAATATAATTTTCTTGGGGCCAATGAAAAAAGAAGAAGAACACAGACGCGCTTTAGAATTAAATATTTTTGCCATTGTGGTTGAATCTGAAGAAGAACTGGAAAAATTATCAGAATTAGCCGTGAAAATGGGGGTTATAGCACCAGTCGCAATACGTATTAATCCAAATTTTTCAGCATCTGGTTCTCCATGGAAAATGGGTGGTCGACCAACTCAACGGTTTTTCAGAAAAGAATCAACCTCAGTTTTCAAGTGTTGAGGTTGCAGTGAAAACCCGACAGAAAGTGGTTGGGGGATTTATCTTTTTAGACAGTGCCAGACGGATTGCAGAACGGGATCTTCGAGCCGTCGAATCAGGCTATCGCTGGCGACATGATCCTCGGCTTACTACACCCGAACCAATTCAGTTGACTGATGAACAAGCTGGTCGCTTTCTAAACCAAATTGATTGTCCTTTGACTATTCTGCTTGGAATAAGTGGTTTATTTGTTGGTGATAAATTTCATTCGAAATCACAGTATTCAGGAAACAATGCAAAAGTAAACTGGTACGAAGGTGGTCATCACTTACATTTAGAAAACTTAAGTCACGAGATGATTTTGGATATCAAATCCTCTCTTGTAGATCATTGATAATAATTTTTATATTTAGGCTCTTTATATGAATGATATTTGGATTGCTCCCTCAATTCTAGCAGCAAATTTCGCCCGTTTAGGCGAAGAAGTGAAGTCGGTATTAGATTCTGGTGCTGATATGATTCACCTTGATATTATGGACAATCACTATGTTCCCAACTTAACCATGGGGGCCCAAGTTTGTTCTGCACTTAGATCTGAAGGAATTCAAGCACCGATAGATGTGCATCTGATGGCTTCACCCGTGGATTCCTTGATCGTTGATTTTGCAAAAGCGGGTGCAAACTATATCTCTATTCACCCTGATGCCACTATTCATTTAGATCGGTCAATTCAGCTCATTAAAGACCTAGGATGCAAAGCGGGTTTGGTGTTCAACCCAGCGACTTCACTAGATTCATGTAAATATCTGATGGATAACATCGATTTAATGCTCATTATGTCGGTAAATCCAGGATTCGGCGGGCAAAAGTTTATACCAGCAGTACTTCCTAAAATTGCTGAGGCGCGAAAGTTAATCGATTCAAGTGGTAGAAATATTCGTCTTGAAGTGGATGGTGGCGTGAATGCGAGCAATATCGCTGAAATTGCTAAATGGGGCGCAGATACATTCGTAGCTGGAACGGCGATCTTCAACACGCCTAGTTATCAAGATACTATTTCAGAAATGAAAAACGCTGCGCGTCTTGGTCGAATTAGCTAAATATTCAACTTTATAATTAGAGTCTCAAATGACAAACTTTGTACCACTTCAGAACAATAATTTTATTCGAGCATTACAAAAACAACCCGTAGATCGAACACCAATCTGGATGATGCGCCAAGCTGGACGCTATCTTCCTGAATATCGAGCAGTACGTAAAATGGCAGGAAATTTCATTAATTTAATGAAAACACCTGACTATGCAACTGAAGTAACTTTGCAGCCTATTCGACGTTATGATTTAGATGCAGCAATTGTATTTTCTGATATTTTGACTATTCCTGATGCAATGGGTTTAGGTTTATATTTTGAAGAAAATCATGGACCTAAATTCAAAAACCCTATACGTTCTGAACAAGCGATCAATAATTTAGAGATTCCATCGCAAGAATCTTTATCTTACGTATATCAGACAGTCAGCCAATGCCGTCATGAGCTCAATGGTCAAGTTCCACTGATTGGTTTTTCTGGAAGTCCGTGGACATTGGCCTGTTACATGGTTGAGGGACAGGGTTCAAAAGATTTTATAACGATAAAAAGTGTGCTTTATAGCAACCCGAAAATCTTACATCAATTACTAGAAAAAAATGCCCAAGCTGTTACACAGCATCTTAAATGTCAGGTGGAGGCTGGCGCACAGGCCATCATGATTTTTGATACTTGGGGTGGGTTGTTAAGTCGAGCTGCTTATCAAGAGTTTTCTCTCAGGTACATTACCTTTATTTTAGATAGTTTAAAAAACCAGTTAGGTGAGCGTTCTGTTCCTTCTATCGTATTTACAAAAGGAGGTGGTCAATGGCTTGAAGAAATGGCAGGATGTGGAGCTAATGCTTTAGGACTTGACTGGATGACTGATCTAGAAGTTGCGCGTCAGCGAGTAGGTTCTAAAGTTGCCTTACAAGGTAATCTCGATCCAGCCGTATTACTTGCCCCCGGTTCTGTAATTCAAAATGAAGTGAATAACGTCATGACATCTTTTGGAAAGCAAAAAGATGCTACAGGATTTGTTTTCAATTTGGGGCATGGAATTTCTAAGGAAACAAACCCAGATTCGGTGTCCGTGTTAATTGAAGCTGTTCATCGTTTTTAATTTTTTCAGGACATAACAGATGAGTTCGATGCTAGATACATTTAATTTTGACAAAATGCTCTGTTTTACACTGTATTCGACGATGAATGCTATGATGCGAAACTACACCAAACCATTATCTGAACTTGGAATAACATATCCTCAACTTCTGGTATTGGCGGCTCTCTGGAATCAAAATCACTTGTCATCTAGCGAACTGAGTGAACAAACGCTGTTTGATCTTGGTTCACTCACCCCGATCATTAAACGACTTGAAAAAGCGGGTTTTGTCGTTGTATCAGTGGACACGCTCGACCGTCGTCGAAAATATATTTCATTAACTGAATCTGGTCAGGATTTAAAAGATCCTATTGCTAAAATCTTCCAAGATACCAAGTGCAAACTCAATCTTGATGAAAGTGAAGTGGATTCGACATTAAAAGTCTGCGCAAAAATTAAAAGTGAACTCAAGCTTTAGAGATGGCAATGGTCTAGAACCACTCCAGATTACTGTGTGGGGTGGCTATAGAAATTAGGTGAGGCAAGAGTAATCCTATCTGCATACAAATGGCCTCAGTTAGCACTAAACATTTTTATTTTTCTCCCATAAGCTATAAATAAACTTAGAGACGTCAATATTCTTTGTCTAATTGAGATCAATCAAGGTTCTATCTTCTAGACAATTAGCGATTAGACTTTAAATGTAAATTATTGAAAAATAATAATTTTAATTTTCTAAAGAATCTGAGATCAGCTTTTTTTTAGTTGAATACCATCTTTAAGTTTGTACCCTCTAATTTGAATAGCGCCGTTTTGACATTTCAATTCATATTGCACCATTCGGTAAACTCATTGTAAGGTCATATCTCTACTTTATAGCAATAAAACTGACAGACTTTACAATGAACATTCATCATTTACGTAGTGCTACTTTTATCATTGAAACTGGGAATAATTTCATTCTTATTGACCCAATGTTGGGTAAAAAAGGTTCTCTCCCTGCATTTTCCTATGTGAAATTTAAGGCTGAGAAAAATCCGTTGGTTGAACTTCCCGACAATGCAGCGGAACTTTTAGAAAAAGTCACACATTGTTTTATCACACACAGCCAAACCTTCAATATCAGAGCATTCCAGCATACCGATCATTTAGATCGAACTGGAGAGAAGTTTTTAGCGGATAAGCAAATTCCTGTATATACGTTTAGTAATGATGTACCTTACCTGGAAAATCTGGGTCTAAACGTTCAGGCTGGAATTGATCATTGGAAAGAAATCCAGTTTTTGGGTGGTCGTCTCGTTGCTGTCCCTGCGAAGCATGGGCATGGTTGGATCAGCAAATTTATGGCGAATGGTTGTGGGTTTTTTATGGATCTACCGAATGAACCATCAATTTACATCAGCGGTGATACTGTGCTCACTGAGGATGTAAAAACTGCGACTTTTCAGTTTAATCCAGATATTACTGTTGTTGCAGCAGGCGAAGCACAAATGGATGTTGGGAAACCCATCTTAATGACTGAAAGTGAAGTCAGAAAATTTATCCAACTTTCCCCAAAGCATGTGATTGCGAATCATTTTGAGGCGTTAAATCACTGCCCAGTGAAAAGAGCTGATATTCAAAATCTTGTTACCGAAATTGGGGAAAAAGATCGTGTCTATATTCCTGATGATGGACAAACCCTGAGTTTTCATCTGAACTAGTACATCAGCGAATACGAAAACCATAGGGCTTTAGTACAAAGTTCAAGAATGACATCAATGTTCATGATGGAACTGATATAGATAATGGTAAACGTAGTCAACAGGGCGCTAGGGAAAAAAATTTTCTTTAGCGCATTTATCTTTATTTGTTTTGTGTAGGCTATAGCCTCGTTCATAAATAATTTTAAAATTTATCTATAACTTCCAGCATCTTATTCATATAAATTATTTGTTTAAAACCATCATGGCTGATAAATCCAACAAAAGTGATGCGTGGTGACTATTCAGAGATGAGCTTCACTGTATTTATGCTCGTTATTAGATTGTAAATAAAAAGTAGCTGAACCTGATCAATATAAGCTTAGTATGAGTACAGCCTAAGTTTGATCCTGTATCAGCTACTTATTTAGATAAATCTCTTTCCTTTATTCATGTTCTTTACGAAGACTCAATGAAAGCTCATCCCAACGTTGTATCGCTGTTTCCATCGCTTGCATTTTGACATGACCAAAACCGCGTACCTCTGCTGGTAATTGAGCAATTTTCTCGGCAACAGATAAGTCATAGCTTTCAGGGGCAGAACTAATCGCTTTCACAAAGGTGATATAACGATCACGCCAAGCATGTTCTTTTTTACGTTCTTGTTGTAAAGCAAATGGATCAAGGAATGTTTCTCTGAGCCATTGTAGACGAGCAAGCATCATCATTGGAATACGCATCCAATAGCCGAAAGCACGTTTGCGTATAGCACCATGAGCACCCAAAGTAGGAGGAGCTAAGTGATAGGTTAAACGTAGCCCTTGACCAAACTGCGCTTCAATCGATTGTTTAAAGCTTTTTCCTGTGAGTAAGCGTGCAACTTCATATTCATCTTTATACGCCATGACTCGATAGAGCTGCGTCGCAATGGTTTCAGCGAGTTCTTCGGGTAATACTTTGGCAGCTTGTTCAGCAAGATTTCGATACTGCGTTGCATAATCTTGATTCCAATACTCGACCAGACGTGCAGAACGATCTTCAACGAGTTCAGCCAAAGTGGTTGGTTTACGCATCGTTGGTATGGTTGCAATAATGCGTTTGGCTAAGTCAGGGTCACTCATCAAATGACAACCAATGCGGAATGCTTCTAGGTTTTGTTCAGCCGCAGTACCGTTCAGATCAATTGCTTTTTCAATACTCTCACGCTTCAACGGAATTTGCCCTGATTGCCAAGCCATGCCGAGTAAGATTTGATTGGCAAAGATTGCATCACCGAGCACTTGTGTAGCTATACGTGTTACAGGTAAAGAGAAAAATTTATCTTGTGAAGTTCGACCACGAAGTCGATGAATTAAATCTGTAATCGGTGCGTACCAATCACGAGACTCAAGGAAATTGGAAGTAGGGGAACTATCTTCATTAACAATAACCACAGCACCTGATTTTAAACGAGATAGTGCTGCCTTACTCCCTGCAACAATGGCATCTGCACCAATTAATAGATCACATTGTCCCGCAGGAATCTTAGTTGATGAAATTTGATCATCTGCTGTTGCGAGTTGTACGTAGGAATAAACTGTACCACCTTTTTGAGCAAGTCCAGCCATATCCATAATCCGTGCAGCTTTACCTTCCAAATGTGCCGCCATACCCAGTAAAGCACCTGAAGTCACCACACCTGTTCCACCTACACCACCGACCATAATACGCATTGGATCTTGCGCAAGTTCGGCAATGATTGGCTTTTCAGGCCAACCAGCTTGTATGCCTTCAAATATTTCTGGGCGTTTCATATCGCGGGTATGTACGGTCACAAAACTTGGACAGAACCCATTGATACAAGAGAAGTCTTTATTACAACTACTTTGATTGATTTGACGTTTCGTTCCTAGCACTGTTTCAACAGGTTCAATCGATAGACAGTTCGACTTTTTAGAACAGTCACCGCAACCTTCACAAATCTCACTATTAATAAAAACTCGCTGAGCAATATCAGGATAAGCATTGCGTTTACGACGACGGCGTTTTTCACTGGCACAGGTTTGAACATAAATGAGCGCCGTAACGCCAGAAATATCACGTAATTTGCGTTGAACGGTATCTAACTCATTTCTGTGGTAAATCTCGACATGAGGTGCAATACCTTCTTCAGCATGAATTAACTCAGGTTCATCCGTAACAATCACTTGTTTGGTAATGCCTTCAGCATCAAGCTGTCGGGTTAACTGCGCAACACTGAGATGACCATCGACATGCTGTCCACCCGTCATAGCGACAGCGTCGTTATAGAGAATTTTGTAGGTGATATTGAGTTTTGCAGCGATCGCTTGACGGATTGCAAGATAGCCTGAATGGAAATAGGTTCCATCGCCTATATTGGCAAAAATATGTTTTTCATTGGTGAAATGAGAGGCACCCGCCCAACTCACGCCTTCACCACCCATATGTGAGAAAGTTTCTGTCCCGTGATTCTGTAAAACTGCAATATAGTGACAACCAATCCCGCCCAGTGCGCGACTGCCTTCGGGTAATTTTGTAGATGCGTTGTGCGGGCAACCACTACAAAAGAAAGGTTTGCGTTCAGCAATATCCAACACACGTGCTGATTCTTGCTCTGCTTTTTGTAATAGCTCAACTCGATTTTGGATTTGGGTTTTTAAGCTTTCTGGAAGATCTAATTTTAAAAATCGCGCTGCCAACATTTTGGCAATCGGTTCAGGTTGATACTCAAAGTAACCAATCAAAGGGGCTTCCTCAATCGAGGTGCTCCATTCGCCTTTTCCATCACAGGCTTTACCGATCACACGCGGGCGTTTGCCATCTGGCAGTGCATAAAGCTCATCTTTAATTTGTGCTTCAATAATCGGGCGTTTTTCTTCTACGACGATCAGTTCTTCTAATCCTTCAGCAAATTTTCGAAGTCCTTGTGGCTCTAAGGGCCAAATTAGAGCAACTTGGTATACACGTAGTCCAAGCTGTTGGGCGGTTTCACCTTCAATTCCGAGTATCCGTAAGGCTTCAATCGTATCTAAGTATCCTTTACCACTGGCAGCAATACCAATGCGTGCATCAGGACAATCCCAAGTGATCTGATTCAGTTCATTTTCACGGGCATAAGCGAGAACAGCAGGTAAGCGATATTTATACAAACGTTCTTCTTGCTGAATACCATGATCAGGCCAACGAATGCTGACACCATCTTCAGGCATTTGAACATTTTTCGGTAAAACTGGCGTAACGCGATCTGAATCTACATGAACTGATGCAGAGGTTTCGACAATTTCACTGACCAACTTCATCGACGTCCAGACACCCGCAAAGCGTGACAATGCGACCGCATGAACACCTAGATCAAGAATTTGCTGGATTGAGGTCGGGTAAAAAATGGGAATACCACAACCGATCATGACGTGTTCAGACTGGTGCGGAACACTTGAAGATTTACAAGAGTGATCATCACCAAAAAAAGCTACCACACCACCAAGTTCAGAAGTGCCGGCAAGATTGGCATGACGCAAAACATCTCCAGAACGATCTACACCAGGACCTTTACCATACCACCAAGAAGTCACACCATCATATTTGCCTTGACCTGAAAGATTGGCTTGTTGAGTACCCCAAATTGCAGTAGCTGCGAGATCTTCATTTACGCCAGGTTGAAAAACAACATGATGGTCTTTCAGTATGCCTTCAACTTGCCAGAGGAAATTATCATAATTTCCAACAGGGGAACCACGATAACCAGAAATAAATCCAGCAGTATGATAACCGTTTAAAGTATCCCGCCGTGTTTGCGCGAGTGGTAAACGCACCATTGCCTGAATACCAGTCATGTAAGCAGTACCGAAATCACTCAGATATTTATCGTCAAGTGATACATCCTTGGTTGGAATTTTATTTGGAGTAAATTTTGTCGCGATATTCATTTATTTCTCCTTGGAATTTTGTAGTTCGAGCTACTTTCTTTTCTCAACATCCCGTTGAATATTTGGAGTAAATGACATACTCGAAAAAGGATTGATCAGTTCATTCAGGACAATAAAAACTGTTCAATGTATGTACATTAATGTCATTGTGATTGATCCAGACTGGTGCAACAATGCGTAATTAAGCAAAACATATTTACGTTATGCGCAAAAATCTTGATGGTGGATTACTCCATGCAATGCATGCTTTTCTAAAAGTCATTGATAGTGGAAGCTTTACGGCTGCCGCAGAGCAGATGGAACTAACAACAGCGCAAGTGTCCCGACTCATTAGTGAATTAGAAGGGCGTTTAGAAACAAAATTACTACAACGAACCACGAGACAGCACGCGCTGACCGATATTGGTGCAACTTATGCAGAGCAATGCCGTCAAATACTCGCAATGGTGGAAGAAGCTGAAGCACAAGCGATGGGAATGGCGACCAAACTACAAGGGAAGTTACGTGTTTTAAGTATGGCAAGTTTTGGGCATCATTATGTGTCTCCAATGATGGCCGAGTTCTGTCAAACCTATCCAGAACTTACAGTGGAGTACCGTACTTCGCAGAATGTTCCCGACCTTTTAGGTAAAGGAATTGATGTAAGTTTATATCTTACGGAATCTTTAGCTGACTCAAGATTTATGGCGCGTCAAATTGGGATCATATTTTCATTACTTTGCGCATCACCAGCCTATTTAGAAAAATATGGCGAACCAAAATCATTAGATGATTTACAAAAACACGCATGTTTAAGATTGGTGAACCCATCTATTACACCGCAATGGCATCTTGTCAGTGAGAACAGTTGTTCGTATCAAATTGATATTACAGGGCCATTGATTGCAGATACACCAGAACTCTTACTGGACATGGTGCAGCAAGACATGGGCATCGCATTGCTTCCAACCTTTACAGTGATTGAGGCTATACGCACTGGAAAATTACGTCGCATTTTAGCAGATTGGAGATCACCTGATATTGGTGTTTATACCTTACTACCATCACGTCATTTTATTGATGCTAAAACAAGAGCATGGTTAACGTGGGTTGAGCAGCATATTTCGCCTAAAATTCAGAGTGATACAGACTTTTTTTTATAATCTTAACTGGCGATTAAGATCATTCTAGTATCCATATGTACATAGTATTGGCATATACAGTTCTTTATATATTTTTGGATAACTAACACGAACTATATTTTTGTACGTCAACTGGATGACCATTGGCAAATAATCGCATCTCATTCATAACAATTTCAGGCTATCCATTTCCTTCAAAAGTGCCTCAGTAGGTTTTTCTCAATTTCAGATTTGCTACAAGCAACTAAAATTACAGTGATAAAGATAGATAAGATAAATTTAAATTTTCTTCCTATAGAGCCGTAAATTCACATGGCGGACTCTAACCCCCAAAAACATAAATTCACCACTTAATTTTATATTTAAAGTATTTTCCAAAAATATATCGCTTCGCTTCTTAAACTTACACAACAAAGCTTTTGGGTTAAAAGCGGTAAATGAGCCGAATATTCCCTATATTTGGCTCACTATATGATCCGTTTGAGCCATTTATTCGGCTCACAATATCTGTTATATAAATTATTTTTGGGCCATACTCCGTAAAATGAGCCAAATAGCCTCAATAAACAGCTCACAGCATGAGCCGAATGAGTGTTATAATCGGCTCATGCAGTAGGGGAATGCTTATGAAAAAATGGGTATGGCAAAAAGCAAATTGGACTAAATTTAAATGGGATGAAGCACTCGTTACGGTAAAACTGCGTTTAATCCATAAGAAGATAGGTCAATTGGTCGGTGAGAGCAAAGCATCACCAGATGCTGAAGCATTACCATTAGATATGCTGCTAACAAACCTCGTAGCATCCTCTCTCATTGAAGATGAGAAGTTGAATGTTCGTTCACTCAAATCCTCGTTAGCTCGGCGTTTAGGGGTAACAGAAGAAAATCCTGCGCCACTTCAAGATAAAACTGAAGGTTTGGCCAATATCATGATGGATGCTGTGAGCAACCATCATGCGCCATTAACTATGGAACGCTTGTTGCAATGGCATAACTGGCTTTTTCAAACCATAGAACGCTTCGATTATGCTGCCCAGAAAATCAAAGTGGGCGAAATTCGTGATAATAAGACACCAATGCAGGTTGTTGGTGGTTCTCCTTATGGCACTACAACCAAGGTTTACTTTGAAGCGCCTGAGGGTGGAGAACACTTACAGGGGCTAATCGATGAATTTTTAGAATGGTTCAATAGTTCCAAAGAAGATGTGATGCTTGATCCTTTATTGCGAGCTGCTCTTGCTCATTTCTGGTTTGTGACATTACATCCATTTGAAGATGGTAATGGTCGTATCACTCGTGTCATCACAGACTTGGCCTTAGCACAAATGGATCACCAGAGTATCCGTTTGTACGCTATGTCAGTAGCCATCCATGAAAACCGTAGTAGCTATTATGACGTTCTTGAGAAGTGCCAGAATAACACTTATACGATCAATGAGTGGTTGGTCTGGTTCTTAGATACCTTAGAGAAAAGTATCGACAGATCTTTACTCCGACTGGATAGAACGATTGCGAAAGCGAAATTCTGGAGCTCTTATTCTCATATCGAATTCAATGAATCTCAGAATAAAGTTTTAAATCGTTTACTCAATGGAGACGAGAATGATTTTCCTCTGGGGATCAATGCTTCTCAGTATCAAAAAGTCACTGGAGTAAGTAAAGCTACCGCAACACGCCACCTAGGCGAACTTTTGGAAGGTGGGGTACTGCATAAACTTGAAGGTGGTGGACGTAACACTCGTTACGTGTTGAAAATTGATAAAGAAAAGTTTGCTCAAAACACTCAAGCTGACAGTTAACTTATATTAGACCTCTAAAACCTCGCTACGGTGGGGTTTTTGTTTGGAGAAATTAATACAGATCAAAGTATGGATGCAGGTGATTCAGAATGCGTCTGAAGATAGCGACGGATTTTGCATAACGAATATTATATTACTAAGGTACTCAGCATCATGAATACAATTTTTCAAATTCATGATGCTGAGCTATAGCAACAACAGCGTTGTGTAGGCTACAGTCTTGGATATCTTATTTAACTTATGTTTACCTGAAATTAATTTCATCAATAACTTTTAAATTTATTATTTATTTACAACATCTTACAACCATAGATGATTTAATTTAAATAATCATGGTTTATGAGTTCAATAGATTTACTCTTTTTATCTCTCAAGATAATCGGGCTTCCTTTTCTATCTGTTACACAATAAAAACTCATTCAATGAAGCTTTGGCATTAAAGCCATAAATCAGATTTAAATCAGATTTAAGAAATAGCTACGGTGGGCGCTATCTTGCGGTAAGAGTTCTAATAAGCGTTGTATTGCATCAATACGATCGTGAGTTTGACCAATAATTCGCAACAATTGATCGATATCTTTTATTTGATAAATCATTTGGCTTAAACGAGCATCAAAACAATGCCTCCAGGTACTCAGTAAAGGGCTTTCTGATTTAGATAAAAAGCTCCCTTTATATAGCGAAAATGTACTGGCAATAAGATTCGCATTTAAGGATTGTTCAGCACGTAAAAAATCACATTGAACCTCACAGGTCAGCCTATAAATACGAGCTTCAATGCAATGTGGTAATAAAGTCCGCAATTGTGAAAGTTCAGCCTTTAGGGTTTTTAGGCTGACACTACGTTCACCATAAAGGGCATAGTGTAACTCTTCTAAACCAATGCCATAGGGATACAAAGCTAAAATGCAAAGTATTTCAATTTGACGGTGACTCAAGTTTAAAGTGTGCCCATTAAATTGAACCCAAGGTGAACCTAGCGCTTTAATGTATAAAAAATTTTGCTGCTCAAGTTTTATGGCTCGCTGTATTAAATCTGCACAGCGTTCAACTGCGAGCAGTCCTAAAGGAGTATGTTTTTTGTATTTTGTGGAAAGGTTAATAATGCCGTGAAATTGTCCTGATGTCGGGTCCCAAATCGGTGCGGCATAACACACCCAATCACGAACACTGTCCATTTGGTTTTCATGAGAATAGACACAACTTGATATTTGGCTGTTCAACGTCATACCAATTGCATTGGTTCCAACTGCCTGTGTAGACCAATGTCCGCCCTCAATAAAATGTACCTGTTCAGCAGAAGAAAGCATGGCTGAACTACTCCATGTCCATAAGAGAGTTCCATGATGATCTGTAAGACCAATCGCCATATCTGAATCATCCGCTATTTTGAGTAAGTCAGCATAATTATGCTGAATAGAGCGGCGGAATAAAGACGTTTGATCCTCTTGAGGCAATGCTAAAACAGGGGCTGCATGCACAGTAGTTTGATTAATTAAATGCGTCGTTTGCAGCTGTTTTGCAGATGCGGTATTGAACAGGTTCATATCATATTCCTTTATGATGAGACTGTAATATTTTTAAACTTTAGAAATGAGTTTCCAAATTTATAGTCATTTACGTCATTTCTTCTTGCTTAGATTTTAAATGCTTTTATCTTTGCTTGGTTAAAGCATATCTTTTGGCTTTACCAACTTTTAAGTTACTTTAAAAGTGTTCTTATGAGCTGAAAATGACTATTTCCATCTGAAATGTTAATAAACGTAAATATGATGAAAAGTCATTCGCTCATGTAAGGGTTAGGGACGGCCTCACCATGATACTGACGGTCTGCAAAATAACTTGATCGCACCAATGGCGCACTCCAAATATTTTTAAACGCTAAGCGCTCTCCATGCGTTTGATAGTGCTTAAACTCTTGCAATGTAACAAAGCGATGAATTGGCGCATGAGATTTGGATGGCTGTAAATATTGACCGATTGTGACATAGTCCACTTGATAATCTTTCAAATCATTTAATAACACGATAACCTCAGCCTCGACTTCTCCCAAACCGACCATCAAACCGCATTTGGTTGGAATGTCAGGACAGTAGTGTTTAAATTTTTTGAGTAAATCCAATGAATGCTGATAGTTAGATCCCGGTCGCATGGCTTTATATAGACGTGGAACGGTTTCAATATTGTGGTTAAAGACATCCGGTGGGTTTTGGCTCAGAATCTTAAGGGCAATATCTGCACGACCACGAAAATCAGGAACCAAAATTTCGATCAAAGTCTCTGGACTGGTTTGACGAATTTCTCGAATGCAATCGGCAAAATGCTGTGCACCACCATCTTTTAAATCGTCTCGATCAACCGAAGTGATCACGACATACTTTAAATTTAGATTCTTGACTGTTTCAGCCAGATGCTTTGGCTCATTAATATCTAGGATATTAGGACGACCATGAGCAACATCGCAGAATGGACAGCGTCGAGTACAAATATCTCCCATAATCATGAATGTTGCTGTCCCACTGCCAAAACATTGCGGCAAGTTAGGGCAAGCCGCTTCTTCACAAACCGTATGTAGTTTTTGTTGCCGTAATAAATCCTTAATGATTTGAACGTCTTCAGGTTGACTAATTTTGGTCCGAATCCATTCTGGTTTTTTTGGTGTCGTTTCCGTTGGAACAACTTTAATCGGAATACGTGCCATTTTTTCAGCGCCACGTAACTTCTTTCCTGTTAATACTGTGTTATTTAAATCCATTTAAAACACTCCGTCGTTTAAAACAATTAATATAGATCCTGATATTAAATAAGCTCTTTTAGTTGCATTAATAATATTAAAACAGTGCAAAAAACTTATCATATAAAATAAAGGTTGGTTAAAGGTTTGTTTTCATATGTGATTGAACTATTGTAAAATTTTACAAAAATTTTTAAGTTCATAACCTTCTGTTTTTAATATTTATCTCATCTTTTTATGCATTATATTTTTTTAGTCTAATATGAAATTAAATAAAAATATCTTTATATAAATATACGGTTTAAAAATCCAACCCTTCATTTTTGGATTTTCTTTTAAGCGTAGTTAATAAGGAACAAAGATATGCAATTAACGGAAGAGCAATTGCTAGCAGCATACAAAAGAATGCGCGACATTCGTGAATTTGAGGATCGACTTCACGATGAAAACAATACTGGTGATATTCCCGGTTTCATCCATTTATATAGCGGTGAGGAAGCTGTTGCAGTAGGGATTTGTGAAAATTTAACAGATAAGGACTTCATTACATCAACGCATCGTGGTCACGGACATTGTATTGCTAAGGGCTGCGATATTCACGCCATGATGCTAGAAATTTTTGGCAAAGATGATGGTTTGTGTCGTGGTAAAGGCGGCTCAATGCACATTGCGGACTTAGATAAAGGCATGTTGGGCGCAAACGGTATTGTGGGTGGTGGCCCACCTTTAGCGATTGGGGCAGCTTTAAGTGCCAAAACGCTCAAGAATGGTGGGATTGGTCTGTCATTTACCGGTGATGGCGGGTCAAATCAAGGCTTAACTTTTGAAGCCATTAATATGGCTGTGGTGTTAAAGCTTCCTGTCATTTTTGTTTTTGAAAACAATGGCTTTGGTGAAGGTACTGCACATGACTATGCCGTAGGCAGTAAAGACATTGCAGGCCGAGCAGCAGGTTTTGGCTTACCTGCTGAAAAAGTAGACGGAACAGACTTTTTTGCAGTGTATGAAGTTGCACAAAAAGCCATTGAACGTGCCCGCCGTGGAGAAGGTCCGAGTGTGATTGAAACAGTAACCAACCGTTTTTATGGACATTTTGAAGGTGATCCGGGGCTTATCCGTTCTAAAGAAGAGCTGGATTATGTCAAAGAACATAAAGACCCATTGAAAATATTCCGTGAAAAAGTCAAAGGCAAAATTGACGAAGCCAAACTGGATGCGATAGATGCTCAATCTAAAGCCAATGTAGACGATGCCGTTGCAAAAGCACGCGCCGCTAAGTACCCAGAAGTCTCTCAGTTACTTACTGATGTTTACGTCTCTTACTAAAGGAATAGTAGAAAAATGCCAAATAAAAGTTATCGAAATGCGATTAAAGAAGCAATTGAATTAGAAATGCGCCGTGACCCAAGTGTCATTGTAGTCGGTGAAGATGTACGTGGTGGGCATGGTGGTAAAAATACCGATGAGAATAAACTGGAAGGTTTTGGCGGTGTACTTGGTGTAACCAAAGGCTTATGGACTGAATTTGGTTCTGAACGAGTCATTGATACTCCAATTACAGAGTCGGCGATTATTGGTATGGCAGCAGGTGCTGCTGCAACGGGTTTAAGACCTGTGGCCGATTTAATGTTCATGGATTTTTATGGTGTGTGTTATGACATGCTGTATAACCAAGCGGCTAAATTCCGCTATATGTTTGGTGGCAAAGCCAAAGCTCCACTGGTCGTACGAGGCATGATTGGTGCAGGTTTTTCCGCCGCAGCACAGCACTCCCAGTCTCCATATAACGTGTTTGCCTCAGTGCCTGGTTTAAAAGTCGTGGTGCCTTCGAGCGCCTATGATGTGAAAGGGTTATTGATTCAAGCCATTCGAGATGATGACCCAGTGGTCTTTTGTGAACACAAATTGTTGTATGACATTAAGGGCGAAGTACCAGATGAGGCTTACACCATTCCTTTTGGTGTCGCAAATTATACTCGTGAAGGCACTGATATTACCATTATTGCCTTAAGCCTGATGGTGCATCGTGCCAATGAAGTGGCTGACAAGCTCGCAAAAGAAGGCATTTCGGTTGAAGTGGTTGACCCTAGAACCATTTCTCCATTAGACGAAGATGGCATTTTAGAGTCAGTGGCTTCAACAGGTCGTGTGGTGATTGTAGATGAATCTGCGGCGCGTTGTGGTTTTGGACATGATGTGGCTGCGCTTATCGCCCAGAAAGGCTTTCATTATCTTAAAGCCCCAATCGAGTTAGTCACTCCACCGCACTCACCCGTACCATTTTCACCAGTATTAGAAAAAGAATGGCTACCAAGTGTAGAACGCATCGAACAGGCTGTACGTAAGACGTTGGAGGCTTAGGATGAGCGAAATTAAAACCTTAGAAATCCCAAAATGGGGTTTGTCCATGGAAGAGGGCACGATTGCCCAATGGCTGATTCAGGAAGGTACGCAATTTAGTAAAGGGCAGGAAATTTGTGAAATTGAAACCACAAAAATCGTCAATGTTCTAGAAGCGCCTTTCGATGGCTTGCTACGAAAAATTATTGCTAAAGATGGCGACACCCTGGTCGTAGGTGGAGTCATTGCAATTTGTGCAGACGCTCAAGTTTCCGATGCAGAAGTTGCAGCATTTGCACAGTCCTTAGGTGGAACACCTGCTGTAACTGAAAATAAAGTGGTAGCAGCGGTTCCTGAAAAAGTAGCTTTAGCTCAAGTTGAAACCAAAGTACAAGCTGCTCCTAAACAGAACAGTGTTGGTCATAGATCAAAAGCTGTGCCTCAGGGTGGATATTCAATTCCTGCTGCATTACAAGGCTTCCAACAAAGCGATGATATTTTTGCAACGCCACATGCCTTGAAATTGGCTGAAAAGCATAATGTAAACTTGTCTCAGATTACTGGTTCTGGACGTGAAGGCCGTATTAGTGTTCAAGATATTCAGGCCGTAGTTCAAGCTGCTGGCGGTTCTTGGCCAGATGTACGTCATCAAGCCAGTACAAAAGCCGCGAAATCTAAAGCAGATGATAGTTATGTTCTAGCAACACCTGTTGCCCGCCGTTTGGCAAAACAATGGGGCATTAATTTGCATGATTGTCGTGCATCGGGTTCACGTGGACGAGTCTGTAAGGAAGATGTTGAAGCAGTATATCAACGTGAAAACCCTGTACAAGCTCAACATGCTGAGCATGCGCATCCAACAGAGTCAGTAAAATTCACCACCGTGGCTATGAATGGTATGCGTAAAGCAATCGCTTCACGGCTACAAGCAGCAAAACGCAATGCACCACATTTTCGCTTAACGATAGACTTAAATGTTGAGTCGGTTCAGGCTTTGCGTCAGCAAATTAACAGTACCGTACCGCAAGTCAAGCTGTCCATTAACGATATGCTGATTAAAGCTGCAGCTGCTGCACTGATCAAAGTTCCACAGGTCAATGTTCAGTTTGATGAAGAAAATCAGCAAATTTTACAGTTTGAACAGGCTGATATTTCTGTTGCCGTGGCCATCGAAAACGGACTGATCACGCCAATTATTAAAGCAGCGAACCGTAAATCTTTGGCGCAAATTTCCAATGATATGCGTGATCTGGCGACACGTGCCAAAACTGGAAAATTAGCACCTGATGAGTTTCAAGGCGGCAGTTTCAGTATTTCCAATTTGGGAATGCTTGGTATTCAACAGTTTGATGCCATTATTAACCCGCCTCAAGGTGCAATTCTGGCCTTAGGTGCAGCAGAGAAACGTGCTGTCGTCGAAAATGATGAGATTGTTGTTCGTCAAATGGTCACAGCAACATTGTCTTGTGATCATCGTGTCATTGATGGTGCGTTGGGTGCCCAATTCCTATCGGCGTTTAAGCAGTTTGTCGAAAATCCTGCATTAATTTTGGTGTAGGAGGAACAGCCATGTCAGATACACAATTTGATCTTGTGGTTATTGGTGCTGGTCCTGGAGGATATGTCGCTGCGATTCGCGCAGCGCAACTGGGATTAAAAACTGCAATCGTTGAAAAACAACACTTAGGCGGAGTGTGTCTTAATTGGGGATGTATTCCAACCAAGGCATTATTGAGCGGGGCTGCGCTTGCGCAGCAGTTCAAACACGCAGAGCAGTTTGGCTTTACGCTTAACACGGTTGATTTTGACATTCAAAAACTGGTCCATCATAGCAGACAGGTTTCTGAACAACTGATACAAGGTATCGGTCAATTATTGAAAAAAAATCAAATCACTGTTTTTAATGCAGTAGCCCAATTTATTGCCAAAGAGCAATTAGAGCTTACAGATGCGAATGGTCAAAAACAGCAGATTTCTGCACCGCATATTATTGTCGCAACAGGTGCACGTGCGGCTAATTTGCCTCATATTCCTGTAGATGGTGATCAGGTCTGGAGTTATAAAGAGGCTTTAGTTCCAGAACAATTACCAAAGTCTTTACTGGTCATTGGTTCGGGTGCTATAGGCAGTGAGTTTGCAAGCCTATACCAAGACTTAGGTTGCCAAGTCACCTTGGTTGATATAGCCAAGCAGATTCTCCCTAGCGAAGACATTGAAGTTGCCAAGTATGTACAAAAGCAATTTGAACAGCAGGGTATGCAGGTTTTAACCGAAGCAACGGTAAAAAAAATAGAAACTGATCAGGCTCAAGTGCATTGTCATATTGAAACTGCCACAGGTGTGCAAATCATTACTGTTGAAAAGGTACTTTCGGCTATTGGCGTGAAACCGAATGCTGAAAATCTGGGTCTAGAAGCTTTGGGGATTGAATTTGAAAATGGTTTTATTAAAGTCAATTCATGGTGTAAAACCAATGTTGTCGGCGTTTATGCAATTGGCGATGTCGCAGGCGCACCGTGTTTGGCACACAAAGCCAGTCATGAAGCCATTCTTTGTGTGGAGAAAATTGCAGGACTGAGTCATGTACATGCTTTAGATCGTACACAAATTCCAGGCTGTATCTTTACCCATCCTCAAGTGGCCAGTATTGGTTTGACAGAACAGAAAGCAAAAGCTGCGGGCTTGAATATTAATGTGGGTAAGTTCCCTTTACAAGCCAATGGTAAAGCATTGGCTTTGGGCGATAGCGCAGGATTTGTTAAAACCATTTTTAGTCAGGAAACGGGTGAATTGTTGGGTGCTCACATGGTCGGACATGAAGTCACCGAACACATTCAAGGTTTTGCCATCGCAAAATACCTAGAAGCAACGGATGAAAGCTTAGCACAGGTCATTTTCCCTCATCCTACTTTATCTGAGGCGATGCATGAGTCGGTCTTGTCGGCAATGCAACGTGCAATCCATATTTAAGGAGTCGCAACATGCCTAGAGGTTTAAACAATAAAGTTGCATTAATTACGGGTGCGGCACAAGGAATTGGACGCGGTATTGCTTTACGTTTGGCGCAAGAAGGTGTTCATATTGCTTTGGTCGATCTTCATCAAGAAAAGTTAAATGCTGTTCAACAAGAGATCGAAGCCTTTGGCGTAAAAGCCACCACATTTATTGCGGATATTTCAGATCCAATACAAGTAAGTCATGCAATTGATCATGCCGAATCGACACTTAATGGTTTTGATATCATGATCAATAATGCAGGTATTGCCCAAGTCAAAGCATTGGCAGAAGTAACACCGAGTGAATTTAACCAAATTATGAACATCAATGTTGGTGGTGTACTTTGGGGGATTCAAGCCGCAGCAAATAAATTTAAACAACGTCAACAGGCTGGAAAAATTATTAATGCGTGCTCAATCGCAGGCCATGAAGGTTTTGCTTTACTCGGTGTTTATTCGGCAACTAAATTTGCAGTTCGTGCATTGACGCAAGCTGCGGCTAAAGAATATGCCAGTGCTAAAATTACTGTAAATAGCTATTGTCCGGGTGTTGTAGGTACAGACATGTGGGTCGAAATAGATCAGCGGTTCTCTGAAATTACAGGCGCACCAATTGGTCAAACGTATAAAAAATATGTAGATGGTATTGCTTTAGGACGTGCTGAAACACCAGATGACGTGGCTGCATTAGTTGCATTTTTAGCCAGCGAGGATGCAAACTACATTACAGGTCAGTCTATTTTGACAGATGGTGGAATGGTTTACCGTTAATATCAACATAAGGAATAAATAATGAAAGCAGCTCGTTTTTATGATCGAGGGGATATTCGGATTGAAGATATTCCTGAACCGAAAGTACTTCCAGGCACAGTTGGAATTCAAGTTGCATGGTGCGGTATTTGCGGTACAGATTTACATGAATTCATGGAAGGCCCTATTTTTATTCCACCTTGTGGTCATCCACATCCAATTTCGGGAGAATCTGCACCTGTAACAATGGGACATGAATTTTCAGGCGTGGTTTATGCAGTTGGTGAAGGTGTTGATGATATCCAAATTGGGCAACATGTCGTAGTTGAACCCTACATTATTGCTGACGATGTGCCGACTGGCCCCAATGATAAGTATCATTTATCAAAAAATATGAACTTTATTGGTTTAGGCGGACGCGGTGGTGGTCTTTCTGAAAAAATTGCGGTTCAACGACGTTGGGTACATCCTATTTCAAATGATATTCCCTTAGATCAAGCAGCGTTGATAGAACCTTTGTCCGTTGGTCATCATGCCTATGTGCGAAGTGGTGCAAAAGCTGGCGATATCGCACTGGTTGGTGGAGCAGGCCCTATAGGCTTACTTTTATCAGCCATTTTAAAGGCCAAAGGTCTCACGGTGATCATTACTGAATTGAGTGCAAAACGTAAAGAAAAAGCGATAGAAGCGGGTGTTGCAGATTATGTACTAGACCCATCACAAGTTGATGTGGTCGCTGAAGTGATGAAAATTACAGAAGACCGTGGTGTAGATGTCGCTTTTGAATGTAGTAGTGTCAATAAAGTCATGGATACACTGGTGGCAGCGATGAAACCAACAGGGGTGGTCGTCATTGTTTCTATTTGGAGCCATCCTGCCACAATTAATGTGCATAGTGTGGTTATGAAAGAGCTAGATATTCGTGGCACGATTGCTTATGTCAATGATCATCAGGAAACAATCCGCTTAGTTGAGCAAGGTAAGATTAATCTAGAACCTTTTATTACCCAACGTATTGCATTAGATGATCTTGTTTCTAAAGGCTTTGAAACGCTGATTCATAATAATGAATCGGCTGTAAAAATTATTGTTCATCCGTAGTAAAGCCTAATTTTAACGACAAATTTGAATAAGCTAGAAATAAACTCTATGTAGCTATTTCTAATATCTTTAGCGACAGGGAATGAATCTGTACGTACAGATTCATTCTCAAATTTACAGTGTTGAGTGTCAGTATGATTTTGATCATACAGCCTAGTAAAGATAGAAAATAAGTTTTTAAATAAACCATAGGGATATAGACTAAATTTTTCTAGGAGAGGGGTGGCAGTCCACCACTAATTAAAAGGTGTCTACAAAATCAGTGGCTATTCAATAATTTTAGTTTACTATTTGGTATAAAATATTATGCTGAGGTTGGGGTTTTGAAAGCTACGATTTCTGTTTGGCTTTTTGGCGTAAGATATACAAATATAAGCTTTCTACTTTTTCACGTGCCCATGGTGTGGTACGCAAGAATCGCAATGATGACTTAACACTTGGATCTATGCAAAAACATCTAATTTCAATTTTACGACTTAAGCCTTCAAAGCCACCGTAGTAATCCAATAATTCATCCAAAATGTCAGCAAGTTTTTTGCCGTGTAGAGGGTCATTGGAGGCGTTCATAATAGATCAACCATATTTTGGGAGGCCATCATTATAACCTGAGCTAGTTGAAAAATGAGAAGTATCTCGAACAGATCTGTGAGCTAGATACAGACAATCACGAAGAAATAGATCAACTGAAATTACTGTTTATCAAATTAGATCATCATATCCAGCGCATGAGATAGCGAAGGATTTCGGCATAACGAATATTATGTTCATTCACGTACTCGAGGTCTTAAATATAATTTCCAAGATTTAAGACCTCGAGCTGTAGCAACAACTGCGTTGTGAAGGCTACAGTCTTGGATACGTTATTTAACATAATATACATTATACGAAATATCGTATATTAAGGCTTTGATTCCGTTGGGTTTTTCTTCGGCAACGGCTTAACGCTAAAAATCTGCATCTGTGCACCAAACTTGGTTTGTTGCTCTACAAACTGAATTTCTACTTCTTGTGCGTTGTCTGCGCATTCTGCTAATACAGCTTGAATTTGTTCGACTGGCATAACACCTGCTGCTGGCGTTAAGTTGTAGCGTTGCGGTGAAAACACTGTTGTAGACAGATAGACTTTTTCGACCCCGTCTTTCTCGCTACGATAAACAGACGGTAAAATGGTACGAGTATTAAATTGAACTTGCATTGTTTAAAACCTCATTGGTAACTTAGGCTATTTTATTAAGCCACTAGATATAAGCCCGTTTTTGGACTGTATTGTGAAACTGGTAATTGATAGTCAGTTGGCAATTGATCGCCTAACTTGAGTTCTAAAAGACGTACAAATGGAATGACTTTCCCGTTTGGATTTGCGTGTAGGTTTTGCAGGTGTGATTTGCTTATTCCGCAATCAGTTAAATATGCAATAAACTTATAAAATCTAGATTCAGCGTGACGAGCTTTAACTTTTTTCCAACCATCAACACGTAAAGAACGATAAAAATCTAAGGTGTTATAAGCCTTTACATAACTAGGATTACCCTTTTTGGTATAAGTAACCAAATTGGTCATAAGAACTTGAAGTAGCTCATCATCATTAGCGAAATTCATATATTTACCCTTCATTGTGTCTAAGATCGGGTCAAAAGCTACGTGCCAGAGTCGTAGCAATAATTCTGGCTGTTGTTTCTGCAACTCAATAAGTTGCCATACGTTTGATGGATAACCATTCTTGGTCAAATAATCTTTAGAAATACGTGCTTCAAGACGTAAAACAGCATTTGCAAACGGCAAAACATCATGCATAGCCATCACAAGTGTTTTAGACCTCATACAGCCCTTGTCTGCTTGTTTTTGAATTTTATTGAGTTGGCTTTTTACTTCCTCAAATTTGCCATAAGCCTTTGGGCGAACGCTGGCTAAATCATTACCCCAAGAAATATAGTTGTGATATTTAACTTCTCTAGCTTTACGATGACCAGATGCAAGATTAGACATATAGTCCAAAACAGGTTGAACCATATTCTGATGTGGTAAACGAATAATTTGAGTTGTATCAAGACAAGATAGTTGTGTATTTGGCAAATCAAGAATTGGAGCAAGTTTAGGAAATGCTTCAAGCAACATACCAACCATGTGATACGTACCTAACTCAAGACAGTCAAAGCCATAAACATTATGGCCTTGCAACAATTTAAGCGGTGAACCTTTAATCTCAACGTATGGCGGTGTATTTGTTGTACTTGTATAGAACTTCATTGCCATATCAGTAAAATCTGAATGAATCTGTTCATATGGGTGATACAACTCCCCTGTTATTGTTTTACCGTCATCATCTTTAGAAACATGTCGAGTCGCAGCAGGCACACCATAATCACGAATATCGCCATTGAACCAATAGCGATTATCGAGATTACATACATGTGTTGGGATGATTGGAATCATGAGTCGTTCAAAATCAAGCATATTAATCACCTGAATGAAAAACGAAGAAATGACGAACCATACTGTTTTTAGTAATGGTTTTATTGCAAATAGAACAAGTAATAAAACGATTTGATTTTTTAGACTTCTTCTTCAAATCATCAAGAACAGAAAAGTCCAATAGCTCAAATGAACTATCAGAATTTTTTAAAAGTTCGTCTTGTTTATGCATTGTTATATACCAAGTGATAGACACAGTGACACACTGAATCAACAATGACAAAAAGACACCATGACACAATGTGTCATTGCAACAAGATATATAATTATGAATCAGTGAATCAATGACACAGGAACTACTCATGGCATCAGTACAGAAAAGGATTCAAGTAGAGCTAATGGATAAAGTTGAAAATATGAAATGGGAAATAAAATATAAATTGCGTCTAGAAATACAAGATACGGATGTGATCAATGCCCTTATTTATCACCATCTAAAAGATTTAAGCGCTGATGAAGTCTTAGAGTACAGACGTAAATTTTTAGGAAAAGATGAATAAAAATGGCTAGAGAGATGTACGACGAGTTGTATGAAGAAATATCAAAAGTATTTGATAAAATAACGCCATCAGGGAAAGTATCAAAAGTTAGAAGTAGAAATATATACTTCTTTCTATTGCGTACTATTGGAGATGGCATAGAAAAATCAAAAAAACTAGAAAGAATCAACAATTTCAAAAAATATATACGAGATCTAGAAAAATGCGGAATAACAGAAGAATTCATAAAAGAGGAACATAAAAAACAACCTCCTAGAATTGAAAATACACAAGTTACATATGTAGAACTTGTATTTGATCTAAATGACCAAGTACCTGAAGGATACGAACCACCCAAAAGCAAGTACAACATGAAAGAAATACTGGGTAATGCGAACGGAAAAGAACAAAATATAATCAAATTTCAGAATAAATGATAAAGTTTATCATTTCCTCTGAAAGCTCCGTTATATATAGCTCATAGAGCAAATTGAAAAAAACTTCGAGGAGTCAGGCACACTATTAGACAGTAGTGTGCCCTTCTCAAATTCTCAGATTATTCAGCGGATCGGTTAGTCGGGCGTCGGAGCTCCTACTCCCGCCCTCACCGCTGAATCCTTCGATATTCGTATAATGCAGATTGATGTTAAAAAACCCCATGAGTGGAAATTATCTCATGGGGTTTAGTAACATAATCAGGACACATTATACGAAATGTTCTATAGATAAGCCTTTGATAACTATAAAGTTATGCCGTCTTAGCTACTTGCTGTTCTACAGCTTTCTTTTCTTCAAGCATTAACGGCTTACCGTCGCCAGTCGTTTTATAGTAGATATTGCGCTCCATCGAAGTCATTTCGATTGGCAGATAAATCTTACGACCTTTGTAAGACAGATAAAAATCTTTCATGTGATGATGATCTTCAATGACTTTTACGCCTTGAGAACATGGAACGATCTGTTCTAGACCTTTGTCATAGCGTTGTGATGCAAATACAAGTCGCATGGTCAACTGAGCGTCCTTGTTTACACCAGTTTCAACATTGATAAGTTTGGCTTTAAAGATAAATTGAGACATAGTTAATTCCTCTTAGGCTATTTTGAGGTTGAATGAAGATTTAGGTTCGATGAAGTTTTCAGGCACTTGTTGATCGAAGTTGATTTCTACATATTTGATAAATGGAATAATATTGTTGGATGTTTGAGAATGAAGGTTTTGAAGTTCACCTTTTGAGAAACCGCAGCTTCTTAAGGATGCAATACGCTTTTTAAATTGAGCAGAACTGTACTCATTACGAACAGTGTCATAACCATAGTCACGCAATTCTTTATAGAACGTATGCAAATTACGAGCTTGTGTAGCTGAAGCTGAACCAGCCTTAACGACCTTTTTAAACTCTCGAAATACAAAGTTATAAGCCGATAAATGATCCATATTTTCAAGCGGATTAACATGCAAACGGACTAAATAATTCTTAGCAAATCCACACTTAAGCAAATTTGAGAAATTACGAAAGAACTTCTCATCACCCATTTGAGTTTGTAGCGTTGTACAACCTACATTCTCTAAATCTCTGTAAAATTTAAAAACAGTATCAGCAACAGAAGCAGAAATTGAATCTTTAGAATTCGCCAGTTGCAACTCAGAAAGTATCTTGTTGTAAATAGAATCATCATCGGTAAGTTTCACATTTTGCCCCTTGAGAGCTTCAAATAGTTCTCTATTTGCACTAGTCCATAAATTGCGTAGAAAGTTTGGGTTTTGACGTTGGTAGCGAATTAACTGAAATAAATTAGTTGGTATATTGCGTTCTTTAAGTACGTAGGCTTTGACACCAGTTTCAAAGCGTAAAAGCCCTTGAGTAAATGTAATCAAGTCAGGATCAGACATTACTTTTACAACAGCTTGAGCAGCTTTATCATTCGACTTTGCTAGCTTAGTTTGTTCTATAAGTTGAGCCTGAAACTCACATGATTTACCGTAAACTTTACGAGCGAAACGCTTGCAACGTTCAGAGCCGAAATAGACAGTATTTTTATAGATGGCAGCTTTACTTGATTTGCGAATGTGTTGTGTGGAGATATTCCGCAAGAAATCTAATGCGCGTTCAACTTCCCGATCATCACGTAAACGTGCGTGATAAGTAACGTCAATCTGCATGACCTCAGTTTCACCAATTTCAAGCATGCCGTATAAAGTCGGTTGAGCCTGTGCGAAATGACCAAGCATTTCCATAGCCCCTTCCTCTATCCAGTCCGTTCCATAAACGTTATGCCCCTGCAATATCTTTGCAGGTGAAGCTTTCAATTCAACATGTGGCCATAACTTACCTTCATGATGAAATTTCCAAGCCATCTTGGTGAATGACGTTGGTAATCGATCATAAGGATGGTTCAGGACTTGGTTGACCACGTTCCCCTCTTCATCCTTAAAAACGCATCGAGCTTCTACACGCGGTAAGTCAAGATCGAGTAAGTTAAAACCAAAGATGCAATGACGGCCTTCACTGTCTACATCAACATGTGAAGCCTTAATTGGCATCCGTAGCTTTAGCATATCGTTCATAAAACGCCCCATGTGTGCATGCATGCATTTATGCATAAGGCGGAATTTACCACAATGATGCAAGCATGCACAATACATGCATGCAAAAATACATGTATCATTTTCTACATGTGCAACATTGGAATTTATTGAAATGGTTCAGAGCGTAAGATTGAACGACAAGGAACAAGAACTACTAAGAAAAAAGGCTGTCGAATTAAACAAAGCTCTAATTAGTAAAGGTCAACAACCAGTAAGAGACAGTGAATTAGTTCACATTCTAATTGAAGAAGGTTTAGACCATATTGAAGTTACAAACAGCGGGAAACTGACAATACCCAAATAAATTGAGGTGAAAAAGCTCATTTTCGAGCCTTAAGTCCACTCTAGAGACGTGGACTCCCCTATGATTCTGCTCAATCGGTCGGTCGAACGTTCCTCCTCCCTCCCTCAATCACAGAATCCTCGATGTCGTATAATGCAGATTGATGTTAAAAAGCCCCGTGAGGAAAGCATATTTTCTCACTGGGGCTTAGTAACATAATCAGGACACATTATACGAAATCTCAGCCTAATAATTATTGTGATCACGATCCAGATAAATAAACAAAAAAAGAGCAAAAGGCATAGAAAAGCAAGCAAGTAAAAACCAATGCTCGAATGTAATATTTTGCCAATCAAACAAAAATCCCATAACTCATACATAAGGATGGTTCAGGACTTGGTTGACCACGTTCCCCTCTTCATCCTTAAAAACGCATCGAGCTTCTACACGCGGTAAGTCAAGATCGAGTAAGTTAAAACCAAAGATGCAATGACGGCCTTCACTGTCTACATCAACATGTGAAGCCTTAATTGGCATCCGTAGCTTTAGCATATCGTTCATAAAACGCCCCATGTGTGCATGCATGCATTTATGCATAAGGCGGAATTTACCACAATGATGCAAGCATGCACAATACATGCATGCAAAAATACATGTAT
>NZ_SJOF01000007.1 GCF_004331255.1 Acinetobacter sp. ANC 4173 | reverse complement strand
TTGAGGTACTAATTCCAGTTCGATTTTGCCTGCACGATAGAGTTCATCGAAGACCCAAGAGTCAGACTGACGTGGGAATGAGCAGATGACTTTTTTGACGGCACCGGCTTTCAACAGTTTCGCCAGACCATAGTCGCCATTGCCTGCGTTGTTGCTGACAATGGTCAGGTCTTTACGTCCAAGCTTGATCAGCCCGTCAATGAGTTCAGCGGGTTGGCCTGCTGTACCAAAACCACCGATCATGATGGTTGAGCCGTCTGTGATTTGAGATAAAACTTCATGAACTGAAGTCGAGGATTTATTGATCATGTAAAGCACCCATACATTGATTTTGGATCTGCTTCTTTCGTGCAAATATCAAATGTCGAAAAGGGGAGTAAGAATTAAAAAATCGTAGCGTTATTGGGAAACTGAATGGAATGAGCCAAGCATTTCCTTAGCTCATTCATGGTTTAACGATTAGAGCGTTATGCTACTGCACGACGACGATCAACTTCAGTCGAAGGAGCAGAAGCAGCTTCTTTAACTAACTCAATATTGAAGGTAATGTGCTTAAAAGGTTTGTCTAGACCACGACGCTGAATTTCAGCAGGGTCGATCACATCAACTGCTGTAGCCACTAAGCCATCACGGGTTGCAAAAGCAAAGTCATCCCATAAATATTGATCACCTTCAATGTTGAACTGAGTGGTTAATTTACGGAAACCTGGTGCAGAGACAAAATAATGTACATGTGATGGTCGATTACCATGACGTCCTAATTTATTCAGTACGGCTTGCGTCGTGCCTTCAGGAGGGCAGCCATAACCTACAGGCATAGTGGTTAAAGCCACATATTGACCCTGTGCATCGGTTAAAATAGTACGACGTAAGTTAAACTCAGACTGAGACTTATCAAAGAAAGAGTAGTTGCCTAAGCTGTTGGCATGCCAAACTTCAACTTTGGCATTTTCAATGATTTGACCGTCTGCATCACGGACAATCCCTTCAATAATTAGCGTATCAATTTTGTCCGATTCGCTGCCATCATCCATACGTGCAAAACCAACTGTTTCTGGTGCACCAGCCACATATAAAGGACCTTCAATGGTACGTGGTGTACCACCAGTGATACCTGCTTTGGCATCCGCTTCGTCAGCACGTAAATCGAGATAATGTTCCAAACCTAAACCAGCAGCCAATAAGCCCAATTCATTGGCTTGACCTGCATCGGTAAAATATTCCAAGCCTTTCCATACCTCAGAGGGTTGAATATCTAAATCTTCAATGGCTTGGAACAGATCGCCAAGTAAGCGAACAATAATTTGTTGAATGCGTTCATCGACAGGTCCTTGTGCGGTATCGACATTCATTTTTTTTACAAGTGCATCAATTTGTTGACGGTTCATACTATAACTCCTGAAGTATGTAGATTATGGATGGCATTATTATTGGCTATTGATTTAGCTACTTGGTTTTAATGCCACAGTCCTTGTTATGTTTAAAATACAGATTAATGGTGATTCAGATTCTATGAATCATCCTCACGGATGGAAGATGGATGCCTGTTTAAAGGCATTACTTCAATATTCATAAATGGGTAGAGTGGCAAACCTTGTAAAATGTTATGCAACTCTTCATTACTCGCAACGTCAAAAATACTAATGTTGGAGTACTGTCCTGTAATACGCCAGATATGTCGCCATTTTCCAGAACGTTGTAATTCCTGCGAATATGCTTTTTCAATGGTTTTTATTTCATTGACTTTTTCAATGGGCATATCAAGCGGAATATGCACATCCATGCGTACGTGAAATAACATTTACAGCTTCCTTGTCTTTACGTCGTAGTTGTTCAATTTTGTCTTCGTCAATTTCGATGCCTAAACCTGTACCAGTAGGCAGATGAAGTTCAAAATTTTCATAACGAAGCGGTGTTTTTAAAATTTCTTCGGTCAAAAGTAGTGGACCAAATAATTCTGTACCAAAAGCTAAAGATTCAAAGGTCGAGAAGGCATGTGCAGAAGCAATACTGCCAATAGGGCCTTCCAACATGGTGCCACCGTACAAATCAATGCCTGCCAAACATGCAATTTTGGCGACTTCGCAGGCTTCGAGCAGTCCACCCGATTGTTCAATCTTGACTGCAAAGACATCTGCACCATGACTCTTGGCAATACGGTAAGCACTGTCAGGACCTGTAAGCGCCTCATCGGCCATAATGGCAACATCGAAACGCTGGGTTAAACGCGCTAAAGCATCTGTATTTTGAATGGCACACGGTTGTTCAATGAGGTCGATACCGCCATCTTGAAGTTGCTGAATACCACGAATACATTCCAGTTCTGACCAAGCACGGTTGACGTCTACACGAACACTGATGTCTGCACCCAAGGCTTTTTTAATTGCAATCACATGGTCAACATCTTGCTGTAAAGGACGTGCACCGATTTTGAGTTTGAACGTGTTATGACGTTTCAGCTCAATCATTTGTTTTGCTTCGGCAATATCTTTTTCAGTATCACCCGAAGCCAGTGTCCACAGCACAGGTAAACTTTCGCGTAAACGTCCACCCAGTAATTCGCTAATAGGTAAGCCTAAACGTTTAGCTTGAATATCAAGCAGTGCTGTTTGAATGGCACACTTGGCAAATCTATTGCCATTAATATTTTTGCGGATCAGTTTTAAGGTTTGTGCAACATTTAATGCTTTCACTGAAGTCAGTAATGGTGCAAAGTAAGTATCAATATTGGCTTTAACACTTTCAGGGCTTTCTTCACCATAATTTAGCCCACCAATGGTGGTGGCTTCGCCCCAACCGACAAAACCATCCGTAGTTGTTATTTTTACCAGTACCAATGTTTGAATACGCATCGTTGTCACAGACAGTTGATGCGGGCGGATTGTAGGGATATCCACGAGTATGGTTTCTATGCTTTTATACATGAAGTTTCAACTGTTTCGAACTTGTTTGTATACCATAGAAGAATGTAATCACCTAAAATAGATATGAACTGGTATTTTAAAATACTAAAAAGGTATGTTGATGGAATTAAGACATTTACGATATTTTGTGACTGTGGTCGAGGAACAAAGTATTACCAAAGCTGCGGAAAGGCTATTTATTGCTCAACCACCATTGACTCGCCAAATTAAAAAATTAGAAGAAGAATTAGGGATCGATCTTTTTGAAAAAGGTTCTCGGCCCTTAAAGGCGACGGAGGCAGGTTTATATTTTTATCAACATGCGGTACAGATTTTAACGCATGCGGCACAAGCCACAACCATGATCAAGAAAATCAACGCAGTCAATACCAGTGTAAAAATTGGCTATGTGAGTTCTTTGTTATATGGGCTATTGCCACAGATTATTTATTTGTTTCGCCAAAAAAATCCAGAGATTCAAGTCGAGTTGATTGAATGCAGTACCAAAGATCAGGTCGAGGCATTAAAACTGGGTAAAATTGACATTGGTTTTGGTCGCTTGCCGATCAGTGATCCTGCCATTAAAAGACTGTTGCTCCGCAAAGAAAAATTAAAACTGGCGATTTTTAAAAAGCATCCTTTAAATGCTTATCAAGAGACAGGGGTGTATTTATCACAAATTGTGAATGAAACTATTTTTTCCTATCCCAATACACCGAAACCGAATTTCTCGACTACCATCCAAGCGATGTTTACCCAGTTGGGGCTTATTCCGACCAAGTGGACAGAAGTGCGTGAAATCCACATGGCTTTGGGCTTGGTAGCGTCAGGTGAGGGGGTATGTTTAATTCCAGAAAGTGCTTGTGACATTGGCATGAAAAATGTGGAATATCTGAATATTTTAGATTTAGAAGCCTATAGTCCTATCTCGTTATCGATGCGTAACATGGACCAAAGTGCGTATATTCCAAAAATTTTAGAATGTATTGAAGAAATTTATCGGACTGAGAATATTTCTACAAACTTAAATTGATTGGATGTCGTTGACACATTCTACAAGAAAAAAAGATGCCTCACTTAGGAGGAGGCATCTAGATGAAAAAGTTTAGCTTCAAAATTTTTTCATATAATTCATAAAAATACGGTCTTCAGCAAAGTCATTGCCATATTTCACATGATAATCTATGTGAATATATTGAAAACTGAGTCCTTTAAGATACGGCTGCTGAAAAGCGTAATTCAGTACATAATTGGCTTCGGTTTCTTGATTATCTTCCCCTGTGGATGATTTGAAATCATGACCATAGACCCATTTCACCGCAGTGCTTAGCCCTGGTACAAAGTCCTTAAAATCATAGCTATAAATCAAGTGATATGATTTTTCATCTTGTTTGGCAAAGCCTGTAACGTTCCAGTTAATGAAATAGGTTTCAGGTAGATAACCATCTAATAAGGGATAGGCAGAATCGCCAATGATTTGTTGATAGCCTAAGCCAAAAGAATGATTACTCACTTTCAAGGTTTCTAGCAGACCAATGTTTTGCGCATCAATAGTGAACGTATCCTCATGGTCTTTAGAATTAAAATATTTCAGTTTTGAATTAAGCGAAAAATTCGCTTGTTTCCATGTGTGATCTAAACTTGCATAGTGGGTGTTATATAAATCTTCCAGATTGCCAAAATAATATTCACCCTTTAACGTTGGGGTAATTTGATAACGCAGGTCAATATAGTTCAACCCATCTGAATATTGCGTGACCCCTTTAGAGGTGTAGGAAAATTTACGAAACTCTTCTTCATTGCGGGGCGAGACTTTTTCAATGCGACCAATTTCAGTCTGGAATTGATCGGTAATTTGCGAGCGCAGATTGGTTCCCCAATAAGAGGTTAATAACTGGCGACTGGTATCCACCGAAGTCACAGGTAGATCCAACCAAAGTTCCCCCACTCTTAATAAGGAATTACCATAACCAAGTTTTAAAGTTGCGCCATATTTTAAAAAATCCGATGCTTGTGACTGGTTGGCTTTATCAAAAGGAAGAATGGAATCGGAAACATGCTTGTCTGAACTTAGGCGCACGGCATATTGCACAGAAGCATCCGCACCAATTGTGATGGGTTGGTCGGCAATATTTAAGGGTGTATCTAGCATTTTAGATTTATAGAACAAAGAGGCTGCTTGTGACCAACTGCCCGTATCTTTGACACCAGCATTATCAAAATCACGATCAATATACGCATTTCTCAGCGTAAATTTCCATTCATCTGCTTGTGCTGCTGTAGATTCAGCTGCGTGAATAGCTGTTATTGCAAATCCATTGAATATCAGCAGGGTGGCTAGGGCGAGTTTTTGTTGTTTGAAATGCGGTGAGCGTTGCATATTATTTCCAAGAGGTGAATGCTTATATCGGGCATTAACTTTTTAAATATTCTGAAGTGCCTTCCCAAAACATTGCTTTGGGACAGACATCAGAATGCAGAGATTAAAATGGCAATTAATGTAATTTTTCGCGTTGCATACTGTCGTTGAAAAATTTGCAGCCTTTAAGCAAGAGAATGAAAGCAAACACACACGATGCTCCACCAATAATTGACAATGAAGACCCCACCATGATTGGGTTGCCAAAGTATTTGTCAGTCAAAATTGCAACTAAAGTGGTGCCAATACCTAAACCAATCAGGTTGCTGACCAACAAGAAAATGGCAGACAGACGAGCACGAAATTGATTAGGAGCTAACATTTGTAAAGCGGTTGCAGAAATCACCAAAGGGAAGGAGGCAAAGAACATGGCAGGAATAAGTAACGCTACCGAAATGTGTAAATTCTGCACTTGGGTGAAAAGAGAAATCGGGAGAATTAAACCAATAATACCAATCACACCTGTGAGCATCGGTGCATTTTGTCGGCCCTTCTGAATAAACCAGTCATTCAGCCAGCCAGCACAAAAAACACCTAAGGTATTGGCAACTAACATAATGGAGCCGAGCATATAGCCAGTTTCAGTCGGTGAAAGCGAAAAGTTGCGAATGTAAAAAGCAGGCGTCCAACTGGTTAGACTATATAAAGCCATGGCATAAAAGGTGAAACCTAAATAATGACACGTAATGGTTTTGCTATGTTTACGGATAAATTGTAGACATTGCTTAAATTCACCTTTTTCGACATGTCCATAAGCATTCAAACGCTGGCCTTTACGTTCAGGGTCTCGTACCGTCAAAATAAACAGCAAACCAATGAAAATACCCGGTAAACCCACCACCAAAAAGGCAACTTGCCAAGCCTTCATGGCGCCTAATAAGGGAACTTGAATTAAAGTTGCACCTTTAAGTAGTTTAATGACATAACCACCCACGAGAAATGCGATACCACCGCCTAAGAATGCGCCAATAGAGTAAATTCCTACAGCACGTCCTAATTTGTCTTTGCTAAACATGTCACTGAACATGGAGTAAGCTGCTGGAGACAATGCTGCTTCACCAATACCCACGCCCATACGGCATAAAAATAACTGAAGAAAGTTTTTACTCATGCCACAGGCTGCTGTTGTAAGACTCCAGATAATAATGCCAATAGAGATGAGTTTGGGACGAGAAAAACGGTCAGCAATATAAGCTAAGGGTAAGCCCATAAAGGCATAAAACAAGGAAAAGGCGAGGCCATGTAATAAACTAAATTGAGTATCCGTTAAATGTAAATCGGCTTTAATGGGCTCAATCATCAGTGCCAAGATTTGTCTGTCAATAAAAGAGAAGATATAGGCCAACATACAGAGTATGACCACATACCATGAATACAGATGGGTTTTTTTATGCTCCGCCTTTTCTACGTAGACATCTACATGATCCATTGATTTGTCCTTTTGTATTTAGCTTGCTCGGTTTGAAATTTCTGAATAAAGTTTGCTTGCGCTAAACGAATGGATTTAGTGCGGATTAGATTCAGAGGCTTAACTTTTGTATTTGATCAATAATATTTTTAGGAAAAATAATTAGAATTCAGTCAGCCGTTCAGCGATTGAGATGTTGATCATTGCTGGATTATTTTCTTTTTATATGTAAAATTCCATTACTTTTTAAGTATTTTAAAATACTCTATGGGTATTTTATTTACATGGCCAAGCTAAAAAATAATTTTAGATCAAAGGTTTATTCTTGGAATTTTGATAGGAGTTTGCAGGAGCGAAGAGTGCAGCAGATGAGTCTTCACTCATCAACTGCTGAATACAATGGAAAAGGTAGACTTAGCTAGAGGGCATCAATTCAAATAGTTTTTTTAGTTGTTGGTTCAGATGATGCAGTTCATCTTCAGAAAAGGCATTCAGAATGCCTGCCAAAGTAACAGCACTGATTTGGTTAATCTGTTCGACAAGGGTTAAGCCTTTATCTGTTAGCTTTACCATAGAAATACGTTCATCTGTCGCGGAAGAAAAAACTTCAACAACGCCATCTTCCACTAAGCGATACACCGCTTTGGTTGCGGTAGTGAGTTTGAGTGTAGAAAGATTGGCAATGTCGGTAATACTGGCTTCACCTAAAGCATTGGTGCTCAGAATAATTTTACGACGCGTATTGTCTATTCCTAATTTTTTAATTGATTTTTCAATAAGTTGAGAATATTTTCCATTGACTTGAGAAATCCAGAAAAAAGGGAAATTTTTAAGACTTTCGGGTTCATTGTTAGGTAAAAATTGTTCTAAATGGTTCAGCATGGCTAAGCAAGGACTTAGTAGAAATTGAGAAATCCATTATAAACAAAATTTTGCAGCTTGCCTTAACGACTCTTGTAAAAATTACTTGACAATTACATATAAATTTCTCATATTTAAATTAAGTTATAAAAATACATGGAAAAGTGAATGAATATTATTGCACAATCACTTTCGCGAGGACATGGCGAACTTAAAGTCATGATCAAAGATACGATTGATATTCAAGGTGTTAAAACAGTTTCGGGCAGTAAAGCTTATTTAAATATTCCACCTGCAGAGCACAATGCGGAAGTGGTCGACAATATTTTGAAAGCCAATTGCCAAATCACAGCCAAAACTAATTTACATGAATTGGCGTTTGGTATAACGGGAATTAATCATGCTTTTGGAACACCCGTTAACCCTAAATATCCTGAATTAATTCCAGGAGGATCTTCAAGTGGATCGGCTGCGGCAGTAGCGGCAAAACTGGCAGATTTTTCTTTAGGAACCGATACGGGAGGGTCTATTCGTATGCCTGCGGCATGCTGTGGAATTTATGGTTTAAAACCGACTTTTGGACGTGTCAGTCGTCAAGGGGTACATCCAGCAGCAAGCAGTTTAGATTGTGTCGGGCCTTTTGCAAATTCAGTCGAAATGCTTGAAGTTGCCATGCAGATTATTGAGCCAAGTTTTCAGCCTGCTGCAAAGCTGCAACAGCCACCCAAGTTGGCTTATTTAAATGTCGCTGCGAGTGATGAGGTATGGCGTTGTATTGAACAATTTTTTGCACAGCATCAGCTTGATTTACCGCGTGAAACCATTGACTCATTTGATGTGGCTTACGACGCAGGCATGCAGATGATCAATTATGAAAACTGGCAGGCTTATGGTGAATTAACCCAAACGGGTCTAATTGGTGCCGATGTAAATCAACGCTTATTAAAAGCCGCGGCTACTAGCCTAGAGCAGGTGAAACAGGCAGAACAGGTGAAAGCACAATTCACTCAAGCCTTAAATATTTTATTAAATCAATATGATGCTTTGGTTCTACCGACCCTGCCGCAAATTCCACCAAAAGTAAAAGATGCCGAAAATACAGTCGCATTCTTAAATTTAACCCATTTGGTTCGTCCATTTAATTTGTCTGGACATCCTGCTATTTCAATTCCATTACAGACAGAAGATGGCTTCCCTATAGGTCTACAGTTGGTTGCTGGGCATCAGCAAGACGAAAAATTATGCGCGATTGCAAAATATCTTTCGCACTAAAAAATATATTACAAGGAGTTAGGTAATGAATGAATTATCTAAAATGGAGTTTGTAGCACCAGAAAAAGCCGTTGATCTTGATGCTTTATGTCAAGAAATTCGAGCAAGAGCCTGTACCGGTGAGTTCGATAATCAAGCCTTTGTTAGTCAGGACATGATTGAAAAACTCAAGCAATTGGGGGTTTACCGCGCGCTTGTACCAAAACGCTTTGGTGGTGATGCCGTTTCACCGCGTGAGTTTTGTGAACTGATTGAAACTTTGTCTAAGGCAGATGGTTCGGTCGGTTGGGTAGCAAGTTTTGGGATGAGTCCGGCCTATTTAGGCAGTCTGCCAGAAGCAACACTTGAAGAGCTGTATAAAGATGGCCCTGATGTGGTTTTTGCTGGGGGCATTTTCCCACCACAACCTGCGGAAATTACCGATGAAGGTGTTCGAGTCAGTGGACGTTGGAAGTTTTCTAGTGGCTGCATGGGTGCAGACATTATAGGCGTGGGTATCTCACCTTTAAAAAATAATGAAATGCAGGGCCTACCGCGCATGGCTGTGATGCCTGCCCATAAAGCCAAAATTGAAATGACATGGGACACAGTAGGGCTAAAAGGCACAGGCAGTCACGATTTGGTTGTGCAAGATGTACTGGTCGAAAAGCACTGGACATTTGTACGGGGTGAACCTTCCAAACTACCAGAACCTTTCTTTAAATATCCATCCCTCTCCCTAGCGACCCAAGTTTTAACCGTTGTTGGGATTGGTGTGGCAGCCGCCGCTTTAGAAGAATTTCAAATTTTAGCGCCAGGCAAAGCATCAATTACAGGTGGTGCTGAAATTGCGAATCGTCCTGTGACGCAATATGAATTTGCCCAAGTAGATGCAGAATTTCAGGCAGCCAAAGCATGGTTCTATCAAACCATGGATAGCGTTTGGCACGAAGTCGTTGCAGGGCGTGTAGCAACCACACAACAGATTAGTGATATGCGTTTAGCTTGTACCCATGCTGCTCGGGTTTGCGCCAAAGTCACACGCAAAATGCAAATGTTGGCAGGCATGACTGCCATTTATACCAACAACCCATTCAGCCGTTTCGTGAATGACACCAATGTCGTTACACAGCACGCTTTTATGGGGGATGCCACATTACAGAATGCGGGTTCAATTCGTTTTGGCTTAAAGCCAAGCCCAGGATATTTATAAATTTAAACTTGAGAGAAGGAAATCAAAATGGACGCTAAAAAAACTTTACGTGTGTTGTTCTGCATGGGTATTAATCAGAATTTTTTTGATGCAGAACCTGCCGAAGCAAAAGCAGTTTGGGCTGCATTTGGTGAGATGTGGAACGCAATTCATGACCTGCCAGGGGTACATGTTTTTGGCAATCTCGATGATGACCAAAGCATGGTTGGCCCTAGTACAGGCTGGCCATGGACGACCTACTTATTGGCAGATGTGCCTGACATTGAAACTGTACATGCGGCATGTAATTTGTTCAGAACCACGGTTGTAGGCGAAGGTCCTTACAAACTATGGAAATACTGCAAAGTCGAAGCACGTGTTGGACGTGAATTAATTATTCAACGTTAAGGTGTAGGACATGGATGACAAAGTGAACTTGGCAAAAATCCTCTCACGTTTAGAACAGTTGGAAGCGCATAACGCCATCCGTAACTGTCTCAATCGTTATATGGAAATTTGTGATGAGTTAAATCCAAAGACCAATTTAGATGAGCTGATTGGGCTTTTTGATGCGGAGTGTATTTGGGAAGGGATAGGGGAAAAGTACGCCAAATCTTTTGGGCGATATGATTCTTGGCAAGCCATCTACAACATGTTCAAAAGCTATACCCAAACAGAATCTCACTTTGTCATGAATGCTCACTTTGTCAGTTCGGAGCAAATTGAAGTACAGCAACAGTATGCCACGGCAACTTGGCTGATGTTGCAAACCTCCACTTTCCGCGATGGGCGCAGCCATTTAAATAGCGCCAAGCTGAACGTGAAATTTGCGCAACAGACGGATGGGAGTTGGAAGATCAAGCATTTTCAAACCCAGAATATTTTTAGCCGACCAGTGACGAATTGGCAGAGTGACGCTGAATTACCTGTCCCGACCCAGAACTAAATTACCAATTTATCAAAGGATTATTGAAATGAATGGAATTATCTCAACACTGAATATCGGTGTGGATTATGAGGCATTGGTGCAAAGTGATCGTGCACATACGTCTTTATACAAAGATGAACGCATCTTTGACGAGGAAATGCAGAAGATTTTTTATAGCACTTGGGTGTGGGTGGCACATGCCAGTGAAATTCCTGAAGGCGGTAGTTATAAAACCATCAATATTGGTAAACAACCTGTCGTGGTCGTTCGTGACCGCAAGAAAAAAGTACATGTATTGCTGAATCGTTGCCGCCATCGTGCTGCGACAGTCTGCGAACATAAAAAAGGCAAAACCAATAGCTTTGTTTGTCCATACCACGGTTGGAGTTATGCCTTAGATGGCACACTGCGCGGCGTGCCTTCACCAGAAAGTTATGGTGAATGTTTGGATAAATCTGAATTGCCATTGGTCAGCCTGCGTGTAGAAGAATATAACGGCATGATTTTCGCGTCATTTAATCATGAAGTGGAGCCTTTAGAACAATTCCTTGGACCTGCGAAAAAGTGGATTGATTTGTTCATGAAACAAGGTGCGGGTTATCCGATTAAAGTTTTAGGTGAACATCGCTTTACCTTCCCAGGGAACTGGAAAATCCAGCTTGAAAATACCACCGATGCCTATCACTTCCCATTGGTACACAAGTCTTTCTTAAGTTCCGTCGATGAAAAAACGGAAGAATTATTTAACTTTGAAAATCAACCCGGTTATGTCGAAGACTTAGGCAATGGTCACAGTGTGATGGTGATGATTCCTGAATTGGTCGATCTAGACGAAGAATTAATGGAACGTCCAATTCAAGAGCGTTTTGAAGATTTAGCGCAAGCTTTGCGTGATGAAGGTCATGCAGAATTGGAAGTTCGTCGTATTGTCCGTGCTGTGGGCGGTTCTGGTTTTAACTTAAATCTGTTCCCGAACATCGCCTGTTCAATGGCATTCTTCCGCGTGATGCAGCCGATTTCCGTCGATAAAACAGAGATTCATCACTCCGTGATTACCATGGATGGCGGCCCACAAATTGCGAATCAATACCGTCTACGTTTGCATGAGCATTTCCAAGGCCCATTTGGTTTTGGTACGCCAGATGATGCTGAAGCATGGGAACGTGTGCAAAAAGGAGCAGCCGCAGGCGAAAACCTCTGGATTATGTTGAACCGTGGTTTAGCGGGCGAAGTGCAAACTGAAGATGGTTTGAAAAGTGATGTGAGTGCTGAAACAGGGATGCGCTCGGCCTATCAACAGTGGAAAAAGTTGATGATGGCTTAAGGGGAAGAACATGAAAATTGATTTAAATTTACTCAATGAAGTCACAGCGTTTATTTGGGCAGAAGCCGATATGCTGGATCACTCCGAGCATGATGCTTGGTTAAATCTTTGGAATGAAAAAGGGGTGTATATCATTCCAATTGATCCAACACTTAGCGATTATGAAAACAACCTGAATTATGCCTATGACGATCATCACATGCGCAAAATGCGTGTCGCCCGTTTAGAAAATGGCGAAGCGATTTCGACTGCGCCAAAAGCGAATACGGTACGTAGTATTTCACGTGTTCGTATTTTAAAAGATGAAGAAGGTGAAATCGTTTTACGTTGTGCACAGAACTTACGTGAATTCCGTAAAGAGAACCTAAAACACTACACCGCAGATGTGACTTACCACTTAAAACGGGATGCCGAAGCGGGTTTTAAAATTAATCGTAAAATCATTAATTTAATTAACTCTACCGATACCTTGGCGGGTATTAGCTACATTCTATAGGAGCATCGGCATGCAACAGGTTGTATTAGTGACAGGTGCTGCTTCGGGTTTGGGCAATGTCATTGCGGAATATTTTGCCAGCCAAGGTCATCAGGTGATTTTATCTGCCAGTACTTTGGAAAAGGCAGAAAAAGCCAAAGCAGAAAGTCAGTTTCCTGAGCAAATGTTTCCAGTGAAATTGGATATTTCAGTTGAGGCAGACTTTCATACCGTAGTGCAGTGGATTGAGCAGAAATTTTCTAAGCTGGATGTCCTTATTAATAATGCAACAGTGACTAAGGCAACCCCTGTTTTGGAGATTACCGCTGCTGATTTTGACTGGATTACCCAAGTCAATCAGCGCGGCACATTCCAGTCCTGCCAAATTATTGGTCAGTATATGGCGCAAAAAGGCTATGGACGCATTATTAATATGGCGTCTTTGGCAGGGCAAAATGGCGGTACGGCAACAGGTGCACATTATGCGGCGAGCAAAGGTGCCATTGTGACTTTAACCAAAATCTTTGCCAAAGAATTTGCGGCAAAAGGTGTGACAGTAAATGCTGTTGCTCCGGGTCCAATGGAATCAGCCATTGTGCATAGCGTGGTGTCTGACGAAAAAATGGAACAGTTTATCCAGAATATTCCTGTTAAAGCATTAGGCAGTATGTCGTTTATTGCAGAAACCTGTGCGTTGTTGGCAAGTCCAAATGCCGGATTTGTCACAGGTGCGACATGGGATATTAATGGTGGTTTATTCATGCGCTAAGCCCTGTGCTTCAAGTATGAAGAAGGAGAACACAAGAATGACTACACTTTATGATGTTGTCGTAAAAAACCGCCATGTAGAAGGTGGCAATATTGCAGTCATGGAATTTGAGTCGGCAACTGCTGCGGTGTTACCACAAGTTGAAGCGGGTGCACACATTGATGTACATCTACCAAATGGTATGGTTCGTCAATACTCGCTTTGCCAAAATCCAAATCAGGCTGGCAAGTTCAGATTAGGTATTTTAAGAGATGCAGAATCACGTGGAGGTTCGGTCTCGGCTTTTGATGATTTAAAAGATGGCATGCACATTCAGGTCAGTGCACCCAAAAACTTATTTCCATTGTACCCAGCGAAACATACGGTGTTGATCGGTGGAGGTATTGGCATTACCCCGCTCATTACCATGGCGTATCAATTAGCGCATGAGGGTGCATCTTTCGAGTTGCATTATTGCGGTGCGAGCGAAGACCGTTGTGCCTTTGTCAATGAAATTAAAAATGGCGAATTGGCGCCATTCACCACCTTCCACTTTAAATCTGAAGGAGCGAGCCATCGCCAGTTTTTTGAAGCTGCAATTCAGGATATTGATTTAACCAGTCATATTTATACCTGTGGCCCTGTGGGTTTTATGGACTGGGTGATTAATCTCGCTACGACTCACAATTTCCCACCAGCACAGATTCATAAAGAATATTTCCAAGTTGAAACGGATACTTCGGGTGGCTCTTTTGAAGTGGTCGCTGAACGAAGTGGAAAAATCATCATGGTCGATGCAGGCGAAACCATTTTGCAGGCTCTAGCCAAACAAGGCATCAACATTGAAATGTCTTGTGAGCAAGGGGTCTGTGGCACCTGTATGTGCGATGTGATTGAAGGTGAACCCGATCATCGTGATGTTTATTTCACGGATGAAGAAAAAGCCAGTAATGAACAAATTCTGGTGTGTTGTTCACGCTCCAAATCATCCCGTTTAGTTTTAGATATTTAAGCCTTTTCCTTGTGATATGGAAATTAAGGAGAAAAAGATGAATGTAATACAAAAAGTACAACCGTTAAGCATAGATCCTTTGCAATTCCGACGCGCATTAGGCAATTTTGCAACGGGTGTGACCATTGTCACAGCGCAAAATGAACAGGGTGAAAAAGTCGGGGTAACTGCCAATAGTTTTAACTCAGTGTCACTCGATCCACCGCTGATTTTATGGAGCATTGATAAAAAATCATCCAGTTTTTCTGTGTTTGAGCAAGCGACACATTTTGCTGTCAATATTTTGTCCGGTTCGCAAATTGAACTGTCCAACAAGTTTTCACGCCGCAATATTGATAAGTTTGAAGGAACCAATTATCAGGAAGGTGAAGGTGCGAGTTTATTATTAGAAAACTGTTCTGCAATCTTTGAGTGTGAACGTCATCAAGTGATTGAAGGGGGTGATCACTGGATTATGATTGGTAAAGTGGTGAAATTTCATGATCAAGGGCGCAGTCCTTTGGTCTATCACCAAGGCGCATATTCATGTGTGATGCCACATCCAAGTTTAAAGCTAAAACACAGTGAACCAACACTTTCTGAAATTCCACAACAAGGGCATTTATATAACAATGTTTGTTATTTAATGAGCCGCGCCTTTAAAGCCTATCAAACGGATTATATTCCGAAGCAATTGGCATCAGGCTTTCGTACCAGTGAATCTCGATTGCTGTTGGTGCTTGCCAGTGGAACTGCTTCGAGCAAGGAAGATTTACCACGGGATATTGCTATGCCGATGCAAGAAGTAGAACGCGCAGCGGAAATTTTAAAATGTGAAGGGCTACTTTCAGATCACGAGAACTTGTATCAATTGACAGAAAAGGGCAAACAAACAGCACAATATCTGTTTGAAATCGCCGATAGCCATCAAAATGGCGTGTTTGAAAAATATCCTCAACAGGAAAAAGAAGCATTCATTAGCATGTTACGTGACTTTGCTGGCGTAGCTTAATTCGAAATGCACTGATAAATCTTCGGGTTTATCAGTTTTATTTGATCTAAGGATTGATGTTTAAGCCCGAATATATTGTTTTCAGAGATGTATTTTGATGTGACAAAAAGAGCCAAGGATAATCTTGGCTCTTTTTATGCGTTATTCACTAGAAATTACCATGAAGAATGCGCAATTTCGGTTTTAAAATTAGGTTCGTGTAGTATTGCTTTGTAAAAACTTTTCGCTATACAAACGATAATCTTGTAAGGATTGTTCATCGAGCCAACTTTTAACCGCTTCAATCATTGGTGGCGGACCACATAAATACATATCGAATGCTTGTTCAGCCAGTTGTGCTTTATTCAAATGTTCATGAATATAACCCGCTTTACCTTGCCACTCATCTGATGCTTTGGTGACAATCGGGTGATAACTAAAGTTAGAAAATTGCTCAGTATAGTGATGTAAACGCTGTTGCTCACATAAATCTGACTCTGAATTGACCCCATAATAAAGTTGAATTGGTGGGGGATTGGGTTGTTCAACCAAATTGTCGAGCATACCTAAAAATGCGGATAATCCTGTGCCACCTGCAATAAAGACCAGTGGGCGTTCTACTTCACGCAAATAGAAGCTGCCTAAAGGTGCTTCAATCAGTAGCGTCTGACCTATTTGACAACGCTCGCGTAAGTAATTGCTCATTACGCCATCGGGTAATAGTCGAATTAAAAATTGTAATTGGTTTGTGGCATTTGGTCGGTTAGCAAAGGAATAAGAGCGCCAGTCATCGGTATCTGGAATTTGCAAACGTGCATATTGCCCAGCTAAGAATTGTAGTTGAGAGCTAAAGCTACTGGCATCCAAATGTAAAATGGCGGTAGTCTCTGAAACCAATTCAACGGCAGTGACTGTTGTTGCGATTTTTAAGGTTTCACCCGCATTACAGATGCTTGAAGCATGATCAAAATAAAACGCGGCATCAGACTTTACCCGAGTTTGGCAAGCCAACATTTTTCGTTCTGTCAAGTCACGTTCACTTAAGGCATCTTCATCGACATAGTCTTGCGCATAGATACCCGTTTCACATTTGCCTTGGCAAGTTCCACAAACACCTTCACGGCAATCGAGTGGTAAATTAATCCCTTGTCGAACTGCTGCATCAAGCAGCAATTCATCTTGGTTCACAGAGATGAAAAAGGTTTTACCATCGGCAAAATTTAAAGCAACAGAATGTCCCATTTCTATGCTCCTTAAACGTGGTAGAAGTCTAAAACAGAATCAATTTTGTCATTCAGCAAAATGCTGTGCTGACGACGAATCTTGAAGCTTTGCTCTGTTTGACGGAGGAGATAAGTCGCATGACCATAGAAGGAACCTTCCAAACCTTGGCGGTTATATAGAGTATGCCAAGCCACTTTGGCTTCAACCAAACCATCTTCACGGGTTTGTACCTGCACATTGTTAATGCTGTGAAAGGTACGAGGTAAAGGGTTGGCTGATGCAGCTTTACCTGTACGAATGCGAAATACACGGTCTTCTAAACCTGAACGATCAGCATAGTAAATATAGGACAAACCTTGATTCGGATCTTGCACATAATTGTGGTCATCAATCCACTGTGGAATGTGGTATTCACTGTCCTCATCATAAAGATCAAGATAGGCATCCCAGTCATATTTATCGCAAAGTTCTGATTTTTTATACAAAAATTGAGAAACTGCAAATTGTAGTTGTTGTGACATGGTTACACCTCATCCGCTACGTTTTGATTTTGAAAAGTGATGTCGAGCATTTTTAATGACTTTTTCTTGAAGCCATCGAGCATTAGGCGTTGCCAATGACCGTGTTGATTGACATAGAGACCTTCATGGGTAAATTCACGCCCTGTAATTACAGGTTCAATGCCCAAATCAATTGAGTTTTTGCTTGGGCCATATTCCCAAGCTTGATAACCACGTGAAATATCACTCCAACGTTCTAGTCGGGCTTGAAAGCCTTTTTGTTGTTCACGGAATTCGACCAAGTCATCAGGGGTACCTAAACCTGAAACATTAAAGAAATCTTCAAATTGACGGATACGATTACGACGCGCTTCAACAGATTCACCTTTCACACCGATACATTGGCTGATGACTTCTGTTTTATTCCAAGCCACAGGACGGACAATCCGTAATTGCGAGCTAATTTGATCCATAAAGAATAAGCTAGGGTACAGGTTCAAGTTTCTTAAACGATGCATTGCCCATTCAGCATATTTTTGACCATATTTCTCGACCATATACGGCATAACGGTTTCATAACCTGGACGTACCGTTGGATTTGGCATATCACTGAATAAAACACTATGTCCATTTTTAAAACTGAACCAGCCATCGTCAGTTTCAGCATCACCTGCACCTAATTTGCTGTAATCCAACGTATCCAGTTCAGCCCCTTTAGCGGCATTCACTTGCTGACGATGTTGCACCGTAGAAACATAGTTATAATGCACGGTACTGACATGATAGCCATCTAAGCCATTTTCATTTTGCAGTTTCCAGTTTCCTGCAAAGGTATAGGCTGATTTGCCTTGTAGAACTTCAAGCTCTCCCGTTGGGGATTGGTTTACCATTAAATCAAGGAAAATTTTGGCATCGCCCAAGAAATCTTCCAAGGTATCTGTGGCTTGCGTGTCTAGGCTAACAAACACAAAACCTCGATAGCTCGCAATGCGTCCTTGTTTAAGCCCGCGGCTTGATTTATCAAAATCTTCACAATATTCACTTGGCGCTTTGACTTTGACTAGACGACCATCCGATTTATAGCACCATGCATGGAACGGGCAGGTAAACGTCGATTGATTGCCTTTCGCAACACGGGTCAGTGTTGCCCCACGGTGTTCGCAAGCATTGACCATGGCGTGTAATTCACCGTTGCCATCACGGCTGACAATAATGGGTTGACGCCCAATTTGAACGGTCAAAAAATCATGTTTGTTGGGAATTTCACTTTCATGGCAGGCATAAATCCAGACTTTTTCAAAAATGAATTCCATTTCCAAATCGAACAGTTCTGGTTGGGTAAACATATCTCTTGCGACGCGAAACACACCATCTTGAGGGCGGAAATCGATGCATCCATCCACCAAGTCATTCCATTGTTGTAAATTTGATGAGGTCATGTGCTCAATCCTTTAGTCAATCAGCTTTAGCTTGATTGAAACGCGATTAAGCACTTGTCTCTATCCACTTTTTCCAGATGTTTATCCAGTCTGTGCTGCTTTTATTTTAAAGCGCTTAGATGCGGGATTTGATGAGGGGATAGGTATTGCAAGCGCCAGCGTTAACGTGCTGGCATTATTTGGGTGAGTTGCTGCATCATAATATTTACATATTTATGCACATCATCTTTAAAAATCATATATTGAAGCGCTAAGCCGTAACTTAATGAGATAATTTCTAGAAGCTTGTGTTCATGCTGAGTCGACTCTGCCGCTGAAAAATTTGGAATGAGTTGTTGTAAAACTTCAGAAACTTGCGCCTGATGATTCTGCCAAACTTGCTGATATTCATTGGAAAATATTTCGTCACGTGCCGCATATAATTGCAATTCAATTGAAATTTTCAACCATTCATCATTCTGGAAAAAATCGATCAACCACTGTTCGAGTGCGGTCATTAAATCAGACTGCGTCAAATGTGTCTGAGTAATAATTTTCTGTAATTGCAGATTTTCTTGTTCAAATTGAATTTTCATTAAGGTCAGTAAAAAATCTTCTTTGTGCTCAAAATTTGAATAAAAAGCACCTTGAGTATAGCCTGCCTGTTTTGAAAGATTCCGAATAGATACCGCGCTATAGCCTTGCTCAGATATAAGATGAAAGCCTGCTTCAATTAACTGATTTCTAGTTTGAATTTGTTTTTCATCACGAGAAATTTTTGTGGGTTTCATAGGTTAATTTAAATTTCAAATATCACTTGATATCTTAAACTTTAAGCGTTATTTTGGCTAGATCTATTTCAGATATCAAGTGATATCTGAAAGGATAAATCTGTTCTAAGCTAGAGAAGAATATGAGTAAGCAGTTGAAAAGAAAAATAGTGGTCATCAATGCTCATCCATCATCGACCAGTTTTAATCAAGCTTTAATGCAAGCCTATATTGAAGCTGTACCATCTGACTTGCAGGTTGAAGTGATTGAAATTGGCAAATTACATTTTGATCCAAATCTGAAATATGGCTATGAACAAAGAATGGAGCTTGAACCCGATTTACAAGCAGCATGGGCTAAAATAATGAGTGCGGATCATTTGGTCTGGATTTTCCCAGTGTGGTGGGGTGGGTTACCTGCTGTAGCGAAAGGGTTTATTGATCGTTTATTTCTTCCGGGTCAAGCCTTTAGTTATTTTGAAAATAGCAACCGTATTCGTGGGCACTTAAAACGTAAAACGGCCAGAATCATTACTACCTTAGACCAAGCGGGTTGGACTTATAAATGGTATTTTGGCGAACCGAGCACGCGACAACTTAAAGACACGACCTTAAAGTTTTGCGGGGTAGGGTCGGTAAAGACACATTATTTAGGTTCTATACGGGGTTCTAGTTTAGCGCAACGCCAAATCTGGTTGGCATCGGTGAAGAAACTGGCGCAACGTGATTATGCCAACTTACTCAGAAAATCCGATCAAGGATTAGTGCAACGGCTTCGGCTTTATTTCAGTCATTGAAAGCATTGAGCTGGTAAGGCAAAAGTATCCTATCCATACTCAATGCAAAACAGATTCTATTTTCTACAAACGACCAAAGCCCGCATGAACTGAGGGTTATATTCCAAATTTCTTGCGGTAGCGCCACAAACTGGTTCGGCTAATGCCTAGGGCCTGTGCTGTTAATCCCAAGTCATATTGATATTTTTTGAGAGTTTGCTGCAAGGTATAGGCATCCAGTTTTGTGGAGTAGATTCGTATAGCTTGCTCATATGTTTCAGGTGTAGATTCAGAATCTTGTGCTCCATGAATGATCTCATCAGGTAAATCAGAAATCGTAATTGCGGAACGACCATTCGCCATTGCCAGTGCATATAACAGCGTATTTTTGAGTTCGCGGACATTCCCCAGCCAGTCATATGCCATTAAAGTTTGCAGGGCATCATCTGAAAGAAGAGGGGCTTGTGCTGAAGTCCGATGTTCATTCAGGAGAAACTCTGCAATCAAAGGGATATCTTCTTTGCGTTCACGCAGTGGCGGTACGAAAATCGGGATAACCCTTAAACGGTAGAGCAAGTCTTGGCGGAAATGACCTGACTTGACTTCTTCACGTAGTGCACGATGAGTCGCTGCAATAATTCGGACATTCGACTTCAACGATTTTTCACCACCTAAAGGGGTAAACTCTCCTGTTTCGAGTACCCGTAATAATTTGGCTTGTAGTTCCAATGGGATTTCGGCAATTTCATCTAGAAATAAGGTCCCACCTGCCGCACGTTCAAAGACACCTTTGTGTTCACGGATTGCGCCAGTAAAAGCCCCTTTAACATGCCCAAATAATTCACTTTCTAATAGGCTGGCATTGAGCGCAGCACAGTTGATGGCAATAAACGGATGCTTTTTTCTTTGACTGTATTGATGAATAGCTTGCGCCACCAGTTCTTTGCCACTGCCTGATTCCCCCCGAACCAGTACAGGAAATTCGGTAATCGCAACCCGCTCAATAATAGAGAACATATGTTGCATCGAACTTGAGCGGCTATGAAAGGTCTCTTGCAGAGATAAAGATGTTACAGGCTTTGGTTTTACCGTATTTAAAGAAACAGGCTGCAATACAAAAATCTCGCCTACAAACTGTTGATCCAGCACATCGAGTTTTTTTCGGGTCAATAAATATTGTGCAGAGGTTTCAGGTAGATGAATCAGCCCAGTTTGTAGTTGTGTATTTTGAATTAAATGTTTGAATGTCGTGATGGTTTTTTTATTAAATTCGGATGTGCCATATTCATAAATAAAGTTTTGGCTCTGCTGTTCTTGAATCAAGATCAAACTTTCATCAATAAGACTTTGTAATTGTTCTAAAAATAATTCTAACTGAGTTTTTAAAGAAAAACGAAGAGTCGGCATGGTGTTTCACTATGTGTTTCATTTGTTTCTTATTGAAACATAAAATGAAACAAGGGTGAATTGATAGAGACGATTAAATTTATAAATTAAACTTTAATATATTGTTTTTAATGAATATAATTAAAAAAGCTAAAAGTTGGCACTGAGTTTGCAATTTAAGAATAAAGAAACGTATTTATTCAGGTGTTACAACATGATCTTTCATCAATTTTTTGAAGTAGAAAGTTCAACTTATACTTATCTCTTGGCTTCAGAACAGACACGTGAAGCAGTATTGATTGACCCAGTCGCTTCTGAAATAGACGTCTATACCCAGTATTTAGACATGCATAACTTAACACTGGTCTATAGTTTGGATACGCATGTCCATGCCGATCATGTTACCGCTGCCAATTTATTACGTGAAAAGTTTGCTTGTAAAACTGTATTGCATCGCAATTCAGGCGTGAGTTGTGGCGATATATTTATCACTGATCAGAGTGTGATTCGGATAGGTGAAATAAATATTGAAGCACGTTATACCCCAGGGCACACCAATGCATGTACCAGTTATGTTGCAGAGGGTATGGTGTTTACAGGGGATGCTTTACTGATTGATGGTTGTGGACGAACTGACTTTCAGGAAGGCAATGCTGAAATCTTGTATGACAGCATTCATACTCAAATCTTTACTTTGCCAGACGAGACCATTGTTTACCCAGGTCATGATTATAAAGGGCGTTTAGCTTCGACAGTCGGACATGAGCGTTTACATAATTCGCGTTTAGGTGCAGCGCGAAATAAAGCTGAATTTGTGGAAATTATGAACAATTTAAATCTTCCTTATCCGAAGAAAATTGATATCGCATTACCTGCCAATAAAGCGTGTGGTCAGTAAAGGAGAGCGAAGATGCAATTAAAACAAGTCAATGCCGAATTTTGGGTTGCCGATCAAATCACTGCACAAGATATTGAATTGATCGCAGCACGTGGCATTAAAACCATCTTTTGTAATCGTCCAGATGGTGAAGGCCCTGATCAACCGAATGTGGCTGAAATTGAACAGGCTTTGCAACCGTATGGGATTCAAATTCAGTATTTACCTGTGGTGAGCGGTAAAGTGACTGATGAGCAAGCCGAAGAATTTAGACACCTGTATCTGCAAGCTCAAAAGCCATTATTGGCATATTGCCGATCGGGAACACGCTCTATTACCCTTTGGGCATTGTCACAAGTGGCAGATCAGACCTTAGAGAAAATGTTACTGACAGCAAAAACTTTAGGCTATGACTTGCAAGGTGTAATCCCTCGTATTCTAAAGCAATCGACGCATGTACAAGAGCATATTCCAAAGTTGAGTGTGGTGATTGTAGGCGGCGGTGCTGCGGGTATTTCTGTGGCATCGAGCTTACTTTCACGTCAGCAGAATTTGGATATTGCGATTATTGATCCCGCGGAAGTTCATTACTACCAACCGGGTTGGACCATGGTGGGCGGCGGTATTTTTAAGCCTGAGAAAACTGTGCGGACCATGGCAAGCTTAATTCCGAAACAAGTGCAATGGATTAAAGCCGCAGTTGCCGCTTTTGATCCAGACAATAAGCAAGTGTTACTGGAAGGATGTAAGCCATTGAATTATGACGCTTTGGTGGTTTGCCCCGGGTTAAAACTAAATTGGCATGGCATTGAGGGTTTGGTCGAAACGCTGGGTAAGAATGGTGTGACCTCCAACTATCGCTATGACTTAGCACCTTATACATGGCAGCTAGTCCGAGAAATGAAACGCGGTAAGGCGATTTTTACTCAACCACCTATGCCAATTAAATGTGCGGGTGCACCGCAGAAAGCCATGTATTTATCTGCGGATCATTGGCAAAAGCAGGGCGTACTTCAAGATATCCAGATTGATTTTTACAATACAGGTGCAGCGTTATTTGGTGTGCCTGCTTATGTGCCTGCCTTGATGGAATATGTCAAACATTATGCAGCGAATTTGCATTTAAACCATCAACTCATCAAGGTAGATGGTCGACAAAAACGCGCTTGGTTTAAGCAACTGAATGTTGAAAATAGCCCTATTATAGAAACCGATTTTGACATGATGCATGTGGTGCCACCACAGCAAGCTCCTGATTTTATTCGGGCAAGTAATTTGATCGATCAGGCAGGTTGGGTCAGTGTCGATCAACATACCTTACAGCATACTCAATATCCGCATATTTTTGCTTTGGGTGATGTCATGAATGCACCAAATGCCAAAACAGCCGCTGCAGCACGTAAGCAGGCACCGATTGTGGCTGTGAATGTACTGGAGTATTTACAAGGAGGTTCTAACTTTGCCCAATACGATGGTTATGGTTCATGCCCACTTACTGTAGAGCGTGGAAAAATTGTACTGGCCGAGTTTGGTTATGGTGGCAAGTTGCTTCCAAGCTTTCCAAAATGGCTGCTTAATGGTGAACAACCGACACGACTGGCATGGCTGTTAAAAGAGCAAATCCTTCCGCCCATGTATTGGGATGGCATGCTCAAAGGGCATGAATGGATGGTTAAACCTAAACGCTAATAATTTTTAACTCCTTAAAAAACAAGTCCCTATCTGTCATTTCACAGATGGGTTAGGGACTCTTTTATTTAAAAAAGAGTCAACCTTGAGGTAAAGAGGTCTAGAACCATGTGGTTGTTAGTTTTAGAAGGCTTGGCAATAGGATGTTTGCTGGGTATGACGGGTGCTGGCGGAGGAATACTCGCAGTTCCTGCACTGATGGCGAGTCAGGGATGGAGTGTGGCTCAGGCAGCCCCTGTAGGCTTGTTGGCAGTGACCTTGTCGGCTTTTGTGGGTACGATTCAGGGTTTCTTCAAAAAAATCGTGCGTTATCGTGCTGCGATTTGGATTGCGCTGATTAGTATTCCTTCGGCACGCTATGGGGTACAGCTTTCTAATATCATTTCTCCAGTATGGCTTAGCATTGCTTTTAGCTTAGTGATGTTGGTGGTGGCTTATCGAGTCTTTTTCAATAAAGTCAATGATATGGAGAATCCGCCTTGTAAAGTGAACAAATCAACAGGGCGATTAATCTGGAATGTCAGAACGGCTTCGGTATTGGGTTTTATTGGTGTGGTGGCAGGATTATTGACTGGACTACTAGGTGTAGGCGGTGGCTTCGTGATTGTGCCTGCATTGCGTAAAGCCACAGATTTAGACATGAATAGTATTGTGGCAACTTCACTGATGATTATCTTTTTAATTGGTGGAGTGAGTATTTCGATTCATGTTTTGGATGGCTTTCAGTATCCCATCAGTATTTCAGCAACCTTTGTGATTGCTTGTATCGTCGGTATGTTATTGGGGCGTAAAGCAACGAACCTAGTGCCTTCCAGCGTTATTCAAAAGATTTTCGCAATCACGGTAATTGTGGTCGCGGTTTCTATGCTGTTAAAGGCGTTAATTTGAACAAATGCCAATTCCAAAGGTGTCATGGATGACTAGAATGAGCAGTAACACAGGATAAAGTACATCCTGTGTTATCAAGTGAAAGAAATGCTATGGATTTTCATCTTTATGCATTGCATGTGGCAACTGAATTAGGCGCGTAGATTAGACATGCTTCGCAGCTTATTATCGATAAAATATCCAATACCCGATTGGTGCGCCAATGCCAACTAAAATGGCAAAGGCTCAAGAAATGAAAACGGGCTTCAGATCAAAAATGCTGATTTGTATTTAAGGCAAAAGGGCATGCTGATGTTTATCACGCCATTCGGAAGGGCTGATGCCAAACCAATGTTTAAAGTTACGGCTAAAAATGGAAAGCTCTGCATAGCCGAGTTGCAGGGCAAGGTCAGTCAGGCTCACATTGTCTGCATCAATCATGCGAAGGGCTTCGTTTTTCCGTACATGTTCCAGTAGGTTTCGATAGCTTGTTCCTTGCGCTTTCAAAATGCGTTGTAATTTTTTCGGATGCAAGCCCATACATAAAGCAATATTTTCAATACTACAATCACCTGTTGCCATTAACATGCGGATAGAGCTTTCAATCAATGCAGTATCAAGCGTAGCTTTGGTGCTGCTCTGCGTTTCCAGTTGTTGCAAGATGAGTCGATCAACCAAATCATCATTAATAAATGCATAGGGTTTATGGGTTAAAAAACTGGCAGGAAAATAAAGCGCATCTTCTTCTGTTTCGAACTCAACTCGGCAAGCGAAATGGTCGGTAAACACTTTAGGTTGTTTGGGTGTCGGTTGTTTCAAATGGATTTTTTCGGCATGCCAAGTCGGTCCAATCAAATCTTTTAAAATGTTAGTCACGAGACAGATAGCCAGTTGGGACTTTTGTGGCACATCAGTATTGTATTCGTTTAAACGAACAAAGGTCAGTTTAGACTGTTGTGCATTCACTTCTGAAACCTGAAACACGATGCCTTCGGCATGTAAATAAACATATTTTTGTGCCACATTCAACGCATCTAAAATAGTCGCCTGTCGGGACATATATACGCCAATTAAACCAATCGTGCTAATATTTTGTAGTGCGCCAAGTTTTAAACCAAAGCATTCTTCTTGGCAGCGCAACGCCGCATTTTCTAATAAACTTAAATAATGATCATAATGAATGAAAGAATCGGGATCGCGCAGTAAAGATGGCAAAATACCGACTTGTTTTAATATTTCTATAGGATTTACAGCATAACTACGAACAAGTTCTTCGAACCCGCCAAGACTGGCTGCACGGATATAACTTGCCATAACAATGTTCCTAAATGTCCTAAAAGATCAAGCTCAATTCAAGTGTTTTGTTAAAGTAGAGTAAGAGATTTTCTCCATCTAGGCATCAAGAACGAGTCAATAATCGTTAGCCGTTAAAAGGAAAGATTATGCAACTTACAGTTCAGTCGCATTTAGAGCAAACAGTTATCGAACAGACATTACAAGACTGTTTCCAATTACAGCGTACGAGCTTTCATCAGCAAAGCATTGAAAGCAATGCACAACGCAAACAGCATTTATTGAATTTAAAGGCCATGATCAATAATCATCGGGAAGCGATTATTGAAGCTTTAAATCGTGATTATGGCAATCGTTCGCGTCATGAAACTTTACTGGCAGAAATTATTACAGCAACTGACGATATCAATAGCAGTATTAAACATTTGAACCAATGGACGAAGGTGCAAAAGCGCAGAGTCAATCACAGCATGTATTTTGGTGCCAAGAACCGCCTAATTCCTCAACCACTGGGTGTGATTGGCGTTATTGTGCCGTGGAATTTTCCCATTAATTTGATGTTCTCGCAATTGTCCGCCGTGTTCGCTGCGGGGAATACCGCTATGGTGAAAATGTCGGAAAATTCACGCCATTTGGCAGAGTTGCTCATTCAGATTAGTCCTAAATATTTTGCCAAAGAAAAATTACAAATTTTTGATGAAACAGGCGAGGTTGGTGTCGCCTTTTCTAAACTGCCATTTGATCATCTGATGTTTACGGGTTCAGGCGCTACAGGTCGTAAAGTGATGGCGGCCGCGGCTGAAAACTTAACTCCTGTGACTTTGGAACTCGGGGGAAAATCACCCGCGGTCATCGATCCAGAATACCCAATTGACAAAGCAGTTGAGCGGATTATGTTCGTGAAGCAGTTTAATGCGGGACAAATCTGTACCAATGTCGATTATTTATTTGTGCATGAATCGAAGCTTCAGGAATTTATTGAAACTGCAAAGGCTTGGGTACAAGAGCATGTGCCTGATATTCATAGTAAAGATTATACTTCGGTGATCGATCATCGTGCCTATCAACGCTTAACTCACAGTCTTGCTGATGCGGAAGCCAAAGGGGCCACTTTAATTAATTTAAACCAACAAGAAGCCGATGCTGCAACACGAAAAATTCCGCTGACTTTGGTGCTCAACAGCACTGATGAGATGGAAATTGATATGCGCGAAACCTTTGGTCCCATTCTGATGGTGAAAACCTATCAAAGTCCTGAACAAGTGGTGGATTACATCCTACAGCGCGATCGACCATTGGCATTTTATCCATTTAGTCACAATAAACGCCTTGTTGAGTTCTATATCAGTCGAGTCATGTCGGGTGGAGTATCTGTGAATGATGCATTATTCCATGTTGGACAACACGACTTACCATTTGGTGGTGTGGGTGCAAGTGGGATGGGGCATTATCATGGTTATGAAGGCTTTCTCACATTCTCTAAAATGCGTCCCGTATTTTATCAGGCAGGGTTTTCGAGTTTGAAATTTCTGGCTCCGCCGTATGGCAAGTTTGCCACTTGGGTGCTGAATTTCTTAATTCGCATGAAATCTTAGTTTTACTGTTTAAACCCTTAAATAAGGCCGTTGAGCTTCAGAAAATTTTTTGAAGTTCAGGGCTGACGCATGTTTAAAAAATAAAAAAAAGCGATTAAAGAAGTTAATAGAATGAGTGATCAACATTTTGACTTTGATCAGATTATCATCGGATCTGGTTTTGGTGGTTCAGTCAGTGCTCTGCGCTTGAGTGAAAAAGGTAATAAAATTCTAATTTTAGAAAAAGGCTTACGCCGCGAAAACTATGACTTTCCAACCACCAATTTAGATACCAAAAATTATTTATGGATGCCTGAGTTAGGATTCAAAGGCACCATGCAATTTACCTTTACCAGTAAGACCACCATCTTACATGGTGTAGATGTGGGTGGCGGCTCATAAATTTATGCCAATGTACATTTGATTCCACCCGATGCGGTTTTTGAGTCAGAGGCATGGACTAAAATTCGCAAAGACTGGAAAGAAACGCTCAAACCATTTTACGGTTTGGCGCAGCGCATGTTATGAGTGGTGTGGCAATGGGCCGTGACAACTCGAATGGTGTGGTGGATTTTACAGGGCAAGTCTTCGGTTATAAAAACCTACGCGTGATTGATGGTTCGATTGTGCCGGGTAATTGAGGGGTAAATCCATCTTTAACCATCACCGCACTGTCATAATTTGCTATGAGCCAAATTCCAGTTTTTTCTGAAGAAAAAGCATCTCAAATCAAGCGTATTCAGTTTAGTCAGCCTTTAGCAGGACAAGTATCGGAGTTAGACGGTACAGGTGACTTGGCAATTGCATTAACTCAAGCCTAATAGATTCAATATTTGACCTATGACTCAGTGGGTAGTTATGGGTCAAATTATCCAATATATTGTTTTATCAAAGAAATTTTTCGATGTTTTGTTCAAGACTAAAACTAGATGAAATCTATAATTAATTTCATTTGAGTTAATTAAAAAAAAGGAGATGCTAATTTTATACTTTATATATTTTAATAAAATATAATTATTTTAAGTATTTGGCATGTATTTATTTTAGTTTCTCAGATGAGGATTTATAAAATATTTCATCAGCAATCGCTGTGTATAATAAATAGTGTAAAAGGTAATAATTTTCAGTTAGATTATGGGTCATAGTTTACAATATATTGTTTTGTATCTTAAGTTTTATGTAATAAAAATAAAATAATATAAATATTTGAATATTAAAAATTAATTATATATTGAGGGTTGTGGTTGTCATAAAAGTGTCATAAAGATTTAAGTAAATTTTAAGTTTCAAAACTTATTTTTTAATGAATCAATTTATGGCGAGATGACTATGACGACATTCATCTTTGGGACAGGTTTTTCAACCAAATTTAATGGTCTGAATTATTATAAGAATCATCTAGTTTATAAAAATTCTACAGCAAAGCTAGAACATTTAAATCTATTAGATAACCAGAAAACCTATCAAATTGTCTCACATAAAAAAAATACGCTGCTTCGTATACATGCTGCACAAGTCGATCAGTCTGAGCGTAAACAGGTTGAAACCTATATCAGCACCAAGTATCAAGAAAAGCACAAAGCCACCTTGTCACATTTTTCCTCGACCTTATTTGTGGGGGAGTTTAAGCATGAAACACAAGTAGCCATTGGCATTGAACCGCTGAAAACCCATCAGGCATTTCTGGAACAATATTTGGTACAGCCAATTGAACAAACCTTAAAGAAAATTGTTCAGCGCGATGTGGCGCGAGAAAAGATTATTGAAATTGGTAATCTAGCCTCTCAGAACATGGAATATGCCAAAATGATGGTGGCTTTTTTGGTGTTTTATCTCACCTTAGCAGAAGTGGAATGGGCAGTGTGTACCGGCACCATAGCAGTACGTTATGTATTACAGCAAATGGGGCTACATTTTCATGTTTTAGAGAAGGCAAATCCAGAAGTACTGGGTGAAGCTCAAAAACAGTGGGGAAATTACTACCAGCAAAAACCTTTGGTGTTGGCGATTAATGTCGCTGATGCTTTGGCTGTGACCCAGCAACATTATGATTTCAAAGTAAATCATTCTGTAATTAGTGGGTGAAGTCTATGAATCAACTTTTCGATGTTATTGCAGCGTATGCTAAACAAACGCCTAGACGTGAAGCGATTGTGACCGAAGTACGTACAGTAAGTTATGTAGAGCTTCATCATGCTGTAGAACGCCTCAGTAAGGAACTGGGGCTGTTACAGACGCAGAAACTTGCAATCTGGGGCATGAATAGTATTGATTGGGTGTTGATTGATTTAGCTGCAAAAAAAGCAGGGATTACCGTGATTCCGATCCCTCTATTTTTTAGTGCTCAGCAGATTTTACATCTGTTAAAAGACAGTGCAGTCGATACGATTTTTATGGCAGATGTAAATCTTACCCTGTCAGCGTATCACCTCGACTGTGTGGCACAAAATCATACATGGTTGCATAGCTTGAATGAGCAAGGCCGTATTCAACAATTACTTAATGCTGAACAGGCTTCTGGCACTTTTATTCGTTTAAATGTGGCTGCACCAACAACGATGGATTCAGCCGTTCCCGCAAAGATTACTTATACCTCAGGCAGCACGGGCACACCTAAGGGAGTATGTCTGGCGGAAGACACGATTCAGTCGATTACAGAATCGCTCAGCTCAGCATTACAGTCGAGCCAATTGGGACGACATCTATGTTTGATTCCCTTCGCTACTTTATTGGAAAACATTGCAGGCATTTATGTTGCCTTGAATATGGGACGTTCAATTGTAGTCGGTAATGTCAGTCATTTTGGACTGGTATCGAACCATGAGTTTAAGGTGGAAAACTTTGCGGCTGCGGTACAGCAATACCAAATTCAAAGCGTAATTTTGCTGCCACAAATGCTTAAAGCGATGGTGGAATATATTCAGCAATTTGACTCTCAGGCTTTTACAAGTTTGAAATTCATTGCAGTGGGTGGTGGTAAAGTTTCGACTGATTTGTTGTTGCAGTCGCAACAGTTGAATTTGCCTGTTTATGAGGGTTATGGGCTATCAGAATGCGCTTCAGTGGTTAGTTTAAACCTACCCAACGCCAGAAAAATTGGCAGTGTAGGCAAGCCATTACCCCATGTAGATGTACAAATTGCGGACAATGGTGAAGTGGTAGTACGCGGCAATGCCATGCAGGGTTATCTCAATGAGGTTGCAGTTGATCCTCTGATTCACACAGGTGATGCAGGCTTCTTTGATAAAGACAGTTATCTGTTTATTACGGGCCGTATTAAGCAAATTATTGTCAGTAGTTTTGGGCGCAATATTTCACCTGAATGGGTTGAATCGAATGGTTCGAATGAACCCGAAATTAACCAGATTGCCATTTTCGGTGAAGCACAGCCTTATCTTTCTGCGGTGATTTATGCCAAGGAAAATGTATCGGATGGCATGTTGGCGCAAGCGATACAGAAAGCGAATGACCGCATGCCTGACTATGCCCAAATTAAGCAATGGTATCGATCATCAGAACCATTTTCACTGAATAATCAGATGTTAACCGACAACGGAAAATTGAGACGCAACGAAATTAAAAAGCAATTTGGGCAGTATTTATCGCTTCAATAAGCCGTCGTTCAGCTAAGCAAGCGATAGCCGTAATAAGACCTGACGATTTAATTTCAAAGCATAAAATTTCACTAAATAGTGAGTAAAGATATGAATATTGAACAATCTATATTTGACCTTGAGCAGAGTTGTAGTTACTCAGCTTCAAGTCATGCAGAAATTAAAAATACCTTACGTGAGCAAGGTTGGATTTTACTCAGACATGAACATTATGACGTGCATCGTTTTAGTGAGTTGATGACAGCCTTATGCCAAAAGCTCACCTATGATCCTGCCCGTGAAAACATTACGCAACAATCTCAGAAAGTGGATGCAGGCACTCAGGCTGTTGGGTTGCATATTGAAAATGGTTCAACGCCATTACCTCCAGATATTATTGCTTTTTTTAGTGAAGTTAGTGCTTCCCAAGGTTCGCAAACCACTGTATGTGATGGACATGCAGTATGGAAAAACTTGTCTGAGCCGCTAAAACAAAAGTTTGCCGCACCGATGACTATTAGCCGCTATTTACCAAAACAGATTTGGCAGAAATATGTGGCGACTGCTTTCAATATTGCTGAAGTGGACTCGGTGACTTGGGAAGCGTTGAACCAATTTATTCAGATGATTCCAGGACAAACGATCACTCCCTCTCACGATGAAGGGGTGGAATACCATCTGCAAATGCACATGATCCGCCAAGATAATTTGAAAGGTGTCCCTGCATTTGCCAATACCATTTTAGGCCCATCTTATAATTATCAAAAACCGAAATTCACCTTTGCGGATGGTCGCGAGATAAGTCAGGAACTGATTACAGAACTTGCGGAACTTTGCGAACAGCATACGCAGGAAATTGAATGGCAAGATGGTGATGTTGCGATTATCGACAACAAACGTTTTATGCATGGTCGACGTGAAATTTTAGTCCCTCTTGAGCAGCGTAAACTCTATATCAGTATGGGTTTAGGATTGAGCGAAACATTTTAAGCACTAGTCTTAATACAATGAAAAGGAATAGGGTTATGTCAAATTTAACTGCAGTGATTGTTGGGGCAACAGGTGGCATAGGTAAAGCCATCGTTGAAAATTTATGTAAAAACAATGTGAATGTGGTACTTGTAGCCCGCAATACTGAAGCATTACAAGTTATGCAGGCAGAACTTAAGGCGCAATATCCTCAATTAAAGCTACAAAGTCTGCGTTGCGATTTGAGCGATGCCGAGAGTCGTGAGCAATTTATTCAAGCATTGACGCAGCAAAAGATTCAGATCAATTACTATATTAACAATGCAGGGGTGAATGATTTTTCTTTGTTTAGCCACCAATCTAGCGACGCGATTGAACAGATGATGCTGATTAACGTGGTGTATCCACTGCAATTGATTCAGCACATTATTCCATTAATGTCGAAAACTGCACCAAGCCAAATTATTAACATGGGTTCGACTTTTGGCAGTATTGGCTATCCAGGTTATGTGAGCTATTGTGCCAGTAAATTTGCCTTGCGTGGTGCAACCGAAGCCTTGGCACGTGAATATTCCAACTCACCGATTCAGTTTAAATATTTTTCACCTCGGGCAACCGCTACCACCATGAACAGTCCAGTAGTAGTGGAAATGAATGCAAAGCTGGGTGTAAAAATGGACAGCCCTGTTTTTGTAGCTGAAGAGCTGTATCAATTTTTACAGAACGACAAGTTGTACTATCAAGTGGGATATCCTGAAAAAATCTTTGTCAAAGTGAATCAGATATTACCCAATGTGGTGTCGAGCTCGATTCAAAAAGACATTGATAAAATTCAAAATTTTGCAGAATTGAACCATCCAAAGATCACGACGGTTTGATAAAAGGGAGCTGTTTTAAGTGGTTGAACTGACGAGCACCCAGATTGGTGCTCGAATCTCTACAAAAGACTAACTTTTGGGCTGAATGCTCTCGATTGTTGAAATAAAGTCTGTAAATTTTTGACCTTGAATGACCACATGGGCTTTCAATAAATCTTCGGCTTGTTGTTCATCACCCGCAAAAATCGCATCTAAAATTGCATTGTGTTCCGAAAAAGAATTATTCATTCGATTATTTACACGAAGCTGTAGTCGTCGATAGGGATGTAAACGTTTATGTAAGGTGGATGCTTGTTCAATTAAAAAAGCATTATGACTGGCCTGATAAATGGCAAAGTGAAATAAGCGGTTGGCTTCATAATAATTTTCCGAATCATTTTGCTTTAAATAATCCTGACACAATAAATGCAAACGCTGTAATTCTTGTTTTTCTTCAGGTTGAATACGACGCGCGGCTAAACGTCCACACATGGCTTCTAACTCAGCCATCACTTCAAACATTTCACATAAAGTCAGTGGGTTAATGGTCGGAATAATGGCGCCACGACGTGGGCGAATTTCGACCAGACCTTCGGCTGCAAGAAGCTTCAATGCCTCACGAATTGGGGTACGAGAAGCACCATAGCGATCACACAGTTCTTGTTCATCAAGTTTGGTTCCGGGTAAGAAGAAACCATAAATAATATCGTCCTCTAACTTTTTACTAATTTGAATAGAAAGAGGGAGTTCTGCAATAGAAGTCATACATCACCAAAAAATTGTATACAATTTATGTTTATTTGAGTACAAAACATTGTACACTGGATACAGATAGGCTATAACTATAGCAAATTATAAGTCAGATTATTAGAAGCAAAGCATGATCCAGGGAGGATTCAGCGATGATTATTTACGGAACAGCCATACTGGCAATCTGCCATCTACTAGGCGTTTATTTAGGAAACATTCTCGGTATGGCGCTTGGCGTGAAAGCCAATGTAGGTGGTGTGGCAATTGCCATGATTCTTTTAATTATATCAAAGGAGGTTTTAGCAAAACGCGGCCACTTACCTCAAACCACACAATTTGGCGTGTTGTACTGGTCTGGTATGTACATTCCAATTGTCGTTGCTATGTCAGCAGGACAAAACGTAGTCGCAGCGCTTTCAGGCGGAATGTTAGGTTTGATTGTTTCAGTTGCATCACTCATCGGAACAGTATTGGTCATTCGTTGGTTGAACAAATCCAGTGGTGATTATGAGTCTTATGAATGGTCTGTTGAATCGGAAAAAGCGGCTTAAGGAAAGCGTGTCATTCACACAGAATAAAAATGGTTTGTACAGCGACAAGGAAGAAATGTAATGGAAGAAATAATTACGGTATTAACCAAAAATGCATTGGTCACAGCATTGGCGGTTACAGGTTTGATGATGTATGTCTCACATCTTCTCTCAAAATATCTCACCAAGGGTAAATTACAAAGTTCAGCATTTGCCATCACTATGGGTTTGGTTCTGGCGTATTTTGCAGGGATTTATACCCAAGGTGAAAAGGGTATTTCAGATATCGAGATTTTTGGTGGTTTTGCCTTACTCGGTGGAGCCATGCTACGCGATTTGGCCATTGCATCGACAGCATTTGAAGTGGATGTAAAAGAAGTTAAGAAAGCAGGTAAAGTCGGCTTAATTGCCTTAACACTAGGTTGTGTGATTCCTTTCATTATTGGTGCAATGGTGGCTTGGGTCATGGGTTATCGAGATCCTGTGTCTATGACAACCATTGGTGCGGGTGCAATGACTTATATCGTGGGTCCAGTAACAGGATCAGCGATTGGCGCAAGCTCAGAAGTAATTGCACTATCTATTGCGATTGGTTTGATTAAAGCAGTGTTCTTTATGGTGGGCACGCCATTACTCGCAAAATTCATGTATTTAAAAAGTCCACGCTCAGCGATGGTTTTTGGTGGTCTGGCTGGCACAACCAGTGGTACAGCTGCGGGCTTAGCAGGTACAGATGTGCGTTTAGTACCGTATGGTGCTTTGGTTGCAACATTCTATACAGGCTTAGGTTGCTTACTCGGACCATCACTATTTTTCCTCACGATCAATGCCATCTTCGGCTAACTCAAACATAAAGGTGATGTCATGAACCAGATGGTTAAGAAGCATTTATGGGATAAGCAGAGAACCCGTAGACAAGAAAAACTCAATCAAGCGAAGCAAAAAGGCTTTGAAAAGAAAGTTGAACATGCACGTGTGATTGAACTATTGGAAACGGTCATTGCTTGCGGAGATCGGGTGTGCTTAGAAGGTAATAACCAGAAACAGGCAGATTTTCTCTCCAAGAGCTTAAGTCAGTGTAATCCAGATGTGGTGAATAATTTACACATTGTTCAGTCTGTACTAGCTTTACCAAGTCACATAGATGTCTTTGAAAAGGGTATTGCTTCTAAAGTTGATTTTTCTTTTGCAGGCCCACAAAGTTTACGTCTGGCTCAATTGGTTCAGCAGCAAAAGATTAGTATCGGATCAATTCATACTTATCTAGAGCTATATGGGCGTTACTTTATCGATTTGACACCTAATGTCTGCCTGATCACGGCACATGCGGCCGATCGTGAGGGTAATCTGTATACAGGTGCAAATACCGAAGATACGCCCGCGATTATTGAAGCCACTGCATTTAAAAGCGGGATTGTGATTGCGCAGGTCAATGAAATTGTCGATAAGTTACCGCGTGTCGATGTCCCAGCAGGTTGGGTCGATTTTTATATCGAAAGCCCCAAGCACAACTATATAGAACCGTTATTTACCCGTGATCCCGCACAAATTACCGAAGTGCAAATTTTAATGGCGATGATGGTGATTAAAGGGATCTATGCACCATATCAAATTCAACGTTTAAATCATGGTATTGGCTTTGATACCGCGGCAATTGAATTGTTACTACCTACGTATGGGGCATCCTTAGGACTAAAGGGGCAGATCTGTACCAATTGGGCTTTGAATCCGCACCCGACTTTAATTCCTGCGATTGAAAGTGGATTTGTCGAATCGATCCATAGCTTTGGTTCTGAAGTGGGGATGGAAGACTATATTAAAGAACGTCCAGATGTATTCTTTACAGGCAGTGACGGCAGCATGCGTTCCAATCGTGCTTTTAGTCAAACAGCAGGTTTATACGCCTGTGATCTGTTCATTGGTTCGACTTTACAAATTGACTTACAGGGCAACAGCTCAACCGCCACGGTAGACCGTATTTCTGGTTTTGGTGGTGCACCGAATATGGGCTCTGACCCGCATGGACGCCGTCATGCTAGTTATGCCTATACCAAAGCAGGGCGTGAAGCCGTCGACGGCAAACTGATTAAAGGTCGCAAATTGGTAGTGCAGTTGGTCGAAACGTACCGTGAACATATGCATCCTGTCTTTGTCGAAGAGTTAGATGCGTGGCAGTTACAAGACAAAATGGACAGCGAACTCCCGCCCATCATGATTTATGGCGAAGATGTGACCCATATTGTGACGGAAGAAGGCATTGCCAACTTACTGTTATGTCGAACCCCAGAGGAACGTGAACAAGCGATTCGTGGTGTGGCAGGTTATACCCCAGTGGGGATGCAGCGTGATGAGGCCAAAGTGGAAGAATTACGTCAGCGCGGCATTATTCAGCGTCCAGAAGATTTGGGTATCGATCCAACACAGGTCAGTCGTGATTTATTGGCGGCAAAATCGGTGAAAGATTTAGTTAAATGGTCGGGTGGTTTATATAGCCCCCCAAGTCGCTTTAGAAACTGGTGATCGACATGGAAAAGTTAAAATTTGAATTACAATCAGCACCGCTGAGTACTGAACAAGCGGCTGTTATTTGTGGTGTGGTTGGCTCTGGAAATTTAGAAGTCTTGGTTTCACAACATGATCAGGCGGATATTTGTCAGATTGAAGTCACCACATCAGCCGTTGGTTTTCAACATGTTTGGCAGTCTGTACTGAATGAGTTTACACAACGTCATGCGGTAGCAGGGCTTAAATTTCAGTTAAATGATATGGGGGCGACCCCAGCGGTGGTGAACCTGCGCTTAAGCCAAGCAATATCTATGTTTAAGGGAGTATAGAACATGGATCAAGTGATGCTCAAAAACAGTTTTTATGAGAAAACAGCACGTGCACGCATTCAAGCGGTTGTCGATGCTCAGAGTTTTAAAGAAATACTCAAACCGACTGAAATTGAAGTTAGCCCGCATCTCTCTGCTCTGGATATTCCGGGAAGTTTTGATGATGGCGTGATTATTGGTACGGCACGTGTAAACGGAACACCTGTACATATCATGGCGCAAGAAGGGCAATTCATGGGCGGTGCTGTGGGGGAAATCCACGGGGCAAAAATTGTCGGTCTTTTACAAAAAGCCATTCAAGATCAAGCACAGGCGGTACTGTTTTTTGTCGACTCAGGCGGTGTGCGCCTTCACGAAGCCAATGCAGGTCTCATTGCCATTTCTGAAATTATGCGTGCCATGTTACAGGTACGAAATGCAGGTATTCCTATTATTACCGTAATTGGTGGTACTTGTGGTGCTTTTGGTGGGATGGGCATTAGTGCATGTTTGAGCAGTGCCATCATCATGACGGAAGAAGGACGTTTGGCACTGTCTGGCCCAGAAGTGATTGAAACGGTCAAAGGCGTGGAAGAATTTGACTCGAAAGATCGTGCTTTGGTTTGGCGTGTCACAGGCGGGAAACATCGTTATTTACTCAATCATGTACAGGCTTTGGTTGAGGATGATATTGCCGATATTCGTGATGCGATTTTAGCACAGCTAGACACTAAGGTAGCCCCTTTAGATTTAGAACAATTACAGCAACAACAGCAACAACTTGAGCAACAGTACCAACGCTGGTTTGGTAAAAATGATGGTTTACAGATTTGGCATGAGATGGGAATTGCACAGCCAGAAAAAATTCCGATGCTGTCTGCCCATGAAGTTGTGTTGTTAAAGCAAGGATGAGCACATGAATACAGAATTACTTTTACAACAGTTGTTTCCTCATCAACTGGATTATCAGATCGAAGGTTATGTAATTAAGGGCAATGCGCAAACCGAAGCGGGTCCAGTACGGATTTTGGGTACGGTTAATGCTGCGCCGATTAATCAAGACATTGCTATTCAGTTGTCTTCTGAAATTTTAAAATTGGTGCAACAAGGTGACCAAACTCCTGTAGTTTTTATTGTGGATACGCAAGGACAAGATCTTTCCCGTGCCGATGAATTACTATGCCTCAACCGTACTTTTGCACATTTGGCATCTTGTGTAGATCTATTACGCCGTAGTGGACATGCCAATCTTGCTATTATTTTCGGTCAAGCGGTCAGTGGCGGATTCCTTTCTTATGGCTTAATGGCCAACGAAGTCTATGCACTGAGCGATTCTCAAGTCAAAGTCATGGACCTGAACGCGATGGCACGTGTGACCAAAATTCCTGTAGAAAAACTGAAACAACTGTCGCAAAGCTCAGCCATCTTTGCGCCAGGGGTCGAAAATTTCTACAAGATGGGCGCAATCAACGCTGTATGGGAAAACTTGGACAGCGATTGGGTGAGTCAAGCATTATTCAATCAACAGCAACATCTGGAAAGTTATATTACAGATCAGCGCCGTGTCGTTGGACAGCAGCGTCAAGGTCGTATGCTTTGTAATCAAATTGTCGAGAAAGTGGCACTCAGCTAAGGAGCAGAAAATGGATCGTCATGACTTAGCTTATCTCTACGATTTGGCAACATTACATTTTTTGGATAGTACTTTACCTGAACCTGCTAAACAAAAAGTGTATCAGTTGCTGAATCAGCACATTCCAATGACAGTATGTCGGCAGGAAAGTTCGGCAGATGGACAGGTTAAGCTGGCGATCAACTGCTTGGTTGAGGGTTGCAAATATCGGGTTGCTTGTTTAGTTGACATTAATGAAATTGAACTGATCACACGACCGCTATCTTTACATACGCTCTTAAAAGAGCATGAAAACACCTTTTCAGATACGGTAATCCATGATTTTGCGGAGGCTTTGCAACAGCTTGGTTGCGAAGTGTATGTCTATGGGTCTTATGCGTATGAATACCTTAGCAAAGAAGCTTATGTACGTCCGACATCAGACTTAGATTTGGTGCTATATCCAAAAAATTTAACACAAATTCCCGAGATTTTAAATCTGATTCAACATGCTCAAGCCCTGAGCCAGATACGTTTGGATGGAGAAATTCAAATACACCCAGCTTGGCATGTATCGTTTAATGAACTCCTGATGATTTATCCAGACCAATCGCAGAGCATTATTGTAAAAGGATTGCAGCGGGTGGATATACTGAGATTAGAACAATTATTAGAAGGGACGCTTGAAGATGCAGATTATACAGAAGCATGAAAGTCTATTAGACATTTCACAGTATGCAATGCGATTAGATCATTTAGCGCGAACAGCACTTTATGAAGAAGTGAGTTTAGAGCAAAAGCCCGGTTTGGTGTGTCCAACTTCGCAGGGCAGTCATACCGATATGGATTTTCCATTATTTCAGCGCAGTATTGATGCTTTACACGGTTATTTTCAATCCCAATGTTTGAATGGTTATCAGCACGTTGCTTTTGAAAATATTCAGCAATGTGGCATTCAAGCTGAACAAAAAATGATGACTGCAACCACGCAAATTAATACCCATAAAGGGGCAATTTTTAATTTAGGCTTTGCCAGTGCAGCGATAGGAAAATGCTTAGCTCAAGATGTTTCAGTGAATGCGATTTCCATTGGGCGTATGATTCAGCAAACATGGCAAGAGGAATTACTGCATCATCTAGAGCGTAATCCCAACAGTCATGGGCAACGGATGCGCAGTCAATACGGCATTACAGGTGCAATTGAGGAAGTCGCTTCAGGCTTTAAAACAGTGTTAGATGTTGCTGTTCCACACTATTTAGAAATTTATGCAAAAACAGAGGATAAAAAGCGTGCATCGCTTCAAGCTTTATTTGCCTTAATATCTCATCTGCAAGATACCAATATTGTTTGGCGTGGCGGTTTATCGGCTTTATATATTGTGCAAGATTTGGCGAAGCAGTTTTTAGCGCGAGGCGGTGTGCTACAACACAATTGGATGCAAGATGTATCTAAAGTGGAAGATTACTTTGTTCAACATCATCTTAGCCCCGGTGGAAGTGCAGACTTATTGGGGGTGACTTTGTTCATGCTGAAGGTGGAACATGAATTTCGCAATATTATTTAGTGGGCAAGGGGTGCAGAACTTAGCTCATGTTCAGCAATTAAAAGATCTTGCGACTGAGTTGAATGTCACTTCACAGCTCACACAATGTTTACCTACATTATTTAATCCAAATTTATCCGAAGCAGACTTATATTCTAACGATTTTGCTCAACCTTTCATTTTTGCCTTACAGTGGTGTCGCTGGCAAAAGTTAAAGCATAAGCTGGATGAAATCATCAGTTTTTCAGGTTATTCATTGGGTGAGCTGAGCGCACTGATTTGTTCAACCGAAATTAGTTTTGAGCAAGGACTGTATTTAGCCCGACAGCGAGGCATGTTAATGTCGGAGGCTGGGCAAGAGTCGAGTGGTTTATTGGCTGTTCAAGGAATAAATTGGAACGGATTAGAACTACTTCTGGCAAAGACTGCGACTGAATTATCAATAAAAATTAGCGATAGTCATTTTATTGTCGGTGGTCTAGAAGCAAATTTACAGCAATTGACACAACAACTTGAACAGGTGGGAACACATTCGGTGAAACGACTGAATGTCAGTATTCCTTCCCATACCTCTTTAATGAATTGTGCTGTAGCTCCTTATCGGCAGGTTTTACAACAACATCAGTTTAATCGTTTGGAAGTGGCTATCATTAGTGGCTCAGGCGGGCATAAATATTATAAAACCAGTGATGCCGTTGAGGCGCTGATTGATCAAATGAACCACGCCATAGATTGGGATTCATGTTTAACCGCTATACAAGAAAATCAACCCGATATTGTGTTAGAAATTGGGCCAGGCAATGCTTTAAGTAAAATGTTATTGGAGCGTAGTCCACATCTAAATGTACGAGCCGTGGATGATTTTAAAACTTTTCAAGGTTTAGAACTTTGGATTGAAAAACAACAGAATATTGATTGCTAAAATAGAATGAAATGAATGTAAGGATGACGGTTGTATTTATCATCACGGGAGTTAGTCATTTGCATAAATTCATTTAAGCAGAAAATATGATTTGATCGGAACAATTGCTTATTTCAGGTGCGGTGAAAGATTCAGTATATTCAATGAACTTAAACCACGCGGAGAAACCAGTGATGACCATTAAATCTATTCGATACAACCGAGGAGAACTTGCTTGCTGAAACATTCCATGTGCAGCAAAAAATACAATTCATGTAGACACTATGAAATGGGGTTTAGAAACATAATGTCTAAGGCTCTAACCTTGCAAGATTATAAATTAAAACAGATAAATACAATAAAAGTATAAAGTCCCAATGGTTGGGACTTTTTTTGCGTGTCACTTTATTAAATTAGCATTTCAGTCTTGTTGTCGGACTGCACGTTCAACTTCTTCAGGCTCAATTTTCTGAATTTTATTACCAAAACTGCGTAGCCACCACGTGAGTTGAGAAGTAAAAGGAACAGTTGCAGAAATCTGAACCAGATTATGCTCAAGAGGTGTAATCACCTGATCTCGACTTAATTGGCTTTCTTCAAAATAATGTGACTCGCATTCTGGAATGGTCAGTTTTAAAGCGACATGATCTGTAGGTTTGTTATAGTCAACTCTAAATCCAAGTGCACCTGAGTCAATATAGGCATCAATATCGAAATTGACAGGATGTAGTGCGCGGGAATCTAGCACTTTAGCTGACTTAAAACGGTGCAAAGCAAAAGTCTGAATATCGGTTTTATCATAACGAGTACAAATTAAATAAATCGTTGCACCTTTTTGCACCAATGCCAAAGGGTTCAATGTATAAATGCTTTCTTCTGCTTGAGGGCGTTTTTGATAAACACATTCCAATTGCTTGTCTTGTAATAGGCCTTCATAAATGGCTTGCTGTGCGGCACGATCAACCATGGGCGGAATCAAAGGTTGATTGGCAGGCACAATACGAACCCGATTAATCCATTGGCGAACATTATTTTGGGTGGATAAACTGCGACGTGCCAAATCAAACCACGGATTCATCTCTTCGAGTAAGCTTGGAGGCAAAAGGTGCTTTAAGTGCTCCTCTACCATCATAAAAGTCACAGCTTGAGAACTGGTCATATGCGGCAGGCTTTGAAGCGGTGCATCTGAACGCCAACGCCATCCTTGAGGGACGGTTTTATTGCTCTCAATTGGAAATCGCTGCGAAATCTGATTCAAATCACGCTGGATGGTGCGCAAGCTGATATCGATGCCTTCTCTTTGCAAAATTTCCTGTATTTCCCGTGTACCCATCCATTTTCCTGCGGAAAGGCGGGAAAGGATTTGCCATTGTCGATAAAGGCTATTCGATGTTTCTTTTTCTTGTACAGACATAATTCAAATAACAACAAATAAGTTGGTAATTAATAAAACAGTGTTAAACACAATAAAAAAACCTAACCCAATTGGCAAGCATTTCTCAACGAATCAGGCAAAGAAAGTTCAATAATTTTAGGCACAAGATCAAGCAGAAATGATATTGAGTACGGACTAAAAGCGTGAATTAATAAGGACTCGGCATAAGGGATGTAAGGAGTGGCATTCTTATTGCTTAATAAAAATGAGTTTGGCTATAACTATAAAGAGGGTCATATGCTTAAAGAAAAAGAGATTGTAGAGTTAAACGGTTTATCACCAGATGTGAATAGTAAGCAATTGACAGTAAAAGTGGAGGGTGTAGCAAAACCGCAGGAAAAAACACAGTTACTTTTTGAGCGAACAAATTCGGTTTTTTTTAATGAAATGTTGGATGATCATGCCGTTTCGGAAACTGCATGTGCAAAAATTGAACATTGGTTGTCGCAATATAATATAGACGAATTACACGCTTTAAATCAGCATGCTAAAGAACATTTTTTATATGAAGGCATTACCTTTACGGTCTATGGAGAAGCAGAAGGAACAGAGCGTACTATTCCTTATGATGTGATCCCTCGGGTAATTGCGAAAAAGCAATGGAATAAAATCTCACTCGGTTGTGCACAACGCGTCAAAGCCTTGAATCTTTTTTTACATGATATTTATCATCAGCAAGATATTCTTAAAGCAGGTATTGTGCCTGAACTACAAGTTCTCAAGCATGAGGCTTTTCAGCCACATATGTGTAATCAGAGCTTAAAAGGCAAAATTTACAGCCAAATTAGCGGCATTGATATTGTCCGAGATCGTCATGGTGAGTTCTATGTGCTTGAAGATAATTTAAGAACGCCATCGGGTGTGTCTTATATGTTGGAAAGCCGAAAAATCAGTCAGAAACTAATGCCTGAATTATGTTTGCAAAATAACTTGCAAGGTATTGAACATTATCCGTTATTACTGAAAGAAATATTGGCCGAAAATGCGTTTAACGATAATCCGTTCATTGTGATTTTAACTCCGGGTCGTTTTAACAGCGCATATTATGAACACTCCTTTTTGGCAAGGGAAATGGGTGTGCCTTTAGTAACATCGCGTGATCTTTACGTCGAAAACGATAAGGTTTATGTCAAAACGGTGCGAGGCAAACAACAGGTTGATGTAATTTATCGACGTATTGATGATGATTATCTCGATCCATTGTGTTTTATGCCTGACAGTACACTTGGCGTTGCAGGTTTGATGTCTGCCTATTTGCAAAAGAATGTGGTGATTGCAAATGCACCCGGTACAGGGGTTGCAGATGACAAATCTATTTATCCTTATGTCGATAAAATGATTCAGTTCTATTTAGCTGAACAGCCTGTTCTTAAAAATGTGCCGACTTATCAGTGTCGTGAAAGTAAAGATCTTGAATATGTATTAGACAATTTAGCTCAACTGGTTGTGAAAGAAGCACAGGGTTCAGGAGGATATGGCATGCTCATCGGGCCACATGCTTCTGCACAGCAAATTGCGACTTTTAAGGATAAAATTTTGGCAACGCCACATTTGTACATTGCCCAACCCACATTAGATTTGTCGGTTTGTCCAATGTTAAGCGATACAGGTCTGTCCGAACGTCACATTGATTTGCGACCATTTGTCCTGAGTTCACCTTATCGTACCGAAATTGTACCGGGTGGCTTAACACGCATGGCTATGCAAGAAGGCTCTCTTGTGGTGAATTCTTCACAAGGTGGTGGCATTAAAGATACATGGGTTGTCGATCATTTACATTCATAATTAACCAAAACGATGAAGGAGCAATTTCATGATTTTACTCAGCACGAATGCACAACAAATTTTTTGGTTAGGTCGTTATTTAACGCGTATTGAATATTTATGCCAGCAATTTCCATTTATAGATGACCAGAAGGCGGTGTCTTATGCACATGCTTTCTGTTTACCTGCATTTGATGCAAGCTCACTCAATGAACTGGTATTAGACCCAGAACAACCCTATTCATTTATTCAACAGTTTCAGTTTGCCAAAGACAATGTTCAAGAATTGAGGGGCGTTTTTTCTGCAAAAACCTATGCAGAATTAAATCAATATATTCGGAATGCTAGCGCGAGTTCGACGTGTATTTGTGATGTGATTGCAGATTGTCGTGAAGTGCTAGAAGCTGAGCCTGAAGAAACTTTCTTATTCTATTCTTTGGGGCAAACTTTAGAGCAATTAGATCGACAACTGCGCTTAAAGCAAGATCAGACACAAACTTTACAGCAAATTTCGGCACTTATAGAAGTTTTGGAGCGAATGGGATGGGACAGTTTGGATACAGCTTGGCAACAACTTAAAGCTCAACCTGATCAAATAAATTTTTATAACTTTAGTGACCAAATTCAATATTTATTTGAGGTGAATGCATGAAACTCATGATCAATCACCAAACTCATTATCAATATACTGAACAGGCGTGTAATAGCATTCAGTATATTAAAATGACGCCATTTAATAATACGCATCAGAAAGTGCATTACTGGGATGTGAGTGTGCCAGGTGAGCGTTGTACGAAGAGAGACGCATTCAATAACATCTGGATTACCAGTTCACAACGTTATGCTTATGAGCAAATGACGGTTATGGCACAAGGGATTGTTGAGCTGAATAAGCAGCCTTCTGTGATGAGTCTGACGGATCATTTGAATCCTTATCAATTCTTGCAACCAACGCCAACAACCATGTGCAATGCAGAAATGAAGGAATTTGCTCATCGCTTCGTGCCAGAATTAACCCATGAAAATTTGGTGAAACTGTCTGAAGCCATTTTGCAGCATATTCCCTATATTTCGAATCAGACTTCAGTCAATACCTCTGCCATTGAAGTATTTCATAATCGTCAGGGGGTATGCCAAGATCATAGTCATGTTTTTATTGCTTTATGCAAAGCTTTGGGCTTGCCAGCACGCTATGTTTCAGGTTATTTATTTGTGCCAAATACATCACACCTTGCCAGTCATGCATGGGCAGAAGTATTTCTGGGAAACACATGGTATTGTTTCGATATCAGTAACCAGATCTTTAGCCCAGATAAGCATATTTATGTGGCAATCGGTCGAGATTATTGGGATGTTGCCCCAATTCGTGGAGTGCGCGAAAAAGGGGGAGTTGAAACGATGCACTCAATTGTTCAAGTACTTGCATGTTAATGTAAGTTAAGGGGAAGAGATGACTTATTGTTGTGCGCTTAGATTAAAAGATGGTCTCGTCTTTATCAGTGATACGCGTACGAATGCTGGCGTAGATCATATTTCAGTATTTCGAAAGCTTTATACTTTTGGAATTGAAAACGAACGTTTTATTACGATTCAAACCTCAGGTAATCTGGCCACAACGCAGGCAGTCATTGGACATCTAAAGAACCATTTGGAATTACAACAAATACCCAATTTGTATAGTGTAAATACTATGTTTGAAGTGGCTGAATTGGTTGGACACACTCTGCAAAAAGTTATTGCAGATGTGACTGAAAATACGCAGGAACAGAGTAATTATTACTGTAGTTTGTTGGTTGGGGGTCAAATCGGTCAAGCCGAAATGCAGCTTTATAACATTTACCCACAAGGTAATTTTATTTGTGCGACCAGTGATACTCCGTATTTTCAAATTGGTGAAAGTAAATATGGTAAGCCAATTCTTGATCGTGCCTTAAGTTATGATATGCCACTGAGTGAGGCTTTACGTTGTAGTTTAATTTCATTCGATTCGACACTACGTTCAAATGTATCGGTAGGAATGCCGCTTGATGCACTCATTTATAAAAAGAATAGTTTACATATTCCTGAAGGCAAACGAATCACTGAAGAAGACCCTTATTTTCAACATATAAGCAAACAATGGTCTGATACTTTGCGCAGTGGATTGCAGAATCTACCCAATCCTTCAGATGACTATTTTAATTAGTTTTTCATACTTATTTTCTTAGGAATAGCGCGAGAAATCGCGCTATTCTTTTATCTGTACAATGAATAAAACAATAAGACAGGAAATCACAATGTACCAACTCTGCTATGCCAGTCAGGCAAAACTACCTTCTGAAACACGACTACAAGATTTAAGAGACATTCTATCTGAAGCCCGAGATTTTAATGTAAAACGAAAGATTAAAGGAGTATTGTGTTATGCAGATGGTTGCTTCTTCCAATGTTTAGAAGGAGAACAAGATTCGGTTTTAAGCTTATTGAATAAAATAAAAAAAGATCAGCGGCACTATGATTTAAGTATATTGTCGCAACGACAAATACAGACTGATTTTCATTTTCCAGATTGGAGTATGAAATATATTGGTAAACATTCAGACATACATCATTTTTTTGCACAATTGGGATCTAGCAAATTTAATCCCGTATTATTGCAGCAAGCATCATTACAGAATTTTTTACAGTTGCTATATCGCATTCCAGATCAGCAGTTATAGATGCAGGTCAGTTGACCAAGTAATGAAACCATAGATACCACTCACAAAGCAGAGTAGTACCTAAAGGCATTTTTTCTTATTCAACTTTTCGATGAGGGCGTTGGCTTAAACGGCATAAAAGCTCATAACCAATCGTACCATTTGCTTCGGCAACATCATCTACTAGACGTTGTTTGCCCCAAAGTTCAACAGGTGTGCCCAGTGCAACACCTAAACCAGTAACATCAATGGCAACCATATCCATTGCGACACGTCCAACAACAGGAAGCATTTTCCCTTGAATCACAACATAATTTTGTTTGACATAGGCTCGAGGGTAACCATCTCCATAGCCAATTGAAACGATGGCTAAATCCGTGTTTTGTAATGCGGTATACGTTGAACCATAGCCAACCTTTTCGCCTTTTTGAATATGACTCAATGCAATAATTTCTGCACTCAAAGTCATCACAGGCTGTAGATCTAAATCTTTTACAGTCCGATCAGCAAAAGGTGTTGCGCCATATAACATAATGCCTGGGCGCACATAATCGAAATGGAGTTCAGGCCAACGATAAATTGCAGCTGAATTACAACATGAAGCAAGAATTGGAGCACAACTTTGTTTTATATCAATAAACTGAGCAATTTGTTGTTCATTTAAAGGGTGGTCGGCATCAGCATTGGCAAAATGCATGGTTAATACGCAGGTAAAGCCTGCTGCTTTTAAGATATTAATGACAGCAATAATTTCACTGGCTTTAAAACCTAATCGGTTCATGCCACTATTGAGCTTAATCCAGACTTTGAGTCCAAGGGCAGTGTATTGTTCTTGATGGGCCAGTAACCAATTCACTTGTTGTGGCTGATGTACAACACATTCCAGCTTTTCTGCAATGACGGTCTGCATTTCATCAGCGGAAAATATCCCTTCAATTAATGTAATTGGCTGTTCATAGCCTAAAGCACGAATTTCCAATGCTTCTTGCAAGCAGGCGACACCAAAAGCATCGCTACTATTTAAGGCTGCAAGACAGTCTTTGATCCCATGTCCATAAGCATTTGCTTTCACCATACTTACGATTTTTGCCTTAGGGGCAAGTTGTTTGACACGGTTTAAATTATATTGAAGTGCTGATTGATCAATACAAACTGTTGCTTGGCGCACCCGAATGACTCCTTTGGGAACAGAGAATGGCAAGATTAAAACAATGGTTTTATTTCAAGTCATCGAATCAGAAATATGGCATGGTATTACCGTTCAGGTAAATATCCACAAAATATGTCAGTTATTGTAGACCTATAAAAATCAAATACCCATCTTATTTCATGGCTTTATTCTATTTAAATGTATGGATTATCGGTTTTGTTCGATAAAGACGGTCTTATGGTAGCGTTATTTTAAGTATTCAGGGTTAAATAAAAAATGGGCTGAACGCCCATTTTTTATTCTTCGTCATTGTACTGACTATAGTATTCAGGTGACAAGTTACTAAAACGCGTATACTGACCTTCAAAAGCCAATCGGACTGTACCAATTGGACCATTACGTTGCTTACCAATAATAATTTCGGCGGTACCCGCTTCTTTCGACTCTTTGTTATAAACCTCATCACGGTAAATAAACATAATTAAGTCGGCATCCTGCTCAATTGCACCTGATTCACGTAAGTCGGACATTACAGGGCGCTTATTGGGACGGTTTTCCAGAGAACGGTTTAACTGAGACAGTGCGATGACGGGACACATCATTTCTTTTGCTAATGCTTTTAAGCTTCGAGAAATTTCACCAATTTCACCCACACGGTTATCTCCCATACCTGGGACTTTCATCAACTGTAAATAGTCGACCATAATACAGCCCAGTTTTCCCCCATGTTGTTTGGCGATACGACGTGCACGCGCACGTAATTCGGTTGGAGGCAGGGCAGAAGAGTCATCAATATACAGATGCTTTTCTTGTAGCTGTAAAATCGTACCAGTGACTTTAGACCATTCATCACCATCGAGTTTACCAGCACGTAAATGACCTTGATGTACTTTGCCGTAAGCGGAAATCAAACGCATAGCAATCGAGTCTGCGGGCATTTCCATCGAGAACACTAGTGCAGGTAAATCACAGTTAAATAGCACACTTTCAACTAAATTCATGGCAAAAGTGGTTTTACCCATTGATGGACGTGCAGCAACAATAATCATATCGCCTGCTTGCATGCCTGAAGTTTTATTATCTAATTCAACAAAACCCGTGGTTAGACCAGTAATGTTACCTTCCATTTGAGACAGTTCATTTAATTTGTCAAAAACATCGGCAACTACGGTATTAATGGCTTTTGGACCTGCATTTTTCTTATTGTTATTGTGTTGTTCAGCAATCGAGAAAATATTGGTTTCTGCTAAATCTAAAATTTCACCGACACTGCGACCTTTGGTGTCATAAGCATTTTGTAAGATTTCAGAACTGACTTTAATCATGTTACGTAAAGTCGAAAATTCTTTAATTTTATTGGCATAGGTTTCGAGGTTATAGAAACTTGACGGAGAGTCAGCCATCAGCTGCATTAAATATTCTTCACCACCAATCGCTTCCAGCAAATTCTGCTTAATTAACCAGTCATTCACCAAAACTGCATCGTAAGGCGAATTTTCTTGCGCGAGTTTTTCAATTGCCCGATAAATGTATTTATGGCGTGTTGCATAAAAATCTTGTTCATTCAGTACATCACTGACTTGCTCGAATGACTCGGCAACGGTCATAAGTGCAGCGAGCACAGCTTGCTCGATGGCTAAATTATGTGGAGGTGTGCGAAATTCTTTGAGTTGATTCGACTCATTTATTTTATTGTCTGCTTTGGATGAGTTTGGGGTAGCAGTGGCATTTGCCTGAGACATATCAAAAACCTAAAGATAAATGCAGGAAAGAATAATGCAGATAGAAGTGCAGAGCATCATGATAATGTCATCAATAATACGCACTCTGGGGTAAAGATAGTATCAAAATTTCAGCCTAATGTGGGCTTGGAATTGATAAGTGAGAAAATTTAGAGATAAAAAAAGAGCATGCGTGAGCATGCCCTTTTTTTTTGCAAGAAATTACTCAGATACGATAGTAACGAGAACTTCAGCAACAACATCATGATGCAATTGGATTGCGATGTTGAATTCACCAGTGTGGCGAAGCGCACCATTTGGTAAACGAACTTCTGCACGGTCAACAACAAGACCAGCATTAGTTAAAGCGTCAGCGATGTCACGCGTACCGATCGAACCGAATAGTTTACCTTCGTCACCAGCTTTAGCAGTGATTACGATGTTAACTTCGTCTAATTGGCTAGCACGTGCTTGAGCAGCAGCTAAAACATCAGCTTCAGCTTTCTCAAGTTCAGCGCGACGAGCTTCAAAAGCAGCAGTGTTAGCTTCAGTAGCTGCTACTGCTTGACCTTGAGGGATAAGGTAGTTGCGGCCGTAACCAGCTTTAACTGAAACTTTATCGCCTAATTTACCAAGGTTTTTAATGCGTTGTAATAAAATAATATCCACAGCTCAACCTCACTTATGATTGTCAGTGTAAGGGATCAAAGACAAGTAACGAGCTTGTTTAATAGCAAGCGCTAATTGACGTTGGTAACGAGCTTTAGTACCTGTAATACGGCTAGGAACAATCTTGCCGTTTTCAGTGATGTACTGTTTTAAAGTGTCGATATCTTTGTAGTCGATGTACGTAACGTTCTCAGCTGTAAAGCGGCAGAACTTGCGACGACGGTAAAAACGTGCCATTGATGTTCTCCTTATGCTTCAGCAGAGTCTTGAGCAGCTAGTTGTGCTTCTTCACGTTGAGCTTTACGCGCACGCTTTTCTTCAGCACTCTTAGCCAATAAAGACTCTTCAGTGATTGCGTTTTCACGACGGATGATTAAGTTACGAAGGATCGCGTCATTATAACGGAACAATTCTTCTAACTCATCAAGAGTAGTTTGACCACACTCAACATTCATAAGAATGTAGTGAGCTTTGTGGATCTTGTTGATTGGGTAAGCCAATTGGCGACGGCCCCAGTCTTCAAGACGGTGAATTTGACCTTCAGCTTCTTTGATGTGAGTTAGGTAGCGTTCTACCATACCAACGACTTGATCGCTTTGATCAGGGTGTACTAAAAGTACGATTTCGTAATGACGCATTGTCAGCTCCTTACGGTTTAAACAGCCCCCAACCAGAATAATAAGTCGGAAGCAAGGAGTCACAACCTAAGTTGTGTCGCATAATTTGCGAAGGATGAATTTTAGATGGTTTAGCGACCAAATTCAAGTCATAAAATAAGTTATGCTGTGAATTTAGGATGGAGTTTAAATATAAATATATTTAAATGAAAGTAGCTAAAGAAAAGTAAGTTTTTACAATGTATTCAGATAGGGCAAATTTTTAAAAGATAGAGAGGGGTCTCTATCTTTTAAAAAAGTGGTAAATGCGGGGCAGGGCTTACATAGCTAAAACTAAAACTAAAACTTAAAGCAGTGATTAAAATCACAGAATATAAGAAATAGCGTTTAGCCCAAACTTGATCATTTTCTGCTTTAAAACCAATAATGGATAAATAAACCCAATAGGCACATAAAGCATTAAAGCTGATTAAGAAAAATAAGTTTGTATAACCAAAGCAATATAGACCATTTAATACTGCTGCAAACAAAACTACGTAAATCAGACTTTCGACTTTGGTACGTAAAATTGAACGTGCAACAGGTAAAATTGGAATACCTGCATTTTTGTAGTCATCGAAACGATAGATAGCAATTCCCCATGAATGGGGCATCTGCCAGAGTGCATATGCTAAAAAAATCAGTAATGCAGCAACATCGAATTCGTTAGAAACAGCCGTATAACCAATTACAGGTGGACTTGCACCTGAGATACTCCCAATCAATGTTTGGTGAATGGTGGTACGTTTGCTCCAAAGACTATAAAAACCGACATAAACAACAAAACCAAGAACAGCGAAACCAAAAGCATAAGCATTGACAAAAAGCCATAACATGCCAAATCCCAAAAGACCTAAAGCTGCTGCAAAAACAAGAGCAATACTAGGACTAATCGTTTTTTGAACAAGAGCACGGTTTTGAGTACGTTGCATCTTTTGGTCAATGTCTTGATCAATGACATTGTTAACTACACATCCTGATGCAACAACTAAAGTTGTAGCCAGTAGGGTAATCAGAAGTAAAAGGAAATCTACAGAACCTTGGGCGGCTAAGAAGAAGCCGCCCAAAGTGGTAACGAAGTTACCAAAGAGAATTCCTGGCTTAGTCAGGAATAAATACTTTTTTAACATGACAACCAGTTTAGAGCATCATGTTGAAGTGAAGGTAATTCATAACCCATACAGAACCAATCAAAAGAACGGCAATTGTAAGAATTGTATAAATAAATGCAATTACGTTCCAACGCTGCTCTGCAGATGAGTTCATGTGCAAGAAGAAAATCAACTGTACAAGAACCTGAGCAATTGCAGTAATACCAATGACTGCAAGAGTTGCGCCACGACCGAAGTTTTCTGGGTTCATTGCCATGTAGAATGGAACAATAGTTAATAACACAGAAACAATAAAACCAATGGTATATTGTTTTACGGTACCGTGAGCTGCATCAGACGTATGATGATCGTGACCCATTAGAGAACTCCCGCCAAATAAACTACGCTGAATACACAGATCCACACGATGTCAAGGAAGTGCCAGAACAAGCTCAAGCAAGCAAGACGACGTGTGTTCGGTAAAGTCAAACCATTTTTCTTGATTTGAATCATTAACACAATCATCCATACCAAACCAGAAGTTACGTGAATACCGTGCGTACCAACTAAAGTAAAGAACGCAGATAAGAACGCACTTGTGCTTGGACCATGACCAGCATGTACAAGGTGATTAAACTCGTACAGTTCCATGCCAATGAACGATGCACCAAATACCCAAGTAATAATTAACCAGATTAAAACTTGGCTAACATTCTTTTTGTATGATGCAAGTACAGCAAAACCAAATGTTACAGAAGAAATTAAGAGAGCAAAAGTTTCAGTTAATACGAAACTTAAAGACTCACCAAAAAGTTCTTTTGCACTTGGTGTACCCGGTGGAACGTGACCACTTAATACAACGAAAGCAATGAAGAGTGTACCGAATAGGATCAAGTCACTCATCAAGTATGACCAGAAACCAAAGACAGTGATGTCAGTATCATCGTGATGATGATGTTCATCGTGTCCGTGGTTATCGTGATGAAGTACTTCAGCCATTGTCTTAGTCCTTCTTCAAGTGTTTTTCAAGAATCGCATAGCGTTCGTTTTCAATGCGCTCAACTTCAGCAGCAGGAACATAGTAATCAACTTTCTTAGTGAAAGAGCTTACGATGAAGCTGATGATTGCAGCAACAAAGGTTACGACAACTAACCACCAAATGTGCCAGATTAAACCGAAGCCCATAACAGTAATGAACATTGCGATTACAAAGCCAGCAGCACGGTTCGTTGGCATATGTACATCTTCATAAGACGTTGGACGTGCATAAGCAACACCATTCTCTTTGTCATTCCAGAAAGTATCGATACCGCTAATTTTAGGAAGATGAGCAAAGTTATAGAACGGAGCAGGTGAAGACGTAGACCATTCAAGTACACGACCGTCCCATGGATCGCCTGTAACGTCCATGTTGTCATGGCGTTGTAAGAAACCAACAATGATTTGCATTAAGAAACATGCAATACCAAGTGCGATTAATACTGCACCAAACAATGCAATTGCGATGTACGGATCCCATTCAGGGTTGTCATATGTATTCAAACGACGCGTCATACCCATGAAACCAAGGATATAAAGTGGCATGAATGCAAAGTAGAAACCTAAGAACCAGAACCAGAATGCTGCTTTACCCCAAGCTTCATTAAGCTTCCAACCAAACATTTTTGGCCAGTAGAAAATGATACCCGCAAACATTGCGAATACAACACCACCAATAATTACGTTATGGAAGTGAGCGATAAGGAATAAAGAGTTGTGTACAAGGAAGTCCGCAGGCGGAACAGCCATTAATACACCAGTCAAACCACCGATACCGAAAGTCACAAGGAAGCCCAGTGTCCAAAGCATTGGTGTTGTATATGTAATGCGACCTTTGTACATGGTGAATAACCAAGAGAAGATTTTCACACCAGTCGGAATCGCAATAACCATCGTCATGATACCGAAGAACGCGTTAACGTTGGCACCTGCACCCATGGTAAAGAAATGGTGAAGCCATACAACAAATGACAATACAGTAATTGCAACTGTTGCATACACCATAGATTTGTAGCCGAACAACGTTTTGCGAGCAAAAGTCGATACAACTTCAGAGTAAATACCAAAGGCTGGTAATACCAAGATATATACTTCTGGGTGACCCCAAGTCCAAATCAAGTTTACGTAAAGCATTGGGCTACCGCCAAGCTCATTGGTAAAGAAGTGGAAACCGAAGTAACGATCTAGAGATAACATTGCAATTGTTGCAGTTAACACTGGGAATGCAGCAATAATCAGAACTGCAGTACAAAGAGCAGTCCAAGTGAAAATTGGCATATCCATCAATTTCATGCCAGGTGCACGCATTTTGATGATGGTAACAAAGAAGTTAACACCAGTTAAAAGTGTACCTAAACCAGAAATCTGAAGTGCCCAGATGTAGTAGTCAACACCAACACCAGGAGAGTATTCAATGCCAGAAAGAGGAGGGTAAGCCATCCAACCTGTAGCAGCGAATTCACCTAAAGCAAGTGAAACCATCATTAAGCCTGCAGCACCAGCGAATAACCAGAAGCTTACAGAGTTCAATAATGGGAAGGCAACGTCACGAGCACCAATCTGTAAAGGTACAGAGATGTTCATTAAGCCAACAACAAGACCCATTGCTACGAAGAAGATCATAATTACACCGTGAGCGGTGAAGATCTGGTCATAGTGTTCTGGGTGTAAATAACCTTCACCGCCACCACGAGCGAGGAAAAGTTGTAAACGCATCATGATTGCATCTGCGAAGCCACGAAGTAACATGACTACAGATACCAAGATATACATGATACCAATTTTCTTATGGTCTACAGATGTGAACCATTCGTTCCACAAGTAGCTCCATTTTTTAAAGTAGGTAATGCCTGCAAAAGCAGCAATACCACCTAAAACCATCAAAGCAACCGTTACCAACACGATTGGATCGTGTGGAATCGAATCTGGACCTAACTTACCTAAGAAGCTCATGTCTTATTCCCCTACAGCCGATGAAGCAGGTTCAACTGCGGCATGTGCTTCAGCAGCAGCCCCGTGAGCACCCGCAGTAGCTGAATGATCAGCACCGTGATAGTTACTCATGTATTTGTTGATTACTGATTCAAACAAGCCTTTTTCAACAGAAGAGTAGTAAGTCACTGGATGTGGCTTAGTTGGATAAGGCTTCATTGCTTCAGCAGCAGCCTTTTCTTCTGGAGTAGTCGCTTTAGCGATAAGAACTTCGATCTGATGATGCGAACGGTTGCCATCACGCAAGGTTGCAAATTCAGCTTGGTCTAAAATACCTTTTTGAATTGCTTCAGGGTTAATTGAACTACCGTTGCCTGCTTTCACAGCTGCGACCCAATCAGCAAACTGAGCTTCAGTCACTGAATGCGCACGGAAACGCATTTGAGAGAAGCCATAACCTGAGTAGTTAGAAGAGAAACCGCGGTAGCCTTCAGCAGGGCTAGTTTCATCTGCTAATAAATGCAGGTGAGTTTGCATGCCAGCCATAGTATAAATTTGGCCAGAAAGTGCAGGAATGAAGAACGAGTTCATTGTGAAGTTAGACGTCAAACGCAAGTTCACAGGAGTTTTCTCTGGGAAGCGAATTTCGTTAACAGTCGCAATTTCTTGTTCTGGATAGATAAAGATCCACTTAAACTGTTCAGCGATAACTTGAACGGTTAATGGTGCTTTATCAGAATCGATTGGACGGTACGGGTCATACTTGTGTGAACCCCACCAAGTTAACCAAGCTAGAATACCAATAATAATAACTGGAACACCCCAAACTACAATTTCAATAGCAGTTGAGTGTGCCCAAGTAGGTTTATAGTCTGCATCTTTATTCGACGAACGATATTTCCAACCAAACCATAATGCCATTAAGATCGATGGAATAACGACCAATAGCATTAAATAGATCGCAGTCATCATCAGGTCACTTTGACCTTGCGCAACTGGACCTTTAGAGTTTAGAAGTACCATATCACCACCACACCCAGTTAAGAGTGCAGCAATCGTTGATAAAGACAATACAGCTAAAATTGTTTGTCTCATTTTACAACCTCGGTGAAGAGTCCCATTCCCTAAATAATATGGGATAGCGATTAAAGTGTCGCATGATTGAGAATTTTGTTTTTGAATGAAAAAAATTCTCAAGCATGTGACACCGCTACGTTGTAGGGCATTATGCCTGATATCGTTAAACTAAGCTATATATAAAGTCGCTTTAAATGTCTGTTATAAAACCTGATTTTAGTGGTCGGAATTAGTTGTTTCAGGTTTTTTTTTATTGAAATATCAAACTTATGTGTAAAAAAAGGGATGAACCGATCATCCCTTAATTTTAATCACGTTTATTGTTTTATCACGATGGTTTTTGCTAGTTTATCGTGCAATGTTTGTCGATTTTTTCCGAATGCGAATAAATAGTCGGCAATCGTAATAAATGGCATAAATAGCATGTTTAAAATGATAAATACAATACTGCGTAACAGAAAGATTCGCGTTAAATTCACTTTCTCGCCATTATTGGCATCTACAATTTTAATTCGCGTTAACTTTTTACCAATACTTTGTCCAGACTTTGCTAGAAAGAATGCCTGAATCGCTAGCATAATAATGATATAGGCAAACATGGTTTGCCACGCTTCGATTGGAATAAGCGTGAAAAGTTGCTGTTGCAATTGCATAGCTTGTGTGGAGGTGTCTGCAGCTTGCATTTTTTGCTGAATGCTAGCTAGCTCATTCACCTGATTGGCATTCAGAAAGAAAGAAGGAATTGCAGCTGCGGGCAGCCAAAGTAATAAATCAATGATTTTTGCTAACGCACGAATATTGACTGAAGCAAGTTCTGGTTTAGATACTTTGCCTTCAACTTTCGTTTGGATAATTGTGGAGTTCTGTAAAGGTATATGTGTTGGTGGAACATAACCTGTTGGTGTATATACAAGTTTCCCTTGGGTTAATTCACCTAAAGCTTTCCATTCCGTCATACCTTCATGCCAAGCCAAATCTGTTAAGAGTATTTGTTGGCTGGCAAGCATTTGATTCAACTGTTCTAAAGTGTATGGACCAGCTTGTTGATTATTTCGTGCCAAGTAAATTTGCATAAAAATAAAATCTCAAAAAATGAAAAGAGAAAAAAAGACCCAACTAATGGGTCTTTTTTTAACATGTTTTCTTAAGCTTGTTGAGCTTTTTCTTCGGCAAGGAAGAACCAAGTGTCTAAAACTGAATCTGGGTTAAGTGAAACAGACTCAATTCCTTGTTCCATCAACCATTTTGCAAGGTCAGGATGGTCAGACGGACCTTGACCACAAATACCTACATATTTACCAGCTTTCCGACATGCATGAATCGCCATTGAAAGTAATGCTTTAACAGCTGCATCACGTTCGTCAAATAGGTGAGAAACAATACCTGAGTCACGATCCAGACCCAATGTAAGCTGAGTTAAGTCATTAGAACCGATAGAGAAGCCATCAAAGTGTTCAAGGAATTGTTCAGCTAACAGTGCATTAGTTGGTAATTCACACATCATGATTACTTTCAGACCATTTTCACCACGCTTAAGACCATTCTGAGCAAGCAATTCAATGACACGTTTTGCTTCATGTACAGTACGAACGAATGGGATCATGATCTGAATATTGGTCAAACCCATTTCATCGCGTGCTTTTTTCAATGCACGGCATTCTAATTCGAAACAATCACGGAAATTTTCAGAAACATAACGGCTTGCACCGCGGAAACCAAGCATTGGGTTTTCTTCTTCTGGCTCGTAAAGCTTACCGCCAATCAAGTTCGCATATTCATTTGACTTAAAGTCAGACATACGAACAATCACAGGCTTGTCAGCAAATGCAGCAGCAAGTGTCGAAATACCTTCTACAAGTTTCTCAACGTAAAATTCAATTGGAGAAGCATAACCCGCAGTACGAGCCAAGACTGCTGCACGAGTTTCACGCGGTAAGCTGTCAATATTTAACAAGGCTTTAGGGTGTACACCAATCATACGGTTAATAATAAATTCTAAACGCGCAAGACCAATACCTTCGTTAGGAATTTGTGCAAAGTCAAATGCACGGTCAGGGTTACCTACGTTCATCATAATTTTGAACGGAAGTTTTGGCATAGAGTTAATTGAGTTACGTTGAATTTCGAAATCTAACGAACCTTCGTAAATAAAGCCAGTATCACCTTCAGCACATGAAACAGTCACTTCTTGGCCATCGGTTAAAACTTCGGTTGCATTGCCACAACCAACAATTGCAGGCACACCAAGTTCACGTGCAATAATTGCTGCGTGACAAGTACGACCACCACGGTTTGTAACAATTGCAGCAGCACGTTTCATTACTGGTTCCCAATCTGGGTCAGTCATGTCAGAAACAAGTACGTCGCCTTCTTGGACTTTGTCCATTTCTTTAATAGACGTCACAATGCGTACTTTACCAGAACCGATACGTTGACCGATTGAGCGACCTTCACAGATTACAGTACCTTTTTGCTTAAGCAGGTAGCGTTCCATGGTGCCGACATTTTCACGGCTTTTTACTGTCTCAGGACGTGCTTGAACGATATAGATTAGACCGTCGTCACCATCTTTTGCCCATTCAATATCCATAGGTGCTTGATAGTGTTCTTCAATGATCAATGCTTGTTTAGCAAGCTCTTGAAGTTCGTGATCATTTAACGCAAATTGTTGACGTTCTGCTTTTTCAACATCAACCACGACCACTGATTTTCCAGCAGCACCTTCTTCACCATACACCATTTTTTGGTGCTTAGATCCAAGATTACGACGCAAAATAGCATGTTTGCCATTTTTAAGAAGGGGCTTAGAAATATAGAATTCATCAGGGTTTACAGCGCCCTGTACAACCATTTCGCCCAAACCATAAGAAGCAGTAATAAATACAGCATCACGGAAGCCTGATTCTGTATCTAGAGTAAACATTACACCCGCTGCACCAGTTTCTGAGCGAACCATACGTTGGATGCCTGCAGATAATGCAACAATGTCATGCGCGAAGTTTTGGTGAACACGGTAAGCAATAGCACGGTCGTTATAAAGTGAAGCGAAAACTTCTTTGATCGCGATAAGAACATTATCAATGCCGCGAATGTTCAAGAAAGTTTCCTGCTGACCTGCAAAAGATGCATCAGGTAAATCTTCTGCTGTTGCAGATGAACGAACGGCAACCGCGATATCAGGGTTGCCGTTTGAAAGGGTAGCGAAAGCGTCGCGGACTTCCTTTTCAAGTCCTGCCGTAAGCGGGGTGTCGACAATCCACTGACGGATTTTTGCACCAGTTTCTGCAAGTGCAATTACATCATCAACATTTAATGCTGCAAGTTCCGCGTTAATTTTAGCGTTAAGGCCACTTTGCTCGAGAAATTCACGATACGCAGCAGCAGTAGTAGCAAAGCCCCCAGGTACTGATACACCTGCATTTGCAAGGTGGCTAATCATCTCGCCCAGAGATGAGTTTTTGCCACCCACGAGCTCTACGTCGTGTTTCCCTAATTTTTCTAGACCAATTACGCGCGCTTCCAAAGTTGTTACTCCACTTTTGCAGTATTAATCACTATCTTGGCATGAATTTAAAACAAATCTGCTTAGCTTTTTAATTTTACTAAGCGACAGTCATGTAAGATCAGTTTACTATAATGATTATATAGCACTTAGACAAATATTTGAGGAGAATTTTAATGTCAGAAGGTAAACAAATAAAGCGAAGTGTGTTTTTTATTTCAGATGGAACTGCAATCACAGCAGAAACTCTCGGACACTCTTTACTGGCCCAGTTTCCAAATGTAGATTTTGACATTCATATTATTCCTTATATTACCTCTGAAGAAGCTGCAATGAATGTAGTTTCTGAGATTAATCAACGAGCTGAACGTGATGGACAAAAGCCATTAGTGTTCGATACTTTGGTTGATCCTTATGCGCGAGATATTATTAATACGGCCAATGCTGTAAATTTAGATGTGTTTGAAGGGCTAATTAGTAAGTTGTCTGAAGAGTTGGGTACACCACCTACAACTTTAGTCGGGCAAACCCATGCTGTGACGGATTCTGAATCGTATAAAGCGCGTATTGATGCTGTACATTTTGCGCTGGATAACGATGATGGCGCTCGTACCCGTCATTACGACAAAGCCGACTTAATTTTGATTGGGGTTTCTCGTTCAGGGAAGACACCAACATCCATTTATTTGTCATTACAATTTGGAATTCGTGTAGCAAACTATCCACTGACGGAAGAAGATTTGGATGACAACCGTTTACCTTCAGTATTGAAAGCACATAAGCATAAGCTGTTTGGGCTTATGATTGATGCTGAGCGCTTGGTTGCGATTCGTTCTGAGCGTAAAGCCAATAGCCGCTATGCAAGCTTTAGTCAATGTCAGATGGAATTACGCGCAATTGAGGGTATTTATATTTCGGAAGGAATAAAGTATTTGAATGTGTCTGAAATGTCGATTGAAGAAATTTCTACTCGTGTCTTACAAATGACGGGTCTAAAACGCCGCATCGGATAATATTGGATCAATCCAGTATTTATACAAAAAAGGAATGGCTTAATCCCCAATCTGAATAACTAGATTGGGTTGTTTTTTGTGCACAATTATTTTAATTATAAATATGAAACTTCATTTGGAGTAATCTGCAATTATTTAGGCAAATTTGTAGTGATAATTAAATCGACAGGATAAATAGAGCCATCTACACATTCAATGCAGCTCTCTGTAATTTTCTTGAGTGGCCAAGTAATCAGTCGACATTTTTCTTGTTGTAGTGCGTGGTAATAATCATCAGATTTTAGAAATTCTTTCTTTTCACGGGTAATGTTAGGGGTTAGTTGTCGTTTTAGCCAACAGTCTTTAATTTGAGAATCCAAAAAACGCAGGGCTAAGATACTTTTGATCCGAGTATTGATGAGGCGCTTATTTTTTATGAGCAATGGATGTTGCACATAGCGGCTATATTTATATTCTGACTGTGGAAGAATTAATGCTGGTTGTATCTGAAAAACATATACTAAGCTTGATTTATTGCGGATTTTTTCTAGTAAGGCCGCAATTTTTTGATCGATCCCAATAATAGCGACTCTTAGCCCGATGCAAGTATCTAGATTTAGTTCAGCCGATGTCTGTATTTGTCCTTTAAATATTTCATAATCTTGTGCTTGATGTTGAAAAATACGGCTGGACGTGTTCAGCTTACTAAATTGCTGCATGATTATTCCTTAATCATTTTTTATTGTCGGATTTTTTGTTTTTTTAATTGAATATTAATTCATCTACTGCGTAAAGTTGATTCAGCTACTCGGCAGTCATTTTTGAAAAATTGCTACTAGGGTAAATTCCAAAAGCCTAAGAAACATGCTCTTAGGCTTGATTGTGATTTAAAAGTTTGGATCAAATGTTATTTTTTAATGTCCATTAGATGGCTAAAGTTCGCTAAGCGTTTTTCAGTATCGTAAATATCACAGGTGAAAATAAACTCATCGACTTGATAGGTCTTGAGTAAATCTTCAAGACCCTCTTTTACGGTTTGAACTGAACCAATTTGTGCTAAGGCAAAGAAGTTATTCACGGACATTTTTTCAACGGGTGACCAGAGGTTCTGCATGCTTTCTACAGGGGGCTTAAGTTTTAGGCTATGTCCACGCATTAAGGCGAGTACACGTTGGAAGGCACTGGTCGCAAGATACTGAGCTTCTTCATCTGAGTCGGCAATGACTGTAGGCACGCCCATCGAAACATAAGGTTGATCCAGATATTCTGATGGTTGGAAATTATCACGGTAAAGTTGAATGGCTTGTCCGAGCATTCTTGGTGCAAAATGTGAAGCAAACGAGTAGGGTAAACCTAAACGTGCCGCTAATTGAGCGCTAAAAAGGCTAGAGCCTAAAAGCCAAACAGGGACATGAGTTGATTGACCTGGCGTAGCAACAATTTTTTGATTTTCTTCAGGCGCTTTAAAGTATTGCAATATTTCCGCGACATCTTGTGGAAATTGATCTTCAGTTTCTTGGCGCCCACGACGTAAAGCACGCATAGTGACTTGATCTGTACCTGGAGCACGACCTAAACCAAGCTCAATACGGTTAGGATAAAGCGTGGCTAAAGTCCCAAATTGTTCGGCAACCACAAGTGGTGCGTGATTAGGGAGCATGATCCCGCCCGAACCGACTTTAAGTGTTTGTGTGTTGGTAAGAATATAGCCCAGTAAGACGGCTGTCGCAGAGCTGGCAATACCATCCATATTGTGATGTTCAGCCAACCAAAAACGTTCAAAGCCCAATTTTTCAGCATGTTGAGCCAGTTCAAGAGCATGGTGTAGAGAAAAGGCAATACTTTTATCATCACGGACTGGGGCAAGTTCCAGAATTGAAAATTTGGTATTTTGTAGAGTAGGCATATCCAGACTCGAAAATTCTATATCGAAATAATACGATATAAGTGGGTTGTTGTATATCGTTTAATTTCGATATGTTGCCTGAGCCCAAAATAAAAGCATCCGAAGATGCTTTGTATTATGTAGGGTTAATCATCCCAACGTTTTTTCTTGTAGTGACCCAAATGGCGTCCATTGTCATGGCGGTAATGGCGATCATTGTAACGTGCATCGTCGTTATAGCGATAATTACGGTCTGAGCGATAGCCACGATTATCATAGCGTTCATCATCACGACGGTCTTCTGACACTTTACGTCCTAGCGCTGAACCACCAGCGGCACCTAAAGCTGCGCCAACATACCCACCATTGGTTCCTGCAACATTTTTACCTACAGTGTAACCCCCAGCACCACCGAGACCACCACCAATAGCGGCAGAAGTTCGATTTCGTCGATCACTCGCAGCAGCGGCGCCACCAGCACCACCGACAGCAGCACCAATCATTGCACCTGTTGTGCCACCCAGTTGTTTACCGATTGCTGTGCCTGCGACACTACCTAAAGCAGATGTTGCTGCAACTCGAGTACCATTATCGGCATAAGCCGTCCCCATCATTGTGGTCGCGATTAATGAGGCATAAATTACATGATTCAGTTTCATGACAAACTCCATTTTTTCATAGTGCTATGTGCTTGAGTCCAATTTAAAAGAGTTAAGCGAATTAAAATGAAAGGCTTTGTGTGTGTGCATGAGGGTTTTGTCATTACTTTGTGTTGCTTCTTCATAACAAATTCACAATTACAGTTTTATAGAAACCATCATTTCAATTTCAGATCCAACTTTTTTAATTCAACATAAAACAAGCACCTAACGGTGCTTGAATGCTTGGACTGTCGGAATTAACGGTAGTGACGGTGGCGTTTTTTCCATTTGCGTGATGATTTGGCTTTTTCTTCAGCTTTATCTTTAGAAATTTTGTTGCCTAATGCAGCACCGCCAGCAGCACCTAGTGCAGAACCAATGTAACCACCGCTAGTACCACCCATACTTTTACCGACGGTATAACCTGTACCACCACCTAAAGCACCACCAATAGCAGACTCTGTGCGGTTACGTCTGTCGCTTGCTACAGCAGCACCACCAGCACCACCAAGTGCTGCACCAATGGTTGCACCCGTATTGCCACCCATGCTTTTACCAACAGCAGTACCCGCAACACTACCTAGTGCACTTGCTGCTGCAACACGTGTTGTACTATCAGCGTGAGTGTTCATTGCTAACATTGAAGATGCTGCCAATGCAGTACTTAATAAAACAACATTTAGTTTCATCGTATTCTCCACGTCCAAAAATGCGGACGAAATTTTTTGATGTGGCAAATCTAACAAAACGCATCGTTATAAATGTGGAGAGCAAGGCGCTAAGTTGTGCTGTTAAGTGGGTGCTTTGTATGAGTTTGATTAAAATCGTTCATTTTATGACTGATTTATCATTATGTGGGTAAATAAGCAGCAATATTGTTAAGGGATAGAAGGATAAATGATGAAGAAAGTGAACGCTTCGGGAGCTTATTTATCAGCATAATAGATATGTCAATTAAAGGGCAGAATCGGTAAACTATGCGCAAATTTGAAATTATGCAGCCTGATTTAGACTGCCTGAGTTATTGAGATAGATTAAACAATGAAAGAATCGTTACGTTTGCGATTAGATCAGCTTTCTGACCGTCATGAAGAGTTAACAGCATTATTGGCCGATGCTGAGGTTATTTCGGATAACAAGCGTTTTCGTCAATTATCACGCGAACATAGTGATTTAAGTGAAATTACAGAAGTTTGGGCGAAGTACAGACAAGCAGAAGAAGACATCGAAACTGCAAATGCCATGTTGTCTGATCCAGACTTTAAGGAAATGGCTCAAGAAGAAATTAAGGAAAATAAAGCAATCATTGAACAGCTTGAAGCTGATCTCAATATTTTGATGATTCCTAAGGATCCAAATGATGCGAATTCTGCCTATTTAGAAATCCGTGCGGGAACGGGTGGTGATGAAGCTGCCATTTTCTCAGGTGATTTGTTCCGTATGTACAGCAAGTATGCTGAATCGAAAGGTTGGCGTATTGAAGTACTTTCAGAAAATGAAGGCGAACATGGTGGTTATAAAGAAGTTATCTGCCTAGTGAATGGTGAAGGGGTGTATGGTCGTTTGAAGTTTGAAAGTGGCGCTCACCGTGTACAACGTGTCCCTGCGACGGAGTCACAAGGTCGAGTACATACTTCAGCATGTACGGTTGCGATTTTACCTGAGATTGATGTAGATACGACTGTAGATATCAATCCTTCTGACTTGCGTATTGATACTTATCGCGCATCAGGCGCTGGTGGTCAGCACGTCAACAAAACAGATTCGGCTGTTCGTATTACCCACATTCCTACAGGAACTGTAGTGGAATGCCAAGAAGAACGTTCACAGCATAAAAACAAAGCCAAAGCCATGGCTTTACTGGCTTCACGTTTAGAAAATGCCAAACGTGCTGCGGCTGATGCTGCAACTTCTGAAATGCGTCGCGATTTGGTGGGTTCGGGTGACCGTTCTGAGCGAATCCGTACTTATAACTATCCGCAAGGTCGCATGACTGACCATCGCATCAACTTAACTTTATATAAGTTGGATGCTGTGATGGAAGGTGATTTAAACGAATTGCTCGATAGTCTGCATCGTGAATATCAGGCAGATCAATTGGCAATGCTTGCACAGCAAAATGGTGGCTAATGAATATTGCACAGGCATTAGCCTTACGTGGAGAGGCTGAAAGTTATGAGCGTCAAGAGAATGCTTGGTTACTTGAGCATATTCTCAAAATTGATGCTTTTGATTTATCCCTCAAATCTGCACAAGAACTCACCGCAGAGCAAGAGCAAGATTATGTAAATGGTTTGGCTCGGATTGTAGCGGGCGAACCTTTGGCTTATGTCACGGGTTCACAACCATTTTGGACATTAGACCTGACGGTGACTAAAGATACTTTGGTCCCTCGCCCAGATACTGAAGTATTGGTAGAAACCGTTTTACGTCTTGATTTGCCCGAAGATACTCGTGTTGTGGATTTAGGTACAGGTACGGGTGCAATCGCATTGTCATTGGCAAGTGAGCGTCCAAACTGGTCTGTGGTTGCAACAGACATTTATGAACCGACTTTGGAAGTTGCCCTGCAGAATGCCGAAAAGCATGATTTAACACAGGTGAAGTTCTTTTTAGGCAGTTGGTTTGCTGCATTGAATCGTCAATATTTTGATGTGATTGTGTCTAATCCACCATATATTGATGCAAAAGATGAGCATATGTTGAATCTAGCTGCTGAACCTGAACGAGCTTTGGTTGCGGACAAACAAGGCTTGGCAGATATTGAGCATATTATTCAGCAAGGTAAAAAATGGCTAGCCGCACAAGGTTGGATTGTACTTGAACATGGCTATGATCAGGGGGAAGCGGTACGTAATATCTTTAAAGCGGCAGGTTTTAAAGAAGTCAGAACAGTCAAAGATTATGGTGGAAATGACCGTGTAACTTTGGGGCAACTGCAGTAATTGTACTGTTTTATAGCTGCAAAATTTAAAAAGCACGACCCAACGGTTGTGCTTTTTTATGTTATTGGAAATAGAAAATAAATCGCGTTCTCAGCATGTTGTACAGTCTAGAATGTGCAAGATTAAGTTAAATTATGATGAGTTGGTTGAATTACAGGTGGTAGTTCAATATCAAGAGATTCTGACATTTCCCGCTCAATTAAACGTACAATTGAATTAAGTGGTAAGTCGTTGTCTTGTAAGCCAAAGGGTTCTTCAATTTGTGAACTTAATGCATCTAAACCCAAAAATAAATAAGCAATCAAGCCCACTAAAATGGGAGTCCAAATCCCTAAACTGGCTTCAAGACTAAAAGGTAAAATAAAACAAAAACAATAAACGGTACGATGTAAAAGCACTGAATATGAAAAAGGCAAAGGGGTGCTTAAAATACGGTCACAACCTGCTTGAATATTGCCTAATTCGACAATATGTTGATTTAGACTATTGTAAATAATGTCAGATATTTCTGTGTTACGTAATGCGAGGACTAAATCTTTTTGAATGACTTCAAGCACATATTGTGCAGCATTAATTTTTTTGCTGAGTTGTTGCAACTGTGTTGAATTAAAATCCACTTTATCGTGATAAAACTTGAAAGATTGAGGCTGCTCTCTAAGACGATCACGTAATAAATGGGTAAACAGCATGACGCGATACATTAAGATGTCGCGACGTTCAGTACTGAGAACATGCGAATCACGAGAGATATGGCGTGAATTGGCAATTAATGCACCCCAGAGTTTGCGTCCTTCCCACCAACGGTCATAACAGGCGTTATTACGGAAACTTAAAAAGATGGAGAGGATGATACCGAAAATGGTAAAGCCAATCGCTGGAACCGCAGGAATAGTAAAGTATTGATGTGAAGAGAGATAAACCAGAATTGCTGAAATCAATATGACGATTAATAGTGCAGGGAGTACTTTAGGAAGTATGGTGCCAGACCATGCGAAAAGTAATTTGAAACTATTATTTTTATCTCGAACAATCATTGATCTATACCATCTCTATCACAACGACAGTGTTCCATAGACAAACTGTGCTGTGCAAGAGATAGTGAAGTCATTTATAAGAAAAGACGGCAACAATGTCGTCTTTTCCACTTCATTCTAATAGCTAAAATAATGTACTAAACGAAATAATCCGCTGGAATTTCGGAAATCTCAACTTTCGATAACGCATCAATTTCTTCTGCTAAACAAAGCGCGACAATTTTAGAGGTATGAGTAAGCATTGTGCCTTGAGTCAGATTTTCACCTGTTTTTAAGCGCAGAATAGCTTCATCGCTTAGCTCGAGTGCCTTCGCTTTTGCCATAGCATCATGTTGCGAAAAAAATTGAGCAATCACATTTTGTAGCTCAACTTCAGAAATATTGAGCAGGCTTTGACTAAATAATTCATCTAATGCTGTTGGGGAGTTCAGAGAATGGGTGAAATTTTGCACGAGATTTTGATCAAGTACATCAATCATCTTAAACATAACGTTTACCTTTAAGTTAAGGCGATAAATAAAACAGGAAGAGTACAGCCGAAAATAAGCATAAAACTATGCTTTAGAATTGAGTGAAAAATATACTAATATGGCGCAATTTGCAATTCAATCTAGATGACTGAGCAGTAATAAAAAAGTTATGGCTTTATCATTTCTTTGTGAGCATGTTTATTCTTTCGATTGACGATAAGCACCAGGACTTAGCCCCGTCCATTTTTTAAAAGCACGATGGAAAGCACTTGGGTCATGAAAATACAGTTCATCACTAATTTCATGTAGTGGTTTATCGGTTTTAGTTAAAAGTTCAATGGCTGTATCGCGACGAATATCATTTTTTAATTGTTGATAATTACAGCCTTCACTATTAAGTCGGCGGCGCACCGTTGCTTCAGACATATTGAGCTGTTGTGCCAATGCATTCAGTTCAATCCACTCCGAAGGCGGGGCTTGCAGTAAGTATTTACGAACTTGAGTGCTGAGCGCATGTGGGTTTTTAAAACGGACCAAGAGATTATGTGGCGTTTGTGAAATGAACTCATACCACGATTTTTTATCCTGCTTAATCTTAATATTTAAATAGTCTCGATCAAATTCTACAACGTTTTGTTCTGCAAAATAGACAATGTTGGAACAGAACCGAATACGGTAATCTTCATCTGTTATCGGTTTTTCGCACTTGAGTTGGATTAAGTTGAGAGGAATACGTTGACTGGCTAACCAACACATTAAAGTATGAATTAACATCAGATAAGTCGCATAACTGAACATGCGCTTTGGCTGCTTTTTATCATGAATAATAATCCGTGCAATATGTTGCTCAAGAATTAATTCGCTTTGGAAATCATCTAAAATTAAATTGAAGAATTTCAAAATATCTTTAAGTGCTTTTTCAAGCGTTTCGTTCTGCATAACGGCTTTAGAAATAAATTGATAGCTACCACGTCGCACAGCGTGGTAATCCATACCAAAAAACTCATCATCCATACGATTAGCCAGTTCAATCCAAAGTTGGGCATATTGTGAAATAGAAACCCGAGCTTTATTGGATTGCATTAATTCTGTGGGGATGCCTGCACTGTGTAAAATTTCCTGAATATTGAGTCCTTGGTGGTGTGCAGAAAGTACTGCCTCTTGTACCAAGGTCATTGAAATGCTGCCTTTGTCAAAAAATAATTGTTGTTCGCGCATGTAAAAATCCAAATCTTTCGACATTCCACTGTCCAAATCCATCATTAATAATGCAATATTTGGAAATTGTACTCAAGCTTGACAGTGTTTACTCTGAAGCTAAAGTCGAGTATGAACTTAAAAAAGATAGGACAGGGAAATGAAAATTCAGAATAAAGTTTTTGTGGTCACAGGTGGTGCTTCGGGTTTAGGTGCAGCAACGGTTAAATATCTGATACATGCAGGTGCCCGTGTTGCTTTTGTCGATATGAATCAAGAACTGGGCTATGCCTTAAAACAACATTTGGGTGAAAACGCGAAGTTTTACCCTTTAGATGTCACCAATGAACATACCGTGAAATCTTTCTTTTTAAATGTAGAGCAAGATTTTGGTCAACTGAATGGCTTGGTCAATTGTGCTGGCATTGCGCCGTCAGCAAAAATATTAGTGCGTGATGGTTTACATGACTTGGCGATGTTTCAAAAAGTCCTAGAGGTGAATGTCACAGGTAGCTTTAATATGATTCGTTTTGCTGTGGAATTGATGGCGAAATATGAATTGAAAAATGATGAAGAAGATCGAGGCGTGATTATTAATACAGCTTCCGTTGCTGCATACGATGGTCAAATTGGTCAGGCGGCTTATTCAGCTTCAAAAGGTGCAATTGTGGCCATGACTTTACCGCTTGCACGTGAACTGTCGCGTAATGCGATACGTGTAATGACCATTGCCCCCGGCATTATGGAAACCCCGATGCTTAAAGGTATGCCACAAAACGTGCAAGACGCTTTAGGACAAATGGTGCCGTTTCCACCACGTTTGGCCAAACCAGAAGAATTTGCCAGTCTGGTTGGACACATTGTTGAAAATACGTATTTGAATGGCGAAGTGATTCGTCTAGATGGTGCGATTCGTATGGCGCCGAAATAAAACTAAATACGTGCATAGATAATAAGTTCGCACAATTCGGATGTGCAACAGACAGAATAGAGAACAAATAAGAGTATTTACATGATTTTAAATGATGAGCAAAAAATGGTTCAGGAGATGCTGCGCGATTTTTCGCAGACACAACTGAAACCTACTGCGGCTGAGCGTGATAGAACTGGGCAATTTCCTGCCGAAGAATTAAAGCAGTTGGGTGAATTGGGAGCATTGGGTATGACCATACCACTCGAATGGGGTGGTGCAGGTCTGGATTATGTCTCACTGGTCTTAGCCATTGAAGAAATTGCAGCAGGTGACGGTGCAATTTCCACGATTGTTAGTGTACAAAACTCATTGCCATGTGGCATTACCTATAAATATGGTACAGAACAACAAAAACAGAAATATCTAGCAAAATTGGCAACAGGAGATTGGCTAGGATGTTTTTGTTTAACTGAGCCACAAGCAGGTTCTGATGCGGGAGCATTGCAATGTCGTGCAGAGCGTGATGGAGACATGTGGGTATTAAATGGAACCAAGCAGTTTATTACCACAGGCAAGTATGCACAGTTAGCAATTGTTTTTGCTGTGACGGATCAATCCGCAGGGAAAAAAGGCATTTCTTGCTTCCTCGTACCAACGGATACCTCGGGGTATATCGTATCGCGAATTGAGGAAAAAATGGGGCAGCATTGTTCAGATACAGCCACTATTGTGTTTGAGAATTGCCGAATTCCTGCGGAAAATATATTGGGTGAAGAGGGTCAAGGCTACAAGATAGCATTATCCAACTTAGAATCGGGCCGTATTGGTATTGCGGCGCAGTCTGTCGGTATGGCTCGTGCGGCTTTAGATTCGGCCATTGAATACGCCAATGAACGTAAGACTTTTGGGGTGGAGTTGGTACAGCATCAAGCTGTGGCTTTCCGTTTGGCCGACATGGCAACACAAATTGAAGCAGCACGACAACTGATTTTGCATGCTGCAAGTTTAAAAGATGCGGGACAGCCCTGTCTAAAAGAAGCCTCAATGGCTAAATTGTTTGCATCTACTATGGCAGAAAGAGTTTGTTCCGACGCGATTCAAATTTATGGTGGCTATGGCTATGTGAATGATTTTCCAGTGGAACGTATTTATCGTGATGTGCGTGTTAGCCAAATTTATGAAGGTGCATCCGATATACAAAGACTGTTGATTGCTCGAGAGATTACCCAAGTTTAAACCAAATTTGCACATTGAGACGTTGTGTTCTTAATGTGCATAAAACAGCAATCAGATTGATGGATTTGGAAATTGATGCATCCTTCAAGGCATGATTAGCTAAGTACAGATCACCCAATTCTAAAATAGATTGTGGAAAACAATAAAAGCTAAAAATACAAGGCGAGGAGCTTTGTGCAAGGAAGAGGTTGTAGTCATGAAGACGTTAGTAGAAGCCCATCAAGAATTTAGTCTTGAAAAAGCAATTCAAGATCATTTAGTTGGAACTCCGCAAGCCCTAAATGCTTATGTTGAATGTTGTGCTCGTTATTTGGGACAGCATAAAACGGCTTTAATCTGGGAAGGTAAACAGGGTGAGTCGGAGCGTTGGAGCTTTGAACAGTTAAATGAAGCTTCAGGTAAATTGGCAAACTATTTCCTGCAATCTGGAATTCAGGCGGGGGATTGTATTGCAGGGCTTTTGCCACGAACCCCCGAGTTATTGATTACTGTGTTAGCGACTTGGCGTATTGGTGCAATTTATCAGCCTTTATTTACTGCATTTGAGTCTAAGGCGATTGAGCATCGTATTGAGGTTGCTAAAACAAAACTCATAGTCACTAATTCTGAACAACGATCTAAGCTGAATCATACCCATGTTGCTCAAATTCTGACTGTACATCGTGACAAACACAGCCTTAAAACCGATCCAGATTTTTGGCAAGAACTTAATGCGAAAGATGCAGAATGTCCTGCGGTAATGCGGCATTTTGATGATGATTTTTTGATGATGTTTACCTCGGGTACGACGGGTTTGGCGAAATCGGTTCCAGTACCATTACGTGCGATTTTAGCCTTTAAAGGCTATATGACCCATGCTGTAGATTTGCGTGAAGAAGATTCTTTTTGGAATCTGGCAGATCCAGGTTGGGCTTATGGTTTGTATTATGGTATTACAGGTCCGCTCAGTTTAGGTCATAGCATTATTATGGATGAACGCGCATTTAATGTAGATCAAGCCATTGAAGTAATTCAAAAACATAAAGTTTCTAATTTGACGGGTTCACCGACCGCTTTTCGAATGTTCTTTGGATTCAAAGAGAAATTTAATGCGTCAATTAAACAACATTTACGTGTGGTGAGTAGTGCAGGTGAACCACTGACGCCAGAAGTGATTCATTGGTTTAATCATGATTTAGACGTCAATATTTATGATCAATATGGTCAAACAGAACTTGGAATGGTCATTGCGAATCATCATGCATTAGCACATCCGAAAAAAGTAGGTTCTGCGGGCTTTGCCATCCCTGGGCATCGCTTCGCAGTCCTGAATGCACAGCATCAGGAAGTAAAACAGGGAGAAGTGGGGACTTTGGCAATCGATTGTTCACAATCCGCTTTATTCTGGTTCAAGGGCTATGATGGACAGAATCGTAAATCCTTTGTAGGAAACTATTATTTGACAGGTGATATGGTTCAACTGAATGAGTTCGGCGGTATAGACTTTATTGGACGTGATGATGATGTCATTACAACGTCAGGCTATCGTGTGGGGCCTTTTGATGTTGAAAGTACATTATTAGAGTGTGAGGAAGTGCTGGAGTCTGCTGTGATTGGTAAGCCAGATCCAGAGCGTACCGAAATTGTGAAAGCATTTGTTGTCTTGAAACCACAATATCTGCCGAGTGAACATTTGGATCAAAAATTACAGCAATATGTTCGCTCCCGCTTATCGAAACACGCTTATCCAAAAGAAATTGAATTTGTAGAAAGCCTACCTAAAACATCCAGCGGTAAAATCCAACGTAATCTTTTAAAACAGCAAGAGATTGCGTTACAGCAAATACAGCGAGCGTGCTAATACTTTTTGAACTAGATTAATTTTGCTCTTGCGCCCTTCGGGGCGTTTTTTTATATCAAGTACTTTATTTTGGGAATTTAAAAGATATTTTTCATGTGGTTAAAATATATAAAAAAACCTTTACAGACAATAAATGAGCGATATAATGCCAACCATTCTTGTGTAACTGTGTCATAAGTCACTTTTTTGGGGTTGTTTTATGAAAAAAATCATTCTTTCTTCAGTTATTGCTACTTTTGCATTTTCTTCTATTGCTGCTCATGCTGCAGGAACTGATACCACACAGTTTCAAGTCAAAATTACTGTGAATGAATCTTGTAAATTTACTTCTAAAGATGATGTAGTGTTCGGTGCTGTAGATCGTTCGACCAATACTGATAGCAGTGCTACGGGTCAATTGAATGTGACCTGCACATTGAATACACCGTATAAAATTGCCCTAGCCGGTACGGGCGCAATGAAGAATACAAATACTGGATCAACCAGCACAGTTCCGTATAAATTGTATCAAGATGCAGCACGTAAAACAGAATGGGATGCAATCAATTTATTAGGAAAAACTGGTAGCGGTAAAGATCAAGCAATTTCCGTTTATGCTAAATTGACTGGCGATACCAATGTTGAAGCGGGTAACTATGTAGATACCGTGGTTGCGACTGTAACTTACTAAGTTTGAAGTGAAATAAACAGAGTGACGCAATATATGAACAAATTTATTCCAAGTATTTGTGCTGCGATTGTTTCACTTTGTTCATTTAATCTTTCAGCTGCGAGTTTGCAGGTTTCACCTATTTCCGTGACATTTTCAACAGGTGAAAAAGCCAAAGAGATTTGGCTAACCAATACCAGTGATCAGCCAATTCGAGCACAAACACGTGTACTCAGTTGGACTCAGGCAGGAGGGAAAGATCAGCTAAATGCTTCCAGAGATTTGGTGGCAAGCCCTTCAATTACTGAAATTAAAGCTGGTGATCGTCAATTGATTCGTGTATTGAACATGCACGTGCAAAATATGGCTAAGCAACAGACTTATCGATTATTGATTGATGAGTTGCCGAACTCGAGTCATGATAGTCAACAAACAGGATTGCAACTTTTATTGCAATATTCTATTCCTGTATTTATTCAATCGACAGAAATTACGCCATCTAAAAGTGGTTTAACTTCACTTGATCAAGTGGTTTTTAATTATAATAATCATAAACTTAGTGTTCAGAATAATGGTAAAAGTCATATTCGTTTAAGTGAATTAAGTTATATCAACCCAAATGGTGAAAAAATTCCCTTAATTCAGGGCTTAGTAGGCTATGTCCTGAATGGTCAAACCATGCAGTGGAATATTCCATTTCATGCTCAAATGCAGCCTAAAGGTAAGTTTGAAGCGCGAATAAATACCGATGGTTTAGCTCAGACATTATCTATTCCATAATTGTTGATGAACAAGTTTCTTTACCATCGTGCTCTATGTCGAGCACTGTTATGTACTTCTTCATTACACGCACAAGTCATTCTGGCAAATGAGATGATTCAGCCGAGTTCTGATGTTGTTGATCAGCAAGAACTCTATTTAAGTGTAGTATTGAATCAAGCATCTAGTTCGGTCTACGGACATTTTATTCAGACACCGCAAGATTTGTTAATTTCTCGAGAAACACTACAAGAATTACAATTAAGTATTCGCACTGCAGATGCTTTAGGCCATACGGGTTTTATTCCTTTATCGCAAATTAAAGGACTCAGTTATCACTATAATTCAGCAGAGCAGCACATTGACTTAACAGTACCAATGGAAGTTTTGCAGGCAAATACGACCTCAGGTTACGAGCAAATTCCCCCCGCTAAAGTCAATCCTGCGCAGATTAAACCTGGCGTGCTATTTAATTATGATCTTTATTCCCAAGCTACCGAAGATGTTTGGTCTTTAAGTGGGTGGAATGAATTACGGTTATTTGGCGTGGGGACAGGGAATATATTTAGTATTTCTGCCAATCATGCTTATACCAAAACCCAAACGACCGATGAGCTTTCAAGTCAAATTTTAGATACGTATTGGCAAAAAGATTTTGCCGATCGGGCGATTAGTTTGACTATAGGGGACAGCCAATCTCGCGCTTTAGAATGGACGCGTTCAACCCGTATTTCGGGGATAAAAATAGCTAAAAATTTCAATTTACAACCGTATCAAGTGACATCACCACTAGAGTCCTTTAAAGGTTCGGTGCTTGTACCTTCGACAGTTGATTTATTAATTAACGGCATACAGCAAAGCACCAGTGCGGTACTTCCAGGGCAATTTGATATACAAGCATCACCGTCAATTACTGGGGCAGGCAATGCGCAGCTTTTGATTACCGATTTAAATGGCCAGCAGCGCGTCGTGAATTTCTCATTGTTTGGAACTTCACAATTGTTGCAAAAAGGCCTATCTGATTGGGAGGTTAATTTAGGGGTTAATAAACTTGATTATGCTGTTAAATCATTTAGCTATGGAGATGAACCTGTTGTCAATGCAACATTGCGACAGGGTTTAAGCAATAATACGACTATTGAGAGTCATGCTGAATATTCAAATGATGTCACTTTGGCGGGATTTGGTGTAGTGCATCGTTTGCCAAATAGTTGGGGCATTCTAAATGGAGCTTATAGCGCTAGTGAATTAAACCAAAAACTGGGGCAATCATATGCTATAGGTTATGAATGGAATAATCCTTATGTCAATTTCTCCTTGCATCATCAACAAAGCGATGGAGATTTCGGTGATTTAGCAAGTGCTCTAGGTTATGGTTACGTTAAACAGTCAGATCACGCTTTTTTAGGTGTAAATACGGATTATGGTCAATTTGGTGGGAGCTATGTGGCGCAAAAAAATCAGAACTCAAAAAATGAATATTTGGTTTTTAACTGGTCTTACTATTTTCCTTCCAAAAAATATTTAACGTTGAATATGACCCGAAATTTAAACGAGCAAGAAAATACCTTTTTTCTGTCTTTAAATATACCGCTAGATCGTCAAACCAATGCCACTTTAAATGCGCAACAGGACACAGATCAGAATAAGTTTTCTGCCAATATTCGTAAAACAGCAATACAGAATGAAGATGATTGGGGCTGGCAGTCGAACCTCGAATTTAGTGATAGCAACAACTATAGCTTGCAAGGTCAGATTCAGCGTGAAACGCAGAAGGGTGAATGGGATCTCGGTTTACAAAGCGCTAAGATTAATACCGAAGACTACACCACGCTGATCGGTTCTGCTCGAGGGAGTTTAGTGATGATGGAAAAGTCAGTGTTCCCAATGCGGCAATCGCTTAACTCTTTTGCTGTGGTTTCAACCGAAGGTGTTTCGGATATTCCAGTTCGTTTAGAAAATCGTGTAGTAGGTAAAACCAATCGGAAGGGTTTAATGCTCATCGATACTTTAAATCCGTATCAGCATAATGATATTTCAATTGATACTTTAGATTTACCTTTGGAATATAAAATTGAAACTACACGTATAGATGCTGTGCCATATAACGCGAGTGGTGTGGTGATTCAATTTCCAATTTACAAAATGCGTGCTGTTCAATTGAGCGTAACAGATCCGCAAGGTGTACCAATGAAAATGGGGAGTCGTGTTTGGGTACAAGATACTTTGCCAGATTTGGCATCAACAGAACACACGATTGTTGGTCGTGACGGGATGATTTATCTTGAAAACCCTTCATCTCAGCAACTCTATGTAGAACAAGATGGAAAGGTTTGTAAGGTGGTTTTACCAGATTTTAGTCAACAATACGGCTTTCTGGATATGGGGAACGTACAATGTCGCTAAGTCTTTTCTTTCAAAAAACAACAATTCGTGCATTTGGTTTATATGGTCTGTTTGCTGTCATAATTATTGTTGGTGCGACCTTACTGAGCCCTTCAGCGCAAGCCGCTTCAGGAAGTTGCTGGTTATCCGGCCCTGCCTTAAATTTTGGTTCAGTGTCTAGCAAAGGCAAAAGTAATTACACCAATTGGCAAGTCACATGTAATCAATATGGACATACACAAACAGTCAATGTTGCGTTATGTCCTTATGCAACAGCAGGTGGATTGGGCTTACTCAATAATAGACGCTTAATGGTCAATTATTCGAGTTGGCCACATAGTTATTTATCTTATGATTTGTTTTATGATGCTGCTTTAACAAAACGTATTGATATTAAAGCCGATTTATCAACGTTACAGTGCCTTTATAAAACCATATCGGTGAATCAAAACAGCAAAATCTTTGATTTGCCTTTATATGGACTGGTTTATTCGGGTCAAAATGTGGCTGCGGGTAGTTTTAGTAATAACAATGACATAGCAGTCACTTTATTGTATGGCTTCAGCGAAGAGAAGCAACCTAGCATAGAAGATGTGATGGCAAAACAATCCTCGAATAAAACTTCAAATAGCCTAAGCGTAACAACTAACTATGAAAATAGTTGTAATCTTATGGCAGCCTCAGATTTAAATTTTGGTCATATTGATGATTTATCTAAAGGTGTTACGAGTAGTACAACCGTAAATCTGTCTTGCCCACTGAATACAACATGGAAAGTCGGCTTGGATCAAGGTTTAAATTATGATGGTAAAACTCGCCGTATGCGAAATGGTGCAGATTACATTGCCTATGAACTCTATCAAGACGCGACGTATAAGCAGCCTTGGAGTAGTACGAATACTTCACCGGGGGTAGGAACGAATGGAGCACAAACCATTCAGATTTATGGAAAAGTCCCACAAAGTACATCGAGTGTCCCACCGGGTGAATATCAGGACTCCATTACAGTAACCTTAACCTATTAATAGGTAATGATAGCAGTGACTTTGTCACTGTAAACCCCTGTAGGGACGTCTGTATTGGATTGATTCACTATTCCCCACACAGGTACAGTCTGGGTATGACCAGTACCAGTGTTGCGATAAGCATTTTGAGTTTCAGCTCCCCAAAGGGTTGTACCATTGGCATCTTGATAAAGATTGTAAGGAATGCTGATGTTATTTACCTCTGTTGAGGTCATTTTTCGTTGACTTTGTAATGCAATGTTATAGGGTGTGCCTTGAGTACACGTTACTGCAAGTTGAGTACTTTGCATATTGGGATTCGATGAACGATTGACTGTACCAAAATCCAAGTTTGTTCCATTCGCTGTTTGGATATTACACATTTCTTTAATGGTAATACTGACATTAAATGAAGTCGAGTCTTGTTGCGCTGCATAAATATAGACAGATGCGGCGGCCAAAGTACATGCGAAAAAGGCGGAATAATACAATTTCATAAAGTGCGAGTTTTATACATTTATACGTTTTATTCCAGCATACCTGAAATATATAAATTCGTCTGAAGTTAAATCATGTAACTGTTCATATTCTAACTAAATGGTGCTTAGTGGACTGAAAAAGTCACATCTTCAGAGTAATAATACTTAGTCGCCAAATCCTAGTTATCCCTTATAATCGCTCAGTATTTATATAAAACTCTCAACGGAAGAACAGTGAACTTGGTATCTGAGAATGATCTGGAATTAACAGACGAAGAAATGCATTTATATAGCCGACAGATCTTGTTGGACGGTTGGGATTTAGAGGCTCAAGAAAAACTAAAATTAGCCAATATTCTGATTGTAGGGTGTGGTGGAATTGGTTGTACAGTTGCGGAGTTATTGGCACGCGCAGGGGTCGGTAAAATTACACTGATTGATGCAGACCATATTGAGATCAGTAATTTACAGCGACAAATTGCATTTACTCAATCGGATATTGGTTTTTATAAATCAGAAATTCTAGCAAAGCGCTTAGTTCAAATAAATCCACATATTCGGGTTGAACATCATATCGCTAAACTTGATGAAACCAATGCGATGTCATTGGTCAGCACGCAAGATTTAGTGCTTGATGGTTGTGATAATTTCACCACGCGTTATTTGGTTAACCAAGTTTGTAAACAGCAGAATGTTGCCTTGATTAGTGCATCTGCAATTGGTTTCCAAGGACAGTTATTTATGGTGGAGGGGGATTCGGCTTGTTACAACTGTCTGTTCCCTAAAGAGCAGCATGATAATGAAGGTCTACGCTGTGCAGATTCGGGTGTACTTTCGACTACACCGAATGTGATGGCCAGTTTACAAGCGCATCATGCTTTATTGTATTTAGGGTTAAACCGTAGCCCACTACTGCAAAAACTGTTGCTCTGGGATGGTTTAACTATGAAACAACGAATTTTGGCATTTGAGAAAGATCAAAATTGTCAAGACTGTCAGGCAAGATCATCCTTAAAGCGGTAATTTTTTGCTAAACTCTGTGCTATGCATTTTTAACCAAATTTAAATATGATGAAAAATAATATCTGGCTAGATGGACTACGCTCCGTAGCCCGTATGGGGGAAACCGCAGTTGTTGCGGCAAAGGCTGGCTTTAAATACGCAACTGAGAAGCCCAGTAATGCCAAGCTAATGCGTGAAACTTTTGAAGATTTAGGTTCGACTTATATTAAGTTAGGTCAATTTATTGCAAGTACGCCTTCGTTATTTCCACGTGAATTTGTCGAGGAATTTCAAGGTTGTCTAGATCAGACACCGTCTTTACCTTTTAGCTATGTTCAACAGGTTTTAGCTTCTGAGTTTGCTGGTCGAAATTTAGATGAAATCTTTGCTTCAATTGAGGAAAAGCCATTGGCTTCAGCGTCAATTGCGCAAGTACATGCCGCAAAACTGGTGACAGGGGAAGATGTTGTACTCAAGATTCAAAAACCGGGTGTAGAAACGATTCTCTATACCGACTTAAATGTCTTGCACTGGGCCACCAAAATTTTGGAAAAAGCAGTACCCAAAGTCAAATTTGCTTCATTGGCAGACATTGTCGATGAAATTAAAACTCGTATGGTACGCGAAGTTGATTTTATTGAAGAAGCCCAAAATATTGATGATTTTGTCAATTATTTGAATGTGACGAATAATAAAGCGGCAACTGCACCCAAAGTTTATCATCAGTTTTCAACCCGCCGTGTGTTGACGATGCAACGTTTATTCGGTGTACCTTTGACTGATTTCGAAGTGGTAAAAAAATACTCTAAAGATCCATCGCAAGTTCTGATTACAGCAATGAATACTTGGTTTGGTAGTCTCATGATGTGTAATAGCTTCCATGCAGATTTGCATGCAGGCAATTTAATGCTGCTTGAAGATGGACGTATTGGTTTTATTGACTTTGGTATTGTGGGGCAGTTGAAACCTGAAGTTTGGACCGCTTGTATGGCATTTATGGATGCATTGCAACGGACAGACTATAAGCTCATGGCAGAGAACATGCTCAGAATGGGGATGACAGATGTCGCCATTGATACTCAGGTTTTAGCTGCTGATTTGGAACGACTCTTTAGTGGTGTTTTGTTGGCTGATCCTCAAGAGATTTTGAGTTCTAACCCAGCGGACTTAAATGACATTATGATGGACATGGTTGCTGCTGGTGAGCGTCATGGTATCCGCTTCCCGCGTGATTTTGCCTTACTGTTCAAACAAATGCTGTATTTTGATCGATTTATGCGCGTCCTTGCACCATATACCGATATTTATGCAGACCAACGTTTGCAAATGGTGCAAACTATCGATCCAAGTTTGATGTTGAAAAATTAATATTCAAATTTCTATTATCTATTCATGGCTAAAAGGCAGAGCCACTAAGCCATGAATAGTTTGAGATATAAGGATCATATTTTATGGATGCGATAGTCATTGAAGGCTTAAAGGTGAACACGGTGGTAGGTTGCTTTAATTGGGAGCGACAGATCATTCAACCTTTAATGTTAGATTTGACCATTCACGCTGATTTAGAAGCAGCAGCCAGTTCAGATGAGCTTGAAGACACATTAAATTATGCCGAAATTTGTAGTATTTCTGCGGAAGTGATTCAAAAAGCTCAACCTAAGTTAATTGAACATGCAGCAAAATTGGTACTTAATGCGCTTTTTTCTACCTATCCTGCGATAGAATCGATTAAAATTACGATTCGTAAGCCTGCCATTATTGCAGAAGCCAATTCTGTAGGAATTCGTATTGAACGCCACCGAAACGATTTACGCCTTAGCACTGGCGAGTAATCTTAATCCCCAGCAACATTTTCGTTATGCCTATCATCAGATATGTGGGCTTGGTGTGGTTGAGTTTTCTAAAATTTATGTGATTCCATGCCGCGATGGTGTAGGGGCAGACTATTGGAATGCAGCTTGCTTATTACATTCAACATTAAATCCTGAGCAAATCATTGCGCAATTAAAGCAATGGGAAGCAGATACAGGTCGTGTTCGCCCATCTCATCAAATATCATTGGATGTTGATCTGATTGCATGGGGAGTGTCGTTAGAGCAGATGCAATTTAATCCTAAAAAAATGCCCTTAGCACTCGATGTGAAAATTCCGATGGCAGATGTGTGGTCACATCCCAGTTTTTTAGACTCAAAACATCAGTTCCCCACAGTGAAATGCCTTGAGGTTGTTAACATATAAAAACGCGGCTGTTCTATTGACTATTTTAAAATGAATATTGAAACAGCTATAAGAGATTCGCTGTTATGAAAATTCATTTTTTTCTATGTACACTGCTCAGTGGTCTAGTCGTGGGATGTAGTGCAAATGCTCCCATGGAAAATACACAAATGACACCACCACCAATTTCTACAACAGATTTGGCTGGTGATGAAACGATGCTGCATGCACTCAAGCAAGCCGTCTATTTGTCTCTTCAGGAACAGCCTTTATATCAATATGCATTCTATGATTTGAATCAAGATGGCATGCAAGATGCGGTTGTAATGTTAAGAGGGTTGGACTGGTGTGGTACAGGTGGGTGTACGGTATTGGTTTTTCAGGGCATGAGTCGTAAGAAGTTTCAACCGCATAGTAAAATGACCGTAACTGATGTGCCGATTGTGGTTTTAAATAGCAAAACACAAGGTTGGTCAGATTTGTCGGTTTATTCACGAGGCTCGGGACAAGTCATTCTAAAATTTAATGGTCGAAGTTATCCGGGTAATCCTTCACTTGAACCCAAATATACAGGTAATTTACTGCTGACTGGAAACAGGGTTCTCATTCAATAACGAAATTTGAAGTATAAAAAAGCAGTGTCATCGGGCACTGCTTTTTACTGCAAAATCTATTGAGTAAGTTAAATAAAATAACTGGTTTTAGTCATGAGTTTTGAAATGGCGGTCATGGTCATGCGAACAGGCATAGGCAAATCTACACCACCTGCATTGAGTGCGGTATCACGATGATGCAGCTCATCTTCATTCATTTGTTCTAGAATTTTACGTGAACGGTTGTCTTGTGCAGGCAGTTGACTAATATGGTGCTGTAAATGCAGGCTGACTTGGCGTTCAGTTTCAGCCACAAAACCTAGACTGTATTTGTCACCTGCAATACCAGCCAGTGCCCCCATCCCAAAGGACAAGCTATACCAGATTGGATTGAGTAAGCTGGTATGGCTATCGAGTTCTTTTAAGCGGTCTTCACACCATGCTAGATGATCTTGCTCTTCAAGAGCGGCTTTTTCCATTTCACGGCGGACATTCGGTAACTTCGCAGTGAGGGCTTGCCCATGATATAACGCTTGAGCACACACTTCACCACTATGGTTGACACGCATGAGTCCTGCTACATGACGTGCTTCACTTACAGCCAATTGCGTTTCTTCAGGAACAGCGGGATTTTCTCGCTGAGCTGCTGTCGTCCCTGGCACGAGACTACGAAGTGCTTGGTCAAAAGAGTTAATGAGCTTATCAATGCCCGTATAGTGACGCATAGGGTTAATCCTCTAAAGAGACTTGAGCTGTGGTGAGTAGTGGTTTTAGACGAACCAGTAGCCAAATGCTAAATATCGCACTCAGTACAGCAGTAATGCAGAACAATATTTTAATATCAATTTTTAAAATACTTAAAATGATAATGGAAAAAATAGCCGAACTGACCATAAATACAGCATTTAAGATGTTATTTGCAGCAACAACGCGTGCACGGTGAGATCGAGGCGAATGTGCTTGCATCATGGCATACAGTGGCACAATGTAAAAACCTCCGCTAATTCCAAGCAGAGTAACCGCCAACATGACATGGTAATAACTCCAACCTTGCTGGAATACATCGGCAAGATGTAGCAGTTCACCCGTGCGTACGGGAACAAAAGCGAGACTGGCAGCCAAATATAAGGCAAATACCGTTAAGCCAATGGCGCCAATTGGAACCATTTTTAAATTAACTTCTGTGCCACCAATTCTGCGACATAACAATGAACCAATACCGATTCCTACAGAGAAAAAGGTCAATAGAAGACTGACGACATTTTCAGATGCATGTAAATTTTGCTGCGTTAGTTGCGGGATTTGGGTTAAATAAGTTGCTCCATAAAACCAATACCAAGAGTTCCCCAATAGCACCAAATAAATGAGCGGAATGCTTTTGGCATACTTTAATGTTTGAAAACTGGTTCTGAAAAAGTTCCAATCAATCTTTAAATCAGGTGTGCTGACATTCTGCTTTAGAATAAAACGGCTAGAGAGATAACCCAAAATTGCAATCGTAACGATCGTCAAGCTAATCCAGAGTAAATTACCATCTGAAGCAGAAATAACTGCACCACCCAAGATCATACCAATTAAGATAGCCATTGAAGTGCCCGATTGAAATAAGGCATTACCCGACATCAATTCATTTGGTTTTAATATTTCGGGCAAAATTGCATATTTAATAGGACCAAAAAAGGTTGAGTGCGTACCCATCAGGAACAGCGCGAGTAACAATAGCCATAAATGTCCAAGTAAAAATCCGGCACTACCAATCAGCATGATGAGAATTTCAAGAATTTTAATGCCACGTACCAAGCGTGCACGTTCATATTTGTCAGCAATTTGTCCCGCTGTAGCTGAAAAGATGAAGTACGGCAGAATAAACAACAGCGCTGCGAGGTTGTTTAAGGTACTTATATTGGCACTTTGTTGATTAATCCATCCATAGGTAATTACCAACAACAAGGCTTGTTTATAAACATTGTCGTTTAATGCGCCTAAAAACTGAGTCAGAAACATCGGTAAAAAACGACGAGTGCTTAAAAGATGTTCTTTTTTTTCCATGACAATGTGAACTTCATAAAGTTTTATTAAGAAATGTGAGCATCTGGTAAAATAGCCATGAAAATCATGTATGATATTTTAGTCCTATGCTGTGGTGAAAAAATCAATAAAATTGAGTTCTTTAGCCAGTATAATTTTCAAACTTTTCATTACAAATACGAAGGGCTGTTGATTAGACCCATCATGAGTTTAGAGTATTCTATGCTTGTAAAAACCAATTTTAAAAAGTCGACTTTAACCCTAAGTGTGAACTCTATCTTGGAGTTGAATCATACCAATAAAAGTTTGTGTTTGAGCGCTTTTTTAATGTTTTTTGCCCAACATGGCTTCGCTCAAGAGATGAGTGTGGCACAACCTGAAAATGCAGCCACATCCCATATTGAGCAGGCGGCTAAAGATGAGCTGAATGCACAAATTCAAGCAGAAGCACAGACGCAGAATTTAAGCCGAGCTGAGCAACTTGAAAAAGTTGAAAACTATCAAAATAAGGTTTCAGTACCTGATAGTTATGTAATGCTCCAAGATCAAATCCAACATACTGGTCAAATCGATGCCTTTAAGCCAATTGCCTTTGACGATTTAGAAGAGCTGCCTGAAACACCCGTCGATCAGGGTATGGCAAATGAAATTTATAAAGTAGCGAACGAAGCAAAAGTTAAGGCAGAAAGATATCGCGCAGGTCAGACTCAAGAAGTAGTAATACGTAATCCGACTCCGCAGGAACTGACCGAAATTAATCAGGCCCCAGTAAATGTCGATCAATTAATGAATCGTATTCAGGCGGACAGCAAAATTGTCGTAGAGGCCAATGAGTCGGGTAAAACATTACCAGAGTTAGGCTTAGTGACTGAGCCAGCAGTAGAAGAAGAAAAAAGCTTCTTTAAACGTTGGTATTATAAGTTAAGACCGTCTAAAAACGAGCTAACTTCGACTAAAGTGCTGCGTATCAAGGCTGAAATCGTCATAGTGGATGCGCAAAATACCAATTCAGATTTGCCAGATAAAGAATATCAACAAGCACTTTTAAATTTAAAAAATAACGTGGGTGCGAAACTGTCTAGCTTTACGCAGGAATCCTATGGTGATTTTAATGCAGCCTTACCCCAGTTAAGAAGCTTAGCCAATTTAGCTGCTCAGGCCGTAGGTTTTTATCATGCTGAATTTCAGTTTGAGAAAACCAGCGAAAGCCGTGTCAAAGTTAGTATCAAACCGAATATGCCCGTCTTGGTTAATAGTCAGAATATTGAGTTTAGTGGTGTCGGTGCAAATAGTCCGCAGTTCCAAGTCATTAGTGTGTTACCAGACTTAGATATTGGGGATGTGTTCAATCACGGGCAGTATGAATATACAAAAAAACGGATTGTCGATGCTTCTACAAACAACGGTTATTTTGATGCCTATTGGCGCTTGCATGATGTGAAGGTTGCTCAGCCTCAAGATTTGGCTGATATTAATTTGCGATTTGAAACGGGTGAACGTTACAAGCTCGCTGACGTAGAATTCCGTATGAGTGATCCTGCTAAACCTTTCCCATTGGATATGGACATCTTGAAAATGATGGTGCCATGGGAAGATGGTGCGGATTATGCATTGTGGCGTGTGAATACTTTGGCAAATAACTTAGCCAATTCACGTTATTTTAACTATACCTTGGTTGATGCAGTACGTCCTGACCCAGTTGAACTGCCTTTAGAGCTTCCACCAGATTTACAAGCCTTAGTTGATCAAGAAAAAATTGCAAGTAGCGATTTAAAAGTTCAAGACCAAAACGACATAAATTCTGCGAAGGAAGTGACGCAATCTGTTGTCAATGAAGATCAATTCGCTGGTGCAAATGATAAGGAACTTGATCCTGATATTAAACAGCAAAGAGCCGCTCAAGAATCCCGTTTAGAAGAAGATGAGCGACTGAAAATACAAGCACGTGATGAGAAAAAAGTACCAGTAATTGTGACCTTAAATGCAGATCGCTTAAATAATGCTGAAGTTGGTTTAGGCTGGGGGTCTGATACAGGTGCAAGATTAAGAACGACCTATCGTCGAGCTATTGTGAACTCAAGAGGTCACTCATTTGATGCGAACTTAGAGTTATCGCAGATTCGACAAGCGGTGGATACCCGCTATAACATTCCATATAACCATCCATTAAATGATTATATTAGTTTAGTCGGTGGATACGAGCGTGAAGAACGAGATGGTGTGGCTCAGGGTAATAGCTTAACCATCGAATCTGCAGTTGTCGGAGCAGATCGTATTATTAAGCGCTCCGTGGGCAATTGGCAGCATACATTTGGTTTGCGTTATCGATTGGATCGCCTAAGTCAAAATGGGGTAATCGATGAAAGTGATATTCCTGATGCCTTCTTAGCGAGTTCGGATACGGAGCAACAATCGTTGCTGGCAGGTTATGAGGCTTCACGCGTAGATTCAGATAAGCGGGTAAATCCAACCAAGGGCTTCCGACAAATTTATAAAGTGGAAGTTGGAAGTGAAGCGCTTTTATCTGATGCAAATATGGCAATATTAAATGCAGGCTGGCGATTCATTTATTCCTTAGGTGAAAATAATGATCACCAGTTTATAGGCCGTAGTGACTTGGGCTATATCGTGACTGAAGACTTTAATAAAATTCCTTATAATCTTCGGTATTTTGCGGGTGGAGATCAATCTATTCGTGGTTTTGACTATAAGAGTTTAACGCCCGAAGTGGATGGTTATAAAATTGGCGGGCAAGCTTTAGCAGTTGGTTCACTCGAATATAACTATCAATTTAAAGATGGGTGGCGTGCAGCATTATTTAGTGACTTTGGTAATGCTTATGATAAAAATTTTAGTAACGATACAGAATATAGCGTTGGTGTAGGTATTCGTTGGGCATCTCCAATTGGACCTTTACGTATAGATATTGCATCGGGTATTTCGGATGAAAACCATCCAATCCGGGTGCATTTCTTTATTGGTTCACCACTTTAAAATTTAACTTAATTTGTACTTGAGAAGGTTATGGCTGAAGTAGAACAGCAAAAACAAGAATTACCCGAATCACCATTGCCTAAAAAGCGTCGTGTTATGAGGAGTGTACTTTTAACGCTGCTTCTTTTGGTGATTTTGCTTGTATCTGCTTTCGCTATCATGTTTTCGACCGACAAAGGAAGTAAGTTTCTCCTGAATCGTGTGTTGGAACGTCAACAGATTATTCATTATGAATATGAAGGTGGTAATCTTTTAAAAGGCATTATTTTAAAAAATATTTTGGTGACCTTGTCGGTGGTAGATGTAAAGATTGATCGTGCAGAAGTGACTTTGGGGTGGAGGGCTTTAGTTCATAAAGAAGTTCATCTATATAGTGCCGATGTCCGTAATTTACAGGTCATCACCAAAACGCCACCGAGTAATGAGCCTTTTAAGTTTAAAGAAATTAAATTGCCATTTACCCTTCGTTTAGATCATGCCGATGTCGATCATTTATTGATTAAAACACATGCGGCCTTTGTGAATTTTAAGGATATTGAGTTAAATGAAGCACTTTGGTCCAACACTAAATTAGAGTTTGAGGACTCTAGTGCGCATATGGGCTATCTAGCCATTAAAAATGCGACTGGAAACATGGATTTTCAGGGTAAATATCCATTACATGCCAAAGCGATAGTGAATATTCCTGCATTAAATCATAGTCTAAACATACATGATATTCAGGTTGTAGCGAAAGGAAGTTTAGATACGATTACAGCTGGATTTGCGACCAATACACCTGATTTACTTTCAGGTTGGGGAGTCGTGCATCCCGTACGTAGTCATGTTCCTATGTTTGGAGAGTTACAGCTTGAAAAGTATCACTGGCCGTTACTGACCGATCAAAAATTATTTACTCAAGCAGGTGTCCTTCGTTATCAAGGGAATATACAACGTCTTAATCTCGGATTATCGACTGATTTAACGGGACAGAATCTTCCAAAAGGCAAATATACTGCTGCCATGCATACCGACTTGGTGCATCAACTGAATATTGACCAGTTTAAAGGTCAAGTGATGAATGGAACGGTTGATGCCAAAGGTCTAGTCAGTTGGGAAAAGCATGTACATTGGGATGTGCAGGGACATTTAAATAAAATTAACCCTAAAGATAAGTTAATTCCACAAGTAGTTAAAGATTTCTTGCCACCAAGCCTCGATGCAAAAATTGCTTCGACTGGTCGTTTAGAAAAAGGGTTACATCTGACAGGTTTGGTTGATTTTGATCAATATGAAACTTGGAATTTAAAATTAAACCAGAATGAAGCGAAACCGAAACAACCTCAACCAATGTTGCTTGATGTTGCATGGAAAAATATTGACCGTGCGATGCCTTATATTGGATGGCTAAAAAGTGATTCAGGTGATGTTCAACTTCGCTTAATCGAAGGTCAGCAAAATGTAGTGGTTTCTGCGGCGATTGGTCAGCATGAATCGGCGTTACTTCCAGTAGGCCAATATAAGGCGCAACTCAATATTAAGAAAAATATATTAAAGGTGCCAAGTTTTAGTTATGTTGCCAATAAAGGAAGTTTGAGTGGGCAGGCGAATGTTATTTTGCCTACAGATAAAACCCAATTGAAATGGAATGCCAATGTCAAAGCACAAGATTTTAATCCACAAACTGTTGTTGCCGCTGCACCAGTTGATTTAGTCAATGGTCAAATACAGGCGAGCGGATATGCAAAACCGAATCAACATATTATTGAGCTTAAAGCAATTAACCTGATTGGGCATTTACCGCAACAGGCTCAACAAGAAACGGTACAGCTGACAGGTAAAAGTACTGTAGCGGTTCTCTTTCATGATGTGAAAGCAGGTGGTGGCTTCAAAAGTTTCGCCGTAAATTATGATGGTGCCTTAAAATCGAGCAAGATCAAAGAAAGTAGTGGGCTGTTAAAGGTTAAAATTTCTGGTACACCTCTACTTCTAAAAATTGATCAATTTCAACATGATGGCGCTGCAGGTAAAATTCTTGCACAAGGTAAAGTCGATTTAAGTAAGGGTATTGGATGGAATATTAATGCTTCACTGGTTCGCTTTAAGCCACAGTATTTTGTTTCCACGGTTCGTGGCGAAATATCTGGTATTGTGCAAACGGAAGGGTTTTGGTCTGATGCACTTAAACGTATCAATATTCAGAAATTAAATGTGGCGGGTTATATAAATAATAAGCCTGTGCGTGGTACAGGTAATTTGGCTTTGGTATTAAATAATAATCAAAAAGGCTTTTTACCTCAGCAATTTGAAGCCAATAATTTGTATATGTCTTATGCAAACAACCAAATTCAAGCGACAGGCAATGCACAAAACTTACGGCTTAAAATTAATGCGCCTGCATTGTATGAGCTGTATGGTGGCTTAAGAGGTAGAGCTTATGGTTATCTCAATATACAGTCGCAACCGCGTTTGCAGGCAACGGCAAATCTGGCAGTTGATGATTTTAGAGTGGGTAATATTCTGAGTATGCAAAAATTACGCGTACAAGGTCAATTGCCAACTTCTGAAACAACGCCAACATTGCTTAAAGCAGAAATGACAAATTTACGAAGCGGTAATAGAGAAATCCAGCATGGTGTTGTCTCACTTGCTGGTACAAGAAAAGCACATGTATTAAAAGTTGAAGGTAACAACCGATTTAGTAATTTTTATGTACAGCTTGCTGGTGGGTTTAATGGTAATAATTCATGGTTAGGTCAGATTCAAAAGGGTGACTTTGACTCAGTTCGCGTACGTTTGGTACAACGTCAGAATGCTTCGGTGGTGTTCAATCAAAATACGGCAGAATTATTTGTAGGAGCACATTGTTGGGCAAGTCAGCAAAGTGAATTATGTTTCGATCAACCCATCCGAATCAGTAAAGCCAAAGGCAATATCTCTTTTGTGACCAAAAACCTCGACTTAAATGACTTCGCCGCGTTTATGCCAGAAGGTCTGGCAATTACAGGAAGAGCCAATGGTTATGCGAAAGCAGCTTGGGCACAAGGCAGTAAACCAAAAATCGATGCGAGAATGGTATCACGGCAGGGTATTATTGGGATTGCTGCTGAAGATCCTCAAGATACGGCATCGTCATTGAGATATGACGAAATTTCAGTGAATGCGAAAAGTGTTGCGCAAGGACTACAGCTTCGTTTAGATGTAAAAGCACCTGAAATTGGTACGGGTTATACCAATGTAATTATTGACCCTTTCAAGGCAAATAAGCCAATGCAAGGAGAGATTGCGTTTAATGAAGTGCAACTAAAAGTCTTTAAACCATTTATAAAAGATATCCGTACTTTAAGTGGAACACTTTCTTTTGCAGGGAAAATTGGTGGCGAGCTTTTGGAACCACGCTTAAAAGGCGAAATGCGTTTAAAAGATGGTGTGATCAGTATGATTTCACTACCTATTAATTTAACCAACGTTCAAGTTTATTCTTCCATTCAGAATGACCATGCAACTATTAATGGGGCATTTAACAGCGGACAAGGTGTTGGCTTACTTACAGGAAATCTAGACTGGAAAAATGAGCCGCGTATTCAACTGCATTTAAAAGGCGATAATTTATTAATTCGCCAAGCACCGTTAATTACGGCATTAGTTACCCCAGACTTCAGTTTGGATGTTATGCCTTTCCAGAAAAAATTAGTATTAAAAGGTAAGGTTGACGTTCCGCGTGCGTTAATCTCGATGCCTGAATCTTCTGCACCTGTAGTGGATGTCTCTTCTGATGTGCGAATTGTACACGAGGGACAAGATCAGTTGGCAATCTTAAAGTCAGCACGTCCTTGGGATATTAAAGCTGATGTGATGATTAATTTAGGTAAACAGGTCGTATTTCAAGGTTTTAATAGCCGTATTCCATTGATTGGACGCTTATATTTATCACAACGTGGCATTGAAACTGCAATGCGGGCGAATGGTGCGATTGGTGTAAGTCAAAAGGTTAAAATTGAAGCCTATGGACAGAGTCTAGATCTAAATCGTGCAATTGCACGTTTCAATGGTCCTTTGGCAAATCCAACATTAGATGTAGATACCAATAAAACCATACAAGGAACAATAGTTGGGGTTCGAATCACAGGTACAGCAAGCAATCCAAATATTCAGGTCTACAATGATGGTAATTTGACTGAACAAGAAGCAATGAATGCGTTGGTTACAGGACGTATTAATGAAGGTGCGAATAATATTAATCAGTCCGAGACATTTAAGTCAGATGTGAATAACACTATTGCCGCTGCTGGTATTAGTATGGGCTTGGGTGGAACAAGAGCCTTTACTAATCAGTTGGGGCAATCCTTTGGTTTAAGCGGTTTGGCGCTAGATGCTCAAGGTACAGGTGATGATACTCAAGTGAGTGTGACGGGGTATCTAACCCCAGATTTGTATATTCGTTATGGGGTCGGTGTGTTTACACCAGTCAACAAATTAACATTACGTTATCAAATCAATCAAAAATTGTATTTGGAAGCGAGCCAGTCAGTCGATCGTGCTGTAGATTTCTTCTATAACTGGCGTTTCTAGGTAATGGACACTTTATTTTATTATAAAATATTGTTTTTAAATGCATTATTTTGAATTTAACCAGTATTAAGAAATACGGATGTAGACTGTTAAGCAATTTCAGATTAAAAATACAAATGTCTAACTTGTAGATTTAGTCTGAAATGGCACTCAACAGGTCTAATGTTGATGTTATTGAATTGGTAAAAAAAGGGCAAGCCAAGCCATCTATCGAAATGCAGATATGATAGGTTTTGCAGTCCGAGCCACCACAAAAATAAATCCTATATTGTCGAACGATGACATGAGGGAAAATTTTTCCGTGCTACTCTTAGAAAGACAAATGAGATAACACCTCTTGAAGTGAGAAAAAAAGCTCAAACCGTTTGGTTGAGATAGCTCATGGGGTTTATGAAAAAAATAAATAAAACAATGATGAAATGAGATTTAGATAAGTTTTTGAACTCTACTTTAATCAAAGCAAGCTAAAACAACTCAAGCGCTCATAGGGTATTTTCTCAATAATCATCCTCATAAATGATGGCTTGGACTGTCAGGTATAACCTTTCCTTTTGAAGCAGCACAGAGTTTTTAACAGTATTTAACTGATAATTAGGTGAAATATTATTAAATGAGAATTAATTTTTTGCCAATTGGTATAAATTTTTATCAAAAAACATACAAAAATGTGATAAGTTTAACCATTTACAAAAAAACATATGTAAATTTCACATGTATCAAATATTTAAATATAAACCAAACAGAATTTCAGGCTTTACTCTTATAGAACTTATGGTAACCATTGTAATTGTTGCTATTTTGGCAGCAATAGCTCTCCCTTCGTACCAAAGTTATATTAAGCGAGCGAATATTAAAGCTGCTCAGGCTGATCTTGTCTCATTAAGCTTGGTATTTGAAAACTATTATCAAAGAAATCTATCCTATCCTAATCAAGATTATGCAAGTGCTAGTGCATTAAACGCTAGTTCGGCTTTTCCGCAATGGTCTGCCAGCAAGTCAGATATTTTTGAGTTTTCAAGTAAAACGGTGGATAGCGGCAAAGGCTATGAATTAATAGCAACAGCAAAAGATTCTAGTAACTTAGTCGGTTGTAACTTAAAAATTACGAATACTAATAGTCGTACTTCAACAACAAGCTGTGATGGTCAGACGACATGGTAATCGAAAAATCAAAACAATATGGAATTAGCTTAATTGAGTTGATGATCACAATTGCGATCTTGGCAATACTAGTCACTATAGGCACATCCTTTACTGGATTATGGGCAAAACAGGCTGAATTAGATAAAGCTTCAATGTCACTTAAAAGTGCTATGAGTTTAGCTAAAGCCACAGCAATCCGTAATGAGTTTGGTTTGAATGCTGCTCAACCATCAAGTCAGATATGTTTAGATGAAGTTACTAAACACCTTACCGTACATAAGGCAACTTCAACTGGATCAGCGAGTTGTTCAAGCCCAAAAGTATTTGATTATCCTTTAAATTCCGCCATATTGATTAGAAATCCTGATACTACACTCTTTCGGTGTTATGCCTTCAACAACTTTGGACAAGTCACTACAGAAATTACGACTAATTGCAAAACCAACTTATCTTTGACGATAAGTAATGGAACTTTAAATGAAACGTATACCCTCAATTAAAAAAGCACAAGCAGGACTTGGTTTATTAGAAGCTCTAATCGCTATAGCGCTCTCATCTATTGTTATTTTAGGGGCGGTTTATAGTATTGGTCGTATGCTTGTCAGTCAGCAACAAAACAATCTGCAATACATTGTTATAAATGAGCTTCGTGCGAAAATGCAAAATGCAACAGCTGAAGATAAAAAACAGTGGTGTGAAGGAACTAAAACCCTTTCAATTAATATCAGCAACAGCAACAGCAACAGCAACAGCAACAGCAACAGCAACAGCAACAGCAACAGCAACAGCAACAGCAACAGCAACAGCAACAGCAACAGCAACAGCAACAGCAATACTAGTAATAATGGTAATGGCAATAGTAATGGTAATGGAAGTGGTAATTGTAATGGCGTAGGTAACGAGAATTGTAATGGCAAAGATGATGATAAAAACAAAGATATTAATGTGAAAGTTATTTGTAAGGAGATGACAGTTACTGTAAATAGTTCCAGTAATAATTTGAATGCCACGATTTCTGACAGTCAGCCGATGAAATTTGAAATAGAAAGTGAGTCATTAGAGGAGCAAATAACAGTAGGGGAATTTTTATAATGAAAAGTCAGTTAGGTACAACATTAATAGGGTTGTTGGTTGGACTTGTAATTTCAATGCTATGCATTATCGCTGTTTTAAGTGTTTACCGAACCATGGTTAAAACTGGAGTTGATTCGAGAGTGGCTTCAACTCACGATACTCAGTTGCAGAGTGGATTTACAACTGCCCAAATGTTTTTACAAAATGCAGGATTCGGATTAGATGGATCATCACATTTCTTACAATCGGATACTATTTCGATAGACTCAAAAAATGTAAATGCAATTTTATGGCGTTTCAAAGAAGGCTCAACAGTAGTTTGCCAAGGGCTAGCCGATGTTGCGACTGCTGATAATAAGAAACGTAGTTTTATATTACTGAATGGATTTTTAGGCGAGACAGAAACGAATTGTTCAGAAACAGAAAGTCTGAGTTCAACGACTATTAAGTGGAAAGTTAAAGCCACTCTAGCCGAATTAGAGGATTATTCTCTAGATAAATCTAATCCCAAACAAATTAATTTTGAGCAATCGACTACTAACTGTACACCATACGGTGCTGGCGATCCAGATGTAAACACTCAGCATCCTTTAGTAACCATTTTAGCTCAAACAAGCACTCAAAAAATTGCAGGATTAGGCCAAATTAAAGTACCAGTTTGCCTCATGAATATTACTGCTTAGGGCCTTAAAATGACATTAAGAAATAAAAATCTCCCAGCTTCACAACGTGGTTTTGCAACAATTTTAATTGTTTTACTTGTAGGGCTAACTATTGCTGCTTCAGCTTTAGGCACGGCTTATTATATAAATACCTCTCAACGTACGTTGGTGACGAGTCATGCTTTAACTAATGCACAATCTGGGGCTTGGACTGGTGTTGAAGTTTTCCGAAAATATTTAGATCAATATGTAGGTAAAGTAAAAAATAAATCTGAGGTAGAGGTTGAGACCGAGGTTAATAAATTAAAAGGCGAAACATTCACGTTGAATGTAATTGATGGGCGAACATTGAATGTAAGAAATGTCGATGTTGAAGTCCTTAGTACAACTCCCAAAACATATCGTGTCTCAGCAAATATTCAGAATTTGAGTAGTAAGTCGGAATCATCAGCAACGATACAAGTTACTTACCTAATTTCTTTAGGTAAAGGAAATAATTCAACTAATAATAATACTTCGGTAAATGCAATAGATATTTATGGTGATCTTAAAGTTGCAGGTGGTATTGAAATTAAAGGTGGTAAGAATGCTGTGGTCAATGTACATGGTAACTTTGAATCCACTGGAAACACCTTTATTGGTGTAAATGAACTCAATGTTACAGGCAATGTTACTTTAAATGGAGGTGGTGAAAGAATTGGAACAATTGTATCAAATGGAGATGTATATTTAGGCCCGGGCAGTGAAGTTGACGTCGTTTATGCTAAAGGAAAAATTACAGTCAATACTGGGAAACAAGTGGGTGAAATGTATGCAGATAAAGATATTATTATTACAAATGGTAGTGTAAAAGTTGCGAATACTTTATCGAATATTAACTTAAGTGGTGGTGGTACTGGAACAATATTAATTGCAGGTGGCGATATCACTGTGAATAATGGATCTGTTGGTAATGCCGATGCTCAAGGAACAATTTCTTTTACAGGTAATAGCGCTAATACACTTACTGCAGGTAAAAAAATCACTGTAAATAATGGTTCAGTTGGTACAGTAAAAGCAAAAGACGAAATAGTCACGAATGGAGGAAATATTACTAACGCATTTGCAAAAGGCAATATTACTGTAAATTCCAATAGTGTAACTCTGTCTAGAAGTACAACTGAGAAAACTTTTATTTGTAATGCGGATTGGTGGAATAAACTTGAATATATTAATGCAAAAAAAATTCAATATAGCCAGCAAAACTGTGCGAAAGAATCGTCTAATGCTATAAATGTTTCATCGACGCCTACAGTCAATTTCTCAAGTGAAGAACCTAAACGACCTAGTGGATCAACTAAGGCTGTCATTGTTACAGATGAAATTCTAGTGAATGTCCTAGATAATTTAGCAGATGCAAATTATATCTTTTATATAGATAGCAACCAACGCATTAAAGTTAAAGTCCAAAATGTGAAAGATCAAACGACAAACGTTGATTACAGTGGTGATTATTATCTTGCTAAAATTAAGCTTGGTGGAAATCAATATTGGGCTGGAAATCCTTATACTGGCTATTTATGTAAAAAGTTAGATTCGACAGATCCAGAGTTTTGTGAAAATACACCTAATATTGGACAACTTAAAAATTATATTTATCAGCTTAAGCTGTTCCCGAATGAACCCAATACCACAAATGGTCAATTTGTAAGTTACCAAAGCTCTGATAGAACATGGATATTAGCAGACACTAGTTATTATGGAACACATAGTAGTATTGCTCCAGATGTACCATCTCTTGCACCAGGAGTAATGTTTTTTTATGGTAATTTAAGGGTTGGGCAGGGTGCGTACAATAATTCAATGTTAGCAACTGGTAATATTGAGGCATCTATTCCATCTGTTTATTCACCTAACTATGCAGGTGCAAATAAAATTTGTAATGTCTCAGGTTACAAGATGCCCTCAAATTTGTGTAAATCGAGTTCAGAATTAACGAGTGCTACTATTGGAGATATTGCATTAATGGCAGGCTCATGTACAAACGGAAACAGTCTACAAGCGTGCAAAGCCAGTTATAATGGAGGCAATATTAATCTTACATCGAATTCATATATTTTTGGTAAGGTAATAGCTGGTTCTCGTTTTAATACAGCGGGTGCTAGCCAAATTTCTGGGCAGATTACAGCGGCAAATTTAGGTGCAAGTCAAAGCAATTTTTCTTCATTTAATAGTAGTGTTGTCATTGACCTTACTAATGTGAAAAATGATTCAGGCAATAATACTGATGATAACAACACTACTGGATCTGATGGAAATTTTACAAAAATTAAGTGGGCACGATATTTATAGCCCATGAGTTTAATTTAGTTAAACAGCCCCTTAGTAAGGAGCTGTTTAACATAAATTTTATAAGAAGCCTATTTTACTTGGTATAAAATCCTTTAGGGGAATGTACGAAACCCTCAACAATTTTTCTTTCCGTACAAATAGGGACTATTCATCCATCCTTCAAAGCCCCAAAGTATAGTAAAAAATATAGATGGTTTTGTAGGCTATTGAACTATAAATTCAAACTGTTATATAGTTCCTGCGAAGTATCGCTAAAATATAAAACATTCAAGTACAATCTTTTATAGAGCTTTATAGTTAATTACATTCATTGAAAATCACCAATCTCAGAACTGGCGTTACTAAGTCACGGAAATAATATTTTTTAGTAAGATACTATTTATGATTATATTATTGGGGATTTAACCAGTATTAAGCAATACGGATGTAGACTGTTAAGTAATTTCAGATTAAAAATACAAATGTCTAACTTGTAGATTTAGTCTGAAATAGCACTCAACAGGTCTATTCTTATCCCACTTATTGAGAACTATCTCTGCTGTTATGACTTGGATGCTGAGATTCGGTGGCTGAATGTTCTGCAGTGTTTGTTGGTTGTTGGGCGACTTTTGGTTCGCGGTTAGGCATATACTCTGGATCGCTTGACATCGCTAAATATAAAAAAGAAAAAAAGATGGTCGTGATAATTCCAACAATAACAATAAATTTCCAACCCAATACGGTTGATTCGGTGTCGTTAGAAGAAGATGTTTTCATAAAAAGCCCAAATGGGAAAAAGGCTATGTATAGCACAAAGCTAGTGCCATGTGATAACTCGTTGAAAAATAATTTATGCCTTTGGGTTTGATCCAAATACTTAATATGAGTCGAGTCAAAGGGCAGAAAAGGACGAAATAGAACCTATTAAGTGCCGTTTAGTAACTCTTCGAAGGGTCACGGGATTCGTTTTAAGTTGCATTCGTATTTACTGATTAAATATGATAGCTCTGAATATCAGTGATACTCGTATACAACAATAATTTGCAAATGGAAAAACCATATTGATATTGCGATTAACTCTTAAAAAAGAAATGATGGTTTTTTATTCGCTTATTAATAGTACAGGTTTAAAATACCAGAATGAAGGAAAATGAAAAACAAGAAGCATCAGTCTGAATATCGTTGTCAATGGAGTGAATTACATATCTGTATAGATGCAGAAATGTTTCAAATATATAAGTTTCAGCTCACTACAAATAATGTTAGTTCGATTCACAAGTACTCAGTAATTTAATTCATCCATATTTGAAATATAGCTTCTACTACGATCTTTATATTTGAACAAGCTTCGAAAAAGTATTTCCATCGTACTTGAGGTGATTTATCTAGATCAAGAAAATCTATAAATAACAGTCATTAGATACCTAAAATCAATAAAACCATATGAAAAGTATGTGTATAGTAAGTAGACGAGCTAAATATAGAGCGATGATCACTATGCCAATCAAATTTGTACTGCGTTTTGCAGCCATTTTATTTTCTGTTTTAATCTTGGCGGCAATAGCTATTCAATTTTTCTTCAATCCTGACTATACCGTGATCTTTTGGATCTTCTCTATACCTTTCATTTTGGGGACACCAATTTTAGCTTCTGTAGTTTTAGCGAAAAATGAAGAACTTGATATTCATTCAGTGAATTAAAGTTAATGTATAAAAGAAGTTTTAAGTATGGAAAGCTCATCATTTGATGGGCTTTTTTGATTGATATTTAGCAAAAATCGCACAGTTTGTTTTCAATATTTTTGCTATGTTAATCTTTTATTTAAAGAAATATCCTTTATGAAAAAAATCGTGATGCTTGGACTGATTATGACGGCTTTGTCGGGTTGTAGCACTGCACAAAAGAGTGAAACTGTAAAACCGAACGTTGGTATGGCAAATCCTGCGAGTACTTTTTGTGTTGAACAAAATGGTAAATTAGAAATTAGAAAAGAAACGAATGGTGAAGTTGGGTATTGTCATTTACCTAATGGGCAGATTGTTGAAGAGTGGGAATTTTTCCGTGCAAATCAGGCAAAATGTGTACCTGAACAAGCGGCAGCTTTGGTTGGGCAAAGTGGCTTGACCGAGGTACAAATTAAACAAAAAACGAGTGCACACGTCGTACGTTTAGTTCAACCAGGTCAACCTGTGACGATGGATTATCGTGAAGACCGTGTTACGGTCACGATTAATCCGAAAGACAATAAAGTGGTTCAAGCGAGTTGCGGTTAATTTTTTCAGTGAAATAAGCCCAAATCAGGGCTTTTTTCATATTCGTAGATAGTAAGAGTTCTTCATTTTAAAAAGTTTGACTATCATAGGGTGCAAAATTGGAGAGTATGCATGAAAAAAGTTTATTTTTTGGCGATTGTGGCGGCATTAGCTGGATGTTCTGAAAAGAAGCCATTAACTCCTGAAGAACAATGGCATGGTTACTGTACCAGTATGGGCAATGCTGCACGTTCAATTATGCTCGATCGTCAAAGTGCTATTGAAAAAGATAAAGCCATAGAACACGCGAATAAAATTGATGATGAATTTACTAAAAAGTTCATTTTGGGGATTATTGAACAAGTCTATGCCTTGCCAGAAGAGCAAATTAAACAAGATAAAGACGCAGCACGTGAGCAAATTAAGGCACAAATTACAGAGAAATGTTTGGTAACGCCACATGATCAATTGCCAGAGTATAAGCAGTTTTAAATGAGCTATAACGGATAGAATACAATCTTTTCTGAAAATCTAAATGCAAAATGAGGCCTTGTGTAAGAGTGATACAAGGCTTTTTTGCTTGGGTGGGTTTTCCCTAGAACGAAATAGTCTTATTTAGGATCAATAGAATAGCCTAAGTATATTTAAAATATATTATGAATGCGATCTGAGGATATAGAAAACTATCAATTTTTAAACAATAATGAAAGCAGAATAATAACAACCAATGAGGTGAGATATGGAAGTTGTTGGTTATTTAAATCACGCAGATTTACTTTTACAGAATGAAACACATTGTATGATTATTGCGGGTAGTCATTATGTGCTTAGTCTTGGCGATAGAGTTTATATACAACACTCAATTGATACAGATCTAAAGCTCTATGCTGTAAAAATTTCATTTATTAGCGCACAGCATCTTATGCTGCATGAGGATGAAGTTCAGGTCAAATTTGAAGGGGATAAATCTGCCTTGGCGGAGTATTTACGAGAAACCACTGTCCACTAAGGTTGAATATTTATCTAGAGTGAAAAAAGGCAACATAAGTTGCCTTTTTTGTTTTTGAATGGCAGTTCAAAGTTAATGTGAAAAAAGTCCAAATGATCTGACTATATTGCTGTTTTTATATGCAATCGATATGAGCATCATTTAGTTAAAAAATAATGGGCATCACGAAGAAACACTTGTAGCGCATTAACTTTTAACTGGAATTTTAGTAAAATCAAGCAGTCCATATTATTTGCGTAGCTTTATTTAAAGCAGGAATGCGTAAATAATTTTTTAAAAAAGAGGAATAACACCGTGCTAGAAGCTTACCGCCAACACGTTGCAGAACGTGCCGCACTCGGAGTCCCACCGAAGCCACTTGATGATGCTCAAACAGCTGCATTAGTTGAATTATTAAAAAATCCACCAGCTGGCGAAGAAGCATTTTTAGTTGATCTACTAGAAAATCGTGTTCCAGCGGGTGTTGACCAAGCTGCATACGTTAAAGCTGCTTTTTTGGCTGCTTTGGCTAAAGGCGAAGCGACTTCACCATTAGTTTCTAAAGAACGTGCGGTTTACTTACTAGGCACTATGCTTGGTGGTTATAACGTTGCTCCTTTAGTTGCTCTTCTTGATGATGCTGCACTTGCTGAATTAGCGGCTGAAGCATTGAAGAAAACTCTTCTTGTATTTGATGCATTCCATGACGTTGCAGATAAAGCAAAAGCGGGTAACGCGAATGCACAAGCGGTTATGCAATCTTGGGCTGATGCTGAATGGTTCACTAGCCGTAAAGATGTTCCAACTGAAATCAAACTTACTGTTTTCAAAGTAACTGGCGAAACCAACACTGACGACTTGTCACCTGCACAAGACGCATGGAGCCGTCCAGACATTCCATTGCACGCAAATGCGATGTTGAAAAACGTACGTGACGGTATCAACCCAGAAGTTCCTGGTGAAGTTGGTCCATTAAACCAAATTAAAGACTTAATCGCGAAAGGCAACCAAGTTGCTTACGTAGGTGACGTTGTTGGTACAGGTTCAAGCCGTAAATCAGCAACTAACTCTGTACTTTGGTTCTTCGGTGACGAAATTGCTCACATCCCGAACAAAAAAGACGGTGGTTACTGCTTAGGTTCTAAAATCGCTCCGATTTTCTTCAACACAATGGAAGATGCTGGCGCGTTGCCAATCGAGATTGATGTTGCAAACATGAACATGGGCGATGAAATCGTTCTTAACATTGATCATGCTGCTGCAAAAGTAACTGCAACTAAAGACGGCGCAGTAATTGCTGAAGCTGAATTGAAAACTCCAGTGCTTCTAGACGAAGTGCGCGCGGGTGGTCGTATCAACCTAATCGTTGGTCGTGGTTTGACGACTAAAGCGCGTGAAGCTTTAGGTCTTGCTCCATCTACTTTATTCCGTACTCCAGTTCAACCTGCTGCTACTGGCAAAGGTTTCACTCAAGCACAGAAAATGGTTGGTCGCGCATGTGGTCTTCCTGAAGGTCAAGGCGTACTTCCAGGTACTTACTGTGAACCTAAGATGACGACTGTTGGTTCGCAAGATACCACTGGTCCAATGACACGTGACGAATTGAAAGACTTGGCTTGCCTAGGTTTCTCTGCTGACTTAGTTATGCAATCTTTCTGTCATACTGCTGCGTATCCAAAACCAGTTGACGTTCAAATGCAACACTCGCTTCCTGATTTCATCATGAACCGTGGCGGTGTATCTTTACGTCCAGGTGATGGTATTATTCACTCTTGGTTAAACCGTATGCTTCTTCCAGATACAGTTGGTACTGGTGGTGACTCACATACGCGTTTCCCAATTGGTATTTCATTCCCAGCGGGTTCTGGTCTTGTAGCATTCGCTGCTGCGACTGGTGTTATGCCATTAGACATGCCTGAATCTGTACTTGTTAAGTTCAAAGGTAAAATGCAACCTGGTATCACTCTACGTGACCTTGTACATGCAATTCCTTACGTTGCGATTCAGCAAGGTGACTTAACTGTAGAGAAGAAAGGTAAGAAAAACATCTTCTCTGGTCGTATCCTTGAGATCGACTTAACAGAAATGGAAACAGATCTTACTGTTGAGCAAGCATTCGAACTTTCTGATGCGTCTGCTGAACGTTCTGCTGCTGGTTGTTCTATCACGCTTTCTGAAGAGAAAGTTGCTGAATACCTGAAATCAAACATCACAATGTTGAAGTGGATGATTTCTGAAGGTTATGGCGATGCGCGTACTATGGCTCGTCGTGTTGAGAACATGGAAAAATGGTTAGCGAACCCATCACTTCTTAAAGCTGATGCTGACGCTGAATACACGAAAGTGTATGAAATTGACCTTTCTACGATCACTGAACCAGTTCTTTGCTGCCCGAATGACCCAGATGATGCGAAATTGCTTTCTGACGTTCAAGGCGTGAAAATTGACGAAGTATTCGTTGGTTCATGTATGACGAACATCGGTCATTTCCGCGCAACTGGTAAGTTGTTAGAGAAAGTTCCTGGTGGCGTACTTTCAACTCGTTTGTGGATTGCTCCACCTACGCGTATGGACGAACGTCAATTGATGGAAGAAGGTTTCTACAATACTTATGGTAAAGCTGGCGCGCGTACTGAAATGCCAGGTTGTTCATTATGTATGGGTAACCAAGCACGTGTAGCGCCGAACACAACATGTGTATCGACTTCTACTCGTAACTTCCCGAACCGTTTAGGTCAAGGTGCGAACGTTTATTTAGCATCTGCTGAACTTGCATCTGTTGCTGCTGTACTTGGTAAATTACCAACTCCAGAAGAATACCAACAGTATGCAGCGCAAATTGATAGCATGTCTGCTGACATCTACCAATACTTAAGCTTCGACAAGATGACAGACTATACTAAACCTGCATCTGAGATTGATACGAAGAAAATTGCTGCTGCTCAATTGACTTAATTGATTGATAGTTAAGCAATAAGTGGTTTAAAATAAGGGCTAATTTATTAGCCCTTATTTTTTATGAATATATTAGATGTTGTAAATAGTGATAATAACTTAAGTAATTACTATCAAGTCATTTTGAAATTATGTAGCGATAACAATTACTCACTTCAACTAGAATATAAATTACCAGCTGATCCAATACCAAATCTAGGTTATTTTTCTGATAATATAAATCATGGTGTAATAAAAGTTAGTGCTGAATTGGATTTTAATGATCAGATTTCTTGTATAGCACATGAGTTGGCTCATGTTGAACTAGTATTAAATCCTAATATAGAGCAGAACTTAAGTTCTTTCGGAGATGATTTAAATAATTATATTGATAAAGTGTACTTTGATGGACATTTCATTACTAGATGATTCTGAAGATTTTAAAGTTTTTCAAGATGTTTTGAATGATTTGATTAAGATAGAGAAAAGTTTAAATGCAAACGATGGAGATTTTCAAGGATTAGTTAATGAATCATTATATCAAGTTTTCCAAAATTTTAAAGAAAGTAGTTTATCTATTGAAGAGTTAATATCTTCGTTGAAGAGTATTTTGTTGGTAAATGATCGGGCTAAAACTCTCTTGGTTTGATATTTTTAAACAAGGCTAATTATACTGAATAGTAACCCTACTTTACACTTAGTCAAATAAATCGTTTAATCCACGCATTGTGAAATGATTTAAAAAGTTAATGTAAAAATGCCTAAACAATCCCGATTCCTCTGTATTGGTGGTTTCCTCAACAGAACTCAAGTCAAAGACCAAGGCGATAGCTTTGTCTGTGTTGAAAACTCTAAAAAAGTGACCTATCGAAAAATGGAAATTTTCCATCAAGACTCATGGGATCATGACTATTATGTTTGTGAAACCACGACAGACCAACAAGCACGAAATTGGGTCTATGACATCGAGTCTAATTAATCAGATATATTTTTATTCAGTGAGTAGAATTATAACGAAGTTTCTTTAATAGACAGACAATAAAAAGCCCCATTTTAGGGGCTAGTCGTATAGCTCGCGCTATACTCATATAAGGCTCATCTCATACTAAGTATATTAAAACACAGATCTACCTAAATTGCAGTAAAAGAGTTTTGGATTATTCAATTAACATTAAATCTGAACTTGTTGCAGATTTGAGGGGTCGTAAAGCAAAAGTCGAGCGTGTATGTCGAATTCCTTTAATTGAATAGAGTTTTTTTCTTAGAAAACGCTCATAGTGTTCAGCATTTTTTACAGCAACTTTGACCAAATAATCATAATCTCCAGTCACTAAATGAGCTTCAATCACTTCGGGAATGTCTGCTAAAGTTTGGCTAAATTTCTCCAAAATTTCATCGTCATGTCGTTCTAGCGTGATTTCGATAAAGAATAATTCATTAATCCCAATTGCCTTGGGATTGATGTTGGCTGTATAGCCATCAATAATTTTTAGAGTCTCCAAACGTTTTAAGCGCGTCCAACACGGAGAGGAGGAAAGTCCGACTTCATCTGCGAGTTGTGCGACGGTCAATCTACCATTTTGTCTTAAAGCAGATAAAATCTTCCGATCAATTTTATCTAGGGTATATTCTGTGCTGTTCAAAATTCATTCCATAGAAGAATCTTCTTTAAAATATAAATATACTGCATTCTTATGCTGAAATTCTTTTAAATCACTTTAAATACAGCAGATAATTGTGCAAGTTAATGATTAAACTAGATATATAAATTATCACTGAATGGGTTAAAGGTGATAATTGAACCAATAGCATTTTTAGGGAAGGGTGACTTAAAGGTGCTATTGGTTCATTTTATGTCTTACTCTGTCATTACATATTCAAGCAATCAGTGAAAATGATCTAAAACTAAAAAATGATTGATAAAAATACTTAAATTTTTTATGGGTTATTTTACGAAAATTTTGGGTATTTCTATTCATTGGGTTAAAGTTGTATTTTACTTATATCTTATTGATTTTGCTAAATACATAATCCTGTAATCTATTGATTTAAAATATGAATATTCATTCTTTTTAACGAAATTAAAGCTTGAATTACCAAGTTTAGGGGATATTAGGTAGAAGCATCTCGTATTAGAATGGCTAGGTCTATTCAACTCGGACGGAGTTATGAATATTTCTGAAACAATAACAGATTATAAGAAGTTATTACCCGAAGATCAGAACCAATATCTAGAACAACTTTTAGCATTTGATCGTATTATTTTTCCTGATACCTGTAAGCAAGAATTGCATGATTTTATGCATGATTCTGATGCGATATCGGTACAAGTAGTCGAGTATTTTGATGGCGTTCGTTTAATTGGGTATAACAGTATTCTTGTATTAAAACTAAAAATTCGTGAAAAGAATGTTTTTGTGGCAAATTCTCGCGGTTCATTTTTACCCAATTATCAACGGGCCAACAAAACCATCAATTCAGTCATTAAAGTTGCGGTACAACATAGTATTAAACATCCACTTGTTCCTTTGTGGATTGTCATGACCTTAATGCAACCGAAAGCTTATGCTTTACTTGCATCTTGTGCACAGAATTTTTATCCACGCACTGATATGGACACACCTCAGGACTACCTTGAAATACTTAAATTAATTGCATTGAAAAAATCTGATGTGCAAAAACGTGGGGAAGGTATTTATGTACATCCTCGGGTAATTCCTGAAACTGCCTTAGATGAATCTATAAATATTCATGATCAGGCAAATCAACATATCGATTTCTTTATGCAACACACACCAGATTTCTTTGATGGAATGGGCATGGTGTGTGTGAGTAAACTCAATACCAAAATGCTGACAGAAGCTGCAATATTGAGTGCGATTGAACGTGCTGCAAGCTAAGCGAATTAGTGCTACAGAATGCTGACTTTCTTAACGATTGATGATTTTTACATCCGTATATTCATTCAATAGTTCTGTATCAATACGATCTAATGCATCTAAGAAAGCGACATTAAATGATCCGACAGTCTGTGCAGTTTGGTAAGCCAATTGTCCTGCCACGGCAAAATGCACATGTGCTGTTAGCGTTGCAGTAGTTGCATCGGTTACAGCACAATAAGCAGCAATTAATGCGCCAAGGGCACAACCTGTTGCAGTCACACGAGGTTGTAGAAAGCAACCGCCATTCACTTGAATGATGCTGTTTAATTCTTTAGAAAGAATAAAATCAGATTCTCCTGAAATCGCAATACACTCTGCATGGTCTAACAAAGTCCAAGCTTGTGCATAGACTTCAGCGCTATCCAGCGTACTATCTACTCCTTTACCTGCAACCTGATTACCCGCCAGTCCACTCATTTCAGAAGCATTTCCTCGAATCACTGTAGGTTGATATTGCAACAATTCATTGGTCATTTCCGAGCGCCAAGATAAAATGTTGCCATAACCGACAGGGTCAAGTACCCAAGGAATAGAAGCTTGATGTGCAGTATTGGCAGAAATTTGCATTGCCTGCATTTGTTCTGTTGTTGGTGTGCCCAGATTAATACTGAGTGCACCACTAATTCGAGTAAAACTTTCTGCTTCAAAGGGGTTATCAATCATGGCCGGTGAAGCGCCACACGCGAGTAGAACATTAGCTACATAATTGGCTGCGACACTATTGGTAATGCATTGTACTAGAGGCTGGGTCGCACGAAGCTGAGTATGTGCTTCAATAATTTTCTGTAGTAATGCTGCAGTTTGATCCACTAAATTATCCTGAAGGTCAATTATGGGTTGATTTGAAAGTGTAGACATGATGTTCACCATTCACCGTGTGAAATAGTGGTCCTGATGCTTACAACGTCGACAAAATAATGACACATATTCTTCGGCATCATAGTCAACGGCTAAGTCATTGGAACCACAATACATACAGCGTTTGACTGAATAAAAATTTAACCGCGGTTCAATTTTCTTCCACGAACGCCAGACAGGTTGAAAGAAAATACGTTCATCATAACCGAGAAACTTAAAAAATAGGATTTCACTCATTTTACTAAGCGGCATAGTTGGTAAACGAGGAAGTGTAGAGGTTTCCCATTTTTCTGCGAGGGATCGTTCTCGATACTGCTGAACAGTTTTTTTGAGTAAGTTGGTATTAATGAAGTTTTCATTGCGTGGCTTAAGCGCTTTTTGTTCATATAGATATTCTAATGCAGTTTGCATCAGATAATAAATCTGACCCACCGCGAGAGTATCCATTAAACGATAACAAAAGGTTTGAAAACTCTGATTTCCTGCAATTTGAACCCCCCAAGATTTGCAGTAAAATTGCATAAACTGAACAATTTCTTGATACAAGATTAAATACAGGGTGTTTTTAACTTCGTCAGCGTCTTTAAATGGAATACCGAGTTTTAAATTTTCGTAAAACCAATGTCTGAGTTGTTGGGTAATACTGAACAAACTTGGTTCTGTATAACCTTCTAGACGAACATTGACATAATATTCATGCGCTTCTTCGGCAAAATCTTTGGCAATTAAAATTTGGTCTTTTAACAGTTGCTTGAGCAAAGTACTTTGAAAATAATAATTGGGTGTAATCGGTTGATATTTAATTTTTTCCCAGTGAATAAATTCGTCATGTGCTGAATATTCCTGAATCTGATTATCCAGAATACTGAGTAAAAACAATTTGTGAAGAAAACTTAATTGGCTGAGTTCTAGCTCGACAATCTCTTTCTTTTTGAGTTTACGTTGCTCTTGCAGTCGCGTTTCTTGAAGTAATTTTTTACGTTTTGAAGCACAACTGTCACAGTGGCAAGTGAATTTATCCGACTGAAACACCCGATGCGCACAGTGACTACATTCATGAAATTGCACATCTTGATCATACTGTTCAGCTTCTACCCAATACATTGCTGCCTGACAAAGCGGACAAGTTGTACTTTCATCCAGTTGTTTTTGCAGAATTTGGAGCAGCATGATTGGTCATCGAATAATTGAATCAGTGCTTAAGATTATACACCGTTTAGGTGTTGTTCAGAGTTGAACTGTTAAGCATTTGTGCAAAGCTTTGCTGATGTTTTGCAAATAAAAAGAGCTACTGCTTCGAGTAGCTCTTTATTTGTTAGCAGTTAAAAAGAATTTAATAGGCTGCTGGGCAAGGCAGGGTTTCGTCATCTTCTCCGAGTTGTTTGGCACAAATTAAGGCTTTGACTTTTTTAGAAGGAATTTTTTTGCCTCCTAAAGCATCATACTGATTTAAAACGCTGCTGACTTCTTGCGCTTGCATTGGAATACCTTCGCAACACATAAATGTGGCAATCACTTTATGATCGATTCCTGCTGCGTGTAAGGTTTGCATGACTTTAATATTTCCCGTACGGATTAAGTGTTCTTTGATATACATTTTGCACCTCGTTTTTATTTTGCTCATTTTATAGTGCGCTTTGCACATCTATTTACAAGCAAAAAGCGTGCACAAATTGTAGTCAGTTTGAAAGATAAGTCATAAAAATGTCACTCTCGGCAGTGTTACGAAACGGTATGTAAGTAATATGGGAACAACAGAATTAAATGCATTGTAATTTATGGGCTATGAGTGTCTGATTCACTTTTTGTTTTTGTTCATCTGCCAGATAATTTTGATAAGACGTTATTACACCAGATTGCTTTGCGGTATAGATCACAGCATAAATCCGTGCACCTTGCAGAACAATTTCATATTGTCCTGTATTGCGTTGAGAATTACGTTGATTGAAAAAAAAGATGTTGTTCAAAGGGGCGACCTTCTGCCATCTCAATGGTTTCGGTTTTTATATAATGCAAAGAAATGGGTTTTAAATAAGGGAAATACATCAGTTTTATTGTTTGCTCATTTTGAGTTGGAGCAACCAAAACAAAATGATGTTGTTGATTTGAGCTTAAGCATTCCATGTATTGAAGAGTTGGCGCAGCAATTGCCGTTGATGCAAAACTTAACAGGATGCTGCTGTAAAACAGGTGTTGTATTTTCATTTTTAGCAGACATACTCATAGAAGAGGAATAAAGCGTATAAATAAAATACATCTCCTTAAAATTATGCGCAATCATGATTGAAATGCGGAAAATAAACACCCATATTGAATGATAAATAAGGGCAAAGATTCTTGTGCTGTGTTGAAAGATTTTACGCAATGCAAAGGTCAATGCTAAAAAGACAAATAGGAAATGATATGAATATTGCGGCAAATCCAGTGGTTGAAGCAGACCAAACTGTCTATTTAAAAGACTATGAAAAACCTGTATTTCTAGTTGATTCGATCAATTTAGATATTCAGGTGTATGCAGAACACACTCAAGTGGATGCCAATTTGGTCATGAAACGCCAGACTGAAGGTGATTTGGTCTTATTGGGGCGTGATTTAGAGCTGAAGTCTATAAGTTTAAATGGTCAGGTTTTAAATGCAGGCGATTACACCTTAGATAGTGAGCAGCTTGTTATTCATAATGCACCAAATGAAGTCATTTTAGAAACATCGGTGATCATTCATCCAGAATCAAATACGCAACTTGAAGGCTTATACCAAGCAGCATCAGATTTGTATGTAACACAAAATGAACCAGAAGGTTTCCGTAAAATTACATTCTATCCAGACCGTCCTGATGTTTTAGGTGTATTTACGACGCGTGTAGAAGCCGATAAAAAATATCCAGTGCTTTTAGCCAATGGTAATTTGCTTGAAACAGGTTTAGTTGGTGAAGACCGCCATTTTGCGATTTGGCAAGATCCAACCAAAAAACCAAGCTATCTTTTTGCTTGTGTGATTGGTGATTTGGCCGTTTTAAAAGATCGTTACACGACCTCTGAAGGGCGTGATGTGGCTTTGGAAATTTATGCTGAAGAAAAAGATATTCCAAAATGCCATATTGCGATGGAAGCCTTAAAACATTCGATGCGTTGGGATGAAGAACATTATGGTCGTCCATATGATCTAGACAATTACATGATTGTTGCCACTAGCGCTTTCAACATGGGCGCAATGGAAAATAAAGGCTTAAATATCTTTAATACCTCATGTGTACTGGCAGATGAAGAATACACCACGGACGCCGCAATTATGCGTGTGCAATCGGTCATTGCGCATGAATACTTCCATAACTGGACGGGCAACCGTATTACTTGCCGTGACTGGTTCCAATTATGTTTAAAAGAAGGCTTAACAGTTTTTCGTGATCAATCTTTTTCGGAAGATTTGCAATCGGCAGCTGTGCAACGGATTGATGATGTGGCGGTACTCAAAGCACATCAATTCCCGGAAGATTCAGGTCCTTTATCACATCCGCCACGTCCTGACCATTTTGTAGAAATTAATAACTTTTACACAGCAACTGTATATGAGAAAGGTGCGGAAATTAACCGCATGATGGCGACTTTATTAGGAAAAGAAAAATTCCGTAAAGGTACAGATGAATATTTCTACCGTCACGATGGTCAAGCTGTAACAGTTGAAGATTGGGTTGCGGCTTTAACTGCGGGTTCAGGTGTTGATTTGTCAAATTTCCTGACTTGGTACAATCAACCAGGCACGCCAAAACTTGAAGCGACAGGAGAGTATGATGCTGCGGCACAAACCTATCGTTTGAGTTTTAAACAAAGCCTTAAAGCCCATGCGAAATACCCGAACTTAAAAGCAGTGCCTATTCCTGTGGCACTGGCATTATTTAATGCGGAAACAGGTGAACAATACACGCTACAATCTGATGCATTATTTGAAAATGGCGTGAAAGATGGTGTGTATTTGTTCGATCAAGAACAAGCTAGCATTGTCTTTATAGATGTAACAGCTAAACCTGTCGTGTCTTTACTACGTAATTTCTCTGCACCAGTCAATCTTGAATTTAATTATTCAGATGAAGAATTGGCGTTCCTGATTCAGTATGAAACCAATGGCTTTAACCAATGGCAGGCAACACAAACCTTGTTAGAGCGTGTTTTATTGAATGATCATGATGCAGCAATTTATGTTCAAGCCATTAAAAATACGTTGCCAGCACTTGTCGAAAAAGATCCTTTACTGGCTTCACGTTTGTTTGATGTTCCGAGCGAAGGTTATTTGGGCAGTCGTATTGATGAAAACTATAATCCTGTCGTAATTCAAGAAAAGCGTAATGCATTGTTAAATACCTTGGCACGTGAATTAGGTCAATTCTGTAAAGAAACATACTTAGCTTTGGACCCTGATTTGCAGAAAGATTTTTCACAGGCAATGGGTGTGCGGGCATTAAAAAATATCATGTTGATGATGTTGGCACGACAAGGTGACACAGAAGCTTTTGATTTGGCTTACCGTCAATACACCAGTACGACCAATATGTCTGAGCGTTTAGGGGCTTTAAGTGTTTTAGTCTGGAATGATGCACCACAAGCTTCAACTGCTCTCCAAGACTTTTATACGCGTTTCAAAGATGAGGCTCTTTCTCTTGACCAGTGGTTTACAGTGCAAGCGTCAAATCCGAATGCAACTGCAGAAAGTATTCGAACTTTGATTAATCATCCAGATTATGATTTGGCAGTGCCAAACCGAATTCGTGCTGTGAGCGGTGGTTTAAATAGCAACCCTGTAAATACTTGGAGCTTTGGTGTTGAACATTTTATAGATTTGGCCAAGTATTTAGACGAAAAAAATCCAATTTTAGGTTCGCGCTTATTACAGGTTTTATCTCGTTGGTATACTTTAGCCGAACCACAACGTTCCGATGTATTGGCATCTTTAGAGGCTTTAAAGCCACAAGTCAAATCTAAAAATGTGGTGGAAACTTTAAACAGTATGCTGAGTATCTGATAAAGAGTTTTCTAAACTTTAAGCATGTTCAGGCTATTTTTCAGCAATGAGAAATAGCCTTTTTATTGGCTTCATTAAAAGTGAAAATACAATCACTGAATAAGTGAAGTGATATAAGATATTTATTTTCTTGAATTTTTTATGATTATAGAATGTCCTATTGTAGGCCAATATAGAGAAAAGGTCTAAAATGACAAAGCTTTAGCCGTGGTATTTACAGACTAAGTGCCTGAAGATGTAATGGCGCGTGCGATTCAAACTAACAAGTAATAAAGCTGCTTTTAATGATGTAAGTTTGCATTTTGCTGAACAAACACATAAAAAAATCCCTCTAAGCAGAGGGATTTTTTTATGTGCTCTAAACTTTTACAATCAGAACTGGAATAGGAGACTGGGTAAGTACAGCTTGCGCAACACTACCAAGCATCATCTTCTTGAAGCCAGTACGACCATGTGAGCCCATAATGATTAAGTCGGCACTGACTTCATCCGCAATGTGGATAATGCCATCTGCAACAGAAACACCACGAATGACTTTGGTGTCGACCTCAATTTCATCCCGAACGAAGGATTGTTTAATATCTGCCAGACGTTTTTGAGCATTTTCTTCCGCCTGCATAAAATAATCTGTAATTGCTGGGGCAACTTTATAAAAGTCTACGCCGACAAAAGGGTCGACAGCCACTACACACATTACGGTAACACGACAGTTTAATAGTTTGGCTAAAGAAAGTGCTTGCTCAACAGCAGTATATGAGATTGGAGATTCATCGACAGGTACTAAAATATGTTGATAAGTCATGAGTGCACACCTTCGATCATTATTATAAAAACTTGGCTTTGTGTATTAGAGAACTTTTAAAGCATCTACGAAAGATACTTCAATGAGCACCCACGTAAAAGTAGGTGCTGAATTTTTGGACTTATTCTTTCACAATTAAAACAGGCAAATGTGTACCGCGAAGCACATCTTGCGCGAAACTACCGAGTAAAAACTTTTGGAAGCCCTTACGACCATGCGAACCCATAACAATTAAGTCAGATTTCTTTTCTTCGGCAGTTTGAACCACACCTTCCGCAGAAACTTGCCCTTTAATGATTTGAGTTGTTGGCTCAACACCTTCAGCCTGAGCAAAGACAATCGCTTCTTTTAGGGCTTTTTCAGCATTTGCATAAGCTTGTACAAAGTATTCTTTCATAATTGCAGAAGAATAATAAAAGTCGACTTCAGTAAAAGGATCTTCTGCAACAAGGCTAATTAAAGTTAATTCGCTGCCAAATGCTTTCGCAATAATCGCGGCGTGTTTAACTGCGGAGAATGAGATTGCAGAGCCGTCTACTGGAACTAAAATATGTTGGTAAGACATCGGATTTACTCCTGTTGTTTATGATTATTGCTACTTAATTATAGATAGCACATAGTCAGATTGTGATCAATTTATAAAGTGAAAAAACAGCGTAAATTCATTCAATTAATTAGAAATTTTTAATATTTTTAGATTTCATCTAAAAGTTAAAAAGTTGAGTGTTTTCATCAGATTTACATTAAAAGGTTACGATCAGAATAGGAAGTTTTTTACCTGATTTTTTTATGCAGAAGGCTTTGCTTTTTCAGCTAAAATAAGCCTGTTGTAAAAAGTTATTTAAATACATATCTTTATCAAAAGACTTAAAAAAACTGTGGAATTGCTCATGCATAAAAAGACAATTTTTATCATTTTAAGCTGTATGTTGGTGTTGTTAACAGCATGCCAAAATACTCAAAAAAGTAGCAAAGTTATTGCGCGGAGTTTTAACACGGCCACAGAAATACAGAAAAAAATGCTGGATAAGCACGCACCTAAAAACGTATTGATTCATTCAAATATTGAATATTCCAAAGATCCAAAACTAGGGCTTGATCTCTATCAACCTGAAAATATAAAAGAACTTGGTTTAAGACCTACAATTGTCTGGATTCATGGTGGGGGATGGATTTCTGGTTCAAAAGAACATGCTCGTGGATACTTTAAATTACTTGTTGCACAAGGTTTTAATGTTGTATCTGTCGAGTACCAATTCGCCCCTCAAGTGATTTACCCGAATCAGTTATTGCAAATTAATCAGGCCCTTAAGTTTATTAGTAAACAGGCTGAGGACTATCAGATTGATGCCAATCAATTGTATTTGGCAGGTGACTCTGCTGGTGCTAATTTGGCAAGCCATTATGCTGCTTTATTAAGTAATCCTGAGTTTGCGCAACAGTCGAATTTTGTCCCTGCGATACAACGACAGCAACTTAAAGGGTTAATTTTGCATTGTGGTATTTATGATATGGCCTCATTCGCTGCGACAGCACCTGATGAGCGAAAAATTATAGAATGGGGCATTTATAGTTTAGTACAGGCATATACAGGAGAACGTAAGAATGATGTCGCTTTCTTAAATGAAATATCTCCAATGCAACATTTAACTCCAAACTATCCTCCTGTGTTTATTAGTGGTGGCAATAAAGATTTTTTAACATCGACTCAGTCGATCCCGTTTGTTGCAGCATTAAAGCAGCAGGAGATCCCTGTAACTGCTGTATTTTATCCTGAGAGTAAAGAGTTATTAATTCATGAGTATCAGTTTCTTATGGGGTTAAAAGCCAGTCAGCAAACGTTTGAACAAACCATTTCTTTTGTACAAGAAAACAGTGATTTAGATTCTGAATTATAGAAAAATCATATAATGAGCAATTATGAACTGTTAAGCTGCATCCAGAAAATTTGGAGAGGTGAAGTAAAGTATGAATGCACTGATATTGGCTTATGCGATGTTGGCTTTGGCAATTGTTTCCGAAGTGACTGGCTCTGTATTTTTAGTAAAATCTGATGGTTTTACAAAATTAGGACCAAGCCTGTTGGTGGTTGTGTTTTATGTCATTTCTTTTTATTTATTATCGCAAGTGATCAAAACTATTCCCTTGGGAATTGCCTATGCAATTTGGGGTGGTGTGGGTATTGTATTAACGGCTTTGATCGGATTTTTTGTATTTAAACAAATTTTAGATTTACCTGCTTTGATTGGAATTGCCATGATTGTTGGAGGGGTAATTGTAATGAACGTTTTTTCAAACTCGATTGGACATTGATACAAAACGGTGAAAAAAGCATGCAAATTTTGCATGCTTTTTTGTTCTATAGTGCTTATTTTTTGATGTTTAATTTCATAATGAATGCAACTACGAAGCCGAACAGTAGTCCCCAGAATGCAGAACCAATGCCAAAAAACTGAACGCCAGACGCACTAAATAAAAAAGTCATGAGTGCAGCTTCACGGTTAGAAACTTCATGAAAGGCCAGTGCTATGTTGTGGCTGATGGTACCAAATAAGGCTATTCCAGCTAATGTAACAATAAAAATATGTGGGAACGACATTAAAAGGCTAGTGAGTGTCGCTGCAAATAACCCCATTAATACGTAGAAGAAACCACAACTAATACCCGCAATATAGCGCTTACTTGGGTCTGGATGTACTTGATCGTCTAAGCTGACTGCTGCACTAATGGCTGCGATATTTACACTATAACAACCAAAAGGGGCTAGTACCGCTTGAATTAGTCCTGTTCCCCCAATCAACTGATTGACATGAGGTTGATAGCCATAACTTTTAATCATGGCAATGCCAGGTAAATATTGTGAAGCCATGTTAATCACAAACAGGGGAAGTGCAAGACCTAAAATTGCAGACCAAGTAAAGTCAGGTGTCATCCAGACAGGTTGAGCCATACTCCATGTAACTGTCGGGGCATGAAATTCTAAAAAGACTGGGCATAAGGCAATAGCAGCAATAACGGTTAATACAATGCTGTAGCGCGGAGTAAGTTTTTTCGCAACGATATAAACTGCTAATAAGGATAGAATAAATCCCCAATCAGTTTTAAGGCTAGCAAAGAGTTCGATGCCAAATTTTAACAATACACCAGCTAACATCGCGCTGGTCAGGCTTTGTGGAATAAGCGTTAGAATTTTTTCAAAAATGCCTAAATAACCTAAAACCGCAGTAATTAAGCCACAAATCAGAAAAGCACCAATTGCTTCATTTAAGCTATAACCACTGCCTGTGGCAATAATGAGGGCTAAACCCGCAGTAGACCATGCAGTAGACACTGGGTATTTTAGTTTCCAAGACAGAAACATACCCACCAGACCAATTCCAAGCCCTAAAGCCCAAAACCACGAGGTGATTTGTTCTGTGCTTGCCCCTAAAATTTGAGCAGCTTGAATAACCAACACTGCAGAAACACTGATCCCAATTAAAAACGTGATGAAACCAGCGAAGACTGCGGGAATAGAAAAATCTTGAATGAGTTTTTGCATGTATCCGTACTTATTCTATTTTGACCAAAGGTTTAAATGTAGGTCTTGCATCATACGCTTAAGCTATATTTTGGGAAAGTGAATATCTAAAAATTAAACGATATTTCACGTTTTAACGATATTTATTGAAATTTATTCAACTATAGTGTTGAAAATGCTAATTTAATTCCGAAGCCTAAAAAAGCAAATCCAACGATTGCGACGGCAACTGAAGTGAGGCGATAACGCTGATTGAAAAATGCTGCAAAACGTACGCCAGAGAAAATCAGAATACTTAAATAAAGCATACTAATGATCTGTAAAATAACCGACATCAGCGTAAAGCTAATTGCTGGGTACGGATAGCTCGGGTCGACAAATTGTACGAAGAAAGACAGATAAAATAAAATCGCTTTAGGGTTGAGGATACTAATTGTTAATGCAGTACGATAGGGTTGAGCATCTTTATAAGTGGTGATTTTGTTCGAGCTTTCCAATGCTTGAGCAGTCGTCCCTTTCCAAGTACGGACGCTTGCAATGATGAGTCGGCTACCCAAGTAGGATAGATAAGCTGCACCGACTACTTTTAGCACGGTAAATAACCATGGAAAACTATGTAATAAAGAAGCAGCACCGAAGATGGTGCAAAGAATTAGAATGAGATCGCCAGTAAAAACGCCTAAGGCCGCAAGATAACCTATCCGTGTTCCGAAGCGTGAGGCAATCGACATGACATATAACGAATTTGGACCGGGAAGAATAACAATTAAAATTGTTCCAATAATATAGGTACTGAGATCCGTAATGCCAAACACAATATACTCATTATAAAAAGCCCATTTTGTTATTGTAACAAAATGGGCTTAAGGTTTGCACACTTATGGTGCGTGATTTTAAGCCTGAATTTCAGCATCTAAACCGAATGATTGACGTAATAAGGTACTGAGTTGTTCACGTGCTTTAATAAAGCCATCAATACCGCCTTGCAGCAATTGGAAGGCCATTAGATCATGTTCTAAATGGTCTTTAAACGTCGCTTTATCAAGAATGACTGCTTGTTCGGAACTGCTTGTAATTTGGTTTGGGTCGAGCTGAAGTTGTACTTCACGTGTATCAAGTTCTAATTCAGCCAATAAATTAGGAGATACAGTTAATAAATCACAACCTGCTAAACCAAGGACTTGATCGATACTACGGAAACTTGCACCCATAATTTCAGTTTGAATGTGGTGCTGTTTGTAATATTGATAAATTTGCTTTACAGAGAGTACGCCAGGGTCTTTTTCAATAGGATAGTTCTGTACATTCTCTGCTTTTTTGTACCAATCCAAAATACGACCAACAAATGGAGAAATTAAGGTTACTTTAGCATCTGCACAGGCTTGAGCTTGATGTAAACCAAACAGTAGTGTGAGGTTACAGTGAATACCTTCAGCTTCAAGTACACGAGCAGCTTGAATTCCTTCCCATGTAGATGCAATTTTGATCAAAATTCTGTTTTGATCAATGCCATAAGCTTTATAAAGCGCTAAAAGCTCTTTGGCCTTGGCGATGGTTGCTTCGGTGTCATAAGATAATGAAGCATCCACTTCCGTTGAAACACGACCATCAATGAGTTTAAGAATTTCTACCCCAAATTTTACGGTCAGAATATCAATGGTACGTTCAATCAATTCATCAGAAGTATAGCCTTCTTGTTTTGCTTGATCATACGCAGCTTCAATTAAAACTTTGTTTTCTTGTTGATTGGCTGCAGCCGTGATTAAAGAAGGATTGGTCGTTGCATCGAGTGGACGAAATTTTTCAATTGCCGCTAAGTCACTACTATCAGCAACGATGGTTGTCATCTTTTTTAATTGGTTTAACGCATTCTGTGTCATTGAGATCTATTTCTTAAAAGTTGTACCCGTCATTTAGTTATACCACAAACTTTGTCTGACCCAAGCAAAATCAGGGGTCTAGCTTAGCTAATTCGTATTTTTTTTGCTGTTTCGAATATGATCAATCAAAAAACGAGCAGCCGCACCCAGTTGACTTTCTCGACTCCAAACTAAATCGACGAAATATTCAAATTTGGGCGAAAAATCTTGAAAATTCAGAATTTTTAATTGTTGTTGCAATGCTGGATTTTCATTGAGCATTTCATAAGGAAGTACGCCCCAACCTAAGTTTTGTAAAATCATGGCACATGAGGAGTGATGATTATCCGTGCGCCAATAATTTTTAGAAAAAAGCAATTCAGGCTTTAAACTTCGGTCACGACTGGCCACAACAATTTGTCGACTTTGCAGTAATTGCTCATAGCTTATTTTTTCATGTTGGGCGAGAGGATGTTGTATTGCTGCCACAGCTATAAGCGTTTCTCGCTTGAGTTCTACAAATTGTTCACCACTTTGTAATTGTTCGCGCTCAAACATCAATGCTAATTGTGCCGATTGATCAAGCAACATTTGCAATGCATCTTCTTGCGGTGCCGAAAAAATGTTGATTTGAAGTTCAGGAAAACGTTGCTCTAGTAGCAGAATGTAGTCCGTCCAATGCGTATGCAATAATTCAGAAACTACCACAATGTTTAAATTCGATTCTAAACCTTCAGCTAAGGCAAAGGCATGTTGTTTCCATTGATTCATTTCAATGAGAAGTTGTTGAGTTTTCTCATATAAAGTCATGGCTTGAGCAGTTGCAATCGGCTCACGACCTTGACGGCTGAAAAGCGTGAGATCCAGATCAATTTCAAGATTTGCAATAGACATACTAATCGCGGAAGGGACTTTACCCAGTTTTCTTGCAGCCGCGGAAAAAGAACCTGTTTCTATCACAGTCTGAAAAATAATCAGTTGATCTTGGTTAATATTCATTGGCGTATTTTTTGCTTAAGTTACTAAAAAAAGTTTCAAGACAGACCTTTCAATAAAACTGAAAGAATCTAACTCGATTAATCAATATAATAAAAATAAAATAGCAAACATCGAAGACAAAGAGTAGTTTTAAATGTTGATTTCCAAGAGAAGGATTGTTCATGCGTTGAGCTATGAGATCATCCTGTTGGTCATCATTGCCATCGCATTAAGTTTTATTTTTAATATGCCTATGGAAGTGACAGGAAGCCTAGGAGTTGTTATGGCGGTCACTTCTGTATTTTGGAATATGATTTTTAATCATTTTTTTGAAAAATTTGAGCAACGCCGCAAATTGCAGCGTACAGTTGCTGTTCGTATTATGCATGCGATTGGATTTGAGGGCGGTTTGATGTTAGCCACTATTCCAATGGTGGCGTATGCAATGGATATGACCATTTGGCAAGCCATATTATTGGATCTGAGTTTGACCATGTGTATTTTGGTTTATACCTTTATTTTCCAATGGTGTTATGACCATATTGAAATGCGCTTAGGATATTCTCCTGTTCAGCAGTCCTAAGAAGTTAAAAAGCCGCAAATGAGTGGCTTTTTTTATGTATAGTCGTTGAATTGCTTAACAGCAAACTCATTACAAAAATAAAAATATTGCATTATTTCGATTGTCTGACGATAGGTAAGGTGATTGATGCATCTTGAGTCGGATCTCAGATCGATTAAATAACTTTGTAATCATATCTCAAATGCGGTTTTAGTCTTTTAAATGATCTATCCTATAATCGTAAAAAGTTTGAGCGGTATCTCAGCTTTGATTTTTAAATAAAGAGATCCTAATAACGATAAAAAGAGTATGTAGATGGATTGGACTCACTTATTACAGCATTATGGTTATTTTGCCGTCATCATTGGTTCTTTTTTCGAAGGTGAAACGATACTCATGCTCGGTGCTTATGCCGTACATCAGCATGTTCTCAATTTTTGGCTGTTGATTGTTTCTGCAATGATCGGGGGTTTTATGGGTGATCAGTTGTATTATCAAATTGGTAAACGATATGGATATGACTTTATTGACCAGCATCCAAAATTAAAACTGAGATTTCAAAAAGCCAGTGTACTGATAGAAAACTATCCGACCTTAAGTATTTTATTGATGCGTTTTGCTTGGGGCTTAAGAACAGTTCTTCCTATGATCATTGGGATTAAGCAATATCCAGTTTTGCGTTATATGGCAATCAATGTATTGGCTTGTTTTATTTGGGCATTTGTTATTGTAAGTGTTGGTTTGCAAGTCTCGCATTGGTTGCATCAGTTCTGGCAAGGGGTAGTCCAACATGACGAATATTCAGTCTTGATCATTGTCGCAGTGATTACCTGTATCTTATTGGTTCGTTTTCTCTTTTGGATGGTTTCATACCTTAGACAACCTAAAGATCATTGAGTTTGCTACAAATTGATCTTGAAGTTGAGCGTTAATTTAAGTCTCAGAGGGGAAAAAAAGCACCTCCGTAGAAGTGCTTTTTTAGAAGGGGTAAGTCAATTATTTTTCAACAATTGCCGTTACACCTTGACCACCCGCCGCACAAATCGAGATGAGTACGCGACCAGAGCCTTTCTGGTTAAGAAGTTTTGCAGCCGTTGCTAAAATACGTCCACCTGTTGCAGCAAATGGGTGACCCGCTGCCAAAGAAGAACCTTTAACATTAAGTTTGCTACGGTCAATTGAACCTAAAGGTGCAGCTAAGCCTAAGCGATCTTTACAGAATTGCGGATCTTCCCAAGCTTTTAGAGTTGAAAGGACTTGTGAAGCAAAGGCTTCATGAATTTCGTAATAATCAAAGTCTTGCAGAGTAATACCAGCACGTTCAAGCATACGAGGAACTGCATAAGCAGGAGCCATTAATAAGCCTTCTTTTGGTCCATTCTTGCCAATGAAGTCTACCGCGGCAGTTTCAGTAAAAGTTAAATAAGCCAATACTTCATGACCGTTGGCTTTTGCCCATTCTTCAGAGGCAAGTAACACACATGATGCACCATCAGTCAAAGGTGTAGAGTTAGCTGCGGTCATGGTACGAGCATCGCCCTTACCAAATACTGGTTTAAGTTTTGCCAGTTTCTCAACTGATGAGTCTGCACGTAAATTGTTATCACGATTTAAACCTAAAAATGGCGTGATGAGGTCATCAAAGAAACCTTCTTCATAAGCCTTTGCCATTTTTTGGTGTGAAGATGCAGCAAGTTCGTCCTGCGCTTCACGAGCAATACCCCATTCTAATGCAGTAATGGCTTGATGATCACCCATAGAAAGCCCTGTACGTGGCTCACCATTTTTAGGGGCATCCATTAAATTTTTTAGGTTAATTTTGGTTAATGCTTTTAAACGGTCTTTACCGGTTTTTGCAATATTGAGCTCAAGCAATGCTTTACGTAAACCATCACCAAAAGCAATTGGCGCATCTGAAGTGGTATCTACACCACCAGCGATACCAACTTCAATTTGTCCCAAGGCAATTTTATTCGCAACTTGGAAAGCTGCTTGTAAGCCTGTTCCACATGCTTGTTGCAAATCATAAGCAGGAGTTTCAGGGGCTAAAGCAGTATCTAGAACACACTCACGAGTCATATTGAAGTCACGGCTATGTTTTAACACTGCGCCCGCGACCACTTCACCTAGACGTTGACCTTGAAGATTATAACGCTCAATAAGACCATTTAATGCTGCGGTAAACATATCCATGTTTGATGCTGTGAAATAAGCACCATTTGAACGAGCGAATGGAATACGGTTACCACCAATAATTGCAACGCGGCGAGGAGTATTTTGACTCATAATTTTTTCCTGTTGGACAGAAGTTTGAGTTGTAGATTCAGTTTTAGTTGTACTAGGTGCTGCTTTTTTGCGAGGCGAAGAAGTTGCACGTGTACGTGTTGTTTTAGTCGTTGGGGTTGCAGACGTAGAAGCTGTGTCAGTTGTTTTGCGTGTACGAGTACGTGCTTTTGATGTATTTGACAAAGTTTCAGCCACAGAATGATCGACTGCTGGATTATCTTGAGTTGTTTTGCTCATAAGGCTTTTCCAAGCATGTTACAGTATTCTTGAGGTGTACATTAACACAATACAGCATAGCTCGAATTGACTACAATGACATTGCAGAATACATTCAGGTCAAGTCATCACTAGATTAACTCAAGTATGATTCAACGGAAACTGATGGGTCTATTGAAATCTATGTCTTTGACATGATATTGAAGTTAAACAGTAGTTTAAAAGCCATCAAATAAATTTAATTCGTTTTGAGAGATAATAAACATGACTGACCAATACCAAGCATTCGCAAAATCTCCAATTGGTAAATTTGTCATTAAAAATTTAGGTTTACCAGCACCCACTTTTTTAGATCGTTTTGACTCTGCGACGCCTGTAATTAAAGGGGCAGTTTTGGTTGGTGCTGCACCAGCAGGCACATTATCTGGTGCAATTTCTCAGGTTTTGGCAAATATTCATGCCAATAGTTATGCAGGCAACAATGCAGAATTACAACAAGTCGCCGCAACACAAGGTTTAAAGCTGAATGCGTTTAACGATGGTGATCGTGAGTCGAAGTTCAAAGCTGTCATTTTTGATGCGTCTGGTATTCAAAATTCTGAACAATTAAAAGAACTTTATAATTTCTTTAACCCGATTTCACGTCAGATTCTCGCTTCAGGTCGTGTCATTGTGGTGGGAACAACACCTGAAACGGCTAAAACAGTAAAGCAAGCGATTGCTCAACGCGCTTTAGAGGGTTTTGTTAAATCTGTAGGCAAAGAATTTAAAAAAGGGATTGCAGCGCAATTGGTCTATGTAGATGAAGGTGCAGAAGCTAATTTAGAATCGACCTTACGTTTTGCTTTATCGCCACGTTCTGCTTATGTTTCAGGACAAGTCATTCGTGTATCTAAAGCTGATGTGATTGATGTAGATTGGGTAAAACCACTTGCAGGAAAAACTGCTGTCGTCACAGGTGCGAGCCGTGGTATTGGTGAGGCAATTGCACATGTGTTATCACGTGATGGCGCGCATGTGATTTGTTTGGATGTGCCACAACAACAAGCTGACTTGGATCGTGTTGCGGGTGAAATTGGTGGTTCGACTTTAGCGATTGATATTACCGCAGCAGATGCAGGCCAGAAAATTAAAGAAGCTGCTGTAGCACAGGGCGGTGTTGATATTATTGTGCACAATGCAGGTATTACCCGTGACAAGACTTTGGCCAATATGAAGCCAGAACTCTGGGACTTGGTGATTAACATCAATTTGTCTGCGATTGAACGAGTCAATGATTATTTACTTGAACATAAGGGTTTGAATGCCAATGGCCGTATTATCTGTGTATCTTCAATTTCAGGTATTGCAGGGAACTTAGGTCAAACCAATTACGCTGCATCGAAAGCAGGTGTTATTGGAGTGGTGAAATTTACTGCACCAATCTTAAAAAATGGTATAACCATTAATGCAGTTGCACCAGGCTTTATTGAAACACAAATGACAGCAGCAATTCCATTTGCCATCCGTGAAGCAGGCCGTCGTATGAACTCGATGAGTCAAGGTGGTTTACCTGTCGATGTTGCAGAAACCATTGCTTTATTTGCTTCAACGGCTTCGACAGGCTTAAATGGTAACGTTGTTCGTGTGTGCGGACAAAGTTTGTTGGGTGCTTAATCATAAAAAGGCTCTAATTTTCCCTCTTCTTTAAGGAGAGGGAAAACCAATAAAGGGAATGGAATTTTCCTTCATCCCAACCTTCTCCCTGAAGGAGAAGACGCTTTCAAAAAATATTGAAATAAAAACTTCATATAGGTTCAACATGAAAACGCGCCATTTTTCTCAGCTTCCGAAACCTTATTTGGCTTATCCAAAAGTCGTGCAGGGACTCATCTTTAAAAAGCCTAAAGGCGAAAAAGTTCTTCCGCAAGTTGAATATGTAGTGGATTCTTTTAAGGTTGATCCAAAGCATTTGAAAGCGTATAACGCCGTGTGCGGATTTAAAAATAATGGTTATATTCCAGCGATTTATTTAGCTGTTTTGTCGCAAAGTTTACAAATGCATATGATGACGCAAGAGGCATTTCCTTTTGCAATTTTAGGTTTGGTACATATTCGTAATCTAGTTTCTCAAAGTCGTAAAATTGGTGTAAATGAAAGCTTAAGCCTATCTTGCCAGTTTGGTGAATTAAAACCACATGATAAAGGCGTGCAGTTTGATTTTATTACCACCGCAAAAGTGGGCAATGAAGTCGTGATGCAAGGGGTGACCACTTATCTTGCACGTCAAAAAACTGAAACTAAAGCGGCTACTAAAGCAAAAGACGAAACTCGCCCAAATTATACGCTTCAGGCAGAGTGGACAGTTTCAGAAAATACAGGTCGTCGTTATGCTTTAACCTCTGGTGATTTCAATTTAATTCACATTCATGCAATTACGGCAAAAGCATTTGGTTTTAAGCAAGCGATTGCTCATGGTATGTGGAGCAAAGCAAAAGCCTTAGCCAATTTAACTTTACCAGATAGCTATGAGGCTGATGTCTGGTTTAAATTACCTATGTATTTGCCTTCCAAAGTTGAGTTCCTCACTGTGCAGGTAGGTAAGGATATCGATTTTATGATTCAAAATAGTAAAAATAAAAAACCACATGTGACAGGTCATATTACCGCACGCTAATAGCTCTGAATAAAAGCCCAAATTTTAAGGATTTGGGCTTTTTTACTTATGTATGTATCAATAATTAAAAAATTATAAGGATGTAAGATGAAAGAACTAAAAGCATATTTATCGGCGAATCTAAATCAATATCATGGGGATGTTGCTGAAAATTTTAAAGATTTGGCGAAACAGTTCAGTCGTTTACAGCATCCACGAATGCATCAAGGTGGGGCTGCACTTTGCGTGTATTTTCAAGGACAAAAGGTCGTTAATATTTGTATCGGGAAAAAATCAGCTACAGAACAATGGGAAAAGAACACCTTGTCGGTCTGTTACTCAACAGGCAAAGGTGTTTTGGCAACGTTAGCTCATATTTTAGTCAGCCAAGGTTTGCTTGATTATGATCAACCAATTGTAAAGTATTGGCCTAAATTTGCACAAAATGGTAAATCCAACATTCGTTTGGCGGATATTCTAAGTCACCAAAGTGGCTTATTTGATATCCGCAATTTGGTTCAAGACGCAGCGCAAATGGCCGATTGGGAGCTTATGTTAAATCGGATTGCTGAGGCCAAACCGCGCTTTGCTGTAGGTGAAGATGCAGCCTATCAACCTTTAACTTTTGGCTGGTTAGTGGGCGGTGTTGTGGAAAAAGCCACAGGGCAAAGTTTATCTCATTTAATGCAACAATATCTGTTGCAACCGCTTCATATACAAGATGCTTATTTTGGCGTGCCGACATTACAACTTGATCGGGTTGCACGACCATTCTCCACAGCGAACTCTAAAAGTTCAAGTTCTGATTCTTCAAAAAGAAAAAATACAACCAAGAAAACGACTTTAATGGATCGTGTTGCGACATGGTCAGGTCAAAATCCACAAGATTTCCAAGATGCCATGATTCCTAAAGGCATGAAGAACTTTAGTTTTTTTAGTGAACAAGGTTTACAAGCTGTAATTCCAGCTGCCAATGGTGTTTTCTCTGCTGAAAGTTTGGCAAAAATTTATGCCATGTTGGCACAAGGGGGGACATGGCAACAGCAACAGTTGATTAAACCTGAAGTATTTCAACGCATGTCACAGATTCAATATCAGCATCGTGACCGAATTATGCCGATTCCAATGCATTGGCGTTTGGGGTATCACCGTGTCCTGACTTTAGGCAAACAAGTTCCACAAGGTTTCGGACACATGGGTTTTAATGGTTCAGGTGCTTGGTGTGATCCAGAGCGCCAATTAAGTTTTGCTTACACACATAATTTTGCAACGGCGTCCATCACTGGCGACTATCGTTTATGGGGCTTAACGCAAGAAACTTTAAGATGTGCCGATGCAATATTAAAGGGACATAAAGGCTGGTTTTAAGATTTTTATATGGGATGGATCAACTTTATACGCGAAACAAGTGATTTAGTATGACGGGCTGTGTCTCAGATTTAATTGGAATTCAATAAAATCCAAAATAGAGAATTGAATAAACTCACTTTAAAAAAATATCACTTAAATTATGTGAAAGATGTGACTGAACAAGATCAAATTGCTGATCGATTTAAAGTGCATATTGACTGAATTTAAGATTAAGGTATCAACAGCGTGTTTAATTTCCACAATCATTAACTCGCTTTGAGATTGTTCATTCACTCTTGTGCAAAAAAACAGTATGCTTAGACCTGTGAAAAGGAGCATACATGTATCAAGTACTTGCGCGTAAATATCGTCCCCGTAATTTTAATGAATTAGTGGGGCAAAACCATGTCTCGCGTGCACTCAGCAGTGCATTAGAACGTGGGCGTTTACACCATGCGTATTTATTTACAGGTACGCGTGGCGTGGGTAAAACTACCATTGCACGTATTCTTGCGAAATGCTTAAACTGCGAGACAGGTGTAACAGCGACTCCGTGTGAAGTCTGTGCCACGTGTAAAGCGGTGAATGAAGGCCGTTTTATCGACCTGATTGAAATTGATGCGGCGTCACGAACCAAAGTCGAAGATACGCGAGAACTTTTAGATAACGTACCGTATGCGCCAACTCAGGGACGTTATAAAGTGTACTTGATTGACGAAGTACACATGCTTTCTACACATTCATTTAATGCCTTGCTTAAAACCTTAGAAGAACCGCCTGAGCATGTGAAATTTTTATTTGCAACCACAGATCCGCAAAAGCTCCCAATTACGGTGATTTCGCGTTGTTTGCAATTTACCTTGCGTCCTTTAGCAGTCGATGAAATTACCGAGCATTTGACAAAAATTCTTGAAAAAGAACAGATCCCATCTCAACAAGACGCAATCTGGCAAATTGCAGAGTCTGCACAAGGCTCACTGCGTGATGCGCTGTCTTTAACTGACCAAGCGATTGCCTATGGTCAAGGTGCGATTCAGCATCAAGATGTAAAAGAGATGTTGGGCTTGATTGATCGTACGATCATTTATGATTTATTGATGGCGATTCATCAAAATCAAAAAGTGCGTGTGAGTCAATTGTTGCTGCAATTTAGACAGCAAGCTTTAGATGTTTCTCTGGTTTTAGATCAGTTGATTTCAACTTTGCATGAATTAGCATTGCTGCAATATTTCCCTGATCTAAGCCTGAAATATAGTGCCGAAATTAATCAAAAGATTTCTCAGCTTTCTCAGCTAATCGCCGATCAAGATTTACAACTTTATTACCAGATTGCGTGTAAAGGGCGTGCAGATTTGCAACTTGCGGTGACGCAAGAGCAAGGTTTTGAAATGTGCGTATTGCGTTTGTTGGCATTTAGACCTTTGCAACCAAATGAAGTCTTGGTTTCAACTCCTGCTACACAAATTCAGTCGGTACCAGTGTTGGCTACTGAACAAGCTGTCACAAATATCAATACTGTAGTTGCAGCTCCGCAAGATCAAATCCAAGTGATAGCGGAAGTTACACCACTTGTAGAAAACCTTGCTGTTGAGACAAATCTACAGGATGAGTCTGCATTACCAGAAATTCCAGAGCAGGTTGAAGAAACGGCCAATCTAACCAGTCATTCAGATCAAATCGTGTTTGACCCTGCGAGTGCAGATGTCTTATTCGACCTTGATGAAGACACTGATACATCATACGAAGCTCCCTCTGAAGCAAGTAGTGATGACTTCTTGTTTGAAGAAATTGCACCGATTACCGCAGAAGAAAAAGTAGAACGTGCAGTCGAAGCATCTGTTGAAAATGAGTCATTATCAGCCGACACAGGTTTTACCAGTGTAGACACAGAGCAAGACTCACTCTTCAGTTTGGCCGCTGATGAGGTTGAAACACATTCAACGGTTCAGCCGCTTATAGAACAACCTGAGCCTGAAATTAAATCCCAGCCAGCGACAACTGTATCGAATACAGAAATCACGAAACTTATGCCGCAAGATATTTTGCGTGTACAAGAACAAGTTTTGGAAGGTGAGTGGACGCTCGGTAAGTGGGAGTTCTGGTTCAGACACAGTGAATTATCGCCTGCGGTGCAAGAATTGGCACAACATGGTCTGATGACGGGTCAAATTGATGCTGAATCTGTGTTTCATATTCCAGAGCAATATCAGCAATTATTGGGTCAATCCCAACATGCTCTTGAACAGGCACTAAAAAACCAGTGGCCAAATACGCTGTTTAAAATTGAGTATGGTGCGGTAACAGATACCACACCGTATCTCTTACAGCATCAACGTAAAGAGCAAGCTTATCAGCGTGCAGGGGAGCTATTACAAACAGAACCTGTCGTGCGTGATTTAATCCAAAGTTTTGATGCTGAATTACATAACATTCAATTGAAATAACGATTAAACGAATTTCTGGTCAGGCTCAACTCGCATAAAAGTGTGTAGAGCCTGACGCATATTCATGGGAATCGGTGTACTTTTACGCTGCTCTCGATCTACAAAAACATGAATGAATTGTCCCTGTGCTGCGGCTGTATTTTGATTGGCTTTAAAGATGGCTAAGTCATATTCCAAAGAACTGTTTCCTATACGTTTGATTGCCACACCGACTTCAATTACTTCGGGATAACAAAGCTCTTGTAAAAACTGACAAGATGAACTTACCACTAAGCCAATAATCGGTGAATGGTGTATATCAAAATGAGCTTTTTGAATCAGTAGCGCATTTGCAGCGCTATCAAAGAAACTGTAATAATTGACATTGTTCACATGCCCGTAAATATCATTATCCGACCAACGTGTTTGTATGGGAAAAATAAAAGGATAAGTTTCTTTAAGTTTGGCTTGGGGTTTCATTGTTTTACATGTCCATTGCTAAGTGATGAGTTAAGCGTAAATCGCTTGGTAAATTTGTTCAGCGTCATTCAGGCTTAGATCACGTGGGTTATTTTGTAATAGTCTGGTTTGTAACATGGCATCCTGTGCCAGTGTTGAAAGGGCAGTCTTTGGTACATTTAGTGCATTGAGCTTTAAAGTCAAACCACTTCGGTCTAAATGATTTTGCATATGATCGATAAATAAATCACATAATCCATCGATACAACCTTTGCTATAAGGGTCTATCCATGTCATCAGTTCAGCATATAAATGCTTGGCATTTAGTGCATTGAACTTCAAGACTTCAGTTAAAACCAAGGCATTACTGTGACCATGTGAAATGTGAAAATGTCCACCCAAAGGATAAGCCAATGCATGTACTGCACCTACAGGGGCATTGGCAAATGCCTGACCTGCAAACATCGAACCATTAAGCATATTTTGCCGTGCCTGTAGATTAGAACCATCTTCTAGTACCAGTTTTAAATTTTGATTGAGTAGCCTTAATGCTTGTTTGGCTAACATATCGGCATACAGATTTTTTTTAATTTTCGAAGTATAGGCTTCAATAGCATGCACCATGGCATCAATACCTGTTGCTGCCGTAATATGCGCGGGTAAATTTTGGGTAAAAGTCGCATCTAGAATGGCTACATCAGCATACAGTTCGGGTGAGACAATGCCCATTTTAGTGGTTTCACCTGTAGTCACAATAGAAATCGGGGTAACTTCAGAGCCTGTACCTGCGGTGGTGGGAATTAGAATTAAGGGTAATCGTGGTGATTTTGCATTGTTAATCCCATAGAGTTCAGCCAATTTTTGCGACTGGTCTGGATGGGCTAAGATTGCAATGAGTTTTGCAACATCTAAAGAGCTACCTCCGCCAAAGCCAATCACCGTATCAATTTTTTCCTGTTGTGCAAATTCTACCGCTGCATTGACAATCTGCTCAGGTGGGTCAGCAATGACATCGGCATAAATAACATGTGCTAAAGATAGATGTTCCAGAATTTCTAAAATAGAGTGATGTAACTGCTGTTGTAGCATGCCGTTATCTGTCACCAACAGTACTTTCTTACCACCTTGTTCAGTCAAGACCGTTGTGAGTTCTTGAATTGAGCCTAGACCAGAAATAATTCGGGAAACAGTTTGAAACTGAAAGTCATACATTGGCAATTCCTTCATGCTTTATCAATATTTACGTGTTTTTGTTATACAGTTTTAGTGGGATTCATCCTCCAAATAACTTAACATAAGACATTGCAAAATAAACGTTCTATTGAGGTGCTTATGTCATCGCAAACGCCCTACAAGGTGTTATGTGTCTGTCTTGGAAATATCTGCCGTTCACCCACAGCAGAAGTGGTATTTAGACATTACTGTGATGCACATCAACTGAATATTGAGGTCGATTCCGCAGGAACCAGCAATTATCATCCGAATAAAGCACCTGATTTAAGAAGCCAAAAACATGCTAAACATCGGGGGTATGATTTATCTGCTTTACGCGCGCGTCAGCTTAAGCTTCAAGACTTTGCTGAGTTTGATCTGATTTTGGCAATGGATTATGAAAATTTAGAAGATATTCAAGACCTGATGCAGCAAGCTCAATTGGTTTTAGGGCAGCATATGCTTCGCGCAAAGATTGCCCTGATGAGTCAGCATGATCAAAAATTCCTTCAACAAGCAGTGCCAGACCCTTATTATGGTGGTGATGATGGATTTGAGCGTGTACTTGATCAATGTGAATCAAGTAGTTTGGCTTGGGTTCAGGTACTTCAACAACAGATGAAAGGCTAGTTCAGGTTTTAGCATGCATATTCAAAATAACGTTCAACTTAAGCCTTTTAACACCTTAAATTTGAGTGCGGTCGCATCACACTATGTAAAAATTGAAAATGAGCCGATGTTGCTGGAAGCCTTATCTTATGCAGAACAGCAACAGCTTAATATTTTAATTTTATCGGGTGGCAGCAATATGCTTTTGCCTGAGTATATACATGCTTTGGTTATCCATATGGATGTTCAAGGGATTGAAACGTTAAATGAAGATGAGCAGACCAAGACGCTAGCCGTTGGTGCAGGTCAAGTATGGCACGATTTTGTGTTATGGACGACTGAACAGCATTTATATGGTCTGCAAAATTTAGCTTTAATCCCGGGTTTAGTCGGGGCATCCCCAGTACAAAATATTGGTGCTTATGGGGTAGAAGTTGGTGAGTTTATTCAGGCGGTACGGGTTTATGACCGCGTAACACAGCAATTTACTAAAATTCTCGCATCAGATTGTCAATTTGCTTATCGACACAGTATTTTTAAAGATCAACCTGAGCGTTATGTTATCACTCAAGTGATTTTTCAGCTTTTGAAATATGCAGATTTGAAGCTGAGCTATGGTGATTTAAAACAAGCTGTGGGTGATGACTTAACTGCAGAAAATCTACAAAATCAAGTCATTCAAATTCGTCAAAGTAAATTGCCAGATCCAAAAGAATATCCGAATGCGGGCAGTTTCTTTAAAAATCCTGTGATCTCTGCACAATGTTTTGACCAAATAAATACGAAATTCCCTCAATTGCCCCATTACCCTCAAGCAAATGGACAGATTAAAATTGCTGCAGGTTGGCTAATTGATCAGGCGGGTTGGAAAGGTAAGCGTTTAGGTATGGTTGGTATGTTTGCAAAACAGGCGTTGGTTTTGGTGAATTATGAAGATGCCACTTTATTGGATGTTCAGGCAACCTATCGTGCAGTTCAGCAAGCTGTGTCGAATAAGTTCAATATCAACTTAGAGCCAGAACCAGTTCTTTTTAATGCAGTTGGTTTAATTCAATCACACATGGAATAATGAATGATTAAAACACATTGGATGGTTCGTATTGTACAAATTGCAGCGCTGCTTTTTGTACTTTTGGGCTGTCTGGTGATTTTTATCTATTCGCCATTTTATTCAAAATTGGTGGTCAAAGCATTAAATACCTTTGTTCCTGTAGAAGTGAATGAAGTGGCGGCAAAAAGTCAAAAAATGGCAGCGTTAAGCGAAGCCGAAAATCTTGAACCTGGTTCTAATTTATGGATTGCACGTCAAGCGTATCTCAAATTGATGGAACAGGAAATTCAGCAAAACAATTCTGAAAATTTACCGCAAATTCAGGCACGTTACACTGCGCTGCAAGACGTGATTAATAAAGAACAGCAAGCACAAAACGAGGAAGGAGAACGCCCTCAAGTTCCGCTTTTGGCAGATCCAAAGCAAGCCGCCTCAGCGCCTGAAGATCCAACACAAAATGTAAAAGATTTATTAGAGTTAGACAGCAAGGAAAATAAAGCCTTGATGGAAAAGTATCTGGATTTTCTACAGATACATGAAGTAAAACCTGTAGTTGAAAGTGTTGACGCACGGCAAATTGAAAAAGATATTGCTCAAATTAAAGAACAGAATGAAATGCCGAAAGGGGCTTTATCTCAACCTTATGCCATTGTGGTGTTGGGTGGTGGTTTAACTTTAGATAAAAATAGAAAAGATATAGTCGTGAATGACTATACAAAATTAAGACTAGAGAAAACTCTAGCTGTAGAGAAAGTGTATAACTTACCGATTGTACTAAGTGGAGTAGAAGCTCCTTATATGCAGCGTTGGTTAAAAGAGCGTGGTGTCGATGCAAAACTATTAGAAAATAGAAGTATGAACACCTGTGAAAATTCACGTTTTAGCTCGCTATTATTACAAAAGAAAGGAGGAGCACCAACCGTGATTCTCATTACTGATCAATATCATATGCCTAGAACGCGCCGTTTATTTGCTTTAAATGGAATTGAGACGGTGCCTATTGAAGCGCCAATGCCAACAGAATTAACTGCTTGGCAGCCTAGCCAACAGAACTATGATCATAGCCGCCGCGCAAATTATGAAATGTTGGCGACCATTCGCGACATGTTATTCGGCTCAAGTGATTGCCGAGAGGTACCTTAATGCCTGAAATTCCATTTTTAAATCCAAGCATACTGAAACAATTAGACTTACCTGTGCCTAATCGAGATACGACGCCACAGGTTTTAAGTCCATTAAATTTGAATCATGCATTTTCCCCCTCAGTTGAATTACAGGCGTATCGTAAGTTGTACGGGTTACATTTGCTGGATTGTGAACATTGGCAAGGTTTTATACAAATGCCTTTGTTTAAATTGCATGTGCAAGTGTTTCAACCCAAAGCAAATGCTGAAGGAAAAGTAGAAATAAAAGGAACGGTATTACTTTTACACGGCTATTTAGAGCACAGTGGAATTTATCAGCCGATTATCCGTGAACTACTTGAACAAGGTTTCAGTGTGCTGACTTATGATTTACCAGGTCATGGGTTAAGTAATGGTTCGCCTGCGAGTATTCAAGATTTTGATCATTATCAGCGTGTTTTACATGCGGTATATCAATATGTAAAAAATGCTTCACAACTTCCTAAACCATGGTTAGGAATTGGACAAAGTACTGGTGGTGCAATCCTTATGCATCATTTACTTGAGTTTGCAGAGCGCCGTGAAAATCCATATGTAGAGCGTGTTTTATTATTGTCACCTTTAATTCGGCCTGCTAAATCTGCTTGGTGGCACAACTCTGTCGGTTTAGGCATTATTCGTCGAATTAAGCGTCAAGTTCCGAGACATTTCCGTCGGAATAATCATAACCCTGAATTTTTAAGATTTGTCCGTTTAAAAGACCCTTTACAACCTCGTATGATGGGTATGGACTGGATTTTGGCGATGTCGAAGTGGATGCAGCAGATGGAAGAGCGACCTTCTTGTCGTATACCTGTCTGGTTGGCTCAAGGCGCATTAGATCAAACGGTAGACTGGCGTTATAACATTGAGTTTATTCGTCAAAAATTTCGATTACAGACCTTGTTGATGTTGGAAGAAGGTTCTCATCAATTAATTAATGAACGAGCTGATATTCGTGCCGCTTTAACAGGTCTAATCCCTGCTTTTTTACATGCGCATAGCACAGGCGAGTATTATTAAGTTTATTTTTGAAATTCATGTTTTGAACAGACTTGGCTAAAATTATAACCAAGTCTGTCTGATGCTAGAAATATTCCATTTTTGCCATATTCCACATACGGAAATAAAAGTTTTCCTGATCTTTATTTTCGCAATTCAGAAGCTCACCGTCTTTTAACCAAAAATGCAATTGAGCATAGTTTTTAATTTCACGATCATTAATACGTTGCGCTAAATGGTGGGCTTTAATATCTGAAGGGTGGCGTAGACCTGCCGCAGCAATCATTTCGGATAAAGCGCGCAGGGTGTTTTTGTGGAAATGGAAAACACGTTCAGCTTTTGTAGGCACATGTATTGCCTTTTGGCGATCTTGATCTTGCGTTGCAACACCGACGGGACACTGGTTGGTATGGCAACTCTGTGCTTGAATACAACCAATCGCAAACATAAAGCCGCGTGCTGAGTTGACCCAGTCAGCCCCAATCGCCATGGTGTTAGCAACATCAAAAGCACTAATAATTTTACCACTGGCACCAATTTTGATGTGTTTTCTGAGTCCAGCTCCAATTAACGTATTATGGACAAATAAAACGCCTTCGCGGAGTGGTGTACCCATATTATTGATCAGTTCGATGGGAGCAGCACCTGTACCACCTTCCGAACCATCAACAACAATAAAGTCAGGTAATATTTGCGTATGTAGCATCGCTTTGACTATACCCATAAACTGCCAAGGCTGACCGATACACAATTTGAATCCTACGGGTTTTCCGCCAGAGAGTTCACGTAATTTTTGAATAAACTGTAGCATTTCAATAGGCGTATTGAAGGCTGAGTGCTTTGAGGGGGAAATACAATCACGATCGCGGGGAATACCTCGAATTTGTGCAATTTCTGCAGAAATCTTATCTTTAGGTAAAATGCCGCCATGTCCAGGTTTAGCACCTTGCGATAGTTTAATCTCAATCATTTTAATTTGTGGAAGTACGGCCTGCTGCGCGAACTTTATTGGATCGAAAGTACCGTCCTCCGTGCGACAACCAAAGTATCCACTACCCAGTTCCCAGACAATATCACCACCATATTCTAAGTGATAAGGACTGAGACTACCTTCACCAGTATCGTGGTAAAAGTTGCCCAATTGTGCTCCTTTGTTTAATGCACGAATGGCATTAGCACTCAAACTACCAAAGCTCATGGCAGAAATATTCATGATAGAGGCATTATAGGGTTGAGTACATTGTGAACTCCCGATTTGGATGCGGAATGTAGATGGGTCAGCAGGAGGGCAAGGTTGAATCGAGTGGGTCATAAAACGATAGTCTTGCTGATACACATCGATGATAGAACCGAAAGGTTTATCTGAATTTTCATTCTTAGCGCGTTGATAAACTAAGCTGCGTTGCATTCTTGAAAAGGGTAAAGCATCTTCATCGGATTCAATGAAATATTGCCGAATTTCTGGTCGGAACTCTTCAAATAAAAAGCGAAAATGTCCAATGATTGGGTAGTTTTTTAAAATTGAGTGCCGATTCTGTAATAAATCATATACGCCGACCAAACTTAACAGTGTGCTGATTAACCATAATACGTTAAGCGTCGTATCTGAGAGGAAATAATAAATATAATGAGGGGCATAATTGAGTCTAAACCAAGTAATGCTAAGTGTAATAAAAATAAAAGTGAACCAAACAGAATGACGCGAAAAAAAGGTGTTCAGTAATTTGTGGCGTACAATTTGTGCTGGATTCGGCATAGTTATAATTCATCCTTGTGCCTGAAGTTTATTTCATTTCACAATGCCAAGATTTGATGATGAGTACAAGTAACTATTTGTGTTGGGCGTTCACTAATAAATCATTAAAAAAGTCGAGTGATTTGCATAACAATCATGTTTATTTTCATTTAATTTATGCGACTGAGCAGTTTTTTTGTGTAAAAAGTAAGCGATGAGTGTATCTTAGAAGAATAGGTATTAAATTGAAGGAGAAAGCTTTAATTTACCCAAATATGGGGATATGAGTCATCTTAAAAATTTGAGTATAGTACATACCAAAAATGGGGTGTTACATGAGCAATGATGAAACAATGTTGCCAGTACCAGTAATTATTCTGGAAGATGAGCCAATTATACAGAACCGTCTAAGAAGAATTCTAACTGAACTGGGATATGAAACTGAGACATTACATTTTGTCTCTAATCTTAAAGAAGCATTTGCAAAAATTGAGGAAATTCCGATCTCATTGGCATTAGTAGACTTAGGTTTGCCAGATGGAAATGGCATCGAGTTTATTGAAAGGTTGCGTGAAAGAGATACGAGTGCCTTAATTCTGGTTATTTCAGCATGGAGTACACAGTCAAGCTTATTCTCTGCCATTAAGGCCGGTGCAACGGGTTATGTGTTAAAAGAGCGTGATGATGCTGAAGTCTTGTTAGCGATCCGTAGTATTTTGCGTGGTGGTGCGCCAATTGATCCTTTTATTGCCCGAGAGATTCTGAACCAAATTGCAGTTCAAGAAAACTCACATGATAAAAGTCAACAACATGATGCTTTACCTGTTGATATGGAAGCTTTAACCAATCGCGAAAAGGAAATTTTAGATTTGGTGGCGCAAGGGTTAAGTAATCGGGAAATCTCTGAGCAATTATTTGTTTCGCGCTATACGGTAGAAAGTCATATTAAGCATATTTATCGGAAACTTTCCGTTTCAAAAAGGACGAAAGCTGTAAGTGCAGCGAGAACTTTAGGGATTATATGACCAAATTGATTCTGCGGATTTTTTGTATGTTTGCACTGGTTTGCATTCATATGCAGACTGACGCAGCATCATCTTATTATTCCATAGATGAGCATTGTACCATTCAAGTACAACCGATTCAGTTTGTAAAAGCGGATTCGATTCATCATATTCCTACATCGGGTTGGAAAGAGGTAGAGTTGCCTGATAATTGGGCTATCCATGAGCCAAATTATAATGGCGGTGCGTGGTATAAAATACGTTGGAAACCTGATTGTTCTTCAGGAACACTTAGTGAATCTTTTGCATTTTCGATTGAATATATTAATTCTGCGGGTGCAGTTTATTTTAATCGTAATGTGCTTTGGCATGATCAAAATTTGGTTGAACCCTTATCGAAAAGCTGGAATATGCCTAGATATTGGGTATTAATGCCATCTAGTTTTAAAACTGGAGAGAATGAATTTTTAATTTATGTGAATGGTTATGCCTTTCAAAAAGCAGGACTTGGAGGGATTTCTTTCCATAATGTGCAAGCTGCTGATGCTCAATATCAGCAACAGGTTTGGAATAGGCGAACTTTATTTGAAATTAATATTATCATTTCATTGGTGCTAGGTCTTTTATGTTTTTCAATATGGATTTTTAGGCGTTCAGAAACAACTTTTGCATGGTTCGCACTAAGTTGCATACTTTGGGTTTTATTTATTTCCAATATTCTAGTAACAGAAACTAAACCATTTCCTAATAATGTGATTTCTGCACAAGCCAATATTAGCTTCTTTATTCTTTATATGGTGTGCTTCTGTACGTATTTGCTTAGATTTATTCGTATTGAGTTTTCACGCTTAGAACGCGGTATTTGGGGTATCACGTTTATCGTATTAATTATTATTTTCTTTACACCGCTACAATGGATTATCCCAGTTTTTATTAATATTTTTATCCTCTATATTTTATTGTTTTTAGCAACTTATCTTTATTTAGGTTACATCACATTTAAAACTAAAAATAGAGAGTATATATTTCTGTTGCTCTGTCTTACGGGTATTTTAATTTGTGCATTATTTGATAGCTTGCTTCTAGGTTCGGACTTACATAAAAATATAAAACCACTTTCTCCTTATACATCTCCAATCATTACGGTCTTTGTCGTGCTTATTTTAGGGGTGAAATTAGCCAGAAATACTCGCCGTGTAGAGAAGTTTAATGTAAGACTAGAAGAAAAAATGCATCAGGTCAGTCAAGATTTATATGCCAGTATGAATGAAAAACATAAGCTGGAATTGGAGAATGTTCGTTTACAGGAGAGAATTCATCTTTCACATGATTTACATGATGGATTAGGTTCATCTTTGGTGCGTTCCATGATTATTGTGGATCAGGCCGAACACAATATGAGTAATCAGCAATTTCTATCTATTTTAAAGTTGTTGCGGGATGATTTAAGACAAATCATTGATAGTGGGTCAAGTCTTGGCTCACGAGTTCCTGAAAATCCAATTTTATGGGTGGCGCCAGTTCGTCACCGTTTTAGCCAACTCATGGATGAATTGGACATAGAATCGAAATGGTCTTTTCCTCAAAACTGGGGCTATGTGCCGAATGCTTTGCAGTGTTTGACCCTTATTCGGGTTTTGGAAGAAAGTCTGACCAATATTGTGAAACATAGTCAGGCGAAACATGTCTTTGTGTCTATGGTATTTCCGTATGAGCGCCAATTAATTTTAACGATTGAGGATGATGGTGTTGGTTTTGATGTGAAGAGCAATTTTCAAAATGGGATGAGCATTGGAATTCGAAGTATGAAAATGCGTTTAGAACGTGTAGGTGCTGAATTACAAGTCAGCTCTGAAAAGGGTAAAACGGTGGTTCAAGCATTATTAGAAGTTAGAGAAGAGAAATAATCAGGAAAGGCACTCAAAACGAGATTGAATGCCTTTGTAACTTGGATTTATTCTTCAGCTGGTGGAAGTAGCATCAGAATCGAATCATTCATCAGTTGTGCAAAGTCAGCCAAAATTTCGTCATGGTTAAAGTGTTGATCAAAGGCCAATACTTGCCCATCTGCAATTTGCTTTAACAGATCACTAGAATCTTCAGAAATACAAATTTGCTCACCATTTGCCCAGAACAATAATGCTTGCTCTTGTTCGGCATACAATAAACGTGATGCAGGTTCGAGCAAAATTTCATAACCTGTATCTAAAATTTCACGTAAGTCATCCGCTTCAATTTCATCAGGTTCAGGAATGTTGTCTGGATATTTTGGTTCTGACATTAAACTGATAATGGCATTATCCAGTTCAGATGAATTCTGTAAGCGTTCGAGTAACAGGGTTTTTAAATAATCCAACTCTGATTTGGTGATCTGCCCAATAGGATTGGCTTGTTGTCTTTGAATATCAATCAATGGATTTTTTAAAAAAGTGTTATCAGCAAACTTATCACTGACACGATCCATTACATCTGCCATATTTGGCATACGGAAACCAAACGAGAAAGTGAGACAATCATCTTCAGCGACACCATAATGAGATAAACCCGGTGGGACATAGAGTAAATCACCAGGTGCGAGTACTTCATCAAAATCAATCTGCATTTCTGGCAGTAATTTTAAAGGTTGACCTGCAACAAATTCGGTATTGGCATCACACATCTGTCCAAGCTGCCAACGACGATGCCCATAGCCTTGCACAAGAAACACATCATAAAAGTCAAAGTGTTTTCCGACAGAACCGCCTTTTGGGGCATAGGACACCATAATGTCATCACGGCGCCATTGTGGAATAAAAGGGAACTTTTTCCACAATTCAGCTAGATCAAATGAGTAATGATCGACGGCTTGAACCAGTAAGGTCCATAGTTTCGGCATTTTTTGGAAATCACCTTTAATTAAAGGCGATGATTTCACTGTCCATTGATTCGGGTCTTTATCTTTTTGCTTAATTAAACGCGCTGTCACGTGCTCTTCTAAAGCCAGTTCCATCACATCATTGGGTTCTAAGATGTTGATGATTTCAGGTAAAGCATTACGTACAAGTAGAGGTTTCTTTTGCCAGTATTCGCGAAGAAACTGTTCAGCGGTGATGCCGCCTAAAATGTCTAAAGGTTGGGACATAAATTACAGCCTAAATTAAGGAACTAAAATATTTAATTGACGAAGAATTTGGCACAATTGAATCATCGGCATGCCCATTAATGTGGTTTGATCGTGTCCGATCATTTGTTCGAATAAACTAATACCCAAACTCTCACATTTAAAGCTACCCGCACAATGTAGCGGTTGCTCTATAGCGACATAACGTTCAATCTCTGCCAAACTCAGTTTTCTAAATTTTACTTTGTAGTGTTCTACCAGTGTTTGTTCAAATCCAGTTGAATGTTGTTGTACGCTCAGTGCAGTGCTGAAATAGACGATTTTGTCAGAATTGGCTTGTAACTGACGAATGGCTTTATCTGCCGAGAGCGGTTTGCCAATAAAAATATCTGGGGCACCTTCACGCCAAGCCACTTGGTCTGAACCAATGACAATCGAGTCAGGATGTTTCTGTGCAACGGCATTGGCTTTTTCAAAGGCTAAACGACGAGCCAAATCATCTGCATGTAATTCACCACGCGGTGATTCATCAATATCTGGTACAACACAATCATATTGGATCTTTAAGCGATCCATTAAATCTTTGCGCGTCTGACTGCTTGAAGCCAGAATGATTTGGGTATTCATCAGATGGCATAATCCATTAATACATTCAGTGGAACATAAGAAAGAACGGCTTGATGGCAGGCATGAATTTTAACAGGAGGTGCTTGACCCGCCTGATAGGCTTCCACCCAACGTGTTACACAAATACACCAGAAATCGCCAGGTTGTAAACCAGAAAAACCAACTTCGGGTACAGGAGTGATTAAGTCATTGCCAACTTTCTGTGAAAAATTTAGAAACTCTGAAGTCATTTGTGCACACATGGTGTGCTGCCCTAAATCGGTCGTTGCAGTATGGCAAAATCCATTGCGGAAATAACCTGTAATTGGGTCAAAACAACAACTGGCTAAGGGTTCGCCAAATACATTTAAGCGGTTAATTTTAGGATCTGGATGAAATGACATAGCAGTGAATCAATTTGTGGCTTTTCAATATCATAATCAAAACTAACGCTTTCGGCAGCTTTTATACAAAAGAAGCTAACCTTTTTTCTGCATAATCATTTAAAATCGTGCCGATTTTATATATTCAGAGAGCTATACATGAATTTTCAGCGTATGACTGACCTTGATTTAGCAGGTAAACGAGTTCTTATTCGTGAAGACTTAAACGTTCCTGTTAAAAATGGTGTGATTACCAGTGATGCACGTTTACGTGCTGCATTACCGACAATCAAAGCTGCATTAGATAAAGGCGCAGCAGTCATGGTGTATTCACATCTTGGTCGTCCTGTAGAAGGTGAGCCAAAAGCTGAACAATCATTAGCTCCTGTAGCTGCTTATTTAACAGAAGCATTGGGTCAAGACGTTCAGTTAGTGACTGACTACCTTGATGGTGTTGACGTTCAAGCAGGTCAAGTGGTTCTGTTAGAAAACTGCCGTTTTAACCACGGTGAAAAGAAAAACAACCCTGAACTTGCACAAAAATATGCAGCACTTTGTGATGTGTTTGTGATGGATGCATTTGGTACTGCGCACCGTGCTGAAGCATCAACTGAAGGTGTTGCACGTTTAGCACCTGTTGCAGCAGCAGGACCGCTTCTTGCAGCTGAACTTGATGCATTGGGTCGCGCATTACAAACACCTGAAAAACCAATGGTTGCAATTGTTGCAGGTTCTAAAGTATCGACTAAACTTGATGTTTTAACTTCATTGTCAGATATTTGTGATCAATTGATCGTGGGTGGCGGTATTGCCAATACTTTCTTGGCAGCAGCAGGCTTCAATGTTGGCAAATCATTGTGTGAAAATGATTTAATCGATACAGCAAAAGCGATTGCAGCAAAAGTATCTGTTCCACTTCCAACAGACGTTGTTGTTGCAGACGCATCTGAAATTAACTTTGATGATTTCTTGGGTTCATTGGCTGCTGCAAAAGCAGTGGTGAAAAAAGTTGAAGATGTTACTGATAACGACATGATTTTGGATGTTGGCCCAGAAACAGCGCAAGCTTTTGCAGAAATCTTAAAAACTTCAAAAACAATTCTTTGGAACGGTCCAGTAGGCGTGTTTGAAGTTGATCAATTTGGTGAAGGCACGAAAACACTTTCTCTTGCGATTGCTGAATCGGCTGGTTTCTCAATTGCAGGTGGTGGTGATACTTTAGCTGCGATCGACAAATACGAAGTTGCAGACAAAATTGGTTATATCTCAACAGGTGGTGGTGCTTTCCTTGAATTTGTTGAAGGTAAAACACTTCCAGCAGTCGCTGTTCTTTTAGAACGTGCTTAAAAAAAATACTTCATTGAATGAGATGAAATAGAAAAGGTTGACTTTGGTCAGCCTTTTTTATTGCATTCATCTTTAGGTCATAAAACTGTCACATCTTTGAAATAAAATCACGCCTATTAAATCACCTGTTGTAGGAATAATGTGATGAACCTAAAATTAACGCTTGCTGCTTTATTAATCGCACCATTGGCTTTAACGGCTTGTGCAAAAAAAGATGAAGCACCGAAAACAGATGCAGCAGTAGAAGAAAAAGTTACTCCAGAGCAACAAGCTGCGATTGATTCATTAGATAAGCCAGTTATGGATGAAAAGAATACTGATGTGCCTGCAGAAGTTGCCAATGTAGATGCCGATGCTGCCACTCCTGCAACAGAAGCTGAAGCTTCAAAGGCCGCTGCTCAATAAATTGTCGTATTTTCTTAGAAGGTCCCTGCAATTGCGGGGATTTTTTTTAAATAGTGTTATTTATTGCTGAATTGAAATTAATGACCATGTAGAATATGTCGCATTACCTGGGAGGACACTATGGCTCTTATTTCATTGCGCCAGCTCTTGGATCACGCCGGCGAACATGCTTACGGCGTACCAGCATTCAACGTAAACAACTTAGAACAAATGCGCGCAATCATGCTTGCAGCAGATGCGACAAATTCACCTGTTATCGTACAAGCATCAGCGGGTGCGCGTAAATACGCAGGTGCTCCATTCTTACGTCACCTTATTTTGGCTGCAATTGAAGAATGGCCACATATTCCAGTGGTAATGCACCAAGACCATGGTACAGATCCAGATGTTTGTCAACGTTCAATTCAATTGGGCTTCTCATCAGTAATGATGGATGGTTCATTGGGTGCAGACGGTAAAACACCGACGACTTATGAATACAACGTTGATGTAACACGTCGTACAGTACAAATGGCGCATGCGTGCGGTGTTTCTGTAGAAGGTGAAATTGGTTGTTTAGGTAGCCTAGAAACAGGTATGGCGGGTGAAGAAGATGGTGTGGGCGCTGAAGGTGTTCTCGATCATTCTCAACTTTTAACTTCAGTTGAAGAAGCGCGTCAGTTTGTTGCAGATACCAATGTCGATGCACTTGCAATTGCGGTAGGTACTTCACACGGTGCATACAAATTTACGCGTCCACCTACAGGCGATATTTTGGCAATTGACCGTATTAAAGAAATTCATGCGGCACTTCCAAATACGCATCTTGTAATGCATGGTTCAAGTTCTGTTCCTCAAGAATGGTTAGCTGTAATTAACCAGTATGGCGGCGACATCAAAGAAACTTATGGTGTTCCTGTTGAGCAATTGGTTGAAGCAATCAAACACGGTGTGCGTAAAATCAACATCGACACAGACTTACGTTTAGCATCGACAGGTGCAATGCGCCGTATGATGGCAGAACAACCAAGTGAATTCGATCCACGTAAATTCTTTGCTAAAACTGTTGATGCAATGAAACAGATCTGTGTTGATCGTTACGAAGCATTTGGTACAGCGGGCAATGCTGACAAGATTCGTCCAATTTCTTTAGAGAAAATGGTTGAACGTTATAAATAATCGCTCCACAAATTATTTATAAATTGAAGCCCACATAAGTTATGTGGGCTTTTTTATATGATTGGCGGAAAACTTGGGGAAGGTATTTAATGGAACTGATCTTTGCAGCGTTTTGGTATCAATACTACTGAAAGTTTGTAAGGCTAAGGGCTTGAATCCTATACATATGATTTGCTGGAATTATGCGATTGCGAGTCTTTTATGCTTTTACTGGTTCAAACCAGATTTAGGCCATGTTTCTCCGAGCAATACACCATGGTGGCTTATTCTCAGTCTAGGCATGTTATTGCCAAGTGTGTTTTTATGCTTATCGAAGTCATTACAAACTGCGGGTATTGTCAAAACTGAAGTCGCCCAGCGTTTGTCAGTGGTTTTGTCTTTGGGTGCTGCTTATTTCATTTTTAACGAGCAGTTTGGCACACTCAAACTTATTGGCATTGGGCTGGGTGTCATTGCAGTTTTATGTATTATCTACTCGCATCGAGCAACGAATAGCTATTCTAGCGTTAGTACTTCGGGGATGTTTTATTTGGCAAGTGTCTGGGTGGGGTATGCCTTGGTGGATATCTTGCTGAAATACACGACGGGTTTGGGCGTGCAGTTCTCTGTGGCTTTAAACTTAATGTTTATATGTGCCTTTGTATTTTCACTTTTATATGTCGTATTAACTACAAAGCAGATTGGATCAGCTACAAATATTTTGTTTGGTTTGTGTTTGGGCGTGCTTAATTTTGCCAATATCGCGCTATACGTTAAAGCACACATGTTGCTAAAAGATAGCCCCGCAATTGTATTTGCAGGGATGAATATTTTGGTGGTGTCATTGGGGGTGTTGAGCGGGTTTATTTTCTTTAAAGAAAAGCTCAAAACCACTACCAGTCTAGGATTAGGCTTAGGAATTATGAGTGTGCTTTGTTTAGCCTATGCCATGACTGTTTCATAAATTTGGCAACCCACGTTATTGGATAACGAAGTAAGTCGGTTTTTTCCGCGACGCCCATGAGTAAGCTAGTATGATGACATTCTGGGCAGAGTGATTCATGTAATGCAGATGGCGCATAGGCATGAAAATAGGTGAGTTGACAGTGTTTACATTCAAATTTGATTGGAAGCTGAACAAATAAAGACATTGTACTGACCTCTGCTTAGGTAGAATATGTATCTTAATTAAGCAAGATTTGTTCCTTTATAGAAAAAAGGGACAAATGAATTGTCCCTGATTATTGCAAGTAAATTTTACAGCTTAGTGAAAACTTCTTCTTTCTTTAGACGAGATTTTGGTAGCTTGGCGTTAAAATCTGTCTCACTGCGATAGCCCAGTGTTAATAGTACAGAGGGAATTAAGCCCTTTTCAGTAAGTTGTAATTCTTCAGTTAATAAATCCTCATCAAAACCACCAATAGGGGTAGCATCAATATGCTCAATCCCTGCTGCGAGTAAAATTTGACCGAGTGCGATAAAGGTCTGATTTTCAGCCCAACGTTGAATATCACCTTTTTCATTACGATAATAATCGACATAACCTGTACGACTATCCTTTTGACCTTGCTTTGCAGTGGCATCTTTAAAACGACCACTCACATCATCTTGTGCCAATAAATTTTCTAAATGTGCTTCAGTAATATCAGCTTTGGTGCAAAACAAAATGGTATGTGATGAATCTAATACTTTTGGTGCATTGTAGGCATATTTACCCACTAAAGCTTTGGCGATGCGTTCTTTGGCTGCATGGTTATCTGCAATAAAAAAATGCCACGGTTGAATATTAATTGAAGAAGGTGTTAAACGTAAAATTTCGAGTAAGTGTTCAAATTGTTCTTGTGGAATTTTCTTGGAAGGGTCGTAAGCCTTAGTGGTATAACGAGTTTTTGAAATATTCAAAAGATCCATGAAAATCACTCCGAGGTCAAATCGATGCTGTTATTAGCGGAATATTCACATTAATCGTTTCATGTATCAGATTCAAGCATCGTTCATATATGTTCTATCAAAGCTTGTTCAATTATGAGATAAGCACAGAATTCGGCACGATTAAGTGTTGAATACAATGATAAGATCGAAAATCAATATTGGCATTTTGCGCTATAAATCGATTTACTTATCAGCATCATGCCATTTAAACCTAGCTCATCATGAGACCTGACACCATTAACCATTTTAAGCAAAGATTAAAAAGCCAACAGCAAATCGGACTTTGGGTCGGTTTAGCAGATGCCTATGCAACCGAGATAGTTGCAAATGCCGGTTACGATTGGCTTTTAATTGATGGTGAACATGCTCCTAGTGATTTAAGAACCACATTATTACAACTGCAAAGTATGGCTGGCTATTCTTCACAAGCAGTGGTACGTCCACCGATTGGCAGTGTGCAATTAATTAAGCAATTATTAGATATAGGGGCACAAACCTTACTAATTCCGATGGTGGAAACGGTTGAGCAGGCAGAGCTTATGGTTAAAGCGGTACGTTATCCACCAGAAGGGATTCGTGGTGTCGGTGCAGCATTGGCTCGTGCAACGCGTTGGAACAGTATTCCTGATTATTATGCACATGCGCATGAACAAATTTGTTTGTTGATTCAAATTGAATCAGTACAAGGCTTAAGTCATTTAGATGAAATTCTTAAAATTGAAGGGATTGATGGAGTCTTTATTGGAGCAGTCGACTTATCTGCAACCATGGGTTATCAAGGCGATCCGAACCATCCAGACGTGCAAAAAGCTGTCATTGTAGCAATACAGAAAATACGTGCAGCAGGAAAAGCCGCAGGGATTTTATCCACTACAGATGAAGTCACGCAGAAATACATCGAATTAGGAACTGAGTTTGTTGCTGTTGGTGTAGATACTAGTGTTTTGATGAGTGGATTAAGAACGCTGTTGGTTAAATATAAAAAGGGCAGTGAGAAAATGCGAGTAGACGGTGGCTATTAATTCTAAGGATGTATCGCAAAAATGGTGTTTAAGTCAGAGAGACAGAGAAAAGTAAAGTTTTAAATACTTAGTAATTAAAATTGCTTAACTTTAATCTTAAATTTTGTTGTGTCGAATCAATCACTAGAATTTGTGCTGAATCTTCATTCCAATCGCCTAGCACAATGCGCTTTTTATCCTCTTGCTCATGAATGGCAGCACGATGGGTATGCCCATGAATTAAGATATCTACATTTGCCAAAGCCTGAGCAACCGCTTGTTGATTGACATCCATCACTTCATAGCTTTTAAACTGCTGAGCAGCATGACTTTTCTTTCGGAAGCCATTGGCTAGTTTGGTACGGAAACTGAGAGGGGTTTTTCGCAGAAAGCCAAGGACTATTGGATTGCGAATGACTTTTTTAAAGCGTTGGTAACCGATGTCATCGGTACATAAGGCATCGCCATGTTCAAGTCGGAATTTAAGTTGGTTAATTTCTAAGACATAGCAGTCTGGTAACAAAACACCCTGAAACTGATCGAGAAATTTTTGACCTAAGGCGAAATCACGATTACCCACTTGGAAATAGACTTGATTACCTGCGGCGTGAAAATCTTGTAAAGCCGTAACGATTTCATCTAACCATGGGGCAGTATAGTCATCACCAATCCAAGCATTGAACCAATCCCCTAAAATATAGAGCTGGGTTTGCTGGTGTTGATATTCTTTGAGCAAAGCGAAAAACCCTCGAACGAGTCGAGGGTGATCGGGTGACAAATGTAAATCTGATATAAACAGATAGGTCACGCTATTATCCTTTTTAATCTCCCTAAATCCCTCTTTTAAAAGAGGGACTTTCCGCCCTTTAAAGGGAGGTTAGGAGAGATTAATTACTCAGAAATGATTTTTGCAGATTCAATCACAACGTTTTCTAAAGGAACATCTGCATGGTAACCACGGTTACCAGTACGTACGTTTTTGATTGCGTCTACAATATCTAGACCTTCAGTAACTTTACCAAATACTGCATAGCCCCAACCTTGTGCTGTTTTACCAGTGTGGTTAAGGAAAGAGTTGTTTTTCACGTTAATGAAGAATTGAGCAGATGCAGAGTGAGGTGCTTGAGTACGTGCCATTGCAATAGTACCAGCATCATTGCTTAAACCATTGTCAGCTTCGTTTTCAATTGAGTCACGCGTTGCTTTTTCTTTGAAGTTTTCGTCCATGCCGCCACCTTGGATCATGAAACCATCAATCACACGGTGGAAAATTACGCCGTCATAGAAACCGTCACGAACATATTCTAAAAAGTTAGCAACTGTTTTAGGTGCTTTTTCAGCGTTAAGCTCTAGAACAATACGACCTTTATTGGTATTTAATTCGACTTGAGGAAAACTCATTGTGTAATCTCCTTAACATGGACATAAAAGCCATGGGTTTTTGGTTGAGAGAAGCATAAGCAAACTGTAAACTACAAGGCAAGTAAAAACGTACATTTCTTTGTTAAAAATACTGAAATTGCGTTTAAAATATCCTGTTTTTTATTTTTAGAAGTGATCTATCTACTATGAAGCCAAATGATGTTGTTGCATCTCTGCCAAATAACCCGACACCAAGTAATCATGCCTCTGTCGATGCTGCGCAGCAAGAACAACAGCCTGGCTTGGATTTTGTACGTCAGGTCATTACTGACGATTTATCTTCTGGGCGTACACAAACCGTTGTAACGCGTTTCCCGCCAGAGCCGAATGGTTATTTGCATATTGGTCATGTAAAAGCGATTTGCCTAAATTTTGGTATCGCACAAGAATTTGATGGTTATTGTAATCTTCGTTTTGATGATACGAACCCTGATGCCGAAGAACAAGAATATGTTGATGGTATTGCCAACGATGTAAAATGGTTAGGTTTTGAGTGGAAAGATGAACCACGTTATGCATCGGGTTATTTTGATCAGTTATATGCATGGGCTGTGCAATTGATTGAACAAGGTGATGCGTATGTGGATTTGCAATCGCCAGACGAAATTAAATTAAATCGTGGCAGCTTTGTTGAACCGGGTAAAAACTCTCCTTACCGCGATGCTACTGTCGCAGAGAACCTTGAGCGTTTTGAAAAAATGCGTAATGGTGAGACGAAAGAAGGTGAAGCGGTTTTACGTGCCAAAATTGACATGACATCTCCGAATGTTCATATGCGTGACCCAATTCTTTACCGTGTTTTGCATTCTGAGCATCATCAAACGGGTGACAAATGGAAAATGTATCCAATGTATGACTACGCTCATCCATTGTCTGATGCAATTGAAGGTATTACTCACTCTTTATGTACATTGGAATTCCAAGATCACCGTCCATTCTATGACTGGGTGATTGAGAAAGTTCATTCAGCCGCAGTTCCACGTCAGTACGAATCTAGCCGTTTAAACATTGATTACACCATTACTTCAAAACGTAAATTACGTAAATTGGTTGAAGGCGGTTATGTTAATGGTTGGGATGATCCTCGTATGCCAACAGTTGTCGGTATGCGTCGTCGTGGGTTTACACCTGAAGGCTTGCGTGATTTCTGTAAGCGTGTAGGTGTGACTAAGACCGACGGTATTGTGGATGTTGCAATGCTTGAGTTCTGTATCCGTCAATCGCTGGAAAATGCAGCTGGTCGTGGTATGGCAGTCTTGAATCCACTAAAAGTCACTTTAACGAATTTACCTGAAGCTTTGGATTTGGTGCATGCACGTCATCCAAACGTAGATATGGGTGAGCGTATTATTCCGTTAACTTCTGAAATCTATATTGATCGTAAAGATTTTGAAGAAATTCCACCGAAAGGCTTCAAACGTTTAGTGCCAGAGGGTGAAGTGCGTTTACGCCATGCTTATGTGATCAAGTGTGACGAAGTGATTAAGGATGAAAATGGTGAAGTAGTTGAACTGAAATGTTCAATCGATCCTGAAACTCTAGGTAAGAACCCTGAAGGTCGTAAAGTGAAAGGGGTCATTCACTGGGTATCTGCAAGCAAAGGTGTTCCTGCTGAAGTTCGTATTTATGACCGTTTATTCACTGAATCTGCACCAGATGCAACCGATGATTTCTTGGCAAACCTAAACCCAGAATCGTTGCAAGTGGTGCAAGCGGTCATTGAACCCGCTTTGGCACAAGCAGAGCCTGAACAACGTTTCCAATTTGAGCGTGAAGGTTATTTTGTTGCGGATCGTTATGACCATACAGCTGAAAAGCCTGTGTTTAACCGTATTTTAGATTTAAAAGACAGTTTTAAACCAGGTAAATAAAACCTGCTTTGAAATGTAAAAGCCCCTGAACCGCGAGTTGAGGGGCTTTTTTTATGTCTATTGCTTTTTGAAGCAGAGATTGTAAAAGAGTGGATTAAATATGATAAAGAGTTTGAAACTAGAAAATGGAACTTTTAAGCATCCACTTAACGATTTTTATGTTCCTGATCTTTAAGGAATAAATAAGTTTTTGTTTGCATTTTTGCTTTATCACGCAGCTTCTTTTTAATGTAAAGAGCAAGTGCAAAACAAGTCGTGGTAATGGTCAGCAGCATACTGTTCATATAACTCATAATTGAGCTGACATAACCAATCGTGGTTAATCGGTTCATCATCCGAACCACTTGAGGGCTGCTTTCTACCCCAGTAATTGCCCAAGTACAGAGATGTTCACAATTGTTCATAATCAGATGATAGTGGTTTTCTTTCATCCGTGAGCGCATACGGCGCACGACGTTGCGACCTGAATATTTAGGATGTTGGTATTGGACGACATCAATTTTTTTACCATGACAGAATTCTGCCAGAGTGGTAATTTCAATCGGTCTTTTTTTATAGAAGTGGGCAAAACCTGAATAATGGATAACACGTCCACGCCCCATATAAATCCCATGATGAGAGTAGGCGAAGTGTTTTACCACCAAATGTGCCCCAATAGGAAACGGTTTTTTCTGTTGATGCATTGCTACACTAAACGAATAAACTTAAGCAGTATATTAGCATGTAGTTTACTTGGAATGATGGAGATAGGTGAATAGTTGAATGTGAATGCTACAAAAAGCAATAAAATAAAAAATAAGCGGCTAAAGAGTGTTTGATGGTATGTATACAAGATTCAGGCAAAGGATTCAGCTTGCATTCATACTCCTATTCAGTTTGTTATCGATGCAATCTGAGGCACAAGTTAAAAGTTATACACGCGAATATAATGATCTCATTTTTACAGTAGTCGAAGTGCATGATCTGGCAAAGCTACGCTTATTTTTAAATCAACAGGAGCCTAAAACTCCCATTAATTATTTTACCAATATAGCAAGGCAACTAGCACAATGTGAGGTCATGTTATTTGCAATGAATGCAGGTATGTTTCATTCGAATTTCAATCCTGTTGGTTTATACCTTGAAAAAAGGCCGGCACAATATCCATTGAATCGGCATCAAGGCTGGGGAAATTTTTATTTAAAGCCGAACGGTGTTCTGGCATGGAACAGTAAACAGGCGATTATTTTAAGTAGTTCGCAATATACCAATAAGAAATTCAACGCTGATTATGCGACGCAGTCTGGACCGATGTTGGTGTTTAATCGACAAATCAATCCAATTTTCATGGTAGAAAGCACATCCTTGAAAATACGTAACGCCGTGGGGATAAAAGATCAAGTATTGTATTTTGTGCTGACTGAGCAAGCTGTGAATTTTTATACTTTGGCGAGTTTTATGCAAAACGAGCTCAAGTTAGAGCAAGCTTTATACTTAGATGGTTCAATTTCAGCAATGTACCTGGCTGAGACGGATATGAATACTCAGAGTAGTCCATTTGGACCAATCTTAGCCTATATTGAAGATCAGGATTGTGAGTAGAAACAAAAAGGCAATAAAAAAGCATTGGTTGCCCCAATGCTTCTTAATAACGAAATCGGCATCACTGTAAAGGTGAGCGAGCAATTTCATTGAGCTCTTTACGGCTATACCCACGAGAGGCTAAGACACGTTTAATACCAATGATAACATCATCATCTGTGGCTTGAGCAAGAGCCTTTAACAGTTGTTCATCTGTTTTACATGAGCAATCATTTTCGACACATGCGATTTGATTCTTGTGCTCATTCAACTGCTGAGGTGCAGTAAACAATTTTTGCCAAAAACTCATAGAGCCTTCATTCATGAATAACATAGAACGAAATATAGCCAATTCTATAAATAATGCAAGATGGTCTAAGTGATAAAAGCAGCAGTTGAACACGAAAAATTTCAATCATAATAGCAAGATTTAACGGTTTTATGACAGGTTGAAATGTATGGTGAAATTAACTACTTTATTTCAAATAAAAATCCTCAAGTTATTGTTTTAAATAACTTGAGGACGTAAAGGAGATGATTAAATAATTTTTACAATTTTTCTAGTAACACACCTGATTCTACATGGTGGGTATAAGGGAATTGGTCAAACAAGGCAAATTGAGTCACTTTGTGGGTTTGAGCCAGTTGCTTTAAATTGTCATGTAAAGTGTCTGGGTTGCATGAAATATAGATAATCCGCTCAAAGCGCTGTAATAATTTGAGCGTTTCATCATCAATACCAGCACGAGGTGGATCAACAAACACCGTATCAAAATCATAACTGCTGATATCAATTTGTGCTTCTTGTAAGCGTCTAAATTCACGTTCACCATTGTAGGCTTGGGTAAACTCTTCAGCAGAAAGTCGCGCTACTTGAATATTATCAATATTATTTTGTTCAATATTCCATTGCGCTGCGTAGACCGATGATTTTGCCAATTCAGTTGCTAAAACACGGTTAAAATGCGTTGAAAGCGGTAGGGTGAAGTTCCCATTACCACAATACAGTTCTAATAAATCTTTTGAAGATTCTTTTGCAGCATCACACGCCCATTCCAACATCTTTTGGCAGACTTGAGCATTGGGTTGAGTAAAGCTGCTTTCAATTTGCTTGTAATGATATTTACGCTCGGAAACTTGTAGTTCCTCGACCACAAATTCATCAGAAAGCACAACCTTTTGACCACGACTACGACCAATAATTTTAATCTTAAGTTTTTCAGCAAGCTGTTTGGCTAGAGTTTGCCACTGTTCATCAAGTGGGCAACGATAAATCAGTGAAACAAGCATTTCACCTTTTAAAGTCGCTAAGAAATGAACTTCAAATAAACGTTTTGAAAGGGCATGGTGACTTTTTAGTTCTGCCAAAAGCACAGGCATAAGTTGATTAATGCTGGCATCGGCAATTGGGAACTCATCTATACGAATCACTTGTTTTTGTTGTTGTTCGTCGCGCTCGAACATCGCATAGAACATATCATCATCAGTATGCCAAATACGAAATTCTGCACGCATACGAAAATGTTGTTCTGGAGATGCAAATACAGCAAGTGAAGGAGGGTTGAATTCGGCAAATTGTGCAGAAATACGTTCAACTTTGGCATCAAGTTGTTGCTGATAAGATGAAGTCATATGCAGTCAAAAATTATAAAACGTAGAAAACAGGGATGGTAACAAAGTTTACTGAAGAAGACTAAGCGAATTCAGCAACTTCGAATGAAAATCTAAAGAACTGGGAAACAGTTGAATGAATACGCAGAAAATATGCTTTTCTCAAATAAAAAGAAACCAAGCCATTAGACCAGTAATGGCTTGGTAAGGGAAAGATAACCCTTTAAAAGGAGGCTTTAAACCTTAGTTCAAGGTCATTAAGCTTGCATTACCACCCGCAGCTGCCGTGTTAATACTAATCGCACGTTCAATCACAAGACGTTCAACTGGAATGTTTTGTTCCGCAGGCTGTAAATGGGTAATACCCACAATAGCACCTGAACGTTGGGCGATGGTTGCTTGTAACTCAAGTACTTGAGTTGTTGTGCCATGGTGTAGAACCGCATCAAAATTACCCGTCGCAATGCTTTCGATCACTTTGAATTGTTGTGCTACAATTTTAGGCATAGAAGACATGTGCTTCAATGCAAAGACATTGTCAGCAAGTACAGCAGCTTGGCTACCGACTGCAAAAATTGCATTCAATTGAACCAATTGGTCTTGTTCTTGCTCAGCAAGAGACAATACGCAGTGACGTGCAACAATTGTATATTGGTTGCTTTCACCTGTAGGGCCATTTAATTCATACACTTGACCAGAAGCAAGCGCAGGAACTTGAGGCAATTTCACTTGTGGGAACTGTTTTTTCACCCAAGCGCTGAATTGTTCGTACACTTCATTCTTCGGTGCAGCTTGTAATACTTTACCTACTGCAAATGGAGTACTTAACTGTTTTACGCTGCATTCTTGCATTAAACGGTATAAGTAAAGTGGACCACCTGCTTTAGGACCAGTACCAGATAAGCCTTCACCACCGAAAGGTTGTACGCCAACAACAGCACCAACAATGTTGCGGTTAATATACAAGTTACCCACTTCAGAAGTGCTAATCACAGTGTTAATGGTTTCATCAATACGTGTATGTAGACCCATGGTTAAGCCGTAGCCTTTCGCATTGATTTGATCGACTACAGCTTTCACATGACCTTGTGGGTAACGGATTACGTGTAATACAGGACCAAAGACTTCACGCTCAAGGTCATTTAGGTTTGGCAATTCAATCAACGTTGGTGGAATGAATGTACCTTGAGTCAGGCTTGCATCAGCATTGTCGTTATGCATGAACTGATGAACCGCATAACCTTTACCACGCATTTTTTGAATGTGGTTTTGGATATTGGTTTGTGCTTCAGTATCAATGACTGGACCAATATCAGTTTTTAACAATGCAGGATTACCTACAGTTAACTGTTGCATGGCGCCTTTTAGCATGCGAATTACGCTTTCAGCATTGTCTTCTTGTACGCATAAAATACGTAATGCAGAACAACGTTGACCAGCACTGTCATAAGCCGAGTTTACAACATCGAGAATCACTTGTTCAGTTAAAGCAGATGAATCAACGATCATGGCATTTTGACCACCTGTTTCCGCAATTAACGGAATAGGTTGACCATTTGTACCTAAGCGTTTCGCAACAGTTTTCTGAAGAATTTTCGCAACTTCAGTAGAACCAGTGAACATAATACCTTGAATGCGTGGGTCGGCACTGAGTTGTGCGCCAACAGTTTCACCGCGACCAGGAATTAACTGTACAACCGCTTCTGGTACACCAGCTTCCCAAAGCATTTGAATGGCTAAAGCAGCAATAAGTGGCGTTTGTTCAGCAGGTTTTGCAATAACCGTATTACCTGCAACAAGCGCAGCAGAAATTTGACCACTGAAGATTGCAAGAGGGAAGTTCCATGGGCTAATACACAATACGGTGCCTAAAGACTCAATTTGTGCATTTGCAGCTAAGTTTGTGCATTGTGCTGCGTAGTAACGTAAGAAATCTACCGCTTCACGTACTTCGGCAATCGCGTTGGCATACGTTTTACCGCTTTCACGGCATAACAACACCATCAGCTCTTGGATACGGCTTTCCATTAGGTCAGCAGCACGGTTTAAACATGCAGCACGTTCATTTTTCGGCGTATTGACCCAAGCGGCTTGTGCATTTGTAGCATTTATCAGTGCTAGGTTTACATGTTCAGTAGAAGCTTCTTTTACGCTACCAACTTTGTCAGAGTGTACAGCAGGGTTGATGACATCAACTTCTGCAGCCGCAGCTGTTTCAGCTAAACCAGGACCCATTGATTCAGCAGCCCATTGCTGAGACATTAAGTTTTGAACTGTCGTGTCTAAACTCAATAATTCGCTGTCATTGGCTAAGTCAACACCTGAAGAGTTGTGACGCAATGCACCATATAAATTCTTTGGTAACGGAATAGCTGGGTGTTTTAAGCCAACCGCTTGTTCTTGTTTTGCAGCAGTTAAGATTGCTTCGCGTGGATTTTCAATTAAGTCTTGAATCTTCAAGCTTTTATCCGCAATACGGTTTACGAAAGATGTGTTAGCACCATTTTCAAGCAAACGACGTACTAAGTAAGCCAATAAAGTTTCATGCGTACCCACTGGTGCATAAATACGGCAAGGAACGTTTAATTTCTTTTCAGATTTTGGACCAACAACTTGCTCGTATAAAGGTTCACCCATGCCGTGTAAGCATTGGAATTCGTATTGACCGACATAATATTGTTCAGGTTTTGCCAATTCGTAAATAGTGGCAACCGTTTGAGCATTATGCGTCGCAAATTGTGGGTAAATTTGATCTGGTGCAGCCAATAATTTTCTCGCACAAGCGATATACGACAAGTCAGTATGTACTTTACGCGTAAATACTGGATAGTCGGTCATACCTTCAATTTGCGCTTTCTTGATTTCGCTGTCCCAATAAGCACCTTTCACCAAACGAATCATTAGACGTTTGTTGCTACGTTTAGCAAGATCAACTACATAGTCTACAACGTAGAAGCAACGCTTTTGGTATGCTTGAATAACAAAGCCGATACCTTTCCAATCCGCCAGTTCTGGTTCGAAGCAAAGACGCTCTAATAGCTCTAGAGAAAGCTCTAGACGCTCAGACTCTTCTGCGTCAATGTTTAAACCGATGTTGTAGTTTTTGGCTAAACGAGCCAATTCCAAAACTTTGCTATAAAGTTCGTTATGTACACGTTCAGTCTGTGAACGTTGGTAACGCGGATGTAAAGCAGAAAGCTTAATAGAGATACCTGGACCGCTATAAACGTCTTTATCTGTTGATGCTTGACCAATTGCATGAATTGCATTGGTGTAGTCATCAAAATAACGTTCTGCATCGTGATCTGTTAATGCAGCTTCACCCAGCATATCGTATGAATAACGGAAACCTTTATCTTCCAGACGTTCAGCATTGCTTAATGCTTCTTTGATGGTTTCGCCAGTAACGAATTGTTCGCCCATCATACGCATAGCAACGTCGACGGCTTTACGGATTACGCCACGACCACTACGTGCAATTAAGCCAGTAAGCATACTTGAAAGACTGGCTTGCTTCGGCGTTTCCATCAGCATACCCGTTAACATTAAGCCCCACGCAGCGGCATTAACGAACATTAGGTTACTTTGACCAATGTGATCTTTCCAGTTACCTTGGTTAATTTTGTCACGGATGAGTAAATCACGCGTTGCAGTATCAGGAATACGTAATAACGCTTCAGCAAGACACATAAGCGCAATACCTTCTTGAGAAGATAGAGAGAACTCTTGTAATAAACCTTGTACGATACCTGCTTTACCCGCAGAGCTTTTACGCTCACGTAACGTGTGTGCAAGGTTAAAAGCTAAGTCCTGAATACGTGTATTCAATTCATCTGAAATTTTGCTATGCTCAAGTAGATTCTCAACACATTCAGATTCGGCACGGCGCCAAGCAGTATTAATTTCTGTTTCGTAAGCGGTCTTTTCTTTGAAAAGCGTAATATAGTCTTGATGAGGCTTTGTTCCATCAATGGGGGAGGTGATCGTATTCATGCCAACTTCCTGTGACTGAAAAGATTGAGTTAAGCAAATTGCCGTATATAATTAATGATCACAGAAATAAACCCGAATAACTCACTATAGTTTCCCTTATTTTTAGAGATTAATTCAGATGTCTAGCCAAATTTTATCGCTTGATCGAACGGATATTAAAATTTTAGATATTCTGCAAAACGATGGAAGAATATCGAATATTAAATTGGCTGAAGAGGTGAATCTATCTCCTACGGCTGTGCTTGCAAGGGTTCAGAAACTCAGTAAAGATGGATTTATTCTTGGCTATGAAGCCAAGTTAAATGCTGCGATGTTGAATTCAAATTTTGTCGTCTTTGTAGAGATTTTACTCGATAAAACCACGCCGAATGTATTAGATGAGTTCTGTGAGGCGGTGATGCTGTATCCAGAAATTGTCGAATGTCACATGACCAGTGGTGGTTTTGATTTTGTTGTGAAGATTCGCTGCGCCAGTATGGAAGAGTTTCGTAAAATTTCAGGACAGGTGCTGTGGCAGCTACCGGGAATTAAAGAAACCCGAAGCTATCCTGTTATGGAAGTCATTAAAGAAAGTGCGAAGTTAAACCTGAAAATTAAAAAGAGTAGATAAAAATAAAGGGGCGTTTAGCCCCTTTATTTTTAACTTGATAAAGAATTATTTATTCTTTAATTCTGCCATTTCACGTTTGTAAAAGGCATCTGCTTTTTCAAAACGTTCAATAACGTCTTGCTCAGGTGCTTTGCCAAGAAGGCTAACAACGATAATGCTCACCAATGACAAGATAAAACCAGGAATGATTTCATAAATACCAGTGTCACCCATCGTATTTTTCCATACGATTACGGTAATTGCACCAACAAGAATACCCACGATTGCACTGTTCAGCGTCATACGTTTCCAGAACAAAGATAAGATAATCAATGGACCAAACGCGGCACCGAAACCAGCCCAAGCGTAAGACACTAAACCTAAAACTTTGCTGTCTGGGTTTTGAGCAATTGTAATAGCAAGGATGGAAATACCAATAACCATCAAACGACCGATCCAAACCAACTCTTTTTGAGATGCATTTTTACGGATGAATGATTTGTATAAATCTTCAGTAAGCGTACTTGAACAAACCAAAAGCTGACAGCTTAAAGTACTCATTACTGCTGAAAGAATCGCAGCCAAAATAACACCTGCGACCCATGGGTTAAATAAAATCTTATTTAATTCCATGAAGATCGTTTCAGGGTTTTGAGAAACAACCGCTGCAAGTTCAGGATGTTGCTGGAAGTAAGCGATACCAATAAAACCAGCACCAACCGCACCACCAAGACATAAAATCATCCAAGCCATACCAATACGGCGAGCAGCAGGGATTGTCTTAACAGAATCTGCGGCCATGAAGCGTACTAGAATGTGTGGTTGACCAAAATAGCCTAAGCCCCATGCCATTGAAGATAAAATGGCAACAGTACTTAAACCTTCAAGCATATTCCACGCTTGCGGGCGAGCAGCTTCAAGCAATACACCAAACTGTTGACTATGGTCATCAATAGCAAGGTAAGCCATCACTGGCATTAACAATAAAGCAAAGATCATCAAGCCTGCTTGGAAGGTATCTGTCCAACTTACTGCAAGGAAACCACCAATACATACATATGAAATTGTTGCGAGCGCACCAATCCAAAGCGCAGTAGAGTAGTTCCATCCGAACAAGCTTTCGAATAAACGAGCACCAGCAACCATGCCCGAAGCACAGTAAATAGCAAAGAAGATAAGAATTACGAATGCAGAAATGATTCGTAAAATACGTTTTTTATCGCCAAAACGACCAGTGAAGTAATCTGGTAATGTGAGGGCGTTATTCTGGAATTCAGTGTGAACACGTAAACGTCCTGCAACTAAAAGCCAGTTTAGCCATGCACCGATAATTAGACCAATCGCAATCCATGCTTCAGAGAGACCAGAGAGATAAATTGCTCCTGGTAAACCCATGAGCAACCAGCCACTCATATCAGATGCACCTGCTGAAAGAGCAGTTACAACGCTTCCAAGACTACGTCCACCCAAAATGTAGTCAGAGAAATCTGAAGTTGCCTTGTAGGCATATAGGCCAATACCGACCATTGCGATAATGTAAAAAATAAAGGTGATTAATGTAGGGTTCACTTGACTCATATGCCCATCCTTTGTCTTAAAATCATCAATCCAAGATGATTTTTTGAGCTTTAATAGCGAGATGGTGATTCAATCATAAAAACAAAATTACTTACTGTTACATTTCTAGGGTATTTGTAATCATTTTGTGTAGCGAAATGTAATTTTGTTTACAAAACTAAGAATGACAAATGATGCGAGTCAGTTTAAGTGATGTTCATAGTTTGCTTGAATATTTCCATTTATAATGTGAACTTTCTATGAATATGATTAAAAAACGATCAAATTTATGTGTGATTCAGAAATATTTCAAATTTGCTTACATAAGTTAACAATCAAGAGGTTGATGAAATTAAAAATAAATCTAGAAATTTCAATTTGATGTGAGTGAATTTTCTCCTGATCAATGAGTTTTTTGAGAAATTATTTAAAAAGTATCAATTTTACGCATTTTGAGGAGCTTATAAATATTATTGGATTATTGCTTTAAATCTGGCTAGCAATGTATTTCTTCTCCTTTTTTTATTGTATTGATAGATCAAGAATATTTTGGAGTGATGAATTTTCTTTCTTAATTATGCGCGCAATTTAAGTAGGTGCTATATACATTTATGTAAATGATTAAGCATAGAATCAAAGAATAAGGAAAGGATGGTACAGAATGCTAACTCAATGCATCTGCCCGCAAAGCTAAATTTCAAATGACACATAAGTAGATAGGTTTGTTCTGATTACATTATATAATGCAGCTTTAATTCTTTAGGAAAGCCTGCTGATGCTGAATAAGCTTAAAAATGTATTTAAAAGTTCAAAAGCGAAAGAGGAAGAAGCTTATTTGATGGAGCATGCGATTCAGTTTGATCCAGAGCAGGGCTATATTGTCGATGGGGTAATCCTAAATCAGGCGCTATCTGAACGCTTAGAATATTATTCCAATCGACGTTTAAAGAAGTTTGATGACCTACAAGCACTTTACTATGCAGCCATGCTTATCAATGAAAAAATTGATTTGGAAATTGCACAGCAGAGATTTGTCGCACGATTAGGCAATACGGAAGAAAATCTAGTGCAGTTTAAACAAATCGTACAAAAACTGAATGACTACTACCGCAACTTCATTCGAGAAAAATAATCATTAACTATATATAGCTATTTTTAGAGATTGTTTAGGTGTAGTCGAGTAGGTTTGAAAAGTTTAGCGCGTATTCTTGTTTAAGTAACTGTATAAAAATTTTATTGGCTTTTGGCCTCATGATAAGATTGTAACTAAGTGACTTATCTCAAAAAGCGATCTACATGTTCGAACAAGAAATTGCTCAACTCAATCTGTCTAAGTTGAAAGCAGGTGACAAACGCTGGATTGGACAATTACAAGGTTCAGCTGCTGCACTATTATTTAAAGAAATCTCAAAACAACATCAGCAACTTTTTATTTTTGTTGCACGGAATAGTCAGCACTTAGCACAGTTGGAAAGTGAGCTTGAATTTTATGGGCTAAAGCCAACTATTTTCCCAGATTGGGAAATTTTGCCTTATGACCGCTTATCTCCTCATCAAGATATTGTTTCAGAGCGTTTGGCAATTTTATCTAATATGCCGCAACAAGGGGTGTTATTGGTTTCTGCCTCAACTTTGGCACAGCGCGTTGCGCCGACCTCTTGGGTGTTGGGAGAACATTTCGATATTCAAGTTGGACAGAAATTTGATATTGAAAAGCAAAAGTTACGATTGATTCAGGCAGGCTATCATCTGGTCGATACAGTATATGACCATGGTGAATTTGCTGTGCGCGGCAGTATTATGGATATTTTTGCATCTGGGCAAAATTCACCGATACGTATCGATCTTTTTGATGACGAAATTGAAAGCTTAAAATTCTTTGATCCTGAAACCCAACGTACCACGCAAAATTTAGAAAAATTTAGTGTACTTCCAGCCAAGGAATTTCCATTAAAAGAAGCACGTTCTTTATTTAGAGACCGTTATGCGGAAAGTTTTCCAACAGCAAATCCGAAAAAAAAACCAATTTATCAAGATGTACTTGAGGGCATTGCTTCGCCAGGTATTGAGTTTTATTTGCCGCTTTTTTTCGATAAGTCTTTGATGCAAAGTCAAAGTACGCTTATGGCGTATTTACCAAGGAATGGCATTGTCATTACAGATGGTGGCTTAGACGAAGGAATATCTGGCTTCTGGAAAGAAGTTTTACGCCGTTATGAAGACCGTCGTCATAATGTTGATCATCCGATCTTGCCACCAGAAGAGCTATTTCTCTCACCAAACGTTGTTTTAGAGCAATTAAATAAATTTGCTCGTGTTATTGCTTCAACTGAAACTGTAGAAGAGCGCGCTGGGGCAATCAATTTAGATACTGAAACTCCACCACGTTTAGCGGTTGACCCCAAGCAAGAAAAGCCTTTTGCTGCTGTAAAGCAATATTTAGATGCAGTGAATCATCCAGTATTACTCGTTGCAGAAAGTGCAGGTCGACGCGAAACGCTAAAAGATGCCTTGCGGCCTTTTTTAGGTGATATTCCAAGTGTCGAAAGTTTTGCTGATTTCCAGCAATCTTTACAAGCAATCGCAATTACCAACGCACCACTTGATCGTGGTTTGGTTGTACGAGGTCAACTGAGTGTAATTTCAGAAAACCAGCTTTATGAACATCGCGTGGTACAGCGCCGACGTAAACGTCAGCAAGAAGTTTCAGAAGAGTTTTTAATTAAAAGTTTGACTGAACTGAGTATTGGTGCGCCAGTGGTGCATATTGATTATGGAGTTGGGCGTTATGCAGGTTTAATCACGCTGAGTATCGATGAGCAAGAACATGAATTCTTGCAACTTGATTATGCTGATGCGGCCAAAGTCTATGTCCCAGTAACGAATCTGCATTTAATCAGTAGATATAGTGGTGGGGATCCTGATTTAGCCCCATTACATAAATTGGGTACAGATGCTTGGAATAAGGCAAAACGTAAAGCTTTAGAACAAATTCATGATGTGGCAGCAGAACTGCTACATATACAGGCACGCCGTCAATCTAAACCAGGGATCAGTTTTGAATTAGATCAAAGCCTATATATGCAATTTGCTAGTGGATTCGCATACGAAGAAACTCTAGATCAAGCCAATGCCATTGAAGCAACGCTGCATGATATGCAATTGGCCAAGCCGATGGATCGTCTGGTTTGTGGTGATGTTGGCTTTGGTAAAACTGAAGTTGCTATGCGTGCAGCGTTTTTAGCAGTCCAAAATAATAAGCAAGTTGCTGTATTGGTGCCAACCACCTTATTAGCGCAGCAGCATTTTGAATCATTTAAAGACCGTTTCGCAGATTGGCCAATTCGTATTGAAGTATTGTCGCGGTTTGGTTCTAGTAAAACGCATCTCAAAATCATTGAAGATTTGGCTGAGGGTAAAGTCGATATTGTGGTGGGTACTCATAAGATTTTGCAAGAAAATGTGCAATTTAAGAATCTCGGTCTAATGATTGTAGATGAAGAACATCGTTTTGGTGTGCGTGATAAAGAAAGAATCAAAGCAATGCGCGCTGATGTGGACATGCTGACCCTTACCGCAACGCCAATTCCGCGGACTTTGAATATGGCATTTAGTGGTATGCGTGATTTATCGATTATTGCAACACCGCCAGCACGTCGCCTAGCGGTAAAAACCTTTGTACAGGAGCACACGTCAGAATCAGTGAAAGAAGCCATTCTGCGTGAACTACTACGCGGTGGACAAGTTTACTTCTTGCATAATGAAGTTGAGACCATCGAAAGAGCGGCACAAAGTCTTCGTGAACTTGTGCCCGAAGCACGCGTTGCAGTAGCGCACGGGCAAATGCGAGAGCGCGAACTTGAACAAGTCATGCAGCAGTTCTACCATAAAGAATACAATGTCTTGGTTTGTTCAACCATTATTGAAACAGGGATTGATGTCCCAAATGCCAACACAATTTTAATTGAACGTGCTGATAAGTTGGGATTAGCACAATTGCATCAATTGCGTGGACGAGTAGGGCGTTCGCATCACCAAGCTTATGCTTATCTGTTAGTGCCTTCCATTAAAGGACTAAAAGGTGATGCAGAAAAACGACTCGATGCCATTCAACGTGCTGCAACCTTAGGTGCGGGTTTCATGTTGGCGACGGAAGATCTTGAAATTCGTGGTGCGGGTGAACTCCTCGGTGAGCAGCAAAGTGGTTCTATGCAAGCGATTGGTTATAGCTTGTATATGGAAATGCTTGAAAAAGCGACCAAAGCCATTCAGAAGGGCAAAACCCCGAACTTTGATGCACCATTGTCATTAACGGCTGAGATCAATTTACATATGCCTGCATTAATTCCAGATGATTATTTGGGGGATGTGCATCAACGACTCCTCTTTTATAAGCGTATTAGTAATACAGATCACCAAGAAAAACTCGATAATATTCGTATGGAATTGATTGATCGTTTTGGTATTCCACCACAACCTGTCAAGCAATTGTTTGCTGTACATCAATTGCGTCTTAAGGCTGAACATTTAGGGATTACTAAAATTGATATTAATACCAATGGTGGCTATATCGAATTTTCACAAGATACACCAGTGCAGGCGATGAGTATCATTAGTATGATGCAAAAACATCCGACCTTCTTCAGAATGGAAGGTGGTCAGCGCCTAAAAGTCATGGTGATGTTGGAGGATTTTCAAAAAAGAATCCAATTTATTAATGAGTTACTTGATAGTTTGATTAAAGAGTTAAATTAGTCTCTAGAACGTACTTCTTTGGCTTGACTTTCTAAAAGTAAGATTGGAATGATAGCCGAAGAAGCAATTGATTTATTTAGAAAAATTATTAAAGTGTTAAATGTGATCAATATCATATAAAATAGTGCTTTATTTGTAATGAAACACCTTTTATAGAATACTCAGCTCTAGTTTGATGTGATAGTATTAACCACCATTCTAATTTTCCATCATTTATAAAGATATGTTTAGTTTGCATCCACAACTTGCTCAAGATACGTTTTTGGTAGGCGATTTTCCGCTTTCTACATGTCGTTTAATGAATGATATGCAGTTTCCTTGGCTTATTCTTATTCCACGTGTACCTGGAGTAACTGAGCTATATGAATTGAGTCAGGCAGATCAAGAGCAGTTCTTACGCGAATCAAGTTGGTTATCTAGTCAACTTTCACGTGTATTTCGTGCTGATAAAATGAATGTTGCAGCATTAGGTAATATGGTTCCTCAGTTGCATTTTCATCATGTTGTGCGTTATCAAAATGACGTGGTTTGGCCTAAACCAGTTTGGGGTACACCAGCAGTTCCATATACCAATGAAGTTCTTGCGCATATGCGTCAAACATTAATGCTTGCTTTACGTGGTCAAGGTGATATGCCATTTGACTGGCGCATGGATTGATCCCAGAAAATCTTTGTTTATGGATGAATTGTGATTAGATTCGGGTTCTGGAGTAGGTAGTGCTATCATTAAGCAATTGGATAGATAGAGACCCTAAGCATTTTGAATATCTTCATCGTGTGATGGGATATGCAATGCTATCTCTACTTTTAGTTGTTTATCACTACACATCCCCAGAAACCAAATATCAAATTTATGTCCCAATTCTGCTTGGAATTGTGGCATTAATTCTTCCTAAACTTTCGAATTGGTTAGAATTCAAGTTTGGTTATCATGCCAAGCGCAATACATTATTTGCGATTGATGTAGTTGTCATTGCGATTATGTTGTCGGCCGTACATTTAAGTTTAGTGCTGACTTTTACTGCAATTTTTGCAATTTTATTTTCATCTATAAATACAAAAGTTTCTTTTTTCTCCGCCATGCTTACTTGTGTGTTCGGTGTAGCTGTTTTTTATTTTAGTAATATTTTTGTTTTCGGTTTCGGTGAGTATTTCGAACATACATCGGCAGAACTGACGGTTCTTTCATTTTTGTGTTTAATCACCTACTTTGGTGTTGGGATTATTTATCAAAGCCGTCGCATTCGCTATATCCATACCAAGCGTGAATACTATTATAATCAGATGAATCGTTATATGGAGTTCGCAAACCAACTCAGTCGTTATGCACCGTTACAGCTTTGGCAATCGATTATGAAAGGAGAGTCGGAAGCCAAAATTGAATATAAACGTAAAAAAATGACAGTTTTTTTTTCCGACATTCAAGGTTTTACTGAGTTATCCGAAACGTTAATTCCAGATGATCTTGCATATTTACTCAATGATTACTTAAGTCATATGACTGAAATTGCTAAGCAATATGAAGGTACTGTCGATAAGTTCATGGGTGATGCCATTTTGATTTTCTTTGGTGATCCAAATACTCAAGGTGTTGAGCAAGATGCAAAAACCTGCGTAGAAATGGCAATGGTTATGCGCCAGCAAATGAAGTTGCTTCGAGAGCGTTGGATTAAAATGGGTTATCCACCGTTGCATATTCGTATGGGGATCAGTACTGGTTATTGTCACGTAGGGAATTATGGTGCTGCACATCGTATGGCCTATACAATTGTGGGTCGTGATGCGAATTTGGCAGCTCGATTACAGAGTGCCGCAGCAGTTGACGAAATTTTAATTTCTGATGATACCTATAACCTTATTAAAAATGATTATTTGTGTGCGCCTAAATCACCAATTTATTTGAAAGGGATTCAGGGCCCTGTAAGAACTTGGCAGGTAATGGAGAAGTATACTTCTCAAAAAATGGATTATCAGCGTTGGTTTGATTATGAATACAAGGGTTTTCACTTATTGTTAAACTTGGATGAAGTGCAAAACTTTGAGTATCCTGAACTGATCACTGTGTTAGATAAAATGATTAAGCGTATTCAAACTCAGCAAAAATTAACAAATTCACAGGGTATTGTGAAGCTAAAGCTTGAAGATGAAGTGATTCAGCCTATTGAAAATATACATACTCATTAAATCGAGAGAATGCTGAATTAGTATTGTTTTGTATAAAATAAAAAGTTGAATAATAAAAAACCACGCATTCGCGTGGTTTTTTTACATCAGAAATGGATTAGTGATTTTCTGAAGCATGGTTGATGGTGTATTTGGGAATTTCAATTTCTAAATCTTCATCTACAATTTCAACTTGGCATGAAAGGCGTGAATCAGGTTCTAAGCCCCAAGCACGATCTAACAAATCAGCTTCAACATCATTCATTTCTTCAAGACTCTCAAAACCTTTGCGTACAATGACATGGCAAGTTGTACATGCACAAGACATGTCACATGCATGCTCAATTTTGATATTGTTTTTTAATAGGCTTTCACATAAGTTTGCATTTTGCTCTACTTCAAACTCAGCACCTTCTGGGCAGAATTGCGCATGTGGAAGTACTTTAATACGTGGCATAATCTTTACCTTAATTAGTTTGAGTTTGACCAGTCTTCGAGTTTAGTGCCTTTTAATGCGGCATCAATATGTTGATTCATACGTAATGCGGCAAAATTATCACTGTGTATTTTAAGCTGTTCGATTGATTGTTCAATGGCCTTGATATCATCACTTTGTAGCTGAGTCTCTAGTTGAGTTTTGGCAGTATTTAGCTGGTCAAGCTGCTCAGTACTTAAAAGATGGGTATCAACTTTTAGGGCTTGAACTAGTGCTTCAAGTTCACGCTGTGCTTCAACTTTGGTTTCTTGAAGGTGGCGAAGATTTTTATCTTCTTCAGCATACTTAAAGCCATCAAGTAATAGTCGTTCGGTGTCTGATTCAGATAAACCATATGATGGCTTAATATCGATTTGCGCGTGTACACCAGAAGTCGTTTCTTTTGCAGCTACAGTAAGTAAACCATCAGCATCGACTTGGAAGGTCACTTCAATGCGTGCTTGTCCTGCTGTCATTGGTGGAATGCCATGTAATACAAAACGACCTAAGCTACGGCAATGTTCGACCACTTCACGTTCGCCTTGTACCACATGAATCAACATGGCAGTTTGACCATCTTGATAGGTGGTGAATTCTTGACGACGTGCAACAGGAATTGCAGTATTACGAGAAATTAGACGTTCAACTAAGCCCCCCATGGTTTCTAAGCCAAGTGAAAGCGGGGTAACGTCTAAGAGTAATGAGCCATCTGTTGAGTTGCCAATTAATTGGTTGGCTGTAATAGATGCACCAATTGCGACCACTTCATCGGGGTTAATGGTGCATAGGGGTTCTTGATTGAATACAGTCTGAACCGCTTTTTTAACCGCATAAGAGCGCGTAGAACCACCCACTAAAACCACATTTTGAATGTCATTGAGTTCTAATTTGGCATCACGCATGACACGTTTACAAACGCTGATGGTTTTATCAAGCGCAACTTGAATAATCGATTCAAAAGTAGGGCGATCAAGTTGTAATGATTGATCAAGGAGTTTGAGTTCGACTTCATTAACATCAGATAAGGCTTCTTTTGCCTTGCGAGCAGCGACAATGAAATGTGCATATTCAGCATCATCAAGAAGTTCGATGTTTAATTGTTTTTTTGCCCATTTCACAATCAGACGATCAAGATCATCACCACCTAATGCGGTATGTCCACCTGTTGCTAAAACTTCGAATACGCCTTGTGAGAAACGAAGAATAGAAACGTCAAATGTACCACCACCCAGATCGTAAATCACATAGTTGCGATCAGTTGCTAAATTGGTTTCTTGGTCTAGGCCATAAGCAACGGCTGCCGCTGTTGGTTCATTCAATAGGCGTAGAATATTTAAACCAGCCAGTTGAGCGGCATCACGCGTTGCTTGGCGTTGAGCTTCATCAAAATAAGCTGGAACAGTAATAACGGCACCATTGACTGAATTTTTGAGACTTTCTTCAGTGCGGTCTTTCAGTTGTTTTAAAATTTCAGCAGAAATTTCAACAGGAGTTTTACGACCTTGTGCAGTTTCAAATGCTGGCATTTGATGGTCTTCACCCACAAGTGTGTAGGGGTGTTGAAATTTGATGTCAGCTTTAGATCGCCCCATAAACCGTTTAACGGAAACAATGGTATTTTTAGGATCTGTGGTAATAAATGGTTTTGCATCATCGCCATAATGGGCTTGATGTGGAGTGTAATGAACGATTGAAGGAAGTAACACTCGACCTTGTTCATCGTTAAGAACTTTGGCTTTTCCTGAAAGCACAGTTGCGACTAAAGAGTGGGTTGTGCCTAAATCAATTCCAATCGCGATACGGTGTTCATGAGGTGCACTTGATTGCCCCGGTTCTGCAATTTGCAAGAGTGCCATGCGTTACATCCTTTGAGCAGCAAAATTTAAAGAATTAGAAATCATCATCAAGATCGAAACTATCATCATCTAAGAAACGATCTTCAGCTCTGTCTATGTCGAGCATGACTTTTTGAAAGAAGCGTAATTTTCTGACGGTGTCGCGTGCTTCGGACCAATCTTCATCTGTATAATCGATTTTGAATTCTCGAACTAAACCATCAATCCATTGAAAAACTTCTTTTTTAAGCGAGCTGAGATCTTCAGTTGAAGATGCTTCATCAAGTTGCTCACGTATTTCTAACGCAGATTGAAGAAATTCAAAGTCACTAATCGATTGATCTAAATGATGATCTTGTTTTTTGAGAGCTAACAAATAACCAGCACGGCTATCCACATGAGATAAAACCTTGAATGCTTGATTGATTTCACTTGATTTAATCAAGGCTTTATCTTTATCTTTAGCTTTATCAGGGTGATATTGTTGCTGCAGTTTTAAAAATTCACTTTTTAAACTTGCTAAATCAATATCGAGCGCTACTGGGAGGTTAAACAACTCAAAATGATTCATGGAAGATGGATCCGCAATAATTTCATGTAAATAAATAGAATTAAAACAGTGTAAAGACACTGTTTTAAGGAAGACGGTAATGGGAAGTTAAACAGTGAAAGATTCACCGCAACCACATTCACCTTTTTTATTCGGGTTGTTAAATTCGAAGCCTTCATTTAGACCATTTTTCACATAGTCCATTTCCATACCATCAAGATAGACTAGGCTTTTCGGATCTACAAAGACTTTAACACCGAACTGTACAAACATTTCATCATGTGTATCAACTTCATCAACGAATTCGAGTACATATGCTAAGCCTGAACAGCCAGAAGTTTTCACACCAACGCGAATACCTTCACCCTTACCGCGATTCTTTAAGTAATTGCTGATATGAGTTGCAGCATTTTCAGTTAAATTGATCATGAAAACTCCATTATTCTTTCACTGATTTTGAAACAATTAAGCTTTGGCTTGCTTCTTGTTGCGATAGTCTTCAACAGCAGCTTTAATTGCATCTTCCGCAAGTACAGAGCAGTGAACTTTTACTGGTGGAAGTGCAAGCTCAGTTGCAATATCAATGTTTTTGATGGCTTGAGCTTGGTCTAAGGTTTTACCTTTTAACCATTCAGTCACTAAAGAACTTGATGCAATTGCAGAACCGCAACCATAAGTTTTAAAGCGAGCTTCTTCAATTACACCTTCGTCGTTAACTTGGATTTGAAGACGCATAACGTCACCACAAGCTGGCGCGCCAACCATACCAGTACCAACATTTTCAGCGTTTTTATCTAAAACACCAACATTACGGGGGTTTTCGTAATGATCAATTACTTTTTCACTATATGCCATGATGCTTCTCCAAACCTCGGGGTCAGCGTTAATATTAATATGGGGTTAAATTCGGTTTAATCAATGAGATCATGCGAGATGATCTCATTGAAAGAAGAGAATTAGTGTTCAGCCCATTCGACTGTAGAAAGGTCGATACCTTCTTTATACATATCCCAAAGCGGAGACAGTTCACGTAACTTATCAACAGCAGCTCGGGTCACGCTTAACACATGATCAATATCTTCTTCTGTGGTGTATTTACCAAAGCTGAAGCGAATTGAACTGTGAGCCAGCTCATCAGAAAGACCTAATGCACGAAGTACATAAGATGGTTCTAAAGTTGCAGATGTACATGCAGAACCCGAAGAAACCGCAGCATCTTTGAGTGACATCATTAATGATTCACCTTCAACAAAATTGAAGCTCACATTTAAATAGTTAGCAACGTTTTGAGTTGGGTGACCATTAAGGAATACTTGTTCAAGATCTTGTAAACCATTCCAAAGTTTGTCACGCAATACACGTAAGCGAGTTTGTTCTGCAACCAAGTTTTTGCCTGCAAGTTCAAATGCTTCACCCATACCTACAATTTGGTGTGTTGGTAAAGTACCAGAACGCATACCACGCTCATGACCACCACCATGCATTTGTGCTTTTAGGCGTACACGAGGACTACGACGAACAAACAATGCGCCGATGCCTTTAGGGCCATAAATTTTGTGTGCCGAGAAACTCATTAAATCTACTTTTAAGGTAGACAAATCAATTTCAACTTTACCAGCAGCTTGAGCAGCATCAACATGGAAGAAAATTTTGTTAGCGCGAGTAATTTCACCAATAGCAGCAACATCAGTCACAGTACCAATTTCGTTGTTCACCATCATGAGGGAAACAAGAATTGTATCTGGACGAATTGCAGCTTGAACCATTTCAGGGGTAATTAAACCTGTTTGTGGTAATGGTTCAAGGTAAGTAATTTCAAAACCTTCAGCTTCTAGTTCGCGACAAGTATCTAAAATTGCTTTATGTTCGATTTTACTGGTGATGATATGCTTACCTTTGGAAGCATAAAATTGAGCTACACCTTTTAACGCTAGGTTGTCAGACTCAGTTGCACCAGAAGTCCAAACGATTTCGCGAGGATCGGCTTTGATTAAATTCGCAACTTGTTCACGTGCATATTCAACTTTTTCTTCAGCTTGCCAACCGTATGCATGAGAACGTGAAGCCGCGTTACCAAAAGTACCTTCGAAAGTTAAACATTCCATCATGCGTTCTGCAACTTGAGGGTCTACAGGGGTGGTTGCTGCATAATCAAGATAAATCGGACGTTTCATTTCAAATACTACCTGTAACCGATAAAAGGGCTGAATCAAAAGATGCTGTGTTTTGACGAATAGCAACGGTTTGTACGTTGTCACGAGCTACAAGATCAGCAAGTGTGATTTTAGCGAGATAATCGGCAATGTGGTGAGAGAGTTCTTGCCATAAATCATGTGTTAAACACATTGCACCATTTTGACAGTTGCCTTTGTGGTCACAACGTGTTGCATCTACAGTTTCATTTACAGCTTCAATAATTTCTAACACAGTGATGTCTTCAGCGCTGCGAGCTAGGTGATAACCACCGTTCGCACCACGAACACTAGAAACTAATCCATGGCGTTTTAACTTGGCAAAAAGTTGTTCAAGATATGCAACGGAAATAGTTTGGCGAGCTGCAATTTCGGCTAATGTGATCGTTTGTTCAGTAGGCTGCAAAGCTAGATCAAGTAGAGCAGTCACCGCGTAGCGACCGCGAGTTGTTAAGCGCATGATTCGATACACATGTTTAGACTAGATGTGTAGATTCTATGAATCCTGACTAAAATAGTCAAGTTTTTTTGAGATCAATTCTTTTCTTTTAATTAATAATAAAAATAGTGATTTATGAAAGCCAAATATTATACACAAATAAACCAATCAGGAGTACTGTGATTACAAAAAAAGCAATGTTAATCTGCTTTTGTTTTTGTTCTAAGCGACGTATGCGATTTTTATATTGTTTTACCTCAACTTGGAGCGAGTTGATTTTAGAACGTTGTTGATCAATCTTTTCTAAGAGTGGGGCAACCCGTTTATTTGATGATGTAATATTTTCTTCATCACCAACAGGTTCTAAAAACCATTGTTTCCAGTCGGCTAGCACTTTAGGTGCACTGAACAGTAGTACTAAATCGCGAAATTCATCTTTAAGTGTAATGTCACCATCTATACGCATGGTTTTAATGCTGCGTCTGTTGGCAAAGACAAATATTTTAATTAAATCCATTAGTGTAGTTCTAACATCTAGATCTACAGCTTTTTCAGGTGCTTTGGTATCAAACAAAATACCATGTTCGTTAAATTGTACATAAAAGTCGAAATAAGGGACGTAGCTATTAATTTTAATTGCGATTTTTTGATCTACAAATTTTTTGGCTTGAAGTGCAACCACAGCATCACGCTTAATCACAAAAGTAAAAATAGTTTCTAAAGCAATCATGGATGTTGTCAGCAACAAATGTGGTTGATTTTGTCTTTGTTGCGAATCGCTCATAAAACTTAATCCTTGCGGGTAAAAAGAGTCCTATCTCATTGTATGTGTCTGAGGACTGGAATAAAGTGCATATTAAAGCTGCTTTGTAGAACAGTTTTGCAAATCGATCAAGTGTTAAGTTTGTTATGATGAGTCTATTTATATAAATACAGTGTTGAACAGGACATAAAATAGGCAGGAGTGGCTCAAATGAATAAAACGACAAAAGTAGATGAAGGTGATTTTGGAATTCCTGCGGAAACTGTGAATAAAACAGCCTTAAGGCAGCGCTCGAAGTCTGGTCTGGATTTTAGAAAATATACCAAACAAATTTGGTTGGCGGGTTTGGGTGCATTTTCACGTGCTGAAGAAGAAGGGAATAAGTTATTTGACTCTTTGGTTAAAGTTGGGGAAGAGCTTGAGTCAAAAACAACAGAAATTGCAGACCAAACGGTCGAAAAAGTTTCAGAGAAAGCTAAAGAGTCAGTCGTTGACACTAAAGACAAAGTAGAAAAGTTGATTGATCACAGCGTGCATCATTCGCTAAATCGGATTGGTTTGGTTACAGTAAAAGATATTCAACATTTGGAAAGCTTGATTTTACAATTACATAGTAAGGTTGATGCTTTGATTATAGAAAATGAACAACTGAAAGCAAAAATTGATAAAAAATGACAGATTTTGGAACTTTGCTATTTTTTCCAAGTGAATTTGCGATTAAATTTGTAGAAAAGCTCAAGAGGAGTATTGCGTTCTCCCCTAAAGCATTGCTATAAAGGCGTTATGGTAATTTAAACTATATCCTTGAACCTTAAATAAACGATATTAGAGGACTTCATCTTCATGAATAAATCAGAATTAATTGATGCAATTGCAGAAAAAGGGGGATTGTCTAAGACTGACGCAGGTAAAGCCTTAGACGCGACAATTGCTTCAATCACAGAAGCACTTAAATCTGGTGATACAGTTACACTTGTGGGCTTTGGTACTTTCAATGTGAAAGAACGTGCTGCTCGTACTGGTCGTAACCCACAAACTGGTGCGACTCTTGAAATTAAAGCTAGCAAAGTTCCTAGTTTTAAAGCAGGTAAAGGTTTAAAAGATTCTGTAGCTTAATCTTTTAATGATTTACCAAACGCGCCTTCTTGGCGCGTTTTTTATTAATAATGCTGATTTGATGGCTAAACGCATTCATTCATATCAGGTTTTCGGGTAAAATGCGGCACAAATAAAATATTGGAATACTTATGGAATCTTTTCGTAAAGTTATTAAGGGCTGGTTGGGCAAAGTTCTGCTCATTTTGTTTTTGACCCCTTTAGCACTTGTAGGTATTGAAGGATATTTTAGTAGTGGTAGTTCTAAAGACACTGCAAAAACAGTGAATGGGCAAGAAATCAGCAATAAAGAGCTGGAAAATGCGACGAAGTCGTATAGTCAGCAGTACTTATCTTATGTAAATGGTGATGAAACCTTGTTGAATCAGTCTTTTATTAAAGATAAAGCTTTAGAGTCGTTGATTGCCCGTAACTTATTATTACAACAAGCAGAAAAATTGGGCATTTCATTGAGCGATGCTCAAATTGAGCAAATGATTGCACAACAACCAAGCTTACAAGAAAATGGCAAGTTTTCTGAAGCGCTTTATGCGAATTATTTAAAATCAGTGGGTTTAACGAGCCAGGCATTGATTGAAAATTTACGCCAAGATCATGCTTTGAAGATGATGTCGTCAATGGTGATGGATTATGCCTTGGTGAGTAAGGTTGATATTCAGCAAATTGCGAATTTGCAAACTGAGCAACGTACGATTCATTTGGCAAGTATCAAACTTGATGATTATAAAAAAGGTATTCAAGTTAGCCAGCAAGAAGTTTCTGATTATTATAACAAGCATAAAAATGCATTTAAACAAGTTGCAAGTGTCGATGTTGATTTTGTGGTGCTCAGCCCAACAAACTTACCAACAGTAAATGCTCAAGTTACAGATGAAGAATTACAACAAGCCTATGCAAAATTTGTTGAATCTCAGAAGTCTACAGTTAAGCCTTTAGTGAAGCATATTCTTATTACGGCCGATTCGCGCTCAGATGCTGAGGCGAAGAAATTAGCTGATAGCGTGGCTGCACAAATTAAAGCGGGTATGAGCTTTAATGATGCTGCTCAAAAGTATTCAGATGATACTGACTCAAAATCAAAAGGCGGTGTTATTGCTGCCTATGATAAAGGGGTGTTTGGTGATGCCTTTGATACAGCTGTTGCATCATTAAAGTCAGGTCAAGTGTCTGCACCAGTGAAAACCCAATATGGTTATCACATTATTTCTGCTGAAGCACCTGCAATCAAATTGCCATCTTTTGAAACTGAAAAGCCGCGTTTAATTGCTGAAGTGCAAAAGGCGAAAACGGCGAATGCATTCTCTGATACTGTAAATAACTTGAATGAAATGGTGGTGGGTAGCGATGCACTTGATACCGTGGCCCAAGAAGTTAAAGGGGTGCAGGTTCAATCAATTAAAGGTTTAACTTTAGGCATACAGCATCCAGTTTTAAGTCAGGCAAATGTTAAAGCTAAACTCTTTAATGATGATGTGAAAAATGGTGATCGTAATGCTTCAAGTAACATCCAATTGGCTAATGGCGATGTTGTTTGGGTAAAAGTACGTGATTATCATGCCGCGGGTGAACAAACTTTAGCAGAAGCAAGCGCACGTGTGAAAGCAAAATTGATTGAGTTGAAAGCTACGGCTGCAGCTAAAGCAAAAATTCAAAAAGCATTGGATGAGTTTAAAACTCAACCAGCTGCAACAGTAATTGCTAAAAATCAATTAAGTTTTGAAGATGTAGGTGTATTTACCCGCTCGCAAGGCTTAAAGCGTCAGATTGAGCGAGCAGCATTTAGTGTTCCTGTACCTAAAGCAGGCCTGTGGTCGGTAACAACAGCGTCATTACCAAATGAGTTTGTTGTGGTTGCAATTTCTAATGTGAACAAAACTGCAGCAAATGCTCTGGCACCAGAACAGTTGGCAGAATTGGCTAAGCTTTATCAACAACTGCGTGGTCAGCAAGAACTTGATGACTACACTCAATATTTAAAAAGCCAAGCGAAGATTAAATAAAATACAGTAATAAAAAAACCAGCCTAGGCTGGTTTTTTATGGCTATTAAATTATGAAATTATTCAGCACGTAGAATAATTTCATAACCCGTATATTTACGGATGTTAATCACACCTGTATCGAGCAGTAAATATTGTCCTTTAATCCCTTGCAGCTTGCCGCGAATGATTGGGGTTTTATCCAAATTATGCGACTTAATCTTTTCAGGATAGTGTTCGACAGGATAAATGAACTCACGCGGCTGTTCATTTTCAAGCAACTCAACAGTTTCATTGAATTCAAGATTTTGGCTAAATTCATCTCGTATGGTTTGAATTTTAGGTGAAAATTCTTCAATCAATTGCTCACGCACTTCAATTAAATTTAAAGGTTCAGCTTCACCTTTAAGGAGTTTACGCCAGTCAGTTTTATCTGCAACTTGAGTCCCAAACATGATTTCGAGTTGACCAGATAAGCGACGAGAACCCACTTTCATAATTGGAAGAGCCTGAGTAGCACCTTGGTCTAACCAACGAGTAGGCATCTGTCCAAGACGGGTAATTCCGACTTTTAATGCACTCGAATTAGCCAAATAAACAATATGGGGTTGAAAACAAACTTCATGCGCGAAACTATCTTCACGGCATGTACCTAGATGATAGTGGCAGGTTTCTGGTTTCATAATGCACATATCGCAAGATGCTTTGGTTTTAAAACATTTAAAACAATGCCCTTGTGAATAAGACTTCGGTGTTTTGCTGCCACAAGAAACGCAAGAAATATTTCCAGTCCATTCCAACTCAATTTCTTGACCTAAACTGAATGGAAGCTCAATTTCTGCACGATCTAGGATAAATTTATATTCAACATTTGCCTTGCGAGTCTGTTGATCAGTTACACTAAGGTCCTTGAGACCTGCATGCATTTTATGACAAATGCCTTGTAGTTCCATGAAAAGCTCACTCAAATAATAAGGATGCAGTTATGGCTGAACAGAATGTCATCACTTCTATGCTAGACGATTTATCTCAGGAACAGCCTATTCAAACTGCATTGTGTATTGGTCAAAATTTAGAACAATATGACCAGAATCAATCAATTCGTTGGACTTATTTTAACGTAACTGAGTTTCTAAGTCTGCCTTTTACGCAACGTTATGATTTGGGTTTTGTTGTACTCGATAATTTAGAGATGAGTAGTTTATCAGATACGACCAAAGCACAATTTTTGGTAAAGTTGCGTGATTTAATGGCGAAAAAGTTGGTTGTAGTCACAAATGAGCAAGATCATAAATTAATGCGTTCGCTTGGTTTTACCCAACTCATTGAAAAGTCAGCGCAGGGTCATGATATGGCAATATGGCAATTCAATATTCTCAATTATAAGCATGTCCCAGATTGGTTTAACTCGAAATATTGGGCGAATCCTGAAAACTGGAATAAATTTCGCTGGTAATTTTTACGTTTAGGAAAGAATTGTGAAAATGGGTTTGTGCTTTTTAAGGGTGTACAAGCTCATTATTTATTTTGCCAATGAGCATTTTCATCTTTTATAATAAGCTGCTTTCCTTTTTTGACATTTGTCACACATCTTCCAGATATGATGCCTTTACTTACTGATTCCTTGCAAAATCAGCCTTTTTCTATTTTTCTTGAATACTTGCCGACCAAGCATGCACAGCCTGTACCATCATGCATAGCTGGCTATCCAGTGACCATGACGATTGCTGATCGTGTACGTAGTGATGATGATCCAGAGCCATTAGCAATTGCCCAAAATTATGCTGCTGAGATTCCGAAAATTTTACATTTTTCTGGTAAAGGGCGAGACATAGCAGATTTTAATGAATTTATTCGAATGGCACAGGTACACGGTTATTCGAATGTGTTGTTACTCACAGGTGATAAATTAAAGCATCATCAAAATGGTCAAGATATAAATTTTTCACGGACGCGCTATTTAGAATCCGTGAATGCTGTGATGCAGTCCAAAAAACTCGCACCTGCAATAAAGGTTGGGGTAGCGCTGAATCCATTTAAATATGCGAAAGCTGAGCATGATGCCCAATATTATAAATTGGATAAAAAAGTGCTGGCAGGGGCAGACTATGTCGTAACCCAATTAGGGTTTGATTTGGATGCATTAAAAGAAGCGAAGCAATATTTAGAAAATCAACATTCACAGGTGGATTTGTTTGCTTGTGTAATGCCATTAACAGCGGCGCGTGCAGAATTTATGGTCAAGCAAAAAGTTGCGGGAATTGTTTTGCCCCCGCATCTTTTGCAGTTACTTAAACAAGAACAGGTTGTGGATGCTGCACTTGCAGAACAAAATGTCTATGCGCGTTGCGCTTTGCAGATTTTAATTTGTCGTTATTGGGGATTTGCAGGTGTGCATTTATCGGCCTGTCATAAGCCCGAAGAGCAGCAAAAGTTAGAACAGGCTCTAAATCGTTTTAGGGATTTAAGTTTTGATCAATGCATGCTGATTTGGAGTGAGCTACATCAATTGAAATCGGGTGATGAGCTTAAGCCTAAACCTGATGTATTTCAAAAGAAAGTGTCTCCGGAACAGGTGCTCAAGTATAAAAGCATGCAGTTTATGCATGACTCAATGTTTGATTCCAAGATTGCGCGAAACGTAGGAAGTAAATTTTTTAATCCTAAGCTTTGGTCTGGTCGTTTTGCCAACAAATTGCTTATAAAGTCTGAATACTTGTCTAAACATGGTGTCGTCGGCTGTGAAAGTTGTGGTCAGTGTCGCCTTGCAGATACTTTATATATTTGTCCTGAAACTTGTCCTAAAGGCTTAGCAAATGGTCCTTGTGGAGGCACAACTTTCGATCGTTGTGAGTTCGGAGATCGAGAGTGTATTCACTCAGTAAAAGCACGATTAGCACAGCAAGTGAATCAAATTGAGGTGCTTAAAACGCGCATGATTGATACTGTTCCAATTGAATCGCGAGGCACAAGTTCTTGGGTGAATTGGTTTAATCCCAAATAAAAAAACACGCCTAAGCGTGTTTTTTATAAAATTGGTGAGGATTAGAAATTGTATTCCATACCTGTCCCGATTACAGTGCGTTTGTCGTCATCGCTTAACCAATCACGTTTTTGTTGTGCTACGATGCCGTAGAAACGTGCTTGTTTGTTAATTTTGTAGTCTAAACCGATGCCATACTGGTCAATAGTACGATCGTCATGGCCATCACGTGCAGTTTTTGCTGATTGGTATTGTCCTTTTACAGCAAAAGGTGTGTTGCCGATTTTGTAAGTAACAGCTGTAATCCAAGAGTCTTCTTCTAAGCCTTGGTAGTTTGTAGTAACAGCATTAGCGGTATAAGCAGTTAAGTCATCTTTAGGTTCAGCATGTTGCCACAAGCCACCCAGTACAAGACCTTTAAGACCAATAGTGCTGAAATCGTAAGAACCTGTTACACGGTAAGCATCAGAGTAAATATCTTTTAAGCTGTAAGCGTTGTATTTGCCTTGGATACCTGAGTTACCAGCAACTGCCAGTGCTAGACCTAAATCTTTATTTTCATAGTTGACTGAAGCTGAAACGGCATCACCAAAGCCATCACGTTTATCATCATTACCAGTTGTTCCTGCTGTTACGCTAGAAGAACTTTCACCTTGTTGGAACATTACATTGAATGATAAGCCAGCAAGTAATTTAGGGTCAGATTCAAAACCAATTACGTTATTTGAACGTTCTTCACCATACATCGTATTGGTGATATCTAAAATTGTGTGGTCGTTGAAGATATCTTGATTGTTACCAGCAGCTGTCTTGAAGTAAGAGTCAAATTTACCTACTTTTAGCGCGCCGATACCATCACTTTTTAAACCGATGAAGCGGTTACGAGCGCTAAGGTCTGTATCAGAACCAGAACCATCAGTTGCAATTGCCCATTCAGCTAAATAAATTGCAGATAATTTTTCTGTTAGCTTTTCTTCACCTTTAATACCAAAGCGAGAAGCATTAGAGTTGACTTCACTTACATCACTCTTGCCATCAAAGTTTTTGTTATCAACATTGTCGATCGATACATTTAGTTTACCGTACAATGTTGGCGCTGCCTGTGCTGCGTTTAAGCTTAAAGTTGTCACTGCTGCAGCAAGTAGCAATTTTTTCATTGAGATTTCTCCAAAACACGATTTTTATGGCAAGTGCCTACAAACTCTTATTTTCAGCTCGCTTCTGTACAATTCGTTACATAGCTCACCAACTTGCTATGCAGTATCTGTAAACTTTGTGACAGCAAAGTGAAAAATAAATGACAGTTTGATGACGAGGTGTGATTGGATAACTCTCAGTTTTATTTTGCTTTTTTACTTAAGATAAAAAAATGGAGCCGAATGGCTCCATTTGTTGTTTAGATAATCAAATTATGATTCTAAAGCAGCTTTAATTTTTTCAGCCTGAGCTTTAATCTTTTCTTGATCACCCATTTGTGCAGCATGCTTGCCTAGCTGATGTACATTGGTCGGGATAAGGTGAAAGTGGATGTGCGGAACAGTTTGTCCGGCAGCAGCTCCATTTAATTGCATTAAGATAATGCCATCTACGCCAAGTGCTTTTTCCATTGCACGAGCAATTTTTTGTGTAACCTGAATGGTGTAAGCAGCAGTTTCTGCTGGAAGATCGAGCAAGTTTACTGCTGGAGTTTTAGGAATGACTAGGGTGTGTCCTTCAGCTTGCGGCATGATATCCATAAAGGCAAGAACCTGATCATCTTCATACACTTTGATTGCAGGAAGCTCTCCGCGTAGGATTCTTGCAAAAATATTTTGATCATCGTAAGCCATAATTATTCCTTTAACAGTCTCCATTCAAGGAGGTAATTCAGTTGTTATTTACAATTTAGTTCTTTCTGACGAGCTTTGATTTCGTCAAGACGTTGCTGTTCTTTGTCTGAAAATTTAGGTTTGGTGGTATAGCAGTTGTCATTACCAAACTTTGCTTTTGCTTCAGGATCTTTAAAACAAAAACCTTTAGATGCATAGATCACATCATGATCGTTCTTGAGTTTTTGACACTCTTGCTCTGGCGTAGCAGCCAAAGTATTTGCACCAATAAAGGTAGATAGACCAGCAAGACAAGCAATAAGCAACTTACTCATAAGAGTTTCCTCACGGTTTGTAACAGTATATGTTTAATACCTTATTACAATATTGGGTTTAATTTGTCATCTTCAATGGCAATAAATTACTCTAGCGTACTTTTGTTCAACATGATAGGCAAAAGTTATATATATCAATAATTTTATAAAGTTTTATTGATAATAAAAGGCTAATTTTTTGTTGTAACTGTATCTAGTCGTTCTACGGTATGTTGCGTTATTTGTAAATTGATTGCGCTAAAACTTTTTAGTCATTTAGGGTCTGTAAAGTGACAATTAAATTCAAATTGTTATGCTCGTCGACAAACCGAGTCTAATTCAAAAATGACTTATGTATTTTCCTATTGTTTGGCTGGGAGATCCATTTTTTACATGTAATCTGGAAATTGGATGTCTTCCTAAAGAATATGGTCATATACTCATGTTTCTGTTAATCAGTTTTTGCTATTACAGATATTGTAAGATCAAGGATCTTGGTTGATTTCTATTTGAGAAATTGCTTTCTTGGAATATTGGATTTCAATGAGAAGAGAATTTACACCACCAAGAATTCCGATTATCAACAGTATCAAACCAATCTTGAATCATCTGCTGACCTACAGTCATTTAAATCCTCAGCAGGTTTATCTTGAGTGCTTGCTAAAATATTTTCAATGAAGAAGTAAAGACAAAATGAAAAATTTGGTTCTCTGGAATGTCTAGTGAAATTTAAAAATTTATAGACATTCCATGGAACTCAAAATACTTTACGATATGGAATAAAAATAAGTATAAGTTATTTATTTTAAATAGAAAAACTACTCTAACGTGATTTTACTCCAAGATTCATATAATTTTACGACGCTTGAGAAATCACTTTCTGAAGGAGAAAGATCACTTGCTGCTTGTATAAGACTTTGTGTTAATGCAATTACAGGTGCTGAAAGTTTAGCATCACGGACTAAATCTAGAGCGATACCTGTATCTTTTGCTAATAAAGGCAAAGCGAAGGTAAGAGGAAAGCTACGGTTTAAAACGCGTTGAGGTAATACGGTTTCAGTCACACCACTTTTACCACTGGATGCATTAATGCAATCTAGTGCTTCTCCCAAATTTACACCATGTGCTTTTAACGCGGTAAAGCCTTCGGCAACAGAACAGAGGTTAACCGCAAGAAGCATGTTATTGACTGCTTTCACTGCGAAACCTGCACCAGAGTTGCCCACATGCTTAATGAGTTTTCCAATAGCTTGCAAAGCTGGAAGTGCTTTTTCAAAGGCTTCAGCATTACCACCCACCATTACAGTTAGTGTGGCATTTTCAGCTCCAATGGTTTGACCACTTACAGGCGCATCTAAAAAAGTCACTTGTTGTGTCTGTAAAGCTTCTGCCAGATTTTTAGCAGACTCTGGGACACCACTCGTGCAATCAATCCAAATACTACCGGCTTTTAATTCTAGCCCCGAAATAAGTGCTTCAACATCTTGGCTGGTTGGAAGACAAGAAAAAATGATATCTGCTTGAACTGCGTCTTGTAAAGATACGGCAAGGGTTCCGTATTCAGCTGCATGTTGTTCGGCTTTGGAAAAATTACGGTTCCAAACAAACACGGTTTCAAAATGTTTAGGAAGATGAGCTGCCATGCGATAGCCCATAGCACCTAAACCGATAAAAGCAACTGAATGAATCATAATTTTTCCTTTATATCTTTGTCGATCTTTGTTCTAACCACGAAGTGAGTTTGGGCCAAAATTGTTCAGCGCTTGTCTTATTTGACATTAAACCCAAATGCCCTCCGGGGATAAGAGTAAACGTGACATCTTGGCTGTTTGTCAATTCACATAATGGTTTTATTGCAGCTTCGGTAACAAGCTGATCGGTTTGACCTGCGCCAATCAACAAGGATGAAGTGATTGAATTTAATTTGATTTGTTTATCTTTGAGCTGAATAACCCCATTTTTGAGTTCATTTTTGAGCCAAATCTTAAAAATCATATCTTGGTTAATCCCACCAGGGTAATCAATCATATTATTTAGGAATTGGCTAATGGTGGCATTTTCACTGATGGTTTCCAAATCATCCAAGTTATTTAAAAGGGTCTTATAACTTGCATACCAGCCCTTAGGGTCTAGAATTTTAAAACCAATAGAATTTAAACGCCCTGGCGTATGAGTAAATTTTTTTGGAATATGGCTAGAAAACAAGAGTTGATTGAGTGATGCATTTTTTTGGATCAGTCGATACAGATTTTGATTAACTTTACCAATGAATCCTGATGCATAACTATCTATGGGACTGCCTAAAACGATTAAATTTTTAACAAAATTAGGCTGGTGTAAGGCACTATAAAGTAGAACAAAAATGCCCGCCATACTCCAACCATGGAGTGAAATTTGCTCAGATTGAGCATGACTGCGTATCTTGTTAATACAGTCAGGTAGTGCGTAGTCGATGATGGTAAGAAAATGAATATGTCGGTCACGAAAGCGAAACTGCTTCCATTCAACTAAATACACATCAAAACCTTGATTTTGAAAATGCTTTACTAGCGACCGATAAGGAAACAAATCATATATCGCCATATTAATGGCAAAAGGGGCAACAAAAACCAGAGGTTCTAGATAATGCTTTGAGACAGCTGGGTAGTAACGCACTTTAGCATAATCATTGTAGGCGACAATTTCATAAGGTGTACTTTCAGACAGAATAAGTGAATGTTGCTTAAAGATGCGGGTAGATAAGTTTTTGAGTTGGACTTTTTTACTTGCGATCCGTTGTTTTAGTTTTGTCATCGCGGGCATATTTATTGACCTATTTGAAGATTTGCTCGAAGTCTAAACGATAATTTTATATTTTACCTTGACCTGAAATGCCGTAGGCGCTCAAAATGTTGGCAATTATTCACAAAGGCAGTTCTGAGAACTGAATCGTAGAAATGAGCCAATACGACGACATCGAATATCAATTAGACACTTTAGCGATTCGTACCGGTCACACACGTACTTTTGAAGGTGAGCATAGTGAGCCAATTTTTCTAACATCTTCTTTCGTATGCGAAAATGCGGCAGATGCAGCAGCCAAATTTTCAGGACAAATAGAAGGTAATACTTACTCACGTTATACCAACCCAACTGTACAGGCATTTGAAAAACGTTTAGCTGTATTAGATGGTGCTGAACGTGCAGTGGCGACCAGTTCGGGTATGGCAGCAGTTCATGCTGTGACTTTGGCTTATTTAAAAGCAGGTGATCATGTTGTGTGTTCACGTGCTGTCTTTGGTTCGATCATTTCACTGTTTGAAAAATATGTCATCAAATTTGGTGTCGATGTAACATTTGTAGACTTGGAAGATTTAGACGGTTGGAAACAAGCGATTCGTCCTAATACGCGTCTTTTATTTATTGAAACACCGTCGAACCCATTGGCTCAAGTGGGTGATATGCAGGCGATTGCTGATATTGCCCATGAACATGATGCTTTATTTGCAGTCGATAATACTTTCTGTACCCCAATCTTACAGCAACCAATTAAGTTCGGCGCAGACCTGATTGTCTATTCATCAACGAAATATATTGATGGCCAAGGTCGTGCTTTAGGCGGTGCGGTTGTGGGTAAGGATAAATTGGTTGAAGAAATTAACGGTGTTATTCGTACACTCGGTAATTCTATGAGCCCGTTTAATGCGTGGATCTTCTTAAAAGGTTTGGAAACTTTAAGTTTACGCATGAAAGCACATTGTACCAGTGCGCAGAAATTAGCAGAATGGCTCGATGCGCATCCGAAAGTTGAAAAAGTGTACTACGCGGGTTTACCAAACCATGAAGGACATGAGCTGGCAAAGAAACAACAATCTGGTTTTGGTGGCGTGGTTTCTTTTGTTGTGAAAGGCGAGCGTGAAGGAGCTTGGACAGTCATTGACAACACTCGATTCTTATCGATTACTAGCAACTTAGGTGATGTTAAATCAACGATTACCCATCCTGCGACGACATCGCATGGCAGAATGTCGGCTGAGGCAAAACAAGCAGCGGGTATTAGCGAAGGTTTAATTCGTGTTTCTGTTGGTTTAGAAGATATTGATGATATTATTCGTGATATCGCACGTGGTTTAGACTTAATCTAATTTTTAATTTTATGTTCGGAGATTTTTATGAACATTAATATGCTGATGCAACAAGCACAACGCATGCAAAAAGATATGGAAGTTAATCTTAAAAAAGCCAAAGAGGAGCTTGCACAGACTGAAGTTCATGCAGAAGCAGGCGGTGGTTTGGTTAAGGTGACTATGACTTGCCGTAATGTGGTAAAGCGCATCGAGATTAATCCTGAATTGTTGCAAGATGATCCAGATATGATCGAAGACTTGATCGCGGCTGCAATGAATGATGCTGCACGTCAGGCAGAAGTTATTTCTGAAGAGCGCTTGAAAGGTGCGAGTTCGGGTATGGGCTTGCCACCAGGCCTTGCGGGAATGTTCTAATCCCAAGTGGTTGCTTACCTCCCTTTTTAGGGAGGTATTTTTATATAGGAATAATAGTGTTTAGTGATCGATTTGAACAATTGGTTCAAGCTTTAAGAATTTTGCCGAGTGTTGGGCCAAAGTCTGCACAACGTATGGCATTGCATCTGATTATGAAAAATCGGGAAGGTGCAGTGGGCTTAGCTCATGCTTTGATAGAGGCGACAAATCATATTCATGAGTGTTGTGTATGCCATTCACTCACAGAAGAAGAGATATGTGATATTTGCCTATCAACTGAGCGTGATGATCAGCTATTGTGCGTGGTGGAGTCTCCCGCAGATGTCATGGCAATTGAGCAAAGTGGAAGTTTTCGCGGGAAATATCATGTTTTAGGTGGACATTTGTCTCCACTCGATGGTATTGGACCAGACGAAATTGGGATTCCTCATTTGGTGCATCGCTTAACAGATGGCAAAATCACTGAAGTGATTCTTGCAACCAACGCGACTGTTGAAGGTCAAGCAACCGCACATTATCTGGTTGAAGCCTGTAAGCATCTGCCAGTGCATATGACAAGAATTGCACAAGGTGTACCACAAGGTGGCGAGCTTGAGTATGTAGACAGCCATACCTTAAGTCAGGCTGTACATAACCGTATGCGCATGAAATAAGTCAATACTTGTTTCATGTTCATTTTAGGAGAATAGTATTTTAAATTTTGAAAGTTATTTTAACGATTGGTATATTTTTAAAAAATTAATGATATAAAAAAGTATCAATAAACAGATAAATAGAGCTTATATACTAAAAATAAACTAATTCTTTAGTAGAAAATTAAAATTTTTATAGATAATTGTTATATATAAGGTAAGATACCTTTTTAGAGAATCTATTCCTAGACTCGGCAGTATGTTTCAGTTTATTCAGCACCAAACAGATTTAAATAACTTTTTGTCCATCATGGATCAAAACTCCATTTATGGGCTTGATACAGAGTTTATTAAAGTGGATACCTTATGGCCAAAGCTTGGGGTGTTTCAAATTAACGTTGCTGGCCAAGTCTATTTGTTAGATGGAACAACTTTAGATTTAAGTGGGTTCTGGAAAAAAATATTTACTGCGCAGTTGAATGTGTTTCATGCTTGTGGTGAAGACATTGATTTGATTTATCATTACGCACAAGATAAGTCACTTAGTAATGTGTTTGATACCCAAATTGGGATGTCATTCTTAGGTCATGGCTTGCAAGTCAGTTATCAAAATGCACTGAAGCAAATGCTCAATGTAGATATTGATAAAGATCAGACCCGTTCAGATTGGTTGGCACGTCCGCTCTCGCCGGAACAACTCAATTATGCTGCGAATGATGTGCTGTATATTATGGCATTGGCACAAAAAGTTAGATCTGAGCTGCAAGAAAAGCACTTGTTAGATTTTGCTCAGGAAGACTGCCGAAATCTAACCTATGAAATTGGTCAAGAAACTCCACTGACTTTGCTCTATCAAGATATTGGAAATTATCGACATTCACGCCGTGAACTCATGCAATTACAGCAATTGGCCGTTTGGCGTGAGCAGATGGTTAAAGCACTAAATCAACCACGTAGTTTTATTCTTAAAAATTCAAGCATGATTGATTTGGTTGAGAAGAATCCAAAAAATCATTTCCAATTGTGCAATATCAAAGATATTCGTCAGAATATTTTACGTGAGCACGGAAAAACCATTTTAGATTTGTTGAAGTTTTTACCTGCTCAAGAAGAATGGCCATTACGCATGGCGCGCTCAATCCGCCACTCGTCTAAAGAAATTGGTCATAAGGTCGATGCGGTCATTCAAAATGTGGTGAATGAAACAATGGTTCCTAAGGAAGTCTTGTTGCGTAAAAAGTGGCTTAATGCTGTGTATCAGCATGTTGTGTCTGGGCGAGATGAACAAGATTTACCAAATTATTTACTAGGATGGCGCTATGAGCTTTTGACCAAGCCGCTCATTCAAGTATTACATGCAGATCAGCAATATTTATCTACACAAATGCAAGTTGCACAATAGTCACTCAAATTTGTTTAAAGAATTGACACTTAGACAAATTGACGACTGCTGCGTTAATAATCACTACTGAATCAGATTATTTTTTGTTGTATGCTTGGCGCTGTGTTTTCTAAGTTAAGTAATGTTCCAAACATGCATTGTTCAATCTATAAATCGAGCAAAAAAGACGAGATGTATCTTTATGTTGCTCGTCCTTCTGAAAATGATGCAGAAGCATCTAATCCATTAGACGTTATTCCAGAAGCTTTACGTATTGCTTTTGGTCGCGCAACGTTTGTTATGCATATCGAGTTGACCGAGACACGCAAGTTAGCGCGTGTAAATGTATTACATGTAATAGATTCGATTGAAACGAATGGTTTCTTTATTCAAATGCCACCAGAAGGGTTAATTAACCCGAATGCCGTAGCCCCAGAAGGCTTACGTGGCGCTTAATTTTTTTCAGGAGTTGTACTATGAATAATTTTCTTTCAATTTTAGACACAATTCCTGAAGATACGATTGCAGTCAGTGTGTATTTGCTAGGCAGCATCATTATTTTATGGTGCTGGTATGCAATTGCGAAGCGCCTACCAAAACCGTTTGGTGGAATTAGTTGGGTGGTTGTTTTTGCTGTTATGTTGACGCCAACGGTTTCTGAAGGGACAAATGCTTCGATTGCACCTGCATTTTTTGGTCTCATGTTTGGCATACTGACTAAAGAAAACCCGCTCATCTGGTTTAATTTATCTGCAATTTTATGTGTTCTTGGTTTGGGTTTGATCGTGGGATATTGCTGGTCTAAGTATAGTGATAAACGCGGAATTTCTATAGTTAACAAGAAAAGTTCACCACTTTAAATAAAAAATAAGGTTATCTTATGTCTGTTGATGCTCAACAATTTACGGGTACAAGTCAGTACATCGCGACTGATAGTTTAAAGCTTGCAGTGAAGGCTGCACGTGCATTGCAAAAGCCATTATTGGTTAAAGGGGAACCGGGAACGGGTAAAACTTTATTGGCAGAGCAAGTTGCACAAAGCTTAGGTCTAAAGCTCATCACATGGCATATCAAGTCGACAACCAAAGCACAGCAAGGTTTGTATGAGTATGATGCGGTTTCACGCCTGCGTGATAGCCAGTTGGGTGATGACCGTGTCTATGACATTAAAAACTACATTAAACCCGGTAAATTGTGGGAAGCATTTACCAGTGAAGAACGCTGTGTGTTGCTGATTGACGAAATTGACAAGGCGGATATCGAGTTTCCAAACGATTTATTGCACGAACTCGATAAAATGTCTTTCTTTGTGTATGAAACAGGCGAAACCATTACCGCGACTCAACGTCCAATCGTCATCATTACCTCAAATAATGAAAAAGAATTACCGGATGCTTTCTTGCGTCGTTGTTTCTTCCATTATATTGAGTTTCCAGATGAAGCAACCATGCGTGAAATTATTGATGTACATTTCCCGCAGGTTTCAACAGCTTTGGTGAATGAAGCACTTCAAGTTTTCTTTAAATTACGTCAGGTACCTGGTCTTAAAAAGCCACCTTCAACCTCTGAATTGATTGATTGGTTAAGTCTATTGATGGCAGATGATATGCCAGAAAATGTATTGCGTAATCATGATAAATCTAAAGCGATTCCGCCGTTGTATGGCGCATTAATTAAAAACGAGCAAGATGTGCAGTTGCTTGAGCGTTTAGCCTTTATGTCACGTCGCTAAAGGAGAAACACGCATGTTTGTGCGCTTGTTTTATACCTTACGCAAATATGGTGTGCCTGTATCTACACGAGAACTCATTGATTTGAATGAGGCGGTCGCATCAGGCTTGGTATTTGCCGATCAAGAAGAATTTTATCAGCTCGCCAAAACCATTATGGTGAAGGATGAGCGTTTCTTTGATAAATTTGATCGGGGCATGAAAGACTATTTTGATGGTATTTCAACGTTTGACTTGGATGAATTACTCAATCAAGTTCAGCAATTACCCAAAGATTGGTTCGATTTAGAATTATTAGAAAAACATCTCACGCCAGAACAGCGTGAAGAGTTGAAAAAAGCGGGTTCCCTTGAAGAATTGATGAAAATGTTGGAAGAGCGATTACGCGAACAGCATAAAAAGCATCAAGGTGGAAACAAGATGATTGGTACGGGGGGGACTTCTCCTTTTGGTGCTTATGGAGATCATCCTGAAGGTGTGCGCATTGGTGGCCCAGGGCGGAAGCGTTCTGCGGTAAAAATTTGGGAACAGCGTAAATACCGTAATTTAGATGATGAGCAGATCTTGGGGACACGCCAAATGCAATTGGCATTACGCCGTTTGCGTAAGTTTGCTCGTCAAGGTGCAGCTGAGGAGCTGGATATTGATAGCACCATCAAAGAAACGGCCAAACAGGGCATTTTGGATGTTCAATTGGTGCCTGAACGCCGTAACCGCGTCAAAGTCTTGATGTTGTTTGATGTGGGTGGTTCAATGGATTCTCATATTGCACAATGTGAAAAATTATTTAGTGCAGCCAAAACAGAATTTAAAACACTCGAATATTTCTATTTTCATAACTGTTTGTATGACTATGTCTGGAAAGATAATATACGTCGCTCCAACACGCGCATGAACACATGGGATTTATTCAATACCTATGGGCGTGACTATCGTGTAATTGTGGTGGGTGATGCAAGTATGGCACCTTATGAGCTCAATTCGGTAGGTGGTTCTGTTGAATATATGAATGATGAATCGGGACAGGTGTGGTTACATCGCTTACGTCAGCATTTCGATAAAACAGCATGGCTAAATCCTGAACAAGAAAATTATTGGCATTACACCCAAACGATTGGCGCAATCAAACAGATTTTTGAACAGCATATGTATCCGATGACCTTAAAGGGTGTTGAGGATTTAACCAAATACTTGGCACGTTAAATTCACCATGTTTTCAAATGCGTGTTAAGCATTCAATAAAGTAAGAAATAATAAATGTAGCCTAGGGGGAATAAGAGATGAATCATCAAATTAATGGAGTCGACCTACCCAATGCGGAAGGTTTTTTTGGACCTTATGGTGGTCAATTTATTCCTCCACATCTTAAAGAGGCTATGGATGAAATTAACGTGGCATATGAAGAGATTCGTCATACGTCAGAATTTCAAAATGAACTTGCAGACTTATTTGCAAACTATGTAGGTCGCCCTAGCCCTTTATTTCATGCGAAATGTTTGTCTGAGCAATTGGGCGGTGCGCAAATTTATTTAAAGCGTGAAGATTTGAACCATACGGGCGCACATAAAATTAACCATTGTCTTGGTGAAGCATTACTTGCCAAGTATATGGGAAAAACTAAAGTCATCGCGGAAACAGGTGCGGGACAACATGGTGTGGCTTTAGCTACAGCGTGTGCTCTGGTTGGAATTCCTTGTGAAATTCATATGGGGCAAGTGGATATTGAGAAAGAACATCCAAATGTTGTAAAAATGAAGATTCTTGGGGCAAAACTGGTTTCGGTTACGCGTGGTACAGCAACCCTTAAAGATGCGGTAGACAGTGCTTTTGAAGAATACCTGAACGATCCAAAAAATTATATTTATGCTATTGGTTCAGTTGTCGGTCCACATCCATTTCCAAAAATGGTGCGTGATTTTCAAAGTATTATTGGTAAAGAAATTAAAGTCCAAGCCCAAGACCGATTTGGACAAAATCCTGATTATGTCGTGGCTTGTGTAGGTGGTGGTTCTAATGCAATCGGTGCTTTTACAGCATTTTTAAATGATACAGAGGTAAAATTGGTGGGTGTTGAGCCTGCTGGTCATGGTTTGGATACAGTAATGCATTCTGCGACTTTAACTTTAGGCAAACCAAGTCAAATTCATGGTATGGCATGTTATGTATTGGAAGATGAGCAAGGCGAACCATTACCGGTACATTCAATTGCTTCTGGTTTGGACTATCCTGGTGTAGGACCACAACACAGCTTTCTAAAAGATTTAGGGCGCGTTGAATATACAACAGCAACCGATCAAGAGTGTTTAGATGCATTTATGACTTTGTCACGCGTTGAAGGGATTGTGCCAGCATTAGAAAGCTCACATGCAGTCGCATGGGCATTACGTGAAGCACCCCAATTACCCAAAGATGTGAAAATCGTAGTGAATTTATCAGGTCGTGGTGATAAAGATTCTGATTATGTTGCAGACAAACTTGGTCTCAATTAAAGCGTACATTTAAAAAGGTCAGCAAGTGCTGACCTTTTTTATGCATTGACCTATATTTCATTATCCAGAAATATATTGCTGCAATTGTTCAATCAAGTTCTTCTGATCCGCCATCGCTGCTTTTACCAAGTCACCAATTGAAATTAAGCCAATCAGTCTTTCATTCTCAACCACAGGTAAGTGGCGTAGGTGGCGATCAGTCATTAACTCCAGACAGTCTTCTATACTGGTGTTGGTTGTTACGGTCAATACAGTTGCCGTCATAATTTCACTGACATTGGTTGTAAATGAAGTGCGTTCCATTAACGCAACTTTACGCGTGTAATCACGTTCGGAAACGATACCCACTACACGTTCATCTTCGGTGACCACTAAAGCACCAATACCTTTATCAGCCATAAGTGTAATGGCTTCAAATACGGTCGAATCTGGACGAATTGTAAAAACTGACTGTTCGGATTTATCTTGAAGGACTTGTACAACTTTAGTCATATTATTCATCTCTGATGTTGTTTATTGTTTGACTTTTAACTTAACTTGAAATATGCAAAATGCAAATACCTAAGCAGTCATAAATTGCATAAAATTAAAAAAATTAGGTGTTAAAGGTAACACCTAATTTAATTTGCTTTAAGCGGGCTGCAATTGCACATCTGCAAAGAAAAAATGCCGCATTTGCTGAGTGGTGAGTTTAATTTTTTGACTAGAAGAATTGCATAAAGCAGGTATGACCTTTAATCGAGCTAAAGTTGGTAGCAACGATTTTTGAAAATCGGCAGGGGTAATCTTGCGAGGCGTATAGCTCGGCCAATGTACCTCTGCGTATTTATGTGCTTGAGCACTATTCATCCAGAATGGAAAAATAAAATCATCTTGGTCGGACATGATTGCCCAGCCTTGATTATATAATCCCCACAACACACCGCAGTACATCATGGATTTAAGAACAGTAATTTTAAAAAATAAGTCTTTCGAGATCGGTTGTAATTGACTAATTTGTTTCATCTTGGGCAAACATTGTGAAGTCATGCTTTATTGTAAAAATATCATGTTAAATTTCAGTGTAAGCTTTGCGAAAAATCGTAAGTAAATATTTTTATAAAAATAAAGTCCAAAAAAAACGCCACCTAAGTGACGTTTCGTTATGCTTGCATCGTGGCCATTTTCTGCCAGTACTGAGCTTTAAGCGAATCACGTTCTACACGAAAACCTTGATAATAAAGTTCAGCTAAAAACATTGCTGCTTTACCATGACCTGCACGCGCAGCATCTTCCAACTGTAAAACTGCTTCTGAAAAGTTCATTTGCGATTGAATTGTGTTTACCGCATTGGCATACACATGTTCTAACTCATGATGAGAAATTTGTTGAATCATAGATAACTCCTTATTGTAATTATGATTGCACAGCTCGACTTTTATAGTCTTTATACTAATTTAACTAAGTATTATTAAACTAATATTACAGATTGGATGAAAAGTCAAATAATAGATGAGGGTTGTGCGAATAAATTCAAGTTACATGATTAAACAATAGTCAAAAAGTTTTTTTATTATTATGGATCTACAGGATACTGTAATTAAAAGGAGAATAATATGACAAATACAATAGATGGTTTTACTTTTGATTTACCACTGAACGCGGAAAAAATTATTGAATTGGCTCACTATCATCGCCAACAATTAGATGAGGCCATTTTTCACAATGAAATTCATTTAGGGGAATATTGTTTGGCTCAGCGTAAGCGTGTGTATGATTTTACGCGAACACTGGAGCCACAACAGCGTGTTGAATTTTATAAAATGTATGATGGAGAACTGCGTAGAATTGCAGATGATGAGGACTTACATCCTGCGGATGCAGAGCATGGGGTAGGTGTATTTGCCATTGTACTGGCATTAGCATTAATTGCTTTTATCCTTTATTTTGCTGTAGTCCGTAATATTACCAGTGGTTAAGACTCAATTTGCCCATTTTTAGCCACTTGAGGTTAAGACTGGGCAAATAAACTTGAGATTCTATTGTCGTCAACCTACACTATCTACTCATTCGAGGTAGTGTATGCATAGCGCAAAGCAAAAAATTATTCATTTTTTTTATCAGTTTAAATTAGAGAATTTATATTATTTCTTGATCGTGTTAATTATTGGTGCGATTCTCTTTTTCGCTACTTTTGCCTTGTTTAGACCTGTGACACCAGAGCAATATCATCAAATTAAACAGTTATCTCGACAAGCTTATTATCCTTCTACTCAAGATATGGCAGATCAGCTTTTGTATCAGCATCAGGTCACTATAGGTCATTATTTGAAATTGATGCGGGCGTATCATGCGGAGAAAAATCGGGCGCAGGAGTTTCCTTCTTTAGCGGACGAGACACTTCGTTGAATTTAGGTCGTGCTGCTTCGTTAGGGATTAGTCTTTCAGTGGCATTTAAATTATTTTGTAGAATTTGCTCTAAGGCAGCTTTATCTAATTTTTTACTAAAAATAATTATCGTTAATCGATCTGGATGTAAATGCTTTTGAATAGCACGTTGTACTTGAGTAGCAGTAACTTTGCTTAATTCTTCAGTGTAGTGGTCTAAATAATTCGCAGGTAAATGATAAAAACCGATAGCGGCTAACTGAGCATTAATCGCGGCATTGCTACTATAATGATTTGGAAAAGCTCGTATCATGCCTAATTTTGCTTGTTCAAGCTGTTGTTTATCAATCGGGGTATGGATGAAATTGACTAAGGCTTGATGTGCAATTTGAATGCTTTCTAACAAATGTTCTTGCTTGGTAGAATAGCCTAAGCTAAAAGGACCAGCGACTTGCATAAAACTAAAATTACTATAAGCACCATAGGTTAGTCCGCGTTTTACACGTAGTTCTTGGCTTAAGATAGAATTGAATCCACCAGTGCCAAATATACGATTGGCAAGTAGTAGTGCTAAGTAATCGGGATCATCACGAGTAGTGCCAATTTCACCCATAATAATATGTGCTTGGCTTGATGCATAAGGGATATGCCGAATGTTAAAATCTGTACGAATAGTGGGGGCTGGAAGCGTCTTAGCCTTGTTTCCTGCGGGTAATTGCTTCGCTATTTTTTCTGACAGTTTTAATGCTTCTTTCGGATTTAATTGTCCAGTAATTGCAATATTCAAATTATTACGTACTAACAGTCGCTTGCGAAATTCGATCAAATTTTCAGGCGTGATGCGTTTAATGCTGGCTTGAGTTCCTGTAATTGGTTCGGCATAAGGGTGTTTGCGATATAAAGTACGGTAAAACACAATATTTTTCATACGCTCTGGATTTTCTTTTAATTGTTTTTGCCCCACAGCTGTATTACTGAGCATTAAATCAATACTTGGCGTCTTAAAAGTAGAGTGATTTAACACTTCAATCATCATTGCCAAAGCGGGTTGTAACTTTTCAGGGTCAGACAAGGTTCTTAATTTGATAATAAACATATCTCGATATGACGCTACGCTGAATTTTGCTCCAATACTTTCAAAAGTTGAAATAATTTCCTGCGCCGTGTAGTTGCTGGTTCCTTCATCCATCAGCTGGGCCGCCATGTTGGACAGACCATAAAGATTAGATCCTATTTCCGAGTCACGTGCTGAACCTGCATTAAATGTCAGTTGAATATCCACCATGGGTAAAGTTGGCGATTCCACAAACAGTGATCGAACATGAAAGCGATTATTCAGTTCATGCACATAGGGCGCCTTTTGATGAGGATTCTCCTGAATATTTTTGATGCTTTGTAGATGAGCAATTGAGCTGAACTCATTTGTTGTTTCTGTATTTTGTATAACCTCTGCGAAACTGGCAGGTAAAAACGAAAAAGAGGCCATGATACATAAATGAAATTTCCACATTTGCTTATCCCTTGGTTATTTTTGTTCTTCAGGAAGAATATGCATATTGCTTAGATTTGTTTGGTTGAAATAGGTATTGGCTACGCGCTGGATATCTTCTGGGGTAACAGCTTCATAATGTTGTTGTAATTGATCAATTAAGTGATAACTCAAACCATTCACTTCCAATGTTCCAATCATTCTGGCTTGTCCCGCAATATCATCTTGGCTGTAAATCAAATCGGCCATATATCTTGTCACTACACGATTTACCTCATCATCAGATACAGGGCTGTTTTTTAAATTTTCTATTTCATCCAATACAGCTTTTTCAATCTCCTCCAGTGAAACTCCTTCTACGGGTAAGGCGGTAAGACTAAAAAGGCTATCACCGCGATTATATGGATCATAAGATGCACTAATTGAAGTCGCTAACTTTTGATTGCGTACTAAATTATTTTGTAAGCGTGAAGTTATACCGCTATCCAGTATATTTTTGATAATAACGAGTGCATAGACATCTTGTGGGTTTTGTGCAGTAGCTAAAGAGTGAACATTCCAAGCCAAAAAGAGATTTGGAACTTGTACAGGGAGTTTAACCTCCATGTAGCGATAGCCAATATTTATATATTCCTGAACTTCATTTCTTTGAGCTAATACTTTTGCTGGAATAACAGAAAAGTATTGTTTTACTTGATGAAGTGTTTGCTGGGTATCTACATCACCAACAATAACTAAAATAGCATTATTTGGGGCATACCAGTCTTGATACCATTTTTTAAGATAGTCTAATTGAAGGATATTAAGATTCTTCATATAACCAATTATGGGTTGTCTATAATGACTGGTTGGGTAAGCAATCCATTTAAACCGTTCTGATGCAACGGCACGTGGATTATCATCGGTTCTTTGGCGCCGTTCCTCCATAACAACTTTAATTTCAGTGTCAAAGTCTTGTTGTCTGAGAAGTAAATTACTCATACGATCTGCTTCTAACTCTAAAGCTAAGGGCAAAAAGTCTTTTTGGTAGAGTTGATAGTAGTAGGTGTAGTTGGTAAAAGTTGCAGCGTTCACACTGCCACCATACAGTCGACTTAAACGAGTAAATTCATCATTGGGCACTTTGATTGTGCCTTTAAACATCATATGTTCTAAGGCATGTGAAATACCTAAAAGATTTCCTGATTCATCACTGCTACCAACAGCATACCAAATCTGTGTCATGACCATTGGTGAACGATGGTCTTCACGGATTATGACTTTCAGGCCATTGTCTAAAGTATATTCTGAGGTTGTGTGTGTTAGAAAGTTTTGAGGTTTTGCATAAACTGGAGAGCAATAAATCGGACAAATGAAGATTAATATACCCAAGAGTATAGCGGGTTGTTCTAGGCGTTTATTATTATTTTTGCCAAACACTTAGGGAGCTCACAAACCTTGGTATTTAAATTCATTCTTAAGAAAATCATTTGTAAATGCAAGGTAAGGGTGTAGCTTTTTGTAGCTGATTTACACGATACGGCAAGATAAGGAAAATCCTTATCTTTTATGCTAAAATTACTAACTTTTAACACGCTGCTTTTCAAAGGATTCGGCATGCAACAACAATCTACTGGGCAAAATAAATTTTTGATTGATGCTGATATTGGGGATGATGATGTAACTTTACCAAGTTTACCTGCGGTAAATGTGCCAATTATTGAGACTCCAAAAGCTGAAGAAATTATTACTCCAGTTCAAAAAACTTCCGATGAGCAAACTGTCGAAAAGTCAACAGGCGGCTTTTTTAACCGAATGAAAGAAGGGTTAACCAAAACCCGTAAAAACTTTGCCGATGGTATGGTCAATATTTTGATCGGTGGCAAAGAAATTGATGATGAACTCCTTGAAGAAGTTGAAGAGCAGCTTTTAGTTGCAGATATTGGCGTAGATGCGACCAAAGCAATTATCGCGAATTTAACTGAGCGCACAGCGCGCGGTGATTTGATTTATTCGCATTCACTATATAAGGCATTGCAAGAAGAATTGGTTAACTTGCTGGCTCCGCGGGTTAAGCCCTTGCATATAGATCCAAACAAAAATCCATTTGTGATTTTGGTCGTGGGTGTAAATGGTGTAGGTAAAACTACCACCATTGGTAAATTGGCTAAGCGTTTACAAGGTGAGGGTAAAAAAGTCATGCTTGCCGCTGGAGATACTTTCCGTGCAGCAGCAACTGAGCAATTGCAAATTTGGGGTGAGCGCAACAATATCGCCGTGGTTGCTCAAGGTCATGGTGCAGATAGTGCTTCTGTCATTTTCGATGCTTTTGAAAGTGCACGTGCGAAAGGTGTAGATGTTCTGATTGCCGATACCGCAGGACGTTTGCATAACAAAAGTCATTTGATGCAAGAATTGACGAAAGTTAAGCGCGTTATGCAAAAAATTGATGCCACAGCACCTCACGAAATTATGTTGGTGGTCGATGCAGGCACAGGTCAAAATGCGATTAACCAAGTAGAGCTGTTTGATGAGGCTGTTGGTCTCACAGGTATTACGATCACCAAATTAGATGGAACAGCAAAAGGTGGTGTTCTGTTTAATATTGCAAGTCGTACCCATGTTCCAATTCGCTTTATTGGCGTCGGCGAAAAAATTGATGATTTACGACCGTTCTCGGCAAAATCATTTGTAGCTGCTTTATTCGAAACTGAAAAATAAAAAGTAGTTTATTTCACATAAACTCCGCAAAGTGCGGAGTTTATCTTTTTTAGGGTATTTAGTTGATTTAAAAGAGAACAGTCTTTCCAAAGTAAATGGTTATTTCCCAGAAATTTGGCGTTAGAATAAAACCCTTAAAAAAAATATGTGTATTTGAGTTTTACGGGGTAATCAATGGCGCTATTAGATAAACTTAGCCAAGTGCTAACAACTGAAATTACAACGGACTTAATTTTTAATAGAAAAAATGAAACTGATTCAAAAGAATCTGATTATCTTCAACAATTACAACAACGCCAATCCATACAGAAATTAGGTAAGCACCTAGCATATGATCAAGCCTATTTAACCAAGTTGATTCATGCAGCTGCTTTAAGTTGCCCATCGGCAGTGAACATGAAAACCACACGTATTGTTATTCTATTTTCCAAAGCACATACCGAATTTTGGCATTTGGTTCAAGAAATTCAAAAAACACAAATCCCCGAACACTTATTTCCAGCAATTGCAATAAAGATTCAGAAATGCAACGCGGCTTATGGAACAGTTTTATTTTTTGAAGATCAAACAGCCATCGAAAACTTGCAAAAGAATTCACCCTTAAATTCAGCAGAATTACCATTGTGGTCAGAACAGAGTTTAGGAATGGCGCAATATGCAGTGTGGATGGCTTTAGCTGAAATAGGAATAGGAGCGAACTTTAATTATTACAGTCCGTCAATTGATTACAAAGTCGCTCAATACTTTAAAATAAATACAACATGGAAATTGAAAACCCAACTGGTATTTGGTTCTGTCGAACAAGATGCTGAGTATGTTGACGCTACCAAGAAAGAAGCAGAATTTTTGGTTTTTAAGTAAGAGAATAAACAATTTCGTTTGATTTTTAATAGAATAGATCCTGTAAGACATTAAACGTTCTAAATATAAAACAGACTGTCACAATCATAGGTCTTTATATAATTTACAAAGGACTTAAGATATCCCTAAGTCAATTGAGATATAACTCTCTATTTAAACGAACAAATGAATGAGGAAAAAATAATGGCATTCTTAGATCATATGAAAAAACGCCGCACAATTTATGCAATTGGAAAGAATGTAAAGTTAGAGCAAACTGAAGTTGAACAACTTATTAAAGATGCCGTACGTGAAAGTCCATCAGCTTTCAACTCTCAAACCTCACGCGTTGTTAGCTTATTTGGTCAATCACATCATAAGTTCTGGGAAATTGTACGAGAAAGCTTGCGTAAAATGGTTCCAGCAGAAGCATTCGAAAATACAAGTAAAAAAATAGACAGTTTCGCTGCAGGTTACGCTACTGTACTTTTTTATGAAGATCAAGATGTTGTGAAATCATTGCAAGAGCAATTCGCACTATATGCAGATAACTTCCCTGTATGGTCAGAGCATTCATCAGCAATTGCCCAATATGCGGTCTGGACAGCATTAGCTGAACATAATATTGGTGCATCCTTACAGCACTATAATCCTGTAATTGATGCTGAAGTTGCAGCAACTTATGACATTCCAAGCCATTGGAAGCTACGAGCGCAATTGGTGTTGGGTTCAATTGAAGTGCCAGCTGGTGAAAAAACATATTTAGACGATAACATTCGCTTTAAAACATTTAACTAAAAGTCTTTACCGCAGTCATCACCATTGATGATTGCGGTATCGTTAAATGATCATATTTCTATATTCAAGTACATACACGATGTACATTCGGATTTCCCTCTCGACCAAATGCCAATATCATCTATTGTGTAAAGCATATAAAAATAAGTTAAAGAAATCGGTTGCATTTCAAAAATGACTTTGTCATAAAATTGTCATTTATAACTTGCATAGTGCAACTAAAATTTAACAATGAATCAAGAGAAGGCAAAATGGCTTTACGTTTAACATTTGCTACAGCGGCATTAATGGTAAGTAGTTCGGTATTTTCGGCGGTTACAATCACTGCTCCAGAAGCAATCAAGATTCTTGCGGTAAATGATCAAGAAGTAAATACAGGTTTATTCCGTTCAGAAAATAATGCCTATAAATTAGATGCGGGTAGTTCCAATATCAGCGTTCGCTACATTCAGTATTTTGAACATATGTCTGGTGAGCATGATATCGTTAAATCGGGTGTTGTTACTTTAAAAACACCAAGCCTTGAAGACAATGAAAATTATCAATTGGTTTTAATCAATGCACCAAAAACTTATGAAGATGCAAAAAAATACGCACAGCAACCCACAATTGCACTTTTAAATAAAAAGCAACAAATTTTGGTTCAGCAAACTGGTGCAAATACAGAACAAAAACCGTGGTTAAGCCGCAGTATGTTTGGTGAGGCTTTAGATTTAACACAAAAGAATTCTACGCCTGTCAATCAGCCGCCAGCTGTATATGCACAACCTTCGACGCTACAAGCTGCGACAAATACCAAATCAAATGCTATCGCTGTAGATCAACAATTAATTGAACTATGGAAAAAAGCAAATAAAGTAGAGCGACAAAAATTTATGGGTTGGGTGGCTGAACAAGCAAACTAAGCTATCTTTCACTATAAATGAACTCAGTATATGTATGTGTACTGAGTTTTTTCTGTATAGCAATTTGTAAAAATACGCTCTGATGCTAAATTTAGCATTATAAATGTTCAATTTGGTTGATTACTAATCGCTTGATAGTGTGTTCTGCGATTATTAGTTAAAAGAGCTTGCACTTGTAGCAAAACCGTATAGAATGCACCCCATGTCGACGAGATAGACGGAAATGAACGAAGCACGAAGCGCTGAGTTGTTAAGTTTATCGAAGTCCAGCTTCTAGCACTGACGAGGTGTTAGAAAGATCATTAAGAGATTATGAAGAACAACTTGTGTGGATTTTTACTGATTGATTAATCGAAATTATTTTCATTGATTGATGGTAGAAATTACTCGAAGTTTATTTGAGAAATATTTGT
>NZ_SJOF01000006.1 GCF_004331255.1 Acinetobacter sp. ANC 4173 | reverse complement strand
AAGAGTTCATTGATGGCACGTGGTTCGAGTACAGCACCCGAAAGAATATGTGCACCGACTTCGGAGCCCTTTTCTACCACACAAACGGATAAATCAGATAAATTGTTTTCAATCGCAAGTTGACGAATTTTGATCGCAGCAGAAAGACCTGCGGGGCCTGCGCCTACGATAACGACGTCAAACTCCATCGATTCACGTTCGATGTGTTCCATGTAGGACTCCTCATATTACTTAAAGGTGGCAACTGTATGACTCTTTACAGTGCTGCCATGAGTGTTCTTAAATAGTCGGCACAACTGGATTATCGTGCCTTTATAGATTGTGGGCTAGTATAGTTTTAAACCGTGGTCTAGCCAATTGGCTGAATCATAATATTTTTACGTCATGCAGGCATTAATTCATGGTAAATCAAACTAATTCCAACAATGCGACGAATAATACAGCGAAAAATGATGATAAAAACTTAATGGGTATTGCACAATACTTAAAAAGTGCACAGGGCGGTCACAAAAGGTCAATCCCTCCTTTAGGGCAATGGCAACCAAAGCATTGTGGCCAAATGGATTTGAAGGTTTTGGCCAACGGAGAATGGTGGCACGAAGGTCAATTGATTAAGCGCCAGTCCTTATTAGACCTGTTTTCAAGCGTGCTTTGGAAGGAACAAGGTCGGTTTTATTTAAAGACACCTGTAGAGCAAATTGAAATCGAGGTTGAAGATGAACCTTTGTTCGTCAATCAAGTTGACTCTACGGTCATTGCAGGCAAAACATATATTCAATTTACTACAACCAATGCCGATCTGATTATTGTGGATGCTGAACATCCCATTTTTATGCGTGAATTTGCGCGCGAGTTGCGTCCATATGTGCATGTGCGCTTTGGGATAAACGCCTTAATTCAGCGTTCCGCTTTTTTTCATCTGATTGAAATGGGGGAGCTGCTTGAAAATGAGCAAGGAGATACTATTTTAACTCTACAAAGTGGCGATTTTCACTTGCAATTGGGCACCTGAGGTTTAAGCTTTGTTTATTCTGGTCTTTCTTTGTAAATAGTGTGTTATGACAGCCATTCATCCGATTTACCCCTTAGTTGATCCCATGCCAAAAGCGCAATCGGATGCACCCATTGGAATTTTTGATTCAGGTATTGGCGGGTTATCGGTGGCGCAGGAAATTGCACGCTATTTGCCGAATGAGCGCATTGTCTATTTTGCAGATACCGCGAATGTGCCTTATGGTCCACGTGAGGATCAGGAAATTCGTGAATTGACGGCCCGCGCCATTGAGTGGTTATACCGACAAGGCTGTAAAGTCGCTGTGGTTGCCTGTAATACCGCTTCAGCTTTTAGTCTGGATTATTTACGTGAACATTACGGAGAAAATTTCCCGATTATTGGTTTGGTTCCTGCACTTAAACCTGCCGTGCTGCAAAGCCAAAGTAAAACCGTTGCAGTGTTGGCAACACCTGCCACATTCCGCGGCAAGTTGATTCATGACGTGGTACAGCGTTTTGCTATTCCCTCTCAGGTGAATGTTTTAGCAGTGACATGTTTGGAGCTGGTGCCTTTTGTTGAACGTGGTCAGCAAATGAGTCCTGCCTGCTTAGATACTTTAAAACGCATTTTACAACCCGTTGTCGATCAGGGTGCGGACTATTTGGTACTGGGATGTACCCATTATCCGTTCTTGAAACCTGCAATTGAGTCGATTTTTGGTCAAAAAATGACATTAATTGACTCTGGCTATGCCGTTGCTCGTCAAACTTCCCGTATTTTGTTAAAAAATGAGTTATTATTTGAACAGAGACGGAAGGATGGTTTACCGCGGATAGCATGTTATGTCAGTGGAAATAATGCCAAGCATTTAGAAACGATTGTGCAACATCTCATTCCATCTGATTTGAGTTGGAGTATTGCGAATATTGTCATGAAATAAATGCAGAACAATAATCCGTCTTAAAATTTGAGTATCAATATTAGAAATTGGGGTTGTCATACTGTAAGACTTTGATTGCGGTATGCAAAAGAAAAGGTGAGGATAACCAATGATCGATAAGCGTTATCAGATATTTATTTCGACCTCTGGAGCAGATATGCAGCCAGAGCGCATGATTTTGTCTCAAACCTTAGTGGGCATGGGCTTTTTTTCGTGGGGACTGGAACAAAGGACTCCATTAAGTACCGCTTTTGCACGCCGTCAAATTGATGATTGTGATTATGTGATTATGCTTTTGGGCAGCCAATATGGTGAACAGTCGGTTTCTGGTGTGGGTTATATGCATCTGGAATATATCTATGCCATGACCAAGCAAAAGCCAGTTATTGTGTTTATGCATGAAGATCCTGCTTCGCGTGATCCTGCCTTACATGACCAGAAACCAGAATTGAAAGAAAAATTTAACGAGTTTCGTCAACTGTTACAGCAAGAAGTTGATCAGGTGTTTACTTACCGAACTTTGCGCGACTTAGAAATGGCAGTGCGTTTGAATATGACACAAATGCTGGAGCGTTATCCAACTACGGGGTGGGTACGACCTCAAAATGCACAAAAGTTACATGATGAAATTGATCGCCTTAAAGCCAAAATTGGTCAGCTAGAACGAGATTTAGGTACACGTGAAGTCGACCCATTTTTAACTTTGCCGAAAGTGGCAATGAATGAAGCCTTTAGTTTTGAATATCGTGTGCATGCGTATCAGGATGGTAATTTTAAAGAACTGAAGATTCAGAAAACCTTAACATGGGCGCAACTTTTAGCGGTATTGGGCAGTACTTTTTTAAATCCAACACCTGAAGAATATTTTTCTAAACGCATGAACGAATATTTAAATGAAATTGGATTGGCCGATGCGCGCATCGAAATGCCTCGTGCCCATGCGGTTGCACGCTCACAAATTAATATTCGTGCATTACATAATATTAAAATGCAGATGCGTCAAAATGAATGGATTAGTCCTGCTGGGCGGGATGACCGTCAACGCATGTTATGGAAACTAACCCAGAAAGGGCATCATTTATTAGAAAGTCATTTGCTTTCGGATAATCGTGTTTCTCTATAGAAATAATTGTATTTATTCGTATTTCATTTCATGGAAAAGTTGTTAAAGTGGGTGGGTTGAATTGGAAATGAAGGTCAACTCATGCTTGCGGAAAAAGCAAAAATCACCGTTATTTTAGCCAATTTGGGTACTCCTGATGCACCCACTGCACCTGCGGTCAGAAAGTTTTTAAAACAGTTTCTTTCTGATCAACGTGTCATTGAAATTCCCAAGCCGTTATGGCAAATCATTTTACGGTTATTTATTTTACCATTTCGTCCGAAACGTGTTGCACATGCCTATGCCAGTATTTGGTCTGTAGACTCGCCTATGCGAGAGATTTTATTGGCACAGGTAGAACAAGTTCGGACGACCTTAACGAAAGCGTATCCAGAGTTTGAGTTAAACGTGGTTCCAGCCATGAGCTATGGTCAACCTGGAATGGCAACGGTGCTTGAGCAAATAACCCAAAATCCGCAAGACCATATTATTTTACTGCCACTTTTTCCCCAATATTCAGCGACTTCAACTGCGCCTTTATACGATTTATTGGCTCAGTGGATGCAAAAGCAACGTAATTTGCCCGGCCTTTCGATTGTCCGCGATTATTATCAGCACCCTTTGTATATTCAGTCTTTGGCTCAGAGTGTGAAAGAGTATTGGGCTGAACATGGTCGCGCGGAAAAGCTCTTGATGTCATTTCATGGCATTCCACAGCCTTATGCTGATAAGGGCGATCCTTATGCAGACCGTTGTCGTAAAACAGCTCAATTATTGGCTCAGGCTCTGGATTTAAACGAGCAACAATGGGCCATTAGCTTCCAGTCACGTTTTGGTAAGCAAGAATGGGTTAAGCCTTATACGGATCAGTTATTGCAAGATTGGGCAGCTCAAGGAGTCAAGTCGGTTCAAATCATGAGTCCTGCATTTTCTGCCGATTGTTTAGAAACTTTAGAAGAACTCGCCATTCAGAATGCTGAATTATTTTTATCATTGGGGGGGGAGCAATATGCCTATATTCCTGCCTTGAATGCACGTGAAGACCATCTGCAATTGCTCTTGCGCTTATTGCAAGCTAATCTTGATGGTTTAAAACAAACATTAGCATCTGCCTAAGAGAGACCTGTGACTATGCTTCAAGTGAAAATTGTACCTGTAACTGCATTTCAGCAGAACTGTTCTATTCTTTGGGATTCTGAAAGCAAAGAAGCAGTACTGATTGATGCTGGGGGTGAGCCTGAGAAATTACAGGCAGAAGTTGAAGCATTAGGGTTAACGGTAAAAGCACTGTGGTTGACGCATGGGCATTTAGACCATGCAGGTGCAGTGGGTACTTTAAGCCGCATTTGGAATATCCCTGTGATTGGTCCACACAAGGAAGATCAATTTTGGTTAGATATGCTGCAAGAGGTCTCACAGCGTTATGGTTTTCCCATTCCAGAGAAAGTTCAAGTGACACAGTGGCTTGAGGGTGGGGAAACGTTGCACTTGGGCGAACAAAGCTTTGAAGTGCGTTTTGCACCTGGTCATACGCCAGGGCATGTGATGTTCTATAACGCAGAATATGGTTTGTTGTGGACAGGGGATGTGTTGTTTAAAGGGTCAATTGGGCGTACTGATTTCCCACGTGGGAATCATCAACAGTTAATCGATTCGATTCAGCGTGAATGTTTTAGCCTACCCGATGAAACGCAATTTATTTCTGGGCATGGACCACTTAGCACAATTGGTTTCGAAAAACAGCACAATCCTTTTGTAGCGGGTAAGGCGGGTTAATCTTCGTAATCATCTTCGCGGTGCTGTAGACCAGCTTGCGGTGCATCTTCGGTGGGTAATTTATAGTCATCGTTTGCCCAAGCACCTAAATCAATCAGCTTACAACGCTCAGAGCAAAATGGTCGATAAGGATTGCCTTGCCAAGTTGAAGGTTTACCACAACGTGGGCAAGCAAAGGTCTTCGGCATAATAGACTCCAGTGAAATAGATGGGAAGATTTGGTCAAAACTTTGTGCAGTGTTAGACTGGCGCAGATTTTCTTTAGTTTGATCTGATTATGCCGATTCGTCAATTTCAAGCACAGCATATGCATGCTCCGCGTGATTTTATCATGATTGATTCAGCGCCGATTTGTGTGGAAATTGGTGCAGGTAAAGGTAAGCATGCTTTGTTGTTTACTCGTGAGCATCCAGATAGCAAGCTGATTGCCATAGAACGAACCCGCGAGAAGTTTGTGGCGATGCAAAAACAGCATCAAGTAGAAGGGCAAACAAATTTACACACGGTGCATGCTGATGCTTTGCCGTGGATTGTGCATGCTTTGGCACCCCAACAAGTTCAGCAATTTTTCATTTTATATCCGAATCCAGAGCCGCATAATCCTGCGCAGCGCTGGCTGAATATGCCATTCTTCGAGTTTTTATTGTCCAGATTGCAAGTCGGTGGTCAGATTACGTTAGCCAGTAATATTCCAGAATACATCGCCGAAGCAGAACAACAACTCCAAGAGGTTTGGAAGCTACCTTATGTAAAAGAGGTGATTGCTTCTGATTCAGCACGGACCCATTTTGAGATTAAATATTTGGAGCGTGGGGAATTATGTCAGCAATTACTGATTCAAAAACCTGAGCATTACAGCACGCGCTTTGATGCTTTTCAGGCTTTGTCGGGTGTAAATATGCCAAAACCCCCTTCTGTTGATACGCAAAGTGATGCCTAAGTGATGAAGCAGCGGATTGCGATTATTGGAGCGGGTCCTGCGGGTTTAATGGCAGCAGAAGTCTTAAGCCAATGGAACTATGATGTGCATGTGTATGAACAGAAACCGTCTGCGGCACGTAAGTTTTTGATGGCAGGAAAAACGGGACTGAACATTTCGCATGCTGAACCGCTTGAGCAATTTATACAGCGTTATGATCAGGCAGATTGGCTTGAAAATTGGATCCGCCGTTGGGATGCCACGTGGATTCAGAACTGGATGCAAGGTTTAGGCATCGAATCTTATATCGGTTCTTCAGGGCGCATTTTCCCTATGGAAATGAAAGCTGCACCGTTACTCAGAGCGTGGCTCAAACGTTTAACCGAGCAGGGTGTACAATTTCATTACCGACATGCGTGCTTAGGAATTCAGTCCAATACTTTACAAATTAAAGATTTAGTTCAGCAACGAGAATTTAGTGAAGACTTTGATGCCATTGTACTGGCCTGTGGTGCGGTCTCTTGGCCGCAATTGGGCAGTGATGGACAGTGGCAGCAATGGCTAGCGGCAGCGCAGTTAAATCCATTTCAAGCCAGTAATGCTGGCGTTGAGCGAGCATGGTCTGCCTTTATGCAAACGGTGTTTGGGCAGCCATTAAAACGAGTTATGGCTTGGGTGAATGCTGCGGAAAAGAGTCAGGGCGATATTGTCATCACTCATTATGGCTTGGAAAGTGGCTTGATTTATAAGCAGGGTAGAGCTTTAAGACAGCAATCAGAAATGCAGTTAATGCTCGATCTGTTGCCTGAGCTGAGCCATGCACAATTGGTACAAAAATTACAACCGAGCAAGAAACAGTCTTTAAGCAATGTCTGGCGTAAAGCTGGTTTAGATGCAGCAAAAGCCAGTTTGGTCCGTGAGTTGGTGCCAAAAGCAGATTGGCATGACCCTGAAAAATTGGCGCAGCAGATTAAGCAGTTGCCGGTTGCTTTAACAGGTTTTCGTCCAATTGAAGAAGCCATTAGCTGTACTGGTGGCGTAAAACGCGAAGCTTTAACGGCGCAGTTGCAGTTGCAGCAACAGCCACAGATTTTTTGTTGTGGTGAAATGCTAGATTGGGATGCACCTACAGGAGGCTATCTATTAACCGCCTGTTTTGCAACTGGACGTGCCGCAGGTGAAGGAGTGCATGAATATTTGGCTTCACATTAAAAAGCGATGTAAAGCCAGAGATAGACATGCTAGTTTAAAACTCTTTCATTCAGAGGGCTGAACTGATGTCACAACATTGTTATGCTGGAAGCTGTTTATGCGGTGCAATTCGTTATGAAGTGCGAGGTGAAATTGGCGATGTTGTGCAGTGTCACTGCCAGCGTTGTCGTAAAGCCAATGGCACAGCTTTTGCCACCAATGCCCCGATTAAGAAAACAGATTTTCAGATCGTGCAAGGTGAACAATTTCTGAAAGCTTACCAATCCACTGAAACCACGCAGCGTTGTTTTTGTAGTGAGTGCGGTTCCCCAATTATGAGCATTAAAACGGATACACCAGAATATTATCGGTTACGCCTTGGGACTTTAGATACGGCATTAACGCAAAAACCGACCATGCATATTTTTGTTGACTCCAAGGCAGAGTGGGACAGCATTCAGGATGAATTACCACAATACAGTGAACGTCCTTAAATTTATTGCACTGCAATAAAAAACCAGATGACAACATCGTTGCATCTGGTTTTTTAGTTTAAAGCCTTCACTTTCTAAGTGATGAATCTGTATTAAGACTTACTTTTCTCCACAGGTTCATATTGTGCTTCCCAATGATCCAGTTGTTCTTGTGCATGTAGGAATTCACCCAAACCTTTAATATTATCGGGTGTTGAGTTGGGAGTATCTTGCGAAGCTTTACTGTTTTGATTTAATAACTTGGCTTGGTTTTCCCAATATTGTGCCATCAGCCCTTGAATATAGCGCCCTTGTTCGGTTTTTAAATCCAGATCTTTGAGCATGGTCAAGGCAGATTGAATATTGTCTTGTTTGCGGCTACGGGCAAATTCATCGGTGAGACTGCCGTTGTCGCGCATTTTAATCAGCTCATCTTCCATGGCATCACTCATTTCACTAAAACGACGGTCGTTGTCGACCAGAAGTTTAATGTCATGTTGATCATCCGCAGTTTTAGGAAACCCCTTAATGGGTGAAGATTCCAGTTCCTGCATCATCCGATCATCTGAAGGATCAGGTGCATCATTTTCATTGTTTTTGCTGCACGCGGTGAATAGCAGAGTACTACAGAGCAGTGGGAGCAAATAAGCTTTAAAGTGCTTCATTTCAGTTATCCTAAAGAATATTTATGTTATTTTCTTAAAGTTATACGCGTAGGTCACATAAGGGAAAGCAATTTCATCCTGTGCTGCTTTGCCTGTGTAATCGGCAACAATCTGTTCAAACTGTATTTTTAACTGCTGTTGTTGCTTTGCTGGCATTGCGGCAACAAAACTGGTCGAGAGGAGTCGTCCAGACACAACGTCTTCAACAGGTCCAATGTGAAGTTGCTGAAAGGTTTTGACCTGATCCAGTTCGAATAAAAATTGCTGTTCAAAGGCTTGTTGCCATTGCCCACTATGAAATCGTGGGGTATCCCCTTCGAGGGGTTCGAGCACATCTGCCAATGCTTTGACCCAATCGACTTGAATATCGCGTTGATTCCAGACCAAACCCAGTTGCCCATTCGGTTTTAAGAGTTGATGGATTTCATTCAGGCTTTCAATATTGGCAAACCAGTGGAAAGATTGGGCACAAATCACCGCATCGATACTTTCCGATGCAATGGATAACTGATCACTGCTGGCTTGTAGGGTAGAAATCTGTGGATAGGCTTGCTGTAATTGTGCCAGCATTTCCGCAATCGGTTCAACGGCAATAATATGGGATGTCACCTGTTGCAGATAAGGGAGGAATTTTCCTGTACCTGAACCCAAGTCGACCACCTTCGACTGCGCTGTCAGGTGGAGTTGTTGTTTTAACCACGTCACAATTTCTTGTGGATAATTTGGACGGACTTGTTGATAAAGTTCAGCGGCAGAACTGAAACCTTGCTGTGCGGCAGGATGAAGTGATTGTGTCATATTTTGCGCTTTTTTATCTGCTGTGCATCTATAAAATAACATAGTCCTTTCCGAATGATCTTAGCAAGCGTTGGCGGGACTTGTTTTTCTAATACATACATCTGTTGCAGCATACGTTAAAATGTTGTCACGGATTTTTAACGCCGTAGATTTATTTTGTTGTTGATTGTGATTCAGATGAGATCGACACATTCTCCTACATAGACAGCGTAATAAGCAGCTGGTCTATGAATTTTATTGATACAAAAAATTAGGGCCGATTTGTTTCGGTGTGGACATGGATAAACACATTATTTTTGAAGACGAACAAATTCGCGCTATTTTTTTAAAAGGCTCGTCTGACGAGTTAGTTTTTTCTTTTGGTGACTTAATTACTCGTGCCAAAGGACTGACAATCAATGCGGAAAAATCATTAGCCAAATTTGAGTTTAATGTGATTGGCATTATGCCCAAAGAAAAATCATGGTTTCCTGCGGAGTCCATGCATAACTTGTTCAAAGCGATTGAAGACGTGATTGCACCCTTTCAAAAACGCATTGGTTATGGCGGTTCAATGGGGGGCTATGCCGCGATTAAATATTCCAAGCTGTTGGGTTTAAGTCGTGTGGTGTCTTTGGTTCCACAGTTTTCGATTGACCCAGAAGTGGTTGAAGATAGCCGCTATAACATGTTTTACCATGCAGAACTCAATGCGAATATGCAGGTGCAAACGCAGGATATTGCGGCGGACTGTGAATACATCGTGGTCTATGATCCTTACTGTGCCGAAGACCGCGCGCATTTTGTTAAATTGGAACAGGTCATTCCAGACATTAAAGTCCTGAACTTGCCCTTTACAGGACATGATGCGATTGCAGTCTTAGCCAGCTCGGAGCTGCTGAAAGACTTTTTAACCCGCGAATTTGACAGTGTCTATTTCTATCAAAAAATTCGTCAGGTGAAAAAAGGCAGTAAGTTTTATTATCGTAAAGTGATTGAAACGCTATTGCCACACCATCGTCGTTCGTTGGGGAAAATTCTCAGAAACAATGACATGCAGTTGGATAGTCAGTTTTTTGATGCCAAGCTGAAACAAAGCATTATTCGTCAATTACTCAGTAATCGTCAGGTCAGTGAACAGGACTTGTTGAAACTGGGCATTCAGGTGAATTTGCCACAGGAAAGTAACAGTCAGTTGCTTGACAGTTTTGGGCATGGTCTGGTGTTTAACGTGATTAGCCAGAAAATTGAAAGCTATGTGCAAAATGCGATTAACCTGAACCATAAGTTCCTGATTCCAATTTTTGCCAAAGGCACAGATTTGGTTCAGATTAGTTTGAATGATGAACGCTATGTGATTGCCATGAATGACCGCCATGTGATGAAACTGTTCAAAGAGCAGGATGAATTGTCTGCGGGAATGCATCCGTTGGTGTTAAAAAAATATAGCGATTATTATTTGTTGAGCTACAAGCAATTTAACCTCAGCAGTGATGAATATGGCGGCAATGATTTTGTGGAAGATACGCCTGAAACCGCCAAGTTCATGACGCAACCCGAAGAATCGGAAGACGTAGAACAAGCCTAAAAATTAGGTGAATCTTATTCGATTTGGATGGCTTGATTTTTAACTCAATTGGTTTAAGATCGAAGAGTGGATAAAAAATATCCACTCTTTTTTATTTTCCACTTAAGGTCAGGTTGTATGAATAGGATATTTATACCTGCTGTACTTTTGTCTATCACACTGATTTTCAGTTTGATTTATCTCATTAATCAAGGCTTTGATTTGGCAGCCATCATTTTTTCCAGTGGTGTACTGGTGGTGCTGATGCTCGCGAGTTATGTTTATCAGCAAATCCGACTGTCTGTACGTGAGTGTATAAAAGATTCCACAAAATAGTGGATTTTTCTTTTTACGGTGTATGTCTTGAACCGAAATCTGCTTTGGCTTTTAATGAACAGCACATGAGTCATGAAAAATAACAGCAGGAGCAAGGGATGAGGGCAGTATTTTTAGATGTGGAATCTTTAGATCAGCATGATTTGGATCTGAGACCTTTAACTGCCGCTTTTGATGAGCTGATTTTATATCCTGCAACATCAACCGATCAGGTGCTACAACGCGTGCAAGATGCACAGGTCATAATCACCAATAAAGTACAGATTTCTGCACAAGTGATGCAGCACTGCCCACAGTTAAAACTGATTTTAATCTCCGCCACGGGTACCAATAATGTCGACTTAGCTCAAGCCAAAGCACAAGGCGTTGTGGTGAGTAACTGTCAGGGTTATGGCACTTCGGCAGTGGCACAACATACCTTGGCTCTGATGTTGGCATTGGCGACTTCACTGCTGAAATACGACCATGCAGTGAAGCAGGGTGTATGGAATAACGCTAAACAGTTTTGTTTACTGGACTTTCCGATTGTGGAACTTGCGGGTAAAACCTTGGGCATTGTGGGTTATGGTGAGCTAGGGCAGGCAGTGGCCAAATTGGCACAAGCCTTTGATATGCGCGTCTTGATTGCGACGTTGCCAGATCGCCCACAACGTGAAGGTCGCTTACCTTTGTCTGAATTATTGCCACAGGTGGATTTTCTCACACTGCATTGCCCGCTGACCGACTCTACCCGTAACGTAATCAGTACGGATGAATTTGAATTGATGAAAGCCAGCGCCTTTCTGATTAATTGTGCACGCGGGGGAATTGTCGATGAAGCCGCTTTGGCACAAGCTTTGCGTGAAGAGCGTATTGCAGGTGCTGCGACTGATGTATTAACAGTAGAGCCACCGAAAGATGGCAATGTATTACTGGCGGCAGATATTCCAAATTTAATTATCACGCCGCACAGTGCGTGGGGCAGTGTTGATGCACGACAGCGTATTGTGCAACAGATGGTGGAAAATGTGGCTGCCTTTCAGCAAGGCCAGCCAATTCGCCAAGTTGCCTAACTAAAATTGAAAAAAGCGCAGTCTATAGGCTGTGCTTTTTATGGTTTTAAAAATGGTGTGATTTAGTTGAGCTGTCCATTCTGAGCAGGAGTCGTGCTAGATTGACTCAATGGGTGCGATTCGATGGGTGCAGGCGGGCTATTGGGATCACCTAAAACACTGGCTTTGGCTTCATGCCATTTTCTATTGACCTTGGCTGCGGCTTTCTGTGAATTTTCTTTGGCGATTTCAGTCTGTTCTTCGCTATAGGTTTTGGCTTCATTCCAAGTTTCAGCCACTTTTGGTTTGACTTTGGCAATACCTTTTTGTGTGCTGTGATCTACTGCATTGGCAGCATCTTGGGCGGTATCTAAGGTTTTTTGCCCCAACACTTCAAAAATATTAGGGTTGTCTCCATAGCCTTTTTTCTTGCCACTTTCTGCGGCATGCGCAGGGAGCGCCATGACCACGAACACTGTACTGGAAATTAAGGCGGCTTTCATCAACTGCATGCACATAGTCCTCTATTGCTGTTCACTATGTTGTAGAAAACATGCTGTAGGCTTAGATGTTTTCTATAGTGTCACTCTCGATGGGATACTTCATCTTCTGCTGTATCCCATCGGACGTCAAGAATTTTCATTGCGTGCCCAAGCACTGCTTGGTTTAAAAATGTGTCCGTACTAACGGATTGGTCGTATTATTTTGCTGTGTTTACTGCCGTTTGTGATGAAACCCCAACCTGAGTTTTGGCAACAGGGGTATGTACGCCCACCTGTGCGTTCACATCTGCCTGCGCAGGTGTGCTGAGTGCAGTTTTGGTTTTGTTCCAAGTATGTTGAGTGGTTGCTTTGCCTTGCTGCGTTTTTTGCCCCAAATAGGCTTGGGTTCTTTCAGCCTTTTCTGCACTGTAGTCTTTGGTCTTGGTTGCAGTTTGATTTACCTTTTGCGCTTGTTCTGCGCTGAACTGTTTAGTGTTGCTCCATACTGCTTTACTGGTAGATTTGCTGTGTTCAGCACCTTTTTCTATACCTTGACCGACACGTTGTGATGCAGTGCTAAGTCCCTGTCCAACTTGGGTAGAAGTATGTTGAATGCCATGCCCAACATTTTCTGTTGCTGTGCTTAAACCATTGCCAACTTTTTGGGCAGAAGTCGTTACACCTTCATGAATGCTGTGTAATACACTGTGAGTATTGCCTTGTGCTTCGGCAGAGGCATTGACCTGTCCATTGACTGCGACATTCGCAAAGACTGAAGCAGAAGCAAAAAATGCGGTACTCATTAGCGCTGTTTTTATCATGTTCATGTTGGATATTCCTCTGTGACTACACCCTATGTAATGGGGGATGAATGTGAGCCATCATAAACAGATTCAATATGCATTTTGGCATTTGAGATGAAACTTACACAGTTCCGCACAGTAGTTTAACAATATGCGCAAGATTGTAGAGAGACAAGCCGACTAGAGGGTGTTGATGTATCTGAATGCTGCTATTTGTTGGTATCGGCAAAGTTATGTAAGTGTGGGTAAGTTATAGGAAATGAATTTATAGTTTTGGATTTTAAGTATTCTTTAGAGGATTTACGTCATGTGGACGCAAAGCCTCTGTGTCACTTAGTTACATTGTGCAACGGCATCTTTGGCGAAGTTTTTACGTAATTTAATGAAATTTTGTTGTACTTGGGTACTGTTCAGGTCGAAATTGCTGGCCTGACTAGTGCCATCTTTCGCGAAGGTTGCTGTACTACCTGTAATGAGGGTATTGCCTCTAAATGACCATTGTTCAATGACTTTGCCTGCTTCTAAATTCCCTGTAAATTCGATGATGCATTTGTCTACAAATTTGGTCAGTTTGGCTTTATTGTCTGTTGTATCTGGATATACATCTAAGTTTTGAACTTCTTGCAGTACACCGGTTTCCAGTTGTGGAATTTTAGGAGATGAAGTACATGCTGTGAGTGCTGCGCAAGTGAAGCCCGTAAGTAAAAGTGTTTTTAATTTCATATTAACGTTCTTTCTTGTTGAGTGTTGTTAGTTTGAGTATAGGGAATTGATTGAAAAATGCATATGCTTATGGGTTAAAATTTAAAGTGATTTAAACAGAAAATAAAATAGTATATGGATACACTGCTAGATAAGATTACATTAATTGAGGAATTAGAAGATCAAATACGCAAACATATAAATGATGGTGTTCTTCATAATCAATTATTAAAAGATAAGGCAAAGTGGTGGATGTTATGCAGTGGATTGGATGTTCTAGGTGATACAACTTTCGGATTTAGAGACTATTTAAAAAATGACTTTCCTGAATCGACAGGGCTTCAATACATTGCTGCATATGGAGTAATGCAATGTTTTATACTCCAACAAGATAGTGTTAAACACTTATATGAAGTATTTGATGTTCCGTGGTATTGGCATACCTCATTTAAAGAAATTCGTAAAATTAGGAATGCTTCGATAGGTCACACAGCACTTAATAATGAGGGTGGCAGAAAAGAACAAGAAAAGAATGAGTTCAATAATTTTATATCTAGAATAACGATTCAAAAAGCTGGTTTTGACCTGCTCAGATATTCGAAGAAAAACAAGGATACAGTTTATTTATCAGTTAAAATTTATGAATTAGCTGATAGTCAGTTCATACAGATAATTAAATTTTTAAAACAATTGATTAGAGAAATTGTAAAAGCGGAAAATATTATGAAAGCACAGTTTCGAGATGAAAAATTAGTTGATTTATTACCTATTCATTATTGGTTCGAGAAAATTCATAGTATTTATGATGTACAGAATAGAGATTTCGCAATTACTGCATTAGATGCTATTCAAAAGGCTTATTACAATCTAATTTCTGCTTTAGAAAAGAGATTATTAGAAGATGAATATTGGTTTAATGAGTTAGCTGATTATATTTTAGCAGTGGATCTAATGAAGCAGTCCTTAATTTGTAATGATGATCGCAGATCACGGATTCTTAATTACTATTTGACTCAAAAAAATGATTACTTTAAATCTTTAATGTTAGAAATTGATCAAAAATATATTTAAAGGAAAACCCGCTCTAAAGCGGGTTTTTGTATTTCAATTATTCAGCTTAGTGCTGTAACACCGAAATATCCGCAACACTGGTAAACAAGCCACGTAACTGAGCCAGTAAACGTAAACGGTTAGCTTTCAATTCAGCATCATCCGCCATCACCATGACGCCATCAAAGAAGGCATCAATTGGTGCGCGAAGTGCTGCAAGCTTAGAAAGTGCTTCGGTGTAGTCTTTTGCAGCCAATAATGGCTCAACCACTGGAGTAATCGCTTGAAGCTCTGCAAATAATGCTTTTTCAGCATCTTCAAGCAACTTCGCTTCAACGACTGAACCTTCAGGTGTCGCTTCTTTCGCAAGAATGTTGGCAACACGCTTGTTGGCAGCAGCAAGTGCAGCCGCTTCAGGTAATGCACGGAAGTGGTTGACCGCATTAACACGCTTGTCAAAATCAAGAGGTGATTTTGGTGACAACGCTTGAACCGCTTGAATTACATCAACCGCAACGCCTTGGTCTTCGTATTTCGCACGGTAACGACCTTCGAGGAATGCAACTGCATCCGCCAAAGTCTTGTCGTGATCTTTCAATACATCGCCATAAGCCGCTAAAGCCAACTTGATGAGTTCTTCAATTGAAACATCAAGGTTGTTTTCAGTCACTAAACGTAAAATACCAATCGCAGAACGACGTAGTGCAAACGGGTCTTTCGAACCTGTAGGCGCTTGACCAATACCAAAAATGCCTGTGAGCGTATCTAAACGGTCTGCAAGGGCAATCGTTGTACCTGTTTTGGTTTGTGGTAAAACATCACCCGCGAATTTCGGAAGATATTGCTCACCTAACGCTTCAGCTACTTCATCATTTTCGCCTTCAAGACGTGCGTAGTAAGTCCCTGCAATCCCTTGAAGTTCAGGGAATTCACCCACAAGCTCAGAGGTTAAGTCACATTTTGCAAGAAGTGCTGCTTTTTCAGCATCGGTAACAGTTGCACCTGTAATTGGTGCAAGGGCTACCGCCAATTTGGCAATACGCTCAGATTTGTTCCAAAGTGTACCCAATTGCGCTTGGAATACCATATTCGCCAGTTTTTCTTTACGAGACGCAAGCGGTTGCTTTTGATCTTGCAAGAAGAAAAATTCAGCATCTGACAAACGTGGGCGAACCACTTTTTCATTACCTTCAATAATTTGTGTTGGGTCTTTAGACTCAATGTTTGAAACGGTAATGAAGTAAGGCTGTAGTTTGTTATCGCTATTCACCAAGCAGAAGTATTTTTGATTGTCCTGCATCGTGGTAATTAATGCTTCTTGAGGCACAGCAAGGAAACGTTCTTCAAAGCTGGCACGAAGTGCAACAGGCCATTCAACCAATGCGGTCACTTCATCACGAAGGTCGCTTGGTACAATCGCAATCGCATTCACTTCATCCGCAAGAGCTTTCACTTGCTGGTCGATGATCGCTTGACGTTCTTCAAAATTCGCCACGACTTTGGCTGCACGAAGTGCGTCTAAGTAGGCATCTGCATTGGCTAAAGTAATCGCTTCAGGTGCATGGAAACGATGACCATAGGTCACGTTGCTTGTTTTGTGATCCTGAATGGTTGCATCAACCACATCATTGTCTTTTAACAATACGACCCATTTTACAGGACGCACGAATTCAGTACGGCTTGCTGCAGAACGCATACGTTTTGCAATTGGAAGATTATCCAAAGCAGTTTGTAAAATTTGTGGCAGTAAAGCATCAAGGCTTTGACCTTGTACATCTTTCAAGAAGCAGACTTTTTCAACTTTACCCGCTTGGAAGGTTGATACTTGATCTGCAGTAATGCCTTGACCGCGCATAAAGCCTTCAAGCGCTTTGGTTGGCTTGCCTTCAGCATCATAAGCGGCTTGTACAGCAGGGCCATCAAAACGTTTTTGCGTGTCTGCTTGCGCAGCATCGACATTGACAATTTTCAATGCCAAACGACGTGGTGCTGCATAAGCTTCAATTGCATCGAATGCCAAGCCAGCATCTTTTAAGCCTTTAATCGTTTCAGCGTGTAAGGCATCACGTAAAGTTTTTAAGCTTTTTGGGGGAAGTTCTTCACAGCCAAGTTCAAATAAAACGGTATGTTTAGACATTATTTGTTCTCCGCTGATTTTTCTGCTTGAGCCGCTTCTGCTTCAACCTGAGCTTTGAGTTGAGCTAATACTTCATCACGTAAATGTGGTTCTGCCATCGGGAAACCGAGTTTCGCGCGAGCAGCCACATAGCTTTGTGCAATTGAACGTGCCAAAGTACGGACACGTAAAATATAGCGTTGACGCTCAGTTACAGAAATCGCGCCACGAGCATCGAGTAAGTTAAAGCTGTGAGATGCTTTAATCACTTGTTCGTAAGCAGGAAGTGGAAGTTCAGCCTCAATTAAGCGCGTAGCTTCCGCTTCATAGAAATCGAATAATTCAAACATTTTTTCAACGTTGGCATATTCAAAGTTATAGGTCGATTGTTCCACTTCATTTTGATGGAAGACATCGCCATAGGTCACTGTACCAAACTGCCCTTTGGTCCAAACAAGATCGTAAACCGAGTCTACGCCTTGTAAGTACATCGCCAAACGTTCAAGACCGTAAGTGATTTCACCTGTGACAGGGTAGCATTCAACTCCGCCGACTTGTTGGAAGTAAGTGAACTGAGTTACTTCCATACCGTTGAGCCAAACTTCCCAACCTAAGCCCCAAGCACCGAGTGTTGGAGATTCCCAGTTGTCTTCGACAAAACGAATATCGTGAACCAGTGGGTCAATTCCGATGGCTTTGAGTGAGTCAAGGTAAAGCTGTTGGATGTTGTCTGGGTTTGGTTTTAACACCACTTGGAACTGGTAGTAGTGTTGCAAACGGTTTGGGTTTTCACCATAACGACCGTCTTTGGGACGACGTGAAGGTTGTACATAAGCCGCGTTCCAAGTTTCTGGCCCTAAAGCGCGAAGGAAGGTTGCTGTGTGGAAAGTCCCGGCACCCATTTCCATATCGTAAGGTTGTAAGATCACACAACCTTGTTCAGCCCAGTAGTTTTGTAAGGCAAGAATTAAGCCTTGGAAAGTATCAATATGCGATATGGCGCGACTCATGGTGCATCCATTAAAAATTAGAGAAAAATTGGCTCTAAGTATAAGGATTTTGCAGGGGAGTGGCAAAGGGTTCAGCTTGAATCATCAATTTAAAATTTGTGTATTGATTTGCTGCTATTTGAACGTTGTAACATCAGCTGAATTGCTGAAACTCGTATCTTCAAATTCGAGTTTTAAAGCTTGAAGATCAATTGTGTAGATTGGGTAATCATCAAGCATTTTGGTATAGTGACGACAATTTATAACAACAAAAGTTGCAAGCTATGCTGAAATTTATTTTATCTATTAACCTCTTGGTACTTGGCTCTATTGGATTGGCGTGTGCCCAACAACCGACGACTGAATCGGATCTGTATAGTGAATGTGTCGAGCAGACCATTCAAGAGCAGCAACTGGCAGGGATTAACAATAGCGTGGTACAAATGTGTGCGGATCAAGCCAAACAGGGCTATGAAAAGCAAATTGTGGCATTACTTGATCAAATTCGGGTGCAAAGTGCGGAGTGGCATCAACCTGAACGCTATCAAGCCATTTTAAAATCGCAGCGTTTGTGGAAAGTTTATGTTGATCAAGAGTGTGATAATGCTGGACAGTATATCGGTTCGCCCATGTATGCGTATTGTCCAATGCAGCAGTATGCTGAGCGGGTTGCACAGTTACAGCAATATATTTAACAAGTTGTTCAACAGAATTACTCATAAAAATAAGATGTAAAATAAATGCATCTTATTGCTAAGACCACGTATAATTTTGCACCAGTTAAGTGCGAAAAAGTAGAAGGGCGGCTGTGTTTCATATGCAACTTGAATGGTTAAATACCTTAAAACCTAATTTTAAAGTGTTACCGCTAAAGGAAAGAATGCTCTGTGGTTTAGGTGCATTATTGGGCTTAGCACTTTCCTCGCTCATTAGTTGGTGGGTGTTGGGTGATATTAATGCATGGTACATTGCCCCAATGGGCGCCTCTTCGGTACTGTTGTTTGCTGTACCGGCCAGTCCTTTGGCGCAGCCATGGAATATGATTATTGGTAATACTTTGGCGGGCTTTATCGGCGTCACTTGCGCGCTATATATGCCGAATTTAACCGAAGCATTCAGTATTGCGGTGGCGTTGTCGATCTTTTTGATGATGACCACCGATTCTTTACATCCACCCAGTGGTGCTGTCGCCATTACTGCGGTGTTGGGTGGCAAAAGTGTGCATGAGCTAGGTTATGCTTTTATTGCCTATCCAGTGTTATTGAATTCATTCTTGCTCTTGGTCATCGCCATTATCTTTAACCGAATGTTGGGACGCAAATATCCGCAAACAGCACAGCTAAACTCACGTTCCACCGATCCGACACCCACCCAAAAAGTCACCATTCAGCCGCAAGATATTCACAATGTGTTGGAACATCAGCCACAGTTGCTCGACATCAGTGAATATGATTTACAAAAGATTATTCTCAAGGCACAGGAAATTGCCAACGCGCGTACAGTGAGTGAACTGACTTGCCAAGACTTAATGTCTAAAGATGTACTGATGTTGAATGAGCAGGATGATATTCATCTGGCTTTAGATAAATTCAAACGGATTAATTTAATGAGCTTGCCTGTGGTCAATAATGCACGGCAGTTGGTGGGAACTTTAGCACTGTATGAGGTCGTGGAATGGTTTAAACGTGCTGCCGATCCTAAAGCCAGTTGGGAACATCAGGTGAAACAGATTATGAATCGACAAGTGGTGACGGTACAGCCGAGCCAGCCAATTCAGGATTTAGTGCCGTATTTTGTAGAGCGTTCGTTTAACTACATTCCTGTGGTTGAGCAACAACAATTGGTGGGAATGATTAGTCGTGCAGATATGATTGCGGCATTGAATCAGCAACTGATTCAATTGAAAAATCAGAAATAACCGAGGCTGAAATAAAAAAAGCTACGACTCTTTGGGGAAAAAGTCGTAGCGACCAAAACGGTAGGTCAAATGATGTTGTTTAAAACCTATAATGGCGATTTGTTGTTATTCACTGTACGCATTGGACGCTGGTAATTCGAAGAATCTGAATAACTGGCGTCCTGACGTTTAGGAATCACTAACCATAAAACCAAATACACGAGAATGCCTGGAAAAGCGGCGCTCATGACGGAAGCTAAAAAGAAAATAATTCTTAATAAATTTGCGTTCCAACCAAAACGTTCAGCAATACCGCCCATAACACCTGCAATTATATTTTGGCGATTCGAACGATATAAACCAACATTGGCCATTCAGGTCTCCTTAAAAATTGAATGAGGGATATCTTGCAAACCCATAATTAATAAATGGTGATGCAATTCAATTTTTAAAGCAAAGCCAGCACGAAAATAGTTAAGTTATGTAAATAAACATAGGCGCTTAGCCGTGTGCTACATAAAATGTGATCAAATTTACAGATGCCTTTATTTTTGATAATTAAATACAGGCGTTTGCAATGTTGTTGCCGAATTTAAGGATAAATGACGCGATAATATTTTTTACCCTCTGGGTGCTCGGTCAAATCAATGTGGATTGTGTATTAACGTGATGAAATGGAAAAGTGTAAGACTTCATCCGAAGTTAGGTGGGGCGTTATTGGGGTGTTTGTGTGTCAGTCTAATTTTGGCTGCTTGTAGTCGCTCAACACCGCCTAATGCTGATCAAACAACGCTATCTGCAGTTGAAGGACAGCCTACGTCTGCTGCTCCACAGTCAGGCAAGAAATTAACGGAACTGGCGGGTCAGGCGAGTATGCCCAACGAAGCGGCGTCAACAGTGCAACAAGATTTAGCCGATGAACAAGCCCTTTATGTCGGGCGCTATCATGTCAAGATTTCCTGTAAAGACGACTTTGTACAATGTTCCGAAGGTTCGGCAGAATATATTTTAACTTTGGCTGCCGATGGTTCTGCCTATCGGAGTATTGTTTACACAGGCAAGCTGTTTAGTGAAAAATTGGCTGAAGACAGCAATATTCGAACCTATCGACGTGATACATGGTCAGTGAACCCAGAAGATTCTGAATTGGTGGTGCATTTAGAAGAGGGGGCAGAATTTTATTATCGGGTCGATAAACAGCAGAATCTTATTCTCGATTTGGATCAAACTTTAGATCTGGACAATCAAATTAATCAGCATTTATTTGCAGCGGGCCATCCGATGCCGACACAAGCATATCGTTTAATGAAAGATCAATAATTTGTAATGAAATTAGAAGCGATAAATATGCTATGAAAATGTAGTAGCTATGCGGAGAGCGGTGCTAAAAGAAATGTTTTTAAGATGTTTTGCAGTAAATGGTGGGTCGTCCGCGACTCGAACGCGGGACCAACGGATTAAAAGTCCGCTGCTCTACCAACTGAGCTAACGACCCATTTAAAATGCTTCCACATTATGACAGCTTTTTGATAAAGCTTAAAGATGGTGGGTCGTCCGCGACTCGAACGCGGGACCAACGGATTAAAAGTCCGCTGCTCTACCAACTGAGCTAACGACCCATCAGGAATCAAAATAAGTGGTGGGTCGTCCGCGACTCGAACGCGGGACCAACGGATTAAAAGTCCGCTGCTCTACCAACTGAGCTAACGACCCATCTCGTTTTGATGGAGCGTATTGTAGCAAGATCTCGAACGAGCGCAAGAGAAAAATCGCAAAGTTGTTGATGTTTGATTATAAATACAACAACTTTGCCTGATTTTATGCAAAAAATTGCCAAAATTTCAGTTTAGAAGCGATATTGGTACTGTTGAATATTGTTGTAAATTTCAGTATTCATATCACAATAGGCATGGCTATTGGGCAGTAAGACTAAAATTTGCTCATCGGTTTTTTCTGGATTGAAGGCTTGCTCTTTCAGCTTATTCTTCTGATATTTAAAGGTGCCTGTGGTTTCTACTTGTTTCTGGACACGTAAAAATACAGGAATCGCATAAGCAGGTAGGCTCTTTTTGAAGCAACTGAGCATGGCTTGCAGATCTTGTTCATTCAGTTGGGCTTGCTCTGCTAAGGTGATGGCTGCCATACCTGCACGACCGTTGGTGTGTGGAATTTCCACGCCATAGACTACCGCTTCGACAATTTTTGGATATTCACACAACATGTTCTCGACTTCGGTGGTTGAGACATTTTCACCTTTCCAGCGGAAGGTATCACCAAGGCGATCGACAAACTGTGCATGGCGGAAGCCAATATCGCGCACCAAATCACCCGTGTTAAAGTAGGCGTCACCGTGTTTAAACACGTTGGGCATAATCACAGACTTATTTTTTTCAGGGTCGGTATAGCCATCAAAAGGAGAGCGACGAGTAATTTTACCGATCAATAGACCGACTTCACCTTTACTCACTTTTTGACACCAGCCCTGTGCATCGCGAATAGGTTCATTCTTTTCTTTGTCGAATTGAACAATAGCATAAGGTGTGGGTGAAAATCCGACAGTGTTGTCGAAATTAAAGACATTACTAAAGCCAACGTTGCCTTCACTGGATGCATAGAGTTCGAGCACTTCTTCTATGCCAAAACGTTGTTTAAATTTGTCCCAGATATTCGGGCGCATGCCATTGCCAATCATTTTTTTGACACGATGGGCATGGTCTAATTCTGATGCAGATGCATCCATTAAGTAACGGCATAGCTCTCCCACATAGCCAATTGCCGACGCGTTAAATTTTTGCACATCTTTCCAAAACGCAGAGGTCGAATATTTACGTCGCAAGGCCAAAGTCGCACTACTTGCAATCACCCCACACCAGCACACCACAATGCCTGTCGCGTGGTAGAGTGGCAGGGTAACGTACATGACATCATCGCTGTTTAAATCCAGCACGTGTCCATACGTGCCATAGGCAAGTGTCCAGCGGCTATGGGTGAAAATCACCGCTTTCGGTAAGCCTGTGGTGCCAGAAGTATAGATGTAAAATAAGCCATCTTTGCCTTTCACACTATGTGTGGTTGGCGTGTTAAAGGTCGGGAAGGTGGTGATTTCTTCAGCTAAGTTCAGATAACATGCAGGTGCTGTACCTGCATCTTGACGTGTTTCTTGATCGGCAAACCAATAAAAACGCTGCTCAGGCAAATTAAGCTCTTGACGAATTTCATCTACGGCAGCACGGCATTCTTCTCCGACAATCAATGCAATCGGGTTGACCAAATTAATACTATGTGCCAAGACTTTGCCAACTTGTGAAGTATTCACTAAAGCTGCCGTGACTCCGATTTTTGCTAAGGCTAAGACACTGGCAATCAGTTCTGGGCGGTTTTCAACCATCACCGCAATGACGTCACCTTTTTGCGCACCCATTGACAAATAATAATGTCCGATTTGGTTTGCCCAATCATTGAGTTGCTGGTAGGTATATTTCTGTTCTTCAAATAATAATGCATAGCCATGTGGGTTGCGTTTTACGGCTTTTTCAAAGGCAATACCTAAGCCCGCGGGTGAGTTCGGGGTACGTAAATATGCTTGTTTCAACCCTGTAACCAGATGCGGAAGTTTTCCAATAAATTGTGGGATTTTGGCAGCGACGTCTGTAATTCCAATAAGATCGCTCTGTGTGGTTTGGCTCATAAGAATCCTATTTATTTTTCGTGTCCAATACGATGTCTTTGTCTACAGGTTGAACGAAATAATCTGTACAGTTGTCCTTTTAATCGTTTCTTTCTAGTGCAATCAACCTAATCTATTCAAAATAACAAAAAAAACCTAGCCATCGAAATGACTAGGTTTTAATTATTTCACAGCAATAGGGTAAATACTTACTCTGCTGTAGGTGTTACTTTTTTCGGTGGACGACCACGTGGACGACGCGGACGAGCTTTTTCTTTCTCTTCCTTTTCGCTCAACGTTTCAGTTGCTTCTTCTGCTACAACATCAACGGACAGCTCAGTTGGTACTGGCTCTGCTTTGGCTTTGGTTTTTGCAGGTGCTTTAGTTTCAGTCACTGCTTCTACAACAGGGGTTTCAGCCACTGCTTCGACTGCAACTTCGGCAGCAGCAGCCTCTACAGGCTCAACTACAGCTGCAATCTCTTCAACTACTGGAGCAACAACTGGCTCAGCAGCAATAGGAGCTTCTTCCACGTGTGCTTGTTTGACTTGCGCTAAGGCTTGCTCAGCAGCCTGTTTTGCTAAACGACGACGCTCACGCGGGTCATTGGCAACACGCTTTTCTGACTCAGGCTTTGGAGGTGTTAAGTCCAACACTGGTGCAGGTTCAGCTTCAGGAGTGGCTTTCGTAACTTCTACATCACGTGTGACAGGTTTTTTCTCTGCTTCGACAACCACAGTACTTGTGTTGAGGCTTGTTGCATATTCTGCAGTAAACTTCTGTAAAGCACGGTTGAAGGTTGGGATTAAGCCAAACTGCTCAATCAGCACAGCACAGTCTTCACCATAAACATGGCGAATTAAGCTACCTACTGTGTATTGCGCTAAAGTCGGTACTTGTGACGGGTTAAGCTTTGGTGCTTGCGCTCGTTTCGCTTGAGCATCACGTTGTTGGCGACGACGCATACGCGGGTCATTACTTGCACGTTTGCCGTCAGAACGAGGCTTTTGCGCTTCCACTTCAACTTGTAGTGCTGGTGCTTCAGCTTGAACTTCAACTTTTGCTTCAGTCACAACAGTTGCAGGAACAGCTTCAACCACTTCTGGAGTTTCAGTCACAGCAGGAGCAACCACAGCTTCCACAGCCTTTACGGTTGCAGGCTTGTTGATGGCGATGATTTCACTTTGCGCTTGATCTACATTAACCACAAGTGCTGTCGGCATGATGTCTTGACGCGGAGCATCAATGACTTCTACCTTGACCTGTTGCTCATCGACCACAACTGGAGCAGGCGCGGCTACTGCAACTTGCTGCTCATTGAGTACGCTTTGGTCGCGGTGGCGATTTGGGCGATTCGGACGCTGCTGGTTGTTACGGTCACGACGTGGAACAGCTTGTTCAGCATGCGTTTCGCTCTGTTGATCTTGCTGTGGTTGACGTTGTTGCTGACGTTGACGCTTTTGCTCACGCTGTTCTTGGCGCGACATTTGTACAACTTCTTCAACCACTTGATTTTGTTCTTGTGGTTGCTCACGTTGTTCGCGTTGCTTGTTGTTATTGTTGCGCTTTTTGTTGTGACGTTGCGATTTTTCTTCTTTCTCAGAATTTTTTTCTGCAAAGTCACGTTGCTCTGATTTTTGTGGAGCAGGTGTAGCCGACAAGTACACATTGTTGTTTGCAACAGGTGTTGCGACAACAGCAGCAGGTGTTGCTGCGACCTGACCAAACTGACCGCGGCTGACTGCGCCACCATTGACCATTTGCTCAATTGCAGATGCAGCATTATTTGCTGTACGGGCTTGATCAACCGTGTGTGCTTGCTTTTGAACAAATAGATTTTCTAACCATGCACATGGGCTGCTTGAAGCAGTTGTTACAGCAGCAGGGCTAGGGGCTTGCGTACTTTGTTGAGCAGCAGCTTGCTGTGGCTTTTTCTTGCCATGTTTATCAGCAATAGGTGCAGCACTTGGTTGTTGATCAGCATCTTCTAAATGCCAATCTGAAGCTTCATAACCCAATTCTTTTTCGCTAGAACGTGTTGCTTCGGTACGTTCATAGCTGGTCGGTGCGAAGCCTTCAGGGTTATAAGAAATTTCGTAATGTGGCGTTTCTAAGTGAGGGTGTGGTAATACCGTCACACGCACACCTGAGGTTTGCTCTAAGTAAACCAAGCTGTGACGCTTTTCATTCAATAAGAATGCAGCAATTTCTACAGGCACTTCAACTTGAACTTCACCATGACGTTCACGTAGGGCAATTTCTTCCACTTTACGCATAATTGAAAGTGAAAGTGAGCGTAAGTCACGCACCATACCTGTACCATGACAGCGTGGGCAAACATAACCAGTGGCTTCTTCTAAAGATGGACGTAAGCGTTGACGGCTCATTTCCATTAAACCAAAGCGCGACAATTGACCAAACTGAATACGCGCACGGTCGCTTTGCGTTGCTTCACGTAATTTTGCTTCGACCATGCGTTGGTTACGGTCTTTGGTCATGTCGATAAAATCGATGACCACCAAACCACCAATATCACGTAAGCGCAATTGACGTGCAATTTCTTCTGCGGCTTCTAGGTTGGTATTGAGTGCAGTTTCTTCTACATCATGACCACGAGTCGATTTTGCCGAGTTAATATCGATCGAAACCAAAGCTTCTGTTTGGTCAATCACGATTGAACCGCCAGAAGGTAATTTTACTTCACGCTCGTAAGCGGTTTGAATTTGGCTTTCGATACCAAAATGAGCAAATAATGGCTCGTTTAAGGTATAGGTTTTTAACTTGTCAATTTGACGAGGCATCACCGCTTTTACGAAGTTATAAGCTTCGTTATAGGCTTGCTCAGAGTCAATTAAAATTTCAGCCACATCATCACGTAAGTAATCACGGATGGCACGTGTCACTACACCTGCTTCTTGGTGTACCAACATTGGTGATGGACCAGAACTCGCTGTATTTTGGATTTGTGCCCAAAGGTCGAGCAGGTGTTGTAGATCGAGTTGTAACTCTTCTTGAGAGCGACCAATACCCGCAGTACGTACAATCACGCTCATGCCACGAGGGACATTGAGTGATGCCAACATTTCTTTTAATTCTTCACGAACTGAACCCGAAATTTGACGGCTGATGCCACCACCTTTGGGATTATTTGGCATGAGGACTAAGTAGCGGCCTGCCAAAGAAATAAAGGTAGAAAGTGCCGCACCTTTGTTGCCACGTTCTTCTTTTTCTACTTGGACTAAAAGCTCAGTGCCTTCAGTAATCAGTTCACGGATATTCGAAGTCTGGCGAGGGTCAGCTTTGTAGTATGAATTTGCGATTTCGCGCATAGACAGGAAGCCTTGGCGGCCTGCACCATACTCTACAAATACAGCTTCTAGAGAAGGCTCGACGCGAGTCACGTGACCTTTATAGATATTGGATTTTTTTTGTTCACGGGTACGATTTTCTAAATCAAAATCGTAAAGACGCTGACCAGTTACAAGTGCAACGCGGACTTCCTCAGCATGTGTTGCATTAATCAACATACGTTTCATGGGTGTAACACCTTATAGTGATACACAGCAAAAAATCGCTATTCACGTAGCGAGCATCAAACATCATGGATCAAACTCAGATCTCAAATAAACCAATTGTGGTCTGAGGGTTTTCACTGGCCTTTTTTAAGGTGGGCTCCAGCTTTGATTCACGTATTGATGATGGCAATACGGCTTCAATCTTTCAACGATTAAAGACACCTGTACACTTCACTGGCGAACGAGCGGTGCATTGGATGTGAGTAACTTTCACTGTCACATTGCTCGAAGAGCATCCCTACATAAGAGTGTCTTGATACGGAATTATCGTCGTATCTTTACAAATTGTGCAGATCCAATGCATCAGACGCTGTAGCCTGAATGTGGTTTCAGGGTGCGACTAATCTGATGTGTATCAGTTTACGTTTAAAAACCAACTTGAGGTTGGCGACATATTTTTTCAGGCAAACTGATTTATGTACCTGAGGTACAATTAAACGCAACAGTTTGCAGTTTTGCCGATATAATAAGCCTTCGGCGTCGGCATAATTCTTTTGGGACCTTTTCGAGTTTATAATCAAAATGTCAGTCACATTTCAACTTAAATACAATTGAAATGCGTTGATGATGATTCACTTACGATGGTTTCCGTGCGCTGACTATAGCAAACCTTGCATCATCTGCCTATGGGCTAAGCTAACGTTTCTAGTGAAAAGTATAGCCTAAATGATCAGTTTTTAATCAATTTTAGTATTTTTTTAGGTCACAGTATCTGTATGAATTCTACGCAAGAATGGCAAAGTGTCACTTGGTTTGAAGTGGATGAGCATCAAGCGGGTCAACGCATCGATAATTTTTTATTTAGCCGACTCAAAGGTGTGCCGAAAAGTCGCATTTATCGTTTAATTCGTGAAGGTCAGGTGCGCGTAAATAAAAAGCGCATTAAAGCGGAAACCAAATTGGCAATTGGTGATCAGATTCGTGTTGCGCCAATTCGTTATGAACAAAAAGATGAAACGGCTGCTCCAGTTTCAGACAAAGTCGCACAAAGTTTACTGAGCCGTGTAGTGTACGAAGATGAGGGCTTGATGGTGGTGAATAAACCATCGGGGATTGCGGTGCATGGCGGCAGTGGTGTGGCCTATGGCCTGATTGAAGGCTTACGGGCTGCGACGGGTAAAAAATATTTAGAACTGATTCACCGTATTGACCGTGATACATCTGGCTTGGTGATGATTTCTAAGAAACGCAGTGTGTTAAAGACTTTGCAAGATATGCTGCGTGAACACAAAATTAAGAAGACTTATGCTGCTGTGGTCAAAGGTGTCGTGAGCCTTGATAAACAGTTGATTGATGCGCCTTTACATCGTTATGAATTGTCGAATGGCGAACGTCGTGTGCGCGTATCTAAAGAAGGTAAAGATTCGAAAACTCAGTGGAATGTTGCGGAGCGTTTTATGCATGCGACTTTGGTGTATGCTTCGCCGCTTTCGGGGCGTACCCATCAAATTCGTGTGCATGGTTTAAGTATTGGTCATCCACTGGTTGGCGATGATAAATATGGTCATGAAACGGAATATAACGGACCCAAACCACGTCGTTTATGTTTACACGCCATGCGTTTGGATATCCCTGGTTATCCACCAATTGAAGCGCCTTTACCTGAAGATATGCAGAGTATTGTGGCGCAGTTAAGAGCACAGAAGAAGGATTAAGTCTAAATTCAAAAATGTATTCTGAGCGAACTGAGAAATTTGTTCATTAGGGTATCCATGTTTGGATTTAACCTTCGGTTTTACCTACTTTGCGAAATATATTTCTCATTGGGCAAACGTAGGTAAAACCATTGTCATCCGCAAAACTCGTTCAGTAGCAACTTTTGATTGGTGAATTGCAAAAACTTTATTGATTCAAAGTTGTTTTGTTTGGAACAATTGCGACTGACCTTTTCGCGTATCAAACTTTCATTTTTAATTAAATATTTAGACTAGATTAAACAAAGAGAAAAACATGCAAGAACCTGTAGAACTGATTATCTTTGATTGGGATGGTACATTATTTGATTCAGTGGGACAGATTGTAGACAGTCTTTTGTTTGCAGCGCAGCAATTTGAACAACCCTTAACTCCTGAAGCGGCCAAAAGTATTATCGGTTTGGGTTTGCCTGAAGTGGCTCAAGTTTTATTTCCGACAGTGCCTGAATTACATACTGATCTTTTGAAGTGTTATGGCGATCATTATGTTGCGCATTCAAAGGATGATGCTTGGTTTGCGGGGATTGCTGAAATGTTGTACGGACTCAAAAATCAGGGTGCACGACTTGCGGTGGCGACAGGTAAAAGCCGTAGAGGTTTGGATCGTGTGCTGGCTCAAACCAATAGTCATGACTTGTTTGAGATTACGCGTGCGGCAAGTGAAACCAAGTCTAAACCTGATCCGTTGATGTTGCGGGAAATCTTACAGTTCACAGGGTTACGCCCAGAACAGGCGATTATGGTCGGGGATACTTCTTATGATTTGGAAATGGCGCAAAATATTGCCATGCCAAGAGTCGGCGTCGCCTATGGTGTGCATACTAAAAATGTTTTGCAGCAGTTTAATCCGTTGGCCATTGCAGATGATGTCGCAAGTTTAGATCAGTTTTTAAATCTGCAAGTGAATGCTTCCGATGTGGCTTAAGCAAAGTTGATTATTTTTCAAGGCGTGTAAGGATATGCGCCTAAAATTACTTTTGAATAACAAGAAAATCCGCTATGAGTCGTTCTATTCGATTACTTCATTTATTACAGCATCTGCGTGAACAGCGTTATCCTGTTACTGCGCAACGTTTGGCTGAACATTTACAAATCAGTGTGCGAAGTGTTTATCGGGATATTGAAAGTTTACGTGATCAAGGGGTCAATATTGAGGGAAGTGTCGGTGTCGGATTTCAATTAAAAGAAAACTTTCTTCTTCCACCCATGAGTTTGGATGAATCAGAAATTGAAGCCATGTATCTGGCATTACAATGGGCCAAATCTATTCCTGATCAGGCATTACAACAGGCTTCACATTCGGTATTGAGCAAATTAAGAGCTGTATTACCTCAAAGAAAACAAGAATTTTTAAATGATACCTATCTAAAATCCATTCATTCGTGGATTGAAGTTGACCAAACTGTTGTGGAACAAGTTCGTATTGCCATTCGTTTACAAACTAAAATCCAGATTGATTATATTGATGAACAAAAACAGATTTCACACAGGCAATTATGGCCGTTTGCATTGGGATATTTTAACGACAAAATGTTGTTGGCTGCGTGGTGTGAATTACGGGAAGATTTTAGAAATTTCCGTTTAGATCGAATACAAACGCTCATATTGACTGAGCAAGTCTACCCCCAATTTAAACGTCATTTGTTTCAGCAATGGTGTCAAAAGGAATTTTTAAGTTCAGAAAAATGACCCAGCACTACTGACAAAAACTGACACAGCTTCGTTCTATTCTAAAAAACAATAAACACAGAGGATAGAACAATGGCTTTAACTTTATATACAAATAAGCAATCTCGAGGCGTTGTAGTGGATTGGCTTATTCTTGATTTGGGGATTGAAGTTGAGCGTATAGAAGTCGCGTATGGCACAGAAATGAAATCAGCCGAATTTTTAAAACTCAATCCTTTTGGTAAAGTGCCCGTGTTGGTCGATGGTGATGTGGTGATTTATGAGTTAGATGCCATTTGTGCGTATTTGGCAGATAAATTCTCTGAAAAAGGTTTAGCTCCTGCACTGGATGATCCGAAAAGAGGTTTATATTATCGCTGGTTGTTCTTTGGTGCTGGCCCGTTTGCAGCAGCTTCCGACAATGAACATTTAAAAGTTCAGGTTGCACCAGAGCAAAAAATGTTTATGGGCTATGGCGATTATCAGGATACTTATCAAGCCTTGGTTCAAGGTTTGGAACAGGCCAGCCCGTATTTATGCGGTTCACAGTTTACGGCAGCCGATATTAGTTTAGGGGCAATGATCATGTGGCAATTAAACATGAATTTATTAAAACCACATCCTGCGATTAAGCGTTATGTATTGGCCATACAGCAACGTGAAAGTTTAAAGAATAATCCTGCTTTATTTGCAGCATAAAATTATTTTACGCCAATCAGCCTCTTATGCCGATAATGCCAGTCAGTGAATAAATTGACTGGTTTTTTTTACTTTAAATTCATGATGTTGTTCGGTATGAGCGAAGGTGATCCGCAACTGTTCGAGGCATGAGCTGTAACGGACTGGTATGACTTGTGAAAAGCGGCTTATTTTTTGTGGTAGATCTGAGACAGATCGATTTCTCGCTTATTATTTTTTAGTCGTAGATGCAAAGTGTAATCAAAATATACACCCCTAAATTCTGAATGATTTGGTCATTTTTCTGTTTGATTTTTTTCTATGCTGTTTATTTTGATGGATAAAACAAAAAAGATTTATAGGTTCTAACTATTGTAAAAAATAAAATAAGTATTGGCGCAAAACCCACAATTTTCCGATGCTTAAGCGGTCTAAAATATACTCGTTTTTAGTGGCGCTTAGGGATAAGCCCTTGGTTGCACCTTCGGTCATTTGCAAGGTCTATTTTGACTATTTCTTGATTTCCCTTGCTCGCTAAAACGGTATTTGTCTCTATTTTGCAGTTTAAGGAACCCTAGATGTCGAATTCTGCTGTTGTTGAATCCGTTGCGCAGGCTTTACGTAACGCTGAGCTTACACAGACTGCGATTGCACCCATTCGCCCACAACTGGGCGCGGAACAAGCAGACGTCGATATTGCGTATGCGGTTCAGGAAGTGAATACCCAACGTGCCTTGAAAGAAGGACGTCGCTTAGTGGGACGCAAAATTGGCCTCACCTCTAAAGTGGTACAAGCGCAACTGGGGGTCAATCAACCTGACTTCGGTATGCTGTTTGCTGATATGGCTTATGGTGATGGTGAAGCCATCCCCGCAGGATTATTGATTCAGCCAAAAGTTGAAGCTGAAATTGCGCTGATTATTCACCAAGATTTAACCCAAGAAAAACATAGCTATGCGGACATTATTAGCGCTACAGCCTATGCCTTACCCGCGATTGAAGTGGTGGATAGCCGTATTGAAAACTGGAAAATTTCACTGATTGATACCGTGGCAGACAATGCATCTTCTGCGGCGTTTGTGTTGGGTTCACGCCCAGTGAAATTAGATCAACTTGATTTAGTCAATTGCAAAATGACCATGACCCGTGGCGATGAAGTGGTTTCACAAGGCATCGGTAATGCCTGTTTAGCTAATCCTTTAAATGCCGCAGTTTGGCTTGCCGATGAAATGGTACGCCGTGGTCGCCCATTGCTTGCGGGAGACATCATTTTAACGGGTGCTTTAGGCCCAATGGTGATTGCACAACCGGGTGATGAATTTAAAGTTGAAATTGAAGGCTTTGGTTCAGTGGTCGCTGCGTTTGCTGCGGAATAAATTGGATTTTTGAGAGAGTAGATGCATGAAAAAGATTAAATGTGCATTAATCGGTCCGGGAAATATCGGAACAGATTTATTGTATAAGTTGCAGCGTAGCGAATTCCTTGAGCCGGTATGGATGGTCGGGATTGACCCAAGTTCAGAAGGATTGACCCGCGCAGCGAGTATGGGCTTAAAAACCACAGCAGAAGGTGTGGATGGTCTACTACCACATGTGCTTGCGGATGAAATTCAAATTGCCTTTGATGCGACCTCAGCATATGTCCATGCAGAAAATAGCCGTAAGTTGAATGAGTTGGGGGTGCAGATGATTGATCTGACACCTGCTGCCATTGGTCCATTTTGTGTACCACCTGTCAATCTTCAAGAACTCTTGGATGCAGGGGAGTTGCCGAATGTGAACATGGTGACCTGTGGTGGACAAGCGACCATTCCTATGGTGGCTGCCATTTCTCGCGTACAAGCGGTGAGTTATGGGGAAATTATTGCTACGGTTTCGACCAAGTCGGTTGGCCCAGGTACACGTAAAAACATTGATGAATTTACCCGTACCACGGCTGGTGCAATTGAAAAAGTCGGCGGTGCAAAACAAGGTAAAGCCATCATCATTATTAACCCAGCCGAGCCACCACTCATGATGCGTGATACGGTGCATTGCTTGGTCGAAGGGGAACCTGATCAAGCGGCAATTACGGCATCTGTTCAAGCCATGATTGCTGAAGTTCAGAAATATGTACCCGGCTATAAACTGGTGAATGGTCCAGTATTTGATGGCAACCGCGTGTCGATATACCTTGAAGTAGAAGGCTTGGGTGATTTCTTGCCGAAGTACGCAGGGAATTTGGACATTATGACTGCGGCAGCTGCGCGCACTGCGGAAATGTTTGCGGAACGTTTATTGGCTACGGCTGAAGTATAAGGAGCAACCCATGTCTAAGATTATTGTGCATGATATGACTTTACGTGATGGTATGCATCCACAGCGCCATCAAACCACTGTTGAGCAAATGATTGCAATTTCCACTGCATTGGATGATGCAGGTGTACCGCTGATTGAAGTGACGCATGGTGACGGCCTTGGTGGTTCATCGGTGAACTACGGTTTTGCTGCGGCAACGGATGAAGAGTATTTGTCTGCTGTTGTGCCACGGATGAAGAATGCCAAAGTTTCGGCATTGCTGTTACCGGGAATTGGTACGGTCGATCATTTAAAAATGGCGCATGAAATTGGGGTATCAACCATTCGTGTGGCAACGCACTGTACCGAAGCGGATTGTTCAGAACAGCATATTACTGCGGCACGTCAGCTGGGGATGGATACCGTTGGTTTCTTGATGTTGGCGCACATGGCATCGCCTGCTCAATTACTTGAAGAAGCGAAAAAGATGGTGTCTTATGGCGCGAACTGTATTTATGTGACTGACTCTGCGGGTTATATGCTGCCGCAAGATGTCACAGACCGTGTCGGTTTACTGCGTCAAGAACTGGACAGCAGTATTGAACTGGGTTTCCACGGGCATCATAACTTGGGTATGGGCGTGGCAAATACAGTAGCCGCAGTTGATGCAGGTGCAATTCGTGTCGACTTGGCGTCTGCAGGCTTGGGCGCGGGTGCAGGCAATACACCACTGGAATTGTTCATTGCGGTGGCCAACCGTATGGGCTTAGAAACAGGCGTGGATCTGTTTAAAGTACAAGACGTGGCAGAAGATTTGGTGATTCCAATGATGCTGAATCCGATTCGTGCGGATCGTGATGCTGCAACTTTAGGTTATGCAGGTGTCTATTCATCATTCTTACTCTTTGCAAAGCGTGCAGAAGCCAAATATGGCGTCTCTGCACGTGAAATCTTGTTGGAATTAGGTCGTCGTGGGACGGTCGGTGGTCAGGAAGATATGATTGAAGATTTGGCCTTGACCATGTCGAAAGCAAAGGCTGTTTTGGTTTAATCTGATCTTGGATGAGTAAAAACATCTAAATAGGGAATGCCAGTCAATTAAGAAATTGACTGGCATTTTCTTTTTAAATTCTTAAGTTTCAGTGCTTGCACTGCCGTATTTTTGCTTTATAAAGTTTAAACGCCTTTGCGCAGGCAAGATCCGACTTTGGAAAGACCCAAAGTTGGCAAAAGTCTTTTGTTGCCCATACACAGCATCCGTGCCGTGATGGGCAACGTGCGGCATCCCTGCCGCACTTCGCGTATCCAAAGCTGATTTTGCCCAGCTATGAAACAACAGTAGCTTTAGCCATTGAAAGATTGCATGGCAAGTAGTTCTAAACGTAGGGCTATTTGCTTAAAATACTGCAATTGAATTATAAAGTTCTTCTATTTTATATCGCATTTAATAAATTAGACTTTTCTTGTTTTTGATTACGCATTCTTCTAGTTTTAAAGCGATTTAACCTCATTATGCACATATAGAAAATTTCTGTGATATGAGCGCTTTTTCTTATAAATCTACGCCACTATGAAAAAGTGGAATCGGAATACTTAAACAAAAAAACGCTTAATGATCAAAACCATTCAAAAAAGAAAGCGGTTGCAAATGAGTAAGGCTAGAGAAACTCAATCTTTCAGCACGATCTGCAAAATGGTGTTTAAGGTGAGTTATTGTAATTTTATCTAAATGAAAAAAAAGTGGTGCTTACCTTTGCATTTATAGTGGGTGAAGTCCCATTTTCTTAAGACTGTGGTCGGATTTTTTCTGCTCGACGAGTTCCGCATGATGGCGTTGTCGCTTTACATGATCATTGGAATATATCTTATGCGTCGTCAAACTTTATGGACAGCCATCTGTGTCGCAACTGCGGCATTAGGTACAACTGCAACGAATGCAGACTTTATCGACGATAGCCAAGTCCAGTTAAAATTCAGAAATTTCTATTTAGACCGTCAGTATGAAACTGTACCGCAAAATAATTGGGGCAGTTGGTCGCAGGCCATCACCTTAGATGCCAAATCGGGTTATGCCCAAATTGGCGCATTGCAGGTCGGTGCGGATGTGTTGGTGCAACATGCTTTTCGTTTAAATGGGCGTGATAAAAATGCCGATTGGGTCTTGCCACATAATGGTCAAGAACAAGCCAGCAATTTCGGCAAAGTCGGTGCAACCTTAAAAGCCAAAGTGTCACAAACGGAATTGAAAGTGGGGGAGTTACTGCCTGTTTCTCCAGTTTTAGTATTTGATCCATCGCGTCAGTTACTGACTACTTATCGTGGCGCATGGTTAGAATCGAAAGAGCTGAAAGATACCAAATTGAGCTTGGCCTATATTGATGGCATTAATGCACGGTATGACAATCAATTTCAGGATTTAAGTTTATTCCCGAACAATAATCCGAATACGGCCAAAGCCGCGGACGGCATGTATATCGCAGGGATTGATCATCAGTTTAATCCTGCGATTGGAGCCAGCTATTGGTATGCCGATGTTAAAGACATTTATCAACAGCATTATGCAGGTCTTAATTACAACACCACGCTGGGTACGAAGACTAAGCTGACCAGCCATGTGCGTTATTTTGATAATTCTGAGTCAGGCGATAAGTTGTATGGTGAAATTGACAACCAAGCCTTGTCGATGGGAGCCAAGTTCAGTCATGGGGCACACAGTGTCGGTCTGGGTTATCAACAAATGTTTGGGGAAAATAATTTTCCAACATTGGCAGGTTGGGTGCCACAGCCTTATTTGGTCAATTGGTCTGTTGCAACGTTTACCAATGCCAAAGAAAAATCTTGGAATGTCTCCTATGGGTATGACTTTGCCGAATTGGGGCTAAAAGGTTTGAATGCCAATGCCATTTATTTTGCAGGTTTTGATGCCAAAGCGGGTGGTAAAACTAATCAGGACGAACAAGAGTTGAACTTGATTGTGAATTACACCGTACCTGAAGGCAAATTCAAAGGTTTGGGCGTTCAGGCGATGTATATCGATACCGATTACGACTGGAAAAGCGACCTGAAAGAGTACCGTGTCGCGACCACCTATAGTTATAAATTTTAAGTTTAAAACTGCAATCGAGCGATTTGGTCACACATCGCTCTTTATTATTTCAGTGAAGAGTAAACTGTTTATTGTGAGCTGATGATTCATTTTTAAGTGAAATGTTGTTTATAAACATGAACTTAAATAATCGTTTTTTTGTAGTATGTGATCGAAAACAAGTATCAGTTGAGTCGCTTTGAACAGGTAAGATGGAGCAGTAAAACTGTCGAAATGAACGAATTCATCTGTCTTTGGAAGTATCACACCAGACAGATTTAAGGCTGTACGAGGAGTAAGTATGAGCACGGTCCAAATCCCCAATTACACCACCGACCCATTCTTTGGCTTGGAAGATAAATGGATTGAAACAGCGGAAGGTGAGTTAACCCATTACCATGAATTGGGTGAAGGCACCCCCATTTTATTTTTACACGGTTCAGGTACAGGTGTATCGGCAGCGGCAAACTGGTGGTTGAACTTACCGCAAATTGCTGAACAAGCCCGTTGTATCGCGATTGACTCGATTGGCTATGGCCAGACCGTTGTGGCAGATGGTACGGCTTATGGTATTCGTGCATGGGTCGATCATGCGGTGCGTACACTGGATGCTTTAGGCATTGAAAAAACTTGGTTGGTGGGTAACTCCTTGGGTGGCTGGTTAGCCTTCCAAATGGTGCTGGATTACCCTGAACGTGTGTTGGGCATCGTGTCGATGGGGACAGGTGGCGCGAAACAAACTGCGGCACTGAAAGCCCATGCTAACCCAGTGTTGACCGAAGAAGGCATTAAAAACACCTTGTCGATGTTTGTGGTGGATAAGAGCTTAATTACCGATGAATTGGTGAAAGTGCGTTTTGAAGCGGCAAAAAATGATTATGCTTCAGACCGTTTAATGGATGTGGTCGGTGCGCGTGATCGTGATCGCTTCGAATTCCCGCTCGATTTCGACAAGATGAAAGACATTCAAGTGCCTGTATTGTTGATTCATGGGGTACAAGATATCGTCATTCCAGTGTCGCGTTCATGGGATATTTTAAATACCGTCCCATTTGCCGATGCACATATCTTTAGTCAGTGTGGACATTGGTCACAAGTGGAAAAAGCCGAAGAGTTTAATACGGTGATTAAAGACTATTTGACTGCACGTGGTGTTAAATAATCTAGTGAGCAAGATTAGGGATGGTTAAGCCATCCCTTTTTTATGCCCGAAATTTCATGCTAGTAAAGCAAATTTACAGGGTGATAAAGCCTGCGGCAACATTAATGCTGATGGCTAAAATCGAGGTGTTAAAACCATAAGCCAGAATAATATGCACAATATTTAAAATCCGCATGGAGCGGGAAGTAATCGAAACATCTGCCGTTTGTGCCGAGGTGCCAATCACATAACTAAAGTATAAAAAGTCAGGATAAGTGGGCTGTGCAGTTTTCGGAAAGTCTAGACCCGCATCTTTTTGGTCTGCGAGGGCAAGATAATAGTCATGCGCATAATGAATAGCAAACACGGTATGCATAAAAAACCATGCACTAATAATGGTCAGTAAAGACAGAGCCAAGTGCCCATATTTAATGATGGGATCGTTGGGGAGATGGGTCAGTTCCAACACTATCGCAATCAAACACATCATCAATGTCATGATCACTAACAATAGAATGATCCATTTACTTGCATCTTGTTGCTGCGCATGTTGCAGAATGTGTCGATGGTCAACAGGCCACAGGGTGGTCATGGTTTTAAGTAAATAACTCGATACAGCAATATTCCAACTGATCAATAGATTGGTCGACCAAGACCAATCATTAAACGTATTCAGTAGAGTATAAAAAACCGCCGTCATTAAAAAACTAATAAAAAAGAAGGGACGAAATTGCATGGCCGTTTTTAAACGCTGTGAAGTGGGCATCTGCATAATCTTCTCCTGCTCTGTTATATTTTTTCGTGTGGCTAAAAAGTACCAAGATCTGTTGCAATATAAGCCTAAGTTTAGACTTAAGTTGTAGGTGAAACCTGACAAAAAACAGCTTTTGATCACCATACCCTAGGGTAAAAAAGAATACAAAATGAAAAGTGCCAGCGGATAAACGGTGGGTCAATGAGAAATGCTGCAAATAGGCGTACGCTGCAGCGCATTTCTCCATGAAAAAAGCACATCGCTATTTATTCAGAAAATAGTGGTGTGCCGAATTGGATGATTGATGTGGAGCAGATGTGGGTTTATTCGCGATTAATATCCAAATAAAACACCCGAGTTAGCAATTCTAGAAATTTATTCACGGCCAGTGAGGTGTTGTTTTTACGATAGCTCACATATAAGTCCAAATAGGGGAGTTCGACTTCCAGTGGACGAATCACCGTGTTGTTCATGGTCAAAGGCGCAACGTAACCGGGTAAAATGGTGCAACCGAGACCCATCCCAATCGAGTTGATATTGAACAGAATATTGTCGGCTTTTTGCACTATATTGAATTCAATGCTGTTGGCTTTGGCAAACTCCAAAATGGTCTGGTGCAAGGTCTGCGACTGTTCGACTGCGGGAATAATAAAATCAATACCATTTAAAGCTTTAATCGGAATTCGCTCGTATTTGGCCAAAGGATGGTCTTTCGGTAGCAGGAAAATCAGTGGTTCACGGAGTACAAACTGACTTTCAATTTCATCACTATGAAAATTATGCCGAGTAAAGGTAATGTCCAATTCGCCTTTTTTCAGTAAGCGCATTTGTTCAGTATTGTTCATACTGAGCAATTCAATTTTTAAGTCTGGGTTTTGTACCCGTAAATTGGGCAGCACATAAGGAAAGATTTTCATTTCCGCAACCGGGACAAAACCAATGCGTAGCATCTGCTGTTTGGCTTGTGCGACTTGACGTGCCATAGCGATCGCTTTATCTGCTTGCGCCAGTGTCAGGCGTGCCTGTTCCAGAAAAACAGCACCTTCTTCAGTGAGCTCCACTTTTCGCTTGGTTCGATATAGCAACTGCACACCGACATCTTCTTCAAGGTCTTTGATTTGCTGACTGAGTGAAGGTTGAGCAGTATAAAGTTTCAGTGCAGCCTTACTGAAGTTCAGTTCTTCAGCAACAGTAATGAAATAGCGAAGGTGTCTAAGTTCCATATCAATAACCCACTGAGTAATCCAAAAAATGTCTTACCACGACTACGGCAAAGTATAATCTATAAACAACTATGCCGTGAAGATGATTCAAGTATTTAGAAAATAAATGGTCTTGAGTCTAGTGCGGAGATTTTAATATAAGAAATAACTTTTCTAATAATTGCTAAAACGTATTAATTGAAACAAAAAAAATATTTCCCTAAAAGCATCTAAAAAATCATGATGCCTCAAAAGTTGAGTCTATTTACGTTGTGCCGATTGGTTGCAGGAGAGCTTTTCATGAGTGGAAAAATTGATGTGCGTGAAATCGACGCTTTGGTCGATGCACAAAATGGACGTATCTCGCCATCTATCTATACCGATCCAGATTTATACGAATTAGAACTGGAACGTGTGTTTGGGCGTACATGGTTATTCCTATGTCATGAAAGCCAAATTCCAAAGGCAGGTGATTTTTTTAATACCTACATGGGTGAAGACCCGATTATTGTCGTACGTCAAAAAGATGGCTCAATCAAAGCACTTTTAAACCAGTGCCGTCACCGTTCTATGCGTGTCAGCTTTGCCGATTGTGGCAACACCCGTGCCTTTACCTGCCCATATCATGGTTGGTCTTATGGGGTTGATGGTTCACTCAAGGATATTCCTTTAGAAGATCGTGCTTTTCCACAGGGAGCATGTAAAGAAAAATGGGGCTTGATTGAAGTTAATCGTGTCGAAAGCTACAAAGGTTTAATTTTCGGTTGTTGGGATGAATCTACACCTGACCTCGTTGAATACATGGGTGACATTGCTTGGTATCTAGATGGTGTGCTTGACCGTCGTCCTGGTGGAACGGAAATTATTGGTGGGGTACACAAATGGGAAATCGAGTGTAACTGGAAATTCGCTGCGGAACAGTTTGCATCGGACCAGTATCATGCATTGTTTTCACATGCTTCAGCCATTCAAGTTTTGGGTGCAAAACCCGACGATGACTCATCTAAAAAACTCGGTGCTGCACAAACTGCACGTCCAGTTTGGGAAACTGCTAAAGATGCCATTCAGTACGGTTCACGTGGTCATGGTTCAGGCTTCTTCTTTACAGAAAAGCCCGATGCAAACGTCTGGGTGGATGGTGAAGTAGCGAACTACTTCCGTGAAACCTTTGAGGAAGTTAAAGAGCGTTTGGGTGAAGTACGTGCACTACGTCTTGCGGGGCATAACACCATGTTCCCGACCATGTCATGGTTAAATGGGACAGCAACGCTTCGAGTATGGCATCCGCGTGGTCCAAACAAAACTGAAGTCTGGGCATTCTGTATCACTGACGCAGAAGCTTCTCAAGAAGTTAAAGAAGCCTTTGAGCGTTCTGCAACGCGTGCTTTTGGACCTGCGGGTTTCCTTGAGCAAGATGACTCTGAAAACTGGATTGAAATCCAAAAAGTACTTCGTGGCTATAAAGCGCGAAACAATCCGTTGATCATGGAAATGGGCTTGGGTAATGAAAAAGTCCGTGAAGATGGCATTCCAGGCATCACCAACTACATTTTCTCTGAAACAGCAGCACGTGGAATGTACCGTCGTTGGGCAGATTTGTTGATTCATGAAACATGGGAAGAAGTCGAAAAAGCCGCGGAAGACTATGAAAAGGAGTTGATGAAATGAGTCAGATCAGCTTAGAACTTCAACATCAGATCAGTCAGTTCCTTTACCGTGAAGCAAAATTGCTCGACGACTGGAAATTCCGTGAGTGGTTGGATGTCTTGGCAGATGATATTGCCTATACCCTACGCACCACACCGAATGCGCAAACTCGTGACCGTCGTCGTTCGGTTGAACCACCAACGACGTGGGTATTTAACGATACTAAAGACTTGTTAGAACGTCGTGTCGCGCGTTTGGAAACAGGGATGGCATGGGCGGAAGAACCTCCATCACGCACCACGCATATGGTGTCTAACATCATGGTTGAAGCGACTGAAGTCGAAGGTGAGTATGACGTTTACGTGACGTATTTACTCTACCGTACCCAGAAAGAAAAAGATGTCACGATCTACTGCGGTAAGCGTCATGACAAGATTCGCAAAGTGGATACCGAGCAGGGTTTCCAGATTTTTAACCGTAAAATCACTTTAGACCAAGTGACTTACAACTCCCATAACTTGAGTGTGTTCTTCTAATGAATAAGATTTTTGTTTGCCAAATCGATGAATTAGATGAAGGCGAAGTATTGAAAGTGGACTGCGGTGTGAACGGTATCGAAGCACTGGCTGTATTCAACAATGGTGGTGAGTTCTTTGCCATGAATGACCGTTGTTCACATGGCAATGCCTCCATGTCAGAAGGTTATCTGGAAGAGGACGGTACGGTGGAATGCCCATTACATTCTGCTCGTTTCTGTCTAAAAACAGGTCAGGCTTTATGCCTACCTGCGACCGATCCTATTCAGACCTTTCCTGTGATTGTGGAAGGTGGGCAATTGTTCGTTGAAATGACAGGGGTATAAGCATGGGCTGGCTACAAGGTGAAGTTGCCCTGATTACGGGAGGTGGTTCTGGTCTGGGTTGGGCTTTGGTTGAGCGCTTTTTAGCAGAAGGTGCACAAGTGGCTGTGCTACAGCGTTCACAAGCCAAAGTTGAGGCATTACGGGCACATTTCGGTGATCGCATCCTCGCCATTGCGGGTGATGTGGCTTGCTATGAAGACAATGTCCGTGCCGTGAATGCCACGCTTGAGCGTTTTGGCAAACTGGACTGTTTTGTCGGTAATGCTGGGATTTGGGATCATTATGCCGATATCGTCAATACTTCGGGTGAGCAGTTAGACAAAGCCTTTGATGAAATTATGGGCATTAACACCAAGTCCCTCATCTTGGGTGCAAAAGCTGCACTGGATGCATTGATAGCTTCTGAAGGGTCTATCATATTTACTTTGTCTAATTCAGCCTTGTACTCGGCAGGCGGAGGCCCCGTATATACAGCCTCTAAGCATGCAGGTGTGGGGGTGATGAAAGAATTGGCCTATGAACTTGCGCCTAAAGTACGAGTGAATGCAGTGGCGCCGTCAGGTATGAATGTCAATATCAAAGGGGCGGCATCTTTAGGTCAAGAAAATTTGGGGCTACTCGATGCACGTGACCCTGAAAAGATTGCTCGTGGTATGCCACTGAATTTCTTGCCTGAACCTGAAGAGATGACAGGTTCATACGTTCTATTGGCATCGCGTCAGAACAACCGTCCACTGACGGGTGTTTTGATCAATGCTGAATGTGGTTTAGGCATCCGTGGTTTACGCCAACCTCGTGCAGGGTTCTTTGATGAGTGATGGATTCACTGAACTACTCATCATTTCGGGTCTTCAGCGCTTTGAAACGTAAAGAAATCTCGAATCTAAACTCAATTAGGTTTGATGAGTATTTCAAAAATCTTGGGTACGCGGAAAAGTCATTCGCAATTGTTTGAGGCAGGACTAAAGCTAAAACGAAATGTTTCTGCGACCTGTCAATGTCGTGATGGTTGTTGCCGAGTTTTGCGAATGACAATAGTTTTGCCTACTTTTCCCAAACGAAAAGTAGGTCGAACCGAAGGTTAGTCCGAAAGTTTATGCTTTATTGGAAAGACTCCGCTTCATCATTTCAACGCTTAATTTTGACCCAGTCTTTATATTGAAATCTTTGCATATATTAAGGAAACACAGTCATTAAGCGACGGTTTCTATTTTGGAGTCACACATGGCCGTTAAACTCATTTGTGCATCGCACAGTCCCTTAATGGAATTTGCTTCACCGCAAGAACAGCGTAAAGAACAGATTGTCCGTGAGACTTTTGCCCAACTTTCGGCAGAAGTCAAAGCGTATGACCCAACCCTCATTATTACCTTTGGTCCAGACCATTTTAATGGTTTTTTCTATGATTTGATGCCAAGTTTCTGTGTGGGTATTCGTGCAACTGCGGCAGGCGATTGGGACTATGGTAAAGACAACGACAAAATTAATGTCCCTGAAGACACTGCGATTGCTTTGGTGCGTCGTGTACTTGATGAAGGGGTCGATGTTGTCTATTCCTACCGAATGCAAGCTGACCATGGCGTGACGCAACCACTACATTTCCTGTGTGATGGTCAGCTAGATCGTTATCCCACCATTCCTATTTTTATTAATGGTGCAGCGGCACCAATGCCCACCACCAAGCGAACCATTGCTTTAGGACGTGCCGTCGGACAGTTTATTCAGTCCTTAAATCTTGAAAATGAACGAGTCCTAATTTTAGGAACAGGCGGGCTTTCGCATGATCCTCCGACCCCACAAATGGGCGCTGTACCGCCAGAAGTGGAAGAGTTTTTGATTTGTGGACGTAACCCATCCGTAGAGTCGCGGAATAATCGTCAAGCCAAAATTATTGCGGTTGGGCAAAAACTGGCTGCGGGGGATCAATCTGTTGCCGTGCCGCTCAATCCAGAATGGGATCGTGCATTGCTTGAAACATTTGCCAAAGCAGACTTCGCCACAATTGAAGCGATGACTGAAGCAGACATTCGCCGTGATGGTGGACGTGGTGGTCAGGAAGTCCGTTCTTGGATGGCGGCATTTGCTGCCTTACATGAACTCGGTGAATACGAGATGACGACGCATTGTTATGAAGACATCAGCGAGTGGATTGCGGGCTTTGGTATTGTATCGGCTGAGTTAAAAGGGTGAATCAAATGAGCAATATTGAAACTATTGTCATCGTTGGTGCAGGACAGGCAGGTGCGAGTGCGATTTTAGAACTCCGCGGGAACAAGTATGAGGGCAACATTATCCTGATTGGGGATGAAGTTCATTTGCCTTATGAACGTCCACCTTTATCCAAAGATGTGATTTTAAAGCCCGAAGAAACCAAGGTTGAGATTTTATCGGAAGAGAAATTGACGACTTTAGGTGTCACGCATATCCGTGGTAATGGCGTGGTGAAAATCAACCCTGAGGCAAAAACCGTTGAATTGCAAAAGGGTGATGTGATTGCTTATGACAAACTGTTGCTTGCGACTGGCGGTGCAGCACGTCGCCTGCCGAATTTCGATGCTTTAGGTCAACACGTTTATACCTTACGTAATTTGGAAGATTCTCAAACGCTGGTGCCTGTGCTACAAGCTGGACAGCGAATTGTACTGATTGGCGGTGGTGTAATCGGTCTTGAGTTAGCATCCTCTGCGCGTTTTAAAGATTGCCAAGTGACCGTGATTGAAATGGGGCCGATGGTGATGGGGCGTTCATCCCCGCAGATTTTGAGTGAGTTTTTATTGGCACAGCAACGTCTTGCGGGTGTCGATGTGCGCTTGAATAGCGCCATTAATCACTGTCATTTAGATGGTGAAACCGTGGTAATCACTCTTGCAACAGGGGAACAGTTACGTGCAGATGCCGTGATTTATGGCATTGGCATTGTCCCGAATGCACAGCTCGCGCTAGATGCTGGTTTAGCGGTGGAGGGGGCGATTCAGGTCAATGAAAACTGCCAAACTTCACATCCCGACATTTATGCCGCGGGTGATGTTGCGACTCAGTTACGTGCAGATGGGCAGTATCGTCGTGTGGAAACATGGGAAAATGCCAATCTGCAAGCAGGAATTTTTGCACGTCACGTGATGGGTGTAGAGCATCCAAAACCAAATCCTGCATGGTTCTGGACGGATCAGCTCGATATTAACTATCAATTTGTCGGCGATATGGCCGCAGCAGAATGGATAGTTCGTGGTGAAATGGATGCCACTTTAGGTTCAGCTTGTTCTTGTGTGCTGTTCGGTGTAAGCGATGGCATTATTGTGGGGGCGATCACCGTGAACGCAGCCAAAGAGATGCGTCACTTGAAAAAATTAATTGCTAAACAAGCAGTATTTGAAGCGGAAAAGCATTTAGATCAGGGTTTAGACTTACGCAAAATTGCTTAAATTTCTGGGTTTACAACCTCGGCAGACTAGGCTGAATTCCAGTCTGCCGCTTTTTTTTATCAAATTTGAGTATGACCACTTGCGTTGCTATCTCACCTGACTCCAGCGGAGACTAAGGCGTATATTTTACAGTTTGGCTTGAATTACCAAACAGAGTATCTACAATAAGAAACACGCCAATCTCGACATTCATGTTATTGCAGTGAATGTGATATTTCTTATAGATAATGACACTACATGAAGCAGAACTTAGAACAACCACATTTTCAGATTAAAACCCAAGAGTGTTGGTCACATACTTGGCGTAAACCCGCTTTTCAGTATCTTGAATCTGCACACTTTAATGGCACGCGATTTTTGAATCCTCTGCATGCACCAGAGGGGCGTAGCCATTTTGATTTGTTCAAGTGGTTGTTAAAACGAAAGTCATCGACTTGGGACAAAGAAACCCCATTAGAGGCTGCTTCTACAACCCCACGTGTATTGCCACAAAGTCGTCCTAATGCAGCACTGAATGATTGGCAAATCTGGTTTGTGGGACATGCCACTGTGTTATTACAGATTGGTCCTTATAATTTTCTCACGGATCCTGTTTGGGCAGAATTTGTCAGTCCGAAACAGGGGCGTGGACCGAAGCGATTTTGTCCCGCAGGTATTGCGCTAGAAGAATTGCCGCCCATTCATGCGGTGTTGCTGAGTCATAATCATTATGATCATATGGATTTGGCAAGCCTGAACTGGTTGCATAACAAATTTGCCATGCCAATTTACACAGGTTTGGGTAATGGTTGGTATTTACCGAAAAGTATGCATGTGATTGAACTGGACTGGTGGCAATCTGCACAGTTTCATGAACTGGAATTGATTTATACCCCAGCACAACATGGCTCTGGTCGTGGAATACGTGATCAGAACATGGCGCTTTGGGGTGGTTTTGCGGTTAAACAGGGGCGTGAATATAGTTTCTTTGCGGGCGATACAGGCTATTCACCGCATTTTAAGGAAATTCATAGCCGTTTGGGGCCTCCACGCATTGCCTTGTTGCCGATTGGTGCTTATGAGCCACGTGAGTTGATGCGTTATATGCATATGAATCCTGAAGATGCTTTTCAGGCGCATAAAGATTTACATGCCAAATGTTCATTGGCCATTCATTATCGAACCTATCAGTTGACCGATGAAGCCCATGAGCAACCTGAGCATGATTTACATGTAGCGATGCGCGGTTCGTCAAAATTAATGAATCCGTTTTATTGCATTCGTGAAGGCAAGCGTTTAATTGTTTAATATTGACGTTGAATGTTGTTGATTATGCGTTTCTTTCTGGATCTTTGAGAAGGCGAATGGCGGTTAAGGACAAAGCCAGCATCGCGATATTCATAACAAATGGATTAAAGGCTTGAGTGAAATAGTGTGGATCGACAATCAAAATTAAAAAGCTTAATCCAAGCATGCCGACAATATTGAGATAATGAAGCGCTAAGGTTTTATAACCCGTTAAAAAGAATGCTCCAAATATGATTTCGATTGCGCCAGAACATTGCATCAGGCTAATTGCAGCATGTTCATTGAATCCCTGTAACATCCAAATACGGCGTTCATCCTCGGCTTGAAATAGAATTTTGGGAATTAGACCTTGATAAATCCACAAGATTGCTAGGCTCATACGAATGGTTTGCAGCGTTTTTTTATTGAGTCGTTGAGTGTCCACGGATGACCTGTTCTAGAAAATGATGTTTATTTTCTGGGGATGGAATGAGGCAATCATCAGTTTTACCAAAAAGGGTATAGCGATTGAGTGCAACCCGACGATACAGAAAATCCCGAAATGGTCGGGGAATAAGATCACCCATCTTCATTAGAGAGAAAGGTAGACCGAGCCGAGCCATAACTTTTAACAAGGCGGTAGATTCTGTAAATAATTGCCCATTGATAATTACAATCATGGTGGTGTAATGCGTGGTCGACAGACCATAATATTCAAGAATTTTTTCTCCCAAAGGCGATTGGGCTGAAGCGAGTTTGAATTGAGCCTGCGGATCATGTTGAATGATAAAACGTGCCCAACCATTACAGATGACACAAATCGCATCAAATAAGATGATGTCATATTGTTGAATGATGTGGTCGAGATCATTCTGCATTTTTTATATTCTAAAGTTCTAATCCGTTCAAAATAACAGAATTTATTGGTCATATGTAGCCTATATTTTATCCAAAATCGTGCTGTTTGAAATGCTAAATGGTATGAGTGTTACGAAACTTACAGACATCAAATGTGTGTCTATGGACATTTAAAAATCTTTTTTTCTTCAATGCTTATATAGAAGAATTCGATTGTTTTGATTAGTAAATACCGCTTTAGCTTGTCTAGAAAAAAGGCTATGTTGATAGTCGAACACTACTTTTAGACGGTTCAATAATAAACATTGAAAGACTTGAGTTTGGAGAGATAACATGGACAATAATTCGCAAGCCTCGTCAGGTAAGTGCCCATTTTCACATGGTGCCAATACCTCTGCTGCCAGCTCAAATACCGATTGGTGGCCAAATTCACTTAATTTAGACATCCTTTCACAACACGATACCAAAACCAATCCACTCGATCCCGACTTTAATTATGCAGAAGCCTTCAAATCGCTCGATCTAGAAGCCGTTAAACAAGATATCCGCGACCTGATCAACAGTAGCCAAGATTGGTGGCCATCAGATTATGGTAGCTACATCGGGATGTTTGTGCGTACGGCATGGCATTTGGCGGGTTCATACCGTAAGCAAGATGGTCGTGGTGGTGCCAACACGGGTAATCAGCGTTTTGCTCCACTGAATAGTTGGCCAGATAATGTCAACACCGATAAAGGTCGTCGGTTACTTTGGCCTATCAAGAAAAAATATGGCAACAAACTGTCTTGGGGCGATTTAATTGTCCTTGCAGGGACTGTGGCGTATGACGTTGCAGGTTTAAAGACTTTTGGTTTCGGCGGTGGTCGAGTTGATATTTGGCATCCAGAAAAAGACATTTACTGGGGCGAAGAGCATCAATGGCTGGCACCAACCGCCAACCGCTATGGCAGTGACCAAGACCGTCAATCACTGGAAAATCCTTTAGCTGCGGTGCAAATGGGCTTGATCTATGTAAACCCTGAAGGGGTTGATGGTGTGCAAGATCCATTGCGTACCGCACAAGACATGCGCGTGACTTTTGACCGTATGGGAATGGATGACGAAGAAACGGTGGCATTGACCGCGGGTGGTCATACTGTCGGTAAAGCACACGGCAATGGTAAAGCCGAATTACTCGGTAAAGATGTTGAAGGGGCGGATGTTGAATTCCAAGGTCTAGGTTGGCATAACCCAGAAGGGACAGGCAATGCTGGCAATACCATGGTCAGTGGCTTAGAAGGCGCTTGGACCACACATCCAACCAAATGGGACAATGAATTTTTCTACTTATTGTTCACTTATGATTGGCAAAAAACCACCAGTCCTGCGGGTGCTAAGCAATGGGAACCAATTAACATCAAAGAGGAAGACAAACCTGTCGATGCACATAACCCGAACGTGCGTCGTAATCCAATGATGACTGATGCCGATATGGCACTGAAAATAGACCCTGAATACCGCAAAATTTCAGAGCGTTTCTATCAAGACCCTGCTTATTTAGCGGAAGTTTTTGCACGTGCTTGGTACAAATTGACACACCGTGATATGGGACCAAAATCGCGTTATTTAGGCGCTGATGTACCTGCGGAAGATTTAATTTGGCAAGACCCAATTCCGAGCGTGGATTACAGCTTAACCGAAGCAGAAATTGATGAGCTGAAAGCAAAATTGCTGAATAGCGGTTTATCTAGTAGTGATCTCATTACCACTGCTTGGGACAGCGCAAGAACTTATCGCGGTTCGGACTTCCGTGGTGGTGCCAATGGTGCACGTATTCGTTTATCACCACAAAAAGATTGGGTGGGCAATGAGCCTGAGCGTTTAGCCAAAGTGCTTGCGAAACTGGAAGAAATTCAGGCAGGTCTGGCGAAAAAAGTCAGCATTGCCGACTTGATTGTATTGGGTGGCACAGCAGCAGTGGAAAAAGCAGCGCAAGCTGCGGGTGTGAATGTGAAAGTGCCATTTATTGCGGGTCGTGGTGATGCTTTGCAGGAACAAACTGACGAATATTCATTTGCTGATTTGGAGCCGACCCATGATGGCTACCGTAACTGGTTAAAACAAGATTATGCGGTGCAACCTGAAGAAATGCTGTTAGATCGGACCCAGTTAATGGGCTTAACTGCACCTGAAATGACCGTGTTGATTGGGGGTATGCGTGTGCTCGACACCAACTATGGCGGTGCGAAAGAAGGCGTATTGACTGACCGTGTTGGCGTGCTCAGCAATGATTTCTTTGTCAATTTGACCGACATGAACAATACATGGAAACCTGTGGGTAAAAACCGTTATGAAATTGCTGACCGTGCTACAGGTACAGTGAAATGGACAGCAACCCGCGTGGATTTGGTGTTCGGTTCAAACTCAATTTTACGTTCTTATGCTGAGGTGTATGCGCAGGATGACAACAAAGAGAAATTTGTACATGACTTTATTGCCGCTTGGAATAAAGTGATGAATGCCGACCGTTTTGATGTGAAGTAGTTTTCGCAAAATAAAAAACCGCTCGTAAGGGCGGTTTTTTGTGAAGTCATAATTGTGCATCTAAAAAGGCAAATATTTGTACAATTAATTTTTTACTAATTTCAAGGTACTGAAATATCTAAATGATTAAATCCATTTCGTAAAAGCTGTATTATGTTGATTTTAGCAAAATTAAAAACTAAGAGCTTCCTCTAACCAACATTTGAAGTTTTTAAACTTTATATGATGTGGCATATCACCTAGATCAAAAACAAAAACTGATAGATCACCATCAGTATCATCATTCCCAACATCAATGTCCTTGCTATTTTAGCTTATATTTATAAACAGCTGAGGGTAGCTAAAATTAGTTGGTAATTCTTGCTCAGAATACAGTGAAAAATTTGATGTGTTTTGAGTAATTATATCTCCTGTTTTTTTAGCGGATTTGCCCAACCTAAGATTAATGATGTTACTGAATCAGACTTATCAGGAGATATGTCACCTTGATATCTTTTAATTGAATTTCTTTTAAGAAATTCATTAATCCTTATTTTACGTTGATCATCATCTAACACATCTAATATAAAGTTTGCCACATCGTGTAGATGTTGATATTCATAATTGTTGTCTAAATCAAATTTTGGATTCCATACATGTTTCAATATATCTATGATTTTATCTTTCATTTTATATCTCGATAATATTCATATTCTTTTGATTCTATTAAATACTATCTTGTAAATAGTTTCTATTTAGCTAAATAATATTATGTGAGATATACTTTTATATTAATTAAAATATCGAATGCTTAAAATTCTAAAAGAAGCTAGCTTTGCAATAAGTTGGCTTTCTAGTGAGAAATATTGCTGGGTTCTGTAATTTCAAGATGCTTATTAACTTACTAAAAGGAACATGTTTATTTAGAGCTAAGCAATTCATGCCTCGGTGTCACCAACATTAGGTTTAAGAATACTGTGCCACATCAGTAGCATCATGTTATGGAAAAAACTTGGACTTTGAATGTACTCTGGATAATTAAAATTCTATTGTTTATAAAATTTCGGTTTAACTGGATGAATCCATTAAAAATTCATAATTGGTTTATAGGATGGTGAGAATAAGTGAAACAAATGAGATTCATCACAATGAAAAAAATCCTATCTAGCCTAATTTTAAGTGCAAGTTCATTGGTTATAGCTGACACTGCATTAGCAGCAAACTCATCTACAGATACTCAAAACTCGCAAGTTCATATGCAGCATGATTCAGCACATCACAATGCCATGAATGCTCAAGGCTGTCCACAACCACCAAAAGGCGCTCAAGGAAAAGATCGTCCACAACCACCGAAAGGTGCACAGGGCAAAGACCGCCCGCAACCACCGAAAGATGCCAATGGTTGCCCTATGCCACCTAAAAATATGAACGGTAAAGATCATCCACAACCGCCTAAGGCATAGTAATACATGGTGGTTTATAAATTACCGATGTATCTGATATGAGAAACCGCCACGATAGGTGGTTTCTCATATTAAGTCCTGCGTTCTATAAAAATTACAATGGGTGTATCTTGAGTTAGTGCACGTGAATTTACTGATTAATCCACACAGTTAAGGTGAGTTGAATGTCTTGTTCTAAAATATGCCAGTGCTTAAACTCTGGCTCGACCAACAAGGTTTGTGACACAAAGCCATAACACAGCCGTTGTACATTTAAACTCAGACGCTTGAGTTGTGTTTCATCTCCCACATAAGGCATAAGAATGCTGTGCCACATTTGCACCATCATGGCATAACTTTTACGGTAACTTTCAATGTTTGAAACCTGCCGTTCCAGTAAAAAAGTCTGTGCCCAAAGAAACTGCCGAGCCTGAATCCGCTCAAGTTGAAAATGAATAATCTGCTCTAAATAGTCCTCAAAACTTAATTTTGTGGATAACTCCATCAGGCTTTGTGCATAACTTTTGAGTAGCTCAGCATTACCTTTTACATGTTGATGAATGGTTAATGCAACCAAATCTTCTTTCTTGGAAAAGTACTCATAAAACGTACCTAAACCAACACCTGCCATATCCGTAATTTCACGAATGGTGATTTCATGCGCATGACGCTCATGTAAAAGCCGAACAAAACTTTCTTGCAAAGCTTCTTGCGTGCGCTTGGCTCTGGATTGACGCGGTCTACGACGGACTTGGATCTCAGGATTCTTCATGGCACAAAGCTGAACATATCAAGGTCATTTTTTCTCTATACTGAAATGAAAATCGAATCAGAACAAGAGCAAAATAAAGATGATGAATACATGGACAACTCATCAAATCAGTAATCAATTTGATGAAAAGCAGGACTATAACCTATTGAGCAGCGATCAGGTTCTACAAGAAATTTTGACTCGATATGGCAGTCAGGATCAGGTCGCTTTGGATGAGTTGGGACAAGTTGCAGGTTCGGCAGAATATTACCAATATGCAGATCAAGCTAATCGGCATACCCCGATCTTACATGCCTTCGATGCACGAGGACGTCGCAAAGATTTTATTGAGTTCCATCCTGCATGGCATCAATGGATGCAATTGAATCGAAATCATGCTGTACATGCGCATCCTTTTATTGCACCGCAATCCCAAACTGCGTGGATGGATTGGGCGGCACGCTTTTATTTGAGTGGACAAGTCGAATGTGGCAGCTTATGTCCCACCGCAATGACGCTAGGCAGTATTCCATTGCTGCAACGTGAACCTGAATTGTGGGAAAAAATTGGCAGTAAGCTGCTATCGACTGAATACGATGCGCGTGATGTGCCAATCAGTCAGAAAAAATCAATTTGGTTGGGTATGGGCATGACCGAAAAGCAGGGTGGTTCAGATGTGCGAGCCAATGAAACCATTGCGATTCCAGTTGCAGAGTCGGGGCGTGGTCAAGCCTATTTGCTAACAGGGCATAAATGGTTTTTCTCTGCTCCGATGTGTGATGCACATTTAGTGGTGGCACAAACTGAACAAGATGGTTTGGCCTGTTTCTTTGTACCACGCTGGTTAGAGGATGGCACCAAGAACCCGATCCATATCCAGCGCTTGAAAGACAAAGTGGGCAACCGCAGTAACTCCAGTTCCGAAGTTGAATTTAAAGAGGCTTGGGGCATCATGATTGGAGAAGTAGGACGCGGTATTCCCACTATTATTGAAATGGCGAATTACACCCGACTCACTTGTTCGGTAGGCAGTAGTGCTATGTTAAGACAAGCTTTGGTGCAGTGCCTTGCGTATACCCGACAGCGTCAGACTTTTGGAAAACATTTATCTGAACACCCGTTGATGCAAGCTGTTTTGGTGGATTTAGCTTTGGAAACCGAAGCCGCAGTACAACTCAGTTTCCATTTGGCACACTGTTATGAACAGGATGATGCCTTATCGGTGGCATGGAAAAGAATAATGACACCTGCTGCCAAGTTCTGGATATGCAAACGTGCGGTGGAGCTAACAGGTGAAATGATGGAGGTTTTTGGTGGCAACGGCTATGTCGATACGGGAATTATGGCGCGAATTTTTAAAGAAGCGCCTGTAAATACCATTTGGGAAGGTTCAGGCAATGTGATGTGCTTAGATGTATTGCGGGCGATTCAACGAGAACCAGAATCCATGCAGGTGTTGTTGCAGTCTTTTACAAACATAGCCAAGCAACAGCCATTATTACAAGCAGAACTGCAACAATTGCTACAGTTATTTCAGCAAGTGCCTGAGCAACTCCAGTTTATGGCACGAAGCTTAGTCAGTCGGTTGGTGATTTTGGCACAAGCCAGTTTATTACAACAATATGCCCCTGCATTCATTGCAGATGCATTTATTCAATCCCGTTATCAGACTTTCCATGGTCGTGTTGTGGGGATACTTGAAGTACAACAGCAAGATGTCGAGAAAATATTGGCTCGAGTCTTGGCGGTATAAAATATTGTTTTTTGAGTAAAATACCAGAATTTAGATGATTTTTTAATCAATTGTGTAAGCCAAGGCGTACAATGAATGATGGACTTTGCGTATAGGCAATCTTTTTGAAATCACCTATCATGCATTTCATTCAGGAACAGGATGTTCCAGAACATTCAAGGATTGAAATGTTCTAAAGCAAGGATCGTTTTGGTGCAACAGGAAGTTATACCGAGCAACGAATATGGAAAAGGCCCGACAGGATGTTGGGCTTTTTTTATGTGTGATGTCGCATAATTTTGAACAAGCAAGTTTCTACATTTGAAGCATAAAAACTGAGTCGTAGAGCTAAAACTTCACAATCAGGGTTCCCATGGCCTCTTCATTGAAGTAATGAATTAAAGCTTCAGGCAAATGCTCAAAACCCTCAATCAGATGTGCTTGATAAGTCATTTTCCCTTGGGCTAAATATTCAGCGATTACTTGATTCGATTCATGCATGAATTCGAGATAGGGGCTGAGCATTGTCCCCCGAAGACTTAAGTACCTGTGCTGAATGCTCTCTAAATTTGATGAATGGTAAGACGTGGGGTGCTGTGCGGACGGTTTGTCTAATTCGATGACACGTCCAGATGGATTCATTTGCGCATAAATGAGTCTTTGTGGTGGTTCATCTTTATTATCAAAAAAGATGTCTATACCGTCTGGTGCTGCAAGGCTTAATTGGGTGGCAGAATGTGAATGGCTCATATGAATGGTTGCATCAAAACCCAATTCATTCACTAAGTATTGGCATTTTTTACTGGAGTCCGAACAACCGATAACCCTTAGACCTTTGGCTTTTGCGAGTTGCCCCAGTAAAGAACCGAGTGTGCTCGCTGCATTGGCAATCAGGAGCGTTTCCCCAGCTTTCGGTTGGGCAAGTTTGATTAACCCGATATATGCGGTAAGACCTGTAAAATAGAATAAAGAAAGTACGGCTTCCGCAGGTAGGCTCGAATCAATAATATACATCTCAGAATGCCCTAAAATATATTCATTCCAACCAGTAATCCCCACCACTTGAACCCCTACGGGAAATTGAGGATTTAGAGACTCAATGACTTTGCCAACACCATAAGATTGTATAATTTCACTCTTCTGCGTAGGCGTAAATGTATTGTAATGTCTTTGTTGTAACCAATGAGGCATGACAGGGTCTAAGCAGATATGTGTCTGCCTAACCAAAAACTCACCCACAGTTAAATTTGGCAAAGGCAAGGGAACCCTATCAAATATATCCATACTCAATTTTCCTTGTGGATATCTGGACAACCTAAATGCTTGATTCCTCGTGATGGTCATCCTTTTACAGTTGCTTTTTTATCATTGATATTGCACTGATCAAGCTCAAGCATTGTGTGAAGAAATACGGTTCTATCGTTATTGTTTACACTTATGTAGATGATTTTACTGTTCTTAATCACATTCTTGTTATGTACGGGGTGATGTGTTTATTCTGTCTGGCTTCTCCTGAAGAGGTCGGCTCATTGAGGCGCTATCAAGTACAGATACTGAACTACATTGCTCACAGATGGATGCATAAATTTTTCAGTATTGGTCATGCCGAAAAGTCTGTCTGGCGTTGTCGCGAAATGAATGCGATACATTGATTTTAAAATGTACAGCGATGGTATTTCAATCTGATTTTGATCCATTTTCTGTATCATTGCTCTTTTAATTGAGCGCGTAAGCGATTGAGTTCTTCACGTAATTGACTGACTTGGTCGGGTGCACATTGAATGGCTGTCAGAATTTGTTCAGGAATTGGCATGACGGCTTGTTTTAAAGCACGTCCTTCAGCTGTTAGATAAATCAGGACACGTCGTTCATCTTCAACTGAGCGTTTGCGCTCAATAAAACCCAAACTTTCCAGCCGTTTTAATAAGGGGGTGAGTGTGGAAGATTCTAAAAAAATTCGTTGTCCAATCTCAGAGACCGTGAGCTGATCTTGTTCCCATAAAATTAGCATGACCAAATATTGTGGATAGGTAATTCCATGCGGCTGTAATAATTTTCGATAGTACTGATTCAGCGCAAGATGAGTTGAATATAAAGCAAAACAAAGTTGATTATCGAGCTTTAATAACTCCTCTTGGTTTGACATAAGGGTGTACCAATTTGTGAAATAACTTCTATTATAACTTTAAGCCAGCATGGCTGACATACCCATCTTCAAATTCAGGCATTTAGATGAAATTTGCCTGCAATATCTGTATTTTTGCTGTGAACTTGGAGCCAAGATGAAGATCAATATTGGCATAAATCTGCTTGTAAAATAGCCAGAAAGGCGTATGCTTATTTTCCTGCTGTAAAAGTAGAAGAATTGAAATCTGTAGTCAAAAGGTGGAACAGAATGGCCAAGAAGAAAGCTGAGCCAAAAGTCGTGATTCACAACTTTGTGGCAAAACACATGCATGAAGTCAACCAAAGCCACGTTTTTGTGGATCGAAAGAAAAATGCAAAACGAGGTTATAGCAAACATAAGCAAGGGCGATATTCCGAAGATTATCGCCCTTTTTTATTGCCGTGCTGTGCAGCATGATGGATGTGTTAAGCACCCACAATACGAGTACTTGATTTCACCATATCGGCTAAGCCATGCGTTTTGAAATAATATTCCATCCAACTTTTTATCATGAGTGGATTACTCATTTTTAAAACACGATCCAGTTGTTCTTGGGCATCAGACATCGGAACATGACAAATCGCTTTACGGACACGCAAGATGTTACTTGAACTCATGGAAAGGGTATTAAAGCCCATCGCCATAAGCAGGATGGCAGAGAGCGGATCGCCCGCCATTTCACCACAAATACTGATGGGCTTATCGAACTTATGACACTCTTGAACCAAACGCGTGAGCGCTCTTAAAATTGAAGGGTGAAAGTGCGAGTAAACATTGGCAACGCGTGGATTATTACGATCAACCGCCAATAAATATTGGGTTAAGTCATTCGAACCCACCGAGAAGAAATCTACCAACTCTGCAAACTCTTCAATTTGTAGCAGCACGCTTGGTACTTCAACCATTATACCGATTTTCGGCTTATTGATTTTAACCTGCTCTTCTTCTTGTACCGCGTGCCAGTCACGATCGAGTAAATACAAGGCTTCTTCGACTTCACTGACACTGGTCACCATCGGCAATAAAATATGCAGATTATTTAGCCCAATGCTGGCTTTGAGCATTGCTCGAATTTGTGAAGAAAAAATTTCAGGATGATCGAGGGTAAAACGAATACCTCGCCAGCCCAAGGCAGAATTTTCTTCTTCAATCGAGAAATAAGGTAAATCTTTATCCGCACCAATATCGAGGGTACGCATCACCACAGGCTTGTTGGCAAAATGGCTGAGCTGCTGACGATAAATGGCACGTTGTTCTTCTTCCCCAGGGAAGCGGTCACGTAGCATAAATGGAATTTCAGAACGATATAGACCAACACCTTTGGCACCACGTTGTACACCACGCACCACATCGATCATGAGACCTGTATTTACATACAGATGCACAGAGACACCATCAGGGGTAATAGAATCTTTGGTCTCATATTGTTTTAGATCTTTGGCAATTTGCTCTTCTTCTTTTTGAATTTCTTTATAGCGTGTTCGCATACGACGAGGAGGATTGATAAAAATCCGCCCTTGATGCGCATCGACAATCATTTCGACATCATCAAGCGTATTGATCGGGAGTTCAGTGACCCCAACTACGGTTGGGATACCAAGAGCACGCGCCACAATCACCATATGCGAGTTCATGGCACCTTCAGTAGTGACAATCGCAGCAATTTTATCGACAGGCAGTTCGACCAAAGCAGCAGTCGAAATTTCTTCACCAATTAAGATGCTTTCATCCGTCAGTTCACGGTGGCTAGAGTCAGCTTTCTGTAAAAATGCCAAAATACGTCGACCTAAATCTTTTAGGTCAGCCACGCGTTCACGTAAGTAGTCATCTTCCATTTGAGCAAACAGCGCAATATGGTTCTCAATCACAATACGAACAGCACCTTGTGCCCAGTTGCCATCACGAATTTCTGATTTAATTTCAGCGGGTAAGGCATTTTCGTCCAACATGCGTAAGAACACGCTAAACAGTGCACGTTCCTCTGCCATCAAGGCATCTTGCATTTTATCATCAAGTGCTTGAATTTCTTCTCGTACGGCATTTAATGCACGATCAAGTAATGCCAATTCTTCACTAATATCATCGGCTTCACGGTCAGGTACCGCAGACAGATCGGCTGGCGGATATAAAATGACTGCACGGCCTAAGGCAATCCCACCTGAGCCAGACACCCCTTGGAAGGTTTTATAAGCAGGCAGGTTGCTTGGTTTACGGAAGACATCAATATTGCCCACGGCATGGGCATGTGCAATCACTCCAGAAAGTTGCGCACAGAGTGTCACGAGGAAGGATTCGGCTGCTTCACTAAAATCTTGTTTGTCTTTATTTTGAACCACCAACACACCCATGACTTTGCGGCGGTACATGACAGGTACACCGAGGAAAGAGTTGTAAATCTCTTCCCCAGTTTCTGGTAGGTACATAAAGCGTTCATGCTTAGGTGCATCATCTAGGTTAACAATTTCTTCACGTTGTCCAACTAGACCGACCAAACCTTCGCCTGTGTGTAAGGATACATGTCCGACAGATTCAGGGTTTAGCCCTTTAGAAGCCATGAGCAGATAACGTTGGTTACGTTCATCTAAAAGGTAGATCGAGCAGACCTCGACATGCATCGCTTCAGCCACTTGGTTGACCATAATGTCGAGTGATTCATGCAAACTGGTGGACGCATTGATTTCTTGCACAATACGTCTTAAGGTGTCCAGCTGCATATTCGACATAGAGTCTGCTCCCAAAAAAAATGTAAATTAGTTTTATTTATAGCAATAGTGTCTTAAAAAATCTGCATATTTATACATTTTTTTTAAGGTTTTTTATGGGTAATTGATTGCACAATTCCACCATAGCTTTACGGTAGACATCTCGCTTGAAATTCACCACCTGCCCTAGCGGATACCAATAGCTCACCCATTGCCATTGGTCAAACTCGGGCGGATCAGACAAATTCAATTGAATATGCTGTACCGAAGCGGTTAACTTGAGTAAAAACCACTTTTGTTTTTGACCTATACACACGGGGTCTGAATCCGTACGTATATACCGATGTGGCAAACGGTAACGCAACCATCCTTTAGTTTGCGCTACAATTTCGACGTGTTCGGGCAGTAAGCCAACTTCTTCTCTCAGCTCACGATAAAGTGCCTGTTCGGGGGTTTCTCCATATTGGATACCTCCTTGTGGAAATTGCCAAGCATTGTGTCCAATGCGTTTTGCCCATAAAACCTGTCCAAACTCGTTTGCCAAAATGATCCCGACATTGGGTCGGAAACCTTCAGAGTCGATCATTTGGCTACCTAAATTTTGTGTAATATTGTGGCTTCGCGTTCGGGGAGTGTTATTTCTTTATCCAACTCGAACCAAAACAAAGCTAAAATGTTAAAATTGCTATGATCTTAACGAATTTCTATCGACTAGCGGAGATAGATTTACAAATTTTTTCTTAAATTTCAGTTTTTACGAGTATTTTCATGAAATTGGCGCTATTTGATCTCGATCACACCTTACTGAATACCGATTCAGATCATTCTTGGGGAGAATTTTTAGTCAATGAAGGACTGGTCGATCCTATCCGCCATCGTCAAATGAATGACAAATTTTATGAGGACTACAAAGCAGGGCAACTTGATCCGATTGCTTATAATGAATTTGTTTTTGAATTTTTGACTCAGCATGACAATCAGTATTTAACCGAATTACATGAATTGTTTATGCAGAAAGTGATTCGTCCACAAATGCGCCCAGACGGATTTGCGGCAATAGAAAAACACCGTGAAGCGGGACATGCTTTGGTGGGAATTACCGCGACGTCAGATTTTATTACTGCGCCGATTTTTCATGAATTTGGTATTACTGAAATTATTGCCACCAATGCCGAAGTGGTAGACGGAAAATACACGGGTAAAGTGATTAATATTCCATGCTACCAAAAAGGCAAATTGGCGCGTTTAGATTTATGGTTGGCGGGCCGCGAAGTTAAAGAGTCTTGGGCTTATTCAGACTCCATCAATGATCGTTTTCTGTTGGAATATGCAGACCATGCGATTGCGGTGAATCCAGATGATCGTCTAGAAGTCTTGGCCAAAGAACAAGGTTGGGCTATTCAAGACTGGTCGATTGCCTAAATCATTATCATCAGACATTGATGCTAAACAGCAGGGGTGGATTGAAATCTGTCCCTGCTGTTTTGTATCAATGTTAAAGATATTTAACAGTTTTGAGCTGTTCGAGTTGCTATGCTGATCTAGACAATAAGAAAACTGAAGGACATGAGCATGAATCAAGTTCGACCAAGAATGACACATTTATTTGAACAGCTCGGTTTAGACGCGAGTGAAGACGCAATTGCATTATTTATTGTGACTCATCAATTGAATGCACAGACGCATATTGTACAGGCAGATTATTGGAGCGAAGCGCAACGTCAATTTTTAGAAGAAAAAATTCAGTCTGATGGCGAATGGGCGATTGTCGTGGATCAGTTGAATGAATCGTTGCATGAAGAATCGGTGATTAAAAAATAAGATATAATTGAGCTGTGGCGATGAAAGTTCTTTGCGTCACGCAATAAATGAATAAATTAAGAAGAAATATATGTCTTTAGATCAACAATCTGTTTTTCCCTCTGCATCCTTAGAGAATTCGAACTTAATCCATCAACTGGAGCAAGATCGAGCCATATTCATTGGTGCAAAATATCAATCTTATTATCAAAAACAATTTGAAAAAATAACCCTAAAGAAACAGTATGCAGGTTTTAATATTGCGGCTTTTTTCTTAGGGGTGATTTGGTTATTTTATCGGAAAATGTATCGCTATGGCTTTATGGCAATCGCTTTGATTCTTGTGATCGGGGTGGTTGAAACACTTTTGGGGATTGAAGGTTCTGGTTCAACGATTGGCTTAAGTGTGGCATTCGGTATGTTTGGGAATACGTTGTATAAGCATTATGTGGATAAGCAAATTGCCAAGATACGGCAGTTGGGTAATGGTGACTTCAGCACTGAACTAGAAAACCGTGGTGGAACCAATTTCGTTGCTGGTTTAATCCTTCTTTTGATTGTGCTTGGGTTGATTGTGCTTGCGATCATCGCATCCTAAGACACGGTGAAGATAAAAAGTCATCTTTGAAGATGGCTTTTTATCATTTTGGAATCTCATTTCATCATTTCAATCAGCTCTAACACGGCTTTTGACTGGGTCCGTCCAGGGTGCCAAACCATGCCCAATTGACGATTCATTTCAAAACGAATGTCGAGTTGCTGTAAATCTTGATTGAGCAGGGTTTGTGGTAAGACTGACCAGCCCAGACCAATTGAAACCAACATCCGGATAGATTCTAGTGGATTATTGCTCATGGTAATTTTTGGCTTTAATCCCTGTTTTTCAAATTCAGCCAAGGTAATTTGACTGGTATAAGTTTGGGCAGAGGGCAACAAACTCGGATAGGCAACTAAATCTTCCAGTTTTAGGTTTTTCTTTTGTGCCAAAGGATGAAAGGGGGCTGCAACGAACACCAGAGGATCATTCCAAATGGTGACATAATTGAGTCGATGATCGCCTTGCGGAGGTAAAGTAAGAAAAGCCAGTTCTAAATCACCTGCAAGGACTTGTTCGTGTGCTTGTTCAGAGTCGACAAAATGTACATCTAAGGTGACTTGTGGAAATTGTTGTACATACTGGCGTAAATGATGCGGCAGATGATGTAGACCAATGTGATGACTGGTGCCAATCTTGAGTTTGCCTTGTACCTGTCCTTGTTCATGGCTCAGGGTATGGTGAATATCTCCGAGTTCATTTAACCAGTTTTTAACTTTCGGTAATAATGAATGTGCAGCATGAGTTGCTTGAACACCACGTCCTGCCGATTCAAATAATTTCACCCCAAAATAATCTTCTAAGCTATGAATACGTTTGGTTACCGCAGGTTGGGTAATAAACAGTTGGTCCGCCGCTAAAGAAATTGAACCGGTTTCCATGACTTTTACAAATGCTTCAAAGGCAGCCAAATTCATTGTGGAGATCCATAAAGTTTTTTTATATATATTCTATTATTTAGAAACTTTAAGGATTAATCAAATAAAAAAGCACCCGAGGGAGGGTGCAAAGAGGAACTCAAGCTCAAGGACATACCGGATTACACGCAGGATTCTTGAGGCTGCGTTGTGGCTATTGCTTGCTTATCCCAGACTTTTTCGTGGAAGAAGAAGGCAAATGCTTGAACCGTTGGTTCGAGTAAACTTAAAGTGATTGCCATAATCAGGCTACCTGTTACAAAGTATCCGACCAACATCGCGACACTTATATGCATAATGTAATAACTGAAGGTTTTCTTTAAAGTGCGTTGGTTGTGTTGAACAAAGTGATAAAGGTGTGCCATGTGTCATGCCTTAAGCTGTAGGGGATAAGTCAATAATAATGATTTGCTTTTAATCTGTAAAAACGAATATATTTTTTAAATTGATCGGATAATTAGGTGGAAAGTGGAAATTTAAAATATTCCAAAAAGTTTTTGAATTTATAAAAATGATAAATTAGATTTATATTATTTCAGCGTTATAATCACCTAAAGTAAAGAAATTACCCAGTTCTATGGAGCGCGTCGACATGGCAGGCAAAACCTTATATGACAAATTGTGGGATGACCACTTAGTAAAAGAACGTGATGATGGTTCGTGCTTACTTTATATCGACCGCCATTTATTGCATGAAGTGACTTCACCGCAAGCCTTTGAAGGTTTGCAGCTTGCAGGACGTCAACCTTGGCGCTTAAGTGCCAATGTCGCGACTCCAGATCATAACGTACCGACTTCAAAGAAAGAGCGTGAGCAAGGAATTGCAGGGATTGAAGATGATACGTCACGTATTCAAGTGCAAACCTTGGATGATAACTGTGAAGCCTTTAATATTGTTGAATTTAAAATTAATGATATCCGTCAAGGGATTGCACATGTCGTTGGGCCAGAACAAGGTTTAACGTTGCCGGGTATGACTGTAGTGTGTGGTGATTCGCATACGGCAACTCATGGTGCTTTTGGCTGTTTGGCGCACGGGATTGGCACTTCAGAAGTTGAACATGTATTGGCAACGCAATGCTTGGTTCAAAAGAAAATGAAGAACATGTTGGTGCGCGTCGACGGTACTTTAGGGCAGGGCGTAACCTCAAAAGATGTGGTGTTAGCGATCATTGGTAAAATTGGCACAGCGGGTGGTACAGGTCACGCGATTGAATTTGGCGGTCAGGTGTTCCGCGATATGTCGATTGAAGGCCGTATGACTGTGTGTAACATGGCGATTGAAGCGGGTGCGCGCGTCGGCATGGTTGCAGTCGATGACAAAACCATTGCCTATGTAAAAGACCGTCCTTATGCACCAAAAGCAGAACAATGGGATGCAGCGGTTGAGTATTGGAACACTTTACATTCCGATGCAGATGCTGAGTTTGATACCGTCGTGGTATTACAAGGCGAAGAGATTGAACCACAGGTGTCTTGGGGCACTTCTCCAGAAATGGTGATTCCAGTTTCACAAGCTGTACCGACTTTGGCACAAGCGAAAGATGACGTACAGCGCAATGACTGGACCCGTGCCTATAGCTACATGGGCTTAGAAGCAGGTCAAGCATTGTCGGATATTCAATTGGATCGTGTATTTATTGGTTCATGTACCAATTCACGGATTGAAGACATTCGTGCCGCAGCTGAAGTGGTGAAAGGTCGTAAAGTAGCTGCAAGCATTAAGCAAGCGATGGTGGTTCCGGGTTCTGGTTTGGTGAAAAAACAGGCTGAAGAAGAAGGTTTAGATCAAGTTTTCCTTGATGCTGGTTTTGAATGGCGTGAACCAGGTTGCTCAATGTGCTTGGCAATGAATGCCGATAAATTACAGCCGGGTGAACATTGTGCTTCGACTTCAAACCGTAACTTTGAAGGTCGTCAGGGCAATGGCGGTCGCACGCATTTGGTGAGTCCAGCAATGGCAGCCGCAGCGGCAATTGCAGGTCATTTTGTTGATGTTCGTACATTCTAATTGGACTAAGGGGAGCAAAACATGAAAGCTTATACCGTTGAACAAGGTATTGTTGCACCATTAGACCGTGCCAATGTTGATACCGACTTAATTATTCCAAAGCAGTTTTTAAAATCAATTAAGCGCACAGGTTTTGGCGATAACTTATTTGATGAATTACGTTATTTAGATGAAGGCTATCCAGGACAGGACAATTCTAAACGTCCCAAAAATCCAGATTTCATCTTAAATCAACCACGTTATCAAGGTGCATCGGTTCTTATTTCACGTGCCAATTTCGGTTGTGGTTCAAGCCGTGAACATGCGCCGTGGGCATTGGAAGAATACGGTTTCCGTACGGTGATTGCGCCAAGTTATGCCGACATTTTCTTTAATAACAGCTTTAAAAACGGCATGTTGCCAGTTATTTTGGCTGAAGAAATTGTCGATCAACTTTTTAAAGAATGTGCTGCGACAGAAGGCTATCAACTCACGATTGATCTTGCTGCACAAGAAGTTCGTACACCAAGCGGTGAAGCATTCAAATTTGAAGTTGATCCATTTCGTAAGCACTGCTTATTGAATGGTTTAGATGACATTGGTTTAACTTTACAAGTGCAAGATGATATCCGTGCTTATGAAGCGAAAACCAAACAATCACGACCTTGGGTTTTCCAAGAAATTCAAGGCTAAAGGTTGCATATTTAGTCATGACAACAGCGCCCAACTCTTGCTAACATCGGGGCATCATCAACAAGATAAATGCTTTATTACGCAAGGTTGGGCTAGCAAAATGACGAAAGTTTTCGGTCAATGTGTTATTGCGGGATTGTTGTTCAGCACACTGAGCGCATGCCAGTGGGTAGATAGTGCTCGCATTAAGCAAGTGGAATATGCCGAAAGCCCATCATCAAATGCTTTAATTTATTGTTCTGGAACACATAATTGTGAGTTTGAGCGTTTAGGCGACATTTTTATTGTTGATGCGCGAACTCATCGAGTAAATTCTGAAGCCATTGATAAAGGTTTGGTTCGTTTACAAGCAAAAACCTTGAATCAGCCAAATGCATTGTATTTATCTGCACCAGCGAAACAACAAGAATTGGTGATTCGGTTTTATCCAATTTCACCAGATCGAGCAGAAACTTTGCACGTAATTCATGCGTTTAAAGCCAAACAAAGCTATACCTTTAAAATGTATCGGGATCGAACTCGACAACATGTCAGTTTATTGAATGCATCTGCTCCAGACCCACTGTGCGTAGATTTGCAGCAAGAACGAAAAACAATTCGTCGCTTTTGCAGACCGTATGACCCGAAAACTGGGTTAGGTGAGTTTGTAGAGCAAAAAATTTAATCTCTAAACAGTCCTAGTACTGATGAAATAATGGAAGTTCTCATGTCTAAACAAATTTTGATTTTGGCGGGTGATGGTATCGGTCCTGAAATTGTCAAGGCCGCAGAGCATGTACTCGATCGGGTCAATGAAAAATTTAATTTAGGTCTCACATGGGAACATGGCCTATTGGGTGGCGCAGCCATTGATGCACATGGCGAACCGTATCCAGCAGTCACAGCTGAACAGGCAAAAAAAGCTGCTGCAATTTTGTTAGGTGCGGTGGGTGGTCCTAAATGGGATACAATTGAGCGCTCAATTCGTCCAGAACGTGGTTTGTTGAAAATTCGTAGTGAATTGAATTTATTTGCAAATTTACGTCCAGCCATCCTTTATCCGCAATTGGCAGATGCATCGAGCTTAAAACCTGAAATTGTGGCAGGTTTGGATATTCTGATTGTACGTGAGTTAACAGGCGGTATCTATTTTGGTCAGCCACGTGGTATTCGTGAACTCGAAAATGGTGAGAAGCAAGGCTTTAACACCGATGTCTATTCAGAATCTGAAATTAAGCGTATTGCGAAAGTGGCTTTTGAAATGGCCGGTTTACGTGGTGGTAAAGTCTGTTCAGTGGATAAAGCCAACGTACTTGAAGTGACGGAGCTTTGGAAGCAAACCGTTACCGCATTAAAAGAAGAGCAATATCCTGAAATTAATTTGTCACACATGTATGTTGACAATGCAGCAATGCAATTGGTACGAGCACCTAAGCAGTTTGATGTGATTGTAACGGGCAACTTGTTCGGCGATATTTTGTCAGATGAAGCAGCCATGTTGACGGGTTCAATTGGGATGTTGCCATCGGCATCTTTAGATGAAAATGGTAAGGGCATGTATGAGCCGTGTCACGGTTCGGCGCCAGATATCGCAGGTCAGAACGTGGCGAACCCATTGGCGACCATTTTGTCGGTTGCCATGATGTTACGCTATACCTTCCGTGAAGAAGCAGCTGCACAGGCCATTGAAGATGCGGTAGGACAAGTTTTGGATCAGGGGCTACGTACTGCCGATATCATGTCAGAAGGGATGAATAAAGTAGGTACGGTGGAAATGGGGCAGGCTGTAGTTGCTGCACTCGCATAATCTCGCCATCGTGTAAAAAACGCAGCCATCGCTGCGTTTTTTTATGAGCGAAGAAGATTGATCAATAGGAGAGGCAGTAAATCAGCTAATGTTCGTAGATCAGAGGTATTACAGCCTTATTCGCTGAGAAGGAGGTTTAAAGGGGAAGGTATGATAGATTGTGGTGATTGTTTTTGATACAAGGTCAAAAGCAAATTGCGGTCTAGAGCAGTACAGCGCAGGGATAAAAAGATACAACCTTGCCTGTCTATGGGCAATGTTCAAGTTCAGTAAAATATGCTTAGATAGGTCACATAATAAAGCGATTTGGACAATTTCATGCGCAAGATCATATTGGCTCTCCTTTGCGGGGCGATGGCAACCTTCAGCTATGCAGATAACTGTGACAATGCTCGTAATACCTATGATGATATTTACTGCACCAATAAAATTTATGCCAGTGCAGATGCCGATTTGAATAAGAATTATCAACAATTACGTAAACAACTGAATGCAGCACAACAAAAAACGTTGAAAAAGTCACAATTGGCATGGATTCGTCAGCGCGATGCAGAGTGTACTGATGATGCACAAAGTACTGTCAATGTGCAGTGTCGTTTAACCACCACACAAGATCGTAATCACTGGTTACAGGAGCGGTTACGTGAATGTCAAACGGTGGGCTGTAAAACCTCACGTTTAAGTGAATAAGTGCAGAAGATCTCAATAAAAAAAGCCACATGATGTGGCTTTTTTTGCTTTCACTAATCAGAGCTTAGCGTGCACGATAAGTGATACGACCTTTCGTGAGGTCATAAGGGGTCATTTCTACCTTCACACTGTCGCCAGTTAAAATGCGGATATAGTGTTTACGCATTTTACCAGAAATGTGGGCAATCACTTCGTGACCGTTTTCTAAACGTACACGGAACATCGTATTAGGAAGCGTTTCGGTGACAACGCCTTCGAACTCAATGAGTTCCTCTTTATTGGCCATAGCCTACCTGATGATCAAATTGGAAAGGGGCAAATTATAGTCAATTTTTTAGAAAAAATCAAGAATCAAACCCCTGAGAGTGAGTTAGCTGGCAGTAAATTAAGCGAACTGGCGGTTTCAAAAAATTCCTGAAAAATTTGACTATACATGTTGTCAGTTTGGTCAATCGCAGTTAATCTAAATTTATTGTTTTAGGTATAAATGAATCACATACAAGGAAGGTCATTGCGTGGGTCAGCTAACGGATGCATCGGTTGTACTACGATTGGGCTATCAGGCGATTCGTCGTTCAGGATTACCAACCGAAGAAATTTTAACAAAAGCAGGGGTCGCCTTAAATCAAGTTCAGGCCAATGATCGTACCCCATTAAATGCACAGTTTGCTTTTTGGACAGCAGCCGAAGATGTCAGTAAGGACCCTGATATCGGTTTGCATTTGGGTGAGCATTTACCTTTATATCGTGGGCAGGTGATTGAACACTTATTTATTAGTAGTGAAAATTTTGGTGAAGGACTTAAGCGTGCTTTGGCCTATCAGCGTTTAATTAGCGATGCCTTTCATGCCCGTTTGATCGTTGAAGATGATCGGTGTTATTTGACCAATGGTGAGCAACCTTGGGCAGAAAATTTAATTAATCGTCATTTTTCTGAATGTGCCATGTCGGGAATTTTGCGCTTCTTTAAGTTTATTACGGAAGGGCGTTTTCAGCCGTTGTATATTGACTTTAACTTTTCTCAAGGTGCGCCAGATGACGAATATTTCCGTGTCTTTGAGTGCCCTGTGAGCTTGGGTCAAAAAGAAACACGGCTGTATTTTGATCCAGCGATTTTGGCTTATCCATTGTGGCAAGCTGAACCTGAGTTATTGCAATTGCATGAACAATTGGCAATTGAAAAACTGCAAGAACTGGCGCGCTATGACTTGGTGGGTGAGGTGCGCCGTGCGATTGGTTCAACCTTAGAAAGTGGTGAAACCACTTTGGAAACGGTTGCTGCACAGTTAAATATTACGCCGCGTCGTTTACGCACTCAACTGAGTGAAGCCAATACCAGTTTTCAGCAGATTCTTTCGGACTATCGTTGTCGCTTAGCGAAAAGGCTGCTTGCGAATACCAATGAAAGTGTAGAGCGGATTGTTTATTTGACTGGGTTTTCAGAGCCGAGTACGTTTTATCGTGCATTTAAGCGTTGGACCAACGAAACCCCTGTTGAATATCGAAAACGTAAACAGCGTTAGTTTAAAATTTAAAAAACCTCCCGTAAGGAGGTTTTTTTATTATATGTAGGCATTAATCTGGCATATTTAACCAATGAGGGCCTAAAGGTACTTTTGGTAAATCGAACTGTGCTGGATAGTCGGCATGAATAAAATATAAGCCATCGGGTGGTGCGGTTACGCCTGCCGCTTGACGGTCTTGTGCCGCGAAAATATGGTCAATATGGTCAATGTCATACATACCTTGTCCAATTTCTAGCAAACAACCCATAATATTACGCACCATATGGTGTAAGAAGCCATCGGCTTGAATATCCAGTACTAAATAGGCACCATGTCGAATTAAGCGACAATTGCTCACGTGGCGTACAGGTTGATTGGACTGACAAGCCGCGGCACGAAAGCTCTCAAAATTATGGGTACCTTCAAACTTTTTTGCAGCAGCAATCATCTTGTCTACATCTAATGTGTAGTGTGCATGGGTTACTTGTTTATGCAGTAAAGCTGGGCGTTGTGGATGGTTATAGACCACATAGCGATAACGACGTGCTTGCGCCTTGAAACGGGCATGAAATTCATGATCCATCTCTTTAATCCACTGAATTGCAATATCTTTAGGCAGTTGGCTATTGGCACCCATTAACCAGCCACGTAGAGGTCTGATTGCATGTGTATCGAAATGAGCCACCATATTGGTTGCATGTACACCAGCATCAGTACGACCTGCTCCATGTAGTGCAATGGGTTCGGCTGCAACTTTACTCAGGATGCTTTCAAGTGTTTCTTGCACACTGATTACCCCTGCTTGTTGGGTTTGCCAGCCACGATACCCTGCGCCTGAAAATTCGATGCCAATCGCAAAACGTTGCATAGATCTATTTACCTTTCATTAAACTGAGTCATGCCAATGGGTGAAACATTGATCAATGGAATCATGCTTGAGATACATCAAAAGTGCTTTGGCATATAAGTCTGCATGGCTGATGCAATCGCTCAGCATAATTCCTGCATCCTGAATCCAGTTGCTAATCGCGTAGCGTTGATCAATTTTACCAAAGCTGACTTGAGTGGTGAGTAGCACCATACAGCCTTGTTGACGTAGCTGTTTAAAGCATTCGATACAGTCTGCATTGACCGAGATATTGCCTGTACCAAAACCTTGTAAAATGAGAAAACTAGGCGGATGTTGCGCAATAGTCTTAATGTTTTGTAATTGCTGATCTAATGCAATCGGTTGCATCATAAGATTCAGACAATTGAAGTAATTGGCTTTAACTAAATCTTCATCTTTAACCAGATAGGCCAACTCGGGTTGAGGCAGTTCTTGCTGGCTACTTAGCCCTGAGAAAGCATCAAGTTCAGTCGTATGCTGTTTTAAAACACTGCGTCCATGAAATAATTGCTGATGAAAGGCAAGATATACGCCAACGGGTTGAGTTTGAACGGCATGTAATGCAAAGCTTAGATTGTCGATGGCATCGGTAAATTCACGCGTGTTGGTACCTTGAATATTGAGTAGAGGATATTGGCTCCCCGTAAGCACAACATGCGCGGATTGTCCTAGAAATCGAGAGAGGATGGCACAGGCATAGCTCATTGTATCTGTGCCATGGATAAGCACAAAATGCTGGAACTGTTGTAATTGGAGTTGTTGTACAAATTGTATTAACTGTAACCAATCGGCAGGTGTGCAGGCGCTACTGTCTTTAATTACAGGTGCGATCATGCATTCAACGGTTAAATCCAGAGCTAAGACTTTCTTAAGTTGAGGTAGAAACTCATCAGCAGGCATAGGGCTCAGTGGTTCACCTACGCAGCCAAAGGTCCCACCCATATAAATCAAAGCAATTTTTTTCATCATAAAAAAAGCAGTCATGTATGACTGCTTTATAGTAGAGGGAAATGCCTTAAGATGCTATTTGATTCAGTAGCTGTTCCGCGCGATGTTGTTGCTCCGTCGAAAATTTATCCGAATTTGCAGCCAAGAGTTGGCGGGCAGCCTCATAAGAACCAAATTGGATATATCGCTCGGCTAAATCGAGATCTAGCGTGGTTTCACTGATTTGGCTGAGTTCAGGGAAAGACTGAACCAGTGGGTCTTGTAGATGAACATCTGTTTGTAAAGCAGGAGTCGTAAATTCAGTTGTTTCGGTAATATCTTGAGGAATCGCGTGCGCTGTCGAAAGATCTGTCTTTGTTGACTCTAAGTCAAAAGACATAGTCGGTGCATCAGATTTTACCTCGACTTGCGTCGTTGCTTTTTCAGCACTCGGTTGTTCAAGATCAAACGAAAACTTGAATTCGGGTTGATCTTCAGATTTTTCTGCTATTGGTGCAGTAACAGTTTCAATGACTGCTTCAGTTGTTGGTGCAGGATCTAAATTAAACGAAAATTCTAGGTCTTTTAATTCAGTTTCAAGTGACTTATTGTCAGGTTTAGGTGTTTCAGCATGATTATCGGTAGATTCTAGTGTGATGTCTTGAAGATGAAATTGCAGCGGTTGAGCTGGATTTTCAGTTGCTGAAGGTTCTTGCTTGTTTGATTCAGGAGACAAATTAAACGATTTAAACTCAATAGGCTGATCTGCAGCCACATTAGAGGCTTGTTGTTCGTTATCATTTTTTGATGTTGGCGTAGATATATTATCTTGAATAAGAGCATCAAAATCGAAATTCTGTGTATTTTGAATTTGTGCTGTTAATGGAGTTGAAGCTGTAGGTTTTTCAGATTGAAGTACTGTTGTGTCTACGGTAGCAGTATGTTCTGTTTCATATTCAGTTTTTTTCTGTTCTGCTTGCGCCAAGGTTTCTTCAAGTTCAAGTGAACGTAAGTGATTAAACAATTGGCTAATCGCAAATTCATCTTTTTGTCGCAGATGAATGTCGAGGAGTAACAAATACAACTCATGTTGAGAGCTATCTTTATTTAATGCCTGATTAATTTGTGCTTCTGCTGCAAAGTAGTTGCGATCGCGAATGAGTTCTTGAATTTGTTTTTTTAATTCCGTACTAAGCGGCGTTACTTGCTTTTTATCAGGGATAGGGGCTTCTGTAACATGCGGCTCATTTTTAAGAGTAGCCTTATGTTTACTTGTGGTTGCTTTGCTCTTAGGACGAGCCGCAGTCGATTTTTTTGGTGCCGTATCGGCTTCTTTACTAGCTTCTCGTTTTTTTAAAACAATTGCTACCACTAACAAAAGTATAAACGGAATCACATAAATCAGCATGTTTTACCCCTTACGAATCAAATGTATGTTTAATTCATTGATTCTAATATCAAAATTATATAACAATTTAGCTGTTTGGCTTTTTCTGTGCTTGTTGTGCTTTCAACTGTTGTTGCAATTGTGCAAGACGAGCATTTAATAATTGAATTCTCTGGTCCTTTTGACGTAGTGCCAATTCCAGCTGAGTTACGTTTCTCTGTAATTTAACGGTTTTTCCCCGAGATGTCATAACTTTTAATGACAATTCATTTGATATTTGCTCATTCTCAGCATTCTGCTTTGCCGTTCCATTGGTGGTTTCTGGGTTCTTTTCTGCCACTAAGCTCATTTCGGCTTGATTCAGGCGGTATTTTGCTTTTCCAGATTGTTTTGCCATGGTGTTGGGGGGGGGAGCCACAATTTTTTGTTGAGATTTGTTGGTGGTATTGGTTTGTAAGTTTAAAGTTACCCCACGACGTAATCGATTGATATCACCCCGAATAAATGCATGCGAGTTTTGAGTTTTAATTTGCTGCATCACTTCACCAATTGGACGATTTTGCTCAGTGGCAACCCGTTGTGCAATTGCCCAAAGCGATTCATTGTTTTGTACGGTATGCTGATTCGGCTGAACTTTTTTCACATCAGCTGCCGTCGCCGCCGCAGGCTGGATGGTTGCTGGCTTTGGTTCAGCTGGTAATTTGGGCGGTGAAGCTGTTGCTTGAGCCGATGCGGCAGCAACTTTCTCTGTTTCCGCACGTTTCTGATACTGCTGTGCTTGCTGGGCAGATGACGGTTTAGTGGTTGGATTTTCTGTCTTTGAGGTATTTTTGGCAACGCTTGTCGTTGGCTTTGCCGAGTCAGTTTTAGTTTCGGCAAGTACTTTGGTTTGTGCTGTTGCTGGTGCACTCGCAGTATTTAAACTAGAAACGACGATAGGCGCTTCATTTGAGTCAGTCACTGTTGCCAACTTTGGCGGTTGTATGGTTTTTAGTTTTAGTGAATCAGCCGAATTGGATATTGGATTCAGTTGCGCTGATTGAGGGTGCTGAAATTGAGCACTGGTCGGCAAGTTAAGCGCAATATCCTTTTCACTCACAATCATGATTGGGCTGAGAACTTTTTCATTCGCCTTGGCACTAAACATGGGTTTAGGTGCAATGCTACGTTGGATCGGTGTGCGAATATGGCGTAAATGTATCGCATTGCCTTCCTGAATACGCACCACGATATTCAGCTCAGATTCGGTCAATGGACGCGATGATGTGATGGTAATGACCCCCTCACCTGAACTGCTTTGTCGAGAAAAGAAATTCAGATGACCTGGAGGTTGATGAACAACACCTAAGCTATTGATATCTTCTGGCGTCGCCAAGCTGACTTGGACAGGCGCATCGGTTTTTGCATGATGAAATGGAATTTCTGCGTAGAGTAATTCTCCAGGCGCAGACTGGATCTGTAATTGATCAATACTAATCGCGTGAAGATTTTGCGATGCAATAATGGCGAGAATAGCAATTTTTAATTTGTTATATACAGTCATCTTAGTTTTGACTCTGGTCATTTATCGCAACGAGAGAATTATACATTACCGAGATGTTGATGAGTTGTAAATGGATAACAGTCTAGTTACATAAAAAGCCGATCATAATTGATCGGCTTTTGTTTGAAAATTTAAAAATGCTTAAGCATTTTTAAAATCAATCAGAATACGGAGCATACGGCGTAGTGGTTCAGCAGCACCCCACAACAGTTGATCACCCACAGTGAATGCACCAAGGTACTCTTTACCCATATTCAATTTACGTAAACGACCCACAGGAACGCTAAGTGTGCCTGTCACTGCAACAGGGGTAAGATCAGTCATTGATGCTTCACGCGTATTTGGAACGACTTTCGCCCATTGGTTTGCGTTACGCAACATGTCTTCAATCTCATCCAGTGGCACGTCTTTTTTCAACTTCAACGTGAGTGCCTGTGAGTGACAACGCATGGCACCAATACGGACACAGTGGCCATCAATCGGAACAATTTGCTGATTGCCTAAGATCTTGTTGGTTTCAACTTGACCTTTCCATTCTTCTTTCGATTGACCGCTTTCAAGCTGTTTATCGATGTACGGAATGAGTGAACCTGCTAAAGGCACGCCAAAGTTTGCAGAAGGGAAGCCTTCGCCACGTTGTAATTCCGCAATTTTAGAGTCGATGTCTAAAATTGGAGAGCGTGGGTCATCTAATAAATCTTTGGTATTGTTGTACAAATAGCCCATACCAGAGATCAGTTCACGCATATTTTGCGCGCCTGCACCCGATGCCGCTTGATAGGTCATTGAGGTTGCCCATTCCACTAAATTGTTTTGGAATAAACCACCTAAGCCCATCAGCATCAGCGAAACGGTACAGTTACCGCCCACAAATGTTTTCGTACCATTCACTAAACCATCTTTAATGACGTTCATGTTGACAGGGTCAAGCACGATGATGGCTTCATCTTCCATACGCAAGGTAGAAGCTGCATCAATCCAATAGCCTTTCCAGCCTTCAGCCTTTAATTTTGGGAAGACTTCAGAGGTATAGTCGCCACCTTGACAGGTAATAATGACATCCATTTGCTTCAGACTATTAATGTCTGTCGCATCCATAAGTGCTGGGGCAGTCTTACCACCAAATGCAGGGGCTTCACCACCTGCATTACTGGTAGAAAAATAGAATGGCTCAAAGTGAGCAAAGTCATTCTCTTCAACCATACGTTGCATAAGGACAGAACCAACCATCCCGCGCCAACCGACCAGACCTACTTTCATGTCATTTTGCCTCGGTGCGTTAAAAATTTAAAAGGGGGTTTGAGTGTATCAAAAGCGACCACAACTGCAAGCACTACATAAGTAAAACATCACTATAATTGAACGAAATAACTTGTTTATGATACATACAAAATTGATAAAGTTAGTCCAGATTTAGTTTTACCAAACGGAATAGATTGAGAAAAACAATATGATTTGGGTGGAAATCCTGGCGGCTGTTGTGGTGATGCTGACGTTTTGGTCATTGATTCCGCGTGATGAATGGTGGATTCGCGGAGCAGATTTTCCACGACTACAAATTTTGGCACTGGGGCTTTTAGCCTTTATCTTACTGATCTTTTGGCCAGATCCTTGGGATTTACAACGTGAATTGATTTTCGTTGCGTTAATCGTAGCCTTGGCATATCAGTTAAAAATGGTGTTGCCTTATACCTTCGTGTGGAAAAAACAAGTTCAGACGGTTTCTCCTGAGCAATTGCAGCCTGAGCGGCAGATTTCATTACTGGTTTCGAATGTACTCACACCCAACACTCAACATCATTTATTAATTGCACAAATTACTCAATTAAAACCCGATCTGGTTTTGACCTTAGAAACAGATCAGCATTGGCAACAGGCATTACAGGTGCTTGAGGTGGATTATCCTTATTGTGTCCCGATTCCCTTAGATAACCTGTATGGCATGCATTTATATAGCCGATTGAAACTCATCGATACAGAAGTGAAATTTATTTTAAGTGATGAAATTCCTTCCATTCATACTACGGTGCTGTTGCCTTCAGGGCAGCCTGTGCAGTTGTACTGTCTACATCCGAAACCGCCTAGTCCGACAGAAGCCAAGGATTCGACCTTAAGAGATGCTGAGTTGTTGCTTGTGGGTGATCAAATTAAAGAACTGGATCAAAGCTGTATTGTGATGGGGGATTTGAATGATGTGGCATGGTCACGAACCACACGTCTATTTCAGCGCATCAGTGGCTTACTCGATCCTCGAGTTGGACGGCATTATGTGAATACTTTTCATGCCGATTATCCTTTTTTACGCTGGTCGCTCGATCATGTATTTCATAGTACAGACTTTGCCCTCATTCAAATGCAGCGTTTACCACATATCGGTTCAGATCATTTTCCTATCTATGTCAAATTACAAACAGGGCGTGTTTTTGAGCAACAGCAAGAAGAATTGGAGCAAACTGATGCAGATGAGCAAGAAGCTCAGACTGCTATACAAGAAGGGATTGAAAAAGCGGAGCGAGAAGAAAAAATAGTAACGGATGAAATTGCACAGGATTATAAAAACGAGAAGCAGTAAACGAATTACATGAGAAATTGTGTACGAAATTGCTTACAAAGGTTTCGGTCTATGACGAATGGTAGAACCTCAAGAATTCTTTTATTCTTACTTCATCAGCACACGGAACAGGGAACGGAATATCCCACTAAGGAAGACGACGCTGAAGGAAAATCATCACGGAAATGATGGCTGGTTAGGACGACCAAACTCGAAAACAAAAATTATGATTGAAAGCACAACCTCATATGCCCGAGTTTTGCAGGAAGCAGAACTCGGGTTATGTGCTTTAAGATACCCGAAATTTATTTAAAATTTATGACAACTTTAAGATGCGTCGATAAAGGCTTAAAGTCTGTTCACACATGTCTTGTAAGCTAAATTGCGTCACAGGAGCCACGTGTTGTGGTTGTTCAATATGTTGTTGGACGACACGAATAAGTTCAGCTTGATCATCAACAGGGATAAGACCTTGTGGATAAACCGAAGATAAAATTTCAGCAACTCCACCTCTTTTCCAACCTATCACAGGTGTCCCCACGGATAAAGCTTCTAAGGCAGTACGTCCAAAGGTTTCTGCCTGATTTGATAAAGACAAGACCACATCGCTGTAGGCAAGCCATTCACGAATATCAGAGCGATGACCCACAAAGCTAATTTGATGTTCTAAGCCTCGACTTTGTATATTGCGTTGCAGTTCATCCAAATAAGCAGCTTTTTTCGGATCGGCCCCTCCGACCACAATGGCATGCAGGTAGGGGAATTGCGTATGCAATTGTTGTATCAATTCAATTAAGGTTTCATGGCCTTTCAGACGTGTAATGCGACCAGGTAAGCACAAGAGAAACTTATGCTCGAGTTGTGGATAGTCTTTTAAGGTTTGTTGAATCCACTGTACTGACGGCTGATATCCATGAGGGAATGCTTTGGAGTCGATACCACGGTAAATACGAACAATATCTTGTGGTGGACAATTTTTATAATGTTCAGTGATATATTGCACCACACTGTCCGAAACCGCAATGACTTTCTCTGCTTGCGTCATAATTGCACTATAACGATTAATCGAATAGAAACCGTGTACAGTGCTAATTAAATGCGGGCGATCAGCTGCGGGAATTCCTTTTAAAGCAAAATGCGTCAACCATGCAGGAACTCTTGAGCGTACATGCACAATGTCTGGACGGTGCTGTTGAATAAGTTGGCGTAATGGACGAATCTGCCACAGACTCGATAGCGATTTTTTGTGAATCGGTAGGGTTAAATGGGTGGAGCCTTCCGCTTCAAGTTGTGCCACCATACGACCACCATTGGAAACCACCAATGACTCATGCCCCTGAGTAATCAGTGCCTTGGCAATTTCGAGTGTGCCACGTTCAACACCACCGCTATTCAGTTCAGGAAGAAGCTGCATCACCTTCATTGAGTTTATCCTTTTTGTTCTGTTGTGCCGTTCGAGTCACGTATAAAATAAAATTTAGAGCAGGAAATAATATTTCTAGCCAAGATCAGCCATCAATAAATTTTTTCATAGCCTTCTGGGCGGGTTTTAAAACGACGGTGAAACCACATGTATTGGGTCGGTGCAATTCGAAGCTGACGTTCAATAATTTGATTGACGCGTGTCGCATCATCCACTTCATCTTCACTGGGTAGGTTGTCCACCATAGGTTCAATTAACAGATGATACTTTGGATTTGCCACATCACCATGACGGTAGAAATATAGGGGTATAGCAACGGCTTTAGAGATTTTTAATAAACGTCGATGTGCTGTAACCGTTGCGGCAGGCACCCCAAAAAAGGGAGCCATCACCCCTTGTTTTAAACCAAAATCTTGGTCTGGACTATACCAAATGGCATGTCCATTTTTTAAGTTGCGAATCAGACCACGCATATCATCATGATCAATTTGATTGGCGTAAATCGTGGCACGACAACGATAAATCAGCATGTCTAACAGCGGGTTGTTTTGTGGACGATACACCACGTCGGGTTCAAAATATTGTGCACATAAATAACCACCTGCATCTAATAAGGTGGAATGAGTGCCGAGCAGTAAGACACCTTTACCCGCTGCTTGCGCGGTTTGGATATGCTCTAAACCCTCAATGGTGACTCGATTTTTAAACCATTGTGGGCAGTACCAAGCATTTAGAGTTTCAAAAACCCCGAGCATTTGATCAACGAAGACCTGACGGGCGTGGGCTTGGACTTGTTCTGGACGCCATTCTGGAAAACAGACCTCTAAATTGCGCAGCGTAGTTTTACGGCGGGATTTCAGCTTATTAAACGCTAAATTTCCCAGAAAAGTGGCTAAGCGATATTGAATTGCCCACGGCAAAATTGCCAGTATCATTAAGAAAACGATGCCAAGCCAAATTCCCCAATATTTAGGATGGAGGAGTGACCATTGAAATTCACCAGGTGTATAGGTCTGTGCTTGGCTCATAACGATATAATTAGTTTGAAAAAGTTAAGACTGTGCAAAGTGTAACATGAACTGATTTGGTCAAGGTTATCCACGCTAAAAATGAGGATCAACCTTGCCCGTCACCGTCTGCTGGTTTTGATGTGGCAGTCTAACGACGACTTTCCAGAAGAATACGTACAGCAAGCCCAGCGAGAACTGTGCCCATGAGCCAACGCTGTACATTTGCCCAAAGTGGTTTTCGCTGTAGAAAAAGTGCAATGCTACCGGCAGAAAAGACAATAACGGCATTTACTGAAACGCTGACAAAAATTTGGATCGTACCGAGTTGAATAGACTGCGCTAAAATACTGCCTTGTTGTGGCTGAATAAACTGTGGCAACAAAGACAAATACATAATCGCAATTTTAGGATTCAGTAAACTGGTCAAAAAGCCCATTAAAAATAATTTTAACGGTGAATCGATCGATAAATCTTTGAGACTAAAAATAGGCGCTGCATTGGGGCGTAAAGCTTTCCATGCCAACCAGAGTAAATAGATCGCCCCTACAATACGAATCGTGTCATAAGCATATGGAACTGCGACAACGAGCGCGGTGATTCCAAAAGAAGCACAGAGCATATACAAGACAAAGCCCAGTGCTACACCGCCTAAAGAAATGAAACCTGCTGTTTTTCCTTGAGAAATTGAACGTGAAATGAGGTAAATCATATTCGGGCCAGGGGTGAGGACCATGGCTAGGCTCACCAAAGCAAATGCGAAAATTTGTGACATATCCAACATGATCAAAGGCTCGGCTATGCTTATGTTGATAGGTATAGCATATTGCTGTTGATAAATCTGATTGGAGCTGCGGAAGCTTTGCTTTAACAGGTTCAGATTTCATGAAGATCGTAAAGATTATCAAGTTAATATTTTCTAGTTTCGGATTTTAGATTTTTACGGAATGAAGTAGAAGAAGGGATGAATGGCGCGGGTACTTTTTGCTGAAGTAAAATTCGGCTTTGTCATCACGGAGTATGCGATGGAGAAAAAGGAATTCACTTTATCCCCAATGATTAAAGCTTAGGGATGTGAAGCAACTTAAAATGGTGGTGTTAGACTAGGGATATATTTCTGATTGATGGCATGTATAGATGAGAAGCCATGCGATTGATACTGCCAAAGCAGGTCTAATTTTTCTGGTGGTGTTGGGACACTTTCTGGAGCGGATGATTGGTTGGTCACAAGCAACCAGCCAGTTATTGCTTGAAACCATTTATGCCATACATATGCCTGCTTTTATTTTTATTTCAGGCATGTTGTATAAAGATAAAAATTGGTCGAAAAACATCCTCTTTTTTATTGCACTCTATGTCCCTTTCCAACTGTTGTATTTGGCATCGGATGCTTTGATGTCTGGACAATGGCACTTGAGTCTGTTTGAACGACCCTATTGGCTGATGTGGTATCTGGTTGGGATGATGGTTTGGACGCTATTTATGCATGTATTCCATGCAAACCGTTTTGCCCTTGTACTTGCGGTGTTGATTGCTTTAGGTATTGGTTTTTCGCCATGGAATAACTATGCCTATTCCATTGGCCGAATTTGTATCTTTTTGCCTTTTTTCGTTGTGGGCTACCGATATGGTCAGTCCATCATGCAAAAGCTACAACAGCAAAGTCATGTAGTGTTATGGGCAAGTCTGAGCCTCGGTTTGATGATAGGTATCTTGTATTGGACCAATTTAAGTCAATTCTGGTGGTACGGCAGTTTAAGTTATACCCAACTAAAAGTTGAGCTATGGCAGGGAAGTTTGATTCGTCTGATGTGCTTTATGTTATCCAGTTGGGGGATGCTCACGCTGTTGGCATTATTTCAAGGTTTGGGAACCCGCTTTATGCGCTTGGGACAAAACACTTTGCCTGTGTATTTGTTACATGGTTTTGTGGTGATTTGGCTGGCTCGGATGATTCAGCTTAATTTGCCTGTGGCAGTGGAAGTATTGGTCTGTGTAGTGCTGACAATTTTGACTTGTGTGTTGCTACAGCAACGGATATTTGATCAAACTATTCGTCAATTATCACAATGGTTGCTACGACCTACGCGTAAATTGTGGCAGAAATAACCGACTCATTGGTTTATTTGTAATATGATTTTAGCTATTTGAATTAAATAATAAAAAACCCGATTGGCTAAGTCATTCAGCCAATCGGGTTATTGAGCATTAAATTAGTTACCTTTGCTGAGGTTTTCTAATCTATCCCAACGTTCCAATTTTTCCAGTAGCTGTTCTTCAATTTCAGCCAGACGCTGTGACGCTTGAGTCGCGGCATCGGCATTTGACACAAACCAAGAACCATCTGCCAACTTGTCTGAAAGTTGAGTTTGTTCAGCTTCCAGAGCTTCAATTTCCGCAGGTAGGCTATCGAGTTCTCGTTGATCTTTATAGCTCAGCTTTACCTTTTTCGGTGCAGGCGTTGCTGCTGCGGCAGCCGCTTCAGCTTTGGCTTGTGCCTTTTTCACATCACTTTTTTGATCAACCACTTTCTGATCTGGACGTTGTTCGAGGTAATCCTGATAACCACCAATGTACTCATCAATATTGCCTTTGCCATCAAACACCCAAGTTGAAGTGACTACGTTGTCCATAAAGGCACGGTCATGCGAAATGAGCAGTAAGGTGCCTTTATAATCAGACAGCATTTCTTCTAATAGTTCTAAAGTCACCATATCCAAGTCATTGGTTGGCTCATCCATCACGATTAAATTGGATGGTTTGAGTAACAACTTGGCTAACAGAATGCGGTTCCTTTCACCACCAGAGAGTGCTTTGACTGGCGTACGCGCGCGTTCTGGCGAAAATAGGAAGTCTTGTAAGTAGCTGTAGATATGACGACGGTTACCATTTACATCGACAAAGTCAGAGCCTTCTGACACATTGGCCATCACAGTTTTTTCAAGATCAAGTGCATTACGCAATTGGTCAAAATAGGCAATCTCAAGCTGTGTGCCTGTTTTGACTGAACCGCCATGTTCAATTTGACCTAAAATGGCTTTAATTAAGGTGGTTTTTCCAACACCGTTATCCCCAACTAAACCAATGCGGTCGCCACGCATCACCAACGCAGAGAAATCCTTGATCAGTAGGTTATCACCGTAAGAAACACTGAGGTGTTCAATGTCAAACACTAATTTCCCAGAACGATTGGCATCTTGGGTTGCCATGCTGACTTTGCCTTGCTGGAAACGACGTGCTTTGGATTCTTCACGCAGCGCTTTTAAGGCGCGGACACGACCTTCATTACGGGTACGACGGGCTTTAATCCCTTGGCGAATCCATACTTCTTCTTCAGCTAATCGTTTATCGAACAACGCATTTTGTTTTTCTTCAGCTTCCATTTGTTGTGCTTTGAGGTCTAAGTAGCGCGAATAGTTACCTTCGTAGCTACGTAAAGTCCCACGATCAAGCTCGACAATACGGGTGGCAATACTGTCCACAAATGAACGGTCATGCGAGATAAATAAGAGGGTTAGGTTATTTTGATCGAGTAAGAATTTTTCTAACCATTCAATGCTTTCTACATCCAAATGGTTGGTCGGTTCGTCCAGTAACAGGACGTCTGGTTGAGTCAGTAAGGCACGTGCCAACAGCACACGACGCTTACGTCCACCCGATAAATCTGCTAAATCGGCATTTGGGTCTAGTCCCATCTTACTTAAAATGGAATTGACTTTATTTTCTAAAGCCCAGCCATCGAGCTGATCCAATTTATGCTGTAAATTGCCCATGCGATCGCATGCTTCCATATCACCTAAGATGCAGGCATCACATGCTTCGTGGTATGCTTTAAGTACAGTGGCAGCTTCACCTGCGCCGTCTGCCACAATGTCTGCGACTTTGCCAGAATCCATAGGGACGTCTTGTGCCAACATAGACACCGTTAAGCCATTTTGAATAGCAACTTCGCCAGAATCTGGCAATAAAGTACCTTCAATTAGTTTAAGTAGCGTAGACTTACCTTCACCATTACGGCCAATCAAACATACCCGTTCGCCGCGTTCTAGGTTGAAATTCGCGCCATCGAGTAGGGCAGGTCCACCGAATGCAAGCTGGACATCCCTTAAAGTAATATAGGCCATAATGTTTCCTGAAATCTCAAATGAGGACTTTGAATGACTAAGCAACAAAATCTAGATAATCAGGCGTCATTGTCCGCACCCATTGAAGATTTGCAAGTCCGAATTGCATTTTTAGATGATTTAGTTGAACAACTCAATGAACAAGTGATTCGCCAACATGCCGAAATTGCTGATTTAAAAAAACAAATGCAGTTTCTTTATCAACGTGTGGAATCTGCCGATTTATCCGAAGGGATCGAAGCTTTTGACCCTTTTAGCAATGTCCCGCCACACTATTGATCTAGTTTGATGGTTTGAGCGGCATGGTTTAATGCTATGCATTTCAAACACGGGAACGATGGGCAAGGCTTGACCTTTTGCCAGCTTCCCGTTCTAATGCACGCTCTTTGCTTATCTCTCATGATTTTGTATTTATGTCTGCTAAAGCGGTTTTGTTCGATCTAGAAAATAATATGCCAACGGCAAAGATGCTACGCGACCTGGTGCAGCATTATCCGACCTTGTATTTGTTTAATTGCAACGGGCAGTTTGCATATACGCTGGAAGATCTGACTGAATTTGCCATGTGGGTCAATACAGGGCAAGTGGTGATTTTAGAAACCGCCCAAGCCAAAGAGAAAGAATTTGAATATGCCGTTGTAGTGGGGCAATTAATTGCTTTACTTGAACCCGATACGCATGTCGAAGTCATTTCAGCAGCAAAAACCAGTGCTGTTTTAATTGAGTTGATGCGTGGTTCGGCACTGACTTGTAGCTTGATTCAAATTCAAGATGCGGCTGAAATAAGCAAACCCAAATACAAAATTCCAAGCTTGGATGTCATTCAAAGTAAACCGTACTTAAAAATGGTCAAGCAATACTGCGATGCTTTGGCGAAAATGCCGGGCAAACCCAATACCATCGATTCACTAAAAAATTCGGTTATGAATATCTTGCAAGTGGTGCCTGAAAAAGCACAGCACTTGGTGGGCATGTTGATTAATCTGAAAATTGTGAAACGTTATGATGAGCAGATTAATTTTCGTAAAAAAGTATTAAAGCAATGGGCACTGTTACATCTTGAACAAGATCAAGCAGAGTTGGTGAGCTCAAGTAATTTAGCGCAAGCGGTAGAACAGTTACAGAGTTCGGCCGAATTGGCATCTTCAGTACCAGACGTGCAACAGGCACAAGATGCTTTGTTTAAAGATTTTGGAAAAATAGATCCTGTACAGCTTGAAGTGGCGAAAAAGCTACGCGAATTGAAAAATGATAAGCCGAAAGACATCTATGCCTTACGTGATTTATTAGAGCAAATGTTTCCCAAAGCAGATGTGCGTTTGTTACTCAAAGAGTTGATTGAAAAAGGTTATATTTACTGGAATGGACATGAAGTTTTATATAGTCATGAAATGTTCCTAAATTAATTTCATCGTTCCAACTTGCGTTTTATATTGTGCTTATGCAACTCTAATAAAAGACAAAAAAGGTTTTGCTATGGAAAATACAGGAATTTGGGTTGCTGTTGTCATTATTGTGTTTGTGCTGGGGTCAATTTTGGGACTCCGCGTTAGCCCACGAGAAAAAGCATTGGGCTTAATGCGTGAAAAAGCACGAAAAATGGGCCTACACCCACGTTTAGTGGCAGCACCAGATTGGACTAAAATTCCGTTGGCATCTTCAAATCGTGCCAGTATGGTTGCTTATTATAGTGTCCTGATTCCAGATGCACGTTTGCCGCTGATGCGTGCCCGTGTTGAAGATCAACAGCTCAAAGTCGTGCAGGGTGATGAAAAATTTAATAATTCTCTCATTGCATTAAAGGGCATTTATGCTATTGATATGCAGGCAAACTGTGTAGGACTCTATTGGGATGAAGAAGCTGATTTAAAAGCAACCCAATTAGAAGATATCAAAGCATACTTACATGCTTTGGCTGAACTTTAATTTTAAGATTTACTGAAATAGGAAAAACGGTTAACTATGGCGAATGCTCCTCGATCCACATCCAAAAGCACAACAGCAAAATCTTCTGATGCTGGGAATAAACGTGCCTTAGTGATTGTGGAGTCGCCTGCAAAAGCGAAAACAATCAACAAATATTTGGGCCCAAATTACATTGTAAAATCCTCTGTAGGTCATGTGCGTGACTTGCCGACAGGTGGTTCAGGTAAAACTGCGGATAAGAAAACTACAGCAACTCGAACCAAACTGACCGAAGCGCAAAAAGCTGAAAAAGCACAACAAGCCTTGGTCAACCGTATGGGAGTTGATCCTGAACATGACTGGAAGGCACATTATGAAGTGCTTCCGGGCAAAGAAAATGTAGTGGCTGAATTAAAAAAACTGGCATCGCAAGTCGATGAAGTTTATCTCGCAACGGACTTGGACCGTGAAGGGGAAGCGATTGCTTGGCATTTAAAAGAAGTCATTGGCGGTGATGATTCACGTTATCAACGTGTAGTGTTTAACGAAATTACCAAAAATGCCATTCAAGAAGCCTTTAAGCATCCAGCACGTTTAGACACCAATAAAGTCAATGCTCAACAGGCACGCCGTTTTCTAGACCGTGTGGTTGGCTTTATGATTTCTCCATTATTGTGGGAGAAAATTGCGCGTGGTTTATCCGCGGGACGCGTGCAGTCTGTAGCAGTCAAACTGGTCGTAGAACGTGAGCGTGAAATTCGTGCCTTTATTCCTGAAGAATATTGGCAAGTATTTGCAGACACCAAATCTTCGAGCGATGAGATTCGTCTAGAGGCGGTGAAGCAAGCAGGTAAGGCGCTCAAATTACGCAATAAAGCAGAAACTGATGCTTTATTGAAAATTTTGAAAGATGCAGATTACAAAGTTTCAGCACGTGAAGATAAACCGACCAAGGTGAATCCGAGTGCGCCGTATATCACCTCGACGTTACAACAAGCTGCCAGCACACGTTTAGGTTTTTCAGTGAAGAAAACCATGATGTTGGCGCAACGTTTGTACGAAGCAGGTTTCATTACCTATATGCGTACCGACTCGACCTTTTTAAGTGACGATGCGGTCAATATGGTGCGTCACCATATTGAGACTGAGTTTGGTAAAAAATATATACCTGCGAAGCCAAACCGTTATGGCAATAAAGCGGGTGCACAAGAAGCGCATGAAGCCATTCGTCCATCCAATGTCGGCTTAAAAGGCGACAGCTTGGTGGGGGTAGAACGTGATGCACAACGTTTATATGATTTAATCTGGCGCCAATTCGTGGCATGTCAGATGACACCAGCCGAATACCTATCTTCCACAATTTTGGTCGATGCCAATGGTGTTGAGCTGAAAGCCAAAGGTCGTACCTTGGTGTTTGATGGCTTTACCAAAGTTCGTGGTCAAAACAAATCCGATGATGATGTGCTATTGCCTGCAGTGAAAGTGGGTGAGCTATTGAATCTGGAAAAACTGGATCCATCACAACACTTTACCAAGCCACCTGCGCGTTTTACTGAAGCGTCGTTGGTGAAAGAGCTTGAGAAAAAGGGCATTGGTCGACCATCAACTTATGCTGCGATTATTTCCACCATTCAAGACCGTGGTTATGTGAAACTGGAAAACCGTCGTCTATATGCAGAAAAAATGGGTGAGATTGTTACTGATCGTTTGGATGAAAGTTTCAATAACCTCATGAACTATGACTTTACCGCGGACTTAGAAGGTCAGTTGGATAAAGTGGCCGATGGTGAACGTAACTGGAAAGAGTTGCTTGATAGCTTCTATGGTGATTTCAAAACGCGTCTGACCAATGCACAAGGTGAAAGTGGCATGCGCCGCAATCAACCTGTGGAAGTTGATGCCGTACATTGTCCAGAATGTTCTCGACCAATGCAGATTCGTACAGGGACTACCGGTGTCTTCTTAGGGTGTTCAGGCTATAACTTACCACCGAAAGAGCGTTGTAAGGGTACTTTGAACTTAACCCCAGTTGAATCGCTTGCAGCGTTGTCTGATGATGATGCCGCAGAAACAGCAGACTTGATGTCGAAAAAACGCTGTCCGATCTGTGCAACAGCAATGGACAGTTATGTGATTGATGGTGGTCGCAAACTGCATGTTTGTGGTAACAACCCTGATTGCGCGGGTTTTGAACTGGAAGAAGGTGAGTTCAAAATCAAAGGTTATGATGGCCCAACCATTCCATGTGATAAGTGTGATGGTGAAATGCAACTCAAGACAGGTCGTTTTGGACCGTACTTTGCTTGCATGAGCTGTGACAATACCCGCAAGGTGTTGAAAAGTGGTCAGCCTGCACCTCCACGTGTCGATCCAATTAAGATGGAACACTTACGCTCGACCAAGCATGATGACTTTTTTGTTCTGCGTGATGGAGCGGCAGGTCTATTCTTGGCGGCAAGTAAGTTCCCGAAAGTACGAGAAACACGTGCACCTAAAGTTTCGGAACTTCGTAGTGTTGCCGATCAGCTTGATCCGAAGTATCAGTTTATTTTACAGGCACCCGATGTAGACCCAGAAGGCAATCCAACCTTGGTGAAATTTAGCCGTAAAAACCAAGCACAATATATTGGTTCGGAAACGCCAGAAGGGAAACAAACCAAATGGTCTTTGGTTTTCCAAGATGGAAAATGGGTTGAGGCTTAATCGCTTAACCTATTGAATAGAAATGCTCACTTCGGTGGGCATTTTTTATGTCACAATAATTCATATAAGAAAGTAAAAAAATTGGGGGAATTGTGGATATTCAAACAAAGAAGTTTGCAGTACTAATTGATGCAGATAATTCATCGATTAGTGCTATTTCATTAGTATTAGAAGAAGTGGCTAAATATGGAATTGCAAGCGTAAAGCGTGTTTATGGGGATTGGAGTAGTGAAACATTAAAGAAATGGCGTGATGTTTTATTGCCTCATGCAATTACTCCCGTTCAGCAATTTGCCTACACAAAAGGTAAAGATGCAACGGATATGATTTTAATCATTGATGCAATGGACTTACTCTATGCTGGGGCATTAGATGGGTTTTGTATCGTGTCGAGTGACAGTGACTTTACACCTTTAGCCTCGCGTATTCGTGAAAATGGTTTAAGTGTCTATGGCTTTGGTAAGAAATCTACGCCGGAAGCATTTAAAAAGGCTTGTGATAAATTTGTCTTTGTTGAAAATTTGATTTCCGAGAGTGAGCTAAAAAATACTGAAGATTATGAAATTGTAAATCTTCAAGTAAAGAAGATATTAGATACCAATAAAATATCCGATGTAAAAGCTGTTTCTTCAGTTAAAGACACTACCACCACAGATATAATGGATCGTGCAACTTTAAATTTAATCTATAAAGCTGTGAAAGATAATGCAGATGAAAATGGATGGGCAAATTTGAGTATGGTTGGGCAATATATCAGTGCTGTAAAACCTGAATTTGATTCTCGTAATTATGGTAGAGCCAAATTATCAGGCTTAATTAAAACGCTTAATCTTTTTGAAACCAAAGTAGACATGAGCCAGATGTATTTAAGAAAAATGAAAAAGCAGAGTGCTTAAAATAAATGTGGAAAAAAATTAGAATCTTATGTTTATTGCTGATTTTGTTGATTGTGGCAGTAAACGCTTGGCGCGATCAAAATCAGAATTGGGATAAACCGATTATTGTATTGCTGCATCCTATTAATGCCGATGATCAAGCCAGTACGCAACAGTATATTCAACAATTATCTTTAGGTGATCTTGCGGCTGTGCAGCCTTATCTCCAGCAAATGTCAGCACATTATCGTGGTCAACCCATACACGTTTATTTAAATTTAGGGCGTGAATTAACCCAAAAACCACCTAAAGTGCCTGAGCAAGCGAATATTTTAGATATTATGCTCTGGAGTCTTAAATTCCGCTTTTATGATTGGCAACAGCATGAGCGCAGTGATGGGGCTTCTGCAGTTACGCTGTATTTAAATTATTACGATCCCGAACATACACATGAATTAAAACATTCAACGGCACTGGAAAAAGGGCGTATTGGTGCAGTGAATTTGTATGCCAGTAAAAAACAAAATGAGCAAAATCAAATTGTTCTGGTACATGAGCTATTACATGCCTTTGGTGCAACCGATAAATATGACGTTGCGACAGGACAACCGCTCTATCCTCAAGGTTATGCTGATCCGAAACAGCAGCCTTTATTCCCACAAGCCAAAGCAGAGTTAATGGCTGGGCACATTCCTGTTTCTGCACAGCAAAGTAAAATGCCAGATCATTTAGACGATACGATACTGAATGAAATTACGGCACTTGAAATTGGTTGGATTAAATAAGGCTGTGTATAAATTCGCTTTTATCCACAATGGGAGAACTTGTTGTGGATAAAAATGATGCAGATTGATAACAGATATTTGATGAAAAAAAGACCACAATAATTTTATTCCATTGTAAATACTTGAGAAAAAATATGAAAACAGTTGGAAATGATCTTATTCGTCATCAATTACATGAAAATCGGAAATGGTACTTGGCCTTAGGTGTACTCCTGACTTTATTTGGTCTGGTGTTGCTGGCTTCTTTACCGTTTGCCACGCTGTCCGCAGTTTATTTGTTTGGCCTATTCATGATGATGGGTGGGGTACTCCACTTCATTGCGGCTTTTAAAATCTTTGAAGGCGGCTATCGCTGGCTTTGGGCTGCATTTGCCATTTTCTATCTGATTGCGGGTTATTATGCCTTTACCACACCGATAAAAACCGCCATTGTACTGACCAGTTTCTTGGCCATCTTTTTGGTAATCGCAGGGATTGTACGGAGTATTCATGCCTTTATACTTAAGCCTTTGGCGGGTTGGGGCTGGACACTGTTCTCAGGAGTTCTTACCTTTATTACAGGGGGAGTTATCTTGATGTCACCGACAGCGCCATTTTGGGTGTTGGGTATGTTTTTAGCGATTGATATTCTATTCCAAGGCATCAACTACCTTACTTTGGCATCTTATATTAAGCATGAAGTACCCAAGAGTTCGGCTGATGTGTAGTACTAGGGCTGATTATGTTGATCAAGAGTGCTGTATGCACTCTTTTTTATTGCGTATGATCGGGTGTAATTAATCCTAAAAAACAGAACTGTTATGCCTAAAACATTTGTGCTTGCTCCAGATGCATTTAAAGAAAGTATAACTGCGCAACAGGCTTGCCAAGCCATGCAACGGGGCTTACAGCGTGTTTTTCCAGATGCTCAATATCTGCATGTCCCGATGGCAGATGGCGGTGAGGGAACGGTGGATGCTTTGGTTGCTGCTGCGCAAGGTGAGATGGTGAGCTGTACCGTGTCGGGTCCTTTCATAGAACAGAAAGTCGATACATATTTTGGCTTGATTGATGAAGGGCGAACCGCTGTGATTGAAATGGCCAAAGCCAATGGTATTCACTTGCTTGCACCTGTACAGCGTAATCCATTACGGACGACAACTTTCGGAACGGGGGAAATGATTCAGCTAGCTCTTGATCATGGGGTTAAAAAAATCATTATTGGACTCGGTGGCAGTGTCACCAATGATGCAGGCATGGGCATGGCCCGAGCGCTTGGTGTTCGATTTTTAGATGTAGAGGGGAACGAAGTTGCTCCGGGTGGTGGTCAATTACATCAGATTAGCCAGATTGATCTATCGGGCTTAGATGTACGATTGGCACAAGTTGAGATGCTGATTGCCAGTGATGTGAATAATCCGCTTTGTGGTGAACATGGCGCATCTTATGTATTTGCGCCACAGAAAGGGGCCAACCCAGCAATGGTTGAGCAACTGGAGCGAAATTTAGCGCATTTTGCTGACTTGGTTAAAGCACAGCTCCAGCTTGATTATGCCGACTTTGCAGGAGCCGGCGCCGCAGGTGGTTTGGGTTTTGGCTTAATGGCATTTGCGGGCGCAAACATCCGTTCAGGAGTGGAAATTGTGATAGAAGAAACAGGATTGGCTGAAAAAATTGAACGAGCAGATTACGTCTTTACAGGTGAAGGCGGCATAGATTTTCAAACCAAATTTGGCAAAACACCGTTTGGTGTGGCACAAGTGGCAAAACGACTGAATAAACCAGTGATTGCCTGTGCAGGCTATGTGGGTGAGGGCATAGAGCAACTCTATGCAGAAGGTTTTACTGCGATTTTGGGTATTATGGATGGTGCTTGTGATTTGCAAACAGCATTAGAAAATGCTGAGAAGAATTTGGAAAGAACTTGTCAGAATGTTGCTAGGATCTTAGCCCTAACGCCCTAACAACCACATTATTTTCAATAAATTTAAAGATTGTTGTGTAGGCAATGCCTTACTTTTTAAGGATGAAAAGTAACAAAAAATCCTTTGTTGGATTGAGGATATGTCTCTATCCCCCAATCCAGCGAATGGCAACCATGCTGGTTTGTCTCGTATCAAATTTTTTTGAAATTAAAAATTGGCATATCCGTCTGGATGGATTGTATAAATTAAATTCAGACATTTTGGTTGATTTAAATTGCTTTGGTTTAAAAAAAGCCCATTCTATTGTCGTTATTGATCTGTAAGGATTTATTTTGATTGGCTTATTTGTTGCAGATCAAACTATGCCATGATCATCAGGCTAAAATTCATAATTTATCTATAGCTCTGTTAAACTATTCATCTACCTAGCACGATGAGACACCATGAGTTTAGCCAGCCTAATTGATGAATTAAACCCGCAACAAAAACAAGCTGCCACGACTGAGTCGCAACACAGTCTGGTGCTCGCAGGGGCTGGCTGTGGCAAAACGAAAACCATTGTGGCACGTGCTGCCTATCTCATTGAGCAAGGGGTTCCTGCCAATCAAATTCAAATTTTAACATTTACTCGTCGTTCAGCCAGTGAAATTGTGGCACGGGTCGAGTTAGCTTTGGGTGAGCAAGCCAAAGGACTTCGCGCATCGACTTTTCATACTTTTTGTATGTACCTGCTGCGCCGTGTGCCGAAAGCCTTTGGTTTAGAGCAATTTTCGATTATTGATCGAGATGATCAACTGATGATGTTCCGTTTAATTCGCGGAAAAGATGACAAGAAAAATCCCAATCAGTTGCCTAAGCCCCAAGAGTTATGTGATCTCTATTCTTTTGCGCGCAATACCCGTCAGAAGTTGAGCGATGCTTTAGAAAAGCAACATCCTGAATATTTGGCATTTAAAGATCAAATTGCCAAGATCATGCAAGAGTATGAGTCACGTAAGCGTGCGCGTAGCTTTCTAGACTATGACGATATTCTGGCGATTGTCGCCTCAGCACTCGATCAGTCCGAGGGCTTGGTTGATTATGTGGCATCCATCTGTAAGCACATGCTGGTGGATGAGATGCAGGACACCAATCCCTTGCAATGGGCCTTGCTTGAACCGCTGAAAGAGCAAGTGAGTCTGTTCTGTGTGGGAGATGACGCGCAGTCCATTTATGGTTTTCGCGGGGCGGATTTTGAAAATATTCACCATTTTAAAGAGCGCGTGCCGAATGCCCAAGTGTTTAAATTGGAGCAAAACTATCGTTCCACCCAAGAAATTTTAGACCTCTCCAATTGGCTGCTCGATCAATCTGAGATTCAATATGACAAGCGTCTAGATGCTTATCGGGGGGAAGGTGTGAAACCCCGCATGCATATTTTCCCGAATGAATTTGATGAAGCCAAATGGATCGCGATTGATATTAAAGAGCGCCATTATTTGCAGGGGCAAAAATGGTCGGATCATATGGTGTTAGTGCGCTCAAGCTTTGCGGCGCGGCATATTGAAGCGGCGTGTATAGCGGCCAATGTTCCTTACCGTTTTATTGGCGGCATGAAATTGCTTGAAACTGCGCATGTGAAAGATTTGCTTAGTTTGCTACGGGTAATTGCCAATCCTTTAGATGATATTGCGTGGATGCGTTTTCTCACCTTGTGGAATGGGGTGGGTGATGTGGGGGCGAGTCGTTTGGCGCAACAACTGTTACTTGAACCCGAATTGGAACTGATTTTTAATCAATTAGAACAGTTTGGGCGCATTCCTGCTGAAACCTTATTGTTGATGAAACAGATGACGGTGCTGAAGCAAGACGTGCAAGCGTGTGTCAGTTTAGGGATTCAAGCCCTTGAAGCTCAATTGGCTGAGAACTACAAAAAAGACTGGAACCGTCGCCAAGGTGACTTTGAACTGGTCAAACAATTGGCGTCCAAACATGGGCAATTGAGTGAGTTTCTTGAGGAGTATGTACTTGATCCTGTCTCAATTTCTGAAATTGAACGCCAGTCCGATACAGATGTGGTGACCCTCATAACCATTCATTCTGCTAAAGGGACAGAACAGAAAGTGTGTTATGTCGCGAATGTGACGGCTGGGCAGTACCCACATGCACGTGCTCAGGGAGATTTTGATGCAGTTGAGGAAGAACGTCGGGTGCTCTATGTGGCACTGACTCGTGCGCAGAATGAACTTATTCTCACCAAGCAAAATCTGAATTTGTGGGCACGAGATGTGGTGGATGAACAAGGGCGTAAAGTCGACAGCTATTTCTTAAATGATCTCACCCGAAATTTATGTACCTTGGAAACGCATCATAAACCCCGCCAACAAACGGTTAAAAGTGCCTTAATTGAGCGGCAGTCGATTAATTTAGATTTTGGGATTAATCTCGATTAAACTAAGTGGATTCCAATGTTGTATTTGATGTGCAATGTTCAGAAAGTAGCGTAGGCGATTGCTTTTTGATGATTTTGCCTATTTTTGAAGGTTGTTAAATGAAAATTTTAGTTCGTAATTTAGAACGTACCGTGACAGAAGCTGAGTTACTGAAACTGTTTCAACAATATGGCACAGTAGAGACCTGTCAATTGGTGCTGGATGCCGAAACAGGTAAATCTAAAGGCTTTGCTTTTGTAGATATGCCGCATGGTCGTGAAGCTGTGAAAGCGATTAAAGCTTTAAATACCTTACGTTTACATGGGACAGGTATTCGTGTAAAGCAGGCGGAAAATAAGCCTGAGAAGCCAGAAGCATAAGTAAAGAGGAGCAATAGATGCTCCTTTTTTTATGGGAAAATAATGAGAAGAATTTATCCTGCTTTATCGATTGTTGCGCCATCGGGAACCTATATTGCTGAAGGGATAAAAACCTTGGAAATACGTTCATGGCGCCCCAAAGAGCTTCCTCTTAAAGATTTAATCATTGTTGAAAATACGCATTATCTGAATCAGTATGGAGATGAAGAATTAGGTCGAGCGGTTGCATGGGTGGATATTTCATCTGTTCATGCTTGGCAGAAAAGTGAGATTGAACAGGCTAAAGCGAGCTATTGGAAAGATGGCTATTGGGCTTGGATCATTGAAAATGTTAGGCCCATTTATCCTCCTGTGAATATGCCAGCTCGAAGAAAAATTTATTGGGTAGAATTGGATGCGGTGTAATTTTTTATTGTGTATTGAATTCAATTAAGTTTAATCTTAGAGCTGTAACACATGCCAAGAAATTAGGAAAATTGTATGTCCCGTGTAGCTCGCTTTCATGCCGACCGAACCAACCAGAAATTATATTTTGCACGTTTGTCGTGCCAGCAAGCAGAGCAAATCGATCATATTCAACAAGCTCAAGCTTGCCGTGAAGCTGCGGTTTTTCATTTACATGGTGCAGTGCTTGCATTCTTGCAGGAGTTGGTACGTTATTACCGTCTCAATGACTTTCAGCCAACATTGAAGTCCATTGAAGAACACATGGCTGCTAAGGGGCAGGTTTCTCCCGAAGTGGTGGTTATGCAGCAGCTCTCGAAAGATGGCTTTATTGCAGAACTGAAACGTGCTTATCGGATGTGTCAGTATGCGCCAGAACCAAGTGCGCCAGAACCAGAAGATGAAACGTCTTCCAACTTAATTATTAAGGTGACGCAATCGCCTCAGGCATGGTTGCCAGATACGAAAATTTTACGTGAGTGGCATCGTGATTTGAGTCAGTTGATTGATGGTTTTCGTAACGAAATGGTCGAATTTTAAGGAAAAGATGGCGAGTGCTTGAAGTTTAGATTTTTGACCCGATATTAATTAGTCTAAGCGATGCAAAGTGCAACAGGCCTTTGCCACCATGTTGAACATGGAGGAACATATGTCTATAGAGCAATTGAAAGAATTATTTGGGAATCAGGACGCGGTTCTAGAGTTGGTTCAACTTGAAGGTGGTGAGTTGGCGTTGCGAAATGCAGGCTCAGAAAAAGAACCTTTGGTCAAAATTCAGTTTAACGATGAAGTTAAAGCGTTATTGGGTGACCAAACCGCCGTGATTGCACAGCACATGATTCAGGCCGCTTTATTTAGCTTGCTTGAAAAACAAGTGAATGAATGGCAAGCCGAGGTTGTGGACGAAAAACCACAGTTTATGAGCTAATCTACATTGGCTAAAAAGCGCACATGAGGTGCGCTTTTTTTATGTTCAAGATTGAGAAAGATGCTTAATGGCTGGGGGCTTGATGATGTGCAATTTCAATTTGATTGAGAATATGATTGCTCATATTTTTCGCCATTTCTTCTTTGGCAAAATACACATCGCCAATGTTTTCTCTACGGATAACGTCAGCTTCTTGTTTGCTTTCTGCACAAATCAGCACCTGAATTTGCGGATTTAGAGTTTTGGCAATATCAACAATTTTATGGATATCAATAATATCCATAGGCGAAAGCACCAATAAGCGCGCATGTTGAATATGGGCTTGAATCAGTACTCCAGGTTCGGTTGCAACACCACAAACAGCAGCGATACCTTTTTCACGCAGATTTTCCACAATTTCACGGTTTTCTTCCGCAATCACCACTTTAATGTCTTCCGCCATAAGTGTTTTGGTAATGCGACGTCCGACTTCACCATGCCCGACAATGACCACCTGATCCCGTAAATAATCTTGTGAAACTTCATCGGGTAGCATCGCTAATGGGTCGCCACTGCGTTCTAGCAAGCGTGCCAGAGATGAGCGCTCACGAATCCAGTTTTGAATGGGTTCTATCGCAGAGAAAACAAAGGAGTTTAAGGTAATGGAAATGAGCGCACCTGCCAAAATCAAGTTTTGCCCTTCCAGAGAAAGTAGTTTTAACGATAGTCCTAGAGTGGCAAGAATAAAGGAGAACTCTCCAATTTGCGCCAAACTCGCGCCAACGGTAAGGGCGGTATTGATTGGATAGCGGAAAAACAGTACCAGTGCCATCGCAGCAATGGTTTTACCAACCATAATAATCGCAACGACTGCCAAAACATGTTCTGGTTGTTCCCATAAAATACGTGGATCAAACAGCATACCAACCGAAACGAAAAATAGAATCGAGAAGATTTCACGTAAAGGCAGGGTTTCTTCTTCGGCACGATGGCTAAAATCAGATTCTTTTACCACCATACCAGCAAAGAATGCGCCAAGAGCCATAGAAACGCCAAAGACTTTATAGGCACCAAATGCAATCGAAACGGCTGCGGCAACCACGGTCAGAGTGAAAAGCTCACGAGAACCCAAACGCGCAACCACTTGCATAATCATGGGCACTAAACGTTTACCCACAATCAGCATAAAGGCAATGAAACCTGCGACTTTTAATAATGTTAGCCCTAATGTGAGCCAAATATTATTATTGCCGCCATGAGCAGTCATGGACTCACCACCCAGCAATACCGCTGTTGCTGGTAATAGGACCAAAACCAAGACCATCACCAAGTCTTCAACCAAGAGCCAGCCTACCGCAATTTTGCCATTGACCGAATTGAGTAGACCGCGATCACCTAGAGCTTTGAGTAATACGACGGTACTGGCACAAGATAAACTCAGACCGAACACCAGAGCTGAACCAAAGCTCCAGCCCCAAAGCATGGAAACCCCAATACCTAATAGCGTTGCCACGGCAATTTGTAAAATGGCACCTGGTAGTGCAATCCGTCGAACTTGTAAAAGATCATTCAGCGAAAAGTGCATGCCGACCCCGAACATCAGAAACATGACGCCCAGTTCGGCAAGTTGGTTGGCCAGTTGAATGTCCGCAACAATTCCTGGGGTGTTCGGGCTAATAATAATGCCAGCAACTAAATACCCAATTAGAGGAGGGAGGCGTAAACGGGCAGCAAGATAACCAAAAATAAGTGCGAGCCCAAACCCAAAAGCCAGTAATATGATGAGATCTACATTATGCGGCACTAAAAACTCCTTAAACACGGGTTAAGGGTGAAAAGAAAATAAGCACAAAGAATGCCAAAAATTGTTTTAAGTTTATCAAGATGCATAAAAAAAATGCAAAAAAAAACGACCTAAGATTAGGTCGTTTTTTTAAAGAAACTAAAATTACTTGATTTTAGCTTCTTTGAAGATTACGTGTTGACGGATTTTTGGATCAAATTTTTTGATTTCCATTTTTTCCGGCATAGTACGTTTGTTCTTAGTCGTGGTATAGAAATAACCTGTACCCGCAGTAGAAACTAAGCGAATTTTATCACGCATGGTTCAGACTCCTTAGATCTTTTGACCTTGAGCACGTAGGTCAGCAACAACCTTCTCAATGCCCAATTTGTCGATAATACGCATACCTTTAGTGGTTAAACGAAGACGTACGAAACGTTTTTCGCTTTCTAACCAAAAACGGTGGTGATGCAGGTTCGGCTCGAACCGGCGTTTGGTTTTGTTATTGGCGTGCGAGACGTTGTTGCCAACGACTGGACGCTTGCCGGTAACTTGGCAAACCTTAGACATGGTGAACTCCATTGCTAGACAGCACCGATTGTGCGCTAGTCATTAAAAGTAAACGGATGAAATCATTCAAGGGGCGTTTTATAACAAAAATGCGCTTAAAAGACAAGCGATTTTTGATAAAACGGGACATGATCTGATGCGATAGATCATGCCTTGATCACTTAGCGAAGAAGAGTTTTCAAAATCAATTTGTGAATCGGCTTATTAAACGGTGGGAGGATGTATTTAAAGCTGTACAGCTTTGGATTCGACATCATAGACCGTTCATGCGACAAACTGAAGAAACCTTCTGGACCATGATACTTGCCCATTCCTGATGCACCAACGCCACCGAAGGGTAAATCGTCTTGTGCAACATGGGTTAATACCGTGTTTTGTCCAAAATGCCCTGAATGGGTACGCTGTGCGACATAATCTGCACGCGCCTGATCAAAGTCGAAGTAGTATAAAGCAAGTGGACGAGGACGGCTATTAATAAAGTCGATTACATCATCTATTTGATCATATTCCATGATCGGTAAAAGCGGACCAAAGATCTCATTTTGCATAATCTGCATGTTTGGCGTCACGCCTGCGACAATGGTTGGCGCAATTTTACGCACTTCGTGCAGGTCTTCATGCAGTGGGTTGATCGCTATAATTTGTGCACCATGCGCTTGAGCATCTTCCAGATAGCCTTGAATACGTCGGTATTGCTTGTCATTAATAATAGAGGTGTAATCCTGATTGTCTTTAAAATGCGGATACATTTCTAAAACGCAAGCTTGAAACTTTTCAATAAATTCCTGAGTTTTGCCTTTTGGCAGGAACATAAAATCTGGAGCCACACAGGTTTGACCTGCATTCCACAGTTTTCCTACAGCAATTCGCTGTGCGACATCCTCTAAATCAATTGATGGATGAACCAAGACTGGGGATTTACCCCCCAGTTCCAGAATTACAGGGACTAAGTTTTCCGATGCTGCTGCCATCACAGTCTTGCCAACATTGGTGGAGCCTGTAAATACAATTTTATCAAAAGCCAGATGGCTAAAGGCATCTGAAATGCTGCCACCACCATTAATCACTGCCACCAACTCTTGTGGGAAAATTTCAGATAAAGCCAGTTCAAGTACACGACCAAAATTACTGGATGAACTTGAAATTTTAATCATGGCATGGTTGCCAGCAGCCAAAGCACAAATGAGAGGGCCAACTGAGAGCAATAAAGGATAGTTCCAAGGCGCAATAATCCCGATGATGCCTAAAGGCTGATATTGCACCCAAGCTTTAGCAGGTTGATGGATGATTCCGACGTGTCGCTTAGAGGGCTTCATCCATTTTGCTAAATGCTTGCTATAATATTTAATCTGCTCTAAGCAAGTGAGTAATTCACCGATTTTGGTTTCGGCGATAGAACGGTTACCATAATCGAGGTTGATTGCTTCAGCGAATTGATCTTGGTACTTAACCAAGATACGCTTAAGCCGTGCTAAACGATCAATACGTTCCTTTGCTGTTGGTAAAGGATAACGTTGGTAAGCATGCTTTTGTTGTTCAAGTACGTCGTGTAAGTATTGAAGATCAAAAGCATGCGGTGTCATTGCTGTTGTTTTTGTTTGACTGTTCATGACGCGTTACCAGTTACATTAAAGCGGATAATTAATTTTTAGAGCAAATACTCTAAATAGTCAAGTCACTTACTGTGTTAGTTTTCTAACCCATTGAATATATGGTTACTTTAGGATGTCTCACTCCAAAACGGTGAAAACCAAAGAACGCATTTTGCAATTGAGTTTGCAGTTGTTTAATGAACGTGGTGAACGCTCGGTCACGACCAATCATATTGCTGCTGAATTGGGCATGAGCCCCGGCAATTTGTATTACCACTTTCGCAATAAAAACGAAATTATTAAAGAGTTGATGGAGCAGTACCAGAAAGAAACACTGGAAATGCTCGCACTACCGGATGATCGTGCTTTGGACGTAAATGACAAAATTAGTTATTTCCAAGTCTTAAGTAACCAGTTGTGGGCTTATCGCTTTTTGCATCGTGATGTTTATCACTTGGTTGAAAATAATGAAGATTTTCGCAAAATGTACCCACGTTTTGCGGGGCAGGTCATGCAACAAGGTCAGAAAATTTATCAGGCCTTTGTAGATGCGGGGCTAATGCAAATGACTCCTTCAGAAATTGAGGCTTTGGTCATTAATTTATGGATTGTGTTAACCAACTGGACCAACTTCTTATATATGTCGGGACACATCAGTGACTCTAACCATTTGGAAGAAAAATGGGTGTGGCAAGCCTTACGTCAAATGGTGTTCCTTGAAGGCGCTTATTTACGTGGCGAAAGCCGTGAAACCTATGAGCGATTACTGGAAAGTTTTGGTCCTTCTGAACTATTTGCCAGTCTCTCACTTGCGAAAAACAATTGAAGCTGAAACCAGCTATTTAGTCAGCGTGTAAAACGCGCTAGAATACTCGGCTTATTGAAATTAGGTGTAACAAGAACCAACATGAACATGACAACTGCCAACACAGCACGCTTACTGATTACTTGTGAAGATAAGCCAGGGATCGTGCAGGCTGTATCGAGCTTTTTGTATCATCAGGGAGCAAATATTACCGCACTTGATCAATACGCAACGGAAGCTTCGGGCGGGCGTTATTTCATGCGAGTTGAGTTCGAATTAGACCATTTGCAAACACGCAAAGAAAGCTTGATCCAAACTTTTGCGGTAAACGTTGCAGAGCGCTACGCCATGCAATGGCGTTTGACCTTGGTTAGCGATGTGAAAAAAGTGGGTATTTTAGTTTCTAAAGTTGACCATGCTTTGCTTGAGCTGTTATGGCGTCATGCACGTGGCGGCTTACCATGTGAAATCACGAAGGTTGTTTCGAATCATCCTGATTTACGTGAAGCGGTAGAAAACTTCGGTATTCCGTTTGAAGTGGTTCCAGTAACTAAAGAAAACAAACGTGAAGCCTACGCAAAAATTGATGAATTGATGCAAGGCAATGATTTGCTTGTTTTAGCGCGTTATATGCAAATTCTGGATGAAGAGTTTGTGAAGCACTGGGAAATGAAAATCATCAATATTCACCATTCTTTCTTACCTGCTTTTGTTGGCGCAAATCCATATAAACAAGCACATGAGAAAGGCGTGAAGCTGATTGGCGCTACGGCTCACTATGTGACGGCTGATTTAGACCAAGGGCCCATTATTGAGCAGGATGTTGAGCGTGTGAATCACGACTTTACTGTTGAGCAATTGCGTGAATTGGGGCAGGACGTTGAACGTAATGTTTTGGCACGTGCAGTAAAATGGCATTTAGAAGACCGTATTATTGTCGATGGCAATAAAACAGTTGTTTTCCAATAACTATTTTTAGCCTATACGAAAAAGGACCAGTTTTTTAACGGTCCTTTTTTATTTTGATTCAAAAAACTCATTAAAACAGTGAAATTAATAGTTGCAAATGAAAACACTTCTCATTTATTATTGCGATACTTTAATTGTACTAACCGATGAGCTTGATTGTTAAATCCACGATTAAAATGTCGTGAGCAGTCGCTTCTTTTAGGTCATAGATTCTAATGAGTCAAATTTCTACCCCCTCTATGCATATGCAAGCTCCTAATCCGATGAAAAAGAAAATCATCTCAGCCTTAATTGCAGTTGCCATTGGGCATGTTGGGGTATTGTGGGCGGTCAGCCAAATGAAAGCGCCTGAACTTCCTAAAGTGGAAAAAGAGCCATTAAAAGTACGATTTGTCAAAATTCAAGAACAACCAAAGCCTTTACCGCCAAAGCCGAAAGCTGAACCGAAAAAAGAACAGCCTAAGCCAAAGGAGGTAAAAGAGGTTAAAGTGGTGGAAAAACCTCAGCTACAACCGCCGAAGAAGGTGGAAAAAGTTCAACAAGTTAAAAAAGCAGAAACTGTCAAACCTGTCACACAGCCTACCGTACAACCGCAGAAACCAGCCGTGGTGAGTACCCCAGCGGTCGAAACCAAAGTGGTCAGTAAACCTGCACCAGTGGCTGAACCTGTTGCAGAAAAAGTAGCCCCTACGCCAACAACCAAAAGTGTTTCAATTGGTGGATCGGGTGTGCAATGGAGTCGTTCACCAAAGCCAAGTTATAGCAATAGTGACTTGAAGGGTGAAACGCGCAGCATCATCATTCTCATTGAAGCCGATGAGAAGGGCAAAATTACCAATGCGCGTGTGACCAAGTCGACAGGTGTTCCAGCTTTAGATGAAAAGATTTTACGCTCTGTGCGTAGTGCAAAATTCAAACCGTACAAGGAAAATGGTGTTGCTTACCCTATTCGAGCACAACAACCATTTGAATTGACATTGAATCCTAACGGCTAACTATTTTAGGAGTTCGAGTATGAACTTTTCAGTTTATTGGCAACATGCGGATGCAGTGAGTAAAACCCTGTATTTCGTATTATTGGCAATGTCTATCGCAACATGGACGATTTTTATTTTACGTCTGATGGGCACACGTCAACTTAAACAACAAGCACATGCTCAACTTGCAGCAGCATTAACCAAGCTGAAAGCAAAATTGGCACCTTTAAGTTTTGAACAGCGTAAAGCAGTTGCAGAACAAGCGCTATTGCGTCAAATTTCTATAGAAAAGGCCAATGCAGAAAAAGGTATATCGGTTTTAGGTACAATTGCTTCAATTGGCCCTTTCGTGGGTTTATTTGGTACGGTTTGGGGGATTTTCCACGCGCTCGTTGCTGTGGGTAAAAGTGGTCAAGCGGGCTTAGCTCAAGTGGCAACCCCTGTGGGTGAAGCACTGATCATGACGGGTTTAGGTTTGGCCGTTGCGATTCCTGCGGTATTGGCGTACAACATTTGTGTACGTGCCAACCGTACTTTGTCAAATGAATTGCAAGATCAAGCGCATAACTTATTGATTGACACCATGTTACAGCAAGAAACAACAACGCAAAAAGTTGAAGTGAAAGCGACACAACAAGGTTTAGTTGGAGGTCAAGCTTAATGGCTTTTCAATTGGGTGAAGACAACGATTCGGGCATGAATGAGATGAATCTCATTCCGCTCATCGATATTATGTTGGTATTGATGATCATCTTCTTGGTGACTGCAACCGTTGCCAACCCATCAATTCCATTAACCTTGCCAAAAACCACTGCGGATATTGTTAATCCACCACCTGAAGCAATTACAGTCAGTATTAATGCCAATGGTGAAGTGGCGTGGAATGACCAAATCATTAGTTTAGATGAGTTACAGACTCGTTTTAATGAGGCAGGTCAAGCCGCACAGAAGCCAACCGTACAGTTACGTGCAGATAAAGAATCACGCTATGATACTGTTGCACAAGTGATGTCACGTGCGAGTGAAGCCGGACTCAGTGATATTGCTTTTGTCAGTGAAAATTAAGCATCCCTGATGCGAAAAAAGCGACCATAGCGGTCGCTTTTTTATTCGCTATTTATTCGCTTTTGAGTAGGGACTGAAACTTACTGTGTAATTTCAGCAGTTTTGGCGGTATAGCGAAATTACAGTAACCTTGAGTCGGATTGCGAGCAAAGTAATTTTGGTGATACTCCTCGGCAGGGTAAAACTGTGGTGCAAGGGTCACTTCAGTGACAATATTGATGCCTTGGGCTTTTAATTCCTGAATGATTCGTTCTGCTACTTGTTGCTGCTCTGGGTTGAAGTAATAAATCACTGAGCGATATTGCGTACCAATATCATTGCCTTGACGGTTTAACGTGGTTGGGTCATGTGTAGCAAAAAATACTTCAAGCAATTGCGAGTATTGAATTTGGCTTTCATCGAAGTCGATTAGAATCACTTCGGCATGTCCTGTATCTCCTCGACAGATGTCTTCATAGCTTGGATTTTCAGTGATGCCACCTGCATAACCACTGACCACTCGAGTCACGCCTTTTAATGGAAGAAATACTGCTTCGACACACCAAAAGCAACCACCACCCAATAATGCTTGTTGCATGAATTTTTCCTCTTCTGAATATAAATGACCACGATAAGCGAATTTTGTGGCACACAGATGTAATGTTGGTTGTAAAAATGAAAAAGGTCTGTAATACAGACCCTGATCAACAAAAACTAACGCGGTTGTTTTGCTCTGGTAAATTCAATTAATAGATTGCCATGACGATCCAGTAACTTGAGCGTGTTGTTATACACTTGATAATTGGTCACGTTCGCTAGTGCGGTGTTGAATTGATTCGGCAGGGTATTATCAATACACGCCATTTTGGTCGAAGCCATTTGTGAAAATACCAGAGTGTCGCCTGTCGCCTGATAGCTTCCCATCAGACGGTTACAACCATCTGCACCAGAAACACGTTGAGTGGCTTCATCAAATTGAAGGCTTGGGATATTGCGTGCTGTCGGCGCAGTCTGAATCATTTGTGAGCCAATTTGCGTCACAATCCAAGTACGATTTTGCAGTTGCTGTAGCTGATTTATTTCACTGGTTGAAGGAGTAGACATAGTTTGACAGCCTGCAAAAAGCAATGCAGACCCGAGTAGGGCAACACTTAAAGTTTTTTTTAACATGTTGTATTTCCAGTTTTTTTAACTTTATTTTTAATTTATAAACAAACTGTGTTCAAATTTCTAGTTGAATATCGTATTTATTCTGACGTATTTGAGAGCGTGGTGAAAAATTAATGGCTCGGTAATCCTTGCCGAATGGCATTGGAATAGTTTTGGATTGAAGTTAAGGATTGCACTTTGGGGTTCACATGCGCCTGACGATACCATTCGTGCATACTGTAACTGTGTGAAATCGCATGTAAATCGTAGAGATAATTGGGTAAATAACCTGAAGCCAATAGACGATAATCCATAGGTAAGGGTTTTTGCGTAACTTCTTGAATCATGTCAAACACCAGCGTGGTGCAGTTACTGCTGAGCGTATTATACCATTTGGGTTGTTGCGCCAATTCACTGGCTTTGTTCAGGTATTCAAGAAACAGGGCTTGGCTTTGTGCTTTTGACATCTTGGTAGGGAAAAAATAGACCTGCTCATGGCGAATATTGCTACGGGTGTAAATAATGTCAGTTTCATTGGACGCCACTAAATTCAGTTCATATTTTCGAAAAAATCCCCCGATTGCGGAAAATTCTTCGCCTTTTTCTTTGCGAATTTCGATGGAAAATGTAAGCGGGGCGGTATCGGAAAAATCAAAACTGACCAAAGTATGGGCAATCTGCGGACCTGTCCAATAGGAGGTAATAATGTTTACCCCTGTAATTTGATTTAAATCTAAAACTCGCGTTTGCCATGCAGCGCTATAACTACCATCGGCATGCCAGTGAAAGTCTCGAACATTGTGCAAAGTAACTTGATGCCCGCTAATTTGATAACTCAGCAAACGAGAAACTTCGGGATTCCAATCACGGTCTTGTCGAGCTTCTAAGCCAAAGTACCATCCTAATGCCAATATAAAGCCAAACATATACAGCAGAATATCTTTATTGCGACTGATGAGGTGCTGGCTAAAATAAATGCCTAAGATGCTGAGTGAAAAGCAGGCCCACGCTAAAATTAGGGCATAGGTCACAACAGCATGAATAGGTTGTTGAATCCAGAGTGCAAGGCATAGCCAAATTGAAGATAACAGTACAAACAGGCTGAAAATACAGTGGATCAACCATTGCAGCGTTTTCAACAACAATGTACCTGATCCTTTTTGCTGCATACTCAGCCACTCATTTTGAACAGTTATTTGGTATAGGTTGCAAACTCAAACACGATCCCAGTATTTTCATCTTGTTGTTTTTCTGAGCTTACTTTTTTAAATTCGGCTGGAATTTCAGGATAATATGCATCACCTTGTACATCAAGTTCAACGTGGGTCAATTCCAGACGGTCTGTAATAGTCATGGTTTGTTTAAAGATTTCACCCCCACCGATAATAAAGATGCTCTCAGGTTTTTCTGAGGCTTGTACATCTACAACGGCTTGGCTCAGTGCATCTTCAATACTGTAAGCCACCTTTGTGCCTTCAAAAGACCAGTTTGGATCACGGGTAATGACCCAATTGACACGCTTGGGTAAGGTCCGTCCCATCGACTCTAAGGTTTTACGACCCATCACCACCACACCACCTTGAGTGATGGCTTTAAAATGCTTGAGATCGGCTGGAATATGCCAAGGTAAATCATTGGCTTTGCCGATACAGCGTTGCTGATCCATTGCCACGACATGCACAACTTCTAAATTCTGGAATGTCATTAATCACTAACCTGTCGAAATATTTGGAAAAAAGATGCCTTCTATGCAGAAAGCATCCTGCCTGAAGCTTAAACGGCAACAGGGGCTTTAATGCCTGGGTGTGACTCATAGCCGACAATTTCAATGTCTTCAAATTTGAAATCAAAGATATCTTGAATCTCAGGGTTCAGTTTTAATTGACACAGGCTTAAAGGTTCACGGCTCAGTTGTAGTTTGGCTTGTTCAAAATGGTTGGCATAGAGGTGCGTATCACCCCCAGTCCAAACAAAATCGCCAACACCTAAACCACACACTTGCGCCACCATATGCGTCAGTAAGGCATAGCTGGCAATGTTAAATGGCACGCCTAAGAACACATCGGCACTACGTTGATATAACTGGCAAGATAATTTGCCATCTTGGACAAAGAACTGGAACAGGGTATGGCATGGTGGTAATGCCACTTGTCCTGCTTCTTGTGGATTCCAACCCGACACAATTAAGCGGCGTGAATTGGGATTGGTTTTAATTTCATTGATCAACCATGAAATTTGGTCAAAACCATCTTGCGCATACAGTCCATTTTCAAGTTTGGTTGCACCAAAGTTACGCCATTGATGGCCATAAACAGGACCCAATTCAGCTTCAGGGCGACCAAAGCGAGCAGTTTGTTCTGCGGTTGCCCATTCATCCCAAATGCTGACTTTATTGTCTTGTAGATACTTTACGTTGGTATCCCCTTTAAGGAACCACAACAATTCAATCACAATTGAACGAAAATGAACTTTTTTGGTGGTCAGTAAAGGGAAGCCTTGATTCAGGTCAAAACGCATTTGATGACCGAATACCGAGCGCGTACCTGTACCAGTACGGTCGCCTTTATCACCACCGTGATCGAGGATGTGTTGTAGTAGGTCTAAATACGTCTTCATAAAACTCTCAAATAAGCCTTTGGGCAAGCAAATCTGTCACGGATTAGCTTAATCTTCCCAATATAAATTCTAAAATATGGTGATGATTATACCCAAAATAAGGTAGAAACGATAAAAATGTAGAGCAAACGACAAATCATACAGTTTTGAGATTTGATTAAAATTTAACCAAAAAGATAATGAGAATCTATTGCATAAACGTCGTAAAAATAAGCAATTAGCAACGCTTTGTTTACATATTTATATTTTTTTACATTTTACGCCTGAAAAATTAAATTTCACGGGCTACTATCAGCGTTCGAAGATTTGTGTGTCTGATGTAAGAAGTTAGAGGTTTAAAGATGATTTATGATGTTAATACGGGTATGAGTGATGTTCATGCTCCTGCCGAAACACAAATCATTATTCGTTCCAATGCGCAACAAAAACCTGATAATAAACGCATGAACACAGAGCGCAGTCGTAATTATACTTCGAACAATGCACAGCGTATTGATATTGACAAATTTACCCAGAAACTCAGTAATATTACGCGTCGTACCAGTACCCAGAAATGTGCCAAAAGCATTCGTCTTGCGTTGCAGTCTGCTGGAGCCAATGTTCAAAACCATCCAGTTGCTGCCGCAGATTGGGGCAATACGCTAGAGCGACTAGGTTACCGTCGTATTAGTCCATCCTTTGACCAGCCTAAAAAAGGTGATATCTATATTATTGACCGTACTAAAGGTCATACTTATGGGCATATTGCAGGTTATTCTGGTTCAGGTTGGGTTTCTGATTTTAAACAAACAGGTTATGCCGTTTATAAAAATGCCAATGTGCAATATAGTTATTACCGTTTAGATCATTAAACTAAACTGTAATAAGCAGATAAAAAGACCGTTTATTTAAGATAGATAAACGGTCTTTTTATGTAAAGGATATGCGATCCAATATTCGTGAGTAACGCTAAGCATGGCGTTTGGCACGGTTGCTATAAATTGAAACCAAAAACAGTCCAAGAGCATGAAAGCCAATACATTGTAACCACAGCACCCATTTATGCTGTTCTGGTAATACGTAGGTTAAGCTTAACAGTGCAAACAGTTGGAAAATATAAATTCCATTGCGAAGCGTGATTCGATAAGGGGGGGAAGCTGCCAACTTGAGAAATTGAGTAAACAGGACATGAATCAAAACGCCCAATACTAGACTTAACCCCACCCAGAGTGGTGCAAGTTCAGCAATGCGAGAACAGAAATAAATACTGATACATACGCCAATACTACAGATGAGTCTGATTTCACGGGAGCAGCGTTCGGAATACCAAAATTCGAGCATCAGTGGGTTTAATCCTGCTTATGTTGATTGAGCAGTGATAGCGGCGAAAATAGGCAGATGGACAATGCCATAAAGCCAATACCTTGCGCGCCAGGAATTAGAATATCCCCTGATTTAAGATGCATAAAGATCAGTGCTAAAAGCAGTGCCAATGGAATCCAGGTGAATAAACGATACAGAAGCCCAGTAGGATTAGCGCTAGCGAAGTGGATTTTACAATAACGACAGATCAGAAACACAATCCCTGTTCCCATGAACGTTAAAATTGCATCGAGTGTTAAGGGTTGTATCCAATACAACCCCGCGGTCACTAAGCCAATCAGAACAAATAGTGCCAGTTTTTTGAATACAGCGATTTGGGGATCAAACCAGAATTCGAGCATAAATTTTAAGAGGGAGGTAGCAAGAGAATTTAAACTTTAGCACATGCTAGAGCACGACGCACGGATCGTACTCTAGTGTAAAGAAGTACAGAATTAATTATTTTTAAGTGGTCCCCAATCATAGACTTTCTTCTGGTAGGCATACCAGAGCATCCAGATACCAATCAGAATCATCGGAATAGTTAAGAATTGACCTTTACTCATCCACGCAATAAATAATTGACCATTGTCAGGTTCGCGGAAGAACTCGACCACAAAGCGTGCAATTCCATAACCAATTAGGAACAGTGCAGATACCGCCATACGAGGACGCGGTTTAGAGCTGAACCACCACAGGACAATAAACAGAATCAGCCCTTCACATAGCGCTTGGTAAAGCTGAGAGGGGTGGCGAACCAGTTGTAGCGGGTCGGTCGGGAAAATCATCCCCAGTGCAAAGTTAGGGTCAGAGACAGGTCGTCCATACAGTTCACCGCCAATAAAGTTACCAATACGGCCAAACATCAAGCCCGTTGGAACACAGGGGGCAATAAAGTCTAAGGTCTGGAACCACGTCATTTGATACTTTTTGCACCAGAGTAACATGGCAATCATGACCCCAAGAAAACCACCGTGGAAACTCATTCCGCCAGTCCAGACTTGGAATAACCACAAGGGATTGGCAAGAAATTGTTCAAAGCCATAAAAGAACACATAACCGACACGCCCACCAATCACGACCCCAAGCGCGCCATAAAAAATCAGATCAGAGACCATATCTGAGGTCCAGCCTGTTCTGAGTTTGGCACGATACGTGGCAAGTCCCCATGCAAAAAGGAAAGCCAATAAGTACATCAGTCCATACCAATGGACTTGTAAGGGACCCAATGAAATCGCAATTGGGTCAATATTTGGATAGGTGAGCATTCCTGTTCCTAGTCATTATGTTTTGTAGAGATTTTAGCGGAATACAATGAAAAATGTTGTACATTCAATGTGTAAAGATATAGAGCAAAATTTATGTGTATTGTGGCACTCGCATGGCATATTTTAGAGCAAACGCCGTTATGCCTAATTTCAAACCGAGATGAGTTCTATCATCGTCCTACGCAAGCCTTATCTACATGGTCAGACAGCCCCGTCATAGCAGGCAAAGATCTGCAATCGGGTGGGACGTGGATGGGGATAACGCCAACAGGTCGTTGGGCGATTGTGACCAATTTTCGTGATGGACGAGATCAGCAGAGCTATCCAACTTCACGTGGGCATTTAGTACAAGATTTTTTAGAATCGGATTTGGCACCGATTCGCTTTGCAAAACAGCTAGAACAGCAACAACGGGAATATGCCGGCTTTAATTTGTTTTTGGGAGATCGGGAGCAAGCGATTTATATGAGTAATCGCGGTGAAGCACCGCAAGTGCTCGCCAAAGGCGTGTATGTGGTCTCGAATGGCTTGATGACAGAGCATTGGGAAAAAACTCGGCATTTGCGCAAACGCTTTACCCAAGAATTATTGCCGATGCTGCAACGTGGACAAAGTTCTGAGGCGGAGCTGCAATATGCCGTATGGGATATTCTGGAAGATGAGCGCAAAATTATTCCTGAGCTTTTACCAGATACAGGGATTAGCCCTGAAATGGAAGCACTATTGTCCTCCACCTTTATTCAGAGCCCTGCCTATGGAACCCGTTGCTCTAATTTTCTGAGAATGAGTAACAGTGGTTGGGACTGGATGGAAAAGTCACAACAAGGCGAACTACAAGGACAGATCGTGCAAATACACTCGCCTTTCATGGGCTGTGAAGACGCATAAAAAATGCCGACATTATGTCGGCATTTTTTAGTTTTGGATTATGCACCCGCGATGACACCGCCATCTTTACGGGTAATGACAACTGTTGCAGAGCGTGGACGTGCCGTGCTGTTGCTCGGGGTGGTTTGTGTTGCTGGCCAATGGCTGGTTGCTGCATCATAGCTAGCCGAATCTTCACCCGGGTGCTGTACATTAATGAAGATGGCTTTGTAATCAGGTGTCATGGCAATCCCTGTAATTTCGCACTCTTTGGGTCCGACCAAGAAACGACGTAAGGTCTTATCCGTGACTTGAGCGCCCGCAATGGTGGCTTGACCATTGATGGCTGTGGTTGCTGCACCATCTCCAATTTGTCCAGGCAACGCGGCCAACATCATGCAGTTGGTGACGTCTGTATAGGCACCATCATCGGTTTGAATCCACAGTACACCACGTGGGTCAAACCACATGCCATCTGGTGAAGACAAATCATTATTATCGGTCAAGCCTGACAAGTTGATGTTGGCAGCCATAGCAGCTTCCGAACCAAATAGGTAGATGTCCCACGTGAAGGTTGTCGCTGTGGTTTTATTGTCGGTTTCTTTAAAGCGAATAATGTGACCATTGACGTTCCCGTTACCACCTTCTGGGTCGCTATAGTTACGTGGATTGGCTGCATCTGTTGGGTAGTCAAGTCCACGCTTCGAGTTGTTGGTTAAGGTAACGTAAACTTCACCATTCACCGGGTTCACGGTTGCCCACTCAGGGCGGTCCATTTTGGTTGCACCCACCGCATCGGCTGCAAGGCGAGCAAAAGTCACAACATCGGCTTGTGAGTTAAATGGATAGACGATATTGGATGCATCTAGGCCATTTTTACCATGTGTGAGTTCAATCCATTCACCTGAACCATCACTGTTGAATTTGGCGACATATAAGGTGCCGTTATTCATGTATTTGTCACCAGCAATATAACCACCATTGACATCTGTGTTGTCCCAGTTGGCAGTGGAAACAAATTTATAGATGTATTCGCCGCGTGAATCGTCACCCATATAGAAGGCTAAAGGTTCACCTTGTACTGCACGGCAAGCACTGTCTTCATGGGCAAAACGACCTAGAGACGTACGTTTTACAGGGTTTTGACCACGGTCAAAAGGATCAATTTCGACCATCCAACCAAAAGTGTTCGGTCCATTACGATAGTCTGCTGTCGCCTGATCTGCCACAACACTGGCATTCCAACGGTCATACAGATCTTGCGATTCAAGTTGTCCGAGTGCAGTTTCCCAGCCATAACGTGAGCTTGAACCTGCTTTTAGACCATAACGTTTCAGTGCCACAATTTCGGCTGCAGTACGGTTGGCATCATCCATTGCATTACGGGCAAAATAACCAATGAAGTTTTCTTCTGTGGTGAGGTAGGTGCCCCAAGGGGTATAGCCATTACCACAGTTGTTGTGTGTACCGCGAGTTTGCTTGCCCGCAGGAGAGAACTTAGTTTTGACCCAATCTGAACTTGCTGCGGCACCCGCAAAATCCATCACTGTTGATGCCGTAATACGACGGTTAAAGAGTGAGTTTTTCACAATCTCAACTTTTTGTGTAGCGCTGTCTTTTTTAATATGCACAACCGATACACCATGTGCATTGGTTTCACGAATGACTTCGTCTTCTGGGCGGCGACCGTCGACTTTAGTGGCACCTGTAGGATGCAGGAACGTTTGGTTGATATATTCGTGGTTCATCACCAACAAACCTTCAGTCGACACTGTGTCATCAAATCTGCTGCTACTGCTTAAACCAAAATAGTGCATACCGTCATGGCAGTCTCCAGAACGGAACTGGAAGCTTGGACCTGAAGGAATATTATTGTCATCCCAATCGGCATAGCTTGGATTGATCGAGTCGCCAAGTGCATACAGGACAGTCGCTTGATAGCCTTCTGGTACAGTCACAATATCATCTAAGTTTTTATTCACCACAGAGAAGGTGAGTTCTGTTGGTTTTTTATTCGGATCTACAGGTGTGGTTGGCGATGTTGCATTATCGTTATCATCGTCACTACACGCAGTCAATGACGATGCCAATGCGAGTGCGACAGCACCACTTGCAGTTTTACCAATGAGGCTGCGGCGAGTCATACGCTGTTCTAAAATGTCACGGAAGTGAGCATTATCAGAGGTATTATTATCTAGTTCTTGATCTTCATGATATGGCATCAAATCGGTCATGATTTTTCCTAATTCATCAATAAGTTATAAAGTTGTCATTAACTTAGGGAATTAATGTGACAAGACTTTTACCAAATAGTGAAAATCTGGTGAAAAAATGAAGTCATTTTGATGAAAAAAAGCAGACCGAAGTCTGCTGAGTTAAACCGATTGCCTTTATGCCATACTTCTTTTCTTTTCAATCAGTTTGCCAAAAAATAAGCCCAGCTCGAACAGGATCCACATGGGAACTGCCAGCATAATCATTGATAAGGCATCGGGGGGTGTGACGAACATGGAAACGAAGAAACATCCAACCACAATAAAACGCCGTTTTTCCACCAACTGCTGTGTGGATACCAAGCCAATCAAAATCAGCAATAAGGTAATCACTGGAATTTCAAAAGTCAGACCAAAGACCAGAAATAGTTTTAAGCAAAAGGTGAGATAGCTATTGATATCCGTCATGGGTGCAACCGTTTCAGGAGTTACACTCATAAAGAAATGCAAGATTGAGGGCAAAGCCACATAGTAGGCAAAGGCCGTTCCTGCATAGAATAAACCAATGCTACCGACCAATAAGGGCAGTGCGAGCGTTTTTTCTTTTTCATACAGCGCAGGTTTAATAAATGCCCAGATTTGATAAAAAATAAACGGCATGGCCAGCATCAGCGCCACAAAAAAGTTCAGCTTAAAAGGTGCCATAAAGGTTGCAGTGACATCTGTCGCAATCATGGACGATGAAATAGGTAACTGCGCACGCAATGGCTCGGACATGAGCTGATAGGTATGATTGGCAAAAGGCAGTAGGCAAAAAAATAGCACAATCAATAAACCGACAACTTTGAACAAATGCTGTCTTAATGCAACCAGATGTTTGGTGATTGGCATTTCTTCTAGTGGCGCTTGGGCTTGCTGTAATGTACTGGGCAAGCGACTGGATTCTATATTCATACCGCCACCTTTAATTCGGGTAGTTGCTCGAGACAATCCACTACAGAAGCCCCCATTTTATTCGTACAAGGCATGGCCGAAGGTAATGGAGGTCGATACAGCATTGAATATTTTTGCTGGGTAAGTGGAATATAAGTCAAAAATAGATTCTTATTTTCGGTAACGCTGTTTTGCTGTTGTTGTTCAATCGCGCTATGGTTTTGTTGTTGTAATTCCTGCATCTGAGCCTGCATTTTAAGCTCAAGCTCTTGAATACGTTTCATCTCATTTTGCATTTGTTCACGTAGTTCAGACATGCGTAATTCACGGTCTATATCATTTTGTACATTGCTAATCATGCGTTTGAATTTAGCGTACCATTTAGCTGCAAAACGTGCCGCTTCAGGCAGTTTATCTGGCCCCAGCACCAATAATGCAATGATGCCGAAGGTCAACAGTTCAGTCATTCCAATATTGAGCATAGGGTAAATACCTGTGGCTTATGATCGTGTGGATGATTTAACTTCAGCCGTACTGGGATGTTCTAAAGTACGTGGTTCATTGAGTGAGGAGGTTGTCTCATCTTCTTTAACCGACTTTTTAAAATCTTTGATGGCACCGCCGACATCTTTGCCTAAATTTTTCAGTTTAGACGTACCAAACAGTAAGATCACAACAATTGCAAAAATCAACACATGCCAAATCGATAAACCCGCCATCTTCATTTCCTCTTTTTTATTTATGCCATATCTCAACAGCTCAACATGACAGCGGTGTGACGATAGGATTGCAATTTCAAGACAGTAGATTTTCTGGAAAAAAGTCTCATGGGTGTTATGATATTTTGGTGAAATTTCAAGGAACATCGATGTGGCTTTGCTATTGCCGTTATTGGCATTCTTAACAGGTTTAATGCTTGCAACCACACCTCTTGCTTCGAAGTTAAAAACAGTATTATCTAGTTTATTGGCACGTTGTTTTATTCCCGTTGTGATTATTTACAACATGGTGTTTTATCAGCCAGGCAGCTTTAGCTTGATGTTGTTTAGCTTTGTCGTTGCCATTCTGTTGTTTTATTTTTTTCTCTATTTTTCACAGAATAAGTTGAGTGCCTTGTGCTTTAGTTATGTCAATATGGCATGGCTAGGCTTTCCTTTTGCCATTGCGTTATTTGGGACAGAAATCAGCCCTGCGATGGTGGCGTTGTATATTGGTGGTTCGATTTTTGGCAATCTCTGGGCAGTCACTGCTGTGAGTGATACGCCTCAGCCGCTCAGTACTATTCTGAAAAAAGTCGTGTATTCCCCCCCAATTGTTGCTTTAAGTTTGGCTGCATTGTTTGGGTTATTGGGTATACAGCACTGGCTACAACAGCATGGTATTGACTGGATATATGCTGCTGCAAAGTTGGGCATGAGCTTTTCAGGCATGTGTGTGTTGGGCATGTGGCTCAGGCACACCAAAGTCGATGCAACCGATCTATGGCAAAGCACTCAAACCGCAGGCTTGAAATTACTTTGTGGTTTAGTGTTATGTGGATTAGCGTATCGCTTTTTGCCTATACCCCATATTGAACAATCGATAGGGGTCATGTTCTTATTGTTTTGTTTGCCACCTGCGGCAAATATTGTGGCTTTGGAAACGCATTATCAGGGGACAGGAACTTCGGCAAAATATATCGCTTCGGGGACGATGGTCAGTTGTGTTGTGGTCAGTCTGTATGGCGTGGTATTGCATTTGTTCATGTAAAAAGGCTCTTGCTCCCTCCCTAAAGAGAGAGCAGAAAGTTTTAGTTACTTTTCTAAACTGTGTTTAAAGCGCTGCATGGCTTGACCACGATGGCTGATTTTATTTTTTGCTTCTTTGCTCATTTCTGCACTTGAAAGCCCTAACTCGGGTAACCAAAACAGTGGGTCATAGCCAAAACCATTTTCACCTCGTGCAGCTTCGAGCACTTCACCTTTCCAAATGCCTTGGAAAATCTGTGGAAGTGGATCATCAGCATGTTGTACCAGTGCTAAAACGCATACAAACATACCTTCAATGGTTTCACCCTCTTTACGCAGAGGCTTCAATTGCTCTAATAGCTTTTGGTTGTTGGCAGCATCATCGCCATGTTCACCTGCAAAACGGGCAGAGTAAATGCCAGGTGCGCCATCTAAAACTGGGACACAAATACCCGAGTCATCAGCAATCGCAGGTTTACCTGAAATACGGCTGGCATGACGGGCTTTAAGGATGGCATTTTCAACAAAGCTTAATCCGTCTTCCACGGCATCTTCAATATTCAGTTGACCTTGCGGCACAACGTTGACTGGAAGTTGGAGTTCGGCAAAAAGTTTCTCAAACTCAGCAATTTTACCTTTGTTGTTACTGGCAAGCACTAATGTGCCCTGAGATAACCAATCTTGTGCAAACATGAATTTTACTCAAAAAAATATTGGGTTAATTTTAGCTGATTTCTTTATGGGAAAATCAGTAGAACCTATGTTTCAATCCCTAATAGTGAAAATAATAAAGTTTTGAGCCCAGTGCTAATGAATGTCAAAATAGAAAAAGATATTAAATATCAGTATTTTGTTGTTTCGATATTTAATCAAAAAATTGAAGATGCTTATGAAGAGTTGGCTAAATTTTTAGTTCAGTATTTATCATTGCATTTTGATTTTGGTTTATTTCTAACTGAAGATGTTTGGCAAAATGAATCACGGTTGCTTCATTATTTTAAAATATCTAAACAGAAGTTATATAAGTCAATATTTTCTCTTGAGCAATTAGAACAATGTGAAACTCTGATTAGACACCCTCTAGACGGTCATTTAATACGATATTGCAGCTATTTTCAATTAGATTTCTCTCAGCTTAAGGAAGCACTAGCATTGAATGCAAGTGGGAGTTTTGGCCGAAGCTTTGTTTATTTGAAAAGAAAAGGATGTAATGACAGCCAATTTCTAGATAGTAAGCTTTTGTTTGAATATGGTGGCGTTAAAGATTCAATAGATTGGAATCAACTAGAAGATGTACTTAAAATTCAGCAAATTTATCCAATTCAAAAATGGGAAGCTTGTTATGAAATTTCAATTAGGTTGAGCAATGACATTAAACTTTAAGTAATAAAAAAAGCACCCGAAGGTGCTGTCTAGAGTCAGTGCAATATTACTGCGCTTGAATCCATTTGTCGGCACGGTCACGTGCTAAACGAATCTGGTCTTGGGTCAGGTTCGCTGCCAAAGCAGTCTTTTTACCTTCAGACATGGTAATGACTTTATTGTCGAGCATGCCATCACGGGTTGAAAGTTCATACCATTGGTAAGCACCAATGTAGTTTTTCTTTTGCTCTTCCATCATGGCAAGGTTAAAGCTGGCACGGTTGTCGCCATGGCTGGCTGCCTTTTCAAAGTATTGGCGAGCCAAAGTTTCACTTTTAGCAACCCCAACGCCATCGGCATACATACGACCTACATTTAACTGGGCAGGGGATAAGCCCTGATCAGCCGCAGCTTTAAACCAAGCAAAAGCTTGACGGTCATCTTGTTGGATATCTTTACCCGTTTGATATTTGGCACCTAAGTAAAACTGTGCGGCAGGTTGTCCCGCTTTTGCAGCTTTAATTAAGTTGCCAATATCCATGGTTGAATATTGGGCAGCTTGACTAGAAATTGAAGCAGATGGCGAAACATATTCAGCATGAGACTGAATGCTAAAAAGTCCAAAAACTAGTGTGCTTAATAATAATTTTTTCATAGCGCGCTCACTCGATAAATTGCGACTTCACCAAACAGATTCGGGATATGTTTACTGAGTAAACTACCTTGCTGATCCCCATTAACGGCGAGTCGATTAATTATTCGGATGTTGTTTTCTGCACAAAGTGCTTCAAAATCTCGAAAAGTACATAAGTGGATATTTGGAGTATTATACCACATATACGGTAATGCTTCTGAAACAGGCATCATCCCTTTTAAAGCCAAGAAAGAACGGGTCTTCCAATGTGCAAAGTTTGGAAAGGTAATAATGGCTTGTTTCCCCACACGCACCATATCACGTAATAATACGTCAGGCGCATCTACAGCTTGCAAAGCTTGTGCCATGACCACATAGTCAAAAGATTGGTCGGCAAAGCGACTTAAACCTAAATTTAAGTCCTGCTGAATAATATTTAACCCTCGGCTGATCGCAATTGCAATCTTTTCCTGATCAATTTCTAAGCCATATGCACGAATATTGTGCTGTTTGCTCATGTGAGCTAACAATTCACCATCACCACAGCCCAAATCGAGGACTTTAGAGTTGGGGTTAATCCATGCTTCAGCGAGTTGATGATCGATACGCATTATACAGCCTCCTTAGCGGTAGATTTAAGCTGTTCTTCACCACCTAAAAATGCACGTAATGATTTTACATAAAGCGGAATCGGGAATAAGAATGAATCATGACCTTGTTCAGCATCAATATCTAGATAGCTCACAGGCTTGTGATTGCTAATTAGTGCATCCACAATTTCTTGTGAGCGTTCAGGAGTAAAGCGCCAGTCCGTGGTAAATGACACCACCAAGAATTTACATTGGGTCTGAGACATCGCTTGGGTCAATGAATGTTCATATTCACGCGACGGATCAAAGTAATCCAGTGCCTTGGTCATAATGAGATAGGTATTGGCATCAAAGTTTCGGCTGAATTGTTCACCTTGATAACGCAAATAACTTTCGACTTGGAATTCGACATCAAAGCCATACATAAATTTGCCCGATTTTAAGTCGCGACCAAATTTTTGTTTCATCGCTTCTTCAGACAGATAGGTAATATGACCGACCATGCGGGCTAAAATTAAACCGCGTTTTGGATAGCTGTCATGTTCTAAATAACGACCTTGATGGAAATCAGGATCAGACAAAATCGACTGACGTGCTACTTCGTTAAAGGCAATATTCTGTGCGGATAGTTTGGGTGCACTGGCAATAATCACGCATTTTTGTAAACGCTCAGGATAATCAACCGACCATTGTAAAGCCTGCATGCCCCCTAACGAACCACCAATAACGGCATACCAAGTTTGAATGCCTAAGCGGTCAGACAGCATGGTTTGGGTCTTGACCCAGTCACGGACGGTGACTAACGGAAAGTCAGGGCCATAAGGACGATTGTCATTTTCAGGGTTTGGCGAAGTTGGCCCTGTTGAACCGCTGCAGCCCCCAATATTGTTCAGTGCAACCACGAAAAATTTTGAAGTATCAATCGCTTTACCTGGGCCAATACAAGCATCCCACCAACCCGGTTTTTTATCGTCAGCATGATGGTAACCCGCAGCATGATGATGCCCCGATAAGGCGTGACAAATCAGAATGGCATTCGAGTGATCTGCGTTGAGTGTGCCGTAGGTTTCAACCATCATTTCGAAACGTGGTAAAACACGACCACATTCTAGTTCTAACGGCTCTTCGAATTGGAACTTTTGTGGGGTTACGAGACCCACTGAGTCAGCTGGAAAAGACACAGAAATACTTCGCCTTTAATTTTTTAGAACAATAAACAAAAGGATACCACTTGAGGGTATCCTTCTAAAGTCATTTTAGTGCTAATCAATATTGTTAATACTTATACCGCAGCAGCAATCACTTGTTCAGTGCTGAGTACACCTTGTTCAATTAAACGGTTGGTACATGCAAGGATTGCTTCAATAGAGGCGGTCACAATGTTGTCATGAACCCCAGCACCAAAGGCAGATTTACCTGTACCTTTCACTTGAATTTCAATTAATGCTAAGGCTTTGGCATGTGCGCCTGAGCTAATGCTGCGCTCTTCATAGTTCAAGACATCAATCGGTAATTGAAGCGCATTTAACATCGCAGAAATTGGACCATTGCCTTCACCACGTAAATGCTGGATTTCAGCATCAATTTCGATGTCTAACTCAATCACTTGGTTGCCATTATCATCAGACAAGCGGTAATTCTTCGCTGAATAATGGGCATCTTTGGTGCTGACATACTTATCTTTAAACAAGCCCCAGATTTGTTGTGCTGAAACTTCAACACCTTCATCATCGGCAACTTGTTGTACTACTTGCGAGAATTCAATTTGTAAACGACGCGGCAATACCACGTTGTAGTTTGCTTCTAACAAGTATGCAATACCACCTTTACCGGATTGTGAATTAACACGAATCACAGCATCGTAGTCACGGCCTAAATCTTTCGGATCGATTGGTAAGTAAGGCATGTCCCAGATTTCTTCATTTTTCTGGTATTCAAAGCCTTTTTTAATTGCATCTTGGTGTGAGCCAGAGAATGCAGTGAAGACCAAGTCGCCTGCATAAGGATGACGAGGGTGTACAGGTAAACCTGTACATTCTTCTACAGTGGCAATCACTTCATTAATGTTAGAGAAGTCTAAGTTCGGTGCTACACCTTGGGTATACATGTTCAAGGCAATTGCGGCAACGTCCACGTTACCTGTACGTTCACCATTACCAAACACACAGCCTTCTACACGGTCAGCACCCGCCATAATGGCTAATTCAGAAGCAGCGATACCACAGCCACGGTCATTGTGACAGTGAACTGAGATAATCACGCCATCACGACGTTGAATATTACGATGCATCCATTCGATTTGGTCTGCATAGACATTTGGCGTCGATACTTCCACCGTTGCAGGCAAGTTCAAAATGACTTTTTGTTCTGGGCGTGCATCCCAGATTTCAGTCACAGCATCACAGACATCTTTCGCAACTTCTAATTCCGTTGCAGAGAAACATTCTGGGCTGTATTGGAAGACCCATTCAGTTTCAGGTTGCTGCGCCGCATATTCTTTCACTTTTTCTGCTGCATTGATGGCCAATTGTTTGGCACCTGCAACATCCACATTCAATACTTTTTGACGGAATGTTGGAGAGTTTGAATTGTAGATGTGCACAATCGCGCGTTTTGCACCTTGTAATGATTCGAAGGTGCGTTGGATCAAGTGATCACGCGCTTGAACTAAAACTTCAATGTAGACGTCATCAGGAATATGACCTTCTTCAATCAATTTACGTGTGAAGTCAAAGTCGATTTGAGATGCAGAAGGGAAGCCGATTTCAATATGTTTAAAACCAATTTTCACCAACATTTGGAACATTTTAAACTTTTGTTCCATGTCCATTGGTTCAAAAATTGCTTGGTTCCCGTCACGAAGGTCGGTACTCATCCAAATTGGGGCTTGAGTAATTTCTTTGTTTGGCCATTGACGGTCAGGCAAGTCTACACGCTGGTACATGCGACGATATTTTTTACTTGGATCAGCCAACATCATGAGGAACTCCTTGTGCAGCATGGGTTGCTTGGTCTTGTGAAATCTGCAACTTGCTACAATATATATGGTGTTTATTTAAAAATATTTAAAGGGAAAAAGTCGGAATAATTGCCCAACAGGCAAAATTTTTATACGCGCGCGTGGCGCAGCATCAGGAGATTCATTTGAGGTTGAGCGTGAGTCGGAAAAGCAAAAATATCATTCGTTTTCATCATGTAACCATCAAAATCAATAGGGAATTTCACTTGCGCAAGCATTCGCATCGCGTTAAATGCGGTCTATGCGAAGATTGCACTGGGTGCAAGGCTTATATTTCTATCATACTGTGCTTAGCTTGAGAATGTTTTCCGAATATTAGTTTGAATAAAATATTTATGGAATTTTTTTTCTTTTTCTGTGTGTTTTTGGATATTTTTTATTGTATATCGAGGGTTAGTTAAATAATTATAAAAGTAAATTACATAATTCCCTTATTTTTTCTCGCTACTGCTTGAATGCAAAATACAACAGTAGCGAAAATTTTAAACCTGTTTTACAGCATTATAGTTCAGCCCATTTACGCATCAGATTATGGTAAAGGTTGGTTAGTTTAATGACTTCGGAATGTTGGTCACCCAATTGCATGCGTAAGTTCTGCACGGTTTGATCAAGGTTGAACAGCATATAACGTTCAGCATCATCACGTACCATACTCTGTACCCAAAAGAATGACGCAATTCGACAGCCTGATGTTATCGCAGTCACTTCATGCAAACTGGTCGATGGGTAAAGGATCATATCACCCGCAGGAAGTTTGACTTCATGATACCCATAGGTGTCTTCAACGACTAAATCACCACCTTCGTATTCTTCGGGTTCACTTAAAAAGACGGTACAAGATAAATCTGTACGCAGACGTTCATTGGTACCTCGAATACGACGAATCGAGTTATCGACATGAAAACCAAAGGATTCATTGTGTTCGTAGCGGTTGAATAGGGGGGGAATAATATCTAATGGAATTGCAGCAGAAAGAAATAAAGGATGTTGCCCCAGTGATTCTAAGATAATGGTACTAAGATGGTGGGTCAGCGGATGATCTTCAGGAAGTTGTTGGTTTTGCTTAACTGTAGCTGACAAAGTACCCGCGGTGACTTTTCCATTCACCCAGTCTATTTTATCCATTTCATCGCGGAAGTATTGAACTTGTTCTTTCGTCAGTACATTGGGAATATGATGAATCACGCGAATGTCCTTCATTTTAATAGAGTGTGTATGCAAATAGCCTCTGCATGCAGAGGCTATTTTTATATCATAATCCCATAAACTATTTATGGATTTTATGCTTTTAATTAATATTTAAAATTCAGAGAAAGCACTGCACTACGGCCTTCAGCTTCTGTTGCATAGTGCGAAGAATAAGCCTTGGTGAAATAGCGTTTATCTGTCAGGTTGTTTACATTTAATTGTAAATCAACATTTTTGTTTACGTTGTAACGCGCCATTGCATCGTAACGCACATAACCTGGAACAAATTTGGTGTTTGCTGCATTGCCATAGACTTTATCCATAGCGACAGCACCAGCACCTAAAGCAAACTGAGGTAAAATTTGGTAGGTGGTCCATAAGGTTGCCGAGTTTTTCGCAACGTTTTGAACTTGGTTACCATTGTTGCGGTTTACAATATAAATTGGCGCTGCTGTTGTTCCAATATTTTCGTAACCACCGTCAATAAGTTCGCTGTCTAAATAAGTATAACCTGCAGACATTGCCCACTTGTCAGTGATGTTGCCGTTAATACCTAATTCGAAACCATCGACACGGGTTTCACCAATATTTTGAGTCGTACCTTCATCGGTTGTTGCACGCGTGTTGGTTTTTTCAGTACGGAAAATGGCAGCGGTTAAATTGAGTTTATCGTTCAAGACATCCCATTTCGTTCCAAGTTCCATAGTGCGAACTTCTTCAGGTTTTAAGTTCTGAATAGCGGCGGTAATACCTTCAGAACCATCACCACCATCCACACCGACTGGGTTTGAAGAGGTTGCATAGCTTACATAGATAGACCCATTTTCTACAGGTTTGTAGACTAAGCCAGCTTGGTAGTTAACGAAATCAGAATCATTTTTAACAGTGACTTTATCGCCTGCCTGCACGCTACCGTTAAGAACATTACTATTACGAGCACCGTAAGTCATGGTTTGTTCTGCTGAGTAATCATCCCAACGAACGCCCAAATCTAAAATCCATTGTGGGTGTAATTCGATGCTATCTAAGAAAAATACAGAAGTATTCTCATTTTTGATGTTATAGACATCTGCACCTTGGGTACTGATGGTACCTGTCCAGTCACCACGATTTGGGTTTTGTACAGAAGTACACCAACCTGATGCAATTGCAGCAGCACTACAAGTACTATTAGCAGTTCCAGTGCTTGTTAAGCCATCAATAATATATTGAGTACGGTCAGTTTCTTGGTCTGAATACTCAGCACCAAAATTGAAGCTATGCTTAAACGCACCCGTATTGAACTTACCCGTTAAAGCAAGTTGATCGGTAAAGGTATCTGTGTCTGCTACGCGTGAGTTGACACGTGCCCAAACACTACCCGTTAGCTCGCCTGTAGTTTTATTATAAAAGTTACCTTTAGAGTCATCTGGATTGGTCCAGAGGTAATCATTCTTAGATTGGGTATAGACGGCTGTATTTGATAAGGTCAGATTGTCAGTTAAATCGTGTTCAAGTTTGATTGTACCGATTTGGTTTTCTTGTTTTTGAAAATCACGATCTTTCCAGCCATAGTATGTACCTTGCGCTACATCAATTGGCTTACCATTACCATTTAAACCCGCATAGGCGTTGGTTGCAGCAAATGGGTTGTTATACGGAATGCCTGAATCAGGAGTGTCGTCAGTTTTGAGGTAGTAGTAGCTCAAAGTAGCACGTGTATCGCTGTCTAAACCAAAAGTAATACTTGGGGCGATACCTGCGCGAGCATATTCAGTCCCATCATCTTGTCCCGCTTTGTCATTATGATGTCCCATGACTGCAACACGAGCAGCGATACCATTACCAAAGTCTTTATTCGCATCTAAAGTAATACGTTGGTAATCATCCGTTCCTGCACCTACAGAACCTTCTAAAAAATCACCTTTTTTAGCAGTTTTAGAAATCATGTTGATGCTACCACCCGTGGTACCTGCACCACCCATTGCAGATGCAGAACCTTTGGTGACTTCAACTTGTTCAATGGCAAACATTTCTCGGTTTTGTGAGGTGGCATTGCGAATACCATCGACATACATTGAGCTTTCAGAGTTATAACCACGAATGAAAGGACGGTCACCATTTGGGTTGCCACCTTCACCAGCGCCAAGAGTAATACCAGGCACTGTACGAAGCGCATCACTTAAAGTGGTAACCTTTGTATCTTCAATCAGTTGTTTAGAAATTACAGAAACAGATTTTGGTGTATCTAAAAGGGGAGCAACAAATTTGTTATTTGCAGAATTATCTACTTTTAAACTTTTTTGTGTGTCAGCATTTGCCTGAGCTTGAATGGTTGGCAGTTGAGCAGTTTCTTCTTGCGCAATAGCTGTGGTTGCAGCAACGGATAAAGATGATGCAATTGCTGCCGACACTAATTTTTTACGCGTTTTAATAAATGACATTTCTGAACTCACAAAGAGTAGTAAAAATTCTTATGCGAATAATAATAATTCTTATTTATTTTACCAATTGTAAATGATTGGAATTGTCGATAAAGGCCTGTAAGAAAAATGTAAAAATTAATGAGATTGTGTAACATCTTGTATATAAGTACATGATTTTACATGAATATAGAAAAATACTGCCAAAACGTGGTTTTTTATTGGGATTTTAAATGTTGAAAATCGTCAGAGAATAGACCGCAGTAGTTGTGCCCAGAAAGAGACGTTCCAGACATAGCAGAACCGATAGAAAGGTACTTATATGCTTTTGTAGATCAGCATTTAGGTCGTAATAGTCCATGTATTCAGTAAAATTTTTGTCTAATAAATTGTTTACAGCGGCATTAATCCGCACCCGATCATTGAACTGATAACTGCTCCCTAAGTTAAATAAGTGATAGCCAGAGAACTGATTATTCGTTTGCTTTTGAATATTCGGCGCATCACCTGTTTGGCTTTCTAAGTAGCGGGGACGACCAGACTGATATTCATGTTGTAACCATAGATCAAATGCATCATTGATAGGTCAGGTCGAAGTGAGATTGAATAAATGTTTAGCTGTAGACCCAAGTGCATCACCTTTATTTTTCACTTTTGGTCATTTCAGATTCGGTAAAGGTATAGGCTGCTTTAATACCCCCACTTAGGAATGATTTGATATTTTAATGAGCTTTCGAGACCATAAATTTCTGCCTCGTCGGCATGAAAACTCTTGGAATAAGATGTCACACCGCTGCCTAATCCAGAGCAGTCACTGATATGGTAATTAAATTCGTTAGTTATAGGTTGATCTTTAACAATATTAAAGAATGCCGTGGTATTAAAATTGAGTCGATCCGAAGCTTGATAATTTAGCCCAGTTCATCATTGATAGAGGTTTCAGGTTTTAAATCAGGATTGCCAAGTACAGGGGGTGTTGCTTGACCACTAAAGTTAATAATGCCGTTGTGCAAGGCTTTAGCCGAAGGAGCTTTGTAACCTGTACTCACGCTACCTTTTAGGGTTAAAGCATTAGCAGTATTCCAGACTAAATATAGGCGCTGGGGCTAAAATGGCCACCAAAACCTGAATGATCTTCATAACGATCAGCAAAGCTAAAGTGTAGATGATCCATCAGGTGCTACTCATCTTCGGTATAGAATGAGTCAGCGTCTTTCTCAAACTACGCTTCTAAACCTTCTATATCATCAATATTTTCAGCTTTTTTGTATTCGGCACCTAAAGTGAGCCTATAATTTTGAAGTGTAGTAATAAGATGACTGTCGGCAACTAAATAGAAGCTGGCGCATTTTTTATATACTACTCAAAAACCTGTAGCGGACATCACAATAGCGGAGAGTTGAGGCGTCGAAGAGTTTTTCGAACTGCTTTCCGCAAAAGCGGCACCACTAGACAAACCTAAAATTGTAAGGCTAAGTGAACGAAGGTTGCACATACACATAAATAACATTCCAAAGTTTAATGGGACAAATATCTGAAAAATAATGGTAATTAGATAATAATGATAAAGTTTGTCATTTATAATAAAAGCCGTTTGAAAATAAGAAAATGATCGAAAATTTAGAGAATTAACCAAAAGACCAAAAGAAATTAGATAAAATCTTGTAGTTTAAACATCCAGTTTTGTATATCTTTGAATGTTGTCATATAATGTGGCACTTTTTTATAAACTGTAATTACTAAATTTCGAGGAAGCCATGCAAGTAACTTCTGAAGCGGTTTCGGGCGTTGCCCGTCGTTTAAATGTATCTGTACCGACGAGCCGTGTGAACGAGCAATTTGAAGCACGTTTAAAACGCACTGCTAAAACTGTAAAGATTAACGGCTTCCGTCAAGGTAAAGTGCCATTAAACGTAGTTCGCCGTGAATATGGCGCGGGTATTTACCAAGAAGTGGTAAATGACGTTATCCGTGACACAGTATTCGAAGCAATTCAACAAGAAAAGATCAATGCTGTTGGCATGCCAAACATTGATAAAGTGGAAAACAAAGACGACGCGCTTGTATACGAAGCGACTGTTGAAGTTTATCCAGAAGTTGACGTTAAATTTGAAGGTTTAGAAGTTGAGCGTAAAGCGTCTACAGTTGAAGACAAAGACGTTGATCAAATGATCGAAAACCTTCAAAAGCAACGTGCTTCTTGGGCTGAAACTAAAGGCATGGCTAAAAAAGACATGCAAGTGACTTTCGACTTTGAAGGTACTGTTGATGGTGAGAAGTTTGAAGGCGGTGCTGCTGAAGACTTTAAACTGGTATTAGGTTCTGGTCGTATGATCCCTGGCTTCGAAGACGGTATCGTTGGTATGAAGAAAGGCGAAGAGAAAGTTATTGATGTAACTTTCCCTGAAGACTACCAAGCTGAAAACCTTGCTGGTAAAGCAGCGCAATTCAAAATCACAGTGAAGCTTGTTGAAAAACAAAAACTTCCAGAAGTTGATGCTGAATTCCTTAAAATCTTTGGTCTAACTGAAGAAGAAGGCGTTGAAAAATTAAAAGCTGACGTGCGTAAAAACATGGAACGCGAAGTGACAAACGGTTTGCGTAACCAAGTAAAAGGCGCGACTTTTGATGCGCTTGTTGCTGCAAACGAAGTTGAACTTCCTGCTGCAATGGTTGCTCAAGAAGTTGACCGTCAACGTCAACAAATGATCCAACAATTCACGCAACAGTTTGGTGCTCAAGGTGCAAAAGCATTTGACAGCAGCATGCTTCCAGATGAATTGTTCAAAGAACAAGCTGAGAAATCTGTAAAACTTGGCGTATTGGTAAGCAAAGTATTGGCTGATGCTAAACTTGAAGTTGACCAAGCTCGCGTTGAAGCTTACATCGAAGACATGGCTTCTTCTTACGAAGATCCAACTGAAGTTATCGAATACTTCAAAAATGACAAGCAACAACGTTCACAAATTGAAGCTGTTGTATTAGAAGATCAAGTTGTTGATCACATTTTAGCAGCTGCGAAAGTAACTGATAAAGCGGTGAGCTACGAAGAATTGTTGAAAGAGCAACAAGCTCGTCAACAAGGCTAATTTAGCTTGAATTAAAAAAGGCGCTTTGAGCGCCTTTTTTTATCTCAACAGATATCGGCTTGTCCCATATTCACAAAGCTTATGCAAAAAATTTCTGTTATTTAATGGGGAATATTTTGCAATTTCGGTCATTATCCCTCATATTGTGGATATGGGTTAAGTCACAAAAAATCTAGGAATAAATAAACGTATGTATGTTCCAACTATTGAAAACGCGTTAGTCCCAGTTGTAGTTGAGCAATCGTCTCGTGGTGAACGTTCATTTGATATTTTTTCGCGCCTTTTGCGTGAACGCGTTATTTTTTTAACGGGTGAAGTGGAAGACAACATGGCTAATTTAATTGTGGCCCAGATGTTGTTTTTGGAAGCAGAGAACCCAGATAAAGATATTCACTTATACATTAATTCACCAGGTGGTTCGGTCACTGCGGGTATGGCAATTTACGATACTATGCAGTTTATTAAACCTGATGTGGTGACTTATTGTATGGGTCAAGCCGCATCAATGGGTGCATTCTTGTTGAATGCAGGTGCGAAAGGGAAACGTTACTGTTTAGAAAATGCACGTGTTATGATTCACCAACCACTTGGTGGTTTCCGTGGACAGGCATCGGATATTGAAATCCATGCCCGTGAGATTATTTTCATTAAAGAGCGTTTAAACCGTTTGATGGCAGAGCATAGTAGTCAAGACTATGAAACTGTGGCAAGAGATACAGACCGTGACAACTTTATGACTGCACAGGCAGCAAAAGAATACGGTCTTGTGGATGAAGTGCTTAGCAAACGTCCATAAGTTTTAAGATTTTAGTATTGGAGTAAATATGTCCGAACATCCTCAAGGACAAAAGCATTGTTCATTTTGCGGTAAAACGCAGTCTGAAGTCGGGAAACTGATTGCAGGTGAGGACGCATACATCTGTAATGAGTGTGTGGACGTATGCTTAGACTTAGTGCAAACCAGTCAACAGGTTGAATCTGGTGACTGGGCTGCGAAGCCTTTGCCGAAACCTCAAGAAATTCGTGCTGCGCTAGATCAATATGTGATTGGTCAAGATGTTGCGAAGAAAACCCTGTCAGTTGCAGTTTACAACCACTATAAACGTCTTAAAGCGACACATAGTGGGCATAAGCACGATGATGCAGTTGAGATTGCAAAAAGTAATATCTTGTTGGTCGGACCAACAGGTTCAGGTAAAACCTTGCTTGCTCAAACCTTAGCGCGTTTGCTTGATGTCCCATTTGCCATGGCAGATGCAACGACTTTGACCGAAGCGGGTTATGTCGGTGAAGATGTTGAAAACATCGTGCAAAAGTTATTGCAAAAAGCCGATTACGATGTAGAAAAAGCTCAAAAGGGCATTATCTATATTGATGAGATTGATAAAATCACACGTAAATCTGAGAATCCGTCGATCACGCGTGATGTATCAGGTGAAGGTGTTCAACAAGCTTTGCTGAAAATGATTGAAGGTACGGTTGCTTCGATTCCACCGCAAGGCGGGCGTAAACATCCGCAGCAAGAATTCATTCAAATTGATACCTCTAACATCTTGTTTATCTGTGGCGGTGCATTCTCTGGTCTAGAGAAGATTGTGCAGCAGCGTCAAGAGAAAGGCGGTATTGGTTTTACCGCAGATGTGAAGAAAAAAGATGAAAGCAAGCAGCTTTCAGATTTGTTCCGTCAAGTTGAAGCAACAGATTTAGTGAAGTTCGGTTTAATCCCAGAATTTATTGGTCGTTTACCTGTTATTGCAACATTGGATGAACTGGATGAAGAAGCATTAATGCAAATTCTGACAGAACCAAAGAATGCATTAACACGTCAGTATCAGCATTTGTTCGACATGGAACATGTTGACCTTGTGTTTGAAGATTCGGCATTGCGTGCAGTCGCGAAAAAAGCGCTTGAACGTAATACGGGTGCACGTGGTCTGCGTTCAATTTTGGAAAATGCCTTACTTGAAGTGATGTATGACTTACCAAGCCGTACAGATGTGGGGACTGTAGTGGTGAATGAAGCCGTGATTAATGGTACGGCTAAACCTGAATTACAGCCTGAACGTCAACCTAAAGTGACGACTGAAGATGCAAATAAAGTTGATTTAAAAGTGATTAACTCAAAATCTGCTTAATTTGTTATTCGTCTGAAACGTGCGGAAATTTATGATTTCCGCACGTTTTTTTATTTGCAAGTCAAAAGCTGAATGTTAATCTGGGGCAAAGGCGAGGATGCCTAAAAAATGGAATATATCCAAGATCCACCCTAATAAATAAAAGAAATACGCGGTGAGGGAAAATCATGCGTTCGCTTTATCTTATCTTATGTAGCAGTTTATTTTTATTTGGATGCCATAAGCAGGCAGTTTTGGAACAACCTGAATTAAGCTCGACACTGCACTCTGTAGATACCAGTCAAGCCCCTGGGATTGTTGAACAGTACCGATTGGGGGTGACTTCGGTGGGTGGTTGGGTCAATAAAAAATTAGGTCAACGTTACCATCCTGTTCAGACGCAGCATAATCAAGCTGCGGTGGTCTATCTTTATCGTCCCGACAGTCGTTGGAATCGTCAAGAAATTGTGGCTTCCAGTCTTTTTATCAATAAACAGCGAATTCCGAGTTTGCTGAATAATCATTATTACTGGTTGGAGCTTCCTGCGGGAACTTATCGTTTATCGAGCAGTCGACCTTTAGGCATTCAGCATTTTCAAAAACCTAAATATTTAGATTTCACGGTTGAAGCGGGTAAGAGTTATTACGTGAAATATGATGAAGAAAATCTGAGTACACGTAAGGAAATTTCGGGACCGTTAATTTTGGTGCCTAACTCGATTGGGCAAAATGAAATTGCATTTACCCAACTGAAATCTTCAAGTTATAACTTTGTGGTGCAAAACCAACAAACAGGTGAGTTACGTCATAAAGCACAAAAAATTAAAGCAGCAAAATATGACGCTCAATCTGATGTGCAGCTTACACAACCCTTCAAAATTTGGGATATTCGTACGTGGTAATCAGCTTATTGGCTCTTTTTCGTCTGTTTGAATAATGGCTCAAGTGTTTTTGCCACTTGCTGATTGATTTCGTCTTGCGTTGCAGGGTCTTGCATCATTTGAGCCGACATCTGGATACTGTTGCGCATGATTTCACTCATCATTTTGCTACTTTTCTTGTTGATGGACTGTCCTACAGGTGTTTCAAGGGACTGAATATTGGCAAGTACTTCTTCTTCAATGAATGTCTGCATCTAGATATCTTTTAGCATTTGCATGAACTTTGGATCAGAAATTAATTTACTGCTGAAAGATGCAGTGATATCTGCAATTTGATGGGCTGCTTTTTATTGTTTTGTATTCAGTGTGGTTGTTTTGAACATGTTTTTGAGCATTTCTTCTGCTTGTTGTTCATAAACAGGACGCATTTCTTGTTGGGATTAAGCCAAAGTATCTTTAATGTCACCAAGTAGTAGAGCTTTTTCGACAGAAGTTTCGATTGCTGGCTTTGCGAAAGTGCTGAAACTCAGTGTACAAAGTGTGAGTGTCGTCAGGATTTGGCTTAATTTTTTCATGATATTTAGAATGAACGATAATTATAGAAAGAGAAATTTTGGGCAAAAAAATACCCTTAACAAGACCTTGGCATGTTAAGGGTATTGAAAAAAGCAAAACCTAGGGTTTAGCCCGCTGCAGCATCTACTACAGGAATTTTGCCAATTTTCGCTTGCCAGATTTTAGGTGCTGTGGCGTGAATAGACGTACCATTTACATCTACAGCAACTGATACAGGCATGTCTTTAACCACAAACTTGTAAATTGCTTCCATACCTAAGTCAGCAAAGGCAACTACTTCAGCTTCACGAATTGCTTTAGACACAAGGTAAGCCGCGCCACCTACAGCCATAAGGTAAGTTGCTTTGTTGTCTTTAATGGCTTCAACTGCCGCTGGACCACGGTCTGCTTTACCAATCATACCGAACATGCCAGTTGCTTCTAACACTTGGCGTGTAAATTTATCCATACGTGTTGCAGTTGTAGGACCAGCAGGACCAACCACTTCATCACCCACAGGATCTACAGGACCTACGTAGTAAATGAATTTACCTTTAAGGTCTACAGGAAGCTCTTCACCATTGTTTAACATGTCAACCATGCGTTTGTGCGCAGCGTCACGACCAGTGTAAATGGTACCATTAAGCAATAAGGTGTCGCCTGGTTGCCAAGCATTCATTTCTTCTTGGGTAATGGTATCGAGGTCTACACGTTTAGAACTTGAAGAATCCCAAGTTACAGACGGGTAGTCTTCAAGTTTCGGTGCTTGAATGTGCGCAACACCAGAACCATCTAACTGGAAGTGCGCGTGACGAGTTGCCGCACAGTTTGGAATCATGCCGACTGGTTTGCCCGCAGCGTGACATGGGTAATCTTTAATTTTAATGTCTAGAACTGTGGTTAAGCCGCCTAGACCTTGTGCACCAATACCGAGTGCATTTACTTTTTCGAAGATTTCCATACGAAGTTCTTCGATTTTATTTTCAGGGCCGCGACGAAGTAATTCGTCCATGTTGATTTCTTCCATGAGCGATTCTTTTGCAAGCATCATGGCTTTTTCAGCAGTACCACCAATACCGATACCCAACATACCTGGAGGACACCAGCCTGCACCCATGGTTGGAACAGTTTTAAGTACCCAATCTACAATTGAGTCAGATGGGTTGAGCATTGCTAGTTTAGATTTGTTTTCTGAACCACCACCTTTGGCTGCAACCGTAATATCTACTTTGTTGCCAGGAACAAGTTTGTGATAGATCACAGCAGGGGTGTTGTCTTTGGTATTTTTACGACCAAATGCAGGATCAGCTAAAACTGATGCACGAAGTACATTCGAATTTTCTAAGTAACCTTGGCGTACACCTTCGTTAATTGCATCATCGAGGCTCATGGTTAAATCGAATTTAACATCCATGCCCACTTCAACAAATACGTTAACAATACCAGTATCTTGGCAGATTGGACGATGACCTTCTGCACACATACGAGAGTTAATCAAGATTTGTGCAATCGCGTCTTTCGCAGCTTTGTTTTCTTCACGGTCATACGCACGGCTCATCGCTTGGATGAAGTCTTGCGGGTGATAGTATGAAATGAATTGAAGCGCGTCCTTGACCGAAGTGATCAAGTCATCTTGCTTGATAATAGTTGTCATATCCAATATCTCTTGAGCGGGCTGTTAGCTAGCGGGCTAAATTATAAGGTATAACGGCACGGTTGTGGGTGTTTTGCTGCATTTTTGGGCTAAAGTTTAATGGATAAAATCGGTTATCAAGAGCGCTATATTTCAGTAGGGGGATTTGAGTAAACTGCCACATTTATTGAAAAAGTCCAAAGATGGTTGAATGATTTAAAGTTAATGTGTTGAATGAATGGTCTTTAGTATGTTGATGATTTGAGTGAATTCACAAATGACAGAGTTGTCATAAAACTTTCGCATAATAAGCGCATTCCCAATAGAGCATTTTGTTATGACATCTGTGATTTTGATGGTTGTTGGTTTTAGTTGTTTTATTACGGCAACGTGGTTTTACGGTCAAAAAGAAGATCAGGCTTAAGCTTTATCTTCTTTTTTTGTTTTAATCTTTCTTCAAATCTTCAAATCTTCAAATCTTCAAATCTTCAAATCTTCAAATCTTCAAATCTTCAAATCTTCAAATCTTCAAATCTTCAAATCTTCAAATCTTCAAATCTTCAAATCTTCAAATCTTCAAATCTTCAAATCTTCAAATCTTCAAATCTTCAAATCTTCAAATCTTCAAATCTTCAAATCTTCAAATCTTCAAATCTTCAAATCTTCAAATCTTCAAATCTTCAAATCTTCAAATCTTCAAATCTTCAAATCTTCAAATCTTCAAATCTTCAAATCTTCAAATGTCTCTTTTTAAGGTCGGGTTTTTCCCATTTTCAGCAATTGCGAAGGTGGATAGCCGAAATGTTTTTTAAAGCGATGACTAAAATGGCTGCTGGAACTAAACCCATATTGAGCTGAAATTTCTGTGATATTCGCAGTGGTGGTTTGTAATGCTTGATGTGCCAATTCCAGTCGTCGTTGCATCACATATTGATGCGGTGGCATATGCATGGACTGTTTAAACATGTGCGCAAAGTGATACTCACTGAGCTGGGTTTGTTGTGCTAAATCGGATAGGGTTAAACTCAAATGTAAATGTTGATCAATCCATTGTAAAAGCTGTTTCAGCACATAAGGCGATAGCCCTCCTTTGACTTCAGGAGCTTGCCACTCGGTATGACTATAATTTTTAATCAAATGGTTGAGGAGCAGGGTGGTGGCAGTACTCATCTGTAAGTGATTTTCACGATTCTGCCAAGCATCATTTAGTAAAAAGTGTCGATAAATCATCGCAATTTGTGGATCGGCAACAAAGCTTTGCGGATTGAGCTGAATTTGGCTCGGTTCACGGTCCCAGACTTGTTCTGCCACACGTTTTAAGTGTTGTTCAGTGTAGTACAAATGTACGAAGGTCAGCGGATCACGTAAATCCCATGTTGAGTCAAAATCTTGTGGCATCAGGCACATATGGTCGGGTCCACCACCATTCTGCCAACCCTGAGCTGTCTTTTGATAACTGTGATAGCCACCTTGAATGTACATACTTAAAGTGTGGTGATTGCTACAGACCTGTACGCAGTCTTGGTTATTTTGCCACATGGCGAGCTGCATGCCTGAACCCAATTCGACCGAGTCGAGCAGTTGAGCTTTATGCTGTTGTAATTGATCTAGAATCTGATATTTCATCTTCTACACGCAGTACCAAATTGAGTAACTAGTGTAGGACTTCTATTCGGTCTTGTCATCCGTAGGCACAATTCAGTAAAAAATCACAAGTCGATGATAGTGACCGCAAGAAGCTGCAAGTATCGAGTGTCTTTGTTTCGAGATAATGTGCTCAAGGTGATGAGTTTGGGTTGAAATTGAATGAATGGGTTGTTATATGCTTTGGTTGTGGTGATTTGGGGAACAACATGGATTGCCATTAGCCTACAACAACAAAGCGGTATATCTGCGAATGTGGCGGTGTTCTGGCGTTTTTTTATTTCGGCAATTGTCTTGTTTGCTTTTATTGTGCTATGCCGAAAATTGCAAAAGCTGGCTGTAAAAGATCATCTGTTTTGTATGTTACAAGCCTGCTGTATTTTTGGTTTTAACTTTGTCTGTTTCTACTATGCGGTTCAATATATCAGCAGTGGTTTGGAGGCTGTTATTTTCTCCATGGCGGTCATTTTTAATACTCTCAACGCCAAACTGTTCTTTGCACAGCAAATTCCATCTCGATTCTATCCTGCGGCTTTGCTTGGGGTGCTCGGGATTATGGCCTTGTTCTGGCAGGATGTGATTGGTACCACATTAAACAGTCAAACCTTACTTGGGATATCACTGTGTATGGTCGGAACCTATGGCTTCTCGCTGGGCAATATGATTAGTACCCGTCATCAGAAAAATGGATTGGATATTTTTACCACCAATGCTTATGGCATGTTGTACGGTGCTCTTTTGATGGCATTTATTTCATGTCTACAACAGGACGACCTTTTTCCAACGATGCCTTTAAGTGCAATTTCTGCTTTAATTTATTTAGCAATTTTTGGATCAGTGATAGGTTTTACTGCCTATTTCTATTTGGTGGGGCGTATTGGTTCGGGCAAGGCAGCCTATAGCACTTTGTTATTTCCGTTGGTGGCTTTAGTGATTTCAACAGTGTGGGAGGGTTATCAATGGCATCCGAATGCAGTGATTGGAGTGGTTCTCATTTTATGTGGTAACGCAGTTTTCTTTGTTAAAATGTCGCGATCAAAGGGTATACAATTTTCAAAACAAAGCTGAGTTTTGTACAGATTACAAAGCATATCATTCATGTCTTTAACATAAATAAGAAACGTGATGCCAAACAATCATCTATCAGAGAATATTATTGAGCTTTATCAGACGTATGCACGTGAATGGGTGGCATTGCGTGGAGAGTGGCTATTTGAAAAAGTGTGGTTGGATCGCATGTTGGCTATGCTGCCAGATCAAGCCAATGTGTTGGATTTAGGCTGTGGGTCGGGGAAACCGATTGCTAGTTATTTCATTGAACAGGGTTGCACAATAACAGGTGTAGATAGTGCAGAGGCAATGTTGATGATGGCGCGAGAAAACTTTCCTGAACAAACTTGGCTTCAGGCCGACATGCGCCAACTCAATCTAGAACAAAAATTTGATGCAATCTTGGCATGGGACAGCTTTTTTCATTTGACGCAAGACGATCAACGGCACATGTTTGCGCAATTTGCTGTGCATGCTAAACAAGGCGCAGTGTTAATGTTTACCAGCGGTCCTGCACATGGTGAAGCAATTGGGGAGCTGTTTGGTCAAGCGTTGTATCATGCCAGTCTAGCTCCAGAAGAATACCGTCATTTATTGGCTCAATACGGCTTTCAAGTGCTGAAGATGGTTGCAGAAGATCCTGAATGCACGGGGCATAGCGTGTGGTTGACAAGAAAAGTTTGAAGCACTGTCGATATTCTGGGGTAATGACGCAATTGGGTTTCTTGATTAAAGCAAAAAAAAACCACTCCCGAAAGAGTGGTCTGGAAAACTGAAAATGATTTAAGAGGCTTTGCTGGTTTTAGCTTCAACTTGTTGTTCTGCTTGAATCGCAGTCAGCGCAATTGTGAACACAATATCATCCACCAACGCACCACGAGACAAGTCATTTACAGGTTTGTTTAAACCTTGCAGCATTGGCCCAACGCTCACCACATTGGCAGAACGTTGTACCGCTTTATAAGTGGTGTTGCCGGTATTTAAATCTGGGAAAATAAAGACATTGGCACGACCCGCAACTGGAGAATCTGGCGCTTTAGAACGACCAACACTTTCGACAGAGGCTGCATCATATTGTAATGGACCATCAATCAAGAGGTCAGGGCGACGCTGTTTTGCAATAGCTGTCGCTTGGGCCACTTTTTCGACTTCTACACCTGCACCTGATGTACCTGTAGAGTAGGAAATCATGGCAATACGTGGGTCAATGCCAAATGCTTTGGCTGAGTCTGCTGATTGAATGGCAATTTCCGCCAGTTGTTCCGCATCTGGATCTGGATTAATCGCACAGTCACCGTAAACATAGACTTCATCAGGCAACAGCATAAAAAATACTGAAGAAACTAATGAGTATTCAGGGGCAGTTTTAATTAACTGGAATGCAGGGCGAACCGTATTGGCTGTGGTATGGACTGCACCAGAAACCAAACCATCAACTTGATCGAGTGCCAGCATCATCGTGCCTAAAACGACGGTGTCTTGCAGTTGTTCACGTGCTTGTAATTCGTTGATTTTGCCTTTACGTAACTCGACCATTTGCCCGACATAGTTTTCACGAATCTGGTCTGGGTCAATAATTTCAAGGTCAAATGGCAACTCGATATTGCGGGCTTTTGCCACCTCAACCACAGCTTCGGGCTTAGCCAAGAGAATACATTGGGCAATACCACGAGATTGACAGATTGCAGCAGCTTGAATGGTGCGAGGCTCGTCACCTTCTGGTAATACAATGCGCTTTTTGGCATGGATGGATTTTTGCACCAGTTCATGACGGAACGCAGAAGGGGACAGACGTGGATGGTAAGCACCCTTCAAGAGTAGAGCTAACCATTCTTCATTAATATGGCTAGAGACAAAGCGAGTGACTTGCTCGGCGCGCTCAGTATCATCTACTGGAATTTCATTGCTCAAGTTCATTAAGCTTTGAGCGGTTTCAAACGTACTCAGCGGAGTATGTAAGATAGGTAAGCCTTGCTTAATCGCCGTCTGGCAGAAATCTAGAATTTGGCTATTGGGTGCATGATGTTCAGTCAATAGTAGACCCGCGAGCGGCGTTCCATTACTGCTGGCTAAGCTACTGGCCAATAAAACATCGATACGGTCTGAAGCACTAATGATTAACTCACCTGCAACAAACTTATCCAGTTCGTGTTCAATATTGGCTGCAATCAGGCTGCTGTGCAGCACACGACGTTGTAAAGCTTCACCTTGGCTAATCCATTCAGCTTGTAAATTGGCTGCCAAATCAGACATGCGCGGTACACTCAGTGTATTACTGAATGGTACCAGACCAATCACGGGCAACTGCGCTGTACCAATATGGGCATGAGTTTTTTGAATATCAGCCACAAATTTGTTGGTATCGCTGACTAAGCGTAGGCTTGGATCGAAGGTCAGTGGAATTTGTGCAGAACCTTCAGGTAAACCCTTAGTGCGCATGAATAGCACGCCAGCAGTACGATCACTTGATGCACCACCAAAATGACGCAGTTGAGCTTCGACTTTTTCAGCTGATGCAGAAGCTTTATGAATATCTGCATTGCTCACGATAATGACTTTGGCATCTAAGGCTTTTGCTAAAGCCGCATTCAGTTCAGAGGCAAAAGCATCACGTGCGTTTGGTAATAACCCTTCAACAATAATGATGTCATGTTTTTTTGCAATTTGACGATGTAAGCGAACAGCTTCCTCTAGCAGTTCATCACTTTCACCACAGTTTAATTGCTGAGTGACGGTTGCATAAGGGATGGGTTCAACAGTTTCACTTTTGGTGAGATGCTGAAAAAGAGCACTGGTACGATCAGCTTCAATTTTACTTTCTTGAGAAAAAGGTTTAAGAAAGCCCGCTTTAACACCTTGGCATTCTAAAGCATAGCTTAAACCTAAACATGCTGATGTAAGACCAACGCCTTCACCAGTTGGGACTAAAAGAATTGTTTTCATAGTCGTTATATTCATTAAAAATAGGAAATGCAGTCAAGGCGCGATTGCTTAAGCAATCGCGGCAGTTGATTCAGACTTTTTTGCAGTTGTCTGATTAACCTCATGGTCGACAACGCTTGCTGTCTCTTTGGCAATGCGACCTTCTTCATCGGTTGGAATGACCCAAATTTGTGGACCAGTCCCTGCATCAATACGCCCTTCGGTACCACGTTTGAGGCTGTTATTTTGCTCTTTGTTCAGGTTAAAGCCGAAGTGTGGTAAATACGACATGGTTTTTTCACGGATGTAGGCAGAGTTTTCACCAATACCACCGGTGAAGAACAAACCATCTAAGCGTGGTAAGCCACAGCTAAGTCCAGCTAAAGATTTTGCAAGGCGATAGCAGAATACTTCAATGGCGAGTGTTGCATCTTCATTGCCTTGTTCAGAGGCTTCAATCAAAGTGCGCATGTCATTCGAAAGGTTGTCTGATAAACCGAGTAAGCCACTTTCTTTGTTGAGCATTTTGTCAATTTTGTAGACATCCCAACCTAAGTTAGAGGCTAAGAAGCTGTGTAAACTTGGGTCTACATCGCCACTGCGAGTCCCCATTACAATGCCTTCGAGTGGCGTTAAACCCATAGAAGTGTCAACACTTTGACCATTCCAGATAGCACAAGTCGAGCTACCGTTACCTAAGTGAGCTGTTAACCAGCCGCCTTGTTTTAAGCTGCCTGCCAATTCTGAACCACGTTCAGACACATACGCGTGGCTGGTGCCGTGGAAGCCGTAGCGACGGACATTGTGTTCAGTGTAAAGGAATTTAGGCACTGCATAGCGGTAAGCATGTGCAGGCATAGTTTGGTGGAATGCAGTATCAAATACTGCAACTTGTGGCAATTCAGGGAATAAACGCATGGTTGCATCTATGCCAACAAGATGTGCAGGGTTGTGAAGCGGTGCAAGCGGCGTCGCTTCACGAATACGTTCAATAATTTCTGGTGTCAGTAATTCAGCTTTGGTCAATGTACCACCATGTACAACGCGATGACCAATGGCTTGAGGGTTATAGTGAGAAAGACGCTCTAAAATTGTTTCTAATGCTTTTTCGTGATCCGCATGAGGAATAGACAGTTCTAGTGGTGCGCCACCAACAGTGACACCTTTAATGCGGGCTTCAGCAGAGCCTAAGTTTTCTGCCAAACCAAAAATACGATCTTCACGGCGTTCTGAAACAAGTGCATATTTAATTGAAGATGAACCGCAGTTAATTACTAATACTGATGTAGACACGTTTATATACCCGAATTTTAATTGAAATAAGTCGTCCCTAAAGTGATCTTTATGCAGTACTTATTAATGCAATCCAGATCAGTAATAATGTTTTATCATGTGTTGATTTTCTGTCCTAGATAGACTTTAGGAGATTAGACTTAAGCACTATCGACCAGTGAGACAATAATAAATAGAATTTATAGGTTGATAGTTTTCATTTATTCATGAAATAGTGCTTAAACCTAAATTTTTCTTCCCGTACATCTTTAACCCTAGCATGAGAAATGAATTTTGAGCAGGAGTTAAGTGTTGTTTTTATGCTTAGTTTTGATACTTGATTTCTGACCAGCGTACAATGACATAGGCAATTAATGCCACCATAAAAAAGACCAACATCATCCAAGCCAGACCTTGTAAGGTTTCGATGATGGTCCGGTAAATTTCCAGTACCCAGCGCTCTTGAGTCAGTTCTATCACAATTTTCTTGTCATGCTCGGTATAAGTCAGCGGCGTGATGTATTTTTCCATATCGTAAATACGAATGCCTGAAGATGTTCCGACCACCATACCAGCAAATTTGGTGTATTTTGCCCAAGCTTCATGAATCGGGTCATGAATAATGCGTGCCAGAATTGCATTAATCGAATTAGAAAAAATTTTCATTACTGTAAAAGAAACCAGTAATGCCAGTAAAAAGGTACAAATGATCAAATAATAAAACATGCGCTTTCCCTTTTATCTTTTTCAATTTTTTTATCATGTTACAAAATTTAAGGCAGGGATAGTGTAGTCGCTGTGTTCAGCTTCATGGTTGAAACTGAACACTTAAAGATATTTTAGTTAGAGAAGAATTATTGGCGAATTTGTCCGTCGCCTAACACAATCCATTTTTGCGAAGTTAAACCTTCTAAGCCGACTGGGCCACGCGCATGAATCTTGTCGGTAGAGATGCCGATTTCAGCGCCTAGACCATATTCAAAACCATCGGCAAAACGGGTAGAGGCATTCACCATGACTGAGCTTGAGTCGACTCGTGCAAGGAATTGACGCGCCAAACTGAAGTTTTCAGTAATAATCGAATCGGTATGATGCGAACCATATTTATTAATATGTTCTATCGCTTCATCCATTCCCGATACGACTTTAACTGCCAAAATTGGACCTAAATATTCAGTGTACCAATCTTCTTCACTTGCAGGTTTAACGGTACTGCCTAAAATCCGTTGTGTTTCAAGGCAACCACGCAGTTCAACATTTTTCTCTGCATACAATTCTGCAATGCGCGGTAAAAACGCTTCGGCAACTTTTTCATCCACCAAGAGGGTTTCCATGGCATTACAAACGCCATAACGATGGGTTTTGGCATTCAGTGCAATCGGTAGTGCCTTGTGTAAATCTGCCTGTGCTTCCACAAATACATGGCAGTTCCCATCTAAATGTTTAATCACAGGAATACGGGCTTCATTGCTCACACGTTCAATTAAACTTTTGCCTCCACGTGGAACAATCACATCCACATATTCCGACATGGTAATAAGCTGCCCCACGGCTGCACGATCCACGGTATTAATCACTTGAACTGAAGTTTCAGGTAAACCTGATGCTTTGAGCCCATGCTGAATAGCTGCTGCAATGGCTTTATTCGATTCCAATGCTTCAGAACCGCCACGTAAAATAATGGCATTTCCAGACTTTAACGCCAGAGAAGCGGCTTCTAAGGTTACATTTGGGCGTGATTCATAAATCATACCGACCACACCCAGTGGCACGCGCATTTTTCCAATTTGGATGCCAGAAGGACGGTAGGCTAAATCCGTGATTTCACCAATCGGATCGACCAGACTAATCACATCTTTAAGACCTTGCAGCATACCTTTAAAGCGTGTGGGGTTGAGTTCTAAGCGATCAAGCAAGGCACTGTCTAATTGATTGTTACGGCCTTTATCCATGTCTATTTGGTTGGCCGCTAAAATCGTAGACTCATTGTTTTGTAATGCTGTGTAAATTGCAGACAAAGCATTGTTTTTCATTTGGGTAGAAGCGCTGGCTAACACGCGCGAAGCTTGGCGTGCTTGTTGTCCTACCGTTTGCATATATTGTTCAATCGACTCTTGCATGGCGGTTTGATCACTTAGAAATTTCAGTTCCGATAGTAACAGCCTGTGTACTGACAATGAAGTCTCTCAGTGAAAATAGGCAAAACTTTAGCGTGCATTCTGTCTCACATCGCTTTTACCTTAAAAAAAAGATAAGCGGTCATGGAATGAGTTGCGTCCAAAAACAACCTTTGTATATTATGGCTAGCGATAATGACATTGACGTCTTACACAAAAAAATAGAATGAGTTTGTGCTTAAAAATAGGCACATACGTTGCATAAGTAGTGTCTTGCAAAATAAAAATAAGACAAGGATGGAGGTAAGGAATATGAATTCCATTATCCAATTGGACGCGGAATTACAGTCATCAATAAACCGTCATGGTTTTTTTGATTTATATAATAAGCACAGCTTTAAACAGCCAGCTCGAACCACTTGGATAGATGGGTGGAAAATCGAGTACATGGCGATTGCTGAACCTGAAACGCTTCACCGCACCCCGATTGTGATTATTGGTGGCGCATTCCAAAATTTTAACTCTTATAAATATTGTGTAGAGCAACTGTTTGCCGCAGGGCCTGTCATTTTAATTGATTTACCTTCAATGGGGGCAAATCAGCAAATTACCAATGTCGATACAGGGCTTTCTGCAGGTACATTAGAGTTAAGCGATCTTGCCGTCATGTTGGGACAGTGGTTGGATATTGTCGGGCTGAAGCGAGTTTCGGTCATGGGGATGTCTTTAGGTTCAGTGTTGGCATCGGGTTTGGCAGATTTACGTCCAGAATTGATTGATCGCATGATTTTGATGGGGGTGATGCAAAAAACACGCAAAAGCTGGCGCATGTTACTCGAAGAATCCTTATTTCTCATGCAAGAACAGCGTATGGAGGAATTTGGGCAGGCAGTCATTTTGTATTTGGTGAATCATGCCAAATTAGATGTAACCCGAATGTCGCCGACAGCAAAACGGTTGTTCTTTCGACAGATGGCCGAATTTACTGCAACCGAGCAAGAACGCTATGAGATTAACTGTAATCGCTTGCTCCGTTTAACTGATGTGCCAATTCCAAGCTGTAAGGTTTTAGTGGCTTGCGGTCAATATGACAGTTTCACCTTGCCTTATGAAAATGCCAATTTTGCCTTGCAATGTCCTGAGATGGAATTTGCCATGATTGCCAATGCGGATCATGTGCCACAGTTACAGCGCCGTAAAGAAACCATGCATTTGTTCGCAACTTATTTGCGTGGCGAGTCGATTCAGCAACTCGATGGCATTCTGAATATGACGCGGGCACAGTTATTAACCTTGGAACGGCGCGGTGAATCACGAACTCAGGTGAGTCAACCATTTACTCATTTCACCCATCGCCATTCAGATTTACAGCTAGCAACTGAAATTGAAGATATGAATTTCTTTGGTTTAAAACTTAATTTTCCCCAAGGTGGCAGTCAAATCGCTGCGCAATATCCGCGTGATTTAGCTTTACATTTACATGATGAGGAAGGTTCGTTTGCGATTGAATGTTTGATCTTTGAAACAGGTGAAACGCATGTTCGTGCCTTATTTAAACACGGTGGCTTTGACGTGGCGGAACGTCTACTGCGCTATATTCAACGCCAGCAAGCCTTGATGATGTCCGCAAGTGCCTAACAACGAGTGACAAGAAATTTGCAATGAAGTGTCAATCAAAGGGAGCGATCGATCGCTCCCTTTTGAGTTTTATTTTAGTACTTTAACGTGGGCTGTGAAGTACGAGATTTACTAGAAGCATGCAGCATCCAGACCAAATCGCCGAGATGTTCTTCCGACGTGGTTTCATCTGTTTGTGCTTGGAAATAGAGTTTGGGTTGAATGACGGATGATGTTTGGAAACCTGCGTCTTGCAAAAAAAACTGCACCTCTTCGGGTTGAGTAAAGTGAAAACTAAAGGCACTGCGAGACATCATTTTTAACAGTTTGCTGCTACTCCAAATGATATGTGCCAATTTATTTTTGACGGGTTCAGGATAAATATCACTGAGATAATGAATTTCAGGGAAGTGCTGTCCATTGTTATTAATTGCTTGGAATAATTGTGCCAATGAGGTTTTATCAAAGTAGTTAATCAGCCCTTCACTAATCACCACCAGTGGAAAACGCGTGTCAAATTTTTGAAAAACTTGCGTAAATTCATCGCTAAAAATATCCGCACTCAGCACTTGGGGGGTATTTGATTCAAGTTGTTGTAGTGCTTGAGTTTTGACGTGTGCCATTTCAGGTAAGTCTAATTCTCGATAGACCAAATTGGGAAACTTGCGGCGGAAACTCCAACCGCGCGGTGAAAGCCCACACGCAATTTCTAAGACTTGTAGCTGTGGGTGCTGGGCAATCAACTGATAAAGATGTTCATCAATCATGCGATGACGTTGTTTTAAGGTGCTACGCATACTGCCCCCGACATAGCGCTCTGCCCAAGATTCTAAAGGATGCACCAGTTTTGCTAAAAATTTACCTTTGGCTGTGGCAAAAACGGCATTTGAAATTCCCATTTGATACCAAATATAGCCTGTGTAATGGGCTGTAAAAGAGATATGGCGATGTTGTGAAAGTCCTTTTGGCATGTCTTCCTGACCTACTTTTTTGTTTTGATTTTAGTACAGCAATAGTTGCTGAAAGTGCTTACATCATAAAGAAAAAGGAGCACTTTGTGGTGCTCCTTCCGTCGAATAATTAGTTGGCATTTCTAAAGGCGGTAATGTTGTCTCTTACACGTTGCCACTCAGCACCCAGCGCTAAAGTTTCACCAATTTGAATATTCGGGATTTTACCGCGCATACGTTCTAAACGTTGCTGATTTGGCAGCGGTAATTCCGTCATACCTGCTAAAGCGATACATTGCGCAGCACGGTCATTACACACCAGCCCCATATCACAGCCTGCTTTCAGTGCAGCTTGAATACGGGCATCGGCACCTCCCGCAACACACGCAGCTTGCATGCTTAAATCATCGGAGAACAGTACGCCATCAAATTTCAATACTTGACGAAGAATGTTTTGAATCCAGAACTCGGAGAAGCCTGCTGGGTTCGGATCAACCTGATCATAAATCACGTGGGCGGGCATGAGGGCATCGAGTTGCGGCATCAGTTGAATAAAACTTTGCATATCTTTGGCAAAGATTTCCGCATAGGAACGAGAGTCAATGGCTGCTGCCACATGTGAGTCTGCCTTCACTGAGCCATGACCTGGGAAGTGTTTGCCTGTTGAAGCCATACCTGCACGTTGCATACCTTTCAGGAAAGCACTGGCAAGCGGCACAATATCTTGCATATTTTTGGCAAAACTACGGTCACCAATCACATCACTAATGTCATTTAAGTCGAGCACAGGCGCAAAGCTAAAATCAATCCCAACAGCCAAAACTTCTGTTGCCATGAGCCAACCACATTGTTCAGCAAGGTCTAATGCCTGCTCAGCATCTTTTGGATATAACTCACCAAAGCGACCCATGGTAGGAAGTAGGGTAAAGCCTTGTTTTAAACGTTGTACACGTCCGCCTTCCTGATCGACCGCAATTAAAATTTCAGGACGAATTTGACGCATATGATCGGTCAGTGCACGGACTTGTTGTGGGGACTGAATATTTCGTGCAAATAAAATCACACCACCGACTTGCGGAGCTTGCAATAGTTCAATATCTTCTTGAGTAAGTTCTGTGCCAGCGATGTCTAGCATCAATGCGCCAATCATATCGGTGTCCGTGTTTGAATGATTTAAATAAAGAGGCTGAAGGGATCAGCTTCCGCGAAACAATACCCGAATTCTGCAATGATTTGCTACATTTTGTCAGCACAGATTATGATAAAACTACACGACATAAACATATTTAGTTGTTTAAGATGTTGAATCTGCACCATTCATTTTGAATAACGACGCAGTAATTTTGGTCAAAAACCAAGGAAGTACAAATTATTTATGAAACTTCAAACAATAGCTTGTGCAGTTGCCGTTGCGACTGGTGGTTTGTTTTTCACACACGCAATCAATCAAGCAATTGCAGCTAATGAAACCGCTGTAGTCTCTCAATCTGTCGTGCCAACAAAAGAACAAGCACTGGTTTCACGACAATTGGCCACTTTAGTTGATCGCCAACATTATTTAAACATGCGTTTGGATGCAGACACTTCGAACCGCATTCTTGATTTTTATCTGGACAGTTTAGATCCAGACCATACAATTTTTCTGAGCTCAGAAGTTGAGCAATACAAAAAACAATATGGCTCAACTTTTGGCGCAGCATTAAAAGCAGGGGATTTAACGGGTCCTTATGCCATTCATGCCCAATATCGTGAACGTTTGGCACAGTTTTATGAGTTTATGCTGGCAGAGCTGAAAAAACCGCAAAATTTGAATCAGCCGAATGTTTATATTGATGTCGATCGCGAAAAAGCAGCTTATTTTAAAAATACTCAAGAGCAGCGTGCGTATTGGCAAAAGATGTTGGTGTCACAACTCATCAATTTGAACATTAGCAAACAAGAAGAGCAAGCCAAGCAAAAAGTTCTGAAAGATAACCCTGAACTCGCCAATGGACAGGATCTAACCAGTCCAGAAGACCTCACTCCAGTACAAACCCTGACTAAACGTTACACGCGTCAATTAGAACGTATTAGCCGTACCAAAAGTGATGATGTTCTGGATAAAACCTTAAATGCGATGATGCTGACCTATGATCCGCACAGTAACTATTTCCCACCTGTTGATGCGATGGAATTGAACCGTCAAACGACCTTGCAGTTAGAAGGGATTGGGGTATCTATTCGCCCAGAACGTGGTAATGAAGACTATACCAAGATTGAAACCATTGTAGATGGTGGTCCTGCAAGTAAAACTGGGCAAGTGAAGTCTGGTGACCGCATTATTGGTGTGGCACAAGACGGCGAGAAAATGATTGATGTGGTGGGGTGGCCAAGTAATGAAATTGTTGGGTTGATTCGTGGTAAACGTGGCACCAAAGTGACGATACGTCTATTGGCGGCAGGGGCTTCAATGAGCCAAGCACGTAATGTCATCATCGTACGTGATGTGATTCAGGAAGAAGATGCTCGAGTACGTTCACGTGTGGTTGAGGTGAAACGTGATGGAAAAGTGCACCGAATGGGTGTTATTGAAATTCCATCTTTTTACTTGAACTATCGCGCTCGACGTGCGGGCAATGAATATCGTTCGGTGTCAGAAGATACCAACAATGCCTTGAAAGATCTGCAAACGAAAAATGTAGAAGGCATCATTATTGATTTACGGAATAACCCGGGTGGTTCTTTAGAAGAAGTGGCGCGTATGCTAGGGCAGGTGATTAAGTCTGGTCCAGTGGTACAAATTCGAGATGGCAATGGCAATGTCAGCGTGTTTGAAGATGATGATGGTGGCGCGCAAACCTATGCGGGTCCATTGGCAATCTTAATTAATTTGGCTTCAGCTTCGGCCAGCGAAATTTATTCTGCTGCGATTCAAGATTATGAGCGTGGCATTGTCATTGGAAGCACCACTACAGGTAAGGGAACAGCGCAAGTTCAATTAGACAGTTTGGCTTATGGACAGGCGACCTTAACTCAGCGTAAGTTCTATCGAGTCACAGGAGGAAGTACGCAAAATAAAGGTGTTATTCCAGATGTAACGTTGGTGGATATCTATAACGAGGAGTTTGGTGAGCGTAAAGCGAAGAATGCTTTAAAATGGGATACCATTCCAACAGCACCATTTAAGCGAGAAGGCTCAGTGAAGCCTTATGTACAGCAACTGGATCAAGCTTCTGAACAGCGTGTAGGTGTTGAGCCACAGTTCAAATATTTGGAACAGCGCAAAGCGATTGCCAAAAAATCGGATGAACAAAAACGTATTGTGCTCGACATGGATCAACGTAAAGCGGAGTTGATAGCACTAGAGCAAGAAACTTTACAGGCAGAAAACCAACGTCGTCAGGCGACAGGACAAAAGCCATATGCAAATTGGGAGAGCTACCAAGCATCTCTAGATGCATTGGCGGAGTCTCGTGCTAAAATGAAAGCAACACAACGCCCTGCATTACCTGAAGAGGAAGTATTTGTGACCGAAGCGGCGAATGTATTGCTGGATTATGCGAAAATACAGAAAGTGAAGTCCTAATTCTTTAGCAGGATAGACCCGATTTAAAGCCAGTCTCATTGGACTGGCTTTATTGTATTTTGAGTTTTAAAAAAGGCATAAAAAATAAATGGATAACCGTCAAATATGGCACTATTTTTTCAAAATAATCAAGAATAAACACTTGACCAAAACGATAGAGTATTAGATTCTAAACAAGATTATAAAATTTGAAAAAAACTTACCGTTTTTTATCGCTTGAGAGCTCGACTTTGAATGTATTGATAAAAAAAAGATGACCTAAACGGAAGCTTTATATGGTTCATATACATTATGATTTAAGCCTAGTTATAGGTTCTATTTTATTTGCTTTGTTGGCATGTTTAATGGTCGTGTCACTCGAACAATTATTATTTCGTGGGCCACAGCAGAAGCTTCACAACCTAATTTTGGTGACCAGTGGATTGGTGCTTGGGGTTGCCATTTGGTGTATGCATTTTATTGCTATTTCCGCCTACCATTTTCCAGAATCATTTACGCTAGATTTTGGGCTAACTTTAACCTCTTATTTCATTGCATTTATAGCTTCGACATTCGCCATATGGTTGATTACCCGTCCAACCTTATCATTTGCACGTCTCATTATGGGGGCAGTATTGATGGGATTGGGGATCTCTGGCATGCACTATACCGGGATGCTTGCATTAGAATTGCCGTCTTATCATATTCAATACGATGCCATGTTGGTGGTGTTCTCGATTATTTTTGGAATCTGTGGTTCAGGCTTAACCTTCTGGTTAACATTTAAATATAAAGCGGCAATCAAATATAAACTCTGGTTAAAACTGGCCATTGCGTTAATGATGTCGACCACCATTGTCGGTATGCATTTTAGTGGCATGGCCGCAACCACGTTTGTCAAATATGCCACCGATTTGATTATCTTGAACCAATCGGGTTATAGCTTAATTTTGTTCACCGTATTATTGGTGACCTCTCTGATTTTTATTGCCGCTTTTTTTGTCGCGGTGTTAGAGCAACGTTTAGAAGAGCGCAACTTACAGTTATATACGGCAAACCAAGAGCTGGCGAAACAAGCCGTTAGAGATAATCTGACTAAATTACCTAACCGGTTGTATTTAGCTGAATATGCGCACTTTCTATTTACCAATCACCGTTACAATGACCAAAAAATTGCTTTTCTTTTTATTGATTTAGATCGATTTAAAGGGGTGAATGATGTCTTTGGTCATCATGTTGGCGACCAATTGTTGGTTCAGCTATCAAGCCGTATTCATGCACAATTAAGTGAGCATCAAAAATTGCTCCGTATTGGTGGAGATGAATTCTTGATGGTGATTGAAGATGCAAGCTTAGAACAAGCCGAGCATATGGCAAATGTTGCACTTGAACAAATTCAAAATAGCTTTTTGATTGCAGGGAAGGAAATTAATATCTCGGCAAGCGTTGGCATCGCGATGTTTCCTGAACATGGCAATAATTTGCAAGACTTATTAATCAATGCAGATGCGGCGATGCTTTCCTCGAAATATCAGGGTCGCAATACCTATTCGGTGTTTAACTATACGGTAGATCAGCAGGAAACCAAAAGTTTAACCAAATTAATCAATGATTTATATAAAGCTGTGGAAGAGCAGCAATTTATCTTGTTTTACCAACCTAAATTTACTACTCGCGATCATCAAATTTGTGGTGTGGAAGCATTAATTCGTTGGCAGCATCCAACTTTGGGGCTATTAACCCCAAATATGTTTATTCGGGGTGCTGAAAAGACCGGGCTTATTATTGAAATGGGCTATTGGGTACTGGAACAAGCGTGCCGTCAGATTCAAATTTGGGAAAAAAATAACGCACCGTTTTTCCCTGTTGCTGTAAACCTTTCTGCAGTGCAATTTGAGCACAAGCATTTATTCACCAAGCTAGAACAGTTATTTGAAAAATATCAAATTGATCCAAATCATTTGATGATTGAAATTACAGAAACGACGGCGATGCATCATATTGAATCCAGTATTTTGAGTTTTGAGCGTTTGCGCCAAATGGGCATTAAGTTGGCAATTGATGATTTTGGTACAGGACATTCGAGCTTTCTGTATTTAAAAAATCTTCCTGTGGATGAGCTGAAAATAGATCGTGAGTTTATTTATGATTTAGAAGTTGATTCTAAAGAAGAAATGATTCTAGAAAGTATTATTCAACTGGCGATTAAACTCGGTTTGGTGGTGACCGCTGAAGGGGTGGAATGTGCCTCACAAGCAGAAATTTTATCGCGTTTAGGCTGTCAACAATTACAAGGCTATTTACTCGCTATGCCCATGGAAGTCGAGCAACTCGAACGCTTTTAACCATCAAATTGTGAAATGTGGGTTAATAGCAATCTAATTTTGATTGCGCGCGATTAAATTCTCAAGTATCAGTTTACGTTACATACAAATGCGATTGCGTCCATTCGCTTTGGCTTGATACAGGTTTTCATCAGCCAGTTTCATGACGGCTTTAATATGAATTGAAGTGTTCGGCCAATGTGCAAGACCAATGGAAATGGTGATTGGACCAATCCCTTCAATTAAAGTCGATTCTAATTTTAGTCTTAGACGTTCTGCGAGTTTATAACCAATATTCAAATCGGTACTTGGTGTTAAAACAATAAATTCTTCACCGCCGAAACGGCAACAGACATCATTATCGCGGAAGTTGGCCTGAATCAATTCAGCTACTTTTTGTAAAACCAAATCACCTTTGTCATGTCCATAGGTATCATTAACTTGTTTAAAGTGATCAATATCAATGGCGATCACACAAAACTGGGTTTTGGCATTGATTAATTCTTGAGTAAACACATCCATGCCACGACGGTTATAAAAGCCTGTCAGTGGGTCAGTATTGACATGATAATTTAGCTCATTGATACGCTTTTTAAAGTTTTGAGCACTCAGCAGTAAAGATAGGCGAAATTTTAAAACTTCAAAATACCAAGGTTCAATGCTTTTAATTTTTTGATCGATATCTGGGGTATTCAATACACTGGCCATTTTTGCAAGTTGTTCTAGTGGATTGGAAATGAGATAGGCAATACGCCACACGATAAAGAAAATAATTAAATAAAAGATCGACATACCGAACAAAATTTTATAAACAATATTGGTGGCTTGTTTTAATAGTATCGCAGTGGGTTGTTGGGAAACGATGATCCATTTGGTTGACGGTACATAAGCAAAACCAGCGAGATTTTCATGCCCTTGGCTATTTACCAATTCCATTTTTCCATACTTGGTCGCCTGAATGTGGGCAAGCCCCGAGTTGTTCGTTACCGTTTCACCAATTCGTTTAGGATCAGGGTGAAAAATAATACGATTATATTGATCAAGCACATACATATAACTGTTTTGGTAATTATATTTGATACTGAGCAATTCGCGGATTAGATTATTCTTCTTTAAATATAATGCTCCGCCAATAAAACCGAGATATTGGTGGTTTTGGTCAAAAATCGGTTGGGAGATAAAGACAATTAAATTATGTCGAATTGAATAATAAGGTGGTGTGATAACAGGGGCTTTTTTTTCTAATGACAGTTGAATGCCATAGGTTTTATTGACTTGCTGTTTATTAAATGCCAATTGCTCTGGTGCATAAGTGACAAAACGTCCCTCTTTATTAATCACCACGACACTATCAAAAAAATCGGATTGATAACGTAGACGATTGACTTCATTTTGTAGCGCGGTAGGGTCATCAAAAGAATGCCCCAGAATATCTGCACTATATGCCAGTTGCTTGACTAAACTTTTAAATTGTAAGTCCGTTCCTTGCGCAATTTTTGAAGCATAATCAAAATTAACAGACAATGAATTTTCAATCAGTTGTTGACGCTGAATGTAATAGCTGACTGTCAGTGAAATCACGAATAGGCTAAATACACTAAACATCGCAAGAAAAAGAATTAACTTTCTCAAATCTAGATTGAGTTTTGAAAGTAGCCTTTGCAGAGAGGTCATCACAATATAAGTCGGGTGCTGTTGAAAATGTCGTATATGCTAAATGCTGTCGAGTGACGATATTGGATTGAAAGTCAGTCTGAATAAAACTTGTTTTACATCGGACAATGTATAGAGAAACGAGATAAAAATCTAGTTTTGATGAAATTTATCTATGCGTTTAACACGCGCATGACTGGTCAACTCAGAGATTAAGTATTATATTGTTTTTGTAAATATATTTTAATTTTTTGTATCATAATTCCAAAATCTATTCTTAATTAAAGATTTAACTGAATCTGCATAATCGACAGTCGCAATGTTTGATTTTCCCCCGAGGCAATTATGAACATACAACTCTTAGAGATTGGCTCAGAAACCGAGCAGTTAAGTGCTTGTAGACTGTCATTGCTGTTAGGGATTACCTCATCACAGAATCAAATTGCGAGTTTTCTCAAATTGGCGCGACAACTGCTTGCCGTGGATTATGCTGTTTTACAATTTTATAATGAGCCTTATGCATGGGTGTCCATGCAGTCGGGTTTAAAAGCTTATGCCAGTTCCCCATTGTTTCCCAGTTTGGTCAGACAAGCCTATATCGATGAGCGTCATCCTGACTATTCAATTTTCTTAACAGCAATTTCGACTTTAGGCTTGGTAGCACAGCCCCGTTTAGTGGTTTTGAATTTACAAAATAGCGAAGGTCATTCAGTTGGTCATGTGGCTTTGTTTGACCATCAAACACAAGCATTTACCCAAGATCAAATTCAAATGCTGCAAGAGTTATTTGCCAGTTTAATGAAGCATATTGAACTTAAAATTGATCATGCCGAACTGAAAGAAATGTATGAGCAGCAGTCTGCATTAAATTTTAGTAAAACCAAATTCTTCCAGATTATTGCACATGATTTACGTGCCCCATTTCATGGCTTGCTCGGATTTTCAGAAGTGTTAGCCCAAGAGCGTAGTAGTTTGGATGAAGATAGCATTCAGAATATTGCAGACTATTTGCATGACACGACGCAATCGACATATAGCTTATTGGAAAGTTTACTCAATTGGGCAATGGCAGAAGGTGGGCGTTTTGTCTTCCATCCCATTAATTTCCAGTTGAAACAGGCTTCAAAAATTGTTTTTGATGTGTTGAATGGCTTAGCCATTAAAAAGAAGATCCAATTGATTGACGCTGTACCCGAAGAGATCAAAGTCTTTGCCGATATTAATATGGTCACTTCAGTGATTCAGAATTTGGTCTCGAATGCGTTGAAGTTTACCCATATGGATGGTTCTGGCGTGGTGAAGATTTCTGCTGAAGTGAATGAAAAAGGGGTCGAAATTGCCATTCAAGACACGGGCTTGGGCATGACCGCACAACAAATCGAACAGCTATTTCAACCGCGATTAACGGTCAGTTTTAAAGGTACGGATGGCGAAAAGGGCATGGGGCTTGGCTTAGTACTGTGTAAACGTTTTGTAGAAATTAATCAGGGCGACATCCAAGTACAATCTAAAGAAGGGGAAGGGACCTTATTTAAAGTGACTTTACCGCAAGCAGAATCATATTTAGCTCTGGGTCAAAGCCAAAAGAAAAAAGAAGTTTCGCCTTAACAGCCTGCCTTTTCCTAATGATTCAGATTGTTCGAAAAAATCCTTCAAAACTGAAAGCATTCGGTAGTATCCCCGCATCTGATTGAGTACACTCGAACTCAAGTCGAATTCAGACTTATGCCCAATATCGGCTCTGATTATTTCGAAATATGCTGGGTATTCGGTCAGAACCTAACGGATTCAAAGTGTCATTGATGCTTGAATCTGGGTAAAAACTAGAATGATTATCTAATAGATGAAAATTAAGATGTCATGAAGCTCGATGGCTTAAAAAAAGTTGAATCAGGCATGTGCCAAAGAAGGAGAGTAGCTCTTGATGAACGCTGAACAATTGCAAAAAACGTTGTGTGCGAGCCAGTATGCAGAACAGGTTTTGGCAATCCATACAACCTTATTAGAACAAGATTATGGCGTTGATCAGTTTCGGACTTCATTAACCACCTCGCAAATTTTTTTACACGTTCACCAAGAATTAGACAACGTAGAAGATGAAACCACATGGCTGCGTTTAAGTCGCATTTTGCGGGCACGTTTGATGTTTCGCTGGATTTGGCAAGATGCGAACCAATTGACCGATGTTGTGACCTTAACGCGCGAGTTATCTGATTTTGCGGATGCGATGGTCTGCGCAGCAAAAGCATTTGCACGGAAACCCTTAGTTGCTAAGCACGGTGAACCGATTGGCTATAACGGTAAAGTGCAAGATTTGATTGTGATTGCTATGGGAAAACATGGTGCACAAGAGTTAAATCTATCGAGTGACATTGATCTGATTTTTGCTTTTGATGAGCAAGGTGAAACCAATGGACGTAAATGTATTGATGTCCAGCAGTTTTGTATTCTTTGGGGACAAAAGCTGATTTATTTACTGGATCACATGACTGCTGATGGTTTTGTGTTTCGTGTGGATATGCGTCTGCGTCCGTGGGGAGATGGATCTGCGCTCGCAATTAGTCACGTGGCTTTAGAAAAATATTTGAGTCAGCATGGACGTGAATGGGAGCGTTATGCTTGGATCAAAGCACGTATTGTGACGGGCGGCAAGCAAGGCGATGAATTGCTCGCCATGACACGTCCATTTGTATTCCGACGCTACGTCGATTACACCGCATTTGAAGCCATGCGCGAAATGAAAGCCATGATTGAACGAGAAGTGGCGCGTCGTAATATTGAAGACGACATTAAACTGGGGGCAGGCGGGATTCGCGAAGTTGAATTTATCGTACAAGTTTTCCAATTAATTTATGGTGGTTCAAAACTCGAGTTACAAGATCGTCAATGTTTGGTGAGTTTGCATCATTTGGGTGAGGTGGGATTACTTGACCCACAAGTTGTGAATGAACTGGAAGATGCCTATTTATTTCTGCGTCGAGTAGAACATGCCATTCAGGCCTTAAATGATCAACAGACGCAATCTTTACCAAATGAGCCTGAACTGCGCCAACGTATGGTAGATACTTTAGGTTATGCCGACTGGCAAGAATTTTTGGATGTGCTGAATCAGAAGCGCGCTAAAGTCATTTATCAATTCGAGCATTTGATTAAAGAAAAAGAACCTGATCCATTAATCGAGAGTTTTGGTCAGTTAGAACAACGTTTACAAGCCGTACTGGATGATGATGCCAAAAATTTAGTGCATGAGTTTTGGTATGGTAATGCCTTGAAAAAACTGCCAGCAAAAGCAGTACAACGTTTGAAAATGTTCTGGCCGCATTTGATTGAGGCAATTTTAGAATCGGATAAACCGCAGACGGCTTTATTGCGTTTAATGCCTTTGGTCGAATCGGTAATGCGCCGTACGGTGTATCTGGTGATGTTGATTGAGAGCAAGGGCGCGCTACAGCGTTTAGTCAAAATGGCGACTGTTAGCCCGTGGATTTGTGAAGAATTGACGCATTATCCTGTGTTGCTGGATGAATTTTTGTCGATGGATTTTGAATTGCCTCGCCGTCAAGATTTACAAGATTCATTACGTCAGCAATTACTGCGCATTGAACTGGATGAAGTAGAAGACCTGATGCGGGTACTCCGTCTATTTAAAAAATCCAATGTTTTGGCTGTGGCTGCCAGTGATGTTTTGGCAGAAAGCCCACTGATGAAAGTCTCCGATGCATTGACCGATATTGCAGAAGTTTCTGTCAATGCAACCTTAAATTTAGCCTACCAGATGGTCGCAAAAAGGCACGGTTTCCCTGTGGATATTGAAGGGCAACGCTGTGCCATTGATCACATGGCGTTTGCCGTTGCGGGCTATGGTAAGGTAGGTGGCATTGAGTTGGGCTATGGTTCAGACCTTGATCTGGTGTTCATTCACTATATGGATGAACAGTCAGATACCGATGGACCAAAATCGATTAGTGGTTTTGAATTTGCCATGCGTGTGGCGCAAAAGTTTATCTCATTGATGACTACCCAAACTTTAGATGGTCGGGTCTATGAAATTGACACACGTTTGCGTCCTTCGGGGGAAGCAGGTGTGCTTGTCACTAGCTTAAAAGCATTTGAACAATACCAACTTAAAAATGCGTGGTTGTGGGAACATCAGGCATTGGTACGCGCACGCTCGATTGCGGGTGAAGAAACATTGCGAGATAAGTTCGAGCAACTACGCTGTCGTATCTTAACGCGACCAAGAGATGAGGCAAATGTCCGCGAAGAAGTACTCAAAATGCGCCAAAAAATGAAAGACCATTTAGGCTCTTCTAAAGAACAGCAAAAAGATGGAATTTTTCATTTAAAACAGGATGCAGGTGGTATCGTTGATATTGAATTTATGGCACAGTATGCTGTGTTAGCCTGGAGTGGGTCGAATCCCGATCTCGCCCACTACTCCGACAATGTACGAATCCTTGAAGACGCTGCAAAAGCAGGTTGCTTATCCAGTAACGATGCAACAGCATTGATTCAAGCTTATCTCAGTGAACGAGCCGAGAGCCACCGTTTAGCGCTTGCGAATCAATCCATGCAAGTCAATGCTGCGGACTGGCACGATACCCGCGTGATCGTTTGCAAGTTATGGCAAAGATTAATAGATCCAACGGCTATGTTGGATAAAAATGACTGTATATAAAAATTTGGAGTGTGTGCCATGAATTTGGCTGATCGTGATGGTTTTATTTGGCAAGATGGACAATTGGTTGACTGGCGTGAAGCGAAAGTTCACGTTTTAACGCATACTTTGCACTACAGTATGGGTGTCTTTGAAGGTGTGCGTGCTTACGAGACACCAAAAGGTACAGCGATTTTCCGTTTAAAAGACCACACTAAGCGTTTGCTTAATTCTGCAAAAATTTATCAAATGAAAGTTCCATTTGATCAAGCGACGCTAGAACAAGCTCAAATTGATGTGGTTCGTGAAAATAAATTAGCATCTTGCTATTTACGCCCTTTAATCTGGATTGGGTCTGAAAAACTGGGTATTGCAGCGACCAACAACACCATTCATGCCGCAGTTGCAGCGTGGGGTTGGGGTGCATATTTGGGTGAAGAAGCTATGGCGAAAGGGATTCGCGTAAAAACTTCTTCGTTTACGCATCACCATCCAAACGTGACCATGTGTAAAGCAAAAGCTTCGGGCAACTATACTTTGTCTATTTTGGCCCACCAAGAAGTTGCACATTCAGGTTACGATGAAGCAATGTTAATGGATCCTCAAGGCTATGTATGCCAAGGTTCTGGCGAAAACGTATTCCTCGTGAAAGATGGTGTATTGCATACCCCAGATATTTCAGGTGGTGCGCTTGACGGTATTACGCGTCAAACGGTGATTACCATTGCCAAAGACTTAGGTTATGAGGTAGTAGAACGCCGTATTACGCGTGATGAGTTCTACATTGCCGATGAAGCATTCTTTACGGGTACAGCTGCGGAAGTGACACCAATTCGTGAATACGATGACCGTCAAATTGGTTGTGGTGTACGTGGCCCAATTACGACTGAAATTCAAAAGACTTACTTTGATGCAGTTCAAGGTCGTAACGACAAATATGCACATTGGTTGACTTACGTAAACTAAGTTGATCGGTTAAGATTAAAAGGCGAGACTTCGGTTTCGCCTTTTTTATTGAAATTTTATCATGGTTTAAGTTTATGCATATTGTCTATGTCAGTGATGGAAAAGCAGGACATCGTTCACAAGCACTTGGCTTGTTTAACGCTATACAAAGACAATCTGTAGAAACCGTGAGTTTTGAAGAGATTTCGATCAATGACTTGGCCATATTCCCTTTGTTGACAGGATTCTTTCGCAGATCTATTCCCCAGCTCCAAACTACACCCGATTTTATTTTTGGTGTGGGCAGTCATACCCAATTACGTGTGTTGTTGCTTGGAAAAATTTATACTCAAGCCAAAACTGTGATTTTGATGAAACCGAATTATCCATTCGCTTGGTTTGATTATAGTGTGATTCCGGCACATGATGATGTTCAAGCATCTGATCATGTGATTGTGACCCAAGGTGCATTGAATCCAATCGTGAATGAGCAAAGTCATCAATCTGGACGGATTTTAATTGCTTTGGGTGGTTCATCCAAACGACATCAATGGCATGATGAAAAAGTATTTACCTCCATTCAAACGATTGTCGAACAACATTCGGATAGCGAAATTGTGCTGACCACCTCACGCCGAACACCAACATCTTTTGTAGCGCGTTTGAATGCATATCCCTTTTTACCTCATGTACGCTTTTTTCCTGTAGAACAGACGCCGCAAGGCTGGATTTTTGAAGAAATGCAAAAGGCAGAGGCGGTTTGGGTTACGGAAGATAGCGTCTCGATGATTTATGAGGCACTGACTGCTGGTTGTAGAGTTGGCGTGATTGCTATGGATCGGATGAAACAAGATCGAATTACGACATCGGTAGATGGATTATTGGCGAAAGGAATTGTCTCGGAATCGCTCTTGTTCGCTCAGTTGCCCGAACCAAATGCTTTTAAAGAAGCAGAGCGTGTGGCAACATATCTTCTCGCTCAATAAGCAGAAGTTGCCTGTGATTTACTTATTTCTTGTTCTGTTCGTGATGGTGGTACTGTTTAGTTATAAGTATGCTTGGTGGAAGCCAGCTATAGACTGGAAACGACCACGTGTACTGATGTATCACATGGTACGAGAGCATATGGATGGGGCAAAATTTAATAAGCTGCGAGTTACACCTGAACAATTTGAGCAGCAAGTTGCATGGATGAGCGCGCAAGGTTTTCATTTTGTTACGATGCAAGAATTACAACAGAATTGGGGACAACACCCTGAAAAAACCGTCGCAATTACTTTTGATGATGGTTATTTGGATAACTTAGAAAATGCGTATCCGATTTTAGAAAAATATCAAGCCAAAGCCACCATTTATGTGGTGGTTGATCGGCATGATCGTGACTGGTCGACTTATAAAAAAGCCCATCATAATAGCGGTGAACTGGCACGTGAACCGAAACTCAATGATGAGCAAGTGAAGTTTTTGGCCCGGAGTGGTTGGGTTGAAATTGGCTCACACACCATGACCCACGCCAATCTAGCTAAACTTGATGATACTGAATGCCTTCAAGAGTTAGCTGATTCTAAACAACAACTTGAACAATTAATTCAACAGCCCGTGACCAGTTTTGCCTATCCTTTTGGGATTTATTCTGCACGTGATGTGGCGTTGGCAAAACAGGCTGGCTATCACAATGCGGTAACAACCATTGAAGGTATTGATGCTGAGCAACCTGATTTTATGCAGTTGCAACGCATTAAAATTAGTGGGAAAGATTCACTCTTTGCAGTGAAGTTAAGACTTAAATTGGGCAAGCGTGAGGGCTAAATATGAACATTACGCTTGTAATGGCCAGTGATGAAGACGGTGGTTTAGAAAAGCATGTGTTAGAACTTGCGGAAGGGCTCGCGCAGTTTCATCAAGTTTCTTTAATTGCACATCAAAAATATCAAAGCCAACTGTCTGAGAAGGTCAATTTTGTTACCTTTGATATGAGCGGCAGCCGCTATAACCCATGGACGAAATATCAACTAAAAAAAGTCATTCTGGCAACTCAGCCTGATATTTTACATGCGCATGCTTCTAAAACTGCGAAGCTGTTACAAGGTATGCTCAAACAATTTAGTTTTCCAAGTGTGGTGACTGTTCACGGCAAAAAGAAAAGTAATCAGGCGTATTTTGCATTTGATCACGTAATTGCCGTGAGTCGTTCGGTTGCGGAGATTTTAAATCAACCGAATAAAACTACAGTTGTTTATAACGGCACTAAAATTACTGTATCGCCAACACCTTTTCAGAAAAACCGAAAGTTTATTGCGATTGGGCGTTTAAATTCGGTGAAAGGTTTTGATCTGTTACTAGAGGCTTGGAAATATATTCCACATTCACTTTCAATTGTTGGAGAAGGTGAGGAGCGGAGCAAGCTTGAACAACTGATTCAGCAGTATCAATTGTCTAATCGGGTTTCTTTGTTAGGCTATCGTTCAGATATTCATACGTTGATCAATGAACATGAAGCATTAATTGTTTCATCATTGCGTGAGGGTGGTCCTTATACTTTGGCAGAAAGCCTATTATTGAATCGACCTGTATTGGGTACTGATGTTGGAATGATGGCAGAATTTGTTCCAGCGGAATTCTTATGTGAGGCAGGGAGCAGTAATGCTTTAAATACCTTGCTTCAGCATTATTTACAAGTCGCAGACCCCTCTATGGATTTTGCATCTGCGTATGCAATGGCGCAAGAACAGCTTACTTTTCAGAAAATGATTGAACATACCTTACAAATTTATCAATCTTTGCTTGTGTCATAAATGGGATTTAATATGAGCCAACAGCCACTTATTCTTGCACTTACCGATGGCAAAGCAGGTCATGAAACCCAGACACAGGGAATTATACAGCTTTTAAATCAACAGCAAACTTATGAGGTGGAATGGCTCACACTCAAATTACCCAGCAAATGGCACTATCGAATACTGAAATGGTTGATGAAATTCAGTCCGAACACAGCATGGTTGACTGCATTTTTGTCCCGTGAGCAACTGGTCAGCCTCAAGCAGAAAAAAGTTGCTTATATTGTATCCGCTGGCGGAAATACACTTTTGCCCAATGCATTACTTAAGCTTGAACTCTCCAAAACACAAGCTGTAAAAAATATTGTGGCAAGTTCTTTGCGTGGCATCAAGTCTCATTATTTTGATGTTGTGTTTACCATAGATATTAATAAGCAAGGTATTCAACCCTTTGTATATTATCCAATTGCTCCAAATAAGATGTTAAGTTTTAATTTGGAAGATGAAAAAAAAAGTGCACTTAAAGTACTAAATCTTCCAGTGAATAAGGTTGTTATTAGTATTTTAATTGGTGCAGATACTAAAGAGGTACAAATAGGCACAATTAATGAGTGGGTTGGTTGGTTACACCATTTAGTGCAACAATCCCCAGAGAGTTATTTTATTATTTCTACCTCAAGAAGAACATTACAAGAATTTGAATTAGCTCTCAAACAATCTTTTGCATTAACTAAGAATGTTCGATTAATTTTGGTAGGGCAAGGTAATAACCAGCGGATTCAAGATGTTATTTATGCTTCAAATATGGTAATTTGCTCCCCAGATTCGACGTCGATGATTAGTGAAGGTTTAATTGCTGGAAAAAAACTATTTGTACCATTATTTAAACATTCTAAATTGAGTGATAACTTTCAAAAGTATTATGTTCAGCTGGAGCAAGATATGCCTATATCTTGTAGTCCAATTAATACCATTGTTGATTTTAATACGAAAGAATTAAGGGTAATAAACCATGCTCAGAATTTAGAGCAAGCATTTAAGAATATTCTAAATAAATAGGTGTGGCTGTGAAAATTGTAAATACTGTCTATGGAGATGCATCAGGCGGGCGCTGGCAAGCTATGTTAAATACTCATGATGCTTTAGCTAGTCAAGGACATCAAATGTGGATTGTTGCTGGGGATGAAAATAGGCACCTTAGTACAGGGAATCGTCAATTTTTTGCTTTGAACAGTTCTGGCTTTTATGATGTATGGGCTGCTTGGCGCTTAAATTTTTGGCTAAGAAAAGAGCGTCCTGATTTTATTATTGCTCATAGTGGTAGAGCTGTCTATTTATTTAAAAATGCTATGTTACTTGGTGGTATCAAGATACCTGTTTTAGCGATGAATCACAGTCATAATGTAAAGCGAACACTGAGAGCGGATGGTTTTATTCATATTACACCGCATGTGGGGGAATGTGTTGCGCAAGCAGCAAAATGCAAAGGTATCGACTTAACTAAAAAGCCACAGACGGTTATTTCAAATTTAATTCATTTACCTGATGACTCCCCGTCTTTTTCAGAAACTGTGGGGCAGCCAGTTGTTTTGGGTATCATGACGCGATTGGTTGAATATAAAGGTACTCATTTAGCAATTTCTGCTGTAGAGCAATTAAAGAAACAAAAGTATAAAGTGAAGTTGCTTATTGCTGGGGATGGTGAGCAGAAAGAAGCTTTAATTCAGCAAGTTAAAGATTTAAATTTAGAAAATGAAGTGAATTTTCTAGGCTGGATTAATGGTGAAGATAAAAGAAAATTTTATAAAGATATCGATATTGCACTTGTTCCAACTATGAATGATACACAACCTCTGGCTATTCTCGATGCATTTGCATGGGGTAAACCAGTTGTGGCAAGTGATCATATTAGTGTACAGCAGATTATTCGTCATGGTGAAAATGGATACATGGTAAAACAAAATGATATTAAAAGTTTGGCTGAAAAAATAAGCTATTTAATAGATCATCCTGAAAATTTAAAATTAATAGCAATAGAAGGCTATAAAGATGTTATTCAAAAATATCAGTTTAGTAAAATAGCTGAAAAATTAAATGCCTTTGTATCGCGATAATTTATTATCTTTAATTTAATAATTATGGGGTCTTGCTGATGATAAATTTATTATTTGTTGTTGATAATTTAGGTTGTGGTGGTGCACAAAGTATTACATGTACTTTAGTGAATTATTTGAGTCAATCTCAAGCTATTAATGTTACAGTTTGCACATTAGATAATAAAAATCAACAACAAGCGTTGGATTCAAAGGTTGAACTAATTGATTTAAAGTTAAGTCATGAATTTTCATATGGAAAATTATGGAAGCATAAAGTATTAACAGAAAGTGAAACTAAGTTAATTAATCAGAGTATAAATAGTCGAAATTTTGATTTAATTGTACTAGGTTTTCATAATGGTTATTATTTGTATGATTATCTAAGACAAACTGAAAAAATCTGGTTCTGGATGCATGGAGCAGTATTGGAAAAGCGAATATCAGCTAATCTAGCTGGTCAGATTAATAATTATTTTCGTTACTTAAGACATAAAAAATATTTTAAAAAATTATTAGATCAAAAGAAAATTATAGCTGTAAGTGAAAATTTGCAGGAAATGTATAAAAAAATTCTTATTCATTCTGAGTTCAGAGTTATTCCAAATGGAATTAACTTGCCAAAACAAAATATGCATTCCTCAAAAGAATGGGATGTGTTATTTATTGGACGTTTGGTTAAACTTAAGCAGGTTGATCATGCAATTAAAGCATTTTATTCAGCAAGATTAACTGGGAAAATGGCAATTTTAGGTGATGGTCCAGAAATTTTTTCACTAAAAAAATTAGTTAGAGAATTAAATCTAGAGCAAAAAATTGAGTTTCTTGGTTGGTCTAATGATCCTGAACAATTTATTAAAAAAAGTAAGTGTGTAGTCTTATGCTCATCAAGTGAAGGAAGTCCTGTATCATTATTAGAGGCTTTAAGTTTAAATACTCCTATTGTAAGCTACGATTCTAGTAGTAGTATTAAGTTATTATTTAATAATGTAATAATGCAACCTTATTTAGTGCCTAAGCAAGATATCAATGAGCTTTCATTAGCTTTGAGTTCTTGTGTAAATAAAAATTATAGTATTCCAAAAGAAGTAATAGAGCTTATTGATATAAAAACTATGGGTAACTCCTTCTTGAAATTAATTGAATTATAGCTTTAGGTCCTTAAAAGGCCTAAAGATTTTTTTTAGTTTTTAAGCCCAATATTGCTTTAGTTTTATAGTATATCTTTTCTGAAATAAGTACCTTTAATAGATTCTTAGGTTTTATTAATTTTTTTAAATACCATTTGTAGAATAAAATTTCAAATGGTGATGATAAAATGTGTTTAAATAAAATTAAAAAACTAGTCGAATTTTCATAAAGATTGGACAGTGAAAGACCATCACTGTAATATTCGATTACTTTTACTGATTTTGGAATGATTCTTATTTTTGAGGGAATCTTATAATAGAAGATGTGTTCGTAACCATTTTTAAAATGCTTGTCTGGATAGCGGATATTCTTTACTCCATCTAATTTAAAGACAAAATGTTTATCACCTTTATATTTTTTTACAAAACTAGAGTATTTTATTTGATCGTATTCAGCAAAATCACTATTTCTAAAGATATGTTGAGAATTTGATGTACAATTAAAACAATACCATATGCTATGTTCTATTCTAATTTCTTCGGAAATTGTATCTAAACAATTTTCAACTAAGTAGTCATCGTCACTCAATGTAAAAAAATAAGAGTTATCAATATTTTTACTTTCAAATATTGAATCTAATACTAAGTTTCTTGACTTATTTACACCAATATTGTGACTTTTGATGTATTCAATATTTGGGTTTTCTTGAATTAAAGCTTCTAGTGTACTGTAATCTTCAGTTGATCCATCATTAAATATTATTAGTTTATAGTTTTTATAATTTTGAGATAAGACTGACTTAACTGCTCTTTGAACTAGTTTTGGACGATTGAAAGTAGGTAAAATAATATAAAAAAAAGGTAAGGGATTTTTAATTTCTTTCATAATAAGATTTGATTTTAGGGTTCGGGAATGATCTGATAAAATTGTATTATATATTTTTTAATATGTAAATTATTCTTGAGTTTATGTGTAAAAATAGATTTGAGGTTTAATAATTAATAACATATAGAGATACAAAGTCATGATTGATAATTTTTATACAAGAAATATTATATATAATTCATCCTATTGATTTGAATTTTTCGATTAAGTTAGGAAATTTTTAAAAAATCATATAATGAAAACTTAGAAAATAATAAATAATGATATTGGATCGTTTAAATGAGATTCAAGTCACATTCTTAATTTTTGAAGATAAAATAATTACATTAAAAATATTTGAGTGCAAAGTTTTTGCATGGTGATTAAAATGTAGGAGCTTTTCTATTTCATTATCAGAATATTTGGCACGTTGATAAAGTTCATCATTCGTAAACTCCTTTAATTCCTCAAGTGTAATATGGCGGTCATCCAACCCAATATCCTCAAGAAGGTTTTTCATTTTATTTGTGTTAGACGCTATGATAAGTACAGGAATTTGCATTTGTAAACAAAAACATAAGCAATGATAACGACCAGTGATAACGAACTTGCTTTGCAGAAGTTTATTTTTAAATTCTACTGTATTATCAATAGCATACGATAAATCTTGATAAAATCTACGAGGTTTGAAAAGTCCAAAACTGATATTTGATAAGATGTTGTATAATTTTTGTTTATTAAGCTTTTTATTGTTGTAGCCAACAATCCCTTCTTTTGTTGGAAGTTTTCGGGTTATTGGGTAATAACTGAATTTTCGAGTTCTAGAGATTTCAAATAACTGATCGGCTATACCAGCGTAAACTGAATCATTAACGATAATATTATTTGTAGAAAGAATTCTTTTTTCTAGTATGTTGTGATTGGAGATAAACGTTAAGTCTGGTGCATAGTAAAGCTGTGGCAGATTATAATTTTTGAGAGTATGAAAACTTTTTTGATCACGAAGTGTAATTAAATCAAAGTTTTGGATCAAGCCGATCCAACTATCAGGGTTATTTTCCCAAGTACTATTAATTAAAGCAACAAATTTATTTCTTAACTTTGCTTGATGTCCAAGTTTAAGTAGAAAGAATCCATACGCTGATGCACTGTGAAGTGTTCCTTCACCATTTATAAGTACTACATCTATAGAGTTTAAAATTATTTCCCATTTTTCTTCAGAAATCTTTTGCCCAGTACATAAGGTTAAGATTTCTGCATTAGCGTCTTGTATACAGAGTGATTCAATGAGATTCTGCATGACAACTTCACAACCATGGTGCAAGCCTGAACGAGTATCATTGAGAAGAAAGTAGCGCATGGGAATTGGAATCCAAAGAATTTATTAAATTATAAATTATACTGAACATATTCTATTATTTATTGAAAAAATGTATAGTCAAAAAATCCTCTTTTTTGCTAATTACTATGAAGCGACTTTTTATTGTTCGAACGCCGTTACAGTTGTTTAATGCTTTTGAGGCAAAAAATCTCTTTTTCGATGTTGCTGTAAAAAATGAGTTATTGGTAGTTTATGGTTCGGACACAGATCTAAATATTATTAAAAAAATGCTAGCTGAATTTCATGATTGGGATCGCATAATTTTTCAAAAATTTTACGGTTTAAGTAAAAAACTTTATGCATTTGAATTAAAAAAACACTTCTCGAATGAATGTTATTTAGATATTTTTACTGGAATGATTTACCACATTCCTCTACACCTAATGAATACTGTATCGGCAAAAAATTACTGGTTGTTAGATGATGGTAATGAGACTCGTCTGATTGTAAAGAACTTAAATGAGGGAAAGTACTACAGGAAGAATAAGTCAAAATTTTTTTTAGGAATTAATCAGAATCCTAATGTACTAAAAAAATTAAGATTATTTACATTATATAGTGATTTAAAAACGAATCATCCTATTTTATTGAATGATTATAGGATGTTTAAGCAAAGGGTTGATTTTCTGGAAATCCGTAAAAATAGTTGTTTAATTATAGGTTCAAATTTAATCGGAACTTATTTGAATTGCGAAAACAGTTATTTAGATATCTTAAAAAAATTGAAAGAAAAGTATAATAATTTAGAGCTTTGGTATGCACCTCATCGATATATCTCTGAGGAAACGCTTAAAAAAATTGAGCAGATCGGATATTTAATTTTTAAATATGATTGTATCTTAGAAGTAGCGCAAATGTTTCAAGGATGGCGTTTTGAGAAATACCTTTCAATTCGTTCTACAGCTATTGATACTCTTAAAATTTTATATGGTATTAATGGGTATTATATTAGGCTACCAAAACAATACTTTGTTTCTGAGAGTAAATGGCAGGAATGTGAAGAGATTTGGTCTTCATCAGATTATGTTTATGATTTAAATGAATTCTAAGAAAACAACTTCAGTTGTTTTCTTTATCCGGATTGCCTTTAAGCACCATGTAAATCAAACCGACAAAAATAGCAAAGGCACCACCTAAACTACTCACGCAGAAATATAAAATACGGTCAGAGGTGTCTAGGTTAAATAAACCATTGGCAAGAATATAGCGCATGAATAACCACTGGACGACTGCAAAAACAATTACCACAAGACCACGACGGCGGACTTCAGGACGCATAGCCATAAGCTTGCTCATCTATCAATATAAAACTGCGGGCTATTATGCCACTGCTCAGAATTGATCTCAAATGAATAAAACCAATTAGCTCAATGCTATACAAATTCATATAAATTTGAGCTTTTATTTTTATAATCCAAACACATTCTTAAAGAAAGTCAGATCGTGGATTATTTGCAGTAAATATTGACATTGCCATAACAATTTCTGAAGCGTTTGTATGACCAGATATATTGCTCGGGTGCAAGCTGAATCATCTCTTGCATTGCCAGATTTAAGCTGTCCACGGACTGTTGTAAATCTTTTGAAAGAATCGTTTGAGGCAATTCGGTGCAATATACATCAAAACTGGATAATTCAGGATTACGGATACAGCTTAAGCCAATGACATTGCATTGCGTCTTGGCCGCCATTTTCGAAACCAATGTGGCCGATAGTGTATTTTGCTGGAAGAAATGTGAATAAATTCCGCCAGAAGCTTTAGGTAAATGATCAGGTAAAACGACAGTCAGGCCGCCTTGCTTTAGATGTTTAAAAATTTGACGTATTCCTGTTTCATCTGTTGGTACTAATGTGGCATTAAATTTCTGTCGGGCATTTAAAATATACCGATTCACACCTTTTATTTTGTCAGGTTTGTACATGATCATGGGTTGCGTATAAAGATTTAACCAAGCATTTAACAGTTCCCAACAACCAAAGTGAGGAATGACCACAATCACACCTTTTTGATTGGCCAGAGCCTTTTCTAAGAGCTCTGCACCATGAATATTCTTGAGTAAGTTGAAGTTGTATTGAGGTGACATTCCCCAGCATTTTACAAATTCGATATAGGTCATGCATTGGCTTTGAATGCTGAGGCGAAGACGCTTTTGTAAGTCTTGTTCATTTAATTCAGGATATGCCAATCGGAGATTAATCGCTGTAATTCGTTTGATGGAGGAGTTTGTATGAAAGAGTAGATAAGCAGTCCAAAGTGCAATTCTTTGTAAAAATGACAAAGGTAAAATTGCGATAAATTTAAGTAAGAAATAAATAGCCATATTTTGACTCAAGAATCTTTTTACCAGAAAGGAGGAGAGAAAATTTTGCAAAGAGACTTAAAAATCTAAGATAGATAGAATCAAAAAAATGAGCATCTTAAGAACAAAATGGATTTTTGAATAGAACAATTAAGGCAGGAACTGCTGCAACAGAATATAGGCTATCGTTGCTTACTCTAAGCGGGATGAGGTAAAAGTTCAAAAGAAAATTTAAAAAATGGTTGGTAAAGATGTAATTTTCAAAAAAGTCATTCATTTAAAAATAAAAAACCCTGCACAAAGGCAGGGTTTTGATTGAAGCGGAAGCTTATGCTTCTTTTGCTTCAACTTTTTGTTTTTCACGTAAACGAATACCAAGGTCACGCAATTGGTTGGCTTCAACTGGCGCTGGTGCTTGAGTCAATGGACATTCAGCAGTCTTGGTTTTCGGGAATGCGATTACATCACGAATTGAAGATGCACCAGTCATCAACATGATCAAACGGTCAAGACCAAATGCCAAACCACCATGCGGAGGCACACCGTAACGTAATGCATTGAGTAAGAAGCTGAATTTTTCTTCTGCTTCTTCTTCGCCAATACCTAATGCTTCAAAAATTGCTTTTTGCATTTCTAAAGTATAGATACGGAGTGAACCACCACCAACTTCAGTGCCGTTCAATACCATGTCGTAAGCAACAGAAAGCGCAGCACCTGGGTTGTTCTTCACTTCTTCAACACTTGATTTTGGCAGTGTGAATGGGTGATGCACAGAAGTCCATTTGCCATCATCTGTTTCTTCAAACATTGGGAAGTCAACTACCCAAAGCGGCGCCCACTCGCAAGTTGCAAGTTTCATGTCATGGCCAATTTTCACACGAAGTGCGCCCATTGCATCATTTACAACTTTGGCTTTGTCTGCACCGAAGAACACGATGTCGCCATTTTCAGCACCAACACGTTTTAACAAATCAAGCACGATTGGCTCAATGAATTTAACGATTGGAGATTGAAGACCTTCGATGCCTTTTTCAAGTTCGTTGACTTTGATGTAAGCCAAACCTTTCGCACCGTAGATGCCAACGAATTTAGTGTATTCGTCAATCGCACTACGTGGCAGCGAACCTGCGCCAGGCACACGTAAAGCCACGATACGACCTTTAGGATCTTTAGCAGGACCAGCGAAGACTTTGAACTCAACGTCTTGCATTAAGTCTGCAACATCAACCAGTTTCAATGGAATACGCATATCTGGTTTGTCAGAGGCATAGTCACGCATTGCATCGGCGTAAGTCATACGTTCAAATTTATCGAATTTTACATTCAATAATTCGTTGAACATTTTAACCGTTAAGCCTTCCATTAAATCCATGATGTCATCGTCACTCATGAACGATGTTTCAACGTCGATTTGGGTAAATTCAGGTTGACGATCTGCACGCAAATCTTCGTCACGGAAACATTTCGCGATTTGGTAGTAACGATCAATACCACCCACCATTAACAATTGTTTGAACAATTGTGGTGATTGTGGAAGCGCGTAGAAGCTACCATTTGAAACACGGCTTGGTACTAAATAGTCACGTGCGCCTTCTGGTGTTGCACGGGTCAAGATTGGTGTTTCAACGTCTAAGAAGCCATGATCTTCGAAGTAATTACGAATTAAGTTAGTCACTTTAGAACGGAAACGTAAACGCTCTAACATTTCTGGACGACGGATGTCCAAGAAACGATATTTCAAACGAATTTCTTCTGAAATATTGGTATTTTCGTCATTCAATGGGAATGGCGGAGTTTCAGACTGAGCAAGAACTTCAATGTCTTTACCCAAAACTTCGATTTGACCGCTCACCATATTGGCATTTTCTGTGCCTTCATAACGGCGACGTACACGGCCTGTAATTTTTAATACGAATTCTGAACGTGCTTTGTCCGCAGTTGCGAATGCTTCAGGAGTATCTGGATCAATAACGACTTGAACTAAACCATCACGGTCACGCATGTCGAGGAAAATAACACCACCGTGGTCACGGCGACGATGTACCCAACCGCAAAGGGTTACTGTTTCATCAATTTGGGCTTCGGTTAAAGAACCGCAGTAATGAGTTCGCATCATAGCGTATAAAATCCAACTATATGGCTAAAGGTAGCGAATACGTAAACAGCGTACCGCCAGAAATAAAGGTAGGATTATGCCTCTTTGGGCATTGACTCTCAAGGTATAGCTTAAAAAAGGCATGAAATAGCATTTAAGCGTTGGTCTAAATTCAGCCTAAACGATGATCACGATCTAAAAATAAAAACAGAATGCAGCCAAAGATCAATATCAGTAAAGCCATTTGGCTAAACTCATTAATACTTCGCCCCGTAAAATAATACAGGTCTGAATGCCAAACTTGCGTGGGGATATAACGCGCATAGTCCCAAAGACTCACCAGACCACCCAAAAGGCTGAATATGAACAGTCCAATTGCAAAGCATTTGATTTGTAAACTGACAGGAAAATGTTGCTGATAGGTTTGGTAATAACGCCAACTCATCCATGCCAACAAGGGGAGAGCCAGTGCCGATGTGCCAATTTGTAAAATGCGGTGTAGCGGATAATAGTGCCCTAACAAAGAAATCTTCTGGCTTAAAAACTCATGTCCGAACAAGGTACGGAAGTCGACATGGGTGAGTCCATCCCAGAATAAATGCGTGGCTGTACCGAGAAGTACTGCCAGAATGATGCCTATTAAAAATTTAAAAATACGTATCGCACTACTGAGCCTGAGTTCATGCTGAATGCCCAAAAAGCGATAAAAACAGGGCCGTAATAGTACGTACCATAGAAGACAAAAGCTGAGTCCAATCCAAAGATCGGGATGAATCAGTGAAGACCAGTAATGGGTGGTATTTGAATTGTCTTGGGTAAACAGACGATTTAAATCTGGCGTCATGCAACCAATAGCAATAGCTGCAATCGGTAATCGGCCACCACTGAGTTTGGCTAAAGGCGGTGCAAGGACAGCATGTGAAATGGTAAATGGCATGAAATCTGGTCAATCCCATAATTCGAGATAAGGCGATAAAATGATAATGCGCTAAAACAGGATAAAGAACTTAGCGGGGAGATTCTGTTTCTTATTGCAAAATAATGGTAATGTTATATTATAACAATTAATGACTTTCACCAGACCAAACCTGACTCATGTTATTTCATAAGAATTTACTTTCCGTTGCGATTCTTGCGGTAATCGCACCTTCTGCATTTGCACAAGATGATGAATCTACGCAAAAATTAGACACCATTCAAGTGACAGCACATCCTTTAGTACAGACCGCCGTGGATTATTCGGCTGCCGATAATGTCATTAAAAGCGATCAGTTGGCACAAGGTGGCACCACCATCGGTGAAGCACTAAGTGATCAGGTCGGGGTATATTCCAATCAGTTTGGTCCAGGTGCCAGTCGCCCCGTGATTCGAGGGCAAGATGCAGCACGTGTCAAAGTCTTGGCAAATGCTTCTGAAACCATGGATGTATCTACGTTATCGCCCGATCATGCGGTTACCGTAGATCCCACTTTAGCCAAGCAAATTGAAATTGTCCGTGGTCCATCAACCTTATTGTACGGGGCTGGAAATGTAGGCGGTTTAGTCAATGTCACGGACAATAAGATTCCGACCCAGATGCCAGAGAACGGCTATGAAGGAAAACTTGGTGTACGTTACAACACAGGCAACGATGAAAAGTTGGCTACAGCAGGGGTAACGGTTGGTTTGGGTGATCAAGTCGCGTTAAGGGTCGAAGGACTGAAACGTGATGCAAATAATTATATTGCTCCAGATTATGTCCATGAAGGTGAAAAAGAACGTCGCGTAGATAACACTTTTGCAGAGTCTCAAAATGTGACTTTAGGACTGTCGTGGATTTATGATCGTGGTTTTACGGGAATTTCTTATACCAATCGTCAAGATCAATATGGATTGCCTGGCCATAATCATGAATATGAAAGCTGTGAAGCGCATTTAACAGGACAACCACATTTAGATTGTGGTGAGCACGATCATGACCATGAAGAAGATGAACATGACCATAGTCATGCGGGACCTTGGGTCGATCTAAAATCCGAGCGTTATGATTTCAGAAGTGAGTTGGCAGACCCATTTGCAGGCTTCCAAAAACTACGTGTACAAGCGAGTTATACCGATTATCAACATGATGAAATTGAAGATGGTCAAGCTGCCACAACCTTTAAAAGCCAAGGTTATGACACGCGTTTAGAATTGCTGCATAACCCGATTGGGGCTTGGGAAGGGGTAATCGGCACTCAATTTGGTCGTCAAAAACTCGATATTACGGGAGAAGAGGCGTTATTTGCGGGGCCAAGTACTACGGATAAATGGAGCGTGTTTGCTTTAGAGCATCGTCAATGGAACGATGTACATTTCGAACTCGCAGCACGTTTGGATCAGCAAAGTATTGATATTGATTCGCCACAAAAAGATTATGACGATCACGCATTTTCCTATTCAGGTGCAGCAAACTGGGCATTTGCACCGAACTATAAATTGTCTTTAGTTGCGTCGCATCAAGAACGTTTACCGATGGCGCAAGAGTTGTATTCGCAAGGTAAGCATCTGGCAACCAATACCTATGAGTTGGGCAATGAAAATTTAGCTGTTGAGAAATCGAATAACCTTGAAGTGGGTTTCCATTACGATACCGATCGACTGAACTATCATGTTCATGTGTTCCATAACTGGTTTGATGATTATATTTATGCGCAGACCTTAGATCGTTATGAAGATTTTCGTTTAATTCAATATACGCAAGATAAAGCACGTTTTTATGGGGCTGAAGGGGAAATTTCATATCAACTGTCGCCAATCTATACCGCCACGTTATTTGGTGACTATGTGCGTGGGAAAATTGATGCTGAAGGGGATGCGCCACGTGTTCCAGGTGGTCGTGTAGGTACACGTTTTGATGCTGATTTTGGTGATGGTTTCTCAGGGACTGCGGAATATTACCGTGCCTTTAAGCAAGATAAAATTGCAGTCTATGAAACAGAAACCGATGGCTACAATATGGTAAATCTGGGTTTAGCTTATGCCGCCCGTCTTTCGGATAAAACAGATTATCGTGTTTATGCCAAAGCCAATAACCTGTTAGATGAAACCGTATATAACCATGCATCATTCTTATCGACACTTCCACAAATGGGGCGGAACTTCACAGTTGGGTTGGAATTTGGTTTCTAAGGAACTATTAGTTTTTTGAATTGATTCAAGGTGATGTCACACAAAGCCACTTGAAAATTGTGTCAAGAAAACCTAGCCTGAACCTATTGGGTTAGGTTTTTTCTTATGCGTATTTTCCGAAAAATTCATCATAAATTAAATTGGACGCCGCGGCGTTATGTTACGGTCATCGTCAGTTTCTTGGCGCTGGGCTATTTGGCTTCTGGGATTTATCACACACTGAAGCCGTTACCTGAAGGTTTAAATTACACAGGAAAATTACGGCATGCCCAAGTGAGGTTTTTAGCAGATCAAACTTATTTAACCCGTGATGGCAAACAGCAGCAACAGCAGGTCATTTTTAATGAAATGTTAAAAATGATTGATGAAGCACAAACCACCATTGTATTGGATATGTTTTTATTCAATAAAGAAGTTGGTGAATCGAAACTGCAACAGCAAGCGCTAACCCAACAATTAACCGATGCCTTAATTTCGAAACGCCGTCAGTTTCCTCAGGTTGAAATTAAATTTATTACCGACCCCATTAATTCGGTCTATGGCAGCGTAGCGCCTGAACATTATCGTCAACTACGTCAAGCGGGGATTGATGTGATTGAAACCGATTTGCGTCCACTGCGGGCATCAAATCCAACTTGGTCAGGTTTCTGGTATTTGTGCTGTCAAAATGCAGGCAATAATCCTGAAAAAGGTTGGTTGCCAAATCCATTTGGTAAAGAACCCATTACCTTACGCAGTTATTTTAATTTATTTAATTTTAAAGCCAATCATCGTAAAACTTTGGTCGTAGATACTGCACAGGGGTGGAAGGCTTTAGTCACTTCTATGAACCCACATGATGGCAGTTCACGACACTCTAATATTGCTTTAGTGGTGACGGGCAATGCCGCGATCGATATTTTAAAGACCGAGCAAGCGGTAGGTCGAATGTCTGGTGGCGATATGCCTGTGATTATTCTGGGTGAGTTAGAAGCCGCCAAAACAGAACCCCAAGTGCAGGTCTTGACGGAACAAGCCATTTTAGAAGCGACGTTAAACTTAATTACGACTGCAAAAAAACACGATCAGATTGATTTGGCCATGTTCTATTTATCCGAACGACAAATTATTCAAGCCCTCATTGCGGCACAAGAGCGCGGTGTGCAATTGCGGGTTTTACTTGATCCGAATAAAGATGCTTTTGGACGTCAAAAAAATGGCATTCCAAACCGTCAGGTGGCATCGGAGTTACATGAAGCAGGCATAGCTGTGCGCTGGTGTAATACTCAAGGTGAACAATGCCACAGCAAGATGATTGTGAAGCATAGTGGCAACAGTAGTGAAATGATTTTAGGCTCAGCCAATTTTACTGCGCGGAATATTAAAAATTATAATTTAGAGACAGACTTACGGGTATTGGGTTCGACTCAAGCCCAAGTGTTTCAAGATGCGAATCAGTACTTTAATACGGCATGGTCAAACCTCGGAGGGAAACAAATGAGTGTGGACTATACCAAGTATGCGGATGACTCAAAGTTGAAATATGCGTTGTATCGTTTTATGGAGTGGAGTGGTTTATCGACGTTTTAAACTTTCATTCAAGCCTTCTTCCAGAGGCAGAAGGCTTGATCCTTTCTCCTTGAAGGAGCTAAGTAGCATAGTGACGCAAGAGCAAGCTCAAACAAAAAAAGCGCATGATGCGCTTTTTTTGTTTGGGATTATTGCTCAGGATTCGGCGGTATTATTTCATCCAACTCTTTATCGGTCATGTTATCTAATTCATGTAAATCGGTTTTAATCTTCCACTGTGCTTCATCTTCGACAGGTTGTGGTAAACGAGCTTCAAGCCAGTCACACACAATATCGGGGCTAAAGTCTGGATGGTTACATTGAATGACCCATGCCAGAAATTCTTTGGCTTCACCATTCATATAGGGGGGCGGCGAAACAGGCATGAATAAGGTTGGTAAACGTTCATTGGTCGAAATGTAATTCAGTACATGTCCTAGTTCTTGAACGGTTTGCCATGCGAGAGGATGATCGACATTAATTTGGAATTTAAACCACCACGCATGTTGACCGTCTGTTCCATAAGAGTCGATTAATCTTTTTTGTACGCTCGGTACTTTTGAGAAAAATTGATGCAGTCGTTCAAAGTTTAATTCCGCCACAATGTTCCACCTAATCCATGAAAAAAATTATTTTAACATAAAGCATAGCAATCAAAATTCACATTCAGAGCGGGAATAACATCCTGTACAAATCTTTGCCCAGCCTGCTATTTTTATGCATGCTTGGGTAGAAACTTAGGTTAAAATATCAACAAAGAACATTGGAAACAGCAGATGAAAGTGAAGTTCTATTTTGCATGTGGCATAGCCATCTTAATGCTGAGTTCTAACTCTGCCTTCGCAGATGCCAATGGTTGGTCGAATTATCAGGGAACCAGTACCAAACGCCCCAATTATCGACCTTATCCGCCGTACCCCCCATATCCGCATCGACCTTATCCTCCGCATGATCATCGGCCGCCGAATTGGGATCGACCACAAGCCAACGTCAGCATTAACTTACAGGCACCCACCTATACCCAATACAATCATCAAAGTACCAGTTATGTTTTTGGTGATGGCAATTCACGAATAGAAAGTTCTAATTATCGGATTATCAACGACTGGCAGCGCCTAGGACTGCCTGACCCTCCGCAAAACATGTATTGGATCTTTGAAAATGGTCGTTATGTTTTAGTCCCAAGATAGAGAAAAGCCTCCCAACTCCCGATTTGAACGCAGCTACAGAGGTCATGCTCGAAAGTAGGCAAGCTATATTTACAGGATCAAATTAAGCCAATTCATCATCTTCAGGGCGCGGGGTTTTACCTTGAGCTAAGGGTTGATCTTGATGTTTATCACGCATGACGGAAGGAAAAGTCCATGACGCATAACGCACAATTAAAATGGCTAATGCAAGAATCAGGATTGAACCTGTAATAATCACCAAATCCATATCGGCTTTATGGTCGTGCTGAATATCGGAAATTAAAAGACGAGTGAGTGCAGTAATAGCCACATAAATCAAAAAGCGTACAGGCATATGATTGGTTTTAAAATAAATGCCAACCATGGCACCCAATTCTAAATAGATAAATAACAATAAAATATCATCGATCGTGGCGTATTGTTTGACGGTTAAAATTTCGATTACGGTATGCACCGCAGACCATGCCACCATACAGCCAATAATGAATAGGGCAATGTAGTGAAAGCTTTCAACCGCGAAATTACCTAATCGGTCGAGGAGGGTTTCAAGTTTAACCACTTTGGGATCTCGTCCAGACATCTTTAGCTCCTTGAATTGAATGAAATAATAATTTCTTTAATGGTATAAATATGATGGTATGTAATTTTTAAAATATTTACCACAGCGATAATTTGTATATAAATTTGTTAATTCATTTCTATTTTATTCAATATCTATTTATTATTTATTTTCCAAGTTTAATTTAATCAATTTTTAACATTAATTATAGTTAAATGACGATTTTTGTCACACTATCTTTTTTTTTTGATAATTAGTTTAATAAATTATATGATAACTACGAAAAATTTTGTCTAAGAAATATTTATAAATACTTAAGCTAGGTGGCAAATGAAATCATCATTGGGGTTTACTTTAATTGAATTAATGATTGTTGTGGCAATCATTGCAATTTTTGCAGCTATCGCTATACCGAGTTATACAAAATATATCGTGGCAAGTCATAGAACAGAAACACAAGCGGCCATGCTCACTTTAGCTCAATTTTTAGAGAGTAAATATAATGCGTCATTCAGTTATCCTGCAGTGGCCGACATCCCTACAGCATTGAAATCACCTGCAAATATAACCAGGTACTATACCTTATCAATTAATGTAGCCAATTCATCTCAGACCTATACGATTACCGCAACACCCACCAGTGTGCAGTCTGATTCTTTATGCGGGACATTAACATTAAAAGAAGATGGGGCTAAAACACCAACGACATCTGGGTGCTGGAAATGAAAACTAGAAAAGGATTTACCCTTGTTGAACTTATGGTCACGATTGCGGTACTTGCGATAATCGCGACCTTAGCCGCTCCGAATTTAAGCCGAACATTAAAAAATACTAAAGTCAAAACAAGTAGTGGTGATATTTTAAATTTCCTTCAGCAAGCGCGAACCGAAGCGGTGAGACTTGGGAAAACGGTCACAATTTGTGGAAGTTCAGATGGTAGCAATTGTTTAAATGCTAATAGAACCAATTGGTCGACGGGGCTGATCGCAAAATCTTCGGCTTCCTCTACACCGATTCAAAAATTAACTTTCGAAAACTCACAACTAACAATTACCGCGCCTGAAACAATTACTTTTAATCCAGTTGGATCAACGACTGCTGAACATGAAATCACCGTCACCATCCCTGATGCGGATACTTATTCAGTCTGTGTCGAAGTTATTGGCAGAGCATTTAAAAGTAAAACAGGGTGCTAAATCATGAATAAAATAAATTCTCAACAAGGTTTTATTCTTTTCGAAGCACTGATCGCAATGTTTATTACCGCGGGTGTGTTGTTAGGGCTTGGTATCCTGCATTTGAAGTCTATGCAGCAAAGTGCTCTTACAACTCAAAGAACGATTGCGACAATTCAAGCGAATGATTTGACCGATCGTATGTGGGCGAGTGTTTGTTCCTTAGATGATAATTCTGGGCAAGTTTCATCAACCAATATTAATGCTTTGAAAACAGAATGGCAAAATCGATGGAAGGTTACGGGAAACACCAGTAGTTTTGTTCAGGGGCTTACAACGAATCAAAAAGCGTTACATAGCCGTATGAATGGTTGGTCAGGCAATTTAGAGATAGAGAATGCGACTAAGCGACGTTATAAAATAACGATCGAATGGGAAAACAAAAAAGCAAAATGGTATGCATCAGATCCATCCGAGAAAGAAACATTTATCTATTATTTTTCAGTACCGAAATGTGAGATTTAATAGAGGACAATTTTATGAAAAGAAAAATATCTATTAATCGAGCTTCTCAAGCTGGTGTTTCTCTCATTGAGTTGATGGTGGGTTTAACCATTGGCCTGATTATTACCGCTGGGGCTTTAACCATTCTTTTTTCAAACCAGAAGCTTATTCTAGAAAAAGATGTCATGGATCGTTCCCAAGAGAATTTCCGGTTTGCATCAATGACAATTACTCGGCTGGTTAGACAGGCCAATGAATTAGGTATTCCTGCCAATAATAATGAATTAATTGTGACTTTTGATCGAACTCAAAGAGACTGTTTGGGACAATCAAATAACTCATGGATCAATACATTTAAGGTGAATGCTAACAATGAATTACTCTGTATTTTGAATAATGACGAGAATTTGAGTTATGTACTTGCTAAAGATATTTCAGAAATTAAATTCTCATATGGTATTCAGAATGGTACTAGTGCTAATTCTCTAGTCTATCAACAGAGATTTAGTGGCAATAGCAATACTGAAAATACTGCGGTTGTAAATGCGTGGAACACTGTAACCAGTGTTTTAACTCAGATGACTGTTTCTGAAGGAAATGGCAAGCAGCCAACGATTGATTTTATTGCGACTTCACATTTATTAGCATTAACAAAGTTGGCATCAAGTGGTGGTACAAGTCATGCTAATTCTGCAAATGATACTTCTGGCAATTCTTCCTCGGGTAGTGGCGGGCAGACTAGCGGTGGCTCTTCTTCTAGTGGTGGAGAGAGCGGTGGAAATAATACAGGTGAAGGGAATAATCAAAATGAAACACCATCAACGATGGACTGCTCTTCGACTGATTTGAACTATATCAAAGTTAATAATGTAGTTTGGCCAGATCAAACATCTTACACAATATCTGGTATAGGTAAGGGAGGCACAGTTACAGTAGTTGTAAGTGGAACTATTTCTTCAAGTTGGAGGATTTCTAGAGATGATAGTACTCCTCAATCATTAAGTAGTAGTCAAAGCTATCAATTACCAAATGGTAATAATAAAAGTATGACCTTAACTTTATCGTGTGGCACTGTTCCAACACGTAGCATTACGGCTAAAACATAAGGAGGATAACTATGAAACAACAACAAGGCTCTGTCCTCATTATTACCGTAGTCGTTTTATTTGCAGCAACTATGATCGGCCTCTATGCGATGCGTGGCACGATCATGCAAGACAAAATGACTGCAAATATAAATAATAAAGTATCCACAAGTAATGCAGCAGAAGATGGTGCCACACAGTTTCTAAATTGGGCGGATAATCGCTTTAAAACATCAGGTTGGCCAACGAGTAGCTCTGATAAGAATTCATGGAAGGGTGGTCTAACAGCTGATTTGATCCCTTATACAAACCCTGTAAATGGTGTGAGTGCATCGAATATCCAGAATGGGCGTTATTATTGGATTAAAACAGATGCCAATATTGCAGGTTGTTCAGTTGCTAATACCAATCCATGTTGGGACGATACCAATCAGCAGGTGACTGTGCAAATCACAGGGAATCTGATTAAGGGTACAGGTAGTGATACTAAGATTTTAGGTGAAAGTGTTTATCAAGTTAAATTTGCGGCACCGCAAGCAGTGCGATTACCCGAATTACCTGGAGCGTTAACATTGGCTGGTAATGTCAATTCATTTTCTGGTGCAAATAGTAATGTCTTTAGAATTGATGGAGGGCATAAACTCGCAATTGCTACGGGTGATGTGAACTCAAATAATACTGTTAAAAATGGTATTCCAAGCAATCGTAACGATGCAGCTCATTATCCAGGTGGCAGTGGTTGTCCATCTTCAGGTGCTTGTGTAAAGAATACCGACCTTGGTTTATGGGGTGATGCCAATCAAGTGATGGCATTGGTCAATTCCATCAAAAATGCGCCTGGAGTGACTTATGTCGAGGGTGATGCTACGAATCTACCTGCATGTTCAGGTATTGTAATTATTACAGGTAGTCTAAGAACAAACGGGAACCAATGTTCATTTAACGGTATTCTTCTCGTTCTAGGTGGAAATTATGATGTGCGAGGCAATGGCGGTGATTATGTTGGTGCTTTATATGTCGCGAATATTAGTTCAAATGGAAGTGGCGGCTACCAATTTTCTAGCAGCCCGACTCAATTTGCTGGCGGAGGGAATATGACCATTACCTACGACTCTAGTTTGATGGATGATTCTGTAAATCCAAGTTACTCATCCAGAACTTCTGTTTTATCTTGGGTTGATGTATTGTAATTTTGAGATATCTAACAAAAAACGCCTGACAGAGCAGGCGTTTTTCATATTGAATGATTAGGCTTGGCTAGTGAAGTAGTCTTCACTGAAGTTCATAATCAAGTCAGAACCTGCTTTCACTTTAGCAATACGCATGTCTAATTCTGGAAGAATACGTTGTGCGAAGTATTGAGCAAGTGCCAATTTGTTTTGGAAGAACTCACCATCTTTGTCTTTTGCAGCATTGGCAATCCGAGCAAACATATAAGCGAAGCTGAGTAAGCCCACAGCATGCAAGTAGTCTACTGCTGCTGCATTTGGAAATTCTACGCTTTCAGCTGCTTGAGCCAGCACGAATTGAGTCAGGTCGGCAATTTCTGTCGCTGCATCCAAAGTTGCATCTTTAATGAAGTTCAAGTCCGCATCTAAACTATTAGCGAAATCACGAATTTCTTCGATGTATTCTGCAACGTAGGCACCGTTACACTTAATGGTTTTACGACCGATCAAGTCTTGGGATTGAACACCATTGGTTCCTTCGTAGATTTGGGCGATACGTAAGTCACGGACACATTGTTCCATACCCCATTCACGGATATAACCATGGCCACCGAAGCACATTTGCGCATCAAGCGTGGCTTGGAATGCAGTGTCAGTTAAGTATGCTTTCGCAATTGGCGTAAGTAGTGCAACGCGGTCATTGGCTTTTTTCACCGCTGCTGCGTCAGTTGAGAACTTGGTGATGTCTAATTGTTGACCCACATACACAGCAAATGCACGAGAAGCTTCGTTGTTGGCACGTACGTTTAACAACATACGACGTACATCACCGTGTACTAAAATGCTGTCCGCTGGTTTGTTTGGCGATTTTACACCAGATGCACTGCGACCTTGTAAACGATCTGTCGCATATTGTGCCGCATTTTGGTAGGCGAATTCAGAAGCACCTAGACCTTGAATACCCATTGATAAACGTTCGTAGTTCATCATGACGAACATTGCTGCAAGCCCTTCGTTTTCTTTACCCACGAGGTAACCTTTTGCACCGTCAAAGTTCATGACACAAGTTGCTGAGGCTTTGATTCCCATTTTGTGTTCGATCGAACCCGGACCAGCAGCATTGCGCTCGCCTACTGAACCATCTTCATTTACCATGAATTTCGGCACGATGAATAATGAAATACCACGTGAACCCGCAGGTGCATCTGGAGTTTTCGCCAATACCAAGTGAATAATGTTTTCAGCTAAGTCGTGGTCACCGCCAGTAATGAAGATTTTAGTACCCGTAATGTTGTAAGTACCATCTTCATTACGTTCAGCTTTAGTTTTGATAATACCTAAATCTGTACCTGAGTGTGGTTCTGTTAAGCACATGGTACCAGACCATTCACCCGAGTAAATTTTAGGTAAATAGGTTTCTTTCTGCTCTTGAGAGGCATAGCTGTTCAGTGCCATACCAGCACCCACAGAAAGTAATGGGTAAAGCATGAAAGATGGGTTAGTTGCGAACAACATTTCGTCAGAAAGTACAGTCAGCATTTTTGGCATGCCTTGACCGCCCCATTCTTCTTCTGCGCCTAAACCAATCCAGCCACCTTGGGCGTATTGTTTAAATGCTTCTTTGAAACCAGCAGGTGTCGTCACTGCGCCATTATTATAAGTTGCACCTTCTTCATCACCCGTACGGTTCAGTGGAAGCGTTACATTTTGCGCAAATTTCGCCATCTCTTCTAAAATAGCTTCTGCAGTCGCGGCATCTAGATGCGCTAGATTTTCGTTCGACTGCCAGAATTGTTCTGCGTTAAAAACATCATTTAAGATGAATTTCATATCTGCAAGCGGTGCATTATAAATTGGCATAGTGAGTTCACCTTTGTTGTATACATTATGTGCTGAATGTGGAATAACACGCATTCACACGTATTATTAATAGAATTAAATTTAGCATTGATTACATAAAAAAAGGACCGTCAAAACCGACCAGTCCTTTTTTCTTAAATTAACATTGCAAGCAACATTAAAGTATGGTTAGAACGCGAAGTGTTCTGCATCTAGTGACATTAATGGCTCTACACCACCAGCAATCACGTCAACGTGTGAACGAACACGTGGCAAGATTTTCTTGAAGTAGAAGTGTGCAGTGGTCACTTTAGCGTTGTAGAAGTCAACATCAGAGGTACCCGCAGCAAGCGTTTGCTGTGCAACCAACGCCATTTGAGCCCAGAGGTAACCAAGCGTAACGTAGCCAGAGAAATACAAGTAATCTACAGCAGCAGCACCGACTTCATCTGGGTTTTGCATAGCGCGCATACCAATTTGCATGGTGAGGTCGCCCCATTCTTTGTTGAGTGCAGCAAGTGGCTCAACAAATTCCTTCATTGCAGCGTTGTCTTTGTTGGCTTCGCAGAATTTGTGAATAATCTTGGTAAAGTCTTTCAACATTGCACCTTGAGTACCCAAAACTTTACGACCTAACAAGTCCAAAGCTTGAATTTCAGTTGTACCTTCGTATAGGCATGAAATACGGGTATCACGAACAATTTGTTCCATACCATGTTCAGAAATAAAGCCGTGACCACCAAACACTTGTACGCCGTGTTTTGCAGATTCAGAACCTGTTTCAGTTAAGAATGCTTTAGCAATTGGCGTAAGGAGTGAAAGGATGTTATCAGAGTCTTTACGTTCTTCTTCAGTTGCACCTTTTTCTACGATGTCGGCATGGAAAGACAACAAGTAAACCAATGCACGACCTGCTTCAGCAAACGATTTTTGCGTTAACAGCATGTTACGTACAGCTGGGTGAACAATAATTGGATCTGCTTCTTTTTCTGGTGCTTTAGGACCAGAAAGTGAACGCATTGCTAAACGGTCTTTTGCATATGCAAGCGCACCTTGGAATGAACCTTCAGAGGCAGCAAGACCTTGAACGGCTGTACCAATACGTGCGGTATTCATGAAGGTGAACATGCAGTTTAGACCACGGTTTTCAGGTCCAATCAGGTAACCTTTTGCGTTGTCAAAGTTGATGACGCAAGTTGCGTTACCATGAATACCCATTTTGTGTTCGATAGAACCACAACGGACTGCATTACGCTCACCCACAGTACCATCAGCATTTAAGTTGAATTTTGGCACGATGAAGAGTGAAATCCCTTTGGTGCCTTTTGGTGCGCCAGGAAGACGAGCAAGTACAATGTGGACAATGTTCTCTGCCATGTCATGCTCACCAGCAGAGATAAAGATTTTCTCGCCAGTAATTGCATAGCTACCATCAGCATTCGGTTCAGCTTTCGTGCGGATAATACCTAAGTCAGAACCTGCATGAGATTCAGTTAAGCACATGGTTCCTGTCCAAACACCTGATACAAGGTTGGGTAAGTAAGTATCTTTCTGTTCTGTAGAACCATGATGTTCTAAAGTACGGACTGCACCATGAGAAAGCCCAGGATACATACCCCAAGCCCAGTTTGCAGTACCCACCATTTCTGAAATCACGTTACCTAAAGAAACGGGTAAACCTTGACCGCCGTATTGTTCTTCTGCCGAAAGTGAAGGGAAGCCTAGTTCGATATATTTTTGGTACGCTTCTTTAAAACCAGTTGGTGTAGTCACCACGCCATCATTCCAAGTACAACCTTCACGATCACCGCTTTGGTTGATTGGAGACAATTCATTTTCACAGAAATCTGCCGCAGCTTCTAAATATTGGTCAACCAATTCACGGCTTACGGTTTCTTGGAAAGCAGGAAGTTTTGCATAATGTTGTTCAGCATTTAGTAATTCATGCAAAACGAACTGCATATCACGTAAGGGCGCTTTGTATTGTGGCATGTCGGTTTTCCTCAATACTGGTTTTAACCAGCGTTATAATCCTAATAAACATGGTGACGTGCCTTCAATGACACGTTTTTAAGTACAAGTTAATCGTGCAACATCTTGTTATAAGGTACAAGCACTTGCCCCTCATTTCTTAGTGACTGTAAAGTCAAGAAAAGGTGGCTTGAATTTTCTAAGTACATTGAGTGTAAACGTTTTTATGTTTTTAAGGGCGATACAAATAGTCAAAAAACGTAAAAAGTTATGTTGCCCATTTAGGCATAAAAAAAGACGCTTGAGGCGTCTTTTTTTATTGTAAATCTGCTTATGCGGTTGGAGGTGGTGCAATATTTGCGGTTGGAGCAGTATGGGGTTGAGGCTGGTTCGGGAAGAAACGTACCGAGCATTTGCCCGAAAGGGTTTGGTCACCTGCTTTAATTTGCACTGCTTTACCATCAGTTTGACCTTTACATGCGGTTTCTAGTGCTTGCTGGAAGGCTTGTTTTTCTTTCAAACGTTGGTCGAATTGTTGCACCATGTGTTGGCGTTGTGCATCGGTTAGTTTTTCACCGCGTTGAGGGCGCATCATGCCTTCATCACCTTGCATTGGGGCTTGACCCATACGCATTTCATGTCCACGTTTGTGGTCAGGTTGGAATACCATATGACATTGACCGTCCATGGTTTGCGTGCCCGCTTTTACCTGAACAGTTTGCCCCACAGTTTTGCCATCACAGGCTTGTCGCATTTGCTTAAACATTGCTTTGTGTTCAGCACGCATTTGATTGCGTTCAGCACGTTGTTCAGGACTCAAACGATCGGCATGTCGACCATCCATAGCGTGGTGCGGGTGCTCTTGCGGCGCTGGCGTCGATTGGCAAGCCGTTAATGCCGTTACACTTAAAACACCACAGGTCGCGAATACCATTTTTTTCATCAAGTTCATTATCAATACCCCAGCACACTATTTTTCATTTGTGCTTAAAGATTAAATAATAAAGATGAAGAAACAATGGAGGGTTTTTTGAAAATAGGTTGGTTACAATAGTGCTAACAAAATAACAACCGAGCACCGCTGTTGAATATTCGACGTGTCCCGATTGCGCTACGCCTATTCCTAACTGTATTGCTAACTACCTTGGTGATTATCACGCTAAGTCTAGGGGTGTTGCATTGGACCATGCAAAAAAACTTCACCAAGTATGTGGCAGATGTCGAAATGCAAAAGCTCGATCATCTGATTGCCAACTTGGCAGGGGTGTACACGGTTTATCATGATTGGGGCAATGCCATTCAGGCCCAGATTTTACAAATTGAGGGTCAGGCCGACCCTGATGATTATGATCGACTGTCGCACTGGTGGTTGCGCCGACAATACGATATTGCCTTACAGCAGCGTTATTTCGAAGAACATACTTTTGTGAATTTACCACCAACGCTGGCACGGGCAGATCAGGAAAAACCGTTGCTTGACCAAGAGGAATTACGTTGGTTAGAGTTAAACTTACCTTCTGAATACCAACCCTTTGAGGGTTTAAAATTTCCTTTAAAATCGAATGAAAATGCTTTCCGACCACCTGATCGCAAAGAAGCACAAGCGCAGAACAATTTAAAAAATAGCAATCAGAAGAAGCAATTTATTTCGATGCCAGACCGTTTAGGGCTGAGTTCACGTTTATCTTTATATGATGCCAAACGACAATTTGTGGTGGGGGAACCTTCTTCAGATCAAATTTCTTATCGCCCAATTATTGTGAATGACAAAGTGGTCGGTTATCTAGGGTTAAAGCCAGTCTTGGATCAGGATGATGCCTTAAGTATCAACTTTTTCAGTAATCAAAAACGTTACTTATTTTTGGTCTATGCTTTAACGATTTTAGCCAGTCTAATTGCCGCATTGTTGTTGGCGACTTATTTTAAAAAACCAATTCAACGTTTACTCAATGCGACGCGTGAGTTGACACAAGGCAATTACCAACATCAGGTCAAAATTAACCGTAATGATGAATTAGGTGATTTATCTAATGAATTGAATCAATTGGCAGAAATTCTAAATCAACATGAAACGTCACGTCGTCAATGGGTGGCGGATACTTCGCACGAATTAAAAACGCCATTGGCTGTGTTACAGGCGCAAATCGAAGCCATGCAAGATGGTATCCGTAAGGCGACCCCTGAGCATCTGGATGCCATGATGCGTCAAGTGAGCAGTTTGAAAAAATTGACCCAAGATTTGGCCGATTTAGCTCAAGCCGATGCGCAGCAATTGACGTGTTACTTTTCGACGGTAAATCCGTGGGATGTGGTGGTGCAAGAAGTGGAAAACTTTAAGCCAAAGTTTGAACAGGCGAATCTCAGTGTGAGTGCGCAGGGTGATGCTCCAGTCTTACAATTAGATACAGACCGATTCAAGCAAATTGTGGTCAACTTACTCAGCAACAGCATTCGTTATACCGAGTCGGGCGGACAAATTCAGATTCACACCGAGCAAAGTGCAACAGAGTGGAGTCTGTATGTCGATGATAGCCCGTATGGCTTGACCGATGAACAATTGCAGCACTTGGGTGAGCGATTCTATCGTGTGGATGATTCACGAACCCGAAGTACAGGTGGCACAGGACTTGGTTTGGCACTTTCATGTAAGATTGCTCAGGCACTCGGTGGAAGTTTACGTTTTGAACATTCACCATTGGGTGGTTTGCGTTGCAAACTCACTTTTCCCAAACAAATGAAACCATAAAGGAAATATTCATGAAGCATATTATGCTGGTTGAAGATGAAGTTGAACTGGCTCAATTGGTCCGTGATTATCTAGAAGCCGCAGGTCTTGAAGTGAGCCTGTTCCATGATGGGCAGGAAGCCTATGACAGTTTTATGCAACGCAAACCGAGTCTGATGATTTTAGACTTGATGGTCCCGCGTATGGATGGTTTAACGATTTGCCGTAAAGTCCGCGAACAGTCGGATTTACCGATCATTATGGTGACGGCACGCACCGAAGAAATTGACCGTGTGCTTGGTTTAAACATGGGAGCAGACGATTATGTCTGTAAGCCTTTTAGTCCGAAAGAATTGGTGGCGCGTGTACAGGCGGTTTTACGCCGTTTAGAGCGTAAAGCTGAGCCTGAAGAAAACAGCTTATTTCGGGTAGATAAAGCACAACAACGCATTTGGTATCAACAAAAGACCCTCAACTTAACCCCAACCGAATTTCGTCTTTTGGAATTGTTCCTTGAGCATGTTGGACAAGTTTATTCGCGCGTACAATTGTTAGACCATATTAATCCAGATAGTTTTGATGTGGCTGACCGTGTGATTGATAGTCACATTAAGAACTTACGTCGTAAGATTTCGGATGCAGCCGAAACGGGTAATCGTCATGAATGGATTCAAGCGGTGTATGGTGTCGGCTATCGTTTTGAGTATCCAGAAGATTAATTCAGTTTTCTGAACGATAGAAGAAGCGGATAAGCCTTGGGCTATCCGCTTTTTTTATGGGATTAAAGCAAAGGAGGCAATCAAAATCAGCCGTCCGTTTAAATTTCCAGTGGGTGCAATGAAACCGAGCAATTGGCGATTTTAAAGTACAAGACTGGTTGATCGCTTGTGCAAGCAGTACAATTCATTTTTTATCAGATGAGCATGTGTTTTGAGCAGCGAGACGCCTAAACTTCAGCGCCGTTTAAAGAACCGCCATATTCAATTGATTGCCATGGGTGGTGCAATTGGTACAGGGCTGTTCTTAGGTTCAGCACATATTATTGAATCTGCTGGCCCATCCATTATTTTGGGTTATATGATTGGCGGTTTGATTGCATTTTTAATTATGCGTCAGCTCGGTGAAATGATTGTGCATGAGCCAGTGACGGGTTCATTCAGCTACTTTGCCTTTAAATATTGGGGGCGGTTTTCAGGCTTTTTAACGGGCTGGAACTACTGGGTACTGTATATCTTGGTGGTGATGACTGAGCTGACCGCGATTGGCAAGTATGTGAATTACTGGTGGCCGCATATTCCTGCGTGGGTCTCGGTGCTGGTGTTTTTTGTGGTGATCACACTGGCCAATCTCGCCAATGTCAAACTGTATGCTGAGTCTGAGTTCTGGCTGTCGATGATTAAAGTTGTGGCGATTATTGCCATGATCATCTTCGGGGTTTATCTGTTGTTGACGGCAGATGTGGGTTCAACCGCATCCGTCACGAACTTATGGGCACATGGTGGGTTTTTCCCACATGGCTTTGAAGGCTTGTTTTATATGCTGGCCTTTATGATGTTTGCCTTTGGTGGCATTGAGCTGATCAGTATGGCGGCTGCGGAAACCGAAGATCCTGAAAAGAACATTCCAAAAGCCGTCAATCAAACCGTGATTCGGGTTTTCCTATTCTATATTTGCTCGCTGGCGATTCTTTTGTCTTTGGTACCTTGGAATCAATTGGATTTGGGTGGGCTAGATAAAAGTCCATTTGTGCTTATTTTTAAGCAAATGGGCATTGATTGGGCAGCGCATTTACTGAATTTTATTATTCTGACTGCATCGGTTTCTGTTTGTAATAGTGGTATGTATGCCAATAGTCGCATGCTATTAGGTCTGGCAGAACAGGGCAATGCTCCACAAGTTTTTAAGCAGGTTAATCGACAAGGGACACCGATTGCGGCGGTTTTATTTTCAGCATTACTGATTTTCGGTTGTGTGCTGTTGAATTACTTCTTGCCTGAAAAAGCGCTGAGTTATCTGATTTATATTGTGGTCAGTGCGGCGGTGCTAAATTGGATGATGATCAGTTTGATCCATCTTAAATTTAGACAGAGTATGAAAAAACAGGGCATTCAAACCAAGTTTCCAGCGTTGTTTGCACCGTTTAGCAATTATTTTGTTTTAGCTTTTATGCTGATGATTTTATATATCATGTGGAATCAAGGTTTTATGCTTTCTGTGTTGATGCTTCCTGTCTGGATCCTCGTGCTCTTTGTTTTATTTAAAACATTCAAGCCGAAGAAAAGCTAAAGCGCAGGTGATGATGTTGAAAAGGACTCAATATGAGTCCTTTTTTATTGGGCTTTTGATCATTTAGGGTTCTGATTGATTGCTAAATTACAAGCATTTTGAATAATGTTTTAATTTGTCTTTTTACTTTTACGTTTGTTTTAGACAAGGTCGATGAGTCTGTATTCAAATCAGCGAAGAATTCTACTAGCCATGTGCATGTCACTTAGGGTTGGATTGTGAGATAGCGTCTTAACTTTTCGACAATACATTCAAATAAGCAACTGAGCAAGAAAATACCCCAGATTTTACTGAGTCTCAGAGGGTCTTTGTATGAGTTCACCATGGCTTTCTGATTAACTTGGGTGGAGAGTGAGCGACTTGCATACTCAATCTTTTCAGATTGATATGTATCGATAATTAAATAGGCAAAATCGAGAAAAGAGTGGTTGTATTTCCTACAGATTGAAGCCGTGAGCTATCAAGTTGGTTTTAAAGTACTCAAAAATTAATTTTAAGGAGTAAGGCTCAGCTTCAGTCATCCTGAAAACTATCCACAATTTCTGCGGATAATTTTGGGGGTAAGTCTAATTACGCTTGTTTTTTCATGTACGTTTTGGCTTACAACTATTCAAGCGGATTGCGTCTAGGTCAGCCCCAAGATTTTTTATATGATGCAGTCATGGAGAACAGGAAGTTCCAAAACATAAAACAAAAATGATAAGTTCAGCACTAGGATGTGAGGTACGACAGGAGTTATACCTAGCGAATCAATACGAAAAAGCCCGACAGGATGTCGGGCTTTTTTTATGAGCTGTCAATTGCTCACTTCGCTTTTAGTGGAATTTTGGGTTCCAAAGAGGGAAATACGTAGAGAACATCGAAAAGCTGCTCAGCAGAGATAAGATGTATTCAAATCTATGATCTGCTTGATGCAGTGATAGGGTTGAGCTTTTAGATAAGTAACCTGAGTTCGATAAGAAAGATGATATGCGGAAAGGTCATCTGCAATCTGCACAGTGTAAACAAGATAATGTTGTTTGATATATTTTAACAAATCAAAGACGTGAACAGATTTTGCAGATGACGATGGTTTTGCCTAAACAAAAGTAGGGTGAGCGGCAGGCTAGCGATGAAATTGGATGAGAACTCAATAAGACTCCGCCAAGATCATTGTTTTTCAATAAGGTGGATAAATATTGAAGCCGAATTCAGGTTCATTTAAAGAGAAGAATTAAAAAAGTATTTACCTAATATTTAGCTGATGGCTTTAAGCGCAGCGATTCGCTGTCTTTGTCGTTTATTCAGCTTGGATACCACGAGCTCATAAGAACTTTGTACCAGATCAATGACTAAATCTGGATCTAAGTTTTGATCCTCATAAATTGAAATCCAATGTTTTTTATTCATATGCCAACCAGCATGAATATACGGGTAAATATCACGTAGCATCACGCCGTGGTCAGGAATAACTTTTAAGTTACTTAAAGTTGCACCACTTAAAGATGAATTGAGCAAAAACATTTTATCCATGACTTTATAGACATCACAGCCTTCACCAAAGGGCTGACTACACGTCACTTCTGGCAGGGCAAGTGCAGCTTTTGCAGCAATAAGATGTAAGGACATGGTGATCATCACTTTAGTGGGTGGAGCCCTGTGGATATTGTTTAATTTATCCACAGTTTAAGCCAAACTTTTAAGATGAACAACTCACCATCACTTCAGGCACATCATTTGCTAATGGAGCTAAATCTTCAGTTTTTTCTAAATTAGGTTGTATGGTAAAAGGTTGGCTTAACAATTTAAACAGTCGGTCAACTTCGGAAAAATCATTCCGCTCAGCCAGTTCAATCGCTTTTTGTGCCATGTGATTGCGTAGGATATAAACAGGGTTGGCTTGCTGCATGGCAGCATCGAGTGCTGCTGTGTCTTGATTGGCACGAATCTTTTCATATTGCGCAAGGAAACTTTCAAACTGACGACGGTCAAGGCAGTCATCTTTAATCATTTCATATTGTTGATTCTGCAAACGAGTAAAGCTTTGTGTGTAGTCGAGCTGTTCGGTTTGTAGAATCCGTAAGAAGGTCATGGCACAGTCGAAACTGTCAGCATGGAAATGAGGCAAGCCCATTTTCTGACTTAAACCCAGTTTATAGTGCTCCAAGAACGTGGGTTCATAGTGCTCTAGGCAAATGGCAAGGTCTTGCTTCCATTGTTCTTTATCATAGTCTTGAGGGCAAAGCGGAATGAGGTTATTCAACCATGTCCATAAGTTCCAGTGTCCAATGCTCGGCTGCTGCTGATAGGTATAGCGCCCTTGGTAGTCGGAGTGATTGTTAATCCAATTTGGACGGAAGCGTTCCATAAAGCCATAAGGGCCAAAATCGAGGGTTGAACCTGTAATGTTTAAATTATCAGTATTCATCACCCCATGTGCGAAGCCGGCCAGTTGCCATTTGGCAATCATGACCGCAGTCCGTTGAATCACTTGGGTGGCGAAAGCTAAAACGGGTTGTTCTGCCTCTAAACATTCGGGGTAATGCCATGCGATGCATTTTTGGGTAAATTCGCCGAGTAAATCAGGTTGATACTGATTGATCCACTCAAAGTGCCCCAAGCGAATATGACAGTCCGATGTACGTAACATCATCGCACCCAGCTCTAATTTTTCACGTTGTACACCTTGTGTAGACGAAGTAAAACCGACTGCATTACTAGAGGGAATACCTAGTGCATTGAGTGCATGACCTGCCAAATACTCACGAATGACGGAGCGTAAAACCGCACGCCCATCGCCCATACGCGAGTAGGGGGTCGAGCCTGCACCCTTTAAATGTAAGTCGATGGTTTGTTGTTTTTGATCGAGAATTTGCGCAATCAGTAAACCGCGCCCATCCCCGAGTTGACCTGCCCACTGGCCAAATTGATGCCCAGCATAGACCATTGCAAGCGGCGCGAACTCAGCAAAGGTTTTTTGTCCACTACAAATCTCTACCCAAGACTGTTTTTCGGCTTCAGACCATTGTAATTGCTCTGCTAAAGCGGCATTGAAATGACCTGCTTTTGCCCCTTTCAGTGGCAAGGGCTGTTGATGGTGATAAAGCTTTGAAGGAAGGAGGGAGTAGCGTGAATTGAACTGCATAGTGAAGGATCACAAGGGATAAGCCATGACCCCATCAATATAGCAAAGTTTTAGTATTAAGAGATATATCCAACTGTTTTAGTCAACTATAAACAGCTTGGCACCTTTTGAAGTAGATGAGCGATGTGCTTCTGCTTGATCCGCAACTTGGTAACTCATGCCTGCTGTGAGGGTAAAGCTACGACCATCATCTAGTTCGGTGTGTAGTTCGCCTTCTAAGCACAACAGAATATGCCCTTTAGAACACCAATGGTCGGCAAGATAGTTCTCCGAATACTCCACCATGCGCACGCGAATCGTGTCAAATTGCTGAGTGCGCCACAGGGCATAACCTTGATCACCTGTATGACGGGTGGTTGGTATCTCTGCCCAGTTGGTGATGCCGAAAGGGATGTTTATTATATCCATATGGTTTTCCTTTATGTTTTATGTATTGCTAAAAAAAGCCCCTTACGGAGCTTTCTTTCGAAACGATCAATTCATTAGACAGCAATTACTGTGAAACAGGTGCTTTTTTAATGCTACGCATCAGCTTGGTTAAAGTCTCACGATGATGTCCTAAACGCTTTTCGACCAACTGAAATTCAATTTTGAGTTTCTCATCCATTAGATGGATTTTTTCAGCCACAGCCGTTTTCTTGGCTTGAATTTCTTGTTCTTTCAACTTTGCCCAGTCATTCAAGGTTTGAGTAAATGCATCGTACTCTTGAGCAATACGGGCTTTAGCCGAATTGATATCGTCACTCACGTTTAGACCATGAACTTCTAAGTCTTGTTCAGCGTATTTGAACTTCATCGCAAGTTCGGCTTTCTTGATATTAAAGCTTGGAATACGACGCAAGTTTTTCGCTAAACCGAGTTTTGAACATGACCAGATGAGCCATTTGGTTGGATCATACTGCCACCATTTCACACCATTACGATAGTCATATTGGAAAATGTGGTGATAGTTGTGATAACCCTCGCCCCAAGTGGCAATCGCAAGCAAGAAGTTGTCACGCGCGGTATTTTCGTCCGTATATGGGCGTTTACCCCACATATGGCAAAGTGAGTTAATGAAGAAGGTCACATGATGGCTCAGGATTAAACGTACCAATCCACCCAAAAGTAACACGCCCCACATATCGCCAACCGCCCAACCGATAGGTAATAAAATACCGGTATGTACCAAAATAACCAAAGGCACATAATATTTATGTTGGAACATGACCAACTTGTCATTTAGCAGGTCAGGTGCATTTTTAAAATTAGGCTCTGCTGCTGGATAGTCATGTAACATCCACCCCATATGGGCAAACCAAAAGCCTTTATTGATTGAGTACGGATCTTTTTCCACATCATCGACATGACGGTGATGGGTACGGTGACCAGAAGACCAGAATAAAATACTGTTCTGAACGGCAAAAGTACCCATAATCATGAGAATGATTTTTAAAGGTAGTGTCGCCTCATAAGCACGATGTGCCCATAAGCGATGATAGCCCGCAGTAATACCCAAACTACTCATACCCAATAACACAATCATGCTGACCCACGCGCTTGCGCTAAAATCATGATTAATGGCATAGAGTGGAACAGCGATAACTGCAACAATAGGTAAAAAAACCAGTGCAAAAATTGCAATCCAGTTAATTGGGGCTTGAGGTAGGGGAGGATTCATCTCCAACAGCACTCCTAGAAACCTGATACAGGTTAAAATTGAGAACTTAAATCATTACAAGTTGTAAGGATTAAGATTCTGGCATATTAGCATGAGCAACATTGGTACTCTAGCATTATTGTACAGTTGTATTGTACTAAACAGTAACAGAATAAGACTATGCTAAGATTGAATTTATCGTAATCAATTCGCTATTTTTATTGGTTGCTGAATATATTTCTATTGTACTTTAGGTCAACTGCTGTACTCATCTTAATTTCGGGTCAATTCTGCTTGTTATACGAACCAACTCTTAGTCCAAATTCAGCTGTTGCAGCATCATTTTGGGAAAATCGGTAATCAAGCCATCAATACCACAAGTTTGCAGATGCTTGGCGCGATCAACATTATTGACGGTCCAGACACTGACCTTTAATCCCGCAGCGTGGGTAGCTTGAATTAAGGCATCGCTTGCCAATTGATTCATCCAGCCAATACGGCTACAGCCTAATGCCAGTGCCTGTTCAATGGCACGTTCTTGGATGTCCTCTTCAATCAGAAGTCCTCGTTTAAATCGCGACTTAGCCTGTTGTAAAGCGTGGTGAATTTTCAAGTCAAAACTGGTGATGACTGCATTATGCTCAAACCCTGCCAAAGTGTGTTCTAAACTTTGAATCAGTTTTTCTGCGGCTGCAAAATCATTCACTGCTTTCACTTCCACTTCTAGATGAGAAAATTCACGTAGAACGTTAAGGCTTTGTTCTAAAGTAGGCGTCACTTGAGGTTGCCAATCCATCCAGATCGAGGCTTGATTGAAGCGGTGTAAGTCATGAGCTGTACAGGTGTAAAGATTTTGTTCAATTGAGGTCGTGCGTAAAAAATTATCATCATGCATGACTACCAATGTGTCATCTTTGAGTTGGCGCACATCAAACTCGACAGCACGAATGCCCAAGTCATGTAAATATTGGAATCCACCTAAGGTGTTTTCAGGTGCTTCACCCCGCGCGCCACGATGTCCGATAATTTGCATATTACATCTGCTTAGTGATTACTCTACTTTGATTATTACGGAGTTATGTGAAATTTCACAGTCCATTGGCTTATATTTGACTTCTTTTTTTAGAAATTTAAAGGCTAAAGAATGGTTTGAATAGTGATAAAAATAAAGTTTGATTAAGTGAACTTGAACAGAGCAAAAGTTATGATTGAGACTGAAGATTTATGACCTAGTCTCAATCAGGTTACTTTTTAAATCGTGTCGTTAATATTTTTTTGCCAAAGCACTTCACTTCCTCCTTCAGCACGTTGCAACGTACGTGAAGCGACAAACAACCAGTCAGAAAGTCGGTTTAACAATTGTAATGAACTAGATTGAATATTTTGGTCACGATGCTGTACTGCCATGAGGCTGCGTTCAGCACGACGGCAAACGGCGCGGGCTTGATGGGCAAAGCTACAAGCCAATGTACCCGAAGGTAGAATAAAATCTTTGAGCATGGGTAAAGATTCATTCATGCGATCAATGTCTTGTTCGAGGTATTCTATCGAGATTGGCTGTACCAGATGATAATTTGGAATACAGACTTCGCCCCCCAAGTCAAATAACCAATGTTGAATCAAACTTAGACTTTTATCCCATGTAGTTTGTTCTGCAATATTACTTTGGCTGATTTGTGTACGTAGAATGCCAATACACGCATTCAGCTCATCGACATCACCGAGTGCAATAATGCGTAAATCATCTTTGGCTACACGAGAACCATCGCCAAGTCCTGTGGTTCCTGTATCACCTGTACGGGTATAAATTTTACTTAAACGGTGGCCCATAATGTTTCCTAGGTTTAAATGAAAAAAGGATAATGCCGGTCAAAACATTATCCATAAACTGCGCTGTTTTTAAATTTTTTTGAGTCTTTAAGTTAAATTAATAACGGAAAGTGACTCCTGCGGAAGCGAAACGACCGCCGTTGATGTACCAATCTTCTGGCATGTTATCCCAAGAGCTTGCGGCCTTATAGACTTCTCGATATTGCACATCACCCATGTTTTGAATGTTAGTAAAGACTTTAACCGTTGGGTTAATGTTCCAATAAGCATTGAAATCGACAGTTGCATAACCTGGGACTTTTACACTATTTGCGCTATTGCTTGCATTTGAATGCGAACGTGCGATTAAAGATGTGCTGAGTCCATAGACAGAATTTTCTAATCCTGCGGTGATGGTAAGCGTCTGTTTTGGACGATAGGCAATTTCTAAACCTGTCGCTTTATTCTCAGTTTCAACATAAGCATATTCTGTTGCGAAGAATAAATCGTCTTGCTTCCATTTCAGACCAGCTTCACCGCCTGTAAAATTGGCTTCACCAACATTTTGATTCATGCCGTCACTATAGACGATTAAGTTATCCACATTGGTGCGATAAACAGAAAAACTAGTCGCTAGATTATCCGTAATAGCATAATCAAAACCTAGTTCATAAGAGATGCTTTCTTCAGGTTCTAAATCCTCATTACCGCCCCACTGAGAATAGAGTTCATTCAGGGTCGGAGCACGGAATGCGCTGCCAATATTGGCATAAACACTTGCATTAGGCAGGAAATGATAACGAACAGCGCCTTGACCTACTGTGTGGCTTCCAAAAAGCTCGTTGTCTTCTACACGCAGACCAACTTGGGTATCAAACAGTTCATTTTTAAATTGGTGTTGTAGATAATAACCTGTGCTATTAACGCTCTGATCTTGGTTTTTGATTGAACTTGTTTTGTAGTTGGCGTCATTATAAGTTGCACCAACTAAAATATTTTGATTTGGCGTGAATTTCCATTTCAGGTTTAAATCACTTTGGTTGTTTTCAGTGTTGTACTGCGTGAAATATGATGGAACATCTTGCTTGTCTTGAACATTTGCAAAATGTGCACCTAAAATTAGATTTTGCAGAATGTTGTAATCAACCTTTGCATTAATGACACGATTTACAAAATTACGAGGAGCTGTATTGCTGATGTAGTCATTACTGAAAATACTGGTTCCTTTATTTTCACTAATCGAAGCAGAAGCATTAATCTGATTTTCTTGGAAATAGCCGACTTTCGCATTGTAGCCTTTTTGATCGTAGCTGGCTTTTTCACCTTTATCTTGGCTTTCGAAAATTCGAGTGCCATCACTTTCTAAGCGCTGTCCGCCCACTTGAGCATAGAAACCTTGATCGGTGACTAGATCTGCTTTTGCGATGGTTTTATAAGTGTTATTTTCACCATAGATACCAGTTAATTCTGCACCAGACTTCACAGGTTTTTTTGAAATAAGTTGAACCACACCACCGATTGCATCACTACCATATTGGACTGAAGCAGGACCTTTCAAGATTTCAATTTGTTGAACATCTGAAGTATCTAAAAAAGCAGGATAAAGTGGACCAAGCTCATTTTGACTATTTAAACGAGCGCCATCTTTTAATACTAAGGTATGTACTGCTTTTGTTCCACGGAGTCCAATTTCTGAAATTTGTCCCATACCGCCACTTTGTTTGACAAAAACAGAAGGATCACGCTGAATCAAATCTGATAAATTGAGAGTAGGATTTTTCTCAATAGTTTTTTCATCAATTACAGCAATACGTGCAGGAACGTCTTTAATCTTTTCTTCAGAACGTGAAGCTGTAACCACCAAAGTGTCTAGAGAAGCATTCACAACATTTGTGTTATCTTGCGCAGATACAGACGTAGAGAAACCCATCGCAATAGCGATTGCGCCCACTAAAGCAGTAGGCTGAAATAAATTTGGCATGCTGGCTCCATACATTCACCCCCCGTGAATGATTGAGTTAAACGGCGCAATAAGCAGGTCTCCGGACTTAAATATAAATATTGCGAACAATATTGGTATACCCATCTTCCCACACGAGTGCAGTGATGTAAGCGTAAACTTATAAAGGCATACGTTTCGTTTTACCGTTGCGGGGGCAGTGTTGGATTTGCACCAACTTCCCTAAAGCATATTGCTATGACTTATTGCATTTGAGCGCAGTATAAGGTTTGTATGCGAATTAAACAATCGATGTAAAGATTTTTCAGGATGAACTTTACGCAAGGCGAAAAAATTGCATTACAATGATTCGCCCTGTTATTTATAGATCAGCTATAAATAGGGTTGAGCCAGAGTTATAACCTATGCGAACCCGTGCCAAAATTTGTGGAATTACCCGTAGCCAAGATATTCACGCTGTGGTCAATGCAGGGGCAGATGCAATTGGTTTTGTATTTTTCCTGCCTAGTCCACGCCATGTCAATGCAGCTCAAGCCAAAGAACTGATTCAACATGTGCCTGCTTATGTGCAAACAGTTGGCCTGTTTGTGAATGCGTCTGCGGATGAGATTGCAGATGTGCTAAAACAAGTGGCACTGGATATCATTCAGTTTCATGGTGATGAAACACCAGAAGACTGTCAGGCGATTGCGACACAAGTTGGGCGTCGTTGGTATAAAGCCATTCAAGTGAAACCTGAACTGGATGTGGTGGCAGAAGTGAAACGCTACCAACAGGTAGGGGCAAGCGCAGTGCTTTTAGATGCTTGGCATCCAGAATTAAAAGGGGGAACAGGACACAGTTTTGACTGGTCACAATTCCCCAAGCTTGATATTCCTTTAATTTTAGCGGGTGGTTTAACCCCTGCTAATGTTGAAGACGCTATAAAGACGACTGGGGCTTATGCTGTAGATGTCAGCGGAGGCGTAGAATCCGCAAAAGGTATAAAAGACCAACAACTTATAGATAACTTCATGCAAGGAGTCCATCGTGGATCAGCAAAGTAATGTGATTGACTATACCCAATACCCAGATGAACATGGGCATTTCGGTATCCATGGCGGACGTTTTGTGTCAGAAACTCTAATGGCAGCATTAGAAGACTTAGAAAAGCTCTATTTCCGTATGAAAGATGATGAGCAGTTTCTGGCAGAATTCGACCGTGACCTCGCCTACTATGTAGGTCGTCCTAGTCCTTTATATTATGCTGAGCGATGGTCGAAAGAGTTGGGTGGTGCGCAAATTTATTTAAAGCGTGAAGACCTGAATCATACAGGTTCACATAAAGTGAACAACACCATTGGTCAGGCTTTACTGGCAAAACTGTCGGGTAAAAAACGCATTATTGCTGAAACTGGTGCAGGTCAGCACGGTGTCGCAACGGCAACCATCGCAGCGCGTTTAGGTCTTGAGTGTGTGGTGTTCATGGGTGCAGATGACGTGAAACGTCAAGCCATGAACGTGTACCGTATGCGTTTACTCGGTGCGACCGTTGTGCCTGTGGAAAGTGGCTCTAAAACATTAAAAGATGCCATGAACGAAGCCATGCGTGACTGGGTGACCAACGTCGACTCAACTTATTATGTGATTGGTACTGTCGCAGGCCCGCATCCATATCCACAATTAGTTCGTGATTTCCAATCGATTATTGGTCGTGAAGCTCGCAAACAAATTCAAGAGCAAGCAGGGCGTTTACCTGATGCTTTAGTGGCATGTGTAGGCGGTGGTTCAAATGCGATGGGCTTGTTCTACCCATTCTTAAATGATGCTGAAGTTAAAATGTATGGTGTTGAAGCGGCAGGTTACGGTATTGAAACAGGTAAACACTCTGCACCTTTAAATGCTGGTCATGTTGGTGTTTTACACGGGAACCGTACTTATTTGATGTCGGATGAACAAGGTCAGATCATTGAAACCCATTCAATTTCTGCGGGTCTAGACTATCCAGGCGTGGGTCCTGAACATAGCTTCTTAAAAGATATGCACCGCGTGGATTATGTGGCGATTAATGACAATGAAGCTTTACAAGGTTTCCGTGATTTAACCCATATCGAAGGGATTATTCCAGCACTTGAAAGTTCACATGCGATGGCCTATGTGACTAAACTTGCACCGACCATGTCTAAAGACCAAATTATTATTGCGACGGTTTCTGGCCGTGGTGATAAGGACTTGATGACTGTAGCCCGTATCGATGGCGTGGAAATGGTTGAGATGTAATCTAAATTATTTAATAAAGCTCCTGATTTAGGAGCTTTATTTTTATATATAGTTGGAGAAAAGTGGAGAATGGTAGAATACTGATGGAGATACAAGAAGGTTTGGGATTTAAAGAATTAATAGTTGATACAGTAGAAGAGTTTATTGAATTAATCCGACCAGATAAAAAGAATGTTAAAGAATATTTGGAAAGTGCAAATGATCAATATATTTATAGAGGGCAAGCAGATTCAAGTTGGGAGTTGACGCCAAGTTTATATCGAAATATATCAAGAAAGGAAATCCTCTCAGATACGTACGATGGTATTTGTTTTATGCATTGGGTTCACTTGAAAAATTTTGTGCGTGGATGTGATCTAAATTCATCAATTGTACCTTTTGATTCATTCGAGTTTCGATCTGAATGGTTAGAGGATTTTGATGATAGGGTTGTTAGAGATAGCACTAAATGGCCTGATTCAAAATTATATGAACTAATTGCTTATGCACAGCATTATGGTGTTCATACAGAGTTTTTAGATTGGACTAAAAATCCTTTAATTGCCTGTTATTTTGCAGCATCTCAAGTTATAAAAATGAAAAAGTTAGATGGGTTCATGTCAATATGGATTTTTGATACGGAGAAGAAGAACTTACTCAATGAATATAATGAAAAAATATTTGAAATCATTGAAGTGCCGAAAAGTATAAATCAGAATATTTCTTCCCAGCAAGGTTGCTTTACTTTAGTCCGTCAAAAAATTATGAGAGGAGCTAGATTAACTTTTGATGAGGGGGTAAGTAAATATGAACAAATTCAAAACTTAAATGAATTAGTAGCAGAGAAAAAGATTAATTCCCTGATTAAAGTTTCGGTTCCATGTAAATGGGCTATTGATATCTTAAAATATTGTGATGCTTATACTGTTAATGCAGCTACTGTTTTTAGAGGAATTAGTGGAGGGGCAATCTATGTACAGGAGGGGTTAGAAATTATGGAATATAAAAAATTAATAAGTGCGAAGTAGGTAAATTAATGTCAAATTTATATATCGTCATGCTCGGTGGCCGTCATGCCCGCGCCAATACAGAAGTCCATGATGTTGTATTTGCAGTCGCTGACAGTTTAGAAGATAGTTATTCACAACTTAAAAATGCATGGTTTGGTGAACAAAAAGGCTTACATATTGATGCTTGGATGCAAGTGAATGGTGTCGAAAGTCTAGGAAAAAAATACCAAATACAGTTTAGCGATGCGCAGCCTCAAGTCACAGATGAAAAATTGTGGCTCATAAATTTAGGTGGTTATGACACACGTGAATTTGGCGAGTTACATCGTTATGTGTTGGTCGTTACTCCTCATGCCACAGAAGCCAAACACCTTGGCAAACAACACTTTGATCAAAAGTGGCAAAAGCAACATACAGATCGTGTTTTAGACGTCGATGACTGTATTGCCATTGATTCTATACATGGACGCTATGTAGCCTTGGTTGAAGCCGAGTTTGAGGCAAACACGTGGGAAAATACGTATCTTATGTTAAATGTTTAATTTTCAACATTTTAAGTATGCTGTGCTGAGATGCTATTTTTTTATGCTAACATGGTGTGAGTAAGAAATGATCGACACTTGCAGCATAAAAAGAACGAAAAAAATTCTTAATGTGACATGCTTATAGATCAAAGCAGATCTAGCGATATGTGAAATGGAATTGGATAAATGGATTTAATTCAGTCGAATGGGCAGCCACATTATGGCCGCTTTAATGCATTACCTCAAAATATTGACGTTCAAAAATACCAATATAAAACTCCTTATGGAGAGGTGTTAGAGGGTTGGCGTAAACGTTTAAAATATAAAAAATTTAAATTTTGTTCCATTCAACACGAGTATTACACCATTGGGGTAGCCATTGCCGATATTGCATGGGCAGGGCATGGTTTTTTTTACGTTTATAACCATCTTACTCAGGACGTCATGGAATGGAATGCCATTAATTTCTTGGCCCGTAACACACTTTTAGATGAGCAGCCTTTATATAACCAAAGTTTTTTTCATAAATCGCCGTTTCAAATTGAAATGCAGCATGCTAATGGGGTGCGTTATATCCGTGTAACTAAATATGGCGAAATTAAACTGAATGCCCGTATTTTCTGTGCAGGAACACAACCCTTAAGCATGTGTAGTCCAACCGGAATTAATGGTTGGACTTATACCCAAAAACTGACCACCTTGGGATGTGAAGGCTATTTTGTTAATAAGCAGAATGAAGTCGTACAATTTCACGATAAGACTTTTGCTTCTTTAGATGATACATGCGGATTTCTCCGACCAGAAACGGCTTGGTTTTGGTTGTCTTGTAATTTCTGGGATACCAATCATCAACGAATTGGGCTGAATTTAGCCTCTGGTGTCAATGAAAGTTTTGGTAATGAGAATTGCCTGTGGGTAAATGGTCAGTTGTTTCAATTGACGGATATTTTATTTGAGCATCTGGAGGAGGGGCATTGGAATATTCGTTCTTTAGATCAACGTCTGAATCTAATCGTCACGACCAGTTGGCGTCGTTATGAAAATTTGAACTTAAGATTGGTCGGTAGCCAGTTTAGTCAATGGCAGGCACGTGTCAGTGGAACGATTCAGCAAGATGATCAAGAAATTGTACTGGTCGATGAATATGGTCTTTTGGAACAACATTATGCGAAATGGTAGAGATATCTACTTTCAATTGCATCTAAATTTGAGCCTTTAATTTAGATGCAGCATGATCTGCTTATGTTATTTTTTACTTTGTGCCGCCTGCCAAAAAGCTTCACCTGCTTGAATAGGGTCGTCGGTTGCGGCAAGGGTATCGACCCATACATTGTATTGACGAATAATCGGTTGTTGGCTGGGATGAAATCCTTTTTTAAACCAATCGAAATATTGCTTACGAATACTGGTTAGGGTGCCTTTACGACCAAAGAACCACGGCAACCCCTTCATAATCATACTGAAGCGTTGCCAGCGACTAAAGCCATCATGTATTAACATGACATTGGCACGGTAGAGCGTAAAGCCAATCATCATAAGCGTGGTGAGAATGAGTGCCCATCGACGCATTGACTCTGATACTTCTCCCACTTGTTGCATCACATCAAATGCGACATCCCGATGTTCCATTTCTTCAATCGCATGCCACGCCAAGAGCGCACGTACATAAGGATGAGCGTTGGCTAAAGTTTCTTTTTTGCCATAAAAGGTTTCTGCCATTAAGGCGGTTAAATGCTCTGCCGCTGCTGTCATGGCAATATTGTATTGAGGAGAACGCTCTTCAAGTTCGAACTTGAATACTCGGTTAATTCGTTGAATAAATTGATCGACAGGCATGCCTTGTCCACGCATGACTTGGTTCATTTTTTCATGCGCGATGCCATGTTGGGCTTCTTGGCGAATGAAGGCGGCAACACGTTGTTCTAATTCAGGATCCGTAATTTTATCGCGAAACAAGCGTACCGATTGAATAAAGTAACGCTCACCATCAGGAAAAGTGAGGCTCAACGCGTCAAATACACGGGTTAAAAACGGGTCATTGTTCATCCAGAAGCGAGGGACCTGATCCAATTTAAAATCGAATTCGGTACGTACAACGGGATGAACTTGATTTCGGACTATTGTATTCATCGTTTTTTACTAATAGAACCTTCGATAAGAGCAGTATGTCGGTGTTTATCGGAGAAGTTTTGACAGTACTTGCCATTTTTTATACATTTTATGCCATATCGAAAATAAAAAATGTCAATCAGACAGGTAGAGCCATGTATACATTACAAATCCCCAATGGCTTTTTTCATTTATGGCATAGCTATCTTAAATTACGTGATATTGATGGTTTTGCCTTTCCTTTCTCGGCAGTGCAAAAACAACAGTTAAATTATATTTTATCACAACCGATTGATGCACAATCATCGTATGCTTTATTTATTGATTTAATACAACAAACAGAGCAGCAACTTAACTGCCCTCATCTTATTTTCGATATTGTGCAGCATATACAACCTGAGCATTTTGGCGTGTTGGGCTATATCGCGTCGAAAAGTACCAGTGTGGCAGAAGCATTACAGTTTATTTTGCGTTTTAATCGCCTTGTGATTGATGGGCGAGAAACGGTGCCCATGCATATGTCACAAGTGGATCAGAGTATCCATATTCATTGGGGTTTTTCACAGCATGAACATGTGCTGATTAATGAAATGACCGTTGCGGCAATGGTGCAATTGGCTCGACAGATTTTTTCTTTTGATCAGTTTTCATTGAAAAAATTATATTTTGCGCATGCACCACGTTGTGCAGTTTATCATTATCAGCGTTTTTATGGCTGTGATGTATTTTTTCATCAAGTACGTTATGCCTTAGAGTTAAATCGTGAAAGTTTATTGCTGAAGTCTCAGCAACCGGATCCATCGCTTAATCATTTGCTTCTCAAACATGCTGAAGAGGTGATTGCAGCAAAGTCAGCACATATCACGCTTATGACCCATTTACATGCGCTCGTTGCTGAATATCTGATTTTTCATCAAGATGTACCAAAGCTGGAGTGGGTGGCGCAAGAACTACACTTATCGGTACGTACCTTACAGCGGCAGCTCAGTGAGTTTGACAGTTCATTTAAAAAAATTATTGAAGCAGAACGGATGAAACGTTGTGACATTTTGCTACAGCAAAAAATCAGTTTAAGTGAAGTGGCTTTAGCACTGGGGTATTCAGATCAATCGGCTTTGGCGCGTGCCTATAAGGCGGCGACAGGACAGACGCTTTTAGGGCGTCGGCAGCAGTTCAGACTGCGTGAGTGAGATAAAAAGGCGGTTCAGTGAACCGCCAAAATGAAGCAAGCTTCTTATTAGATCATCTTTTGATTCAATCGTGGATAGCGGAGTACGATGGCCAAAATGGCAAAAATTGCCAAGACCCAACAATAGTAAATATAACCAATCAATTCGATAGGAGAGAGTTTGGCGATAGAACATGCCAAAAGTAGTTGCGCACCATAGGGGATTAGGCCTTGGATTATGCAGGAAAAAATATCCATGAGGGCAGCAACACGTTTCGGATCTAATCCGTATTCTTGTGCCACTTCACGCGCCATATCACCTGATAAAATAATTGCGACAGTATTGTTGGCAACAAATAAGTTCGAAAAGATCACCAGAAAGCTGACACCCAGCTCGCCAGCACGTTGCTGTCCAATTTTTAAAAGACGCGTCAGGCTATAAATTCGCTGAATCAGCCATTCTAAACCGCCTTCACGTTGCATGATGCTTGATAGCCCGCCCAATAGCATTGAGAGCAATGCCACTTCAAACATGCCGACAAAGCCATCATAAATTGAAGTATTCAGTTTAAGTAAGGTAAAGCCGCTCTGTTGTACTAAACCAATCACACCAGAAATTATAATGCCAATACTTAATACCGCTAAAACATGCAAGCGACTAAATGCCAAGAAAAATACGGCAACATAAGGAAGAATCAGCCATAAATCATAGTCTTGATATTGAATGGCTTGAGAGTCCTTGCTCATCAAAATAAACACCAGAATGGTTATGAGAGACGCTGGTCCTGCAATCCAAATATTGACGCGGAATTTATCGCGGAGTTGCACTTTTTGACTGCTGGTTGCTGCAATGGTGGTGTCTGAAATCATAGAGAGATTGTCACCAAACATCGCGCCACTCACCACAGCACCAATCGCCATCACAGTTTCAATATTGGTCACTTGGGCAAAGCCAAACGCAATCGGTGCACAGGCAGCAATGGTGCCCATAGAAGTCCCCATGGCTGTTGCAATAAAAGCAGAGATGACAAACAGCATGGGTAAAACAAAGGCAGGGGGAATGAGGGATAGTCCAAGTTGGACAGTCGCATCTACACTGCCAATCGCACTGCTGGTGCTCGCAAAGGCACCTGCCAACATAAACACCATAAACATGAGAATCAGATTAGGGTGGCTAGCACCTTTTAGGAAAGTCTCAATGGCTTGGTTAAGGTGACCTTTATAAATGAGTACCGCCAGTATTACAGCGGGGAGCGCAGCCACTGGGGCTTTAATTTGATAAAAGGCAAATTCAGTGCCAATCAGGGAGTGATAAATTCCGCTACCCAAAAAGATAGCCAAAAAAACAATAAGGGGGAGCAGTGCAAGCGCTCGGGCTTGCACTTTACCCTGTGGGTCGGAGGTCATAAATGTTAGAAAACAGCGAATAAGTGCGCGTAGTATAGTGGAGCTTTGATCATTTCTAAAAAATTAAAATGTAAAACCTGAGCAGCTGAATTTCGTTGACTTTAGCTAACGGAATTGCCATTTTCTGGAGTTGGTGCGGTCTACATAAAAGCGAAAATTAGGCATCTTTGATCATTGAGAAAACTCGTCAAATATTAGTAAATGTAGCTTTCGGGTTGTTCTGAATCAGGTGATGTCGTATGAAATTCAAAGGAAGTGCATGAACTCTATTCAAGGTGTAAAAAATAGCGTTACAATGCGTTGTCTTGTATTTCTACAAAACCAACTCCTCAGTTTTAAATAATTCAAGGAAAGTACAACCCTATGTCACGTTTAGCCACTCGTTTTGGACAACTTAAATCTCAACAGCGTAAAGCGCTAGTTTCCTATGTGATGGCTGGAGATCCTCATCCACAAGTAACAGTACCTTTGTTACATCAAATGGTTGAGGCGGGCGTAGATGTTATTGAACTCGGACTCCCATTTTCAGACCCTATGGCGGATGGTCCTGTCATTGCTTTAGCCGCTGAGCGTGCTTTGGCTGGTGGAACCAATACCCTAGATGCGTTGAATATGGTGAAAGAGTTCCGTCAAAAAGACCAAGAAACACCTGTTGTGTTAATGGGATATTTAAATCCTGTTGAAGTGATTGGCTATGAAAAATTTGTAGCCTATGCCAACGAATGTGGTGTGGATGGCATCTTGCTGGTCGATTTACCGCCAGAAGAAGCACAGGCTCTGAATGATGTCCTGAAAAAGTATCAAATGGATCAAATTTTCTTACTTGCGCCAACTTCTACGGATGAACGTATTCGTCATGTGGTGAAGCAGGCCAGTGGATTTATCTATTATGTATCTTTGAAAGGGGTAACAGGTGCAGCAACTTTAGATACGTCTGAAGCTGCAACACGTATCCAAAAAATTAAAGCAGAGACGGATATTCCTGTGGGTGTCGGTTTTGGTATTAGCGATGCTGCTTCTGCGAAAGCAATGGGTGGTGTGGCTGATGCTGTAATTGTCGGCAGTGCATTTGTAAAACAATTTGCAAGCTTGGCACCAGAACAAGCCGTTGTTGAAACGGTTAATAAAGTCAAGGAGCTTCGAGCAGCGCTCGATGAGTTAGTATGAATCAAGAAGTGAAATCAGGGAAAATTCTTAGCCCATCGACACCGTGGACTGAACGTGGCGTTCCAGGCATTGAAGTTCCCGATGAGCAACAAGCACTCAAAGCAACGTTTACCGAACCAACGGTTGAATGTCCTGAATGTCATGCATTGGTGACACGCACTGCAATGACATTTAATGCTTATGTTTGCCCACAGTGTGACGAACATTTACGCATGAAAGCGCGTGATCGTTTAACATGGTTCTTTGACCAAGTTAAAACGGAACTAGGTCAAGAATTTGTTGCCAAAGATCCACTTAAATTTGTTGACAGTAAGCCTTACCCAGAACGTATGGTTGAAGCGCAAAAGAAAACAGGTGAATCTGAAGCTTTAATCGTGATGCAAGGTACATTGAAAGATGTCGCAATGACAGCATGTGCTTTTGAATTCGACTTTATGGGCGGTTCAATGGGTACCGTTGTTGGCGATCGTTTTGTACAAGCAGCTGAGCGCGCAATTGCACTTAAACAACCATTCATCTGTTTTGCCGCATCGGGTGGCGCGCGTATGCAAGAAGGCATGTTGTCTTTAATGCAAATGGCACGTACATCAGCTGCAATTCAACGTGTAAAAGAAGCAGGCTTACCGTACATCGTGGTGTTAACCCATCCAGTATATGGTGGTGTAACCGCTTCATTGGCGATGTTGGGTGATGTGCATATTGCAGAGCCGAAAGCAATGATTGGTTTTGCGGGTAAACGTGTGATTGAGCAAACAGTACGTGAGAAATTGGAAGAACCGTTCCAACGTGCTGAATACCTGCTTGATCATGGTGTAGTCGATCAAATCGTTCATCGTCATGCATTACGTGATACTGTATATCGTATTGTGACTAAATTGATGAATTTACCTTGAACCATACTGCACCACTTGTACAAGATAATTTAGACACATGGCTCTCGTATTGGGGCCATGTTCACGTTACGGGAATTGATTTAGGTTTAGAACGCGTCGTTCCCGTCGCTGAAATGCTTGGTGTAACGCAACCAGAAGCGAAAGTGATTACGGTTGCTGGCACCAACGGTAAAGGTTCAACCACAACCACCTTGGCTGCTATTTTAAATGCCCAAGGCTACAAGGTTGGACTCTATCAGTCACCGCATATTTATCGTTTTAATGAGCGGGTTAAACTGGCAGGTCAGGAAGTAGATGACCAAAGTTTGATTGAGGCTTTTGTACAGGTCGATCAAGCACGTCGTGCATGCAATTTGAGTTTATCTTTCTTTGAAGCAACCACGTTGGCCGCTTTTTTGATTTTTAAACAGCAAGCTTGTGATGTCTGGGTGCTTGAGGTAGGTTTAGGTGGGCGTTTGGATGTGGTCAATGTGATTGATCCAGATGTCGCAGTCATTACCAATATTGGTCTAGATCATACCGATTGGTTAGGCGATACCATCGAAAAAATTGCCTATGAAAAGGCTGGCATTATTCGCCCTAATATTCCTGTTATTTTTGGTGGATTACAAAGTTTACCAGCAGCGATTGCCAAAAAAGCTCAAGACTGTCATGCACCACTATTTGCTGCTGAACGCGATTATTTTTATCAGCCAAGTGCAGATGGGCAACATTGGTTATTTGCATCTTCTGGCACCACGTTAAAATTACCACTCGGGCGTTTGGCATTAGAAAATATTTCTACCGCTGTTGCTGCTGTTTTGTTGAGTGGCTTAGAGATTCGACAAGAAGCAATTGCACAGGGAATTCAGCAGGCGCAGTTGTCTGGACGTTTTGAAATTCGTCAAATTGCCGATAAAACCGTCATTTTTGATGCGGGACATAATCCACATGGCGTTGATTTTTTGTTAAAGCAATTGCGAAATTTCCTAAAATACAATAAACAATACACAGAAGTGGTTGCTGTTTTTTCAATGTTGGCCGATAAAGATATTAAATCTGTGGTTGAGTCATTGAAAAATAGTATTTTAATGTGGAAAGTTGCACCATTAGCGGTGCCGCGAGCTGCGGAAATTGCCCAACTCGATGACGCATTACAACAACAGACAGTACAGCATTTCACTAATGTTCAATTAGCTTTCCAATCAGCCCTCGATGAATCTAAAAATAATCAGCTGATTTTGGTATGTGGATCATTTCATACTTTGGAAGCAGTCTGGGAGTATTTGGAAGAATGTCAATGAATAACAAACAACGCTGGATGGGTGGTGTTGTTTTATTAGGTGGTGGTGTTTTATTGGCAGCCTTGCTTCTGAAAGGTAAAGAAGAAATACATCAAAATAATATCAAACACCCTGAATTGGTCGAGCAAGTTCAGCAAAAAAATGCAAAACCAGACAGTGGTATGGTGCAATTGCAAGGTCTTACTGTTGATGTTGAAACGGAAAAGCGTTTGCTTGAAGAGCAACGCCGTGCCCGTGAGAAGGCGGTTGCAGAGCAAGAAGCCCGTGCAGCAGAGTTTTTAGCACAGCAACAGCAGGCAGAAGCCGATGCTGCACGTAAAGCAGCTGAAGAATATGCAGCATTAAATGCGGCACGGACGGGTGCACAGCAAAGTTCAGATAACATTCCGCCTGAATTGGTTGAAGATGAAAAAGCCAAGCAAAAGCGCCTAGCGGAGGAAAAGCTTGCTGCACAAAAGAAGCTAGATCAGCAGAAGGCACCACAACCGTCTGAAGCTGATAAAAAACGTAATGAAGAGCGCCTAAAGGCAGAAGCTCAACGTAAGGCAGATGAAGAACGCAAAGTGCTTGCGAAAGCTGCTGAGGATAAAAAATTGCGTGAGGCAGAAGCTCAACGTAAATTAGAGGCACAGCGTAAAGCAGATCTAGAGCGTCAAGTCGCAGCCAAAGCTGCTGAAGAAAAGAAATTGCGTGAAGCTGAAGCAAAACGCAAAGAAGATGCCAAGAAGAAAGCTGAAGCCGACAAGGCAAGAGACTTACTCGAAAATGGTGATAAGCAGTGGATGGTTCAAGTGGCACTGGCGGCTAATGCTGCCAATGCTGATAGCGTAATCTCCAAGTTAAAGGCGAAAGGCTATAAGGTGGTACAAAGCCCAACATCGAAAGGTATTCGAATTATGGTTGGACCTGCCAAAAGTCGTGATGTTGCAGATGTGACCCGTAAAAAGATTACCACCGATGCGAGCTTGAATATGACGTCCGCATGGGTTATTGATTGGGTGCCTTTAGATCGTCGTTAGTTCATTTCAGTCATGCTTTAAGATGGATTCGAGAGTTGCTCTTGAATCCATTTTACGTTTTCAGGGGTAAATAAATTTTCGATGTTTTGCCAAATGGGGTGGAAACCATAGCCTCCATATTTCATTTCTTGTAAAGCGTCATTAATACTCCATTGTTCAAAGATAATTCGATACATGGCAATGCTGGCACCTGTACGATCTGAACCGTGATAACAATGAATAAGTACTTTTTGTTGTTGTGCTTTTGCCAATTGAATTTGGCGCATCACAGCCAATAAATCTTCTCGATCAATAGCCCAAGTATGAATGGGAATATGCATCAATTTAAAATTTTGCGCATTCAAATTTTGCGGGTCTTGATGGCGCGATCTTAAATTAATCACAACATCAATATCATGAGCTTTGAGTGCTGTGGCCATTTCTGTATTGGGTTGTTCACTACGAAAGACATCAGCACTGATTTGATAAAAATTATCAGCTTGATTGATTAAGGTTCCCCATTCTGTTGGTCGAGCTTCGAGCGGTAGTGCAGGCGTGGTCATACAACCAGTAAAGCTTAACGTGCTGAGACATAGGCAGCTATAAAGTATACGGGTTTGAATTTTCATTGGTATCGGGCCAATTCTACAGGGTCATGTGCACAGATGAGTTGAACTTCAGGATGGGTTTGGGACAGGGTTTGCAATCGTGTTAAATTTTCCACACGTGCTTGATTATCTTCGGCAAAGAATTGTTCCACTTGATTTAAGGTTCTGAGCTTGTGCTGACCATCAAGTTGTAAATGTGAATAGTAGGCATCTCCACAGAACAGTAACCATTGATCTTGGTCGCGAACAGCAATACCACTGTGTCCTGCGGTATGTCCCAAGAGCGGAATCATCAACAGGTCATTTTCAAATAAATCAAAATTGCGAATCTGCTTGAGATTGAACCAGTCATCGTTAGCAATGGGTTCAATAAAGTTCCAGTAACGATGTTGTTGAAACTGCTTTACTTTATAACGCGCTTTGCGTTTGTAATGGTTCAAATTTTGTGTAGCATTGTATTCGGAAGACAGCACATGTACCGTCGCTTGAGGGAAATCAGAGATACCACCAGCATGGTCAAAATCTAAATGTGAGACAAAAATATGTTGCACATCTTTGGGGTTAAAGCCTAATTTTTGTATTTGTGCGATGGCCGTCAGTTCTAAATTGTTTTCAATTTTACCAAACCGCGCAATCATGTTGCCAAGACGGGCTTTGGTATGAAGGAGATCCTGCATACCTAAACCTGTATCAATCAAAACCAATCCACGGTCTGTTTCTAACAGTAAGCAATGACAGATCACATGAGCATGGAATCCTTTTTGCCCAAATAAGGGGCCGCAAACAGGGCACATGGTGCCGCAGTGTAAATGGTGAATGTTATGAATCACAGTCGTTATTCTTAAAATGGTTTGCTGTATTTATAACTGACTGTGACCAAAATACCAAATAGAACTTGGTCGACCTTTGGTGAAGCATAAGAAACCTGTCCGCAGACAGGTTCTCATGAACGTTGGAAAGACTACGTTTTATTTTAGATTCGGCTGTGGAGTAAGACGTAAATAAGGCTTTACTGCGGTATAACCTTTCGGGAAGCGTTGTTTGAGTTCATCCTCATCTTGTAAAGAAGGCACAATCACAACATCATCGCCATGCGTCCAGTTGGCAGGGGTCGCAACTTTATGATGATCAGTCAGTTGTAATGAATCAATAACACGTAAAATCTCGTGGAAGTTACGTCCTGTTGACGCAGGATAAGTAATGATTAAGCGGACTTTCTTATTTGGGTCGATAATCACCAAAGAACGTACCGTCAAGGTTTCACTGGCATTGGGATGAATAAAGTCATATAGGGTGGAGACCTTACGATCTTTATCAGCAATAATCGGGAAGTTGACCGTAGTATTCTGGGTTTCATTAATGTCCTGAATCCAGCCATGATGTGATTCGACATCATCGACTGACAATGCAATCGCTTTGACTCCACGCTGAGCAAATTCATCTTTTAGCTTCGCGGTGTAGCCCAGTTCGGTCGTACATACAGGCGTGTAGTCTGCGGGATGGGAAAACAGAATGCCCCAACTATCACCTAAATAATCATAAAAATTAATTTTTCCCTCACTTGAATCTTGCTCAAAGTTGGGTGCAATATCGCCTAAACGTAATGACATTTTTATTTACCTCAATTGTTTTGTGTATTTGATTTAAGTAAGACTATCGCGCAATTCTTTTACGCTGAAAAATAGCTTTTTTGCATTTACTTATGCCAATAAAGAATAAAAGAGTTGTATCAAGGTTGGAAAATATCCTGCCATTCAAGATGAACGCTCTATATCGCTTGGCTGAAATTTGTTACATTAATTCGCCTTAGATCTGTGGCTAGAACCTGTGATCAGAATTTTTTTATTGGTTTTGTGCAAAACCCTTGTACTTCAAATTTCTAGCACCATAATAACGTCTGAGAAAAAATTTATTCATTGACAAGCAAGATTTAGAGAGTCTATTCATGTTGGCAAGTCTGATCGGAGGAATCTTCGGTACCAAAAATGAGCGCGAACTCAAACGCATGCGTAAAATCGTAGACAAGATTAATGCGCTCGAGCCGACGATATCTGCCTTAAGTGATGCAGACTTATCTGCAAAAACCGAAGAATTCAAACAACGTTATAACAAAGGTGAAAGCCTCGATAAATTATTGCCTGAAGCATTTGCTGTCTGTCGTGAAGCGGCAAAACGTGTCATGGGTATGCGTCATTATGATGTGCAGTTGATTGGTGGTATTACCCTGCATGAAGGTAAAATTGCTGAAATGCGTACGGGTGAGGGTAAAACGCTCATGGGCACACTGGCGTGCTATTTGAATGCGATCAGTGGTCAGGGCGTGCATGTCATCACAGTGAATGACTACTTGGCTCAGCGTGATGCCGAGTTAAACCGTCCACTGTTTGAATTCTTGGGTTTAAGCATTGGGATTATTTATTCCATGCAGAACCCAACGGAAAAAGCAGATGCCTACCGTGCAGATATCACTTACGGTACTAACAATGAATTTGGTTTTGACTACTTGCGCGACAATATGGTGTTTGCGCTTGCAGAGAAAAAACAACGTGGTTTGATTTATGCCATTATTGACGAAGTGGACTCAATTCTTATTGATGAAGCACGTACGCCGTTAATTATCTCGGGTCAAAGTGACGACTCTTCTCAGCTTTACGCAGCGATCAATACCATTCCACCCAAACTGCATGCGCAAAAAGAAGAAAAAGTTGCAGATGGCGGTCATTTCTGGATTGATGAAAAACAACGTTCGGTAGAAATGACCGAAATTGGTTTTGAAACTGTTGAAAATGAATTGATTGAGATGGGTTTGTTGGCTGAAGGTGAGAGCTTATATTCAGCATCTAACCTCAACTTGGTGCATCACGTGACGGCTGCGATTCGTGCGCATTTCTTGTATCAACGTAACGTCCATTACATCATCCATGAAGGTGAAGTCATCATTGTGGATGAGAACACTGGTCGTACTATGCCAGGTCGTCGTTGGTCTGAAGGTTTACATCAAGCGGTAGAAGCCAAAGAAGGCTTGGAAATTCAGCCAGAAAACCAAACTTTGGCAACCACGACTTTCCAGAACTATTTCCGTTTATACAAAAAATTGTCAGGCATGACCGGTACCGCAGATACAGAAGCGGCGGAAATGAAAGAAATCTATGGTTTGGATGTGGTGATTATTCCAACGCACCGACCAATGATTCGTCAGGATCAAAACGATTTAATCTATTTGAATCGTAATGGCAAATACAATGCGATTATTCAAGAAATTCAACGTGTGCATGAAGCAGGTGTTGCGCCAATTTTGATTGGTACGGCAACCATTGAAGCCTCTGAAATTTTGTCAGAAAAGCTGAAAGAAGCAGGTATTCAGCATGAAGTACTGAATGCCAAGCAGCATGAACGTGAAGCCGATATTATTGCCCAAGCAGGTTCACCACGTGCGGTAACCATTGCGACTAACATGGCAGGTCGTGGTACCGACATTATTTTAGGTGGTAACTGGAAAGCTAAACTCGCGAAAATTGAAAATCATACACCTGAAGATGAAGCTCGCTTAAAAGAAGAGTGGGAACAAAACCACGAAATGGTTTTGGCGTCGGGTGGTTTACATATTATTGGTTCTGAACGCCATGAATCACGCCGTATTGATAACCAGTTGCGTGGTCGTGCGGGACGTCAAGGTGATCCAGGTGTATCACGCTTCTATTTGTCACTTGAAGATGACTTGATGCGTATCTTTGCGGGTGACCGTGTGGTTGCCATGATGCGTGCCATGGGCTTGCAAGAAGACGAAGCGATTGAACACAAAATGGTGTCGCGTTCTATTGAAAATGCGCAGCGTAAAGTGGAAGCCCGTAACTTTGATATTCGTAAGAACCTATTGAAGTACGATGATGTCAATAACGAACAACGTAAGATTATTTATTCACAACGTGATGATGTTCTGGCAGAAAATACCCTGCAAGAGTATGTCGAAGAAATGCATCATGAAGTGATGAAAGCGGTGATTGCCAACTATATTCCACCAGAGTCGATTCATGACCAGTGGGATATTGATGGACTTGAGCGCGCTTTGCGTGAAGAGTTTGCCGTTGATTTACCAGTCAATCACTGGTTGGAAAACGAGCGTCGTCTCGATGAAGAAGCACTGGTTGATCGTATTACTGATGAGATTGTCTCGCGCTACCGTTCACGTCGTGAACAAATGGGGCCAGAGTCGGCAGCCATGCTTGAGCGTCATTTTGTTTTGAGTGCCTTAGATCGTCATTGGAAAGATCATTTGGCGGCAATGGATTATTTGCGTCAAGGGATTCACTTACGTGGTTATGCACAAAAGAACCCTGAGCAAGAATACAAGAAAGAAGCATTCAACTTATTTGTCAATATGTTGGCTGTGATTAAAACGGATGTGGTGACTGATTTATCTCGTGTACATGTGCCAACGCCAGAAGAGTTAGCTGCGATGGAAGCACAGAAGCAAGCACAAGCCGAAGCAATGCAATTGAATCTTTCGCATGATGAAGTGGATGGATTAACAGGTGAAGTGACTTCGTTAGTTACTTCGGAGCAACATTCAGGTTTCAGCCCAGCGGAAGATCACAATGTAGTTGCACCAGTAAGCCGTAACTCACCTTGTCCATGTGGTTCAGGTTTAAAATATAAACAATGTCACGGTAAAATTTAATTTTATCAACTGACTAAAGTAAACCCTTGTATCACTTCTATCTTTTTGAAGTAATGCAAGGGTTTTTTGTTTTTGTGAGAACTGTAGTTAAATATTTTCAAGATGTGAATAAGGTTTGCAGTGTCTATTATTAAGTGGTATTAAGTTGCACATTGGAACCTGAAAAGCGAAAGATAATGAAAAAATTATTACGACCTTTAGTCATTGCTGTTTTGGCAATCCCGACTTTGGCTATGGCAAATACGCCTGCAACAACAACGGTTGCAAAAGTGCAGGCTGCTCAAGGTGCAACAACTGCATCAGCCACCGTACACGATACTAATGTGACGGTAATGAGCCCGCGCACAGGAATAAAATATGCTTTTCCAAATCCACAACAGCGTCCAATCATCTTAAAAACAGCAGCAGTGAGTGCTGCAACCACAGCAACGGCAACTCGTATTGTCGCTACAAACCCAGCACTTTCGGTGGAAAGCCAAGAACAAGCGAAACAAACCCTTGTCGGTAGTTCAACGCAGTTGGCTGCAAACTAAGTCAATACACCAAAAGGCAGCTTACGAGCTGCTTTTTTTTATGCATAAGTTTTCGCTCAAGCCTAATTGAAGTGAACGACATGCTATTTTTGATTGAGCTAAAAATAATTTTGCGTTGAGTAATCGGAATACGCAGGAAATTGCCTGAAACACCTCGATTTTTAGCTACATTTCTACTAAGCTGTGATACTTACTTGAACAACGAAATGGACATTTAAAAATGGCAGTGGGTGACGTTACTATGCCACAGATGCATGTGGTTAAAGGTGTAAAAATCGGTTCGGCCGAAGCATATATTCGCTATCAGAACCGACGTGATCTGGTCATTTTTGAATTTGCCGAAGGGTCAAATGTTGCAGGTGTTTTTACGCAAAATGCATTTTGTGCCGCACCGGTACATGTGTCTAAGGCACATTTAGCCATAGGAAACCCACGCTACTTAATTATTAATACCGGCAATGCCAATGCTGGTACTGGCACTTTGGGAATGCAAAATGCCCAAGAAACTTGTGTGCAATTGGCGAAATTGGCAGGTGTTAATCCAGAACAAATTTTACCTTTTTCCACGGGTGTGATTGGTGAGCAATTACCATTGCCACGTTTAGTTACAGGTTTACAGCCCGCGTTAGACAGTGTGCAGGAAGATGCTTGGACAGATGCTGCATTTGGCATTATGACCACAGATACCACACCTAAGGGAGCATCTGAGCAGTTTGAGCTAGATGGTGTTGTGTATACCATGACGGGTATCTCTAAAGGTGCTGGCATGATTCGTCCTAATATGGCGACCATGTTGGGCTATGTTGCGACGGATGCACCAATCTCACGTGCATTGGTTCAACAATTGTTACAGATTGCTGTGAATCAATCTTTTAACCGCATTACCATTGATGGGGATACTTCGACCAACGACTCATGTATTTTTGTCGCCACGGGTCAAGCAGGTGGTGTTGAAATTACATCAACAGAAGATGCGCGTTATGCAGCAGTGCTTGAAGTCCTTGTTCGTGTCATGAAACGCTTAGCACAACTGATTGTGCGTGATGGGGAAGGTGCAACCAAGTTCATGACGGTAGCTGTTGAAGGTGGTGCAAACACGCAAGAATGTTGTGATATTGCTTATAGTATTGCGCACTCTCCGTTAGTAAAAACGGCATTCTTTGCTTCAGATCCAAACTGGGGACGTATTTTGGCGGCCATTGGTTATGCTGGAGTAAAAAATTTAGAGGTTGAAAAAATTCAGGTTTGGTTAGATGATGTACAAATCTGTAAGGATGGTGGCGCTGCAGCGGATTATACGGAAGCCGAAGGCGCACGCGTAATGGCACAACCAGAGATTACCATTCGGGTGGACTTAGGTCGCGGTCAAGCGAAGGACACGGTCTATACCTGTGATTTATCTTATGACTATGTCAAAATTAATGCGGATTACCGTTCTTAATGGCATTTGAGTGAAGAAAAGCCTCCGTTGTGAGGCTTTTTTACCAAGTAAAGTTTTGAATGACTGGTCAAATTCAGCATCATGCTAAATTGACCGTGTTATGGATGCACCGCTTGTGAACAAGCAGCTGGGATAGAGAAGACGTTTTTATGAATGATGCGACCAATTTAATTGCCAATGACGCAAAATTGATTGTGCAGGCGCATTTAGACCGTTTAGGCGAGCCAAAAGACAATCATTGGACTGAGCAAGCCAAACAGGAAAAATTTGAACAAATCAAAGCGGAATTGAAAAAACGTGATGCTGTTCTTGTCGCGCATTATTACTGCGACCCTGAAGTTCAGGAATTGGCAGAGTTGACGGGCGGCTGTGTATCGGATTCCTTGGAAATGGCGCGCTTTGGTCGTGATCATGCAGCCTCGACCTTGGTAGTAGCAGGTGTGAAATTTATGGGGGAAACTGCAAAAATTCTCTCCCCAGAAAAAACGGTACTGATGCCGACGCTAGAAGCAACCTGCTCACTCGATTTAGGCTGCCCTGTCGATGAGTTCACTGCATTCTGTGATCAGCACCCTGATTATACTGTCGTGGTTTATGCCAATACCTCTGCTGCTGTAAAAGCACGTGCAGATTGGGTCGTGACTTCTAGTTGTGCCGTCGAAATTATTGAACACTTGGATAGCTTGGGTGAGAAAATCATTTGGGCACCCGATCAGCATTTGGGTCGTTATATTCAAAAGAAAACGGGTGCAGACATGCTGCTTTGGGATGGTGCATGTATCGTACATGAAGAATTCCGTGCCCGTGGTATTGCTAATATGAAAGCACTCTATCCAGATGCTGCGGTTTTGGTTCATCCTGAATCGCCAGAGTCTGTGGTTGATATTGCAGATGCTGTTGGAAGTACTTCGCAACTGATTAAAGCTGCACAGACCTTACCGCATGAACGTTTAATCGTGGCGACAGATCGCGGCATTTTCTACAAAATGCAACAAGCGGTACCCAATAAAATTTTAGTTGAAGCACCGACGGCAGGTGAGGGAGCGACATGTCGTTCTTGTGCACATTGTCCTTGGATGGCGATGAATGAATTGGATGGTATTTTGCAAGTATTACAGCAAGGCGATCAGGAAATTCATGTTGATCCAGCCTTGGCTGAACGTGCCAAATTACCTTTAGATCGTATGCTTAACTTCAGTGCGAGCTTAAAACGTTAAAATTTGTATAAAAAATATCAGAAATGCTTGATATTTATACGGTTGATGTGTTTTTTTAACTTTTTTTAAATATAGGTGTTGACGTTCTCGGGCGTCACGCCTAGAATGCACACCGTACCGCACGATGTGCGATACGGTAAAAGCTGAGATGAATCGGAGCATAGCACAGCCTGGTAGTGCACCTGGTTTGGGACCAGGGGGTCGTAGGTTCGAATCCTACTGCTCCGACCAATTCTTCAAGGCAAAGTATCATATGATATTAGTATCATCGGTCATGCGCCTGTAGCTCAGTTGGATAGAGCATCCGCCTTCTAAGCGGATGGTCACAGGTTCGAATCCTGTCAGGCGCGCCATTTGGTAGCTTGATATTGTAGAACTATATAGTGGTGGATGTAGCTCAGTTGGTAGAGCCCTGGATTGTGATTCCAGTTGTCGCGGGTTCGAATCCCGTCATTCACCCCAATTTCGGAGCATAGCACAGCCTGGTAGTGCACCTGGTTTGGGACCAGGGGGTCGTAGGTTCGAATCCTACTGCTCCGACCATTTATTAAAATGGTCGAGATAAAGATGCCGCGTTAAGCGGTTTTTTTATGTCTGAAATTTAATAAGCCAACATCAGATCACCTTAAATCTGCATCATAATGGTTAGAGTAATTGCCACCTTATGTTTCAAGTATTGAAAATCAAAAAAAGGTTATCTAGGCAAATTGCTAGACAACCTGAAATATGATGAGTGTTGATAGGTTTGTAAGTTATTTTATAACTTGAATATAGTTTAGTGATTCAAATATTAAGGGATAATAATAATATTCACACGACGGTTGGTCGCACGATTTTCATCAGAGCTATTTTCTACAAGGGATTGTGAAGAACCTCGTCCAATGGTGTGAAGATTGTTGGGTTGAAAGCCTGTTTGAAGAAAAATTGTAGATACACTGGTCGCGCGTTTTTCTGACAAAAGTTGATTGTAAGTACTGTCACCAATATCATCGGTATGACCAACAATCTTAATTTTATTGAGCTTATATTTTTGTAACTGTGTTGAAAGGCGCGTAAGTTCGTCAGTTTGCTCAGCTTTAATCTCATAGCTGTCAAAACCAAATAATAAGCGCTCGGGTAAGCGTAAACTCCAGCCTTCATCAGTTAATACGAAGCCCTCTTTTTTCAGCATGCGAGCTTGCTTGTAGTTTAAATGTCCCCAACTGGCACACGCACTCAAAACGCTACTGAGCAATAGGATGAGCGCGAGTTTAATAGGGCGGGAAAGGGTTATCATTGTAAAGTTCCTAACGTAGAGAGAAGTACCAGCCTTGTTGCAATGTTTTTGCTTTATACATTGCGCTATCGGCGGCCGTGATGAGATCTTCAGGACTATGCGCTTGCTCGGTTGAAGCAATCCCGATGGAGAAGCTGAAATAAATCTGGTGTTGATCAAAATGAAGCGGCTGTTCACAGCATTTCAATAAATTTTCACTCATTTTGCTGAGGTGCTCGGTCTTGGACACGTTGCGAATGAGGACAGCAAACTCATCTCCACCCAGACGTGCAATAAAATCATCTTGTCTTAAGCTGTTTTGCAATCGTTTAGCCATTTCCTGTAATACAGCATCACCCGCCAAATGACCATATTGGTCGTTGATTTCTTTAAAGTTGTTATTATCAATAAAAAATAATGCAGAGGTGGTCTTGGGAGATTGTTCAAAGCTGGCCAAGAGTGTTTGATAAAAATAATGACGGTTAGGTAGTTGTGTGAGTTGGTCATGTAATGCTTGATGAGCCAATACATCATTTTCCGCACGTAGTTTTTGGGTTGATGCTTGAATCTTATCTAGCAATTCATTAAATACCTCATTCAGTTGTTGTAGTTCTTTGATATTTGAATGTGGCAGGCGCAGTTGATAGGCTTTAAATTCACTAATTTCGCGTGCAGTAGAAACCAGTGGGTGAATAGAACGCATTAAATATTGGTATGTCGAGCGGACAGACCAAAGAAGTGCAAATAAAATTAAAATAATAGCCAGACATAAGCCGATTAAAATTTTAAAGAAAAAATCTAACAGGCTTTGCGAACTACCATAGACCACGATCGAACCGTAATACTGCTGATTATGCCGAATAGCCATCTCAATGGGTTGTTGAAAAAATAAACGATCTAAAATACTTTGAGTGTTTTGGAATGATTGAACCGTTTGTTTGCTGTTTGCAATTTCATGTTTTGAGGGATCAAGAACTTGAATGGAGCGAATAGAATATTGTGTAGTGTAGTTATTTAAAATTTGCTGGATGGTGATGCGGTCATTAAATACCATTGCGGGTTGTATACGCTCACTCAATGACTCTGCAAGAATATTTAAGCTTTGCTTTGCATAAGTGTTCATGGTGTAGGTGGAAACGACAATAAAAATAAGCGTGCAAATCGAAAAAGTTAAAGCAAACATCGCCAGTTGTGAGCGTTTAAACAGAGATTGCAGGGAGGTCATGTGGGAAAATTTAGTCATTCTTATTGCTCCGCCGCTTTCGCAAGCAATAACACACGTGGATCAACTCGTACTTTGGATTGACTTAAACTGTCTAAATTCACTTTAAATGAGGTGTTGTTATTACGTGTGTAAAGGCAGAAGGCACTTCCAATTTCACAGGCTTGGTTGGTCGAACTAAAAGAGAGGGGAGGATCCTGTCTTTGACTGTGAATAATTTTCTGTTCTTCTTGTGGTGAAAATGTCGATAAAAAAATGGCATTACACGAAGACTTATCTAATTCATTTAAACGAATCGATGAAATTTTGTAATGATAACCTTGCAAGCGAATAGCTTGATTAAATTGCACAGCGTAGTTTGGATTGTCAATCACACACAAAGCTGGAGTAGGGGTATTCCATTTCGCATAACTTAAGATAGATAAGGTGATAATAAACATATTATGTGTAGAAACGGCATATACAGGCTTTGACATCAACACAGTGATGAAAATAAATACATAAACCTTTATTTTAGTGTTAACCATTTCAAGTAATTTATTGAATAAGTGAAATAAGTTAATGATTGTAGCTAAAACTAGTCAATAAAAATAGTTCTCATATTTAGAGATAGCAACGCTAGAAATAGTATTTTGTGGTTAAAAAAAGAACGCTTGATAATTTAATTTTAAAAAGGGTATTGCAACGGTTTGGGAATACTGTAGAATGCACATCCATCGGCGGTGATGTTGATTAAAACTTGTTGAGAAACAAGGATTTAGCCCAAGCGGTAGAATCTGGAAGTCTTGAAGGGGTTTAAAAATAATTAACAAAACCTGTTGACTTTGATTGAAATTAGAGTAACATAGCCGACCTAGCTTGATGATGACGAGTCATCAAGAAGATCATTAAGAGATTATGAAGAACAACTTGTGTGGATTTTTACTGAT
>NZ_SJOF01000005.1 GCF_004331255.1 Acinetobacter sp. ANC 4173 | reverse complement strand
CATTTGATGAAAGTTAGGCATACACCCTGTGTAAATAAGACCATAACGAATAGTCATAAACAGTTGTGCTGGCGACAATAGCAAGAGTGAACCACCTGATCCCTTCCCGAACTCAGAAGTGAAACCTCTTAGCGCTGATGGTAGTGTGGGGTTACCCATGTGAGAGTAAGTCATCGCCAGCTCATTAATTCAAACACCCCCTAACCAACGTTAGGGGGTGTTTTTTATTGGAAATTAAAAAGAATAGACGAAAATTATTATTAGTTATTTGAGGCTAACTTTAGAAGACATTAAATAACTGTTAATGTAGATTGAATACATGAGATGAGGTGAATTTATGGGTATGTATTCGGTCAATATATTCGATTCACTGCCGAAAGATCTAAGTCTAGAAGTATTTGAGGACATTATTCATGCTTCAACAATAAGGATAGAGTGTATTATTTCTAAAGGGCATAGCTCTCCTGATACAGGTTGGTATGATCAGGATGAGAGTGAATGGATCATGCTTGTTGAAGGAAATGCAACTTTAGAGTTTGAGAGCGGTTCAACATGTGAATTATCTGCGGGCGATTACATGAATATTCCTGCACATGTCAAACACAAGGTAGTTTGGACTGATCCCAATCAAATTACTATCTGGCTTGCGGTGTTTTACACGTCCTAAGTCATTACATGGCAAACTATTTTATTGGCTATTGTTAAACTCAATCGTTCGATTTTTATTAAATTGATATGGCTGTATTAAAAAAATTAAGCTTTAATTGTAGTTTGAACGTTAAAACAAAAAAGGGTATATCCGATGAAACTCAATTCTTTTACCCCTATTCCTGAAGATGATGAAGAACTGCATCTTCCAGAACTTGTTTACTGGTCATCCTTAGGTGATGTGGAGCAAGTCGAGCAGTTGTTATTGGCTGGAGCTGATCCGAATCAAACAGATGAAGAGGGCTATAGTGCACTACAAGCTGCGGCGGAAAATGACCATTTAGATGTGGTCAAATTGCTGGTCAGTAAGGGAGCAAGAATTGATTATCGCTCAGAATATACTGCACTTGAATTAGCTGAAATGTCTGAAAATAAAGACATTATTGCATATTTAAAAAGTTTATAAATATAACGTGATAAAAGGCCCATCTTAGGCTGGGCTTTTTAATTCCAAAAGCAAAGCTTAGAGGGAACCTTTAAGTTTTTCTTCATGCTGCTTCACTTGCTGGGCATATTTTTTGCCTTGGTGGCGCATTTTCCAGCTCGACTCATAGCCTGTAGGCCCAACATTGTAATAGGCAAGGGCTTTTTTCCAACTCCCTGTAGATTGATTATATTTGGCTAAAATATAGGTGCCACAATTGATATTATTGGCTTCTTCGAATAAATCGCCTGGGCAAGTTTGTTGCCAATACATCGGCATGATTTGAGTTAAGCCAATAGCACCCGCGGGTGAAACCGCATAGTTGCGATAACTTGACTCTTGTCGAATCATGGCTGCAATCAGTACAGGGTCGACCTGATGAAGTTCTGCACTTTGCACAATCATCGGTGCAATGCGGTTTGCTGTGGTTGAGTCAACAGTATATGCCTTTTGAATGCCAGTAGACAGTTTTGCTGCACGTTTTTCTAAAGAGCCACCGCCTAAACCTGAACAGCCTGTGATCATGAACATACTTAATGCAATAATGCCGAATTTAATTCGGGTTGATTGTTTCAATGTGGGTAGAGGATTCAGCGACGGTAAGTGCAACAAAATAAAATTCCTGATGTGATTGAAATATTTAGGATGTTAGGTAGTGCAATATAGTGAGTCAATATGAGTTGTTTTAAGGAATAGAAGTATTATGTAATGTTGGCCTGATTTCGTTTATTCTGACTGCTTCTGCTTGTATAAAAAGAAAAGCCCCATCATCTTGACAAGGTTTTTCTGTATGAGGTCTTATGTAATCAACTCCTGTCAATTACGATGTTTCCTACGATTTTTGTTCTTATTTATAGAGACTTCCTGTCTCTATATGCCTTTATATTAATATGAGATCTCAGGTAAATATAGGAGTAAATTACGCTGATTGTTGTAAGTTGAAGCCTACATAACAGAATTTTTAAAGAGGGATCTTATGCAAAATAAAAAGTCTGTATGGTCTATTCGAACTGAGCAGCCTCAAGATATTGACGGTATAGAAGACGTGACGATGAGGGCGTTCAAATCGGCAGTTTATAGTGATCATCATGAGCAATTTATCGTACATGCATTACGCCAGTCAGGACAACTCAGTATTTCTCTAGTTGCCGAACTTGATGGAAAATTGATTGGGCATGTTGCAATTTCTCCTGTACAAATTTCATCAGGTACAGAAGGTTGGTATGGTTTAGGCCCAGTTTCAGTCTTACCAGTATTTCAGCGGCAAGGTGTTGGCACTGATTTAATTGAAACCGCATTGATCCAGTTAAAAGCACAGCATGCACAAGGGTGTGTGGTGTTGGGAGAGCCTGATTATTATGCACGGTTTGGCTTTCGAGTCCTGAGTCAATTGGTACTGGAAGGGGTCCCCGCTAAGTATTTTCAAGTACTGGCATTTGAAAATGAAGTTCCACAAGGCAAGGTTCAATATCATGCCAGTTTTAATGCAACGTCTTAACTGGACGGACTAAAAATAAAAAAAGCTGAATGGTTACATTCAGCTTTCTGATTGGTACTTCAGGAATTAGAAATGTGCATCTAAACCAATATAAGGACCTTTGAATTCAAGTTTAATGTCATTACGGTTATAGTCATCTAAATCAACTGTAAAAATACGATAACCTGCTTTTACACCAACATCGACGAGCATGTTGTCGATAAAGTTGTATTGAATTTCTGCCAAAGCATCCGTCAACTGAACATCGTTAAAGTTACTGTAGGTTAGTTCTGCTTTCGCACTTAAACCTGTAAATGGCAATTTACCGCCGACCGTACCATAAATAATTGGATAGGTTTCATCAATATTGGTACGTTGGCCTGCAAAATTGGTGATATCCCCATTCAGAGTGGTCGCACCTGCACCAATATCAAGATCCACTACATTGTCTAAAATTTCGTAATAGAGAATGAAGTCAGCATGATCAAGGTTAACTGCATAATTGGGTTGTCCAGCAACGCTGCTCTCTGTTTGAGAGTCTAAATTGACATAGCGAATTTTGGCATTAGGAATAATTGGAACTGGATGCTCTAAAGCGACAGAAAATTGGACTGCCCCATCATTGTCCAGTTTTTCCTTTGAAAATGGGGCTGTGTTGTTCATTTCGGCATGGCCGTTATATGCCCAATAACTGATATCGCCTTTGAGTGCGACTAAATCTGCTTGAGCTAAACCACTCAAACCTACGCCTAATGCCACTAATCCTGCCTGTGCTACTCTCATGCTTTTATCCTAATTGTGTTGTGTGTTTGCGTTAAAAAAGGGTTAAAACAAGCGTTATTCAGTTGTATTTTAGAGCATGATATAGCGATGCGAAAAAAGAAACAGTAGTCAAAGTACTTTTTTACATCAAAGTACTGATAGATGGTGAGTCTTCTGGAGGTAGATTTCTGATTTAAGTATAAAAATTATTGTGAGTTATAAGCATCTTTTTGATTTTGAATCTTGATCTGGTTTGACTGGGCTAGATGCTTATGAGCGGTGCTGTATAAATTTGAATAGAATCAGGTATTCAGTTGTAAAGTTGCGGTTTATTCTATGATTGTGACGCGCTATATCCTGATATAGTGGTGAAAGGAATGTTTTTGGATAAAATATAAGCGAATAATGATGAGTAAATTAAGGGAATTTTCCAGTATTTTAAAAATCTTGCATTTTTGGCTTTGTTAATCTATTTTAAAAAATATCACAAAAAAAGAGTTATATTCTGATCAATTGATTAAAAATAGAATACAAAAGGATGAACTTTCATCCAGAAATTACAGCAAAAAAAAACAAAAGTGAGTATTGTTCAATTATTAAGAGGTGAAAATAATCCAAAAGACTTTAACCAAGATTTTGTGTGCATTTCATCTGTTTGCAATTTAGAACGAGATACCCAAAAGGTGGAAGCTAAATCAAACAACAAAAAGATTTTTGAATAGTACTTTTTTGCTAGCCATATTAATCCATATAACAAGCAGCAATAAAAGTTACCCAAGATTTAGGTGTGTTTCATGGCAGATTCTCGTGAAAACTGGACGTCACGATCTGGTTTTATTATTGCAGCCGTTGGTTCGGCTGTTGGTTTAGGTAATATTTGGCGTTTCCCCTACGTTGCTTATGAGAATGGTGGCGGTGCGTTCCTTATTCCTTATTTACTTGCATTAATTACAGCAGGTTTACCTCTATTATTTTTAGACTATGCTGTCGGGCATCGTAGCAATAACTCCCCTCCCAAAGCGTATCGTGCTTTATTTAAAGGGGGTGAAACGCTGGGTTGGTGGCAAGTTTGTGTCTGTATCATTATTGGCTTGTACTATGCCAGCGTACTGACTTGGGCAGGAAGTTATGTTTACTTCTCGGTTGGCCAAGCCTGGGGCAATGATCCAGAGAGCTTCTTCTTCAATACCTATTTACAAACATCTAAGGCCACAGGTTTAGATTTACAGTTTGTTAACCATTTGTTTTGGCCCATTGTCGGTATTTGGGCGCTTACCCTGATTATCTTATTTGGTGGTGTGAAGAAAGGGGTTGAACTGTCGAACAAAATCTTTATGCCTTTGTTGTTCGTATTGTTCACTTTCTTGGTGATTCAAGCTTTACGTTTACCTGGTGCAGCTCAAGGTTTAAATGCATTCTTTACCCCGAACTGGTCCGCAATGATGGACTATAAGGTGTGGTTAGCAGCATACGGTCATACCTTCTTCTCACTTTCAGTGGGTTTCGGGATTATGGTGACTTATTCATCTTATTTAAAACCAAAAACCAATTTAACAGGCTCGGGCTTAATTGTTGGCTTTGCCAATGCTTCAACTGAAATCTTGGCGGGTATTGGTATTTTTGCTGCATTGGGCTTTATGGCACATGCTGCGGGTACAGACGTTAAAGATGTTGTGAGTGGTGGTATTGGTCTGGCATTCATTGCCTTCCCGAAAATTATTTCGAGCTTGGGTGCGGGTGCAGATTTATTTGGTCTTTTATTTTTCTCCTCGCTATTTGTAGCAGGTATTTCTTCTATGGTGAGTATTTTGGAAGTTCCAATTGCAGCCATGCAAGACAAATTAAAATGGAGCCGTCCAAAAGCTGTATCGATTATTGGTGGTGGTAGCGCGTTAGTTTCGATCTTTTTATTCTCTAGCGTAAATGCGATTAAGTTGGTAGATATCATTGACCACTTTATCAACAACATCGGGATTATCGGTGGTGCTTTAATATCAATTATCAGTATTGCATGGTTCAAGCGTTCTGCGCTGATTGAGCTCCGTGATCATGTGAACCGCATTTCAACCATTCAGTTGGGCAAGGGCTGGGACTTTACTTTAACAGTCATTACGTCTTTCATCTTGTTAACGACTTTGACCATGACTATTTTTAACCTTGTTCAAAATGGTTATGATACTTATAGTATGAGCTTACAAGGCGTATTTGGATGGGGCAGCGTGATTTTCTGTGCTGTTGTGGCAATTGTGCTCAGCAAAATGAAAGATCGCTAGGAGAAGCAGAATGAATACTTCAGCTATCATAATGATGATTATTTCTATGGTGTTTCTTTGGGGCGGATTGATTTTGTCGATTCTGCATTTAATGAAACATCCAGAAGATTTAGATGATGTACTTGAAGAAGTAAAAGATCAGCACACGTTGTAAATAATTTGTTTCAGTAAATACTAAGTATATGCAAATGAAAGCCATTATCATTTAAGATAATGGCTTTCTTATTTAGAGCATCACTTTATGGACACCTTATTACCACATCAAGTGTGGGTTGCATTTGGCGTGACCTTGCTTGCAGGACTGGCGACAGTGCTGGGTGGTGTTTTGGTGGTGTTCTTTAAGCAACCGAGTTATCGCTTACTTTCTTTTGGATTGGCATTTTCCGCAGGGGCGATGATTTATGTTTCTTTAACCGAAATTTTAAACAAATCCATTCATTCTTTTAGTCTGGCTTTTGATGATAAAACGGGCTATGCCCTCGGGACTTTGTCGTTATTGCTGGGCATAATTTTAGTCTTAATCCTTGACCATTGTATTCCCAATCCTCACGAAACTATTGAAAACCAAAGTGTGCAGGGGATTAATCAACAACAATTATTACGGACGGGATTGCTGACTTTATTCGCGATTACGGCACATAATTTTCCAGAAGGCTTAGCCACTTTTTTTGCGACGTTGGAAAGCCCGGCTCTTGGGGCACCGCTTGCAGTAGCCATTGGTATTCATAATATTCCTGAAGGTATTGCGATTGCTTTGCCTGTCTATATGGCAACGCGGAAAAAAAGTGCAGCATTAATTGCCAGTTTTGTGTCGGGGCTGGCCGAACCTTTGGGTGCGATGATTGGTTATTTTCTTTTGGCACCGTATTTAAGTTTTAGTGTGTATGGCATCGTCTTTGGCATTATTGGTGGGGTGATGGTGTATTTGGCACTCGATGAGCTACTGCCGACCGCCAAAAAATATGCACAAGGGCATGAAACCGTCTATGGCTTAGTCACAGGTATGGCCTGTTTGGCGCTGAGTCTGGTGATATTTAAGTATGTAAGTTAAGGTTGAAAAACAGAAACCAAAGTTTCTGTTTTCCTTAAAAAGTCTTAGGCCATTTTTTCGATTAAGCAATAATAAAAACCATCGCCACGCCCTATTTGTGGGAACAATTGGCGACCATGAATTTGCTCAATTCCCCAATCGGCATCAATTTTAATTTCTTTCGCATCTGTATGCCCAGCAAAGAAGTCAACCATTTGCTGTTCATTTTCGGCTTTCAAAATCGAGCAGGTGATGTACAGCAATGTGCCGCCAACTTTGAGTTGTTGCCACATATTTTCAAGGATTTGCTTTTGGAGTTGTACTGTTTTGGCAATATCGCCCGACTGACGCAGTAAACGAATATCAGGATGGCGACGAATTACCCCAATGGCTGAACAAGGTGCATCGAGGACGATACAATCCGCAAGTTCAGACGATGTCCATTTCACCGCATCGGCAGTGATAATTTCCACTGGCTCTTCGCTTAAAGCCAAACGTTCTAAGTTTTCAGCGACACGTTTTAAGCGTTTTTCATCTTGGTCGAGTGCGATCAGTTTTCTAGGCTGATATTTCTCTAAAATATGCGCTGTTTTGCCCCCAGGTGCTGCACAGGCATCAATCACGAATTTACCATTTAAGTCGGGTAATAATGTTGCACAGAGTTGTGCATGTTCATCTTGTACTGAAAAACCACCCGCTTCAAAACCCGGTAGGCTTGGGATATGCAGACTTTCATCGAGTACAATACCGACATTTGAAAGTTCACAGGCGTGTGCTTCAATGCCTTCATCTTCTAAAATTTCAAGATATTCGTCACGGCTGACCTGTAAGGTATTGACGCGCAAGGTTAGGGGGGCAACTTGTTTTAGTTCATAGCTGATTTCAGCCAGTTGATCCCCCCAGTCTTTTTTCAAACGTTTGGATAACCAGCTTGGCAAATTCGATGCTTGTTCTAAAACATCGTAGAACTGCTCTGTTTCACGGGTTGCACGGCGCAAAATGGCGTTGACCACACCGCTTAAGCTTTCCATACCCAATTGTTTTGCTGCATCTACCGTTTCAGAAATTGCCGCATGCGCTGCAACGCGGGTACACAGCAATTGGTATAAACCCACGTATAAACAGGTTTCAACCACTTGGTTTTCCAGTGGTTTAGACAACAAGGGTAAAGTCACTTGTTTCAGTGCGTGCCATTGGCGTAAACAGCCAAGAACTAACTCATGGTACAAGGCACGGTCTTTGTCAGACACAATCGCCATGTGTTGCTGAAGCACCGATGCCAGTGATTGACCATTTTGGACAGCCAATAACGTTTTAACAACCTGAGCACGTAAGTTTAGAGTCTTACCTGAGGCGTGGGGAGATTGTTTCATTATAAAATTTGTCCAATATTCAGTTTTTGGGTTTGTAAAATTTGTACGGCATTCAGTGGTTTACCACCCGGCCATTGTAAAGCAGTTAGCGTGATGACGGTATGATTGGCACAGGCAACATGTACACCATGTTTATCAATGGCAATAATTTCACCGACTTGGGCATTTTCCGCAGTTTCATGCGATAAGACGGAATTCCAGACTCTTAAGTTATTTTGCTCATCCAGTGCGATAAATGCCACGGGCCAAGGGTTAAAAGCACGGATATTACGGTCAATTTGTGCTGCCTCTAAAGACCAATCAATTTGCGCTTCAGCTTTGCTGAGTTTATGTGCATAGACTGTGAACGCTTCATCTTGTATTTCACGTTCGGCTAAATATTGCTGTAAGGTTTGTTCAGACTGCAACACGGCAACAATTGCTTTTGCCCCTTGTAGCGCCAGTTTGTCATGCAATGAGGCTGAGGTATCGGTTGCTTCAATCGGACAGTAAGTCTTGTACATCATGTCGCCCGTATCTAGGCCTGCCGCCATTTTCATAATGGTGACACCCGTTTCAGCATCTCCTGTGGCAATCGCACGTTGAATCGGTGCTGCACCACGCCAGCGTGGTAACAATGAACCATGAATATTCAGACAGCCGTATTTAGGCGTATCGAGTACCACTTGGGGCAAGATCAGACCATAAGCGGCAACCACCATCACATCGGCATTTAAATCTTTTAATTGTTGTTGTGCTGCTAAGCCTTCCTCCGTGGAAGATTTGAAGTGTAAAGGTTGATATACGGGTAAATCATGTTCCAATGCCAACTGTTTGACCGCTGAAGCCGTCAGTTTTTGACCACGACCCGCTTTGCGGTCGGGTTGGGTGTATACCGCAACAATTTCATGTTCTGTTTTCAGTAACGCTGCCAAAGCACATGCAGCAAATTCAGGTGTACCGGCAAAGATGATTTTCACACATCAAATTCCATAGAAACTTGCGTCTATTATATGTCAAAAGCAACGCCAAGCCGAATTTACAATATGCGCTGTAACAATCATGGGATTGGTTGAATATGCAATACAAAAAAAGGCAAGGGTATCGATATTTGAAAACTTTTAGTTATGAAAAATTAAAAAAATATTCATGAAAGTTTTATATTTAATTTCCTGTGCTCGGTTTATAGTAGCTCAGTAAAGTTTTCTTTGAGATCATTTGTCGAAATATAGCCTGTATGTCGTGATGCAGGAAAGAGAAAAGCTGGTTGTCTGTTAAACACATCGCTGTAGTATTATGATGTTGCCTATGTTTCGACTGATTCATGCTCAATGATCAGTCTTCTTTAGCCAGAATGAATCGCAGATTCATATCAAGCACAAACTTTGTTGGAAATACACAATGCCTGACTATCGTTCAAAAACATCAACACATGGAAGAAATATGGCTGGCGCACGTGGTTTATGGCGTGCAACAGGTATGAAAGATGAAGATTTTGGCAAGCCGATTATTGCGGTGGTCAACTCTTTTACTCAATTTGTTCCTGGTCATGTGCATCTTAAAGACTTAGGTCAACTTGTGGCACGTCAAATTGAAGCGTCAGGCGGTGTAGCAAAAGAATTTAATACCATTGCAGTCGATGATGGAATTGCGATGGGGCATGATGGCATGCTGTACTCATTGCCTTCACGTGACCTCATTGCAGACTCAGTGGAATACATGGTCAATGCGCATTGTGCTGATGCCATGGTGTGTATTTCGAACTGTGACAAAATTACCCCAGGTATGTTGATGGCGTCTATGCGCCTGAATATTCCTGTAGTTTTCGTTTCTGGTGGGCCAATGGAAGCGGGTAAAGTCAAAATCCGTGGCAATGAACACGCGATTGACCTTGTTGATGCCATGATTGTGGCAGCAGATGACAGCTTTACCGATGAAGAAGTGGCTGAATATGAACGTTCAGCTTGTCCAACGTGTGGTTCATGTTCAGGCATGTTTACTGCGAATTCAATGAACTGTTTAACCGAAGCTTTGGGTCTATCGCTTCCGGGCAATGGTTCAACCTTAGCGACACATGCGAATCGTAAAAAACTATTCGAGCGCGCAGGTCAATTGATCGTTGAAATTACCAAACGCCATTACGAACAAAACGATTACAGCTTGTTGCCACGTTCAATTGCTACCAAAGCAGCCTTTGAAAATGCCATGACGCTGGATATTTCAATGGGTGGTTCAACCAATACCGTTCTTCACTTGTTGGCAGCGGCGCATGAAGCTGAAGTTGACTTTACCATGACGGATATTGACCGTTTGTCACGTAAAGTGCCTGTTTTGTGTAAAGTTGCTCCTGCAAAACAAGACGTGCACATGGAAGATGTACACCGTGCAGGTGGCATCATGTCGATCTTGGGTGAATTAGACCGTGCAGGTTTATTGGACACGTCTGTACCGACTGTGCATGAAAAAACCTTAAAAGATGCTTTGGACAAATGGGACATTATCCGTACTGAAGATGAAGATGTTTATCAATTCTTCCGTTCAGCACCAGGTGGTGTACCGACGCAAACGGCATTTTCACAAGACCGTTACTACTCTCGTTTAGATGGTGACCGTGACAATGGCGTCATTCGTAATGCTGCACATGCTTTCTCTCAAGATGGTGGTTTGGCTGTCCTGTACGGCAACATCGCATTAGAAGGCTGTATTGTGAAAACCGCAGGTGTAGATGATTCCATCTTGAAATTCAATGGTACCGCACGTGTTTTTGAAAGCCAAGATGCGGCGGTAGAAGCGATTCTAGGTGGCAAAATCACGGCTGGCGATGTGGTGGTGATTCGTTACGAAGGTCCGCGTGGTGGTCCGGGGATGCAAGAAATGTTGTATCCAACCAGTTACTTAAAATCGAAAGGCCTTGGTAAAGACTGTGCTTTACTCACCGATGGGCGTTTCTCGGGCGGTTCATCAGGCCTGTCTATTGGTCACGTGTCGCCTGAAGCAGCTGAAGGTGGTGCGATTGGTTTGGTGGAAGATGGCGACCGTATCGAAATTGATATTCCAAACCGTAGCATTCACTTAGCCGTGGATGAAGCAACCATGGCTGCGCGCCGTGAAGTGCAAGAAGCTAAAGGCTGGCAACCTGCTGAACAGCGTCCACGTAAAGTCTCTAAAGCTTTAAAAGCCTATGCGATGCATACCACCAGTGCGTCTAAAGGTGCGGTACGTGAAATTTAATCGCTAGTCTTTGAATGATTAAAAAGAGCACTCCATTCGGGGTGCTTTTTTATTGATTAATGAAAATAGCACAGTCGCATTTTACAGTATGGTTTGTACTGTTATTAGGTCGACGAGGTTTTACTTTTGACGACACAAAAGTAACAAAATACCTTTGTTCCCCTGATATGGCGTCCCTGCCATACAGTGAAACAGCGACATCCATGTCGCTTCATCATGTAACCTGATTTGGGTAGAACAACAAATAAATGGGTTCATGTAATACCCAGCGAGTCGCTTTCATGTGTAGCCTGCTTTCTATACAATAAAAACAGAAAAAATTGCCAAGACCGTAGAGCAATACGCCGCCACCGCCAAGGACAAATACAATGAGTAAAGACAATATCCGCGAACATTCAGCCCCTGTTTATGAGGGCATTGAAAATGCGCCTGCACGTTCCATGATGCGTGCCACAGGCTTTAAAGATTCCGACTTTACCCGTCCCTTTGTCGGTATTGCGTCTACGTGGGCCAATGTCACGCCGTGTAATATGCACATCGATGGTTTGGCACGTGAGGCCGAAAAAGGGGTCAATCAAGCAGGTGGTAAAGGCATTATTTTTAATACCATCACCATTTCAGATGGCATTTCTAATGGCACCGAAGGCATGAAGTATTCATTGCTGAGCCGTGAAATTATTGCTGATTCGATAGAAGCCGTGGTGGGGTGTCAAGCCTATGATGGGGTGATTGCGATCGGTGGCTGTGACAAAAATATGCCGGGTTGCATTATGGGCTTAGCCCGTTTAAACCGTCCGGGTTTGTTTGTTTATGGCGGAACCATTAAGCCGGGCGCAGGGCATACCGATATGATTTCCGTCTTTGAAGCTGTGGGTCAGCATGCCAAAGGTGAAATCAGTGCCATTCAAGTTAAACAGATTGAAGAAGTGGCGCTGCCGGGGCCGGGTTCTTGTGGCGGTATGTATACTGCAAACTCGATGGCCTCTGCGATTGAAGCCTTGGGCATGAGTTTGCCGGGCTCCTCTGCGCAAGAAGCGGTTTCGGATGAGAAGCGGATCGACTGTCAAAAAGCCGGTGAAGCGGTGATGAATTTGCTGCGCTTAGACCTGAAGCCGCGCGATATTATGATCAAAGCCGCATTTGAAAACTCGATTAAAGTGCTGATTGCTTTGGGTGGTTCAACCAATGGGGTGCTGCACTTACTGGCGATGGCACATACCGCTGGGGTTGAACTGAGTTTGGATGATTTTGTCCGTATCGGGCAAGATATTCCCGTAGTGGCCGATGTACGTCCTTCAGGTCAATATCTGATGTCAGAGCTGATTGCGATTGGGGGCATTCAACCGCTGATGAAGCGGATGTTAGATGCTGGCATGCTGGATGGTTCATGCTTAACCGTGACAGGAAAAACTTTGGCGGAGAATTTAGCCGAGGTTGAAGACTACCCCGAAGGTCAACAGATTATCTTACCGTTTGATGCTCCGATTAAAAAAGACTCTCACTTGGTAGTGCTTAAAGGGAATCTGTCTCCAACAGGTGCTGTGGCTAAAATCACGGGTAAAGAAGGCCTGTACTTTGAAGGGCCTGCGCGTGTTTTTGAAGGTGAAATTGGCGCGATGCGTGGCATTTTAGATGGCGAAGTTCAAGCGGGCGAGGTGGTGGTGATTCGTGGCGAAGGACCTAAAGGTGGGCCGGGTATGCCAGAAATGCTGAAACCGACCTCAGCGATTATTGGTAAAGGACTAGGTAAATCTGTGGCACTCATCACCGATGGTCGTTTCTCTGGCGGCAGTCATGGCTTTGTGATTGGACATGTGACCCCAGAAGCTTATGAAGGGGGGCCAATTGGTTTGGTTCAAAACGGAGATCGTATCTCGATTAATGCCGAAACGCGGGAAATGACGTGGCATGTTTCTGAACAAGAAATCGCTGCACGGCACAACCGTTGGGTCAAGCCAAAACCAAATTATACCCACGGTGCACTGGCGAAGTTTGCTAAACTGACCACCGGAGCCGAAAAGGGCGCAGTGACTGATTTAAATTTAGAACTGTAAGCTATCGGGAAGGATTGAACATTTTGTCTTGAATTATGTTACGTTTTGCTCAAGACTTATTGTATTTTAAGACATTCTGTTCACCGTATTGGTCATTTTCTGCGGGTTCAAAACAACATTACCCGCTCTTTCTACATTAGAGGCAATTCATGTCACTGTTACGCCGTTGGTTCGATCCGATCCGATCGAGATGGTTTTATCAAAAGCCAACTCGTCAAGAGGTATTACCTACGGAGCATGGGCTCAATATTCATTTACGTTTAGACGATGTATATAGTTATTTAGCTGTGCAGCAGTTGCCACAATTAGAAGAAATTTTGAGTGACGAACTCAAACCACTCAAAGTGATTATTTCCAGTCGAATACCTGAGCCACCGAATCATATGTCGGCGCAAGAATGGCAACACTATTGTCTGAATGATGCGCAGATTCTCTCTAAACAACACCGATTCAGTTTCCACGAAACTCCTGAACAGCCACCACAAGAAGCCTTAGCACAGGCCGAAAAGATTCTTAGAAATACCCCGTTGCAAGGTCAGGACTTTCTGTATTTACTGGAAGATGTGTTTCACATGCTGTGGCAGAAGCAGTATGGCAAATTGCGAACTTTATATGCCATGGCGAGCAAGCATCATCAGGAACAGCACTTTCCTGAACGGATATTTAATGATGATGCTATTCTTGCCAGTTATTTTGAATTTTCTGACCGTAAGTATCATGCTGTCGATGATTTGCTGCGTTTAACCCGCCGTTTAAAACAACAAAAATTACTGACAGGTAATCCGATCTTCCTCATCAATCATATTGAATGGCGAGAGCATTTAATTAGTGATGCAGAAGAACTGAATGAGATTCAAGCACTTGATCCAGAATTAGATTTATATATTGCGCTAGAAGACCCAATTTCATGGCTGTTATTGGCCTATATTAAAGAGGAATTGGCAGATTATTATAATATTCAGTTAACCGTATACCCGCTTAGTTATCATGGGCGTGATTGGTTTGACTGGAGTTTGGCAACCCGTTTATCTAAACGAACTGAAGTGGCATTTACCCCATTTTGTCGTCCCACCAAAGAAGCCACTTATGCGATGGCACAATTGTATTATAGTGTGCCTGAAGCGCAGCGGATTGCGACTATGCACCGTATTTTGCAAGCGGTATGGACCCAAGGCAAAGATTTATCGTTTAAGGCACATTATCAAGAATTGCAACGTGAGTTAGAGCTAGAGTTGCAGGATGTGAAACAAGAGGATATTCAAGCCAAACTGAAAGAAAATGATGTATTGTGTGAAATGAAGTCACAACCTGATTTTCCAGTGCTTGAATTACGTCTTGATGGACAAAGTTATACTTTTAATAGCTTATATCGAGTCTGGATGATTGAAAGTATTTTCAGTAATGTGTTAGAAGAAAAATATAAAATTGAGAACGAAGCGGATTCCTCCAGCTTAACACCAGAAGATAGAACCAATGCAGAAAGAGAAATGTGAGTCGCTCGAGCAAGTTCGAGATAAAATTGATGTGATTGATCAGCAGTTGATTGAGCTAATTACCACCCGACAGTTTTATGTCGATCAAGCGGTACGTTTTAAACGGACTGAACATGAAGTGCAATCGCCAGAACGGGTAGAACAGGTGATTGCCAAAGTTCGAAAACAGGCGACAGAACAAGGTACCGATCCTGATTTGATTGAGCAGATTTATCGGGAAATGATTCAACACTTCATTCGTCGCGAACTCAAAGAAATTCGTCCATAAACCGTATTCTTATTTAGTCTATCTTAAAACCTTTGACCCACTGAGTTGGGTTTTGGAGGTTTCTTTTCGGTTCAAAAACGCATAGTATATGTAATATTATAACATACCTATTTATTTCATCATGTCTGCACTTTCCCAGCGCCTTCAAGCGATTGATGCACTTCGTGGTCTGGTCATTTTAATTATGATGGTCGATCATGTACGTGAAACCTTTTATTTACATCATCAAGTTCCCGACCCCATGCGTATTGAGGAAACGGAAGCCAGTTTGTTCTTCAGCCGAATTTTGGCGCATTTGTGTGCTCCTGTTTTTGTGGTTTTGACGGGATTATCGGCATATTTATATCAAGCCAAATACAACAGCTTGAGTATGACGCGAGAATTTCTGCTCAAACGCGGCTTATTTTTAGTCGCATTAGAATTGTTGGTGATCAATTTTGCTTGGACAGGGCAATTCCCACCGCAGGTGATTTATCTGCAAGTGATTTGGGCAATTGGCATCAGCATGATTGCTTTGGCGCTGCTGATAGGGCTTCCCCAGAAAATCTTATGGCTGACTGCTATTGTCATTATTTTCGGGCATAACCTGTTGGATCAAATTTCATTGCAACAGATGCCTGTTTTACAGCCGATCTGGCTGATTTTACATGAGCGTGGTTGGATTGAATGGGGTGATTTTCTCAAACTGCGAACGTCTTATCCTGTACTGCCTTGGATTGGGGTGATTTTGCTGGGGTATAGTATCGGTGCGCATGTATTTCAAGCGCAGATGACGCCAGAGCGAAGACGTCGGGATTTACTGGTATTTGGTTGTGGCAGTATCACCGTGTTTCTGATACTCCGTATGTTAAATTTTTATGGCGATAGCGCATGGTTACAGATGTCGACGCCACTGCAAACCTTGATGAGTTTTTTTAATCTGACCAAATATCCGCCTTCCTTATTGTTTATTTTATGGAATGTTGGGTGTGGCATGTTGCTACTTGTGGCGTTGGAAAGAGTGCAACAGCGGGCATGGGTACGCCCTCTAATCACTTTTGGGTCAGTGCCGATGTTCTTTTATATTGTGCATTTATATGTTTTAAAGCTGCTGTATCTGTTTGCTGAGGCCGTTTGGGGGCATAACCATGGTAACTACTTTGGTGTGGCTCAGGTATCCACGCTTTGGTGGATTACGATTATCCTGTGCATCGTACTTTATCCATTGATGCGGTGGTTTTCTAAGTTTAAGCATCAAAACAAGCAGATTGCGCTGTTAAAATATCTTTAGTTTTCTGTACAGCATAAAAAACCCTTCACAGTTGAAGGGTTTTTTTATGGTTATAAAAGCGAGGCTTTACATGAATTTCACGCCTTGCTGACCCGCAGGAGTCACTTTGAAGATTTCCACTTCAAAGGTAATATCTTTACCCGCCAATGGATGGTTAAAATCCACTTCAGTAATATCATCACCGACGGTCTTGACCACGCCGTAAAGGCTTTGTTTGGCTTTATCTTCAAACTCGATCATGTGTCCTTCAATAGGACGCTGTTCAAATTTGACGGTATCAAATTTTTGTACGTTTTCAGGGTTCCAAGGACCAAAAGCATCTTCAGGCGGAAGACTGACGGTACGACGGTCACCCGCACGTAAACCAAACAGGGCTTTTTCAAAACCTGGGAGTAAACTGCCATCGCCCATCACCAAGCTGACCGGTTCAGCGCGGCTACGAGTGTTGTCAATTTCTACACCATTTTCAATGGCAACGGAAAAATGAAGATCGACTTTTGAACCGTGTTCAATACGGGTTTCTTCATTTGGATTAATAATTTCATTCATGGTGTTGCGTATCCGCACGTTGAATTCGATGTTTTTCTAAGAAAAATGTATCTATAAGCAGCAGAATGGTGCCCAAGGTAATGGCACTGTCGGCAAGGTTAAATGCAGGGAAATGACTATTGTTGTAATAGACATGAATAAAATCGACCACATAACCCAAGGTCACGCGATCAATTAAATTGCCTACAGCACCGCCTAAAATCAGGGCAATTGCCATGGGTAAAATCGTGATGTGTTTTGGCATGCGCATCAGCCAAAACACGAAAATCACTGAAACCAAGGCTGCAAGTGAGGTAAAGAAATAACGTTGCCAACCGCCTGCATCGGACAAGAAACTAAAGGCTGCGCCATAGTTATGTAACAAGGTCCAATTTAAAGAAGGCAGTACAGGTACCGGATCTGCATAATTCAGGTGCGTAGACGCAATCCATTTGGTCCATTGATCTAATACAATCGCCAAAATAGATAATCCTACCCACAGCAAATTGTGTGGGTAAAATTGAAACAGGCCCGTTTTCTGTTGTGGATTAGGCATATTTTCTCTCTTCGCCTTGACCAGTAGGAAGGTTAATAATACAACGTGCGCATAGCCCTGGATGTTCGTGATGTGTATTCACATCTGGTAGGACATGCCAGCAACGCGCACATTTTTCACCTTCCGCAGCAGAGACTTTCACGCGTAAACCCGCTAGATCGGCTTCCTGACCCTGAGTCGCATCAAAGGCATAGACCTGTACTTGCGAAGTAATCAGGACAAAGCGAAGTTCATCACCTAGGCGATCTAGTACTGCTTTCAACTCTTCATTTGCCCAAAGTTCGACTTTGGCAGAAAGATTCGAACCCACCAGTTTTTCGTTACGTGCAACTTCAATATGCTTGTTCACGGCAGATTTAATCGTGATCAAGGTTTGCCAGTCCGCTTCTGACAACAAGTTTGCAGTCGATGACATAGGAATGTCATACCATTCCGCAGTGAACACATATTTCTCAGTTTGTTCTGGAATCAGTGGCCATGCTTCTTGCGCAGTAAAGCTTAAGATTGGTGACATCCAACGTACAAAGGCTTGCACCAAATGATACAGCGCAGTTTGAGCCGAATGGCGCGCTTGCGAATCTGCTTTGGTGGTGTACTGACGGTCTTTGATGATGTCGAGGTAGAAACCACCCAAGTCGTTGATACAGAAGTTGGTCAAAGCATTCGCCACGATATGGAAGTTCATATCTTCATAGGCTTGTTGAATGGTTTTCTGTACGTCTGCTGCACGTTGTAAAATGTACTGATCCAGTGCGATCAATTGATCTACAGGCAGGGCATCCGTCGATGGTGTGAAACCATTTAAGTTTGCCAACAAGAAACGTAAGGTATTACGGATGCGACGATAGCCATCTGATGCACGGTTAAAGATTTCTTTACCTGCGGTCATTTCATAACGGTAATCGGCTGATGCAATCCAGAAACGTAAGCCGTCTGCACCCATGTCTTTAATGATGTCTTGTGGGGTGATGATGTTGCCCAAAGATTTTGACATCTTACGGCCTTTTTCATCCACCACGAAGCCATGGGTCAGTAAGCCTTTGTACGGTGCACGTTCATTAATGGCAATCGAGGTGAGCAATGAAGACTGGAACCAACCACGGTGTTGGTCTGAACCTTCAAGGTATAAATCGGCAGGATCGGTGAGTTCTTCGCGTTCACGCAGCACGGCATAGTGCGTTGTGCCTGAGTCGAACCACACGTCTAAAGTGTCACGCACACAATTGTATTGTTCCGCTTCATCCCCGATAAAGTCTTTCGCTTCACGGTTATACCAAGCATCAATCCCTTCTTGCTCGATCAGTTTTGCAACTTCTTCGATCAACTCTGTTGTACGCGGATGGAGCGCGTTGGTGTCTTTATGCACGAAGAATGGGATTGGCACACCCCAAGTACGTTGACGTGAGATACACCAGTCAGGACGACCTTCGATCATGGCTTGAATACGGTTTTTACCCCAATCCGGCACAAAGCTGATCTCGTTTTCAATAGCATTTAAAGCATTTTGACGTAGACCTTGTGCATCCATGCTGATAAACCACTGTGGCGTGGCACGGAAGATAATCGGCGTTTTGTGGCGCCAGCAGTGTGGGTAGCTGTGCTTGATTGGTTTATGCGCCCACAATTTGCCAGCTTCGCTTAAAGCGGCAATGATTTGTGGGTTGGCTTTATAAATATGTTCGCCCGCAAAAATTGGAGAAGTTGGTAGGTAGACACCGTTGCCGCCAACTGGATTGTCAACTTTTAAGTTGTACTGTAAGCCAACTTTATAGTCGTCCACACCATGACCTGGGGCAGTGTGGACTGCGCCTGTACCGCTATCGGCAGTCACGTGTTCACCCAAAATCACAGGCACTTGGCGCTCTGCGATGAGTGGGTGTTGCAAGCGGACATGCTCAAGTTTGTTGCCTGTGAATTCAGCCAACACTTCAACACTGTTAAAGCCATAACGTTCAGTGGCAGATTCAACTAAGTTTTTCGCCAAGATAAAGTTTTGCTCTGCTTTTTCTTCACCGCGGGCTTTGACCAATTGGTACTCAAGTTCAGCATGTAAAGCAACGGCTTGGTTGGCAGGTAAAGTCCAAGGTGTGGTGGTCCAGATCACAATGTCTGTACGATCAGCAACGTCTACACCTAAACGGGCAGAAAGATCCGCCAAATCAACGACAGTAAAACCCACATCAATCGCATCTGATTTTTTGTCTTCGTATTCCACTTCGGCTTCAGCCAAAGCTGAACCACAGTCCAAACACCAGTTGACAGGTTTTAAGCCCGGTTCAATATGACCTGCTTTTGCAATTGCGCCAAGCGAACGAACGATGTCCGCTTCCTGCTTGAAGTTCATGGTCAAGTAAGGATTGTCCCAATCCCCAAATACACCCATACGCACAAAGTCTTTCTTTTGCAGTTCAACTTGGGTGTAGGCATATTCACGGCAGGCTTTACGGAAAGTTGAAGCATCGACTTTTACGCCCACTTTACCGACTTTTTCTTCCACTTTTAGTTCAATCGGTAGACCATGACAGTCCCAACCTGGTACGTAAGGCGCATCAAAACCATCCATGATGCGGCTTTTGATAATGATGTCTTTTAGGACTTTATTCACCGCGTGACCTAAATGGATTTGACCATTGGCATATGGAGGGCCGTCATGCAGGACATACTTTTTCTTGCCAATACGCGACGCACGAATCTGCTGATAAATGTTGTCGGCATACCACTCTTCTAACCATTTTGCTTCACGTACTGCAAGATTTGCTTTCATTGCAAATTCAGTACCTGGGAGGTTGAGTGTGGCTTTATAATCCACTGCATTTTCAGGAGTTTGCTTATCGCTCATGCAAGATATCTTCCAATTTTATCAGGGTTTAGACTGACGCGTTTTACATAAAATTTTTCGGTGTTTAAAAGGGAAAAGTTGGGTTGTTATGGCGAAACTCAAGTAGTTTCTCCACATCATCATCAATTCCCGCTTTCAGTGCTTCCAGCGAAGGGTAGTTCTTTTCACCATGTAAGTAGTTCAAGAAAGTGACCCGCATTAACAAGCCATACAGATTAGCAGAAACATTGGGGAAATGTACTTCTAATCGCCATTCTGGATGCGCTTGTTTGATGGCAGGTCGGGTGCCGACATGCCCCGCACCAAACAAAGCCGTTGCCTGATAACCCAGAACTCCTTTTTGTTCGGGATTCTCGTGCACAACTTTGTCTTGTAAAGATGTAGTTTCACAAATTACATCGACGCCGTATATGCCGTTTAAACAGGGTTTATGACGGTTAAGGCGTACATTAATCGTTGGAAAATCGAGGGTTCGTCCAATTTGGTCGCCATATTGCACCCGACCTGTGATGCTATAAGGTCGTCCTAATAATTGTGCCGCGAGTGCTAAATTACCTTCTGCGAGGGTTTGACGAATACGGGTTGAACTGACACGTTCACCTTCAAGTGCAATGGTTTGTAAATTATGAACATCAAAACCATAATTTTTCAGGAATTCACTATTGCCTTGGCGGTTTTTACCAAAGTGAAAGTCATCGCCCAAGATCAGGCTTTGCGCATTCAGTTGGTCTTTTAAAATACTGGCAAATGCTTCTGCGCTTAAGCTACGGAACGTATTGTCGAACTTGGCCACGGCAATATAGTCCACGCCCAATTCCGTTAAATATTCGACTTTTTCGCGAAGTGAACTGATGCGCGGCGGAGCCTCATAACCTTGAAAAAATTCTAAAGGCTGTGGCTCAAAAATCATGACTAAAGATTTGAGTTGTTGTTGTGCAGCAACCTGTTTCAGTTGCTGAATCATCGCTTGATGTCCCAAATGGACGCCGTCAAAATTACCAATGGTCACAGCGGTTAGAGGTAATTGAAAGTCTGGCGCTAAAGCATTCAGGCGGAGCAGCTTCATGGGCTAATCAATAAATGAAAAATAATCAGGCTTATATATTGCCATATTCTTGCGCATTCGTCTTGTTGTTGTGTTTTTACCCAGAAAAATTTATTGATCTATTATCCTTATATCATAAAAATTGATTTTAAAAATAAATAATAATCAATTTTTCTTATTTATGATAGGTTGTAATATCAACCTAACTTCTTAATTTGGGTTGAAGCCACATGAACAAACCCTTTCATCAGTTGCCACAATGGCATGATGTGATCCGTCAGTTTACGCCGAACTGGTTTACCGTCTGTATGGGGACAGGCATTCTGTCCATTGTATTGGCGGAATTTAGTGCCGTTCATCCTATATTTGGGCAATTGGGTGCGGGGTTGTGGGTGTTCAATGGGCTGCTTTTTATCTTATTTAGCAGTTTATATGCTTTGCGTTGGCTGCTGTACCCGCAGGAAGCCAAACAGATTTTTAGCCATCCCAGTATGAGTTTATTTTTAGGCACCATTCCAATGGCATTGGCGACACTGATTAATGGTGCCTTGAAATATGGGGTAGTGCTGTATGGTGCCGCCGTAATGGGTGTTGTTGAATGGTTGTGGTATCTCGACGTATTGATGGCCGTGATGGTGGCGTTTGTGGTGCCATTTTGTATGTTCAGTTGTCAGCGCCATCAATTACAACAGATGACCGCAGTCTGGTTACTTCCGATAGTTGCCTGTGAAGTGGCAGCAGCTTCGGGTGCCGTGTTGTTACAGCATTTGCCAGTCAGTCCTCATGCCGTGGGTATTTTATTTGGCAGCTATATTTTGTGGGGTATTTCAGTTTTTCCTGCCATGCTGATTTTGGGCATTTTATTTTTAAGATTGGCCTTGCATCAATTGCCCAGTCAGGAATTGGCCATGACAGGCTGGTTGGCGGTCGGGCCGATTGGCACAGGGGCATTGGCGTTGTTACTTTTGGGTGAGCAGGCTACACGTTTACTACACGCAACACATTTCACAGGACTGGGTGAGTTTCTCCATCAGGCAGGGTTTTTGAGCAGTTTGTTGCTGCTTGGTTTTGGGGTGTGGTGGTTAGGAATCGCGATCATGATTACCCTGAAACATGCAGGTTCACATTTGGTTTTTAATTTAGGCTGGTGGGGCATGACTTTTCCCTTAGGCGTATTCAGTTTGGCAACGTTACAACTTGCCCAACAATTGCAGCTTCACTGGTTGCTGAATATAGGCTATGGCTTGGCAATGTTGTTGATGCTGTTATGGGCAGTGGTCATGAGCAAAACCATGGCTGGGTTTTATGCAGGACGGCTTTTCTTCTCACCCTGTTTAAATCTGTATCTGCAACAAAAATAACCGCATCTAGCTGGGGACAAAAAATTGAGAGATAGAGGATGACAGAATTTGCACACAGGGTGGTTTTGATTTTTAATAGCACAATTCTGATTTTGAGTAGATGCAATGAAATCTTCTTTGGCGCTGATTATGGCTCTACCGAATGAGTCGAAAGGTTTATTTGAACAAGCACAGATTGATGTGCATTACAGTGGCATTGGCAAGGTCAATGCAGCATTTAAAGCCTTTGAAGTGATTCAGGCGACAGGCTGTAAAACTTTATTAAACCTTGGTAGTGCAGGCAGTTCGCACTTTGACCGTCATGCCTTGGTTGAAGTGACCAGCTTTGTACAGCGAGATATGGATGTTTCACCGCTCGGTTTTGCTGTGGGAGTAACGCCGATGGATCATGACCATCCTGCGGCAATTGACTTAGAACCTTATTTTTCCCATATACCGAAGGGGGTATGTGGTACAGGGGATAGTTTTGAAGTGGGTCAGCCAAAAGTCCCATGTAATTTGGTTGATATGGAAGGCTATGCCATGGCCAAAGTCTGTAAAAAACTGGGTGTGCGTTTAATTTCAGTCAAATATATTACTGATGGTGCAGATGATAGCGCGCATCTTGATTGGGAAGACAATTTAATGCTTGGGGCGAAAAAGTTATTGTCCTTATATCAGTCAATTTCGGCTTAATTGGCTCGGCGACCATAGATGGCTATGGTCGTATGCCAAAATCAATACACAGCTTAGTTGTGTTGCTCACGCGGTAGAATGCCGTATAGCATCATATGGACGGTATGTTGAATCACGCGTTGTTGCATACTGCGGTTGCGCAAGGTTTTACCAGTTACCATTTCCATTTGAGTCGCAAAGTCGGCGTAGTTTTGCGTCACAGCCCAGATATTGAGAATGAGCAATTCAGGATCGATATCTGCTGAAATTTTGCCTTGTTCTTGCCACATGCTGATGACTTTGGCTTTGCGTTTGACCAGTTTTTTAAGCGGTCCTTTGAGAATTTCTAAGATATGCGGTGCACCTTGGATAATTTCTAAGGCAAACAAACGTGATGCTTTCGGCTGAGTGCGCGACAGCTCAATTTTTTGCATTAAGTAATTGGTAATGGCTTCTGTCGGTTCAAGCTCTGATTCGAGCATTTGCAGAGGCGCTAACCATTTTTGTAAAACGGTGGTCAGCACTTCAACATACAGTGCTTCTTTATTTTCATAGTAGTAAAAAATGTTCGACTTATGCATTTCTGCCAGTTGAGCAATTTCATCTAAACTAGCCCCGTTAAATCCATATAAGGAAAAAACATCAAGTGCGGCATTCAGCAATTGATGGCGCTTTTGAGTACTCTTTTTTTGTTCCATTCGTAGCTTTAAAAAATTCAGGGAAGCTCAAATTGTACGGCAAATCATCAGATTTGTGCATCAACAAATCAGGTAATTCGATGAAATCGGGTATTTTACGGATAAAAAACACTGCGAGATTTCACATTCATTCCATTAAAAAAATCAAAAGGATAGCGGAGCCGGAAAATGCATCAATTTGGGTCGTTTTTTATTTGAAATGTGACAGTTTTATGACAGTTAGGCGAGTGCCATTGATCGCATCAACTTCGAGTTTTTACGCCAAGCTTGGGTTTAAGCTTGGCGTAAAAATATCATTTAAGTGGCGAGAACGGCATTCAAGACTTGCTGTTCAAGTTCAGTGAAATGCAGATTTTTTTCACGCGGGCGGGGTAAGTCAACCTGAAATTGACGGGCAATATGGCCTTTGTCGAGTAGAATAATACGGTCGGCCAGTTGTACTGCCTCACTGACATCATGGGTAACTAAAACGGCAGTAAAGCCTTGTTCTCGCCACAGCTTTTCAATCAGATTTTGCATTTCCAGTCGAGTTAAGGCATCGAGTGCACCAAGCGGTTCATCTAATAACAACACGCGGGGTTGATGGGACAGTGCCCGTGCGAGTGCGGTGCGTTGTCGCTGTCCGCCTGAAAGTTGCGCAGGCCAGAGTGGCGCTTTTTCTTTTAAACCGACTTTTTCTAATAATGCAGTGGCATGTGCATGCGCGTCTTTATGGAGACCAAGCTGTACATTCTGTTCAATACTGCGCCAAGGCAGCAGACGTGGGTCCTGAAACATAACCCGAATATCGTCACTGGTAATGCCTTCACGCAAATGGCGTGCCGATTTAAATTTAATTTCGCCGTAACTGGGCTGTTCTAAGTCAGCAATCAGTCTTAATAAGGTACTTTTGCCACAACCACTACGTCCAACAATCGCAAGAAACTCTCCAGGTTGAATATGGAGATCTAAATCTTCGAGGACTTTAACATCGCCGTAAAATTTATGCAGTTGTTCAATTAGAATTTCCGCACCAAGCAAGGCATTGGGTTGTATATCTGAGTGTAGTGTTTTCGGGTGTTGAATCTGTTCAGCAACATGCTGGCCTATACTGAGATCTGTCATCTTCGGTTCCTTATTTTTGATAGCCCGGGTGCCAGCGCAATAAGTATTTTTCTAAGCTGACAGCCAGCACATCTGCCAGTTTACCTAATAGGGCATAGAGTAATATGCCAACCAGTACCACATCGGTTTGTAAAAATTCACGTGCATTCATGGTCATATAACCAATACCTGCTTGTGCTGAAATGGTTTCTGCGACAATCAGTAAGACCCATACCAAGCCAAGGGCAAAGCGTAAACCGACTAAAATGGAGGGCATTGCCCCAGGTAAAATAATATTCTTATATAATTCCCAGCGGCTGAGTCCGTAGCTTTTGCCCATTTCAATCAATTGAGGATCGACCGAGCGAATACCGTGGTAGGTGTTGATATAAATCGGGAAAAATACCCCAACCGCCACCAAAAACAGTTTTGCGGTTTCATCGATACCAAACCAGAGAATCACCAATGGAATTAGCGCAAGGGCAGGGATATTGCGGATCATCTGCAAGGTGGTATCGAGTAGGGTTGAGGCTGTTTTAGAAGAGCCGTTGAGTAAGCCCAACAACAACCCTAAGCCACCACCGATAGCCAGTCCTAATAAGGCACGTCCTGCGCTGACTTTGACATGATGCCAAAGTTCACCACTGATCAGTAAATGCCAGAATGCACTGACCACTGCTGTAGGTGCAGGTAAAATTCGACTCTGTAGCAAACCTGTACTAGATGCAATTTGCCAGATCAGAATCAGTAAAAAAGGGAACAACCAAGGCAGCAAACGCTGCCCAAGTTTTGTTCCACGTGAAACTTTCCGTTTAGGGAAAGTTTCAGTCGCAGTACTTTTGGACATTAGGCAGGCTCCTTAATTGGGCGTGAAACCGAGGTCTGATTTGGCACATAATTGTTAGCCACAATTTCTCCGAAGGGGCCAGTCAAGTTTGGTTGCGTCAATTTTTTTCGTGTTTCTAAAGGCAATAAAGGGAACACCAGTTCGGCAAAGCGAATCGATTCTTCCAAGTGCGGATAGCCAGAAAAAATAAAGGTGCTGATACCCAAATCGGCATATTCCTGAATTCGATCTGCCACGGTTTGTGGATCACCCACCAAGGCTGTACCCGCTCCACCACGTACCAGTCCAACACCTGCCCATAAGTTTGGTGACACTTCAAGCTTGCTACGATCACCATTATGTAGTTCAGCCATACGACGCTGTCCCACAGAGTCCATTTGTTTGAACTTTTGTTGTGCCGCAGCAATGGTCGCATCATCGACATACTGAATCAGTTCATTGGCTGCTTTCCATGCCTCTGCGTTGGTCTCACGCACAATCACATGCAGACGAATACCGTAGTTAAGCTGACGCCCTTTTGCGGCTGCTTTAGCACGGACATTTTCAATTTTTTCTTTGACTGCTGTGGGTGGTTCGCCCCACGTTAAATAGGTATCGACCTGTTCGGTTGCCAGTTCAATGGCTGCCTCTGAAGAACCACCAAACCATAAAGGTGGGTAGGGCTGTTGCACAGGCGGATAGAGTAACTTGGCATCATCAACCTTTAAGTGTTCTCCATGAAAACTGAAAGATTCGCCTGTATGGGAGCGGGTCAGAATCTCACGCCAGATTTGAGTGTATTCGCTGGCAGTTTCATAACGTGAAGCATGGTCTTCATAAATGCCATCACCTTTAAGCTCTTGTTCGTCACCACCCGTCACCAGATTTAACAAGACACGACCATTGGACAGGCGGTCAAATGTGGCTGCCATACGCGCCGCTAATGCAGGTGTGGTTACCCCTGGGCGCAGCGCCACTAAAAATTTCAAGTTCTTGGTCGCATCAATTAAACTGGCAGCAGTAATCCATGGATCTTCACATGAACGTCCTGTTGGGATCAGCACACCTTCATAGCCTAAATTGTCCACTGCAACTGCAATTTGCTTCATATAAGCATGATCGACTTGGCGTGCACCTTTGCTGGTTCCTAAATAACGACTATCACCATGTGTGGGAATAAACCAGAAAATTTTCATTATTAATATCCTTACAATTTCTACAAATTAGTGAGTTTTAGGTGCTGCCCAAACGGTGGTTTGAACTTGAATGTTTTTCGGAATCAATTGAACCTGTTGGAACAGGTCTGCGATTTGTTGCTGCGCTTGCACCACTTCAGGGGTTAAGGTATGAATTGGCGATGGTTTCAGGCGCTTATCAATCACACGTTGCGCAATCGAAGTCTGTAAACCTGTACTTTGGGTATAAACGCTTAAGGCTTGCGGCTGATTTTTTAATACCCATTGATCCGCCTGATTCAAGCCATGTAAAAACTGTGCAGTCGCTTGAGGATGTGCTGCGATGAATTTTGGGTTCCCAATATAGAAGGAGTAGGTTTTGGGGAAGGCAGTCCCATCAACCAGCACTTTGGCATGTGCATCTTGCTCAGCCGCACTGAGGTAGGGTTCCCAAATGGCCCAAGCATCAATCGACTGTTTGTCAAAAGCAGCGCGCGCATCCGCAGGTGGTAACCAAATCGGTTGAATGTCCTGCCAACTTAAACCAGCTTTTTGCAAAATTTTGGCGAGTAACTCATGCGCACTTGACCCTTTCTGTACCGCAATGCGTTTGCCTTTTAGCTCCTGAATGGACTGAATGCCGCTGCTTTTCGGAATCAATAATGCCTGAGCGTTGGCAGGTACTAGCTCATAACCGACATAACTTAGGTCTTTACCTGCTGCTTGAGCAAAAATGGGGGGAGTATTGCCCACGGCACCAAAATCAACAGCACCTACGGCTAGAGCTTCTAACATTTGTGGACCCGCAGGGAACTCTTTCCATTCAATTTTGGCGTGAGGAAATTCCTGTTCAAACAACTTTTGCTGACGCGCTACCAACAAATTTAGGGACGATTTTTGGTAGCCAATAGAAAGCGTATCTACCGATTCAGCTTTATTTTTAGTTGCAGCTTGGGTCTGACTCGATTCAGATTTTTGGCAAGCACTCAGCGCAAGGCTCAGTGCAGTAATGCCAACGAAAGTTATTGTTTTAAGTGAGTTCACTTTGCTGTTCCTCATTATTATGGTGTCGTTTTTAAGAGTGCAGTTTGAATGTCAATTTTGTTTGGAATCAGCTTTTGTTGATAAAAAGCATCTGCGACAAATTGCTGTTGTTTTGCTACTTGTTCAGAAATGGGTTGAACTCCAAATCCCATGCGAGAAATTGAACGGTTTAAGACTTCAACGGGTAAGCCTGTCGGTTGTTGTAGCAGTTGAGCAGCTTGTTGTTGATGCTGTGAGACCCACGTGGTGGTCTGATTTAATTCATTCACCACCGTTTTTAAAATGTCAGGATGTTGTTGTGCAAATTTGCGATCTGCCAAATAAAATTGATGATTGTTGACTAGATTTTTACCCGTAGCGAGTACACGTGCCCCAAGCTGTTGCTCGGCTGCGGCAAAGAACGGATCCCAAATGACCCATGCATCGACTGCACCGCGCTCAAAGGCAGCACGAGCATCCGCAGGTGGCAGGTACACCACGTTAATATCAGAGAGTTTGAGCTGATTGGCTTCAAGCACTTTTAACAATAAATAATGTACGTTAGAGCCTTTGTTCAGCACCACGCGCTTACCTTTCAAATCTTGAATGGTTTTAAGCTTCGAGGTTTTCGGCACAATCAGGGCTTCAGCTTGTGGAGCGGGTGGCTGATTGGCGAGGTAAACTAAATTCGAGTTGGCCGCTTGGGCAAAAATGGGTGGTGCTTCACCTGCCTCACCCAACGCTACACTACCCACATTCAGTCCTTCCAGTAATTGTGGACCTGCTGGAAACTCGACCCATTTCACCAAGACACCTTGTGCTGCCAAAGCTTGCTCTAAAGTGCCGCGGGCTTTCACAATTGGTAAGATGCCGTATTTTTGGAAACCAATATTTAAAGTGGTAGTCTCAATTTTTTTGGGTGTACAGCCGGCCATGAGCATGCTGCCAGCCACAACAGTCAAAAGAATCCATGGACGTGTTGAAGTAAAAGATGGCTTGCTCATGTTCGACGTACTCCGTTGTAATTTAAGTGGCTATAAGCTTGAGCAGATACGCTATAGCGCTTTCTTTTGCGAAAAAAATAAAAAAATAGGGATTGGTCATGAAAAAAAAAGATAAATAAAAAAATGCAAAACTTAGCGTTAAAGTTGATTTATAAGAAAAATAGAATATCAATTTGTATTTATTTAATTTATTGAAAATATTAGCTTTATTTTGTAATTGCCGTATTGATATAAGCTTATGCCTTAGTGGAATATAGCGTTCAGCCTGAATTAGCAAGTTGTACGATAAACATTGCATAAATCCTGCTAAGCCGATGTGACATGAATGGATGAATGCTCAGGCCGAAAGGTTAATCTCAGATGAACTTTACCCAGTATAGTGTGATCTGGGTAAAGTCGCGGAGGTGGCGATGAGAAATTCCTTGCAAGGGGATAAGCGACTTAAATCCGCTTTTTAAACACCAATGAATTGCGTTGATAGTTATACAGTGCCTGACGGGCATTGGGTAAATCATCAACATTGGCGGTTTCAAAGCCATGTTCTAAAAACCAGTGCGCAGTACGCGTGGTCAGAACAAATAACTGTTGTATGCCCATGCTGCGGGCTTTGTCTTCCAAATAGTGCAGGATTTGACTGCCACGATTGGATTTTCGGTAACTCGGATGCACGGCCACACAGGCAATTTCAGCACTACGTAATTCATGTTCTTGCGCAGGGATTGGATACAGGGCTGCACAGGCCAGAATCATGCCGTCTCGTTCAATCACCGCAAATTGTTCGATTTCGGTTTCCAGCCGTTCACGTGAACGGTAGACCAAGATGCCATCTTCCTCGAGTGGGCGTAGTAAATTGATCAGTCCACCGACATCTTGAATATTGGCCATGCGCACATCTTCATAATGCGCATCCGTGACCATCGTGCCTGAACCATCACGGGTAAACAGTTCTTCGAGCAAAGCGCCATCATAGGTATAGGAAATCAGATGCACGCGATGCACCCCTTTGAGTGAGGCATTTTGTGCACTGCGGAGTTGCTGTGCCAGTTCAGGATTATGCTCTTGAGATTGCAAAATATACTGATCTAGGCGTTGCGGGGTAATTTCACGTTGCAACTGACCTTGGGCATTGAGTAGACCATGCTGTTTGCCTAGAAAAATCAATTTATCTGCTTTTAAGCTAATCGCAGTTTTGGTCGCCACTTCTTCGGCGGGTAAGTTAAAAACCTCACCCGTTGTGGAATACCCTACTGGACCCAGCATCACAATATTGTGTTGTTGCAGATGTTTTTGAATGGCATCGGTATCGACACTGCGGACTTCTCCTGTCAGCTGAAAATCAATGCCATCGCGGATGCCATACGGTTTAGCAGTAATAAAATTACCTGAAACGACATCAATGCGCGCGCCATACATGGGTGAATTGGCCAAGCCCATAGACAACAAGGCTTCAATTTGTAGGCGGACTGAACCCACGGCATTCATCACACAGCCCAAAGATTCTCGGGTGGTAATGCGACGATGTTGATGAAATGGCGTACTGAGTCCAGTGCTTTTTAGATTCTGATTAATTTGTTGGCGAGCGCCGTGTACCAGAATCAGCCGAATGCCCAATGAATTGAGCAAAGCAATATCATGAATAATATGTTGGAAGTTTTCGTGCAGAACGGCTTCACCATCAAACATGATGACAAAGGTTTTGTTACGGTGTGCGTTGATGTAGGGTGCAGAATGTCGAAACCAGTGCACATATTGTAAGGTTGTGCTTTGTGAAACATCGTTCGAATTCGCTTGCATGCCTATCTCAAAAAAACTGATCAATAGTAGATTCTAATCAAAAAACTGACAGGCGAACAATCTTAGATAAAAAAACACCTTAACTTTCGTTAAGGTGCCGAGGGGGAAGGAATTTATATAGGCTGTAAGCATTAGTTCAAAATACGAATAATGCGGTTGTTGCGTTCGTTCACCAAGACGTAATCGCCATTAATTTTGTACCATTGTTGATAACGGGCAGGTTTGTGTAAACGTTTTGCATCACGGTAATCGATGGCATAACGTGAAGAATCATAACCACGAGGGAGCGTTTGACCTACACGCCAATCACGGCTTGGGTTAATACGTTGATAGCGCTGATCGTTCCAACGGCCATCTTGTTTTTTCCAATCATGATCATGTTGTTCTGCATAGTTGCGCTCATCGTAACGATGTTCATAAGCGGGTGCTGCAATGGCTGACGCCGCAATTGCACTGCCTAAAGTAAAAACGAGAGCAGAAACGATCTTTTTCATGTTGAACCTCAATCTATCTTTATGTCTTTCGATAGGTTTAAGGTAACCAACAACAGCAGAGAAACAATGAGAGCAGTATTATGCAAATGTGAATTTGATGAAGAAAAAACGAAGATTGTAAACAGCATCTAAGCGTTTAGGTCTAAGGCTTATGAGGCAGTGAAGCATAGCGCTTCAGGAAAATACAGCCATAAAAAAGCCAGTCTCACCTGATGTAAGACTGGCGAAAACAGAACGGTTAAAGTGCAAGACTTAATCATTCACAATACGTAAAATACCATTACTGCCTGAATCGATTAAAATGTAGTCATTGTTGATTTTGTACCATTGCTGATTACGAGCGGGTTTCGGTAAGTTATGTTCTTTATATTCGACTTTATAGCCGTTACCACGATAATGTTGTGGCATGACATAACCGGTTTGCCATTGATGCTGCTGTAGACGTTTTACCCCACGCTCTTCACGCATGCGACGTTTGTCTTGCATGCGTTCATCATCTTGATCAGAATCACGAAAGTCGCGCCCTTTACCTTGATTGCCGCGTGGATGGTCATCCCCACGATTATCAAAGTGGGGGGCAGCAGAACTCAGGCTGCTTGCCAGCAATGCACTAAAAGAAATGGTCAATATCGCCATCGTCTTTTTCATGTTGACCCCTCGTTATAGATATATTCATTTCACAGTTCTTAATGTACGAAAAAAATGCAGAGAAACTGTGAAGGAATTGGATTAATTCTTTAAAAAAATAGATAAATTAAGAATATTATCCATGAAATCATCTATTTTGGAAATCTTTCTGCGTGGGCAATTTTATCCGTGCAGTCGATTTACAGGGTAAATGTCTCAGCCAATTTTCAGTAGGCGTATCTTTCTGCCAGATTGTTCACTCTCTAATTCCACTGTTCGACCCAGTGTTGTAAATAGTCTATTGCTTCGATCACGCTCGGCGCTTGTTGTGCATCATCCAAGGCGTGTACCAGTGTTTCAGGCAGTTGCAGGGATTGGATTGAACGAATCAATTCACCTTTGTGCTGTAAATCAGTCATGAAAATTGCCTCCTAAATCTGTGGCTGAGCAGGTCGATAGAGTTTAGGAGAGATGTTTTAATTTATAAAACCGAATATTTTTATTGAATTAATAAAATAAAACGATTGTTGAGCTGTAAAAAAATCCTTTGTTTTTAACAAAGGATTTTTAGTTTGGGTTTAAACAGCAAATAAATTAATCTTGAGCATCAATACTTTGCCCACTAAGATGCAGACTGTCATCGCCCATCAAATATAAGTAAGCAGGCATAATGGATTCTGGCGTGGCTAAGGTTTTTGGATCTTCATCTGGATAGGCTTTGGCACGCATCGCGGTACGTGTTGCACCAGGGTTAATACAATTAAAGCGGACATTCGGATGTTGATTTTCTTTGGCAAATAATTGACTCACCGCTTCAATCGCCACTTTAGAAACCGAATAAGCTCCCCATTTTTCCCGAACCTGACGTCCAACCCCAGAACTGGCAAAAACCACCGAGGCATTGTCTGACTTTTGCAGCAGAGGTAACAGCTCCTGCGTCAAAATGAAGGGCGCACGAAGGTTGACGGCCATGACATCATCCCAAACATCAATCGGATAATGCTCAAGCTCGGTGCGCTCACCTAAAATGCCTGCATTATGTAAAATGCCATCCAGACGACCGAATTGCTTTTCTAAAGTGTCGTATAACAATTCATAATCGCGCGCTGAAGCACTGGATAATTGCAGTGGCAAAATGGCAGGTTGTGGTGCACCCAAACTTTCAATTTCATCATAAATGACTTCCAGTTTGTTTAAGGTGCGACCATGCAACACCACGGTTGCACCATGTAAGGCATAGCTGAGTGCTGCAGCACGACCAATGCCATCGCCAGCCCCAGTAATTAAAATAATGCGATCTTTGAGCAGATCTGGGCGAGGTTGATATTCAGAATGTTTCATGGTCACCTCCTTTTTATTTTATTTCATCAAGTTTATGTATTTATCGTACGATTGAGCGTGAGTTTTTGTTGAATCACTTGTTGTAATTCGGTCACAGTGTTCACGATACAATTGGCTTGCCACGCGGTTAAATCATCTTTGTAAGCCAACGGTAAATAACCATACGCCGCTAAGATGGTGTACATCTTCGCATGGCGACCCGCATCAATATCACGCGGATGATCACCCACATAAATACATTGTTCTGCAGGCAGTTGCAATTGCTGTGCGGCAAGATACATCGGTTCAGGATCAGGTTTGGTTTTGCTGACATCTTCAGGGCAAACCAAAACAGCGCAGCGTTTCGTGAGATTGAGGGCAGCCAATAAGGATTCACTAAGCCCACGGGGTTTGTTGGTGACAATGCCCCAAGGAATATTGTGTTGCTCTAATTCTGCCAGAAGCGGAGACATCCCCATAAATAAGTCGGTATCCACTGCAATCTCAGCGCCATATAAATCGAGAAAGCGTTGGCGATGCGTCAGAAAAATAGGGTCATCGACTTCAAGTTCTGGATAGACCAGTTTGACCATAGCACGCGCGCCTTCAGACACTTGGGTACGAATGAGCGCCGCATCGACCACTTCACGACCTGCATCACGACACATGCCTTGAATAATGCGAATAAAGTCCGCAGCGGTATCAATTAAGGTACCATCGAGATCGAACAGAACGGCTTTCATTCTGCACCTGCTTTTACAGTGTAGACCATGTAGTTCACATCGACATTGGGTGCCAGCCAGTAGCGTTTTGTCAGCGGGTTATAATGTAATCCTGTCATGTCTTTCAGGTTGAGTCCTGCTTGACGGATATCATGCGCCAATTCAGATGGTTTAATGAATTTATGATAATCATGTGTGCCTTTGGCCAGCATTCTTAAAATATATTCTGCCCCAATAATCGCGAATAAGTAGGCTTTCGGATTGCGGTTAATGGTCGAGAAAAAGACATGCCCGCCCGGCTTTACCAGCGTTTGGCACGCTTGAATAATCGAGGCAGGGTCTGGCACGTGTTCCAGCATTTCCATACAGGTCACCACATCGTATTGACCTGCTTGCTCTTTGGCTAATTCTTCGACAGGAATTTGGCGATATTCGATATTTTGTACGCCTTCTTGTTCTGCATGAATCCGTGCAACATTCAGTGGTGCTACGCCCATATCAATGCCCAGCACATTTGCACCACGGCGTGCCATGCTTTCTGCCAAGATGCCGCCACCACAGCCCACATCGAGCACTTTTTTTCCCGCAAGACCATTGGCATGTTCATCAATCCAATTGAGGCGTAGCGGGTTAATTTGATGGAGCGGTCGGAATTCAGAATGCTGATCCCACCATATAGCAGCGAAGGCTTCAAATTTGGCAATTTCTTGCGGATCAACATTTAATTGCGACATCTGTGCCACCTCAATCAAGTTGTTTTGGTATAAAGATCAATACGGCTAGTGTAGCGTTAATTCTAAAAAAAGCGATAAAAGCAGTAAAAAAGTTCACAGAAGGAAAACGAAATCGACTAAATTGTTTTATAGTTTTCGCATAAGCTCATCATAATGATTTAGAGGACAACAAACGCAATGAAAAAATTCCTTTTGGGTAGCCTTGCAACGGCCGTATTGGCATTTTCTGGTAGTGTTATGGCAGCGGATTTTGTTGCAGGTAAGGACTATACGGTAGTCGCTAACCCAGGCAAAGTTGAAGTGCCAGGAAAAATCGAAGTGCGTGAATTCTTTTGGTATGGTTGCCCACACTGCTTTAAATTAGAACCGCATATGCAAGCATGGTTGAAGAACATTCCAAAGGGTGTACGTTTTGTGCGTACTCCAGCCGCAATGAACCCTGTGTGGGAGCAAGGTGCACGGGGTTACTATGTCTCTGAAGCCTTAGGTGTGCGTCAAAAAACGCATTTACCTTTGTTCCATGCGATTCATGTGAATGGTCAACAGATTTTTGATCAGCAATCTCAAGCCAAATTCTTTAGCAAATATGGTGTACCTGAAGCTAAATTTAACAGCATGTTTAACTCATTCATGATTACCTCTAAAGTTGCGAAAGCCAATCAACTGGCAAAACAGTACCAATTAACCGGTGTACCTGCTGTGGTGGTGAATGGTAAATATGTGGTACAGGGTGAAGATGCCAAAGTAACGCAAGTCGTGAGTTACTTGGTTGAGAAAGAGCGTAAAGCCAAATAATTTATGAAGTGTTAAAAAAACCTGCATTGTTTGCAGGTTTTTTTTATGAGATTTTCTAGCAGGTTACAATCTATATAACCACTTATTTGTGATGGGTGATGCCCTGAAACAGCAACTCTATTTGTCGGACGGTTTGATTTTTAAAATTTAGGCGTTGCTGTATCAATTGTGGGGTGTCGGTGCTCACCATTAAATTAATCCAAGACATTGCCCAGTTAAAAGATAAATTAATCAAAAGATTAGACAGGACTTGAAGGTCTTGAATAGCATAAGTCGGTTCGACTTCACTCAGTTCATTACTCAAATCTTCAATCAGATACTCAATTTCTCGAGCAATCGCATAGCGTAATAAAGCACTTCCACCCCAACGTTCAGCACTAATAAAAATCCACCATTCAGGATGTTGTTGTACCGCGGTAAAAAACTGATCTAGGCGAGGTTCTATGTCGGTATGTTGTAGTAGTAAGGAGGCTAACTTGAGTTCATGCAAGACCCGTTTATGTTGTAGGGCAACTTGATCAATTAATTCTAAACCGAGCTGATTTTTATCTAAGAAGTGACGATAAAACGCCGTTGGAACCAAACCAACATGACGCGTAATTTCTCGCAAACTCATGCTGCTAAAAGAAATTCCTGATGAACTTAAACTTAAGGCAGCATCCAGTAGGGCTTGGCGGCTTTGTTGTTTACGTTCATCTCTAATCGACATAATAGCTCTCGACTGGTTTTGATAGAGTTTACAAATTTTTTGTCCAGAAAAACAGCAGGAATTGGCGGGTAAAAAGTCGTGTTATGTCATTCAACTGAGTTTTTTGATGACAGGATTATGGATATCCCATTTGACAAGATTGCATCTGCTATACTTGTGCGCAACGAATTTCTGTCAATATTAAAGGCGAATTATGCGTATCGACCAACGTACTCTAGATCAATTACGTGATGTAAAAATTACCCGCAATTACACACGTTATGCTGAAGGTTCTGTGCTGGTTGAATTTGGCCACACCAAAGTGCTATGTACTGCCAGTATTGATAATTCTGTACCCCGTTTCCTAAAAGGCAAAGGACAAGGTTGGGTAACCGCAGAGTACGGGATGTTGCCACGTTCAACGCATACCCGTAGTGACCGTGAAGCGGCACGTGGCAAACAGTCTGGGCGTACTCAAGAAATCCAGCGTTTGATTGGTCGTAGCTTACGTGCCATGATTGATCTAAAAAAACTGGGTGAAAATACCATTACCATCGACTGTGATGTGATTCAGGCCGATGGTGGCACACGTACTGCTGCCATTACGGGTGCAGCTGTGGCATTGGTAGATGCCATGAATGTTTTGCTTGAACAAAAGAAAATTAAGCATGATCCATTAAAAGGTTTGGTCGCAGCTATTTCTGTCGGTATCTTCAAGGATGAGGTCTTATTGGACTTGTGTTATGAAGAAGATTCAAATTGTCAGACCGACTTGAATGTTGTCATGACGCAAGCAGGCGAGTTTATTGAAATTCAAGGTACTGCGGAAGATAAACCATTTACCCGTGCTCAAACCAATGCGATGTTAGAAATGGCTGAACAAGGTATTCAAGCCTTGATCCAGAAGCAGCAAGAAGCTTTGGGCTGGTAAGACGCTTAATCATGTAAAAAATTAAAAATGCATCCATCAGGATGCATTTTTTATTACAAAATCTAATCAAATCAAGATCAATCCATAACATGCGCTCAATTTTATGGTCATGATCGCTAGCTAGACTACATGTCATTCATTTTATTGGAGCATGTGTCTATGGCTCAATTTTTTATCCTGTTCTGTGCAGCGGTGACCTTTGCACTCATGGCGTGTGACCCGCGTCCTGCTGAATTAATGCAAACGGCGTCTGCTTGGGATCAAGCCCCTCATCCTGCACAACAAGCGCAACAAAACGCTAAAGATCAATCAGTCTCATAAAAACTTAGGATGCCTTTTGAGTCAGCAGTTGATAGCTATGATTCTTCCCATTCAATACATCCATATTTAAATCTTTGTATTGGTTTAACAATTGTGGATGAGGATGTTTACATTTAGGATTGAGTTCGACCCCTGTTTGATGAATGGCGCTGTAGCAAGAATTGACTTCCTGAATAAATTGATAATAAGGGGGCAGTGGTAATTGGGCTGCCGTGAGCACTTTAGGCGCAAGAAAGTGTGCGGGAATATTGCTTTGCGTAAACAGTTCACGGTCTATTGGATAGTTACTCCAGACCGCTAGCGGTGTGCTAAAAAACTTCACATCTTTCTTTTCAGCTTTTTCCTGAGCTGAGGCAAAGAAATGATAGTCATCATAGACTTGACCTAAATTGGGTAAATGATCACCAAAGAAAATGACAATAGTTGGGCGTTCCAGTTGTTTTAAATCTTGCAGCAATTGTTCAACATGTTGGTCCGCACGTTGTAAGCCAGTCAGATAGGTGTTCAGTTGGCGTTTGGAACTTTCACTCAATTCTGGCTGATCAATCTGGAAATGATCTTTACCATAGCGATCATCATTGTAGTTAAAGTGATTTTCGACCGTAATGGCATAAATAAATTGCGCTTGTTCGGTGTGTTTCAGTTGCTTGCGAATAGATTGATAGAGTAAATCATCGCTTGCCCAACCTGCCTGATTGATATATTTGGCACGATCTTGCGCACTGGTCATATTTTCCAGCGAAGTAAAGCGATTGAAACCTAAGTTTTGATAGACCGCGTTACGGTTGTAAAAAAACTTACCACTGTTGTGCATGGCGGTGGTGTCATAACCCAAACGATTTAAATACGTGGCCAAGGAGTAAGTAGGGCGTTTCAATTTGGATACATACATCAATTCATTATGATTTAAATAGATATTCAAACTGGTTAGGACTTCAAATTCCACATTGGCAGTACCGCCGCCAAAACTTGGTGAAAGCAAACTTGAGGTTTGATAGCGATCAAGCGTTGGGGTGATGTTCTGTGGAATACTTTTGCCCAACTGACGTGCATCCCAATGCGCCTCGCTCATGATCATCACAATATTGGGCTGTTGCTCAGGCTTAAGCACAGGCATGGTTGTGCTAAAAGGCGTATATAGCGCTTGGATGGTCGCTTCTGGAATATTTTCGGTATTAAACAATCGAGTATTCAGGCTATCCACCGACTTTGAAAAAAAGAAGGGAATAAAACCAATTTTTTGAATGGTGAGATGATCACCGATCCAATCACCTTTGGTGTTGGGAAAAGCTTGTCGATATTCACATAGCCAGCCGAGCTGGTTTTGTTGACATAACTGACCAAAGTTATTGCTAAAATTTGCGCTAACAAAAAATCCTAAACCGAAAAGAGACAGTAATGCATTCGAGAAAAACAGGCGTTTTTTCTCAAGCTGTTCTTTCCGGTAGAGAAAAACCATGAGGGCAATACATACAACAACCCCTGAGAGGACCGAAAACTTAAGTAACCCAGGCGCGACAACAAAGGTTTCTTTAATCAATAAGAAATCGCTAGGCACCAAACTGGCGGATAAATATTTCTCTTTTTGTGTATTGATAAAAATCAGCAGTAAAAAAATAAACTGACTAACAAAAATGGTAATAAAGGTTTTTCTAAAGAGTAAATAAATAAAGGAAATCAGGGCGTAATTAATCAGCACCGATATGACGATTTTTGCGCCATTCAAGTGAAAATATTGCTCGGGATTATTCAGGATGCGAGGAAGGGCAGGATAAAGGCAGAAAAAAGCCACAGACACGAGCGCAATCAGCAAAAATAAAATTTGCTGTTTCCAGATATTCATAACAGATGTTGAGGGAGGAGAAAGGCAGCTCAGGATTATAGAACTTTCAAAATTATTTTCAATGCACTTTATATAGATTCAAAAATTGGTGATCAGCCTTAACAGTGATCACCAAAATCGGATCAAGTATTAGCCATTAAAACGCATTGATAAATCAATGGCTTTGACATCTTTGGTCAGTACACCCATGGAAATATAGTCAACGCCTGTGGTGGCCACTTGGCGTAAATTGTCAATGGTGATGTTACCCGAGGCTTCTAATTTGCAACGTCCTGCCACATGTTGGACGGCATCAATCATTTGTTGCTGACTAAAATTATCCAGCATGACAATGTCCGCCTTGGCTTCAAGCGCTTGATTGAGTTCATCCCAAGTTTCAACTTCAACCTCGACAGGTTTGCCCGGCGCGATCTGATGGGCTTTGGCAATTGCTTCGGCAATGCCACCTGCTGCCATAATGTGATTTTCTTTAATTAAGAATGCGTCAAATAAGCCTAAACGATGATTTTGTCCGCCACCCACTGCAACGGCATATTTCTGCGCAATACGTAAGCCTGGTAGGGTTTTTCGGGTATCGAGCAATTTGGTGCTTAAACCATCTAGCTGTTTGACATAATCAGCAGTTTTGGTCGCGACAGCCGATAAGGTTTGAACAAAGTTCAGGGCAGGACGTTCTACCGTAAGTAAGCTGCGTGCTGAGCCTGCGAGTTTTAAAAATGCTTCATTGGCTGCAACTTTATCGCCGTCTTGTTTTAACCAAGTGACTTGAACTGAAGCATCAAAAGCCTGAATTAAGGCATCCACCCAAGGTTGGCCTGCAAGAATCATGTCTTCACGACTAATGATGGTCGCCGTTGCTTGCTCATCTTCAGGGGTTAATAAGGCCGTAATATCCCCATCACCAATGTCTTCTTGGAGTGCTTGTTGAATGTTGATCTGAATTGATTGTTCAAGCAGCGTTGGAGAAATACTCATAGTCTTTCCGTGTCTTTTTAACCCATGAAAATTGCGCGTTATCTTAACATTGTTCTAAACAGTTTATTGCGTAGATTTGAGATTTTATGATGAAAGTTTTAGCATGGTGTACTTATAAATAAAGCTTCAATATAGTGAGGAATGGATTATGCAGCAGCGCTCATCTTTTCAGGTTGTCGATGGTCAACTCATCGGTGCGAAGCAAATTCCATCGCCCAATTTTAATCAGCGACCAGCAGAGGCAAAAATTGAATTGGTGGTGATTCATAATATCAGTTTGCCGCCGTCACAGTTTGGGGGAGGTTATATCCAGCAATTTTTCCAGAATCAACTGGATTCAACGCTACACCCTTATTTTGAAACCATTCAAGAGCTGAAGGTTTCGGCACATCTGCTGATTTTACGTACTGGAGAAGTACTACAATTTGTGAATTTTCAGCAACGGGCTTGGCATGCAGGACGTTCATCTTATTTGGGGCAGCAGGAATGTAATGATTATTCGATTGGGATTGAGTTAGAAGGCAGTGATGACTGTGCCTTTGAAAGCCTACAATATGAGGTCTTAGCGCAAGTGATGGTGAGTTTGCAACAGGCTTATCCAACGATACAACAGCATGTGGCAGGGCACTCCGATATTGCGCCAGGGCGTAAAACCGATCCCGGTCCTTACTTTGATTGGGTGAAGTTCAGAAGCTTGGTACAACAGATTAAGAATACAAAATAAAAAGACATTTCCGTTGAGTTTAATCATTTAACAACGAATTTTTTTCACAAGTTTCATTACAATAGCGACTAATTTTTTTATTGGGTAGATACGATGGCGCTTTGGCGGTCGACCTTTATTGTCAGTGCAATGACCATGTTGTCTCGCGTACTCGGATTGGTCCGCGATATCGTCTTGCTCAATGTCTTTGGTGCAGGGAAGGATTTCGATACATTTGTGGTTGCATTCCGTATCCCCAATTTCTTTCGGCGTCTATTCGCGGAAGGTGCATTTTCGCAAGCCTTTATTCCTGTACTGACCGAATATAAAACCAGTAAGGCACATGCAGAAGTCCAGATTCTCATTAGCCGTGTGTTTGGTGGTTTGCTGACCATTATGACCTTGCTGACTTTTATTGCGATGGTGGCTGCACCCGCAATTTTGTATATCTATGCGCCGGGTTTCCATGCCGATCCAGAGAAATTTGATCTGGCCGTGAGTATGTTCCGCCTCACCATTCCATATTTAATGTTCATGTCACTGACCGCCTTTGCCAGCAGTATTTTGAACAGTTATGGCTCATTTGCTTCGCCAGCATTTTCGCCAGTCCTCCTGAATGTGGCGATGATTGCGGGAGCATGGTGGCTCACACCGTATATGGCTGAGCCGATTATGGCCTTGGGTTGGTCAGTTGTCGTGGCGGGGGTGTTACAGCTTGCGATTCAGATTCCAGAACTTTGGCGCAAAAACTTGTTGATTCCACCGAAGGTCGACTTTAAGCATGAAGGTGTCGATCGCATCATGAAGTTGATGCTACCAGCATTGTTTGGGGTATCCGTGACGCAGATTAATTTATTGCTGAATACCATTTGGGCATCCTTTATGCAGGATGGCTCGGTGTCATGGCTATATAGTGCGGAGCGTATGACCGAGTTACCATTGGGCCTGATTGGTGTTGCCATCGGGACGGTCATTTTACCGTCTTTGTCGGCACGATACGCAGAACAAGATCAACATAAATTCCGCGGGATGATGGACTGGGCCGCGAGAGTCATTGTTTTGGTTGGGCTGCCTGCCAGCATTGCGCTTTTTATGCTGTCGACCCCGATTATTCAAGCCTTGTTCCAACGTGGTGAATTCACTGTAGAAGATACGCGAATGACGGCACTGGCTTTACAGTGTATGAGTGCTGGGGTTATTGCTTTCATGTTGATTAAAGTCTTTGCACCTGGGTTTTATGCCCAGCAAGATACTAAAACTCCAGTACGCGTGGGTTTAATGGCGGTAGCAGCCAATGCTATTTTGAACGTGGTATTTATTGGTTTCTTTAAACTGATTGATTGGCATGCTGAACACATGGCGTTGGCAATGGCATCTTCTGGTTCGGCTTTAGTCAATGCCGGCATGTTGTACTTCTATTTGCATAAACGCCATATTTTCCGCTTTGGTCCGCATTGGAAAAAACTGTTTTTACAATACGGGGTGTCCAATATCGTCATGATTGCGGCATTGGCTTACGGCTTAACTTGGTATGATGGTAGCTTATCCCAATGGTTGCGCGTGGCCGAAGTGATTGGCTTGTGTGTGGTTGGTGTAGTAGCTTATCTGATTGGGTTAATTGTGATGGGGTTTCGTCCGCGTGATTTACGCCCATAAGCCTGATTTTAAATTGAAATCTAGACGCAATGCTCGCTACGGTGAATTGATTTAGAACGAAAAAAGGGACTGTGATCAGTCCCTTTTTTTAAGGCAAGACTTGTAATAGTTCGACATCAAAAATTAAGGTACTGTTTGGCTCGATAATATCTCCCGAACCGATCTGACCATAGGCGAGATTCGCTGGAATAAAGAAGCGATATTTAGCCCCTTCTTTCATTAATTGTAAGCCCTCGGTCCAGCCTTGGATGACTTGATTGACTTGGAATTCAGCAGGGTGTTGACGTGCAATCGAGCTATCGAAAACGGTACCATCAATCAGACGACCTTCATAATCCACTTTAACTTTTGAGCTGACTTTAGGGGTTTTTCCTGTGCCTGCTTCAAGCACTTGATATTGTAATCCTGATGCGGTGGTTTGCATGCCAGCCTTTTTGGCATTCTCTGCTAAAAATGCTGTCCCGATTTTACTATTTTCTTCAGCTTTTTTTCTTAATTCAAGCAGTTGTTGGGCTTCTATCTGTTTTTTGTATTGGGTTAAGATGCGTGCCATTTCTTCATCGGTTAATGAAGCTTCTTTGCCCTGAGCGGCTTCTCTGAGTCCTTGAATGAAGGCTTCAAGATTTAAATCTTTCATTGATTCGGCATTGGTGCGACCCATTAAATAGCCAAAGCTATACCCAACCTGTTCTGAGCTTGAACTGCTGGTGGTAATGGGTTTTGCAAAAGTAGTCGCGCTGAATAATAGCGTCGATGCCAAGAGAATTTGTATTTTCATTCAACCTTCCTAAAGTATTTTTCGTGTCGGAATATCTAAAAGTTTGGGGAATATCGATGACCGTTCTTTTTTATTTTTTGCACGTTAGATTTAAATCAGTCTCACGTTAACATCCTTTTACGTCGATCTGTTTGTTCGATTTAAACCTATATATTGTGCAAAATTTAATATTGACAGTGAAAGAAGGAGAGCTGAGCTCTCCTTCATTTTTTACTTTACTTTAATCAATTCAACATCAAAGATCAGTGTACTGTTGGCTGGAATCGTACCCGGTACGCCTTGTTCGCCATAGCCCAATTTAGCTGGAATAAATAAAGTGGCTTTACCACCTTCCTTCATCAATTGTAAGCCTTCGGTCCAACCTGGAATCACTTGGTTCAGTGGGAATTCAATTGGCTCACCGCGTTGGATTGAGCTATCAAATACTTTCCCGTCGACCAATTTACCCGTGTAGTGTACCGTTACGACCGAGTTAGCCGCTGGCTGTTTGCCAGTGCCTTCTTGAGTAATAATATATTGCAGTCCAGAAGCTGTCGTTTTTACCCCTGGTTTTTTGGCATTTTCAGTCAGGAAGCTGTCGCTTGCACTCTGTGCATTTTTAGCTTGATCTGCCTGTTTTTTCTGCATTTCTTGTTGGAATTGCTGATAAGCTTGCTGTAATTCTTGTTCGGTGTATGCAGGTTGTGTACGAGCATGACCTTCACGTACGCCTGTTACAAAGCTATTGATGTCAAGTTCAGGAGGTGTTTGATGTGCAACTTCATAACCTAAAGCATAACTAATTTTTTCAACAGCAGAAGCATTTTTAGAGGCTTTTGATGTGATCGCTTCAGGGTGTTTGGTGGCATAATAAACTGGAACAAGTGCAGCACCGCCTAAAATTACAGCAACAGCGATGGGTAAGGCTTTACTCATAGGGTTTTCCAAAATTCATTGTAGTAATCAAAAAATTGCTGCTATTTTAGCAAATTTTTTAATGCTTAGAGGGTATTTCAACCGACCATATATTTGGATATTACTATATGCCTGTATAGGCAAAGAAGCTATAACAGACTGATTCCCTAAAACATTTTTTATACAAATAAAAAGGACCAGCATTATGCTGATCCTTTGAGATGAAAAATAAGTGCTAAATGATTAATCATCTTTCGCATTTTTATAGGCATAGGCGTAGTTATAGCCATAACCATAACTTGTACCTGCCGTACGTTGAATATCGTTTAAGATAATCCCTGTCACTTTAACGCCCGCTTGTTCAAAACGATTAGCCACCAACTCAAGCTCTTTAATTTGTGTCTTGCCATAACGTGCAATGACAAGGTTAACGGCTGCGTATTGGGAAATGATAATACCATCGGTAACTGCCAAAATAGGTGGCGTATCGACAATGATATGGTCAAATTGAGTAGATAATTGCTCCAATAAGTTTTTAAAGCGCTCAGTACTGAGTAACTCAGATGGATTTGCGGGACTCTTACCGCGAGTAATCACCGATAAATTTTCAACTTCTGTCGTTTTGAGAATTTTTTCGAGTGGATGTTGACCATTGAGGTATTCAGCAAGTCCTGCTTGGTTATCTTGATGGAAATACTTATGTAAATAGCCGTTACGTAAGTCCGCATCAATCAACAATACACGTTTATTGTTTTGTGCCAAAATAACCGCAAGGTTGGTTGAAACAAAGGATTTACCGAGTTCTGGTGCGGGACCTGAAATCATAATAATGTTATTACGCGCATTATTGAGGGCGAAATGAATTGCAGTACGCATACTACGTAAGCTTTCAATCACAATATCATCACTATTTTTGACAGCAAGAATAGGGATATTTTTTTTCTTCTTCTTAATATTAATAAGACTTGCTTGCACAGGTGAGTGTGGCACAGCCGCATAGACAGGAAGATCCAGTTCAGTTTCAATTTGACCAGAATCTTTAATCCCTGTACGCAGCATATTTCGTATTAATGCGACTAATACACCTATAAACCCACCGACAAAAATCGATAACAACAGGACCAACAATTTTTTAGGCTTAATTGGTTGAATTGGCAATACAGCCGTATCGACAATACGGACATTACCAATTTCACCCGCTTTGGCAATACGTAACTGTTGATAAGAGTTTAACAGTGTAGTGTAGAGCTGTTGTTTAACTTCAACTTCACGATATAACTGTAAATAACGACGTTGTAGATCGGGTAATTGTTTCAGTGTTGCATTCAGCTCTTTAATTTTACTGTTAATTGTTGCCAGTTGAGCACCCATTTGTTGCATGGCTGGGTGTTCAGCAGTGTATTTTTCTGAAAGTTCAGCTTGTTTCTGTTCCAGTTCAATTTTTTGAGTTTCAAGGCTAATGCTTTGAGTGAGATAAAGTTCAGACTCTTTCGTGACATCAACGGTGTTGTACTGTTCACGGAATTTGTTGAACTCACGTTCAGCCACATCAAGTTGCTGTTTTAACTCTGGTAATTGTTCATCGAGAAACTTTAAAGTTTGTGCTGTTTCAGCAGAACGACGTTCAATGTTTTGTTTGCTATAAGCAACCAAAATAGAATTAAGAACTTTGGTAATGTGCTCTTTATCTGTACCTTGATAATTAAGTCCAAGTACGCCAGTAAGTTTGCCTTTTTCTGCGACCGAGTAGTTTTGAAGAATACTACCTACTGCTGCAGGTACAGACATCTTGCGAACATTGTAACTTGAACTTAATGAATCACGGCTAAAAATGTCAATATTCCAAGTACCAACTGAAGAGCGACTTTGGTTGAGCTGGTTTAATGTCCCTTTAAAAACCACTTCATTCGTCTTTTGATCAGTCAGGGTAAATTGCTTATCTTCAAACTTTAAAAGCAGTGGTTTATCTAGGTATTCAGCGGGAACATCAAACTTTCGAACTTGAAATGACTGTTCATTATTGTGAAAAGTGACAGCCTGTGGCAGATACTCGGTTTGAAAGCTGTCTTGATTCAGTAAACGATGAAAGGTTGTACCGTCTGTTGATGAAATACTAAAATCTAAATGCAGTTGTTGAATAACTTGCCCTAAAACCAAACGCGATCTCAGAATTTCAATTTCAGCTTGGGCAGGGGACTTCTGGTCGACCATTGACGATAAGTCACCCAATAAAGCTGCGGTACCTACACCTTTGCTATCTTCAACCTGTATGAGGGCATCAACTGCATAGATATCTTGAGTTGTTCTTAAATAAAGTAACGCACACACCAAACTTAAGATGGTACATAATGCAATCAGTTTCCATTGAGCAATTAACGAAAAGAACAGCTCTTTTAAATCAATTGTGTCTTCTGTATTGGTATTTTGGCTCATAATTTTGCTATCAATGGGTTAAATATATTTCTTCCAGTCATTTATACAGTTTTGTATAAGCTGACAGGTATCATCAAAAACGGCTTGTTCATGTTGGTAAGGGTCAGGGACATTCTTACCTTGCCAGTGACCTAATCGGAAGGTTTTTCCTTTGGAAAAAGGCCATGTCTGCTCAATATGTTTTTGCTGATTTTGACTCATGACTAAAATTAAGTCGGATTTTTTTATTAGGTCGGCATTTAATTTTTTTGCGATATGTGTCTGCATATCAATGCCATGCCTTTGCATACATAAAATGGCTTTATCATCAGCATTATGACCAACCAAACCTGAGATTCCAGCTGATTCAACATGAAGTTGAGGAAATTCCTGCTTTAAAAAGTATTCAGCCATCGGGCTACGACAAATATTTCCAATACAGACCACGAGAATATTTTGAATATGCATTATTGTCCCAAACGGTCGATATTATATAAAGCATTTGAGAAAGGTAGAATTTGGGTCACAATACGTTGCCAACGGGCTAGACCAGTAGAATCTACATAAACAATGTCGTTACGGTGCATTTTAAACTGATTGGCTAAGCCGAAATCACCCAAACTGAGTAAATTCATATGGTAAAGTTCAGTTTGTTGCGTTTGCGGATCGCTACGTAACACATAAATCCGACTGGCACTGGCAGTATTTGGATTTAATCCGAGGCTTTCACCTAAGACATCGCTTAAGGTCATGCCTTGATCACGCATCAATAAGGATTGATTTTTACCCGATTCACCCATCACGTAAACTTTCTGATTTTCTTTTGAATTTACATAAAGCGTATCATTGGGTTGAATTAAAAGATTGTGCAGTGAATAACCTGCTTTCTCTAAATCAATACTATTTAATTGAAAGGTGCGACCCTGACGAACCAAAGTGATGGAGGTGTTATCACCGAATTGTGTGTTAATGCCACCGGCTAGCCCAAGTGCGGTATAGACACTCACAGGTTGATCACTCAGGAAGAATTGTCCGCCTTTCATCACGTTCCCTTGTACAGAATAACGCTGCCCTTGATAAGACAGGACACGTGCAATTACGTCAGGGGTTTTTAAATAGCGATAAAGTTGGCTGCGCAGTTCCTGATTGACTTGGGCAAGTGACTTCCCAGCTGCTTTGTAGCGTCCAATAATTGGGAATTGAATATATCCTGCTTGATCGATTTGGAAGCCGTTGGCTTGAATCGATTGATCATTGTTAGCATTACTTACAGGTGGTGTAATTTCAGGATAAGCCCATAAATAGATAGACAGAATGTCACCAGGACTCAGTTTGTAGTTCAGTTGAGAATGACGAAATAAACTTGAAATATCTTGTATGTCAGTATTTTGGTTTTGCTGTAAATGACGCAAAGTGTTTTGGTTTAACTGGATAATATTTACAGAGCTTCCAAGTTCGGTTTGATAGATTCCTTGTTCAGGTAAATCATATGTTTGTAGGCCAGGCGCTAAAGCACAACCAGTTACGCCTAAACCTAGTGCTAGCAATACGCTATAGCGGTAGTAACTCACTCGAAAATAAACCCTATTTATTAAGTAATTTGAATGTTGAATTTGGGGTTCGGGAACCCGAATAATTTATATAAAACTGGCAAATATTATACCAATTAGCGTTTTTAATATAGCCTAGGATGTTAGTGAATCGTAATGTTTGTATAACATAGCCAAATAATTTTTTATGTAATAAGTAACTCGCATGCCTATGATGTAAATGGTTTTAAAAAAATACCTAAGTCTCTAAATTTGTCCGCACTAAAGAAGTGCGCTTACACGCTTATGATCATTTGTCAGAGAAACGATGTTATAGATTCTATGCAGAATGATCGAAACTGTTCAGATTCATATTGAGTTGAACAACATAATTTAGTCATTAAAGAAAAATGAATTTCTGCTATATTGCGCATGATTTACTGATTTCTTATCCTAATTAGCACAAGGCTATACTATGCTTCAACTTGCTGATCTAAAAATTGCCATCATCGGATTAGGCTATGTTGGTTTACCCTTAGCTGTGGAGTTTGGGAAAAAAGTCCCTGTTGTGGGGTTCGATATTCATCAAAAACGAATTGATGAATTAAAAAGTCTGCAAGACCATACGTTAGAAGTCACTCCTGATGAACTGTTAGCTGCAACGCAATTAAGCTATTCTTCAGAATTATGGGATTTACAAGACTGCAATTTTTTTATTGTGACGGTTCCAACGCCAATTGATGATTTTAAGCAACCTGATTTGACGCCATTAATTAAAGCGTCTGAAAGTATTGGAAAAGTATTAAAAAAAGGCGATATCGTTGTCTACGAATCAACGGTTTATCCTGGTGCAACAGAAGAGGTTTGTATTCCTGTATTGGAAAGAGTTTCTGGATTCCAATTTAATCAGGATTTCTTTGCAGGTTATAGTCCAGAGCGTATTAATCCTGGTGACAAACAGCACCGTGTAACCAATATTTTAAAAATCACCTCAGGCTCTACACCTGAAACTGCTGACTATGTCGATCAAGTTTATAATTTAATTGTTGAGGCAGGTACACATAAAGCCCCAAGTATTAAAGTGGCTGAAGCAGCCAAGGTGATTGAAAATACCCAACGTGATGTCAATATTGCGTTAATTAATGAGTTGGCGCTCATTTTTGATAAATTAGGAATTGACACTGAAGATGTGCTCAAAGCTGCGGGCACTAAATGGAACTTTTTACCATTCCGCCCAGGTTTGGTGGGGGGGCATTGTATAGGCGTAGATCCATATTATTTAACCCATAAAGCACAATCGATTGGATTACATCCCGAAATTATTTTAGCCGCACGTCGACTAAATGATCGAATGGGTGAATATGTAGCGACACAACTCATTAAAGAAATGGTGAAGAAACGCATTCAGGTTGTGGGCTCAAAAATATTGGTGATGGGCTTAAGCTTTAAGGAAAACTGCCCAGATATTCGTAATACAAAAATTGTCGATTTTATTAAAGCTCTGAAAGAGTATGATCTAGATTTAGATATCTATGATCCGTGGGTGGATGATACAGAAGTACAACACGAATATGGCTTAGCGCCAATTAAAGAACTACAGCAAGGCTTGTATGATGCGATCGTCATTGCCGTAGCACATAACCAGTTTAAATCTATGAGTGCACAAGAGTTCCATGCATTAGGCAAAGAAAAACACGTACTCTATGATTTGAAATATGTGTTAGATAAAGCTTATTCGAGTATAAGATTATAATATGTGTTAGATAAAAATTATTCGAGTATAAGATTATAATATGTTAGGTTTAGTTGATAGAAAAATTTTTTCAAATTCATTTTGGATGATGTTTGAAAAAGTTATTTCATTATTTGGATTAATACTTGTAAATGCTTATGTAGCAAAATACTTAGGGCCATCTGATTACGGGAAAATTGCTTTAGTTATATCTATTTTTACTCTAGCACAAACTATTATTTGGTTTGGAAATCAGGAAGTACTTTTTAAAAGAGTCAGCCAAAACAAAATTTCTGGATTAAATTATTTATTTGCTACACAAAAAATAAGGAAAATACTGTGTATATTAATAACTTTTCCAATATTAATGTGGTTATATATTTTTAGTGATTTTTTGACATTTTGTTTTGGAGTGGCGGTAGCTATATCAACTTTTTTTATTATACAAGATATATTTATTGTTTATAATAATGCTATTTTAAAATCTCAGTTAAATGTATATTCAAATATATTAATGCTAGTTGTGGTTTTGATTGCTAGATATTTAGTTGTTGAAAATGAGTTAAGTCCTTACTTTTTTTGTTTGCCTCTGGCTTTAATAGGAATTATACCTTTTGTTCTTAAAAAAATATGGCTTAATCGAAAAGAAAAAGTTGTAAAAGATAAATTGTTAAATGAGAAAAAATATAATAGTTATTATCTAAAAGTAGGCAGTGTATTGGTTGTTTCATCTATTTCAGTTGGATTGTATACTCAGATAAATAATCTTTTATTAGGAAAAATGATATCTACATATGAATTAGGATTGTATTCGGTTGCAATAACTTTGGGTGTTACATGGACTTTTGTTAATCAATCAATTATAACTTCATATATGACTAAAATTTATAAAGAAAACAATAAGTATAAAATATATAAAATGATGGGTTATTTGAATGTTTTTATAATTTTAATTTCTTTATTTTATTTTGTGCTAATATATTTTTTTGGTAAAAATATAATTGATAAGCTTTATGGGGCTGAATATTTACAATCATTTGATTCTGTTTTAATTATAATTTTTTCTTCAATGCTGTCATCTCTAGGAATAATAGTTGCAAGATTTATGATTAAAGATGGTGGTTATAGTTTTCTGTCAAAAAAAACTGTATTAGTAACTTTTTTTTCTATTCCATTGTCATTTAGCCTTATTTATTATAAGGGGTTGATCGGTGCTGCTTGGAGTATGCTTATTGTGGAATTTTTATCATTAACTTTCTTTAATTATTTTTATAAAAAAGGGCTTATTTTTAAAATACAGTTCTTTATCGGAGATAAAGTTTAAAATGCTCATATCTGTTATTATACCAGCTTATAATGCTTCTAAAACTATATGTGCAACCTTAGATTCATTGCTAGGGCAAACTAAATCTAATTTTGAGGTTTTAATCATAGATGATGGTAGTATAGATAATACATATGAAGTATGTGCTACTTATACATCAGAAAAAAAATTTAGAGTAATTAAACAGGAAAATAAGGGGGTAAGTGCTGCAAGAAATTTAGGTATAAATAATGCCAAAGGTGATTATATATTATTCATGGATGCTGATGATTTTATTTCTAAATCAGCTATAAATGAAATTTATGAGCATTTAGAAAAAAATAACTCGGATATAGTTTTTTTTAATTACTATATTAAAAATAATAATGAAGAAATGCTTGTAAGTAATTCAGGAGAAATAGTTAAAGATGAAATAATTGTAAATATCATGAAAGGAGATGTTAGGGGGTTTGTTTGGAATAAAGTATTTAGGAAATCCTTTATTCAGAAAAATAATTTGTTTTTTAGCGAAAATTTGAAATATTGCGAAGATGAGGAGTTTTTGCTAGATTCAATTTGGTTATCAAATAAAATTTCTTATCTAAATGCACATTTGTATTACTACATACAACATGAAAACTCATTCACAAATCAAAAAACAAATGATTTTTTTAATAATAAATTTTTACCTTATATTTTATCCATAGAGAAAAAGCCTTATTTTAAAGCTTATGGAAAATTTCTTATATTGAAAGCCTCTAGATTAAGATTATATCGATTTAAAACTTTTGGGAATTACGAAAGTGAGTTAAAGAAATATATAGAAGATTTTTCTTTGTCTTTATTTGATGGGGATTTTTCATTTCGAGAAAAAATCTTGTATTTAGTTGCTATGAATGATTTATTAATGAGAGTGTATTGTTCTAAATGAAAAGAAAGGTTTTGTTTATTGTAAACTCAATGCGAGCAGGTGGGGCGGAAAAAATCTTAAGTGATCTTCTTGAGAGATCTGAGCACTATTTAGAATATGAAATTGATTTATTGATTTTTGATGAAAATGGACCTTTTTTATCAAAAATTCCTTCTGATAAAGTTAAAGTTTATAATTTTAAAAAAAATGATAGTAAATTAAAGTGGTGGGTTTTAAAAAAAGTATATAAATATACTGGTATAAAGATATTTTTTGATAACAGAGTAAAAGAACTTATAAAAGAAAATTATGATTGTACTATCTCTTTTGTAGAGGGTATTCCAGTTTTTTTGCATAGTTTTTTACTGAACAAAAGTAGATTAAATTTAACTTGGGTGCATAATGATTTTGTTACTAATCATTGGACACAAGTATTGTTTCATAAAAATGATGAAAGGGATATTTATGGTAGAATGGATAAAATAATTACAGTTTCAAATTCCGCTCTAGAAAGTTTTAATTTGATATACGAAAATAATGTAAATAAACAAGTAATATATAATTTTGTTATAAAAAATCATTATAAAGTATTAGAAAAGACAAATATATTCACCTTATGTACAATTGGTAGACTTGAGACAATTAAGAATTTTAATTGTCTAATTCGTGCATTAAAAATTGTAAAAGAACAAGGTTATAGTTTTAAATGTTATATAATTGGAGAGGGTAGTGAGAGACAAAATTTATTAAGAGATATTGAAAAATTTGGTTTGTGCTCGGAAATCATCTTAACAGGTTTCTTGATGAATCCAACTGAATATTTAAATAATTCTGATATGTTTATATCTACATCATTTAGTGAGAGTTTTTCTTTAGCTATAGCTGAAGCACTAGTTGCAAATAAACCTGTAATTGCTTCTAAAACTATTGGTGCATGTGAGTTGTTAAAAAATGGTCAATATGGGATTTTATTCGATATAGATAATGAGAAAGAACTTGCAGAAAGGATTATAGATTGTATGTTTAATCGAAATATCTTAGCTAATTATCAATTGAAGAGTAAAGAGAGAGCAGCGATTTTTGAATTAGAAAACTTTGTACAGCAATTACAACAGGTTTTAAAATGATATATTTAGGAGTATTTTTCTTTTGTTTCTTATATCTATATAGTGTTGAGAAAAAAAAATGTAAAAATTTCTTTATTCAATTAATAGTATGGTCACCTGCTATTTTAATATATTTTTTACCTATTGCTTTTCAAAAGGGTGTTGGTACAGATTACTATACATATTATGATTATTTTTATAATAATGAGCATAATTTTTATCTAAATAAAAATGAATTTATTTATTACTATATAGTTGAGGCTTCTAAATTTTTTAATATCCCACAATTACAATTTGTATTAATTGGTTTTTTACAGACTCTTTTATTTTTTTATGGTATATTCTATTTAAAAAGATATAATATACCTAGTTGGTTGTATTTTGTTTTATTTTTTTTAGTTACCGGCATTTATCACAATCAAATGAATGGCATAAGGCAATATGTGGCTCTTTTGTTTTTGCCAATAATTGCTTGTTTATGCTTTGAAAGAAAGTATCTGAAGTCTTTATCTTTAATTTTTATTAGTACTATGTTTCATTTTTCAGTACTATTGCCCGCATGTTTTATTTTATTTTTAAGTTTTATTTATAAAAAAATCTCTAAAAAATTAATTTTCTTAATTTTTTTTGCTAGTATATTTTTCTATTATATCGATTGGTCTAGTACTATTTTTGATTTTCTTCAAAGTAAAGATTATATATATGCGAACTATCAAGAATCAGATTTTAATGAATCTAAAACTTTCTTTGATTTGTTTTTAAAATTTATAAGTCTACCATTTATATTTGTTTTTTGGTTTTTTTACCTTAAAAAAAATACTTTTAATAATAATATTTTAAAAAATGAGGAAAGTTTTTTTAATTATATGGTTGTAATTTGGGCTTTAACTCATTTTATTTTTTTAATGTCACTTCATTTAGGTATGGCTAATCGAATTTATTTGTACTTTGTAATTTTTATTATTTTTCCATTTGTTTATATCTATAAGCAATCAAAGAGAATTTTTTTTCTAATGATATTGATGTATTTCTTGTTTTATTTTCTTAAAGTGACTTTTTTTGCAAAAAATGAATATTTGTATTACTTTAATGGTGCCTGGTTATGAGTCTTAATAGTAATGTTTGTGTTTTATTGTCTACTATGGATAATAAAGTGCCATTATTTTTTTCAAAAAATAATGGCAATACTATAGTGGTTAATCAAACCAAAGATTTGTATTTTACTGATCTTAGCAACATCACCTTTTATAATTTTGATGAAAAAGGATTATCTAAAAGTAGAAACAGAGCAATTTTATTGGCAAATGATAAATATTGTTGTATTGCTGATAATGATGTTTATTATGTACTAGATTATAAAGAAAAGATTTTAAATTTTTTTAATACTATTCCTGATGCAGATATTTTAATATTTCAAACTTATACCCCTGAAGGTTTGCCATATAAAACTTATAAAGATTATGTTTATAAAATGAATAGATTTTCAATTATGAAAGTTTCTTCTGTTGAAATTGTATTTAATAGGGAATCTATTATTAATAAAAATATTACTTTTGACGAGAGGTTTGGTCTTGGTGGTTTTTTTAAATCGGGTGAAGAAAATATTTTCTTATCAGATTGTTTGAAGAGTGGTTTAAATATTTATGCGATTAATGAAAAGTTAGTTTTTCATCCTTTTGAGAGTTCTGGGAAAATAATAAACGATAATTTTTTCTATGATAGAGGGGCTGTATTTTTTAGAATATATGGTTTTCTAATGGCAAATTTATTATATATTTATTTTTCTTATAAAAAGTCTATTAAGAAAAGATATTTCTTATCGAACTTATTTCTTATGTATAAAGGTTTATTTAACTACTTAAGGGTGGAAAAATGAGTTTAGTTTCTATCATTACACCTTCTTATAATTCTGCAAAATTTATTGGTAAAACAATTGATTCTGTTATTTCGCAAACTTATAAGGAATGGGAAATGATTATCATTGATGATTGTTCTATAGATAGTTCTGTTGAGGCTATTAAAGCTTATGAAGCGAAAGATAAACGTATTAAATTAATTCAGCTGCATGAAAATTCTGGTGCTGCTGTGGCCCGAAATACAGGAATACAATTAGCTCAAGGGCGCTTTATAGCTTTTTTAGATAGTGATGATTGTTGGCTACCAGAAAAACTGGAACGACAAATAGAGTTTATGCTAATTAATGATTATTCCTTCACCTATACTTCTTACTTCAAGGTGGATGAAGAAGGTAAGGTTTTAGGAGTAATGCCTATTCCAAATAAAATAAATTATTCTGAATTATTAAAAACATGTGTGATTGGGTGTTTAACAGTAATATATGATACAAAAAAAATAGGAAAACAGGAATTTCCTCTTATTCGTAAACGCCAAGATTTTGCATTATGGTTAAAAATTCTTAAAAAAGTAAGTTATGCCTATGGTTTGCAAGAAAATCTTGCAAATTATACTATTCGATCTGACTCGATTTCAGCTAATAAATTTAAAGCAGCTCAATATAATTGGCATTTATATCGATATATAGAAAAACTATCTTTATTTGCTAGTTTTTATTACTTCTTGCATTATGCTATCAGAGGTATTGTTCGTAGTAAATTTCCTAAAATAACCCTTTTTTTTAAAATTTAATATTATAGGTGTATAATCATGTCTAAAATAATAACTGTAGTTGGTTTAGGTTATGTCGGGTTATCCAATGCTATACTTTTGGCTCAGCATAATAAGGTATGTGCTATAGACAATAATGCTGAACGTATAAAACTTGTTAATGATAAAAAATCTCCTATACATGATCGAGAAATTATTGATTATCTTAAAACAAAAAAATTAAATCTTGAGGCAACTAGTGATTGGGAAGAGGCTTATCGCTCCTCTGAAATTATTATTATTGCTACGCCGACTGACTATGATGAAGATAAAAATTATTTTAATACTTCATCTGTAGAGTCTGTTATTAAAGATATTCTGTCTGTAAATATAAATGCATTGATAGTTATTAAATCTACAATTCCTGTAGGTTTTATTAATCATGTAAGAGAAGAATACAAGTCAAATAATATTATATTTTCTCCCGAGTTCCTCCGAGAAGGAAAGGCTTTGCATGATAATTTATATCCCTCACGTATTATTGTAGGTGAACAGTCGGATAGAGCTCAAGAATTCGCTGAATTATTATATCAAGGTGCTATAAAGAAAGATACGCAGATTCTATTAACTAATTCTACAGAAGCTGAGGCAATAAAGTTATTTTCTAATACTTATTTAGCTATGAGAGTTTCTTTTTTCAATGAATTAGATACATATGCAGAATTGAAAGATTTAAATACTAAACAAATTATTGAAGGTATATGCTTAGATCCTAGAATTGGAAATTATTATAATAACCCATCTTTTGGTTATGGTGGTTACTGTTTGCCTAAAGATACTAAACAACTATTAGCTAACTATAATGATGTGCCTAATGATATCATTGGAGCTATTGTAAAAGCTAATGCTACTAGGAAAAAATTTATCGTACAGAATATTATAGAAAAAGGTGCGCAGGTGGTAGGGGTATATCGCTTAATAATGAAACATGGTTCTGATAATTTTCGCTCTTCTGCTGTACAAAATATTATAGATAAGCTTATTGAAAATAAGATAAAAGTTATAATTTATGAGCCTAGTTTAATTATTAGTAATTTTAATAATTGTTTAGTTGAAAATAATATTAATGATTTTAAAGAACAATGTGATATTATTATAACTAATCGCTTAGAGGATGATCTTTTAGATGTTCTGGATAAAGTCTATACAAGGGATATTTTCAACAACAATTAATTTTAATTTTTGAAAGTGGATTAAGTGTTCAATACTTCATCCACTTGTTATTTATTACATCTATTTCTACAACCTTTATTGCTTTAGCTGGATTACCTACAGCTACTTTGTTTTTTTCTATATTTTTAGTGACAATACTACCCGCACCAATCATGGCTCCTTCTCCAATTCTAATATTTTCAAGAATACAGACATGAGGACCAATATAAACATTATCTTCAATAATAGCAGCATTGTTCGATAAACTCCCAATTGTTGTAAATTGAGAAAAATTGCAGTTATTTCCTATGGTAGCAGAGCCATTAATAATTAGTGGGCCACCATGACCAATGTATAAGCCGTACCCAATCTTAGTTTTATAATTAATATCAATACCAGTCTTAAATGTTTTTCTAGCTAAAATTAAGCGTGCAAATTTAGAAAGAATACCTTGTGAAGACGCCAATCTTAACCATACAGTATAATTAAAGCCCCTATTTAAGAAATAACATTTAAGAAATAATAATACTGAAACCTTTCCATAATATCTATATAGATCACTTTTTATGTACTGAAACATTTTATTTTCTCTTAAAAAGATAGGGGAATTTTAACTATATGTAGCCAAATTTACAAATAGATATCTTCTTGTTCTCGAAGAAAGTATAAAATATCTAAAATTGTAAATTTGTGACTACTAGTAATGAAAATTAAGTTATTATTTATGAGTTTAGCTATATTATTACCTTTAAATATTAATGCTTTTACAATATATATATTGTTTATTTTAGGTATCATGTTGATAAATATGGAAAAAATAGATGGCCATTCTCAGACGCAACAAGCTCTTTATGAAGTTGGCACGAAACAAATAAAAGTTTTATATGAAAATCAATTTCTGACCAATAAAGAGCCAGATTTAGAAAAAATAAAGAAAATTGTTGAAGATACAAAGAAAAATCCAGAAGTACCAATTTCTTTTAATATTGAGGTTGGGAATGATAGAAAACCAGAAACAGTTCTTCCTATTGTTCTCAAAACTTTATCACTCTTTGGGAGGACAAGCTAAAGTAGGTGTCTATTCTCTATTACCTGTCAGTACAGAAGGAGAACTGCTTTCAGATGCTAGAATACCAGACTATCAATGACTTAATAAAAAGTATAAACCAATTGCCGAATTAGTAGATTTTCTAAGTCCTGTAATCTATAACTATAACATTCGCGATCCCAAAATTTGGAAAAAAATAATTGATATTAATATGGCAGAAAGTTCTAAGTATGCTAACAAATATAACTTGAAAATATATCGATATATAACAGCTAGTTAATTTTTTTTAGAAAAAGATCCTAGAACAGGAATGCGTTATGTAGAACCTCTAACTGACGTAGAGATGTGTGATCGACTGCTTTATTTCAAGCAGAAAGGAGCGGATTGAGTTATTTTATGGGAAAGTTCTGAAACTAGGCAAAAGAATGGATCAAAGCCTTTAATGGATTTTAAGTCTAATTGGGCGAAAGGAGTGACTGATTTTATGCAAAAAAATAATTTAAAATAGATTGATGGTTTGAAGTTAATTTCTAAATGCCTCTACAAGCATTCGGATTGTATGAAAAATTTAACGTATTGTGTATAATTTTTAAAATAAGAAAAGTTTATGCTTATTGTTTAATTAACACATGGTTCTTTATCTTATAGTGGATAATTAAAGTTACAAGATTTGCAAGGGAAGATATATAATAATGTCCTCTAATATTTAACCATCTTTTCTCTAGATTGTGGGAAAGGTAATAATATATAGTTTAAGTGCTATTTAATTATTTATATGTTTTTCTTAGGAAAGATTAAAAAAAGAGTGAATGAAAATATGAAGCGTCTAGTAGACATTGTGATCTCTTTAGTAGCGTTAATTGTTTTGTCTCCAATTTTCCTCATTGTTTGTTATAAAGTACGAAAAAATTTGGGGTCACCAATCTTCTTTTGCCAAGAACGTCCAGGCAAGAATGGTAAACTTTTTAAAATGATCAAGTTCCGTTCTATGAAGGATGCGTTTGATCAAGATGGCAATCCATTATCAGATGAAAAACGCATTACCCCATTTGGGCAAAAATTACGTTCAACCTCTTTAGATGAAATGCCACAACTCATTAATGTATTAAAGGGTGACATGAGCGTTGTTGGTCCACGCCCAATGTTGAAAGACTTTCTAGAACTTTACTCACCCGAGCAAGCACGTCGCTTAGAAGTTCGACCAGGCATGACTGGGCTTGCACAAGTCAGTGGTCGTAATGAGTTAGATTACGAAGAACGATTTAAGTGTGATGTATGGTATGTTGATCATCACAACACCTTAGTCGATTTTAAAATTATGTTTAGAACGGTTGCAGTGATAGCAAAGCGTGAAGGGATTAACGCCCCTGGTCATGTAGGTCCATCCTTATTCCAAGGTAACGCACCAAAAAAATCTGAAGATCAAGTTAAGTCTTAAATTTAGTAATGATTCGAGTTCAATTTAATGATTAAAAAAGCAATCTTACCTGTTGCTGGTTTAGGCACGCGTTTTTTACCTGCAAGTAAGTCTATTCCTAAAGAAATGGTCACAGTCGTTGATCGTCCAGCAATTGAATATGTAGTACGTGAAGCGGTTCAAGCTGGGATTGAACAAATTATTTTAGTGACACATACATCTAAAGCATCGATCGAAAACTATTTTGACCGAAATTTTGAACTTGAAACAACTTTAGCACAAAAAAATAAAATCGATCTTCTAAAAGAAATTACTGAAATTTTACCTGCGCATGTCAGTGTCGTGAGTGTACGCCAACCGCAGCCGTTAGGTTTGGGGCATGCTGTGCTCTGTGCCAAAAGTATTATTGGTCATGATGATTTTGCGGTTTTATTGCCAGATGTTTTGGTGAAAGAAAAATCGGATCAAAATGATCTTGCCTGCATGATTCAGCGTTATGAAGTGGCACAAGCGGCACAAATTATGGTTGAAGCAGTTCCTGATCACATGGTGGATCAATATGGTATTGTGGATGTAGCTAAGTCTCCTGCAGAGGGTGAAAGTATTGCCATGCAGGGCATTGTAGAAAAACCGGCGGTTGGAACTGCGCCATCGAATTTATCTGTGGTGGGACGTTATATTCTGCCTGCAAAAATTATGCAGCTCTTAGAACAGACCCCAAAAGGAGCAGGCAATGAAATCCAGTTAACAGATGCCATTGCCATGTTGCAGACCACTGATGTTGTTGAAGCTTATCGCATGAAAGGGGAAACTTTTGACTGCGGAAGCAAACTTGGCTACTTAAAGGCTGTTTTACATTATGGTATTGCTCATCCAAAATTAGGACATGAGTTTAAGCAGTTGATTGCCGAATTGAATGTCGAATAACAATAAGCTTTGTAGGTGAATCATGAAAGTTGCGATATTAGGTGCGACACTGAATGCAGGTGTCATGGCTGTATTGTTGTCCGAATATGGCAATCAAGTGTATTGGTGCAGTCATCAAAATGATGAGCATTCCCCGCGGAAGCGGGTTCAATATTTAGATGAAGATGTAAATTCTCGTCTTAACCGACAACATAAACTTAGACAGCTTCTGTATTGTTCTGCGGTTGAACTTCCTTTAGATGTAGATGTTTATTTCTTTTGTTATAGCCCAACAGAGATCGAGCTGGCGATTCATTTCCTTAAAACATTGGCTTTAAAACCGATTCTTCATCCAAGGTTGATGATTAATGCTGCAACTTTTGGATTAAATGGTACGAACAAGCTGAGTAAAATTTCACCTCAAGATTACTGGGTCTATTTACCCGATGTGATTCAGGAAGGGAATGCCATTAATAGTATTCTGCATTTAAAGCAGATTATTGTTGGGGCGGAACAAGAACCAGCGAGAACAATGGTTGAAGAGTTGTTGCGTCCCATATTTAATAAAACTCAGCAATATTTGTTTATGCCAATCCTTGATGCTGAGTTTACCAAACTGAGTATCTCAGGCATGTTGGCGACTCGAATTAGTTATATCAATGATCTTGCTGTAGTGGCTGAAAAATTAGGTATTGATATTGCCAATGTGGCACAAGGGATGGGTGCTGATTCGCGAATTGGCTCGACGTATTTATCGCCTGGGGTGGGGTTTGGTGGCGAAAATTTTTCGCATGATATTTTGACTTTATCCAGTGAAGTCTCTAAAAGCGGTGCGAAAAGCCGTTTGTTGCAGCAAGTGTTGGATATTAATGAGCAGCAAAAAGAGATTTTATTTCGTAAACTCTGGAATTATTACCATTCGGATTTAAAAAATAAAGTTGTTGCAATTTGGGGAGCATCCTTCAAAGAAAATACCTCGAGTATTCATAATTCGCCAGTTCATGCCATGCTTAATGCGCTCTGGGCACAAGGTGTAAGGGTTAAACTTCATGATCCACAAGCGCTGCAGGAAATATATCAACAGTATGGTCATCGTGAAGATTTAATTCTGTGTACAGATGCTTATGATGCAGTTCAAGAGGCTGATGCCTTATGTGTGATCACCGCGTGGAAACAATACTTTAGTCCTGATTATAAAAAACTACAGCAATTGATGCGTCATCCGCTTATTCTAGATGGACGTAATATCTATGATCCTCTATATGTCAAAGCGCAGGGCTTTGCCTATGGTGGAGTTGGTCGAGTATGAGAGAAAATATCGAAAATTTTCCGAAGCAAGCATTTCATTCTACTGAACAAAAACTACAGCAGTTAGCGCAACAAATGCAGTCGGTTCATTTGAATCAACTTTTTGCTGAACAAGTACAACGCTTTGAAAACTTCAGTTTGCGTTGTGAAGATTTGCTTTTTGATTTTAGTAAGCAGCGTGTCAATTTACCTGTTACCAAAGAATTGCTTTCCTTAGCAGATGCAAAACAATTAAAAACATGGATCAGTCGCTTATTTTCCCTTGAGCCAATTAATTACACAGAGCAACGTGCAGCGATGCATTGGGCTTTGCGCTTGCCTCAAGATTCCTCTGTTTTCCCTGAAGTATCTCAACAAGTGCATAGACAATTAGACCGAATGTTTAATTTAGTCGAGAAAATTCATGCAGGACAATACCGTGGCGTGACGGGTGAAGTCATTCAAGATGTGGTGAATATTGGGGTGGGTGGTTCAGATTTAGGCCCCTTGATGGTTTCTCATGCCTTATCTGATTTTAAAGTCCAAACAGCGAAACCCTTAAATGTACATTTTGTTTCGACCATGGATGGCAGCCAGCTTTCAGAGCTCCTGCATCAGTTAAGACCTGAAACAACTTTGTTTATTATTTCTTCCAAATCTTTTGGAACGATTGATACCCTATCGAATGCTGAAACAGTGCGCCAATGGCTGGAGAAAAGTTTAGGGCAACGTGATTGTGTTCTAAAAAGTCATTTTATTGGCGTGTCGACGAAACCTGAAAAAATGACGGCTTGGGGAATCCATCCTGATCACCAGTTCTTATTATGGGACTGGGTAGGAGGACGTTATTCTCTGTGGTCCTGTATAGGATTACCGATCGCTTTACAAATTGGGGTAGAGGGATTTAAAGCCTTACTTTCGGGTGCACATTTGGTGGATCAGCATTTTCAACATGCACCGTTCGAGCAAAATATTCCTGTGTTGATGGGCTTGTTGGGGGTATGGAATACCAACTATCTGAATATGCAGACCCATGCAGTTCTGCCTTATGATGGGCGGTTGAAATATTTTGCTGCGTATTTACAGCAGCTTGAAATGGAGTCTAACGGTAAATCTTTACAGCGCGATCATCAAAAAGTTGAATCTGCGACGTGCCCGATTGTTTGGGGAGAGGTAGGTCCTAATGCGCAGCATGCGTTTTACCAGTTATTGCATCAAGGGACACATGCAGTGAGTTGCGATTTTATTGCACCAGTACAGCGTTATAATGCAAAACAATTTACTTATGCAGAAAATGCCGAAGCATTAATTGAGCAACATCATTTAGCACTTTCTAACTGTTTGGCACAATCAAGGTTGCTGGCTTTTGGTAATCAAGCATTGTGTGCCAATGAGGTAGAAGATTTGCCTGAATATAAAAAATATGAGGGAAATCAACCAAGCACGACTATTTTGGTCAACGAGTTAAATCCAAAAACTCTTGGTATGCTCATTGCGCTCTATGAGCATAAAGTATTTGTGCAGTCTGTGATTTGGAATATTAATCCCTTTGATCAATGGGGCGTAGAAAAAGGCAAAGAAATCGCCAATCAGTTATTGCCAGTGCTCAATGGTCAGCAAACAGATATTGCACAGTTTGATGCCTCGACCCAAGGTTTACTGAAAGTTTTATTAGGGAATACCTATGGCTAAAATTCTAGTCATAGGTAAAGTAGATTAATTAACTCTCATGTTTATTGTGAATAGTTAAATATTCTGCATAAGTGACCATTTGAAGATGTTAGGGGAGGATGGAGGATTCATCCAACTATTTGACTACTATGTAGTGTTTGGTTTGATCATATAAGTAAGAAAGAACGGGTATGATGCTCGTTCTTTCTATGAATAGATTTTGAAAATAAATTAAACGTTTTTCGAACTCTTATAACCATAAGCATAGTTATAGCCATAATGTGAATCTACAGTATGTTGAATATCGTTGATGATGATTCCCGTAATTTTGGTATTGGCTTGTGCAAAACGATTAATCACAAGATCTAACTCTTTCATTTGGGTTTTCGCATAACGTGCAATCACAAGATTCACACCTGCATATTGTGAAATGATAATACTGTCTGTCACCGCTAAAATTGGTGGTGTATCGATAATAATATGATCGAATTGACCTGAGAGCTGTTCGAGTAGATTTTTAAAGCCATCCATGCTCAATAATTCTGAAGGGTTTGCTGGGCTATTACCAGATGTAATGAAAGATAGATTTTCAACTTCTGTATGTTTGATGATTTGTTCCAGTGGCTGCTGACCATTTAAAAAGTCTGCTAAACCTGCTTGATTATCTTGATTGAAATATTGGTGTAAATGTCCGCGACGTAGGTTGGCATCAATCAACAATATACGCTTGTTGGTTTGCGCTAAAATTACAGCAAGGTTGGTGGAAATAAAGGATTTACCTAGTTCTGGTGCTGGACTAGAAATCATAATTATATTGTTAGGTGCATGATTGAGCGCAAATTGAATAGCGGTACGCATGCTACGTAAGCTTTCAATCGCAATATCATCACTATTTTCAACTGCAAGAATTGGAATATGTTTCTGCTTTTCAAGCAGTTTACGATGACTTTCTTGTACAGGCGAATGTGGAACAGTTGCATACACAGGCAGATTTAATACATTTTCAATTTGAGCTGAATCTTTAATGCCTGTACGTAGCATATTGCGTAGAAAAGCTAAAAGTGTACCGAGGAAAGCACCTAAGAAAATTGATAACATTAAAATCTGTAATTTTTTTGGTGCAATCGGTCTAATTGGTTTAGTTGCAGTATCGACAATACGAACATTGCCAATCTCACCTGCTTTGGAAATACGTAGTTGTTGGTAAGAATTTAATAAGTTGGTATAGAGTTGTTGTTTAACTTCGACCTCACGGTACAACTGTAAATAGCGGCGTTGCAAGTCGGGTAATTGCTTAAGTGTTGTATTGAGTTCATTAATTTTATTGTTAATTGCTTCAAGTTGAGCATTAACTTGTTTCATTTCAGGGTGTTCAACGGTGTACTTCTGTGCCAATTCAGCACGTGTTTGTTGTAGGGCAATTTTCTGAGTTTCAAGGTTAATACTTTGTGTAAGATAAAGCTCAGACTCTCTGGTGACATCAACCGTATTGTATTGCTCACGGAATTTGTTAAATTCACGTTCGGCAACATCAAGTTGTTGTTTTAGCTCAGGTAGTTGTTCATCTAAAAACTTCAGCGTCTGTGCGGTTTCTGCAGAACGACGTTCAATGTTTTGTTGGCTGTACGAGACTAAAATAGCATTCAGTACTTTGATAATATGCTCTTTATCTGTGCCTTGATAGTTTAGTCCTAGAATACCAGTGAGCCTGCCTTTTTCTGCAACTGAGTAATTGGCGAGGATATTATCGATTGCTGCAGGTAAAGATTGTTTCTGAATGAGATAGGTCTCATTGAGTTGATCTTGAGTGTGAATAGTAAGATTCCATACGCCATCAGCAGTACGAATGCTATTCGGTTGATTGACCTTGGCGGTAAGCAGAACTTGCTCAGTTTTGGGATCTGTTAAACTGAATTGATGATCTGTGAAACGGAGTTCAAGGCTTTGATCTTCGTAGTTTTCTGGAACTTTAAATTGTGTTATTTCGAATGCTTTTTCATTATCTTTAAACAGGACAGATTGAGTGGTGTACTGGGTTTTATAAATATGTGGAGAGAGTAAACGATCGAAAAATGAGTGTTTTGTACCAGAGACTTGTAAGTCTAGGTTGAGATGTTGAATGACATTCCCGAGTACTAAGTGAGATTTTAGAATCTCGATTTCAGCTTGAGCTGGTGAGTTTTGATCTACCATGGAAGATAAATTACCGAGTAAGGCAGCGGTACCAGCCCCTTTACTGTCTTCCACCTGAATTAAAGCGCTCACAGCATAAGTATTAGGTGTAGCTCTTAAATAAAGCAGTGCACACCCCAAGCTTAAGATGGTGCATAACGCAATCAGTTTCCATTGAGCGATGAGTGAAAAAAATAGTTCTTTTAAATCACTTGTTTCTACTTTATTGGTATTTTGGCTCATAATTTTATTATCTATGGGTTAAATTTATTGTTTCCAGTCATTTATACAGATTTGTATAAGTTGACAGGTGTCATCAAAAACGGCTCGTTCATGCTGGTAAGGATTGGAAATATTTTTACCTTATCAGTAACTCAAACGAAATATTTTCCCTTTGAGAAACGGCTATGCTTGTCCAATATGCAATTGAAGAAATTTCTGCTTGGAAATGTATTTCGCCATCGGACAAGGACAAATATTTCCAATACAGCCCATAAGAATCTTTTGAATATGTATTAGTTAGTTCCCAATCGATCAATATTATACAAAGCATTAGAGAACGGTAAAATTTGGGTAATGATACGTTGCCAACGGGCTAAGCCTGTAGAGTCAACATAAACAATATCATTGCTACGCATTCTAAATTGATTGGCTAAACCGAAATCACCGAGACTCATTAAATTCATATGATACAGTTCAGTTTGCTGCTGCCTCGGGTCACTACGTAGTACATAAATTCGTTTAGCACTTGCAGTATTTGAATCAATACCGAGGCTTTCTCCCAGAACATCACTTAAGGTCATGCCTTGATCACGCATGGGCAAAGATTGATTCCTGCCAGACTCACCCATGACATAAATCTTCTGGTCCTCTTTAGAATTTATATAAAGTGTATCATTGGGTTGGATAAGCAAATTGTGTAAAGAATAACCAGATTTTTCGAGTTGAATACTATTCAACTTGTAAGTTTGACCTTGGCGTACCAATGTAATAGAGGTGTTATCACCATATTGCGTATTAATCCCACCAGCCATGCTAAGAGCGGTATAAACACTGACGGGTTGATCACTCAGAAAGAATTGCCCACCTCTCATTACGTTACCTTGGACTGAATAACGCTGGCCTTGATAAGACAAGACACGCGCAATCACATCAGGTGTTTTTAAATAACGAGAGAGTTGACTACGTAACTCTTGATTCACTTGAGGGAGTGATTTTCCAGCAGCTTTATAGCGGCCAATCATCGGAAATTGAATATAGCCGCTTTGATCAATTTGATAACCATTGGCTTGAGCCGATTGGTCGCTGGAAACGTTACTCGTTGGAGGTGTAATTTCAGGATAAGCCCACAAGTAAATGGATAGAATATCGCCTGGACTCAACTTGTATGAGAGTTGGGAATAGCGAAATAAGCTAGAATAATCTTGTAGATCGCTGTTTGAAGTTTGATTTAAACCACGTACAGTATTTTGATTAAGTTGAATGACATGCACTGTACTACCAAGTTCAGTTTGGTAGATACCTTGTTCAGGTAAATTGTAAGTTTGAAGGCCTGGCGCTAGAGCACAACCGACAGTGCTGAGTGTGAACCCTAAAAGGCCAATATATTGTAGTAATTTCACTCTGTCCCCCTGTACCCTATTGTAAATTATAAATATATTTCAATCCTTGGGTGCGATTGAGGTTGTTTATTAAATATACTAATACATCAAATTATACAGTGCAATTATAATTTTTTCCGATAGTGCAAGCTTTACTACAGTCTGGTAGTAAAGATGCGGTGTCACTGTGGTGTAGTATTTGTATAAATGATGCAGGCAGGATAGGATGGAAAGAGATTGAAATTTTCTGGTCTACAATTACAGTATTGTATTTAGTGACAGCACTTTGTCGATTGTATGATTTTTTTAATATAATTAAAAATACACTAGGTAAAGTGGTGTGTAATATTACTAAATGACCTATAAAATATGAATTCAATACTGGTAATATAAGTAATTTACAGGAAAGTATAATAAAAATTTTTTAAATCATAGACCAGCCTATGTAGTTTGGTGAAAATTAAATAAAGAAATTTTTATATATATGCATATTTAAAAGTTGATTTAAATTATGTCTAAAAATAAAATTATTTTAAATAATACTCTGGCTTTATATGTTAGGCTCTTGGTTGCACTTGTTCTTAGTTTGTACTCAACACGAATATTGTTAGAAAATCTTGGTGTAGAAGACTTTGGATTATATGGAACAATAGTTGGAGTTGTCGCATTAATTTCTTTCTTTCAAACTGCTTTGTCTGGTGCAATGAATCGTTTTTTAAATGTTGAATTAGCGAAAGGTAGTATTTTTTATATTCAGAAAATATTTTCTACAGCTCTTATTTTACATTTTTTTATTGGGTTGTTTCTTTGCTTATTAGTGGAGATTATAGGTATTTGGTTGATTAACTCGTATATTAAAATACCGGTAGATAAAATTAATATTGCTTTTCAAGTTTTTCACTTGTCTGTAATATCACTATTTATTTTGGTCGTTACTATTCCATTTGAATCAATGCTAATGGCAAAAGAAAAGTTTGGAATATATGCTCTAATTTCCATACTTGATACGACTTTAAAGCTGTTATTAGCCGCTATATTAATTTTATTTACTCATGATAAGTTATTATATTATGCTATTGGGGTTTTTTGTATAGTTTTTTTTATTAGGTTAATTTATGTAATTTACAGTGAATTAAATGTTGATGAAACAAGAATAACATTTTATATAGATAATGATTTTTTACGAAAGATAATAATTTTTATTGGTTGGGATTTGTATGGGAATTTTTGTGTAATTTTTAAAACGCATGGAATAACCCTGTTAATGAATAACTTTTTTGGATTGATAGCCGTTGCGAGTATACAGGTAAGTAATCAGATTAATGCAGCTTTACAGAATTTATCTAGTAATCTTTTAATTGCGGTAAAACCTCAATTGATGAGGAGTTATGCTGATTATGAAACTAAAAGAATGAACCTATTAACATCCTATTCGGCTAAATATGCTTATTATTTAATGTTGATATTTTGTGCTCCAATTATATCAAATATTGACTATATTTTGAAATTATGGCTTAAGTCTCCACCTGAGTATGCAAAAAATATTATTGTTTTGATGTTGATAGCTAGTTTGATTGATGTAATTTTTAATCCAATTATTATACTAATTCATGCTACAGGTAATGTAAAAAAAATTAGTTTTTTAACAGGAACTATTATTTTTCTATCAGTTCCCTTAGTTTACTATTTGTTTAAATTGGGTTTTGATTATTATTATGCTTATGTTATTTTTATATTTAATAGTGTTTTTGGTGCATTTGTGAATATATGGATAGTGAAAGGCCTGATCGATAAATTTGATGTGTCTGATTTTATTCGGACCGTTTTGGTTAATGTGATTATGACGACTGGTTCAATTATTTTAATTGTCATGATCGTAGATAGAATTTTTCATGTAAATAGTTTTATTGATTTTTTGGTTATTTTTGCAATCGATTCATTAATTACGATTTTTATAATATATTATTTAGGTGTTGAAAAAAAACATAAACTATTAATTAAAGAATATATAAAATTAAAAAAATAGTTTTATGAGTGTTTAGTTTTATAAAAATGCAATTGGATTTTCTGGGTTGTTTGTTTAATATAAGTGAATTATGATTTGTTTTAACATGGTATTTATTGGGTTGTGAGTATTTAATTGAGTGGCTCCTTGGAAGTTCATAAATATTTTTTAAGTGAAAACTGATTAATAAGTGATGGATCAGTTTATAGTTGTCGATATTATTTTAAAAATTTTATTGCTGATTTAAATGAAAAAAACTATTGATAAAAAGAAAAAAAAGCTTATTTAAGGTAGGGTGTTTTAGTCTTGATAAGAAGATTAAAACTTATATGAGCTAAAATAAATTAAATATTTCAATGGTTTAGATTATTGATGTTGGTGGGCGTAATTTAGTTATTTTAGATATGATAAAAGTATTGGCATAGGGTTAAATTTTAGTTTAAATTATGGGGAAATAGAATATATTATTAGATGGTATAGATAATTTTGGGATTAAGTAGCTATTGTTATACAATCTCATATACTTAAAAAGTATAGAATATTGATGAATGAAATGAATTTGTAGGTATATTATTAAATTTAAATATATTTAATGATTATTATATAAATAATTTTTACCTATTCATGAAATATATTGATACTTGAAACAATTTATAACAAATTTTTTTGAATTTTTAGTAAGGAGAGATGAGTACTAGGTTTTGATTTTACTCTTTACCATGTAAATTAGATAAGTACAAATGATAGTAAATTTTACTACTAGCTTAAATTTTATAAATAAAATTGACTATTAAAAATTAAACATCTTATTGGAAAATTATCAATCATTTTATTTTTTCTAGGTGATTAATATGCTTCAACCTAAAGTCACTATTGTAATTCCAGTATATAATACACAAGATTTTATAGATCAATGCTTGTCATCTGTAGTAAATCAGACATTTTCAAATATAAAAATTATTATAGTGAATGATGGAAGCACTGACAATTCATTGAAAATTTGTAAAAAATTTGCAGATGAAGATAAAAGAATAACTTTAGTTAATAAGATAAACGAGGGTGTAAGTGTAGCGAGGAATATTGGAATAAATTTGGCTGAAGGTGAATGGATTTATTTTTTAGATAGTGATGATTATTTAGATAAAAATACAATTGAATATTTATTAAAAGAGGCTGCGGTATCTGATGTAGATATCATACAGTTTGGTGTTAGATCCTATATAGATTTAAAAATCATAGGTGAAAGAAAACCTAAAAATAAAAAAATATATGATAATTTACATGAATTCCTACTGGAAAATGAACTTAAGCCTGTAAGTGCTTGGTTACATTTTTTTAGTTTAAAAAAAATTAAAGAAAATAAAATTTTATTTAATACTAATCTTAAGCATGGTGAAGATATGTTATTTGTCTATAGTGTATATTGTCATGCTTGTAAAATATTGGTTTTAAATAAAGTATTTTATAATCAGATGCTAAGCCCAAACTCTACAAGTCGAAAGCCTATTCAAATTAAAGTGCTTTTTGATACTATGTTGTTTATTTCTGAGCTAACAGATTATGTTAAGGAAAATAATCTAACTAATTGTTACTGTTTGGAATTAAAATCGTTATCAAAGAGAATATTTGTTATCCCTTTACTTTTGGAGAGCAAAACTGAGTTTTATGAGAATAAAAAATCGATACAGATTTTATATAATTCAATTTATGATAATAATAAATTAATTTTCAATAATATTTATCATAAAATTGCTAGAGTGGATATTGGACTAATTGTTTTTTTATTGAAAATATTTCATAAAATTAGAGGGGTTAAATATGCATGAGTCAATCTTTAATAATAGAAACTTAGCCTTTCTAATTAATAATCTTTCTAATTCTGGCGGCACACAACGTATCTTGTGTATCCTTTGTAATTTATCAGTAGATAAATATAACATTACAATTTTAGTTAATGAGTCTGGGAAGTCCTTTTATAAATTAGACCAACGAGTAAATGTTATAAGTTTATCAGAGGTATGGGGTGGCATTCTTGGTAAGAATCTCAAAATTTATAAAATTTTTAATGAAAAAAAAATAGATTTTTATATTAACTTGGATTCAAATTCAATTTTATTTAATGGTTTTATTTTACCCAAAAAAACTAAATTGATTCTTTGGGAGCATTTTTCTTTAATTGGAAACTTTAATAAAATTTTATTCAAGATATCAAGACATTATGCTGTATTAAAATGCTTCAAAATTGTTGTTTTGTCTCAAAATGAGATGAATTTATGGAGTAATTACAATAAGTTATCTAAAAATAAACTGTTTTTAATATATAACCCTTTAACAATTGATTCGAATTTAATCGTTTCTAATCTTTCACAAAAGAAATTTCTTGCAATAGGAAATGACATATCGGTTAAGGGGTTTGATATTCTTTTAGAAGCGTGGGCACTCTTTAAAAACGATGACTGGACTTTACAGATAGTAGGTTTAAGTGATGGTGACATAGATAAGCTAAGTCAAATTATCTATGGTAAAAAACTCAATAATATTCAAATGTTTGGTCGTATCGCTAATATTGAAAAATTTTATCAAAATGCTACGGTATTTCTTCTACCTTCTCGGAAAGAAGTAACGCCATTAGTATTAATTGAAAGTCAAGCTTTTGGACTTCCAGCTATTGTCTTTGATCACTTACCAGGTGTTTTAGAATTACTTAATGAATCTGGAATTGTTGTCCATTTTGAGCATAAAGAGATGGGCTTTTCAGCAGCAATGAATAAAATTGCAAATAACCCTGAATATCTAAAATTACTTTCTGAAGCTGCTCTAATTAATTCAATCCGATTTAATACCGAAAATTTCAAAAATTCATGGATGGAGATCTTTGATGATTAGAGTTTTACATATAGTTGGTAAGATGAATCGTGCTGGTGCAGAAACCATGTTAATGAACTTATTTCGTAATATTGATCGTACATTGGTTCAATTTGATTTTATAACATTTACTCAAGAAAAGGGTGACTATGACGATGAAATTCATGAACTAGGAGGCAGAATTTTTCCAATTCTTGCTAAGAATCCAATTGAACGAATGTTTAAGCTAACAAGTTTTTTAAGACAACACTCTGAATATCGAATTGTACATGCACATATGTTGCTAAGTAATGCCTTTCATTTGCTGGCAGCAAAAAGGGCTGGTATTCAGCATCGAATTTCGCATTCGCATAATACAAGTAATGGTAAATTTGGAGTAATGGCCAATTTATATGAAAGAGTTGCAATATATTTAAATAAAACCTTATCAACACAAAAAATAGCTTGTGGTATAGAAGCAGCAGAATATTTATTTGGCACAACAGAAAGTGTGTGGTTATTAAATAATTCTATTGATTTGCAACAATATAGTCAAATAGCAAAAAAAAATAAAAACTATTGGAAAAGCTTTAATCAAAATATTCAAGGGTTGAAAATTATTCAAGTTGGTCGGTTGAGTGAAGTTAAGAATCATAGATTCTCCTTAGAGATTGCTAAAAAATTAAAAGAGCAAGGTGTTTCTTTTACCTTTCTTATAGTTGGTCATGGTCCTTTAGAAAACTGTATTAGAAGAATCATTCAAGATTATGATTTAGATAAAAATGTATATTTATTAGGTGTTAGAGAGGATATCCCAAATTTAATGGCTGGAGCAGATGTTATGTTAATGCCATCACTACATGAAGGGTTTCCAGTCGTATTGGTAGAAAGCCAAGCGATTGGTTTAAAGTCTATAATCTCTTCTAAAATTTCAAAAGAAGTTGATCTTGGTGTGAATCTAATTTACTTTAAAGAATTAAATGACATTGAGACATGGATCGAGGAATTTAAGGATAGAAATCCAGTAAATTTAGATTGTAATATTGAGGTACTATCTAAGTATGGTTTTGATATAAAAAAAAATGCTGTTCAGCTTTTAAATTTTTATAAAAATATGGATAGAATATAGAATGATGCTAATTGATAATGCTGTTTTTTTGAATCTATATAATCTAATTTATTTTATTACAGCATGCTTGGTTGTAGCTTCTGTGCTATCTTCAGAAATCAAGAAAGATGTCATATTGCAAAACAAATTAGGTCAATATTTAGTTATATTTCCTTTAATATCCTTGATATTACTTGTTGGTTTTAGGGCTTATGATGTTGGAACTGATACAGGAAACTATCTCAATATTCTTTGGTATGAAACACTTGAGATAGATTTTAATGGTGATTTTTTATTTGGTTTAATTGCATCAGTACTTAGATTTTTTGATTTAAACTTTAGTTGTTTTTTATTATTAATTTCTTTTTTATTTTATATATTTACTTACAAATCACTTAAGAACTATAGTGATATATATGAATCAAACGTGCTTATTTCCTTCTTTGCATGTATGTCCTTTTTCTTTTATTTGAGTATGAGTATTAATGTTATTCGGCAAGGTGTGTCTTTGTCTATTTTATTATTTGCTTATTCTTTATGGGTTAGTAAGAAAAATAATATTATAATTTTGTTTTTTATCCTTTTGTCATTAGCTTTTCATCTGACTTCAATTATACCAATTTTAATATTTATTTCTTCTGTTGCCATTAATAAATATAGAACCTTAAATTTACTAATTCTTATTTATTTTATTTCTGTAATTTTATCTTACTTCAATTATGGTTTTTTAAACTTCTCATCATTATTTTTAGATTTTTTAGGTGATGATAGACATGCAGGTTATTTTTCTGAAGATAGCACTGAATACATCATTGGTTTTAAGCCGCAGTTTGTAATTTTTAATACTTTTTTTCTGCTTGTAGCTTTACATATTAAAAATAAGTTATCTGATAGTCACTTATTATCCCAATATAATATTCTTGTTTGTTATTATATTGTTGCAAGTATTACTATGTTTATGGCATTTCAATTGCCATTTTCAGATCGTTGGGGGTTGTTCTCGTGGTGTGTTATTCCATTGCTAATTTCACCATTATTTTATTCACCATTTGTTAAAGAAAATATAAAAATTCATTATGTTTTAATGCTAATTTTAATTTACATTGGCTTTTATTTATATGATAAATCAATCTGAAAATGCACCTATTATTAGTGTAGGTATTCCATTTTATAATGCTGAAAAGTACTTGGCTTTTGCTATTCAGTCTGTACTTTGTCAATCATACACAAATTGGGAATTGATTCTTGTCGATGACGGATCAACAGATAATTCCTTGAAGATTGCTAAAGAATTTGCTTGTGAAGATCAGCGGATTCGAGTGTTCTGTGATGGTGAAAATAAAAAATTACCTTATCGTCTAAATCAATTAATAAAAGAATCAAAAGGTAAATTTATAGCAAGGATGGATGCAGATGATATTATGCATCCTAGTCGTTTGGAAATGCAGTTGAAGTATCTTTTAGAGAATAATGCATTTGATCTGGTTTCTACAGGTTTGGTATCTATAGATGATCAGAATATAGTCTGTGGATTTAGATGTGTAAATTCACTTACTACTGAAATATCTAAACCATTTAAGTTTCATATTGTTCATCCAACTGTGATGGCTAGAAAAGAATGGTATTTAAGAAATTTATATAGTTTAGACTACCCTCGTGCAGAAGATTTTGAGTTGTGGTGTCGTACATATGATCAAAAAGATTTAAAAATTGCAATTCTTCCGGATTTACTTCTTTTTTATCGTGAATTTGGAAACATTTCTATCGATAATATTTTGAAAACATGTTTAGATCAACATAAAATAACAAATTATTATAAAATTAATAATAAGATTTATAATTTTATATATTTTAATTTTAAATATTTTTTTATTTATACAGTTGGTTTTTTGGGTTTAGGGCAAAATCTTTCGAAGAGAAGAAATCGAAATTTATCTGATCATGATGCAAAAGCAATGCAAGAATTATTAAACTTGGTTGTGAATAGAAAGTAGGAGCTTTGGAAAGTTCATTTTGTAGATAAGCTACTTTAATAAAAATCATCAGATATAAATTGATAAAAGTAGTTTGGTTGTATAAAGACATTACTCAAGAACTATTCATCAACATAATTTTCGATGGATAACCTGAGCCTAAAAATTATTGTGCTAGTAATTGACGAGTTTACAATCAACCTCAAATAATTCGCTAGAATTTTACGTGCTTTGACTTACAAAGCTTGTAGTACGTCGAACCTAACGCTAGGGAAGGGGGCGCAAGTTTTTTTGGTATGTTTATACAATGTAGTTTAATGATTAAATTAGAATTTTTTTCGATTCATGAGATGTATGCTTAATAGCCATTCTGAATAAATTTGCAAAATTTAGATAGACTTTATGACTAAGTTATATCTTGGTTTTTGTTACTTGGGTAAGCTTTAATTTTTTTTTAAACTTTTTGCAACAAAATCGATGATTATTTGAAAGTATTTAACAGACATAGATCAAAAAAAGTATTTTAATTAGAGAAGTTAAAAGAGAAAACTGGAACACATTATTGGAAAAATGTTTTATGTTTGTCTCTTAAATGTAGAAAAAATAATTTTTAAAAAAATTAAAAAAGCTGAAAAATTATGAGTACGATAGTGTTTATTGGCACGATAGCATCTAGCATTTATGATTTTCGTGCAGATTTAATCCGTAGCCTCTTAAAGCAGGGGCATCAAATATATGCTTTTACATCTCAATACAATGCAGAAGACGTAAATAAAATAGAACAACTGGGTGCCATCCCAGTTACCTATACTTTAAACCGTGGTGGATTAAATCCACTGGCAGATATTGTCGCAACTTATCAACTTTTAAAAAAAATAAAGACTATAAATCCTGATGTGGTCTTTTCCTATTTTTCTAAGCCTGTCATTTTTGGCACATTAGCTGCGAAACTAGCAAAAGTACCTTGTGTAATCGGTATGCTTGAGGGGCTGGGTTACACTTTTACAGAGCAGCCAGAGGGTCTAAGCCATAAAACTAAATTTATCCGATACATTCAGGTTTTTCTCTATAAAATAGCATTGCCACAGCTTGATAAACTTGTTTTCTTAAATCCAGATGATCCCAAAGATTTATTGGAAACATATTCTATAAAAGTAAAAAAAGTAGTGATCCTCGGTGGAATTGGTTTAAATTTACAAGAATATCCATATCAACCCGTTGATGATATTTCACTTCCTATTAAATTTTTATTCATTGGTCGGTTACTTAAAGAAAAAGGAATACATGAGTTTGTTCAAGCCGCTAAATTGGTGAAAAAACAATATCCTAAAACACAGTTTACGATTCTTGGACAAATAGATACTTTTAATATTGGCGCACTACAACAAGCAGAGTTGGATGATTTGATTGCTTCGTGTGTTGTTGAGTATCGAGGTCAAGTGAATAATGTAAAAGACTGGATCACGAATAGTCATGTATTTGTATTGCCCTCTTATCGTGAGGGTGTACCTCGGAGCACACAAGAAGCAATGGCAATAGGTCGCGCAATTATTACTACAGATGTTCCTGGTTGCCGAGAAACTGTAATTCAAAATCGGAATGGTTTCATTATTCCAAAGTGGGATTCCAAAACTTTAGCTGAATATATGATTTATTTCATTGAGAATCCTGAACAGATTCGATTTATGGGAGATGAAAGCCACAAAATTGCAATCGATAAATTTGATGTTGAAAAAGTAAATCGACGATTACAAAATATTTTAGGAGTCTGAAAATGATAAAACGCTTCCTAGATATTGTGATTGCTTCTTTTGCGCTCATTTTATTATCGCCAGTATATTTATATGTTACATACAAGGTAAAAAAAAACTTGGGTTCACCAGTGTTATTCCGTCAAGTTCGTCCAGGATTACATGGCAAACCTTTTGAAATGATTAAATTTAGAAGTATGCATGATGCTATCGACGCCCAAGGGAACCCTTTACCAGATATTAAACGATTAACACCCTTTGGTCGAATGTTGCGATCTACCAGTTTGGATGAATTGCCTGAATTATGGAATGTGATTAAAGGTGATATGAGTATAGTAGGTCCACGTCCTTTACTGATGGAATATTTACCACTTTATAATGAAGAACAAGCCAAGCGCCATCATGTGCGCCCAGGCATAACTGGTTATGCACAAGTAAATGGACGTAATGCCATTAGTTGGGATGAAAAATTTAAACTCGATATTTGGTATGTCGAAAATCAATCCGTTTGGTTGGATTTTAAAATTATGCTGAAAACGATCAAAGTTGTTTTGATGAAAGAAGATATAAATGATGAATCAGGTCACTCTATGCCTTTATTTACAGGGAATAAACAAGGTGACAAAAATAATGCCCCCTAATGTGACATACTATTGGAATAGATATAGATAATCAATCCGATTTCACAGTAGAAAAATAATTTTGATATATATCATTAAGTCAGGTTTTTAAAATTTCATCCTTAATAGAAGAAGGCACTGAGGGTGAAAGGTTAATTTCTAATTTTGAGGTTAACAGAAAATGATAAAAATGGATTCTAATGTGAAATGCTCTTTAATTGATATAAATGATCAATGGGATGTAGTAGTAAAGAAATTTAATTTTGATATATATCATTTAAGTGGCTGGCTAAAATCTTCAGCAGTCATTGATGGTGGTCAGGCGAAAGGGCTAATTATTCAGTCAGAGAATAGTGAATTACTTTTTCCTTTAATTATCAGAAAAATAGATGATGTATTTTGGGATGCAACCTCTCCATATGGTTATAGTGGTCCATTAGGAGATAATGTATTAACTCACCAAGAAATTGATCAGCTATTGCAAAAATCAATTCATTTCTTGAAGGAGCAGAATTGTGTTTCTTGGTTTATACGATTACACCCAATATTAAATATTGGATGGAATAGTACATTTGGCATTATTGTTGAGCATGGACCAACATTATCTTCAGATTTGAGTAAAACAGAAGAGGAACATTGGGCTGAAACTCAAAATAGACATCAACGAGGCATTAAAAAGGCTTTAAAGCATTCTATATATACAAAGATTGAAGAATTCAATGAAAATAATGCTTTAATCTTTTCTAAAATTTATACTGAAACCATGAAGCATTTGAATGCTTCAGAATTTTATTTTTTCGATGATTTATATTTTATAGAGTTGGCAAAAAATCTAAAAGGAAGAATTCTATTAATTACAGCTTATCATATGGAAAATCCAATTGCTGCTTCAATCTATACCTATTGTAAAGAAAGTGGAATTATTCAATATTATTTAGGTGGCACTCTAGATGCTTATCGAAATTTGCAACCTGCTAAGCTGATTACACACATCGCAAGAACTTGGGGTCGTGAAAATCAATATTCCCTCTTGCATCTTGGTGGAGGCTTAGGGGCGTGTTTGGATTCATTATATGAATATAAAAAAGGATTCAGTTCGAATGAGCATTTATTTAAAACGCATCGTATTGTCGTGAACTCTGATATTTATATGAAATTGTTAAATAAAACTGGCAGGGTTGGAGAGTTAACAGAATACTTTCCGCTTTATCGGAAGCCAAATGGGAAATAGTGTCATGATTAAATCTAATAATGTGTCTCTTAGACCAATTGAGTTACACGATGATATTTTATTGCAAAAATTGATGAATGATCCTTTGGTGGCTGGAAATGTATCTGGATGGTCATTTCCTGTTTCTCTTTTTGCCCAAAATAGTTGGATTCAGTCAAATACAAATAATTCAAATTATCGCTTAGTTATTATAGATAATGAAACGAATGAAGCAGTTGGTATCACAGGATTGTGGGATATTGATTGGCATAATCAGTCAGCTAATCTGCCAATAAAAATCTTACCAGGAAAACATAAAAAAGGCTTTGCTACAGAAGTAATTATGTTAGCCATGGCGTGGGCATTTTACAATGTTGGACTCAGACGTTTATATGGTCCAATTTTAGACTTCAATGGGCCAAGTATGGGTGTTTATGTTAAAAAATGTGGTTGGAGGGTTGAAGGTCGACAACGTGAAGCGATTTTTCGTAAGGGAGAATGGCATGATGTATACGATGTAGCAATTCTTAAGCATGAATTTGATGCTCTACCTAATGTAGCTGAGTTTATTCATGCGGTATGTCCTGTAGATACCACACCTAATATCAATGCCCAAGATTATATTTAAGTAGAAAAGATGCTAAATACTACATTTGAACCATGGCCAAGCTTCACAGTAGAAGAAGCGGATGCTGTAACTCATGTATTACTATCTAATCGAGTCAATTACTGGACTGGACAAGAATGTCGTGAGTTTGAGAAGGAATTTGCCCAATTTTCCCAAACCAAATATGCCGTAGCACTAGCGAATGGTACGGTAGCACTTGATGTTGCTTTAAAAGCTTTAAATATTGGCGCTGGTGATGATGTAATTGTTACATCCAGAACATTTCTTGCATCTGCTAGCTGTATTGTTACTGCAGGAGCTAATCCGATTTTTGCAGATGTTGAGCTGGATTCTCAAAATATCTCTCGAAATACGATTGAAGCGGTATTAACCCCGAATACCAAAGCCATTATTTGTGTACATTTAGCGGGCTGGATGTGTGATATGGATCCAATCATGCAATTGGCGGAAGAAAAAGGTCTATTTGTCATTGAAGATTGTGCTCAAGCACATGGGGCACAATATAAAGGAAAATCAGCGGGTTCGATTGGTCATATTGGGGCATGGTCGTTCTGTCAGGACAAAATTATGAGCACTGGTGGTGAAGGTGGGATGGTTACCACCAATGATGAAAACTTATGGAAAAAAATGTGGTCCTATAAAGACCATGGTAAAAATTATGACAGCATTTACCATAAACAACACCCACCGGGTTTCCATTGGGTACATGACTCTTTTGGAACCAATTGGCGCATGATAGAAATGCAGGCCGTGCTCGGGCGCATGCAATTGAAAAAGATGCCAGTATGGACAAAAAAACGTACACAGAATGCGCAGCGTATATTGGCTGTATTTCAAAATAGTCATTATTTCTCGGTAAATTATCCAAACCAAGATTATGTACATGCCAACTATAAGTGCTATGTGCAGGTGAATATTGAACAATTACCAGCAGGTTGGTCACGTGACCGTATTATGAATGAAATTACTGCACAAGGCGTACCATGTTTTATTGGCTCTTGTTCAGAAGTTTATTTAGAACAAGCATTTGAAGGTACTCCTTGGAGACCAAAAACACGCTTAGTGAACGCTCAACAATTAGGTGAAACCAGTTTAATGTTTTTGGTACATCCGACCTTAACAGAAGATAGTCTGACAAAAACTGTGAATGCTATTCGGCAGGTTATACAGATGATGAATGCAATAAAAAATTAAACCAATTAAGGTGATCCTAGACAAAATATTGGATAGATAGTCCTTTTAAAAAGAATGGAATGTTAATTTTAGAGATATTAGCTGGCTACCTTGGGAAGTATTACTGTTTAAGTCATGCAATCGATTAAAATCATCGTTTGCTCATAACGCAAAATTTACTGGATCACCTATTTTTAGTTATTTAGTCGCTACTATTGGGACAATAAACATTGCCTCTATTGGAATTAAAGAAGGCTGGTTGTACTAATGGGTAATGTTGAATCAATTTAGTCGTCAATTCGTGGTTGGAAAACTAGCTCACACATAAACTGTCAATTGGTATGTGATGCATTTCATTCTGCAATCGTCCGTTAGGAAACTCTATCAGGTGTTATGCTTATGACCTTCCGAAGCTATGCTTTTAGGCTAACGATACTGTATTGTGATTTTAGAGTACGATTACAGACAAGTAATTAAATTCAAATTATATTTAGGCGAAGAAACTGCGGGGATTGCAGTATCTGAAAGCTTCTTTCATACATCCATCAAAAAGTCATATGCTACACGGCAGTGTATTTTCTACTTAAAAACGAACCAATCAAGTCTAGTTAGAACCTATTGAGATTTACTACAATCGAATCAGACAAAACTTTGCAAATAGAAGCTTAAGTTTGATCGCTTTTCAACAAAATATTTTAAGTATTTAGAGAGATTATCTGTTGATAATACTCTCTCGGGTCAATGTTATTTTTAGTGGGATTACCCCCATACATATGGGCAATATGTTATCGGAATATTCCGATCGCTGGTTGGGGATAAATAGGGAAATGACTTGACTGCTGATTTCTTCAAATAATTTCATGTTTTCTTAATGAGTTATCGCTAAAAATTGCTCATCTGTTCACGTCGGGCTTCCAGTTTAAATGAATCAGAGTACTTTGGCTTTTCGCGAGAGAAGCCATTGCTAGAATTGATTGATTTAGGATTTACTTCCAGATAATTTTTGCTTTCAGCATTGAAGGCTGTTTCGCTCAGCTGTTTAATCAGAGACGTCAGAGCAAACATTTTGCTATTGAGTGATTGTTTTTAAAGTATTTTTTTAAAGTTGTTTAGAGCTCAAAGCTATTATTTGTCATAAAATTTTATTAAATTATTGAAATAATGATATTTATTGATGTATGTCTCAATATTATTAAAAAATAATATCAATTTATCAAATTATACCAGTTTTTGGGGATTTATTCGCATTTGTGGTGATTCTATAGTTGTGCTATGTCATTCGTTTGCTTAATCTGGAAGGTTTGCTTAGAGACTTAAAGTGCGTTTCGTGAATGCTCAATATCTAAGTGAAGCAAATTTAATGTTCTTGGTACATCTCTGTTAAGAGAAGAGAGTTTGGTAAAAACCGTGAATGTCATTAAGAAGATTGTGCAGGCGATTGATGTAATAAAAAGTTAAACCATATAAGGACAATCGGATGTCCTCATAAGGCTATCCCATTTAAACATGCATTTTTATTGACATAAAAATGGGCATAAAGATGCAATCCTGTAAAGGGGATCATCATGGTGAGAAATATAATTCATCAATTTGCTGCACAGCCAAGATTATATAAGCAAGTTTTTCTCAGTTTTTTGGATCTATTGGCGTTCCCTATAATTTTATGGTTGTGCTATGTGATTCGTTTGTTTGATTTTCAAACTCCAATTATTTCAAGTGTGGCGTACGGTATTCTCTTGGTCAGTTTTATTGCAGTTTTGAGTTTGATGATCACAGGGGTTTATCGTTTTATTGTGCATACTTTTGAAGAAATCCTGATCTTGAAGTTAGCACTTGCTGTTGCTATCACGATGATCGCTTTATACGTACTACGTACAAGTACCGCAACATTTGTTCCAATGTCTGTCCCATTTATATTCGGATTTATGATGTTTACATGGGTTTGGTTGAGTAGGGTCTATATTCGTTTTCTAGTTAGAGCCTCATATTGTGCTGAAATTGGCAGTAAAAGAGTTGCAATTTATGGTGCCGGTGCAGCTGGTCAGCAAATTGAGGCGGCACTTAAATGTTCAGGTCAGTATCTACCTGTATTCTTTATTGATGATGATCCGTCCTTGCAAGGAAGAATTATTGGCAGTATACCTGTTTATCCAGTTGATCAAGCATTACAGCGGTTGAAGAAAGATAGAATCGACGAAATTTTATTGGCACTTCCTTCAGTGGGTCGTGTAAGAAAAGCAGAGATTATTCATGAGCTTGAGCCTTGTTGTTTAAAAATTACGGCACTACCAGGTTTGACCCAGTTGGTTCATGGTGAAATTCAAATTTCAGATATTCAGGAAGTCGATATTATTGACTTGTTAGGACGTGATCCTGTTCCTCCGATTGAGCATTTATTGACCAAGAATATTGAAAATAAAATTGTGATGGTGACTGGGGCAGGTGGCTCTATTGGCTCTGAACTATGTCGTCAAATTGTCAAGAATAAGCCGAAAGCTCTCGTTATTTATGAACTGAACGAATTCGCGTTGTATAACATTGACCAAGAATTACATTCAAGCTCTGATGTGACCATCATTCCTGTTTTGGGTTCTGTGCGGGATCAAGCCAAATTAGAGTATGAGATTGAACGGTATGGTGTTCAAACGGTTTACCATGCAGCGGCGTACAAGCATGTGCCTTTAGTCGAATGTAATCCGCTTGATGGACTGAAAAATAATGCAATTGGTACGGCATGTAGTCTCAATGCAGCTGTTAAAAAAGGGGTGGAAACATTTGTATTAATTTCGACAGATAAAGCGGTTCGACCTACCAATGTGATGGGGGCTTCGAAACGACTCGCAGAGCTATATTGTCAATCTGTTGCTGCAATACAGCAAAATACACATATCAGTATTGTTCGATTTGGTAATGTTTTAGGGTCTTCAGGTTCAGTAGTCCCTTTATTTAAGCAGCAAATTGCCAAAGGGGGGCCCATTACTGTGACACATCCAGAGGTGACTCGTTACTTTATGACAATTCCTGAAGCCTCACAATTGGTGATTCAGGCGGGTGCGCTGGGGCAAGGTGGAGATGTCTTCTTATTAGATATGGGTGAACCTGTATGCATTCAGAATTTGGCACGACAAATGATTAAACTAAGTGGTTTTACTGTGCGAGAAACTGGGTCGTTGAGTGGTGATATTGAAATCCTCTACAGTGGCTTACGTCCAGGAGAGAAACTGTATGAGGAACTGTTGATTGACCAAGAGAATACAGAGTATACAGAGCATGCACGGATTCGTCGTTCTTTTGAAAAAGATTATCCTTTACAAGAAATACAAATAGTATTTGATAGAATCAATCAAATGGATGCAGCAAAGCCAGACATTGATTGGCTGTTGACTCAACTTGAGCATTATGTTGATGGGTATAAGCGGGGGAATCAAGTTATAATTAACTAAACTATAATGATTCGCTTGATGAATATAATATCCGCATTCAAGAGTTCATTTGATAGCTTAATTTAGGACTTATTGATAGTTTCGCAAGGAAATAAACATGGCTAAAATTTTAGTCACAGGTGGAGCGGGCTATATTGGCTCGCATACTTGTATTGAGTTATTAACCGCAGGTCATGACGTTGTGGTGTTAGATAATCTCTCAAATAGTTCAGTAGAATCTTTGGCTCGAGTGCAACAATTGTCTGGAAAATCTCTCGATTTTATTGAGGGCGATATTCGAGATGGCGAAACGCTTGATCAAATCTTTGCACAGTACACAATTGATGCCGTGATCCATTTCGCAGGCTTAAAAGCGGTTGGTGAAAGCCAGCAGATTCCGTTGACCTATTTTGATAATAATATTACGGGCAGTCTGAATTTGGTCAAAGCCATGGAACGTGCTGGCGTATTTAAGTTGGTGTTTAGTTCCTCGGCGACCGTCTATGATGAGGCAAACACTTCACCATTGAATGAAGAGATGCCAACGGGGATGCCATCGAATAATTATGGCTATACCAAGCTGATTGTTGAACAGTTACTACAAAAACTAAGTGCGGCCGATGCACGTTGGTCGATTGCTTTGTTACGTTACTTTAATCCTGTAGGCGCACATAAAAGTGGTCACATTGGTGAAGATCCCCAAGGAATCCCCAATAATTTGATGCCTTATGTAACTCAAGTCGCTGTAGGACGTCGTGAAAAACTGGCTATTTTTGGTCAAGATTACGATACGGTTGATGGTACAGGCGTTCGTGATTATATTCATGTGGTCGATTTGGCCAATGCACATTTGTGCGCATTGAATAATCGTTTAGCGGCGACAGGTTGTCGTGCATGGAATATTGGTACGGGGCAAGGTGCCTCAGTTTTGCAAATTAAAAATACCTTTGAGCAAGTCAATGGGATTGCGATTGCATTTGAATTTGCACCACGCCGTGCAGGTGATGTTGCTACCTCATTTGCAGACAACACTCGTGCAGTCACAGAATTGAACTGGCAACCGCAATATGGTCTGGAAGATATGTTGGCTGACAGTTGGAACTGGCAAAAGCAGAATCCGCAAGGGTACGACCAATAACCACAGTTTAAGTGATTGATCGTGTAGTAAGCCTTTTGCCAATTTTGATAAAAGGCTTCTCATAAAAATAATAAAGAAGATTTGAAATCAATAGAGTTAAAACAATCGTGAGCAAGATAGTTGTATAAGAATTTAAGTTAAAAAAGCGAGTAATATAGAGAAAAACGACAGGATGTATTAAATAAATGCCATAGGTTGCTTCCCCAATATTCGATAGAATTTTTGAAAGACTTAAGGGCATTGTAATGGCTTCTAGCTTATAAAAACCAAGTGTTAAGGTCACTGCCGCAATAGAAAAAATAATACGATTAAAATTTGTGACAATTTTAATCTGATCTCCACTAACAGGATAAAGCCAGAGCAGGCAGATTGATATGAAAATAAGCAGAGGTGCAGTCAGCTTCATCTTCAATTCGTTAAAATTATAATATAACGCTAAGCCACTAAAATATAAAAATAAATTATTAAATGGATTGATGTAAGTTTTCCACTGCTGTGCGAGTGTTAAATGGTGATCAAGGGCAAAAAATGCAAAATATATTCCGATTATAACCGCCGCTAAGAGTGCTAAATTACCGAATAATTTTCGTTTATTGTAAAGTAGAATCAGTATAGGTGTGAAAGCATAGTAAACACATTCATTGCCTATGCTCCATGCACCCACATTAATATATTCACTTGGTGCTAAAAATCCATATAAAAGCGTGATATTGAGTAAAAATTTAGTTAAATCAAAATGATGAGAGAGATAATACTGGTCGATGCTAATAATGACTATAACGATCCAGAGGAGCGGAAGTAATCTAAATAAGCGGCGGATAAAAAATATAAAGGAAGATTTATAATTATGGAAAAAATGCTTATACACAATCCCCATACTTAGCCCAGAAAGTACAAAAAATATAGAAACGCCATAAATACCTAAATTACCTAAGAGGCTGCCTGCTTGAGGGTGCCACAATGTCCAACTGATAAGGTGATAAATCATGATGGCACAAGCGGTTACACCCCTTAACCAATCAAGGGTTTCATATCGTTTCATATGTATTTTCTAATCAAGCATGAACGAAGTCATGTGTTGACTCCGTTCAAAAGAAATTATGATTGAATTAATTGCGTTAATTCATGCACATAAGTTTGCATCGGCTTCGGATTTTGATCCAAACGACTTTCAATATTGAGGCGAAGTAAAGGTTCGGTGTTGGATGCACGCACGTTAAAACGCCAAGTGCCAAAATCTAAGCTCACCCCATCGGTACGATCAATCTCAGGATTTTGATCTGCAAAATGGTCAAATAGTTTTTGAATGGTGGCTTGAGTATCTGCAACAGTGAAGTTGATTTCGCCACTACATGGAAACTTAGTAATCATATCTTCAACGAGGCTAGAGAGTGATTGCTGTGTTTCTGAGAGCACACTCATGGCCAGTAACCATGGAATCATGCCGCTATCGCAATAGGCAAAATCACGGAAATAGTGATGGGCACTCATTTCCCCGCCATAGACGGCATTATGCTCACGCATGACATCTTTAATAAAGGCATGACCTGATTTAGACTGTACAGTAATACCTTGATATTGATCGACAATATCTAAAGTATTCCAGACCAAACGTGGATCATGCACAATTTTTTCATTGGCTTGTTTTAACAGGAAGGCTTGTGCCAGTAAGCCGACAATATAATAGCCTTCAATAAATTGCCCTTTTTCATCAAAGAGGAAACAGCGGTCAAAATCGCCATCCCAAGCAATGCCCATATCCGCTTGATGTTCTAGTACTGCATGACGCGTGCTATCACGGTTTTCAACTAAAATCGGATTCGGAATACCATTTGGGAATGTGCCATCGGCTTCGTGATGAATTTTGATAAATTCTACGGGAACTTGTAGCTGATTGAACTTTTGCTCCAGTGCATCAATTACATGTCCTGCTGCACCATTGCCCGCATTGACTACCAGTTTGAGTGGGCGAATTTTTTCGGGGCGAATGTAGGTGAGAAGGTGGTCGATAAATTCAGGCAGAATATTGTAACTTTGGACTGTGCCTTTGTGCTCAACAGTTGTAAATGCACCTGATTCAGCCAGTGCTTGAATGTCTTTTAAACCTGTGTCTGCACTGATTGGGCGTGCATTTTCACGCACCAGTTTCATCCCATTATAGTCCATCGGATTGTGACTGGCTGTAATTTCGATACCCCCCTGCACATCCAGATGGAAGGCACCGAAATACACTTCTTCAGTTCCAGTCATACCCAAATCAAGAACATTGATGCCAGCATCGATGAGTCCTTGGATGGTTGCTTGCTTTAAGCCTTCGCTGCTCAGACGCATATCGCAACCAATTACCACGGTTTTAGGTTGGTAAATTTGCCCATAGGCACGGCCAATTTTATAGGCAATCTCTTCATTCAATTCTGAGCCGAGTTTGCCACGAATATCATAAGCTTTAAAACAGGTGAGGGTGGTCATTTTTAAACTCTTGATCATTGTATAAAAAAGGCCCGATATTCGAGCCTTTGGTTTTATTCTACAGTAACACTTTTGGCTAAGTTTCGAGGTTGGTCTACATCGGTGCCACGTAATACTGCAACATGATAAGACAGTAGTTGCACCGGCACGCTATACACGATTGGCGCTAAAGTTGCACTGATACTCGGTACACTCACTACGTGTTGGCGTTCTTTGCTTTGAATGCCGCTGTGCTCATCCGCAAAGACAAACAATTCTCCACCACGTGCTTGAACTTCTTCCATATTGGATTTGAGTTTATCCAACATGTCATCTTGTGGCGCAAGAATCACCACAGGCATGTCATTGTCAACCAAAGCCAATGGACCATGTTTAAGTTCGCCGGCAGCATAACCTTCCGCGTGAATATAAGAAATTTCTTTCAGTTTGAGCGCACCTTCCAAGGCAATTGGGAAGTGCGTGCCACGACCAAGGAATAAGCAGTGTTGTTTTTCTACAAACAATTCTGAAAGTCGCAAAATAGCCACGTTATTTTGCAGGGTATCTAAAACAACCTTCGGCAAGTGCCATAATTCTGCTGCGATGCTTTGAATTTGATGTTCTGAAATGGTTTGCTTGATTTGACCAATTTTTAAAATTAGTAACATCAATGCAGCCAATTGCGTGGTGAAGGCTTTGGTCGAAGCTACGCCAATTTCAGGGCCTGCCAAAGTTAATAAACTGTGGCTGGTCTCACGGATCATTGATGAAGTGGCTACATTACAGATGGCCATAGTGACAATATTGATATTCTTCGCTGCGGCACGCTTTTGAGTATCACGCAGTGCGGCTAAAGTATCTGCGGTTTCACCTGATTGTGAAATGCACAAGTAAAGTGTGTTATTCACAATTACAGGGGTGCGATAGCGGAACTCACTGGCAATTTCAACCTGACAAGGTACATCAATCAGTTGTTCAAACCAATATTTGGCAATCATGCCGGCATGGTAACTGGTTCCGCAAGCAAGGATCTGCACTTGTTGAATATTGGCGAAATCAGCTTCAGCCAGTTGTAGGAAGTCTGCACGTAAGGCATTGCCATCTAAGGCTTGAGAAATAGTTTGTTGCAATGCTTCAGGCTGTTCGTAAATTTCTTTCAGCATGTAATGCTTAAATTCACCTTTCGAGGCATTGCTGACCGTTGCATCCAGTTCTTTGATAGGACGTTGTACCAATTGCCCATTCACAAATACTTCAATTTTGTCGCGTGTTAAGCGGGCAATATCACCTTCTTCGAGGTAAATAAAACGGTTGGTAATTGGCAATAAGGCCAACTGATCCGAGCTAATGAAGTTTTCACCAATACCCACACCAATCACAAGTGGTGAGCCTTCACGGACCGTAATTAGTTCATCAGGATAATCTGTGTGAATAATTCCCAGTGCATACGCACCTTTAAGTTGGGGAACCACACTTTGTACGGCTTCTAACAGGCTAGAGGTCGATTTCAAGGCATCATGTACCAGATGCGCTACGACTTCGGTATCGGTTTGCGAAGTAAAGATGTAACCCAAGGCCTCAAGATCATCTTTCAATTCTTGATAGTTTTCGATAATCCCGTTATGTACGACAGCAACCTGACCTGAGACATGTGGATGGGCATTATTTTCAGTCGGTTTACCATGGGTTGCCCAACGGGTATGCGCAATTCCAAGTGAACCTGTAACCAGTGATTCATTGACTGCTTGTTCAAGGTTGGCAACTTTACCGACACGACGTTCACGTAAAATAGCATCATGATTCACCAGCGCTAAGCCTGCCGAATCATAACCACGATATTCCAGTCGCTTTAAACCTTCAATTAAAATATTGGTAATACTACGTTCTGCAACGCCACCGACAATACCACACATAGGAATATCCTCTTATTTCTTCAATTTTTGTGGACGTTGATAGTTTTCTTTGACTATCTGTTTTGAGCGTTCAAAGGCTAAGTTGTGATCTTCAACATCACGGGTAATCACCGAACCCGCTCCGACAGTGGCACCATGACCAATGCGTACAGGGGCAACCAGTGAGCTGTTCGAGCCAATAAAGGCTGAATCACCAATAATGGTTTTGAATTTGTTGGCGCCGTCATAGTTACAGGTAATGGTTCCTGCCCCAATATTTGAATTTTCACCAATTTCGGCATCGCCTAAATAAGTAAAATGATTGGCTTTAGAACCCAGACCAATACTTGAGTTTTTCACTTCAACAAAATTCCCAATATGGACTTCATTGGCGAGTTTCGCACCTGGACGTAAACGCGCAAAAGGTCCAATCTGGGTATCTTCACCAACAATGGCTTGGTCGAAAATGCTATATGGCTGTACCTTGGTGCCTGCGGCAATTTTGGTGTTTTTAATCACGCAACCTGCACCAATCTCGACAGAATCACCAAATTCGCATTCACCTTCAATGATGACATTAATATCGATCCGCACATCTTGACCAACTTTAAGTTTGCCGCGTAAATCAAAACGACTCGGGTCAATCAAATGCACGCCTTGCTGCATTAATTTTCTGGCTTGAAAGTTTTGAAATTGGCGTTCTAATGCTGCGAGTTGAATGCGGTCATTCACGCCTTCCACTTCAAATGCCATTTCAGGTTCAACGGAAGCAACTTCAAGACCATCTGCCAGTGCCATCGCCACAATATCCGTGAGGTAGTATTCGCCCTGCGCATTGTTGTTGGTGAGCTGTGGTAGCCATTGATGTAACTTGGCATTACTCACGCAATAGATGCCTGTATTGATTTCGCGAATCTGGTGTTGCTGTTCGTTGGCATCTTTGTGCTCAACGATCGCTTGAATTTGTCCATCTGTACGTACAATGCGTCCATAGCCTGTGGCATCGTCAAGGGTTAAGGTCACGAGACCAATCCCTGTTCCACGTGAAGCATCAAGCAGTTTTTGTAATGTTGCGGGTGTGATGCACGGTACATCACCAGACAGAATCAGAGAAATGCCGTCTTGTGGCAGTACAGGTAAGGTCATTTGAACAGCATGACCAGTCCCCAGTTGTTCTGCTTGTTCGACCCATTGTATATGTTCATGGTTAAAGTGTTGTTGTACTTGTTCACCCCCATGCCCATAGATGGTGATGATATGCTCGGCATTCAGCTGCTTTGCTGTTTCAATCACATGTCCAAGTAAGGGGCGTCCTGCTAAGGGTTGTAGCACTTTGGGTAGCTGGGAACGCATTCGGGTTCCTTTACCTGCAGCAAGAATAATCACAGAAGTTGTCATAACACACCTTACAAGCTGACTTTAAGCCAGAGAAATATTGAGGTATATAAAAATACAGAGCGCTGCCCAAAGGCCCGCAATAATGTCATCGAGCATAATGCCAAATCCGCCGTGGACTTGGCGGTCAATGACGCGAATCGGCCATGGCTTCCACACATCAAACAGGCGAAACAGCAAGAAACCGATCAATGCAGAGAAGACATTCATTTGTCCGAAATAAATCAGCGGCAATAAGGTAATGGATTGACCTGCAAATTCATCCCATACTATGCGTCCATCATCATGCACACCCATCACTTTGGCGGTTTGACCGCAAATGTAGATGCCAATCAGCGACATGAAGATGATGGCGTATATGGAGTTGAGAAAGCCTAAATTCAACCACAATGGAATAAAAAGCAGAGCAAAAGCCGAACCAAATGTTCCTGGTGCTTTGGGTAATAAACCAGAGCCAAAACCGACACCGCAAAAGACAATACAGCGGTTCGACCAAGACATATGGTTAAACTGAATTGGAGGTTTATGCAAAGTGTTGATACCCTTGAAATTGAAGCGGATGATCTTTGCCATCTTTTTCAAATGTAAGCCCTGTTGATGTTGTAATGGTTCCAATCACCGTAATTTTTACATCTAATTGTTGTTGTAAAAGCCGTTGGTAATTTTGCGGACTTATTGTAAAGCATAACTCGTAGTCATCACCACCAGCGAGTGCGTATTGCCATTGTTGTACTTGTGTTAAATGTTGCAGACCGACATCGATAGGAAGCTGTTCCAATTGTAGTCGAGCACCGACCTGTGATGCTTTGAGAATATGTCCAAGATCCTGTGCCAGTCCATCCGAGACATCAATCATGGCAGAGGCCACGCCTTTTAACTGCTGCCCGAGCTGGCAGCGAGGGGTTGGGTAATCTAAACGTTGCTTTAAGGAATGATTTGGATGTTGAAGTCCATAGGCTGCATCACCGACCTGACCACTGACGCAAACGTAGTCACCCACTTGAGCACCTGAGCGTTTTACCGCTTGCCCTGTGTCGACCCAACCCAATGCAGTGACCGAAATGGTGAGATGTGGACTTTGGGTGGTATCACCACCAATTAAGCTCACCCCAAATTGATCGCAGCAATCATAAAGTCCCTGACTAAAATCTTTTAGCCAGTCATGATCAATTTGGGGTAGGCTCAATGCCAATAAAATGCTGTGCGGTTTAGCACCCATTGCAGCGATATCGGAAAGATTCACGGCAACCGATTTCCAGCCAATCGCATGGGCGGGAGTATCGAGAGGGAAATGTCGTCCTGCAATTAAGGTGTCTGTGCAGATCACCAATTGTTGCTGCGGAGGAGGGGTAAGTAGGGCTGAGTCATCGCCGACGCCTAAATCAACCGAATAGTTATGCGCTCGATTAAAATAGGTCTCAATAATTGAAAACTCAGCCATACTACTTACTACACGTCTTATTGTGCTTGTTGCTTTTCTGCTGCACGAAGGCTGTTGGCTAAACGGTCCAATACACCATTGATGTATTTATGACTGTCTGCGCCACCAAAGTGTTTGGCAAGCTCAATCGCTTCATCTAAAACCACGCGATACGGGATTTCAAGATGTTCTTTCAATTCGTAAGCACCTAAACGAAGTGTCGCAAGTTCGACACCGTCTAGTGCTTCGATTTGGCGATCTAGCACAGGAATAAGAAGCGCATCCAAAGCGTCATGATTGGCAACCACTTGAGTCAGCAATTCATGATAATAGCTTAGGTCCACTTTATGCATAGCATTTTCAACACGCGTACGTGCTTCAATTTCATGCACAGGGTTGCGGCTCATTTGCCATTCATAAATGCCTTGTACAGCAAAACGACGTGCTTTACGTTTTGCAGCATAAGCGGCTTGAAGTGTTTGCGACATGCTTTAAATAGCCTTTAACAAGTTAACCATTTCAATTGCAGTAAGGGCAGCTTCGCTACCTTTATTACCTGCTTTTGTTCCAGAGCGTTCAATCGCTTGTTCAATGCTGTCCGTAGTCAATACACCATTAATCACTGGTAAGCCAGTGTCTAAGCCTACAACGCCTAAGCCTTTAGCACATTCACCTGCGACAAAGTCAAAGTGTGGCGTGCTGCCACGAATGACTGCGCCTAGTGCGATGATGGCATCAAAGCGATCAGACGCTGCCAGTTTTTTTGCTACCACTGGCAGTTCCCATGCACCTGGTGCATGAACAACAGTGATATTATCCTCTGATACACCATGACGTTTCAATGTATCAATTGCACCTTCTAATAGATGTTCGACAACAAAACTATTAAAACGACCCACTAAAATCGCGTAACGGCCTTCGCTCGCGAGATGTAACATACCTTCAATACGGCGAACTGCCATAGCAACCTCGATTATTTCGTTAATGTTTGTTGAGCGGTGACATATTCCACCACTTCAAGATTAAAACCTGATAATGCATTGAAACGTAGCGGCGAACTAAGCAGCTTCATTTTTTCAACGCCTAAATCACGTAAAATTTGTGCGCCCACACCAATGGTTTGATATTGCTGAGACAGTGCTGCACTGGATTTGGTTTTCTTCGGTGCCGTTAAACTGTCTAATGCAGGACCTAGGTCTTGTAGGTGACGTTGACCAATCCACACCAAGATACCGCGATCACTGTGTGCAATTTCTTTTAACGCACGGTCTAGGTTCCAAGCAGGTTCGCCGTCTTGCTTATTGAGTTTAAGCAAGTCACGGGTCGGATTAAAACCATGAACGCGAACGGTGGTTACGCCGTCTTTGGGTTCACCTTTGACCAAGGCCAAATGGATATCTGGATTCCCAATTTCACGATAACGGAACAACTCAAATGTACCATATTCAGTGTCGATGCTTTCTTGACCTAAGCGCTCAACCGTTTGTTCATTGGTCATGCGGTAATGGATCAGGTCAGCAATCGTCCCCATTTTAAGACCATGCTTTTCAGCGAAAATTTCTAAATCTGGGCGACGGGCCATAGTGCCGTCTTCTTTAATGATTTCACAGATTACCGAAGCGGGTTCTAAGCCTGCAATCCGAGCAAGGTCACAGCCTGCTTCAGTATGTCCTGCACGGTGCAGTACGCCACCTGGTTGTGCCATCAGTGGGAAGATATGTCCAGGTTGCACAATATCGCTAGGCTTGGCATGCGCAGCAACCGCTGCTTGAATGGTGTGTGCACGTTCAGCTGCGGAAATACCTGTGGTAATCCCTTCGGCTGCTTCAATCGACAGGGTGAAGTTGGTGGCATGTTGCGCACCGTTGGCATCGACCATTAAAGGTAAATTCAATTGCTGACAGCGCTCACGGCTTAAAGTTAAGCACACCAACCCACGCGCATGTGTAATCATGAAGTTGATGTCTTCTGGGCGGACGTGTGTCGCCGCAATGACCAAGTCACCTTCATTTTCACGGTCTTCATCATCCATCAGGATGACCATTTTCCCTGCACGGATATCTGCTACGAGCTCTTCAACGGTATTAATGGGCATAAGGCTTCTCTAAGTATTATGTAATATTTTTTCAAACTAGACTTCAGAGCAGGGTTTCAAAAATACTTGTTTAAAATGGGTAATACAATGAATACCCATTTTAATATCAATTTATTAATTAAAAGTTTTGAAACGTAGATGATCTTCCATAAAACCTTTATCACCTGCTTTTTCTTCTATAGAACCAAACACGAGTTGAGCACGGAGTTTCCAATTTGTAGGAATATTAAATTTTTCCGCAACCTGTTCATCAATAATTGGATTGTAATGTTGTAATGACGCACCCAAATTCTGTTCTGACAAAGCGATCCACACTGCAAATTGAGCAATAGCAGTTGAATGTTCTGACCATATTGGGAAATTATCGGCGTAAGCTGCAAACTGCTCTTGCAAACCTTTTACAACGTCTTGATCTTCAAAAAACAATACTGTACCAAATCCTGCCGCAAAACTATCAATCTTATCATTTGTAGCTTTTAAATTTTCTGCAGGGACAATTTGACTTAAAGTTTCTTTTACAATATTCCAGAAATTTTGATGAGATTCACCGAACAAGTTAACGACACGTGATGATTGAGAATTAAATGCTGAAGGACTTAAACGAACAGTTTGCCGAATTAATTGATCCATCTCTTGTGATTGAACATTTACATTTTTACCAATATTGTAAATAGTTCTGCGCTTAGCAAGTTGATTAATGAACGATTCTTGCTCGACTTGGTCAGACCCAAAAAGTTTTTGAAAAATTGACATTCTGATGCTCCGATTTCTGTTTTAACAACAGACCTGTTGTATAAGTTGAGCTCATACTAATTATTATTCTTTATGAAACAAATACCTTATTTCCATACACAGCATTCCATAAATAAAACACTCCCATACTTTTGTGAGTCTTTAGTCAAAAATATTACAAAACACTATTAACTATAATTTTTTACACCAATAAATCCACAATCAATTCAAGACCAACATCAGAATTTTTCTTTCATCTGATTTAATATTATTTATATTAAAAAAACAATAAGATAGTTACTTTTGTCGACCAAACTATACAGATAAAACCATCATCCTGAATAGTTACCAATTTTATAGACACCTTTTAGTTAGATATCCAATAATTCCTTATTATTACTTTTAATCACCAATATTCAGTCTCAATTTATTAGCTCTACCTCTAGGTAATACCAAACCATTTAGTTATAAATTTTAAAATAAAACTTGATCAAAAATAGTAAATACTGTGGTGTTAGTTGCACATCAATATACTATAGGGTACTATAGTAAATTATAGTAAATAGAGTTAATCAGATGCCGAATCAACTTGAGGACAAGAAGAAAATTCTCTCACGAGTCAGGCGAATTAAAGGTCAGGCTCAAGCAATTGAAAATGCTCTAGAAGATAATGTCGAATGTACTTCGATATTGCAGCAAATCTGTTCTATTCGAGGGGCTATTAATGGCCTAATGAATGAAATGCTCGAAATTCATTTGAAAGACACTCTTGTCTCTGGTGAAACCACAGAACACCAGCGATTAGATGAGCTGGCAGATATCGCTAAAATTCTCAAGTCTTATTTAAAATAGCTTTAATTAGGAAAAGTTTATGAAATCACGTGCAGCCGTTGCTTTTGGACCTGGCCAACCCCTACAAATCGTAGAAGTTGATGTTGAACCACCAAAGAAAGGCGAAGTTTTAATTAGAGTGACACATACAGGTGTGTGTCATACAGATGCATTTACATTATCTGGTGATGATCCAGAAGGTGTATTCCCTGCGATTCTTGGCCATGAAGGTGCTGGTATTGTTGTTGAAGTCGGTGAAGGTGTGACCAGTGTAAAACCTGGCGATCATGTTATTCCTCTTTATACAGCAGAATGTGGAGAATGTTTATTCTGTAAATCTGGCAAAACTAACTTATGTACAGCAGTGCGTGCGACACAGGGTAAAGGCTTGATGCCAGATGGTACTACACGTTTCTCTTATAATGGTCAACCGATCTACCACTATATGGGGTGTTCAACATTCAGTGAATATACGGTTGTTGCCGAAGTTTCTTTAGCCAAAATCAATCCAGAAGCAAATCATGAACATGTCTGCTTGCTTGGATGTGGTGTAACCACAGGTATTGGTGCTGTACACAATACAGCGAAAGTACAAGAGGGTGATACCGTTGCTATCTTCGGTTTAGGCGGTATTGGTTTGGCTGCTGTCCAAGGTGCTCGTCAGGCGAAAGCCAGCCGTATTATCGTTGTTGACATGAACCCAGATAAGTTTACATTGGCGAAAGAGTTTGGTGCGACTGACTTCTTAAATCCGAAAGATTATGACAAACCAATTCAAGAAGTGATTGTTGAAATGACAGGTTGGGGTGTTGACCACTCTTTCGAATGTATCGGTAACGTCAATGTAATGCGTGCAGCACTTGAATGTGCACATCGTGGCTGGGGCCAATCCGTGATTATCGGGGTTGCTGGTGCGGGTCAGGAAATTTCTACACGACCTTTCCAATTGGTAACCGGACGTCGTTGGTTAGGTACAGCATTTGGCGGTGTGAAAGGCCGTAGCCAATTACCGGGTATGGTTGAAGATGCAATGAAAGGTGATATTCAATTAGAACCATTTGTGACGCATACGATGCCTTTAGACAACATTAATGATGCCTTTGATCTTATGCACGAAGGTAAGTCTATTCGTACAGTGATCCATTACTAAATATCAAAAATGGATGACCTAATCTTCCAACATTGATCATCCATATGTAAAAACGGAGAGGATTTATGAGCGTATTTAATTTGCACCCAGCAATTAATAATGGTATCTCAAAAACTGAGAAAGAGAATTTTGCTGGTGGTACCTTGAAGTGCCATTGCGAAGACCATCCTATAGAGGTCAAAATCTCGAGCCAAACTGCTCATAATCACGCATGTGGTTGTTCAAAGTGCTGGAAACCAGAAGGTGCGTTATTTTCCATCGTAGCTGTTGTCTCTAAAGATGCCGTACAGGTTGTTGCAAATGAAGATAAGCTACAAATTGTAGATGAGTCTGCAACAATTCAACGTCATGCATGTAAAGAATGCCGCGTGCATATGTTTGGTCGTATTGAGAATACAGAACATCCTTTTTATGGTTTAGATTTCATTCATACTGAATTATCGAATGAAGCTGGTTGGTCTGAACCACAATTTGCAGCATTTGTATCGTCAATTATTGAAACTGGCGCGCCTGTTTCACAAATGGATGCTGTACGCAGTCAATTCCAAAGTATTGGCTTAAATACGTATGACTGCCTGTCTCCTACACTTATGGATGCGATTTCGATGCATGTTGCTAAGAAAAAAGGTACATTCCACGCATAATTTTTGGCTGGAATAGAAAGATATCTGAAGGTGTACAGTTCGCTGTACACCTTTCTCACTTCAATTTCCAATAACTCACTCTGAGCTCAGGAAAAGTGCTTTGACCGATAAATGTGAATTTTAAATATCAGGAGAGTTTATGGAATGTATTGAACACCAAGCAAGTTTTGGTGGCTGGCAAGATGTTTATAAACATGATTCTAGCAGTTTAAACTGTGCCATGAATTTTGCTATTTATATTCCAGAGCATGAATCTGGAGAAAAACTGCCCGTTTTGTATTGGTTATCGGGGCTGACGTGTACTGAACAAAATTTTATTACCAAAGCGGGTGTACAGCAATTTGCAGCTCAACATAAGATCATTATCGTTGCACCAGATACAAGTCCTCGGGGCGAAGATGTAGCAAACGTTGAAGATTATGATTTGGGTCAAGGTGCTGGCTTTTATCTCAATGCAACCCAGCTGCCGTGGTCAAAACATTATCAGATGTATGATTACATTGTGAACGAGTTGCCAACACTTATTGAGCAGAATTTTCCTGCCAGTGATAAGCGTAGTATTTTCGGACATTCTATGGGCGGACATGGTGCTCTGACGATCGCTCTGAAAAATCCAACCCGTTATCATAGCGTTTCCGCCTTTTCTCCAATTGTGACTCCGTCTCAGGTGCCTTGGGGACAAAAAGCGTTTACTGCGTATCTAGGGCCAGATCAAGAGAGTTGGAAAGCCTATGATGCATCAGAATTATTACAACAATTCGGAACATCTTTACCGATTTTGATTGATCAAGGTCTGGCAGATTCATTCCTGGATATGCAATTACAACCTCAGCAGTTTGCAGAAATTGCCAAGCAAAAGAATGTCAACCTCACGCTGAATTTAAGGGAGAATTACGATCACAGTTATTATTTTATTGCGAGTTTTATTGGCCAACACATTGGATTTCACAGTAAAATATTAAATCAAAAGTTTTAAAATATATGATAAAAATAAGCTTTACATCAAAACTGTGATTAGGTTCTGAGATAATCAGTATTATTTTACAATATTTATCGTTGCTAGCATGCAACTTACTAGCAACGTTATTAAATTAAATATAGTCCCAGTTCGGATGCTTGTCCAAAAGATGAAAAATGGTCTTCATCTTTTTCAAACTACGCTCCAGTTTGGGATAAATATCCCCAGCATAATCCCAACCCAATACACCAATACTTCCAGTATATTCAATCTGCTTTAACTCAGCTACAACAGCAAAATTATCTAACTCACCACGATCTGGCGGTTCCATTGTCGCCACGCCCCCCCAACCTAATTGAGACATGGTACTGCCTGAAAGTACCACTTGCATTAACCATGGACGGATATTGTTCAGCGTTTCCTGTAAATTTCCCTCTTGTATCGCAAACCAATGATAACCATTGAATGAAGCGCCTAATAAAGGATGGTTAAAGTATTCACAGATCTTGATCACTTGACTTGTAGTCTGAGTAACATGTTTCAAATGTGGATAAAGTGCAAGGCGTAAACCTCGACGCTCAATAATAGGCAAATATGATTCGATAGTCTTCAATATGCCAGACATTCCATGTACCGACGTCTGCACTGCTAATTCGATTAACTCGACCCCTTCAACACTTTCAATAATTTCCCGTAATAAGGTGTCATTACGACCTTCATGCAAAACCAGATACAGTCCCGAGATGTCTAGACCATATTGCTCTTTAACAGTCGGTAATAAGTCCAGATTGGTGAATGGGGTTCCGCCCCATGCAGAAACGGTAATGCCATCGAAACCAATTTCTGACAGCATTTCACATTGTGACTGGAATTGATAAACCCCCATAGAGTTATAGAAGAATGAGTCGAGTGCATGAACTTTATAAAGCATATATTCCTCGACTAGTACGCTAATGAGTCAAGAACAGACCATTCAGGATGTTTAATCAGACGTTGTTCCATCGAACGGAAGGCTTTCTGAGAACGCTCAAGATTACCAAAGACATCTCCCCCCATACTTTCCCAGCCCAAGACACTATATAACGACCACGATAACCCAGACGGCTTAATGCACCCATTAAGACAAAGTTGTCCATCTCCCCCTCATCGAGAGGCTCGATGGTTGCCACACCACCCCAACCTAATGGTGATAAGCGGCAACCCGCGATGTTGACCTGTTTCAGCCATGGACTAACCGCTTGCAGTCGTTCTTCAAGTAACTGTTCTTGATTCGCATACCAATGATAGCCATTAAAGACAATGCCTAAATTCGGATGATTAAACGCTTCACACAGTTGCACGGCTTCAGAGGTAGTCTGCATGCCATATCTAACATGAGGATAAAGCGCAATCTCGATGCCTCGTCGTTCTGCGATCGGGAGGATTTTCTCTAAAATCTTACGATCCATATCTGTCACACCTTTACCTGAATCTAGCGCTAATTCTATACTGTGGCAACCTTGTAGAGATTCCACCGTATTGATGACAAATGACTCAAGACCCTGTCTATAAATAAGATAAACAGCACCTACATCGAGACCCCAACGCGGCTTAACCCGATCGAGTGTATCTAGTTTTTGACTCCATGCCGAAACCGTCAAGCCTTGGTAGCCTGTTTCCACCAACATTTCACATTGGGCATCTAGCGAATAGGTACCCAATTTGGTCTGAAAAATGAAGTCCATATGATGAAGATTATGCATCAGCTGCCATCTCCTGTGCTGCAACTTCTTTCGATACGGTTTCTTTGTTTGATGTCAAGCTTGGGAAAAGTGGCAATAAGTGCTCACCGAGCTCATCAATCACTTCTGATGCATGGCGACGTTGTGGTTTAAAGTGCAGTGCAACATGTGAAACTCCCTGATCTTGCTGTCTGAGCCACAATTCGCGTAACGCATTTCGGCCCCCTCGAAGTATACGTCCGGGTTGAATCGGTGCATGTGGATCACGATCCAGTTCAAATAAGGTGCCATAAGCATATGGCTTAAACACATCTTTAGGACTTGCAGCACGCCAGCTTTCGATAATTTCTGGAATATGCATCGGGTTCGAAATATACGACATAATGCCGTCAGTATTTTGTGCCGTCCACTCCATAGTTTGACCTGCATAACCAATCACGATGGATGGAATACGCGATTTTACAGGTTTTGGAACCAAGTCGATTTGTCCGGTCAACTTGCCATAAAATTTTGATTCATGTACAGGCCAATCTTGTTCAGTTACTGATCTAATTAAAGCTAATGCATCTCTAAATCTTTCAGCACGATTCTCAAAATCGACACCAAAAGCAGGATATTCAACAGGACGGTCCCCTGTAGCTAAGCCTAAAATCAAGCGACCACCTAACAGTTGATCTACTGTTGTTACCTGTTTTGCTACAATCAAAGGATCTCTTAAGGGTAAAACAATTCCTGCTGTACCAATAGTAATTCTACGGGTAATCGCAGCCAAGAAACTTGCATACGCCAAAGGATCTAAACCTTGACCGACATCACCAAAGTTCGGATCATAAAATGGAACATCCCTTAACCAAATCGCTGAAAATCCTGCTGCATCGACTTTTTGTGCCATTTCGACGTGATCTACTAATGACGGCCCAGGCGTATATGGATAACTCTCTAGAGGTGCAATAAAGCCAAATGTTAAATGCCCTGGCTGAAATACTTGTGAATATCCAGGATGATCTCTTAAATCTTCAGGTAATTGGGCTAAAGAATATGCTGCTGCCATTGCTATCTCATTTAAAATCTAGTGCTACTTCAATCAATGAAATAGCAATTTAGTAAAGCACATACTTTAAATATTTATTCATATAAGAAAAATAGGCTAATATTCAAAACATATAGGAAAGTTTGGATGTAATTAAGTCATGTCGATCGATTATTTTGGTGCATTGAAAGCTTTTGTACATGCAGCTGAATCAAGGAGTTTTACCGAAGCCGGCCGAAAATTAGGAACGACTTCCTCTGCAATTGGAAAAGCTATTGTCAAATTAGAGCATGAACTTGGTATTAGTTTATTCCATCGTTCTACTCGGGCAATTACTCTGACTGCAGAGGGACAACTATTCTTGGATCGCTCTCAGCGTATTTTATCTGAGTTGAATGAGGCAAAAATTGAATTGGCCCAAATAAAATTTGCTCCACAAGGCAAATTGCGTGTTGGATTGCCTCAATTTGCAATTCATTTAATGCCTAAATTTATTGAGTTTCAAAAGACCTACCCCGACATAGAATTAGAATTAAGCTTTAGTGATCAATTGGTCAATATTATTGAGGATGGATTTGATATTGTGATGCGTGTGGGTCAAATTATTGATTCACGGCTTAAAGTCCGCCATCTTCATACCTATCAGCATTTACTAGTAGCTTCACCGACATATCTCATCGAGAATGGTATTCCCCAACAACCATCAGATTTAATTCATCATAAATGTTTGCGCTATAGATACCCGACCAGCAAGAAATTGGTAGATTGGGGCTTTGTTGATGGGCAAGAAACATCATTTACTATCCCAGTTTCCGCCATTACCGATGCAATTGAACCTTTGCAAACCATGTCCGAATCAGGATTAGGTATTACTTTATTACCTGATTTTATGGTCAAGAATTCCATACAGGATGGAAAGTTGAATACGGTATTGAATGATTACATTCAAGATTATCGCAGTGTCTATATTTTATGGCCCTCAAGTCGCCAGTCCCTGCCTAAAATCAAAGTTTTTATTGATTATATGGTTAACTCTTTTAGGGAGTCATTCAATTAAAATTGAATATTAATTTTAGCCATATCTTTAATTAGGCAGATATTTTCTGGTTTAAAAATACCATAAAGTATATTTATAGAGGTTTCATATATGAATAAACAAGTTTATCTATTCTTATCTTTAGAAGCATAACTAACTAAAAAATCGAAGAAAACTTTATGTCTTGGTAAAAAATAAGTCTCATCAAATACTACATATAAATTTAAAGAAATATCACTGTATTTGTTTAAACACTCTACTAATTTTCTATGTTGTAAATCTTCTTCAACATCCCAACTAAGCTTAGAAGCAATACCTTTCCCTTCTAGCAACCATTGCTGAATCAATTCACTATTGTTACTTATCAATTTTGGTATAACTTGTACCCTACTTTTTGACTGATTAAAAAACCACTCATTATACAAGTGATGATTTCTTGTTAAACAAATACAATCATGTGCTTTTAATTGATCGGGATTATCGGGCATACCTTTTTTTTGGAAATATTCTTCTGAAGCACAATAAACTCTGCGACCTGAAACAAACTTTAAAGAAGAAAGGTTATCTGATATCGGCTTTTCAATCTGAAATAAGAAATCCAACTCATCTTCCACTAAATCCATACGAGAGTCTGATAATAGAATTTCAAAAATAATATCAGAATATATTCTAGAGAAATCATTAATTATTTCATTAAGATATTGCCTTCCAAATTGTGATAAACAACCAATTCTAATCTTGCCATCAATACTTTTATGATTATTCGAAATAGATTGCTTTGTATTATTGATGAGTGAAATTATTTCTTGAGAACGCATAAACAACAGTTGCCCAGATTCTGTTAAACGGAACCTCTTAGCATTTCGTTGAATTAATTTTGTATTGTAGTAACTTTCTAAATTCTGCAACTTTCGACTGACGGTCGGTAAAGACATATCAAGCGTAATCGAAGCATTTGTCAATGATCCAGACTCAACCACAGTTACAAAAAAGACAAAGTCATCTGTTTGCTGGCTCATTCATACTTCCATTTTTTGAAATATTGGTTTTAATTATATCGTATTTCTGAGGTCCAAATACTACCCTAGAATTTCAAAATTCACTTTCTCTATATAGTCTGCTTAAAAATGTTTTCCATTACACCAATTCAGCGTATCTGGATGATGAGTATCGCTGCTTTTGGAGCCATCATCAGTAGTACTTTTCCTCTCTCTATTATTTTTTCGCAACAAGACATAGCAGCAGCATTTTCAGTAACACGTGATGAAATAAGCTGGATGGTTACTTTATATAATTTGGGTCAACTTTTTGGTTTACCCATCACTTTTTTATTATCAAAGATATTCGGTAGAAGGCGTACTATGTTAATTGCTGGAATAGGTTTTCTAATTTCCTCACTGATTATTTCATTTTCTTCCATTTTTTCAATTGTATTGTTTTTCCGTTTTTGGCATGGGTTTTATGCTGGCATGTTACCAGTCATCATGTTCATTATTTTATTTTCAACCCACCCACCAGGTCAGATCAGAACTCGTGGATTATCTTTTTTTGCTTTTTCTACTGCAATTGGACTGGGTATGTCTGCATGGCTAGGGAGTCTTTTTTTAGTTCCTGATAACTGGAAATTTCTATTTATTATTCCAGCCATTTTTATTGGTTTTTATATCATTTTAGCTGACTTTTTATTTGTAGAAGATTCGATTGATTTAAATGAAGTCATAAATTTTGATTGGGTTGGATATACGTTGGTAAGTTTAGGATTGGGTTTTATACTTATTGCTTTATCCGAAGGCGAACGTTATTTTTGGTCTGAAACATGGTGGATACCTGCATTTATAATTATTGGATTGACTTTCTCATTTCTATCATTCTTACATTTATTAAATACGAATAATCCATTATTTAAACTTTCATTATTTTATAAACCATTCTCATGGGTATTGATTTACCAAATCATATTTCGTTTTGGGACATTATTCGCTATTTGGTTGATTCCATTTTTTCTTACTAAAGTTTTAGATTACCGTATTGAACAATTAGCATTGGTTTTATGGCCTCTTATCCCTGGCACGTTGATTGGAGTTTTAATTGCTCTTTGTTTTAGCACTTATATCGATCAAAGAATAATGATGTCAAGTGCCCTGTTAATTATTGCCTGTTGTTCATTGTACTGCGTACAAGCTGATAGCACATGGTCATATGAAAATTTTACAATTGTAATGTTTGCTTCTGGTATTGGAATCGGAACCTATAGTTTAGCGACACTACATATGGTTCTTCATGGATTAATTCCAATAGAAGGTCCGACATGTGGTATGGGATACAACTATGCACGAATTATGGGATTATCAGGTGGACTGGGTATTCTCAGCCATTTTATTAATGAGCGGGAGAAATTCCATTCAGCAATCTTAACTCCGAATATTCAAAATAATGAATCTGTTACAGCAGAAGTAATTAACAAAATTCAGGCTACTTTATCTCCATCATTTAATGATCTATCAGTGCTTTCAAATATTAGCACTTTCAAAGTAGCAACAGTTGTACGTGAACAATCATATATTTTAGCTATAAATGATGGTTTTTTATTTTGTGCACTTTTACTTATTATCACCGCTGCCTTAGTTTGGTTTTGTCCTCAATGTAAAAGCCAGAGCTAAATTTAGAGTAATTATCATGTCAAAACTTTCAATACAGTTAAGTAAATCCTTTCTTCGTTTCATATTAGCAACTATTGTTATTATATGTATTTTAATGATGTTAATTTACTCCTACTATAATTGGAGTAACAGCAGTGACATTCAAAATACAGATAATGCTTACATCAAAGGTGATTTAATGTATGTATCTAGTAAAGTTAGTGGATACGTTGATCATGTTTATGTGAGTGATAATCAGTTTGTTAGAGCTGGTCAAGTATTGGCTCAAATCAATCAAGTTGATTTTAATACTCTCGTAGAGGAAGCTCAGTCCAAACTTGATCAATTAAATGCAAATATTCATCAAATTGATGAACAAATAAAGTTAGCCAAAGAACAAGTCAAAATTAAACAAGCTGAAATAGAAGCAGCAAAAGCCAGTAAATTAAGGGCTGACAATTACTTCACACGTTCTGATAAATTAGTTCAAGATGGCGCGATTAGTAAGCAGGAATATGATGCTGCTTACGACGAAAAGGTGTCACAAGGTAGTAAAGTCCATATTGCAATGATTTCAATTGATGAAGCTTTACAAAATATTAATGTGTTAGATGCACAAAAAGCCTCTTTGCAAACTATGCTACCAGCAGCTAAAGCAAATTTAGTTCAAGCAAAAGAGAACCTTGAGTCGACAAAATTAATTGCACCTAGAGCTGGAAAAGTCGTTTCAAGAAAGGTGCATCAAGGAGAGTATTTAACTACGGGGAAAAATATTATTGTTCTAGCTCCTGTTAAAAACTTATGGATTGAAGCTAACCTTAAAGAAACTCAGATATCCAAAATTCGTCCAGGAAATACAGTTTCATTCACTATTGATGCAATTCCAAATAAAGAGTTCTGTGGAAATATAGATAGTATTGCTAATGCTAGTGGTTCAGAGCTTTCATTACTTCCACCAGATAATGCGAGTGGTAATTTCACTAAAGTTGTACGACGCATTCCAGTTAAAATCAGCTTTTCGGAAAATCAATCTGGATTAGAAAGTATCGCAATAGGTATGTCAGCTATAGTTAATCTTTACAACAACGCAAAAAAATGTGCATAAAATTAATAGTTAGCTATTTATTAGTTTAATCATTATATTTAACTCGAATCGCGGATAGACAATTGACTTGAAAAAGAAAAAAACTAGAGCAATCAGTTGAGTTACCACACCAAACTCACAGCTCTAGTCCTTATGTTAGATAGTACCCATTTATTCTGCGTCATTGATGATTTTTTTCTAAAATTCGAATCAATTTATTGAAAATTCTTAAAGCAAAACTTTAAACACATAAGCTTTCACCCTGCTCAGCTCAGCATTTCTGAAATTATATTTATTGCTGTGTGGTACAAGTACTCTCTTTTCAATAACTTCAAAGCATTCTTCACATCATTAAAGCTGAACAAAAACCAATTTTTTAAACAATTTCCTTGTTATCAGCGCATGATTCATCTGATAAATGTCCATCAACTGGCATTACATGTTTTGCATTTCGCTTTGATGAGAAATCATCAAAGTTCTTATTTATGGATCGATTCACCAAAGTCTAGTTGTAAGATGGCCAATTATTTGTACGATAGGTTTTAGGTTCAGGCTTATTCATTTGAGCATTATATTGCGGAATAAGCCTTTAATGATGGGTTTGTGCAACAAAGCTTTTATTGATTAAAAAAGAGATAAACTCACTGCCATACCCACTACTAAGTTCTGATCAATTGGTTTTTCTGTCGAAAGCCAAAAGTTATCCGAACTAAAAAAATATTGAATAAATGGTGCAACGGACAATTTTTTATATTTAAAACTAGTATCTACAGAAAGATAGGTGGTCTTTGCCTGATTCACCCCATTGGCTTGTTGTGTCAGTATCGTGTAATAAGGATGCAATTCAGTTTGACCGAACTTAGCACTAATACGATGATTAAACACACAATCGTAACAATGTATGCCTGTTTCCCATGTGCCTTTCAGTGGATAATTATTTTCAGTGATATGCGAGTAATTTGCAAAAACACCGAGAGGTTTATCAACAAAATCATAATTCATGCGAATATTAAAACCGTCCGTATTTTTATAACGTTCGCCAGTTAACGCATTTTTATTTATCGAGCTATTATTAAAATAGAAAGCTTCTATTTTGCTTTTATCATTAATATTGTAGCCCGCACCAAAAACCGTCAGCCAACCTTTTTCATGATGAAATGAAAAATCTAAACCATGTTTCTGATTCAGCCAATCATCTGTATTCACCTCAAATATACCTGAATGCAAATATAATTTATCATTCATATGGTATTTAGCATACGCACTCCAATAGCCATAGTTGAAACCCGCCGCTCCCATTGCGCCTTTGATCGGGTCAATACATAACGCAAAGTTTTGACAGTAATTATATAAAAAATATTTACGTGGATTGGTACGCCCCATGACGGTGTCTAAGCTGTCATTCAACCAACTTTTGTCCCAAGAAATTTGAGCCAATTGATAGTCAGCCAGCTCATTACTTGCTAAAAAACCAGCAGACCAGCTTCCAGTCCCTGACATCCACATATTTTGATAATACGGATCTTGATCTTGATTCCCGAAACCTTTCATCGTGAACTGCAGCTTAATTTCCCCAAGGTCATGTTCATTTAACTTATCCAAATCTAAAGTGGAATTCAGAATAAACATATTCATATTGGTAAAATTCTTTGTGGTATTTTCCTTACTATAGAGTGCTAAATCGGCATAATTTAACGATGTATTTAGCGGACCTGTTTGTATACCCGCCCAAATCTGAAAACTTGTAAAAGTGAACATGCTGGTTAAGCATATTTTTTTAAGATTCTGATATTTAATCATTTAAAACATCTCTAATTCTATTAAATAAGCAAAACTCATCTGCACCGTGTGCATGTGCACACAGTGTTTAGTCAAGATTCAGATGAGAAAGTGGTATTATTCAGGTTTTAAAAAATGCTCGACCACATGTAACCAACTTTGCGCACCAAGTGGGATAATTTGGTCATTAAAGTCATAATGTGGATTATGTACTGAGCAGCCATGAAACTGTCCTTCGCCATTGCCCAATATCAGATAACATCCAGGGACTTCCCGTAACATCCAGGCAAAATCTTCAGAACCCATCAGTTTTGCCCCAGTACTGAGTACAGTATCCTCACCGAATGCAGCTTTTAGACATTTACTAACTTGTTCAGTTTCATCAGTTGAATTAACGACTGGTGGTACCAAAAACTGAATATCCAGTTCTGTTTGAATCCCGTAACTGAGTTCCAACCCTTGCAAAATTTGCTGCAAACGTTGATTAATTTTTTCACGAACAGCTTCGGTATCGGTACGGACATTGAGCTGGATTTCTACCTCTCCTGGGATAATATTGTAGCTAGAGCCCGTATGAATTGAACCAATGCTAATCACCGCAGTTTCTGAAAAAGCCAAATTACGAGACTTGATCGTTTGTACGGCATCAATGAATGCACTTAAAGCAGGAATCGGATCAACGGCTAATTCAGGCATAGCACCATGACCCGACTTGCCTTTTAATTGGCAGACGATTCTTTGTGAAGATGCCATTGTAGGACCTGCCTGTGCCACAATTTTCCCAGCAGGAATACCTGGCATATTATGCAATGCAAATACGGCATCACTTGGAAAACGTGTAAATAAGCCATCTTCCAGCATTTTTTTAGCACCCGTTAAGGGCTCTTCAGCAGGCTGAAAAATCAGATTGACCGTACCTGAAAAATTCGCCTGTTTAGCCAGTAACTCTGCTGCAGCCAACAAGATTGCGGTATGTCCATCATGACCACAGGCATGCATACGACCATGAATTTTACTGGCATGGTCAAAGGTATTTTCCTCAATAATCGGCAGTGCATCCATATCTGCACGTAAGGCAATTGCTTTTGCCGAATTTCCTTTTTTCAATACACCAACTACACCATTTCCACCAATATGGCGATGCACTTCAAAACCTAAACTGGATAATGTCTCTGACACTAAATTTGCAGCCTCTACGGTCTCACCTTCAAGTTCTGGATATTGATGCAGTTGATGGCGAATTTTCACATAAGGAACATATTGTTCATGAATATCAAAAAATGGTGTCGGGTTAGTCAATTGATTCATAATTTAATTTCCTTATCTTATATTGATGATGTATGAGTAAATGTTTGATTTTTTTGTTGCTCACATACTGGAGCCGTTTCGCGGACGATCAGCATTGCCACAATACTCATCATCACGGTTGCCATTAAATAATAAGCAGGACCATAATTAATATTTTGTGAGCTTACGAGCCAAGTTACAAAGAAGGGGGAGAATCCCCCAAAGAGGGTGACACTAATGTTGTAACCAATCGACATGCTGGTCGCACGGCCTAAAGTTTTAAATAACTCAGTAGATAATGCGACCATTGGAGCAAAAGCCAAAGCTAGACAACAACATACGGGAACTTGTAACAGCATGAGATTTTGAATAGATGGAGCATCAACCAGATTGGTATACAGAGGATAGAGCAGAACAAGTACAGAGATAAAGCCTGTTAAAATAACTTTTTTACGTCCAAACTTATCTGACAGATGACCGCTAATGGGAATAATCAGGATTAAAAGTAATACCGCCAAACATTGCACCATAAAAACATCATGCAAATTCAAGCCTAAAGTTTTGGCCGCATAAGTGGGAGTATTGACCAAAATGATATAGAACGAAGTGGTTCCACCAGCACTTATTCCAACGTAGAGCAGAATTTGTTTGAATGATGCTTTTACATTGCTAAAAATAGCCGTTTTTTGTTCTTTATCATTTTTTGTGTCTTGCACGGATTCTGTATATTCTTCATTTTCTTCAAGATTACGTCGAATCCACAACCCAACAGGGCAAATCAACAATCCAATAATAAAGGGAATTCGCCATCCCCAAGTTTCAAGTTCCTGTGGGCTAAGGTATCGACTTAAAGCAGCACCAGTTAGAACGCCCATCAACACGGCTAAGCATTGCCCGACCATTTGCCATGAACCATATAAACCACGTTTTTCAGGTTGGGCTGCTTCGACCAAAAAAGCCGTTGAGGTTGCATATTCACCGCCTGTGGCAAAACCTTGCAATAATCGTGCAGTCACGATTAATAATGGTGCAGCAATGCCAATGGCGCTCCAAGGCGGGGTAAAAGCCATGATTGCGACGGCAACGGACATAATCATAATAATCATTTGCATCGCAGCCTTTCGACCTTTACGGTCAGCATAATAACCGAGCAACAGACCACCGACTGGGCGCATTAGGAAGCCAACGCCGAAAGTTGCTAATGCCACTAAAAGGGCTGCATGTGGATTTTCAGCAGGGAAAAATTGTGTTGCCATAAATGCGGCTACAAAACCATAAACAATAAAGTCATACCATTCCAAGGTATTGCCAATTACAGCCGCAATCGCTTTTTTTCTAAAATTTACATCTTGGGTTATCTTTTGCATGTTCAACACGTCCTATAGTTAAGTAACGGAATGCGTTCAATTAGGACGCTGATTCGACAACTTGTTGTTGCTGTACGCCTAATCCCTCAATTCCAAGTCGAACCACTTGACCATGTTGTAAAAATTTTGGTGGTTGCTGTCCCATTCCCACACCGGCAGGTGTTCCTGTTGCAATAATGTCGCCAGGCTGCAAGCTCATAAATTGACTTAAATAACTGATGATCTGTACCACACTAAAAATCATATTTTTTGTGTTGCCTTGTTGATAGCGCTGACCATCGACTTCTAACCATAATTCGAGCTGTTGTGGATCAGGCACTTCATCTTTAGTGACTAACCACGGACCAAGTGGACCAAAGCTGTCACAGCCTTTACCTTTATCCCATGAACCGCCTCGTTCTAACTGATACTCACGTTCTGATATATCATTGATAACACAATAACCCGCGACATAGTCCAAGGCTTCTTTTTCGCAGATATAACGACCTTCACGACCAATCACGATACCAAGCTCAACTTCCCAATCAGTTTTGACAGAGTTTCGTGGTAACAAAATTTGGTCATTGGCACCACTAATAGCACTAGTCCATTTATTAAAGATAATCGGTTCATTCGGAATTGCTGTATTGGATTCTTTAGCATGATCTGAATAATTCAAGCCAATGCAGATAAACTTGCCTACGCCTGCCACACAAGGTGCAATACGCTCATGTGGTGAAAGAATGGGTAACTGCTCAATATCAATATTTCTTAAATCTGCAAAGTCTTGGGCAAGTAATGCTGGATTAATATCTGCAATCACCTGACTTAAATCACGAATGTTATAATCTGGATCTAAAATAGCTGGCTTCTCGTGCCCAACTGCACCTACACGTAATAATTTCATTCTTATATCCTTTTACATCGTGTCATATGTGGTCTGCGGGTAAAACTTAGCAACCCAAATCGCTTGTGCTTGGTCAAAAGATGATCGACACTCATCCTTTCACAGCTTTTAAAAAGCGATACTGAATACGGCTACCAATGCAGAACGTGACAACGGTTTTTGCTCATATGAAGTGTCCAATCAGATTCAGGCAGCATTACTATGCTGAATCGCTTGATCAGGAAAAATCATTACTGAATTGAGTACAAAGCTGGAATGACTCTGCTTTGCATAATGCAACGTATGAAGACTTTTAAAAGTACTTGTGCGAGTAAGCCGATTTGCAATATTCCTACTTTTAAGCATTTTAGATTTGGCTCTAAAATGCTCAGTATGATGTGGAGAATACAGCGCATCATTTGCACAATACGTTTTAGTAATATGATAATAAATAGGATTTTTTTTGAAATTTACGTGAGTACCGAGTGGTGTAAACTCGTGAACAGTTGCTGCACACGTGCAGCTTGACTTTGTATAAGTAATTTTATGCGGCATAGCATACATTCCTAAATAAAACTAAGTGAATGGTTATGCCCCATCTGTATGTGGTACCTGAGATCTTCAACTTTTTGCAAACATCCTTTTTCACAAAAAATTTTCTTCCTTCGGTGAACGATTGTCAGAGACGTTCATTGCTCTCCAGATTTTTGAATTATTACAGTCCTTTTGCCTGAGAGTTTCCGGGGTCGTTGCTCCTTCGGCGAATCAATGCTGATTTCTCTCCTGTAATGTTTAAGCTAATGCAAAGCTCATACCAAGATTCCAAAAAAAATAATATAAATAAACTTTTATATAAAGAACAGATGCTTAATTTGATTTAGCGTCGTCTATGCTCAAAAGATTTAGTACATATTAAACTTAATAGTATTTGTTAGATTGGCGCCATAAATGTACTTTTTTTGCACATAAATATCACATACGGCTCTATTTTGGATCCATCGTGGTGGGTGTTATTCAAAATACTTCACTTTGCTGCATTTTTAATGAATATTTAATATGTTTATGTTTTAAAATCAAAAAATTTATTGTTTAAAGGGGGCTTTATTTACTCAATATAGTGATGATGAATAGGGTTACAATGCTTTTTTACCCATAATTTTACAGTTTATACGCTTTTTACATGCTATTGGTGATGGAATTAGAGCTATTTTGGATCCCGTTGTTGCTGGTGTTTTCTAAACATAGATCGATGTGATGGGTCTGTAATAAAAACTACGTGCACATTTTTTTTATATCAACAGGCATTCTAACTTATTGTATATATATTAATTTGAACTTATTGATTTTCTATATAATTTCAATTATTTATGTCGTTTCATCACATTCATTATGTTTTTATCTGGCATTTTTTGGATGTTTATCTTTGATCAATATTAATATGGCTTGCTTATCTAAAAAATAAATTTATTAAAAAAATATATTTTTGGCATATGAATTGCTTAATCAAGTACTGTTACAGGAGAGAAATCTTCAATGATTCGCCGAAGGTGCAACATCCCGGAAACTCTCAGGCAAAAGGACTGTAATCAATCAAAAATCTGGAGAGTGCTTTTACAGCACACCGAAGGAGGAAGGGGTTCACCCGAAACTCTCAGGTCACAGGACAGATGGGGCATTACTTGAATTTGTGAGAATTTTATGCCACATATTGCTATTATCGGCGCAGGGATCACAGGAGTGACCACTGCCTACGAATTAATTAAACAAGGTTTTAACGTTACTGTTTTTGAAAAAAATTTATATCCAGCCATGGAAACATCCTTTGCTAATGGCGGGCAACTTTCTGCCTGCAATGCTGAAGTTTGGAACCAGAAGTCAACGATTGCCAAAGGGATTAAATGGATGGCACAGAAGGATGCACCATTGCTACTCAATCCATCCTTTAACATGCATAAATATACTTGGCTGATTGAGTTTTTAAATAATATTAAGAACTATGAGAAAAATACGATTGAGACAGTACGTTTAGCCTTGGATTCACGCAAACATATGTTTGCAATTGCAGACAAAGAAGGTTTTGATTTTAATTTAGAAAAGAAAGGCATTTTACATTTTTATCATACAGCTAAAGACTTTGACGTGGCTAAAGATGTCAATACTTTGTTGAAAAGAGGTGGTTTAGAGCGTTATGCCGTCACCCCTGAAGAAATTAAGGCGATTGAGCCGACATTAACAGGGAATTATTTTGGGGGGTTCTTTACCCCAGATGATGCGACAGGAGACATTCATAAATTTACCCGTGGTTTAGCAGCAGTCTGTGAAAAACGTGGTGTTAAATTCTGTTTTGGTGCAAATGTACAAAAAGTCAATCCATCATTAGATCGCGTAGAAATTCTGTATCATCAAGATCAACCTCATCAGCAAAACACTGGAGAAGTATCTAAAGTGGTGTTTGATGGTGTGGTTATTTGTGGTGGTGTGAATAGCTATCACTTAGGTGAACAACTCGGGGATAAAATTAACATTTATCCAGTGAAAGGTTATTCAATTACTGTGAATTTAAAAGACGAACGTAGTGTACAAAATGCGCCATGGGTGAGCTTACTCGATGAAAGTGCAAAAATTGTGACCTCACGTTTGGGTGCAGACCGTTTCCGTGTTGCTGGAACGGCAGAGTTTAATGGTTATAACAAAGATATTCGTAATGATCGTATTCAGCCGTTAATTGATTGGGTGAATAAAAACTTTGATATCGCCACAGATAGCGTTGTGTCATGGGCTGGACTCAGACCGATGATGCCAGACATGATGCCAAGAGTACAACGCGGCAAACAAGCGCGTGTGTTCTATAACACAGGTCATGGACACCTCGGCTTTACCTTATCTGCTGCAACGGCAGTCATGATTAGCCATGAAATTCAAAGTGCTTTAGCCGCTTAAGTTTACAGGGTGAGGGGATAAAATGAAAAATTTTGTCTCCAAATTTCAGCAACGCGATAAAAAAATCGGCTGGCTGTTATTTGGTCTAGTTTTTATACTGCAAATCCTTACTATGCTGACTGAAATTGCGGCATAGGATTTTGATACACCAAAAATACAGCTCAGCCTATGAGACAAATACCGTCGCTCTTAATATTTGAAAGGATGTTCAAGACATCCGCAAGAGCACTCAAAAATAGGTTGAAAAATGCAATTATTTACAACATCTGGTCACTTAGCCATTGCCACTGAACTTTATGATTTTATTGAAAATGAAGCATTGGTTGGAACGGGATTAAACAGCGAGATTTTTTGGGAAAAATTTGAAAAAGTGGTGTTGGATTTAACCCCAAAAAATAAAGACCTATTGCAAAAACGTGAAGATTTACAGCAACAAATCGATAAATGGCATCGAAATAATGCGTTTGAGTTAGAAGCGTATAAAACTTTCTTAACTGAAATCGGTTATTTGTTACCTGAAGTAGAAGATTTTCAGGTAAGTACTGCAAATGTCGATGAAGAAATTGCACTACTCGCAGGTCCACAATTGGTAGTACCTGTACGTAATGCACGTTATAGCTTAAATGCTGCCAATGCACGTTGGGGTTCATTGTATGATGCTTTATATGGTTCGGATGTGATTTCTGAAAATGAAGGGGCAGAAAACACCAAAGGCTATAATCCTGTTCGTGGTGCAAAAGTCATTTCCTTTGCTAAAGACTTTTTAGATCAAACTTTCCCTTTACTACAAGGCTCTTATCATAATGTGACCCAATGGCATATTGAGAAAGGGATTTTGGTGATTCATCTTCAGAATGGTGCTGTCACTACATTAAAAGATGCTGGTCAATGTGTTGGCTTTAATGGAGGAAGCACTCAACCAAGTGAAGTTATATTAAAGAATAATGGCTTACATGTAATTGTACAATTTGACCCTACCAATGTGATTGGTCAGCAAGATGCTGCTGGCATTAAAGACATTCTGATAGAAGCAGCAGTCACCACGATTCAGGATTTAGAAGATTCTGTCTCTGCAGTTGATGCACAGGATAAAGTCGAAGCTTATCGTAATTGGCTGGGTCTCATGCGTGGAACTTTAGTTGAGGAAATTGAAAAGAATGGGCAGACATTTAGCCGTAAGCTGAATCAGGATATACACTTTAACTCTCTCCAAGGTGAAAAAAAGCGTTTGCATGGTCGTTCATTAATGTTACTGCGTAATGTCGGACACCTAATGACCAATCCTGCAATTCTGGTGGATGGTGAGGAAATCTATGAAGGTATTATGGATGCCTTAATCACACCATTACTAACGTTGAGTGACTTACGTGGTGAGAATCCTTTGACAAACTCACGTACAGGTTCCATGTATATTGTAAAACCGAAAATGCATGGTCCTGAAGAAGTGGCATTTACCGTTGAATTGTTTGAGCGGGTAGAGCAAGTCTTAGGTTTACCGAGCAAAACATTAAAAATTGGCATCATGGATGAAGAGCGTCGCACTTCATTGAATTTAAAAAACTGTATTGCAGCAGCCCAAGATCGCGTGATCTTTATTAATACAGGATTCATGGATCGTACAGGAGATGAAATTCATACCCTGATGGAAGCAGGTCCATTTGTGCCAAAAGCTGAAATCAAAAACCAAGCATGGTTCGATGCTTATGAAAATCGCAATGTCATGATTGGTTTGCAAGTAGGCTTACAAGGCAAAGCACAAATTGGTAAAGGTATGTGGGCTAAAACGGATTTATTAGGTGCCATGTATCAAAGTAAAGCTGAACATCCTAGAGCTGGAGCGAGCTGTGCATGGGTGCCTTCACCAACAGGTGCGGTGATTCATGCGCTGCATTACCATCAAGTGAATGTAGCTGATCGTCAGCAAGCATTATTGCAAACCGAAGCTCTGAGTTTAGATGATCTTCTAACACCAGCTTTGGCTACAGATACTGATTGGTCAAAGGAAGACATTACCAAAGAACTGGAAAATAACTGTCAGGGTATTTTAGGCTATGTGGTACGTTGGGTGGATTTAGGTATTGGCTGCTCTAAAGTACTTGATATTCATAATGTTGGCTTAATGGAAGATCGTGCAACTTTACGGATTTCATCTCAGCATGTAGCGAATTGGTTGCATCATGGCGTGGTGACACAAGCCGAAGTCGAACAAGTACTGCAACGCATGGCAAAAATTGTGGATGAACAAAATGCCAATGACCGACTTTATCGCCCAATGTCGGCTGATTTCGCAAACAGTATCGCTTTTAAAGCTGCATCAGACTTGATCTTTAAAGGCACCGAACAGCCCTCAGGTTACACCGAGCCAGTATTACATCGTGCACGTTTACAAGTGAAGTAGAAGGTTATTTTCTTATACGTTGACGAAATGTATTAATTTTCATAGGGAAGAATATCATTCAGACTATTTAGATGTACTTAGACTACATCTAATCATATTCACACTATCACAGGTAAAGCGAGTATCTAAATTTAGTTGACTTCAATTTAGTTACTCGCCTGTTTTTAAATAATGGCATACTGCTTGACGACTAATTCCAAATGACTGACCTAATGAATAAGTGATTTTAATGTTGTTTAATAGAGCCTAATATTGCCAAAAAAGTGTACAGCTCTCAGAACAACGACGGTTCTAAGGCTTTCTCTTGTGTTGTTTCATCTTGATGCTAAAGCCATTCATTAATCAGATAGGTCGAGATGATTGTCCGCATATCACAGCCAAAATATAGATTATAGTCTATATTTTATGACGAACTTAGCCAGTATCCAAATGGTAATAAAAAAACCCGACATCCTGTCGGGCTTTTTCGTATTGGGTGTTTAGGTATAACTCCTGTCGTACCTCACGTCCTGGTGTTGCACTTATCATTATTGTTTTATGTGTTGGAACATCCTGTTCTCTATGTCACGATCATATGAAAAATCCCCATAGTGGCCTAGACGCAATGCTCTCTAATTCATGTCAGCCTGAGCGTGGCTTTGTTGCACAAACCTATTCTTGAAGGCTTATTCAGCAATATAATTCTCAAATGAAGAAGCCTACACCTAACATCTATCGGACGACTAATTGGCCCTCCTATAACCGAGCTTTAATCAATCGAGGAAACATCTCTGTTTGGTTTGATCCTACGACCCAATGGTATGCACAGCCAAAAGGAAAACAAGGACGAACTCAAATTTATTCTGATGCAGCCATTCAATGTTGCCTCATTATTAAATCTCTATTTCGACTCTCTTTCGCATGGTCACAGGCTTTTTTCAAAGTCTTATTAAACTTTTCGGATTAGATTGGACAGCTCCAGATTACTCCACCCTCTGCAGAAGACAAAAGCATATCGATATTACAGTTAGCTATCAAAAAAGTAGTGATGGACTACACCTACTCGTTGACTCTACTGGCTTGAAGTTTTTAGGTGAAGGTGAATGGAAACGTAAGAAACATCAGCCTGAATATCGTCGCCAATGGCGTAAACTTCATATTGGTATAGATGCTAAAACCCTACAAATACGAGCTGTTCAGCTCACAACGAATAATGTGAGTGATTCGCAAGTCCTTGGGGATTTACTTGATCAAATCCCGTTGGATGAGCAGATTGATTCAGTCTATACAGACGGGGCTTATGACACAAAATACTGTAGAAAAGTAATTTCAGATCGACAAACACATGCAGTCATTCCACCAAGAAAAAATGCACAGCCGTCAAAAGATAAAACTCTAAGGTCTGTGCAGATAAATGAATTATTAAAAACAGTCAAACGTTTAGGCAGAAAAATTGGTCTGGGTATCATCGCCGAAGCTTGGTAGAAACTAAGACGTATTGCATCAAATTATTGGGCGATAAACTGAGTGCAAGGAATTTTCAAAGCCAAGTCAATGAGATTCATGTACATATAGCCGTACTGAATAAATTTACCGAATTAGGTCAACTTCATACCCAAGTTGTCTCTTAAATTTGAGTCGCTTAGAGAAACTCTAGTAATTAAATATTTGTGCAACAAAGCCCCATAGAACTATGAATAAGATTTCTCAATAGCAATCTGTTGAAAATAAGTTCGATACAAATACACACCCCAGTGAAAAACTCGCCATCAAACATGAGGCAACTGGTAAATGCATCAAACTGTCTTGTGGGAAGACAAAAACCAAAAATGGAAAGGCATACAAAAAGCTTGAGCAAAGCAAACATCAAGGGCATATATATTAGGGTGAGCAGCATCCAATCTTGAATCAAGAACTGCATTGACACAGCCATTGAGATAGACAGGGTTGATACAGCAACCTGCTTAAGACACATTTTCAACGAATACATCATCATATTCAGTGATTCATACACCATCACGGTAATCGGCGGAATCAGTGCCATTGCTTCAACCTTAAATATCGCAGCAAGTGCAAAACCGATTAAAGTAATACTGGCATACACCCCGATTTTTCTTCGATCAAAATTACTTTTTTCTGCACGCCTTGGTTCAGTTTAAAGAGCACAACACCCAACATTAGGATAAAACTGGTGGCAAAAATCGAAATCAAAAATGATAGTTCATCGGCTTGCGTTACAATCGGCAAGAAACCCGTAGCCAATGCAGGTGGTAATATATAGTTAAACATCCGCATGACGAACAACATGCCACAGAGAACCAAAACCAGTTTAAACAGGTACGAAACTGGCATTAGATTAATGCAGAAGCCAATTACTGCCGTCAGACTAGGCAAAATAAAAATTTTATCGGGTTGATTCAGCCACTGTTTATCTTGATAAACCCATAACCCAACCGCCATCGCCGCCATTTCAGGTAAAATAATTTCTCGGTCCTGCAAGCCATAAGCAGCCGCCACCATGAGCAAAATAAGGAGAAAAGCCGCAACATAGCTTTTGGAGCTTAACGTTGTCGTTACCTGTGACATCGGATTCATCTGCGATTCCTTATTATGATTTAAAACGCTATAGCGCCAAGGATGTACTTTGTCAGTGCAATCACTGTGGGAGCAAATAGCACCATGATGATTCCTGAAATAATCATGGAAAGGCTGGCAATGACCCCTTCCAATTCATGTCGCTGTCTTGCACGCGCAATACCCATGGCATGTGCGGCATTACCCAATGCAGCCCCCGAAGCAATTCTGTTCTTGAACCGCATCCATAACAGCAGAACATCTCCCAACAACATGCCAACTAAACCTGTAATCACGGTAAAGAGTGGAATTAAGCTGATGGATCCACCGACTTTTTCAGTCAGTATCAAAGCAAAGGGAATTGAAATGGAACGCGCCAATAGACTATTTTTAACAATGTCATCAAAGTTCATCAGACTGGCCAAAAACCAACTGCTAAAAATACCCACCAACATGGCGAGGCTGGAACTGAGCAGTAAGACTTTAAAATGTTGCTGAATCATGCGGCGGTAACGAAATACAGGAATAGCAAAAGCCACGGTGATTGGGCCAAGCATCGCCACCAGATATTGGGTATAGCGGTAATAGTCTTGAAACTGATGCTGTAAAAGAAAGATCAGTATGATGCTCAAGACAGGGACGACAATAATCGGAGATAAATAGATTTTTTGTGTTCGAACAAAGAACCGCTTTGCCATGAAATAACACAATATGGTCCAGACCAAGTAAAAAAGCCCCCAGAACTCAGTCATACAGATTTTCCTGTTTACGTACTTCCTTCTTTAAGAACATATGCACTGTATATACAGAAGCCATCATCACCAAAGCGGTACTGATTAAAATCACCAGCAAGATTTTCCAACCACTGACGATCAGTAAGTCCTGATATTGAATCACGCCCACCACGGGCGGAATGAAAAACAGCAGCAGTTCAGCCAGTAACAGATCGGCACCCTGTTCAACATGAGCTAGTTTCAACCATTTCATTTCAAGCAAGAACAACAGCAGAAAGAAGCCCAATACACCCGATGCCACAGGTAAGCTCAGCAGCTTTTGCAAAACATAAGCACAACCCCAAACAGCTAAAATGATGATGATTGGGGAGCTTAAACTTTTGAACCGATTGAGCGGAGTTCGGATATTTAACATCAGCCTATATCCGCATAAGCCCGTTCTTTAAATGGCTGAATCGAGACACGTTTGTAGGTTTCTAAAAAAGATTCATGCGCTAAACGCAGATCCAAATAAGTATTCAGAATTTCTTCGAGCACATCAGGAATATCTTCCGCTGGAAAGGAAGGCCCTAAAATATCGCCAAGAGCTGCATCATGGTCAGAGTTGCCACCTAAGCTAATTTGATAATATTCAGCACCTTTTTTATCGACACCTAAAATACCAATATTACCGACATGGTGATGCCCACACGCATTCATACAGCCTGAAATATTCAGATCAACTTTGCCTAGATTATATATAGTGTCTAGATCATCAAAACGACGAGCGATGGCTTCATACACCGGAATAGATTTAGCATTTGCCAATGAGCAAAAATCACCACCGGGGCAGCAAATCATGTCAGTCAGGAAGCCAATATGTGCACGGGCTAGGTTTGCCTGATCCAGTACATTCCACAGTTCAAACAAATCCTTTTGGCGTACGTCGGTTAAGGCAATATTTTGCTCATGCGTGGTTCGTAACTCACCAAAGGTATATTGGTCAGCCAAATCTGCAATTAAACGCATTTCATCGGAAGTCATATCACCCGGCGCTACACCAGCCCGTTTCAAGCTGATCGTAACGATGCGATAACCGATCACTTTATGCGGATGGGTATTAATATTGAACCAATGTTTAAACTTCGGATACTGCTTAAATAAAGCTTTAAAATCATGCTGTTCTAAGTGTTCATACAAAAATGGTTGAAATACGGCATCCATTTGCTCTAAAACACTTTGCTGAACTTTTAGCTGAGTCTGAGTATGTGCAAATTCCATTTCAACTTTTTCAGCAAAGCCTTCAGGAGTTAATGCTTTCACTAAAATTTTGATGCGGGCTTTATACTTATTATCGCGACGACCATGCAAGTTATAGACGCGCATGATGGCATCTAAGTAAGCAATTAAGTCTTCACGGGCTAAGAATTTTTTAATAATATGCCCTGCTAAAGGCGTACGCCCAAGTCCACCACCAACTTTAATTTGATAGCCAATTTTCCCTGCTTCATTTTTAACAATATATACCCCCACATCATGGAAAGTCGTAGCAGCTCGGTCTTGTTCAGGATGTGCACAGACCGCTATTTTAAATTTACGAGGGAGAAAAGTGAACTCAGGATGAAAGGTACTCCACTGGCGAATCAGTTCACAGGTGGGACGTGGATCAGTCAACTCCCCTTCAACCACCCCTGCATACTGGTCTGTGGTGGTATTTCGAATACAGTTGCCACTGGTCTGAATGGAATGCATGTGTACGGTAGCCAGTTCCTGCAAAATATCAGGTACATCTTCAAGCTGTGGCCAATTCAGTTGAATATTTTGACGGGTTGAAATATGTGCATAACCACGATCATACTTCTGTGCAACCTCAGCCACCTTACGCAATTGCTTTGAATTCATTAGGCCATAAGGCACGGCTAAACGTAACATCGGTGCATAACGTTGAATATATAAACCATTTTGTAAACGCAATGGCCGATATTCTTCTTCAGTCAGTTTTCCCTCTAAATAACGCTGAGTTTGATCACGAAATTGTGCGACACGTTCATTCAATAAATTCTGGTCAAAATCTGTATATAGAAACATCTGGGCTACCTATCTATTTATGCGATAAATATGAAATAAATGCATTCTTGATGAGAATGAATGAAATGAATCAAACTAAAAGAGTTACAGGATGACTAGAGACCGTATTCTGTAGGCAGGTCTGCATATATTCAGCATAGACCGATAACTTTTCATAAATATGCTCGGCATAGAACATGTCTTCGACCAATTGCGTGGCTTGTTCTTGGTTATAACTTCCATTTACACTGAGTAATTGCGCATTAAGTTTGGATAACTTTTCACATAATTCGATATAGCTTTGATCTTTATTTTTAAACAATAACTGACGCATGTTTAATTCTGCACAGTTCATGATTTTGTCCGATGGATCAGTTGAAATAAGATGAATCTTGATTTTAAAAAACTGTTCAACCGCCGCTATTTTTTGGGCATCAAGCTTTAAGTGAGTAATTAAATAAATCTGGGCGACATCTGCTCGGCACAAAGCATTTAACAAGGCATAATAGAAAAAATCCACCTCATCCAAGTCTGTATCATGCAAATCGAGATAAATATTCAGAGCTTGTAGTACATCATCCACTTTCAAGTGCAGCTTTTTCTCCACCTGATAGTAACGGTTCAATAAAATCAGTACTGGTACAGTTGCTTGAGTATGATAGATGGTGGTTTGATTTAAATTTCCCAGAATAAAAGGCGCGAATAGGTAAGCAAAACTTGCCTGCTCAGGCTGAATTGCCGACTGCACAATATAGTTTGCTTTCTCCTTAGAAAGCTCGCGTAACACTTTCGCACGCAGCAGTGTTGCTTCTAGATTCACAAATTTCTGTGCCAGCTTCTTTTTCAACTTCGCTGAAAAAGCCTCCTGTTCAACTATCTCAGGAATTCTATTCAAGCTCTCTGTAACAAACATTTCATCACCATCCAGATTGATTCATGTTTGTTATTTTGATTCTTTTTCAAATCAGCAGTAGCTACAGAATTGTGCTGTATGAATATAACAGAGTCTTTTTATCTACTTTCTCTGTTATATTTTATATAACATATTTTTGTACCTACATCTTGAATTCTGTGTCCTGCAAAATCTGGATAATTCTTCAAAGTAGGTAGTTTTGATGAAACGATCTATAATTCTCTATAACACTAAAATAAATAGTGTTAGTTTAAAAAATCTCAGAAACCCATGTCTGAAATGGGAGGTCCTATGAGCCTCGGTTTAACTGCACTTGAACTCGCACGAATTCAATTTGCCTTTACAGTTTCATTTCACATCATTTTTCCCGCAACTTCGATTGGCTTAGCATGCTTTCTAGCACTGCTGGAATGGAAATGGTTGCGCACCCAAAACCCGATTTATAAAGATCTGTTTAAATACTGGATTAAGATTTTTGCTGTCGCCTTTGCCATGGGTGTCGTATCAGGCATTGTCATGTCATATCAATTCGGTACCAACTGGAGTGAATTTTCCCGTATTGCTGGTTCGGTTACTGGTCCATTACTGGCCTATGAGGTTCTAAGCGCCTTTTTCCTTGAAGCTGGCTTTCTAGGCATCATGCTGTTCGGTTGGGGACGTGTCGGTCCTAAGGCTCATTTTTTTGCTACCTTGATGGTCGCCATTGGTACCTGTATCTCCATGTTCTGGATTTTATCGTCCAACAGCTGGATGCAGACCCCGCAAGGCTTTGCTATCGAAAATGGCATCATTGTCCCATCTGACTGGTGGGCAATTGTGTTTAACCCATCCTTCCCCTATCGCTTTGCCCATATGGCAACCGCAGCGTTCCTTGTATCTTCCTTATTGGTTGTAGGTACAGCAGCATGGCATTTACTCAAAGGTCGTCGCGATGCGTTGGTCAAAAAATCCTTCTCCATGGGACTTTGGATGGTGCTCGTAACTTCATGCCTACAAGTGGTGATTGGGGATCAGCATGGTCTGAATACCCTTGAGCATCAACCGACTAAATTGGCTGCAATTGAAGGTCACTGGGAAACCAATCATGATCATGGTATGCCTTTACTGTTATTCGCTTTACCCGATATGGAGAATGAACGTAATGCCTTTGAGCTAGGCATCCCGAATTTAGGTAGCTTAATTTTAACCCATTCCATGGATGGCAAAGTCACAGGCTTAAAAGACTTCGCCCCTGAAGATCGTCCACCTGTTCCAATCGTGTTCTGGAGTTTCCGCGTGATGGTGGGACTCGGCATGCTCATGGTGTTGATGTCACTGACTGCTTTATGGCTACGTAAACAAGACCGATTATATGAAAGCCGCTGGTTTCATAAGTTTGCCACCGTTATGGGACCGACAGGTTATATCGCCTTACTCGCAGGTTGGGTCACCACGGAAGTCGGCAGACAGCCTTGGGTAGTCTATGGCGTGATTCGTACCCAACATGGTCTATCGCATACCGTCACCGCAGATCAAGTAGGTCTGAGTCTGATCATTTTTGTACTGGTCTATACCGTGGTTTTCGGTACTGGCATCTACTACATACTGAAATTAATCAAGTCAGGTCCCGTACATATAGAAAGTGTAAATTCGCAGTTTGCAGGTCCAGGGCACTTTAAAACGCCTATGCGACCATTGAGTGCTGTCGATGAAGCAATTGATGGCTCAGCAAGCCAAACCACTGCAAATAAGGAGCAACATCATGATTGATCTTGCATTAGTCTGGGTCGGTATCATTGGCTTGGGCGTATTGATTTACGTGGTTATGGATGGCTTTGATTTGGGCATTGGCATACTGTTCCCATTTATTCAAGGGCATCAAGAACGTGACGTGATGATGAATACCGTTGCCCCTGTCTGGGATGGTAATGAAACTTGGATGGTCTTGGGTGGCGCTGGGCTATTTGCTGCCTTTCCGCTGGTCTATTCCACCGTGTTATCCGCCTTGTATTTACCCATCATTTTTATGGTGGTGGCTTTGATTTTTCGAGGCGTGGCTTTCGAATTCCGCTTTAAAGCCCATCGCAGCAAGCCATTATGGGATCAGGCCTTTATTTGGGGTTCATTCTTTTCCAGCTTCTTCCAAGGCGTGATTCTCGGCGCGTACATTCAAGGAATTGAAACACAAAATGGTATTTATAGTGGTGGCGCACTCGACTGGCTGACCCCATTCTCTTTGTTCGTGGGCTTGGGGGTGGTTATCATGTATAGCGCATTAGGCTGTTCATGGCTCATCATGAAAACCGAGGCAGATTTACAAGCTAAAATGTATGAGCTGATGCCTAAGCTCATTATCACCTTATTGATTGTATTTGGCGCGGTCAGTATCTACACCCCCATAAGCCATCCTGAAATTGCGCAGCGCTGGTTTAGCTTACCGAATCTGTTCTATTTCAGCCCTGTACCTGTTTTGGTGCTAATCTGTTCTGGACTTATTTTGAAAGCATGTGCACAGCGAAAAGATGCTCAACCCTTTGTTTTAACGTTGGGACTGGTATTTCTGGCCTTTACGGGTTTTGTAATTAGTTTATGGCCCAACATCATTCCACCTACGGTTTCCATTTGGCAAGCAGCGGCACCTGAATCAAGTATGAAGTTTGCGTTGGTTGGTGCTGTCATTCTCATTCCGATTATTTTGACCTATACCTTTTTATCTTACTGGGTCTTCCGTGACAAAGTGCGTATTGGTGATGAAGGCTATCATTAAGCAAGGTGACCCCGATGAAAAAAATGCAAAATCGTTTGAGCCCCACATCATGGTTCATATTATTATGGTGTTTTGGTTTCTTGTCCCTAGGCTTAATTGCTGGATGTTTTAGACTGCTCCTGAGCCTAGCCTATTAAAAATGGTCTTGATAAAACTTCGGATAGCGGTGCAATCACAGCTATCCCTTTCTCATATGAGCATGACACTTTATGTATAAATCAGAACAACTTGCCTTAAGCCTCAAACATCTGATTGAAACAGGGACGTGGAAAGCACATGAGAAACTCCCCTCTTTAAGACAGCAAGTTGAAACTTCAGGCTTTAGCTTAATTACCGTGATGAATGCCTATCAGGAACTGGAAGCACAAGGGCTGATCTATTCCAAAGAAAAATTAGGTTACTTCATTGCCGAGAATCAGATTCAAGCTGCCCTTGCTAAAAAAGTCATTGTGAATGACAAAATTGAAATTAACTCACTGGTGTTCCGTTATTTAAAATCGATTCAGTCTGAAAAAATTATTCCTTTAGGAAGTGCTTTTCCCGATAGCCAACTGCTTTACTCTCCAAAGCTGATGCGAACCTTAGCGCAGCAGGCAAAATACCGAGTCGGCTATGAGCAAATGCCGAGCTTACCACCAGGAAACTACGAACTCAGGAAACTGATTGCGCAACGCTACTGCATGCAAGGCATTCCCACCGATCCTTCGGATATTGTCATTACTTCAGGCGGTCTGGATGCGTTAAATTTGTCTTTAAGAGCCATGACCCAAGCAGGTGACTATATTCTGCTGCAAGAAACCGTGTTTTATGGTGCTTGGCAAGCAGCGGAAAATTTAGGCTTAAAAGTCATTACCATTCCAGAACACCCTGAACATGGCTTAGATCTAGACGCCTTTAAAAAAGCCATTAGCAGCTATCCCATTAAAGTTTGTTTGTTGATGTTGAACAGCCAGAACCCGATTGGATTTACTGTCAGTGATGAAATCAAATTAGAACTGGCAAAACTGCTGCATCTACATGACATCTGTCTGATTGAAGATGATGTCTATGAAGAACTTTATTATGATCAGAAAAAACCACTGTCTATGAAATATTATGACCAGCAAAATCTGGTCCTGCACTGCTCTTCCTTTTCCAAAACTTTAGGTGCAGGCTTTCGTATCGGTTGGGTTTATGCTGGGAAGTTTTCCGAGCATGTCCAGCATTTGCAATTGATGAGCACTATTTCCGTCAACTCATTCATTCAAAATGCATTGGTGGATTATCTTTCCCACCGTCATTATGAAAAGCATTTAAAAGGTCTACGCACAACCTTAAAACGCCTTAAAAATCAATATTATCAGTATCTCAGTAAGAACTTACCTGAAAATTGCACTGTGCATTATTATCCCTCAGGTTATTTTCTCTGGATAACACTCCCTGAGGAGGTAGATAGCAGCCGCATTTATGAAAAAATGATCCAGAATGAGATTGGAATTGCGCCAAGCATTCTTTTTTATCGTAAGAATAAAAAGCAGAATCACATCCGTATCAACTGTTCCTTCGAAATGAATGAAGCCATCATCCAAGCACTTGATCTCTTGATTGAACAAATTTCAGAGATGCAGTCATGATCTGTATCCCTGAATTAACTGCTATTTAGGGAGGAGATAAAGCTTTGAATAAAGCAAAATCTAACTGAAGCGGACTTTATTGGGTTGGACTCTGTGATTTGTTGAGCCTTTTGTTTTACCGTAAAACATATTCCCAGATCACAAAGCCAATAAAAAACCCAGAAATGAATATGCTATGATGATAAAAAATACAAACCATGCTTTATATTTTTTTAAATAAAAATATAACAATGGACCATCACCGCTCTCTTAAACAAATTTAGTCCATTCATCTAAAAGATGAATTGATCAGCGTGTTAAGTTCATGAACTAAGATTATTTAAGTAAAATATTGATAATTATTAATATAATTTAAAATTTATTTATGAACTAAACTTTAGGTGAACATAAGTTAAATCCGATACACCTAACAATAGCTTTTACAATTCAGTAAAAAAGCCAGCATGAATGCTGGCTTTTTTCAAGATTAGAAACTATAACTAATTCCAAACTTTGCAGTACGAGGTTGCCCCGGATAGACATAACGGTTAAAGGCACTATCATCATATTCTTCGTTAAAGATATTTTTGATATCAAAGCTTAAACGTACATCTTTGTTCCAATCGTAATAAGATATAAGATCCGTTGTCGCATAACTCCCCATGTTGTAGGTTTGATTGGCTGTTTGCCCTTTACGACTACCAACAAAGCGTTGGTTAATCCCTAAACCTAAGCCATTGAATGTGCCTGATTTAAACTCATATATACTCAATAGATTAAATGAGTCTTGAGGAATATTGGCTAAACGTGTGCCTTTTTCCAAAGTATTATCTTTACTGACAGCAGCATCAACATAAGCGTAATTACCCATAATTTTCCATTCAGGTGTGATGTTCCCAACAAGGCTTAAATCCAAGCCCTTACTGGTGACTTCACCCGCAGCAATGCTTTTGGTGGAATCTAATGGATCGAGTGTTAAGACGTTTTCTTTCTTCACATAATAGATTGCCGTATCAAATGAAAGCTGATTATCTAACAAGGCATATTTTGAGCCGATTTCGTAAGAAATACCCTCTTCAGGATCAAACCCTTGGTTGTTACGATCTGCACCAGAGTTTGGTTTAAATGACTTACTAATGTTGCTGTAAATTGTGAATTGATCGGTCAGGTCATAAGTTAAACCAACGCGTGGAACAAATGCATTATTGTCTGTAGACCAAGACGTGTTGTTCACAAAATTGCTGTAATCTTGTTGGTAGTTTTCAAAACGCATCGCAATCAAAGTATTTAAACGATCTGTGATACGAATTTGATCTTGCACAAAAAATGCTTGGCTTTTTAATTTTTCTCGGTCATTTGTAGTTACATTCACCAATTCTGGTAATGGTTGCGTGTCATAGGGTTGATTGATATTTAGATCAAAAGCGTCTTTGGAACGGATGATATAAGATTTATAGTCATACTCTTCAAGCTCAATCCCTGAAATCAAGGTGTGCTCTAGATTGAATAAATCAAAGTGGCCGACCAGATTGGCTTGGAAATTCTTATCAATCCAATCTAAGTTACGCCAATTATAGTTACGAGTAATGACTTCACCATTGCTATCGGCTTTTACCCCATTAGCTTCAACAGCATAACCATGCAGATTACCATTTAAATATTGAGCACCAACATTCAATTTCCACGCGTCATTCAATGCATGTTCAATACGAAATTGCAGCATGTCGTTATTGTTATATAAGCGATTTCGGTCTTTGCCTGATTCCCACCAATATTCAGATGAATCAAATGAGTCTTTTTGTTGTCCATCATAACGGGTAAAACCGCGATCTAAAGCATGCTGATTGCGCAAAAAATCAGCTTCTAATGTGAGCTTGGTAGTATCTGTAGGTGTCCATTGAATGACAGGAGCAATATTCCAGCGCTTGGAATCGACATGATCTCGGTATGTATCACCATTTTCCCCCATTAAATTAAGGCGATAGGTAAGACGTTCATCATCTGTTATAGCCCCCGTCGTATCTACAGTGCTACGGTATAGACCTTCCTGATCCACACTCAATCCCAGCGTTGTTTTACGTTCAGCTTGAGGTGTTTTGCTTACAATATTAAATGTTCCACCTGGATCACCACGACCATATAAACTCGATGATGCACCTTTTAAGACTTCAACTCGTTCCACGGTAATGCTATCAGGAGCATTGGGATAACCACGGTTAATTGGAAAACCATTACGGTAATATTCACCACTGGTAAATCCACGTGAAGTAAATGTCGTTAAACCTTGTCCACCAAAATTATTTGCTCGACCAACGCCGGCAACATCAAGTGCTTCCGATAAACGGGTAGCTTGAATGTCCTTTAACACCGCTTCAGGAACTACGGTAACAGCCTGAGGAGTTTCTTTTAGTGAAGTATTGGTTCGAGTGGCAGAACTTGCTGAGCTGACTTTATAAGATTTTTCAGCATCTTCGGAAGAACTTGTCGCTTGTAAGCTGATGGTAGGAAGAGCACTAATTTGATCATTCGCAAATACTGGCATTATACAACTAAGAGGCAATAGGCTAGGCAATAAGCGACGTTTAAACACAGGAGAATTTCACTAAGATCTGATGATAATGATTATATTTTACAATTCATAAAAATACACCTTAAATTCTTAATTTTACATATTTATACTTTGATCTTTACGAAGAAAATTCATATTTATATTGTGGCAATCAGCATCCACTATTTTCTAAAACACACTTTTTGTCCTTAAATGAGTTACAGAATTGGCAGGCAATTATGCCAAGCTATAACATTCCTTCTGATGCAGTTCATTTACAACAAAGACTCAATACCAAAGCCTCAGCAACAGATCGCGAAGGAATAGCCTTTTTAATTCTTACAGGAAATTTTCTTGGATTTCTTCCCGATCACTATGCTAAAAAATGGGTTTCGGAAAATAAAATGATGCCTCTACTTGAATCCGAAATGATTTATGCAACTGAAATTTGTTTAGTCACTAAAAAAACTAAGTCAAACAATATGATATTAGAATATTTTTTAAACAAAATTATTCTTTCATGAATAAAGGGCATTTGTATGCCCTTTACACTATCAAGCTCATCGCTGGACCTTCTATTCCGCTCCAAGCACTCTTGTCGTAACGCTTATTTTAAATCTTTATCACATCTCGGTACTTAAGTGATGAAACTTACTTAACTTATTCATCTTACTTAACTTATGTATTTTATTGAACTGCATATGCTGTAAGGGTAATGCTTTTGCCATCCTTAAGTTATGTAACTTATATAACTTACTTAAATGATGTAAATTTGGAATTCTGTGTAAGGATTCTGTCGACTTATAAGTGTTGCTAGATCAGGAGCATTACTAGCTTTACTGTTCTCTGTGATGTCTAATTCTCGAATTCTGTAGGAGGCATAATCAATAGCGTCACATAGACTGGTAATCAGACCAGTAAAAGCAGGAAAATGGCAACAGCTTTCAGGCCTGATTAGACAGTTCTGCTGGAATCTGGTGGTATCTAACGTTATCGCAAGATTCACTGTAATTTAAAAGATGTTAACGAAAGTTGCGGGATTAATCGGGTGCGTCATCTTACAAAAGCAGATGAGCTCTAATCACAGCATGTCTATCAAACCTAGAATCATGCCAGTGCCCCAGCTGTCGTTGCCGTAAACACTTTAGATCGACAATTTAATTCAACTTAGCACAACCTATTATGGGTAAATGCTCTTGTCTATATTAGTACTAATGAAGGATGGTTATGTGTGTCTAAAATTGTAGTAGCTATTCAGACCATACGTAAAGAGAGTCGAAATAGAGATTTAATCCTCAATCAACGAAACTAACTTTTTGATATTAAAAGTGTAAAAAGTAAGCACATGGCTTACTTTTTACTAACTCAATATGATTAATACTGGAGTTGACCTGGAACCCAGTTTGTACCTGCTAATGGAACACGTGCCATCGCAGCTGCTTCTACAGTTAAAGCCACTAAATCTTCAGGGTCGAGATTATGCAAATGCGATTTACCACATGCACGCGCCATGGTTTGTGCTTCAAGTACCAACACACGTAGATAGTTAGCCAAGTGACGTCCACCTTCAATCGGATCTAGATTTTTAGATAACTCAGGATCTTGTGTGGTAATCCCTGCTGGGTCACGACCATTTTGCCAGTCATCATAGTAACCTGATGCAGATCCGATTTTTTTCAATTCATCATTCAAGCGTGGATGGTTATCACCTAATGCAATCAGTGCAGCGGTACCGATCGCCACTGCATCTGCACCCAGTGCCATCGCTTTTGCAACATCGGCACCCGTACGAATACCGCCTGAAACAATGAGCTGAACTTTACGATGCATGCCCATTTCTTGCAATGCCTGAACCGCTTGAGGAATCGCAGATAAAATTGGAATACCGACATGCTCAATAAATACTTCTTGAGTTGCGGCAGTACCACCTTGCATACCATCTAATACAATCACGTCAGCCCCTGCTTTCACTGCAAGTTTGACATCATAGTACGGACGGCTCGCACCAATTTTGACATAAATCGGTTTTTCCCAATCCGTGATCTCTCGGATTTCAGCAATTTTAATTGCTAAGTCATCTGGACCAGTCCAGTCAGGATGGCGACATGCACTGCGTTGATCGACACCCACTGGAAGTGTACGCATACCCGCAACACGTTCAGTGACTTTCATACCGAGTAGCATACCGCCACCGCCTGGTTTTGCACCTTGCCCTAGAACAATTTCAATGGCATCCGCTTTACGTAAATCGTCAGGGTTCATTCCATAGCGTGAAGGAAGATATTGGTACACTAAAGTTTCAGAGTGTCCACGTTCTTCAGGTGTCATACCACCATCACCTGTCGTGGTTGATGTCCCCACCATAGAGGCACCACGACCGAGTGATTCTTTAGCATTAGCAGACAAAGCACCAAAGCTCATCCCTGCAATAGTGACTGGAATTTTTAAATGAATTGGTTTTTTCGCAAAACGTGTACCCAACACCACATCGGTGCCACATTTTTCACGATAACCTTCTAATGGATAACGCGACATACTCGCGCCCAAAAGCAGTAAATCATCAAAGTGTGGTAAATGGCGTTTAGTACCGCCACCACGAATGTCGTAAATCCCTGTTGCAGCTGCACGTTGAATTTCTTGAATCGTCAAACGATCAAACGTAGCGGATTCACGTAATACTGGCTCAAATGTAGTAGTCGCTTGTGTCATGATAATTTCTCCAAATACGTTGAATTCTTAGTAAGCAGATGCGTTGTCTACTTTAAAGTTATAAAGTTGGCGTGCGGAACCATAGCGTTTAAATGCCGATGCATCTTCATTAAAGCCTGCTTTCGCCAGTAATTCTGTCAATTCAGCAATATGTTCAGGGCGCATTTCTTTTTCAATACAATCTGAACCCAGTGATTTCACTGTGCCTTTAACATAAATACGGGTTTCATAGAGTGAGTCGCCAAGTGCATCACCTGCATCTCCGCACACCACTAAGCGACCTGCTTGACCCATGAAGCAACTCATGTGACCGATACTACCGCCCACCACAATATCCACGCCTTTCATAGAAATGCCACAGCGGGCACCTGCATCACCTTCAATCACCAGCAAACCACCATGTGCCGTTGCGCCTGCCGCTTGCGATGCATTGCCTTTAATATGTACAGAACCTGACATCATATTTTCAGCTACGCCTACACCGACATTACCATTCACCACGATGTCTGCTTCTTGATTCATGCCTGCACAGTAATAACCTGCATGTCCATCAATGGTGACTTGAACTGGCGCTTTAATCCCCACGGCAATGTTATGTTGACCCGCTGGATTTTTAACTTTCCAAGATGTGACTTCTTCAACAATTTCTGCAGTATGTAATGCCTGATTCAACTCACGAATCGTATCCACGCTTAGATCATAAGTATCTTTAAAAGTGGTTGAAGTCATTTTTTCTGCTAGTACTGTGCTATTCATATTTTTGCTCCAATTTTCCTGTTAACTTATGCTGCTGCACTGCTATTGGTTGAAGAACGTTCCCAAACATATAAAGTCGCTGGCTCTGGCTCCCACACTTTGGCTTTATCAATATTCGGTAATGAGGCTAAGGCTTGATATTCAGAAGCCATGGCAACGTAATCATCCGTTTCAGCCAAAACCGCGGGTTTACAAGCAATCGGATCACGAATCACAGCAAAACCATCGCGTGTCCCAATGGCAAAAGTAAAGAAGCCATCTAAGTCATCCAGTGCATGATTTAACGCTTGCTCAAGATTGTCCCCTTGCTGTAAGCGCCAAGTGAGATAACCTGCCGCAACTTCAGTATCGTTATCGGTTTCAAAGCTAATGCCTTCACGTTTGAGTTCTTGGCGTAAACGGGCATGATTCGATAATGAACCGTTATGTACTAAACATAAGTCGGCACCCGTAGAAAAAGGATGGCTGCCTTCCATCGTTACAGCACTTTCAGTCGCCATACGGGTATGCCCAATGATGTGGCTACCTTTCATCTTAGCTAAGCCAAAACGTTCAGAAATTTCGACTGGAAGACCCATGCCTTTTAAGATTTCAATGCTTTGCCCCACGCTCATAATTCTAAGTTCAGACGCAAGTTCAGTAATGGCAGCACGAACAGTTGCTTCATCTGCTTCAACTTTTAACACCGCCGCAGTTGCATTTTGAAACCAGTCAAACCCTGTGCCCAGTTTTGCTTGTAATTTTTCTGTAAAACCTTGCCAGTTAAAGCTTTCATCTGTGCTTTGTAAGGTCAATTTGACCCAGCCATCTTGTACTTCATCACCATAAATGGCGAAGCCCGCACTATCTGGACCACGTCCAGTCATGGCTTCTAGCATTGGTTCAAATAACTTGCCTAATTGTGATTCAAGCGCTGGGTTTTTAAGATATAAGCCAACAATTCCGCACATAAGATTTCTCCGAAAATTAAATATTTGATATGTTTATTTCAGTTGAATTAGAAGAATTCGGTATAACGTTGAACTTCCCAGTCAGTGACGTGGCGGCTGTATTCCACCCACTCCATGCTCTTCTGATTGATAAATTCGTTCACAATTTCTACACCCATTTTTTCTGCAAACAATGGGTCTGCTTTTAGTGCATCCACCGCTTCTTTTAAGGATTGCGGCAAGGTTTTAATGCCTCGTGCTGCAATCTCTTCAAGGCTGAGGTTGTAGAGATTTTCATTACATTCTTCTGGTGGCATTAATTCACGTTCAATCCCATCTAGCCCTGCCGCGATAATGGCGGCAGAAACCAGATATGGATTACAACCTGCATCTGGTAAGCGGAGTTCGATGCGACCATAAGGAATACGAACCATGGCAGAACGGTTATTTGAACCGTACGCAATAAATGCTGGTGCCCAAGTTGCACCCGAGAGTGAACGACCCACCACTAAGCGTTTGTATGAATTGACTGTCGGCGCACAGAAGGCACACAGTGCTGGACCATGCTCTAGTAAACCCGCAATAAAGTGGTAAGCCATCTTGGATAGCCCCATGCCTTTAGGGTCGCTTGGATCATGGAACAGGTTACTGGATTCTGAACTACCAATGGATAAATGGAAGTGCATCCCATTGCCCGCACGTTTCGGATCTGGCTTTGGCATAAATGAACAGATAATGCCTAAATCATTCGCAATTTCACCTGCTGCCATACGGAAGAAAGTGAACATATCTGCCGAATTCATCGCATCGCTGTAGGTATAATTAATTTCGAACTGACCGTTGGCATCTTCATGGTCAATTTGATAAATATCGAAACCGACTGGAATTAAGGCTTCGGTTAAACGTTCCAGAAACTCTCGTGAACGTGATAAACCCTTATAGTCATAGCAAGGTTTATCCAAAGTATCCGAGTCATCTACGGCTTTAAGTTTGCCATCTTCACCACGGCGGAACAGGCTAAATTCAGGTTCTAAACCAGTATTTAGCGTCCAACCTTTAGCACTTAAACGCTCGACTTGTTTACGTAATACATAACGTGAATCGTATACATGCGGTGCACCATTGACATAACCTTCACAGACGACACGACCGTAGCCAGGTTGCCATGGCACTGGTGTGAGGCTAGATAAGTCACCTTTCACCATGAAGTCTGGTCCATGCGGTTGCATGCCCATGCCTGAAATTGCAAAACCAGCAAAACCAACACCATCTTTTTCTATTGCTTTTAAACCCGAAATTGGGACTGATTTTGTTTTCGCAGCTCCATGAATGTCGACAAACTGAGCTAACACATATTTTAAATTATGTTGATCGATAACCTTTTGTACTTCTGGTCGGTATAGTGGTTTCTTAATCAGTACATTCTGATCAAACATCTCTTCTACGGCCTGCTGCAACATGATTGACATACTCCTAACATGACAATAATGGTATTTGGCTCGAAAAATGCAGGTGGTATTACACTATGCAATTTTCAATATAAGAAACTTTCTTTCCTAATAAGAAAGCAATTCTCTTGCCAACTTTTATTTAGCCGTTAATTTTTTTATTTGGAGGTCAATTTGCTTTTATTCTCATCAGGAATATTAGTTTCCTATCGTTATTTTCTAATTTTTTTAGATATGTGTTTGGGTATTAGGTAAAATCGTGAATCAAAAGTGACCATATTAGTGCAGAGTTGAACCAGAATGAGACAAACCAAGAATAGCTTGAAGCTAGAACAATATATTGGCATTCAAATTAAACGTCATCGTCAAGAACAGGGATTAAAACTTTCAGAAGTGGCACAAATGGCTGGCATCAGTCAGGGCATGCTGAGCAAAATTGAAAATGCACAAGTCTCGACCAGTCTGGATACCTTAATCCGTCTTTGTGAAGTACTTGGTATTTCGGTATCGACCTTATTTAGCCAATATGACCAACAAGAAAGTAACGCCATGTTAGTTCGATCAGGCGAAGGGATGGAAGTTGTGCGTCGTGGTACTGAAAAAGGACATACCTACAGTTTGCTCACTCACTCACGTGGTCCCCGCAAAAACTTTGAAGCGTATTTAGTGAATATGGATGATGCCAGCGAGGAGTTCCCCACCTTTGCACACCCTGGTACTGAAATGCTGTATTTAGTTGAAGGCGAAATGGTGTATCGACATGGGGATGAGGTGTTTCATATGCTGCCTGGTGATTGCCTTACTTTTGAGGGAGAAATTCCACATGGACCAGAGAAGCTAATTAAAGTACCAATTCGCTTACTTTCGGTCATGAATTATGGCACGAGTGAAGAATAAGCCACTCAATGCTATAACCATCAGCATTCTTCTATCTGTAGGTTGACCTCAAGTATCTGCATTACGTCAGCCTACAGAAAAAATAAAATAATTTACATATAAATCAAATTCTTATTTTAGAAATACATCTATGTTCTTTCAATATTCATGATTAAGAATCGTCATGGTACAACATTTGCTTTAACCAAAATGAAATTAATATTCTCTTTAGGAATACAAAATCATCACGATTCACTGTAATCCATCACAACTTCATATTATTCATCTATTGGGGCGTTCACCATGACCTTTGATGTGTTTAAAAAAATATTACCTTTATTGCTGTTGCCCATATCTACAATCGCATTTGCGGAAGACACCCCATTTGATGCCGCATCAACTGTATGGATTATGGTGTCCGCGATTCTGGTGTTGATTATGTTTATTCCAGGTCTAGCGTTATTTTATGGTGGGATGGTCCGCGCTAAAAACGTACTGTCCATTTTTTCGCAATTCTTCGCCATTGCAGGTGTCGCTGGGATTTTATGGGTGAGCTTCGTCTACAGCTTTGTTGCTGATACCACCAATATGTCCGAAGGTGTGTTAAACCTCAACAGTTTCGTCGGCGGCTTTGATAAAGCCTTTCTATTGGGAATTACAGACCAAACCTTAATTGCAGGTGTACCTGAGTTTGTACTCTGCGTCTTTGGCTTAACCTTTGCCATGATTACCCCATGTATTGCTGTGGGTGGGTTTGCTGAACGAATGAAGTTTGGTGCAGTTGTGCTGTTCGGTGCACTGTGGCTCATTTTAGTTTACGGTCCTTTGGCACATATGGTCTGGGGTGGTCCAGGAGCGATTATGCACAATTGGGGCGTACTTGATTTTGCTGGGGGTACTGCCGTGCATATTAATTCAGGTGTTGCAGCTCTGGTAGGTGCATTGATCCTAGGTAAACGTCATGGCTGGCCAACAACGCCAATGCCTCCACATAACTTGGTTTATACCATGATTGGTGCTGCACTGTTATGGGCAGGATGGTTTGGCTTTAATGTAGGCTCTGCCCTTTCAGCCAATACCACCGCTGGTTTGGTTTTAATGACCACCATGATTGCAACCTGTGGTGGCATTGTAGGATGGATGATGATTGAAAAAATTATCTCCAAACATGTTACTTCACTTGGCTTGGCTTCAGGTGTCATTGCTGGGTTAGTCGGAATTACACCTGCTGCTGCTTATGTTGGGGCTTTTGGCGCAATCGCGATTGGGTTCATCACCAGTATTTGCTGTTTCTTCGCTGTAACAGGTTTAAAACGTAAATTCGGTTTTGATGATGCATTGGATGTTTTTGCCTTACATGGAATCGGTGGTATGGTCGGTGCCATTCTAACGGGGATTTTCTGTCTGCCTGCACTCGGCGGTTATGTTGAAAATGTAAATGTCGTACAACAGTTAATTGCACAAATCGCTGGGATTCTGCTCACTGTTGTTTATTGTGGCTTTTTCACTTGGTTGATTTTTAAAATTATTGATAAGACCATTGGACTGCGTACTTCAAATGAACAAGAGCAAATTGGGTTGGATATTAGCAACCACAATGAACGCGCTTATAATTAAATACGGGATCTTATAAAAAAAGAGAGCTATAAGCTCTCTTTTTTTAATTTTACTTAGCTCATTAGAATATAAGTATCAATCAAAGTCTTTAACTGAGTTGATTGATTTGAAACTAAGCCATTCTAAGGATCTTGGATAGAGGCTGTTTCAAACTTCTTGGTAGTTGATATTCCTTAAAAATAGCTCAATCACATAGTTTACCCATACAGCAATTTCGGCTTCAGAAATCGTGTAATTTGGATGGGTTAGGCATTTTAAATGTGCTTCACTACGTAATAATCCCAAAAATATATTGGCCATCATTTCACTTTTATTGGGTGTTAACGTAATTTCACCTTTTTGTATCGCTTTATCTAAGTAGCTGGCAATAATATTTGCCATACGTTGCGGTCCCACTTGAAAGAATTTTTCAGACAATTCTGGAAATCTTATCGCTTCGGCAATACAGACTCTAAAAACTGCGAGTCCTTGAGGCGAAAGTAAGTATCCCAGATACACCTTACCAATTTCGGTTAAAGCAAGACGTAAATTTGAGGCTTTAGTTTCAATAGAGATAATTTTATCTTGAATATTGGAACACTGCTGTTCAATTACGGCAGCAAACATGATTTCTTTATTTTTATAGCAGGCATACATGGTGGCTTTAGACACGCCCGCCTCTTTTTGAATCATATCTGTGGTGGTTCCACTAAACCCATGAATAAGAAAGAACTTTGTTGCTGCATCTAAAATTTTCTGATCTTTTTCATTCGATTTTGTAAGTGTCATGCCCATCTACAATGCTTCTTGCAATTGCGCCCAGTGTAACCCAATTAAAAGCAAATCTGAAAATTGACTTCAATTTGATTAAAGTATAGAGTACCGATCGGTACAGTTGTGCTACTACCTCCCCATCCTGATTTTTACATTTAAGGTCTTCAATGAATAAAAAGCCACTCATCGGTTTGGCTGGTGTCATTTTTGCTGCCATGACCGTTGAGTTAAATAATCGAATTACCAGCATGACATTGAGTGATATTCGCGGCGCAATGGGCTTGAGTGTTGATTCTGGGCACTGGATTGCCAGTATCTACGCCAGTACCATGATTATTGGAATGATCCTGTCGAGTAGCTGGGCTGGCATTTTTTCTATACGCAGAATGATTTTATTTGCCATCGCGCTGTGTTGTATTTCCAGTGTTCTGATTCCATTTAGCCCCAATATTGAAATCCTTTATCTATTACGTGGTTTGCAAGGGTTATCTAACGGTTTGATTATTCCGTTACTGATGGCATGCGCATTGCGATTTTTAGGTCCCGACATTCGGCTTTGGGGATTGGCCTGCTATGCCTTGACCGCGACGTTTTTCCCAAATTTAAGTGCAGCACTTTCAGCCTTATATTTAGATATTTTGGGTTGGAAAATCATTTTCTTTCAATCCATTCCGCTGTGCGCTTTGAGTGCTGCTTTGGTCTATTTGGGAATTCCACAAGACCCTTACAATTTTGCCAAAATCAAAAGCTATGATTGGATTGGTGCGCTTCTGGCAACGGTTGCATTAGCTGCACTCAGCACATTGTTGTTACATGCCAATCATTTGGATTGGTTTCACTCTAAATTCATCTGTGTATTGGCTTTAATTTCAGCGATTACGTTACCGCTGTTTATTCTGCATGAATGGTGTCATCCAAGCCCTTTGATCAAGCCGCAAATGTTGGAAATCCGCAATTTTGCTTATGCAGTGATTGCCTTGTTTTGCTTTGTCATCATCGGTATGTCGACCAGTACATTACCAGTCAATTATTTAACGGCTGTGCAAGGCTACAAACCTACACAAAGTATGTGGATAGGACTGCAAATTGCGGCATTGCAACTGATCTATATCCCAATAGTGGTCAAACTGCTTAATCAAGTATGGCTAGATAGCCGCTTTGTACACGGCATCGGTTTGATTTTGGTCATGATTGGCTGCTTGGGCGCGAGTCAACTAGATACCACTTGGAACCGCGAACAATTCTATTTTTGGCATGCCATTTCCTGTTTGGGTCAAACTGGCGTAGTGCTGTCGCTACTTATGATCGGGACCAATAGTGTCCACCCGAGCATGGCTCCGTATGCATCGCCAATGATCAATACCCCACGTGCCATTAGTGGTGTGCTAGGCGTGTGCCTACTGGACTGGATCAGCCGAGTGCGTGGTGAATATCATTCCACACGACTGATTGAAAATACTGCTAATAAGGTTTTTCAGAATATTCAAGGTCCAGCTATAGATCCTCTCAACCCACCCGTCTTGACTGTCAATGGTGCCGAACGTGTGTCGGGCGGATTGTCTGCATTAAATTCTGCAATTCAAACCCAGCAATCCGTACTGATTATTCATGATCAATATCTGATTCTTGCAGGGCTAACGGTCATCCTTTTTATCATCATGTTGCTGCTGCCAGTCAGAACATATCCACCTCGTATTGCACTCATTAAATTAATGAATAGTCATAACTCAGGAAAATCTTTATGAGTCATCCCGAAAACCCAGAGGTCACGGCTTCTTCTTCAAGCAAACGCTCTTTAATCCAAAATCTTAAAACTCACTGGTTTATGACTATTGCCGCCCTGACCATTCTGGCTTCAATCGGCTGGGTGGTTTGGATCATCTTCATTCCCTCTTCGACCATTGAAACCGATGATGCACATGTTGATGTGGAATATGCCACCATCTCACCCAAAATTTCAGGAGAAGTCACGGCGCTTTATGTTGAAGATCATCAAGCAGTAAAAGCGGGTCAACTGTTAGCGCGGATTGATGCTCGCGATTATGAAGCTGCTTTGGCAGAAGCAGAGTCGAATCTTGCCAAGGCACAAGCCGAGCTAAAAGCTGCTGAAATGCTGGTGGAGCGACAACCCACGCAGATTCGTGAAGCGCAAGCGCAGGTCAGAAAAATGCAGGCAAGTATTCAACAAACCCAAGATAATACGGCACGCTATCAAGAATTACAGAAACTGGGTGCAGAATCGCGTTTAGTCACCCAACAATCTAAAACCACCTTGGCGGAACAACATGCAGATTTAGACAATAATCAGGAAAAAGTGATTGATGCTGAATATCAGCTCAAACAGTACAAAATTCAGGTACTCGCCAGTCAAGCGACCTTAAAGCAAGCACGAGTTGCATTGGATAAAGCCAAACTGAATCTGAGTTACACTGAAATTTATGCCCCAATTGATGGCAGTATTGGGCAAAAATCTGTACATATTGGGAATTATGTAAGTACAGGTAATCCATTAATGGTCATTGTGCCTTTGGATAAAATTTACATTGAAGCCAACTTCCGTGAAGTCGAACTGAAAAATGTCCAATCAGGCCAGCCAGTGAAAATTCATGTCGATGCTTATAACGTCGATTTAAATGGCACAGTCGATAGTTTCTCACCGTCTACTGGCGCTTTCTTTTCGCCAATCTCCTCGAGTAATGCAACTGGCAACTTTACCAAAATTGTGCAACGTCTTCCGCTACGCATTCAATTGGTTCAGCACCAGCCGAATGCCAATTTATTGCGCCCAGGCTTATCGGTCGTCGTGTCGATTAATACCCAGAAATAATGCAGCCCCAATTTGGCGAATTGAATCAAAAAAAAGCCGTTGAATTGAGCAGAATTCAATTTAACGGCTGTTTCAATTTTTCATCATCCAGAGATGAATCCAAATAAAACCAATAAGGAAAAGTTGTATGCGATTAACCTTTTGCAGTACGTTTTAATTTTTGTGGATCATCAAAAGGCAAAGTATGTGTGATTGCATCCACTTCTAAGCTACCCTTAATCTGAACAGGACGATCTTCTACGGCATAAGGTACATCCACCCGCGCTAAAGCAACGGAAGTATTGGTCAGTGGAGAATACATACCACAGGTAATCACCCCAATTTTTTGATCTCCATCCCAGACGGTATCGCCCATTTGTGCCGCTTGCTCACCGTCAAGTTTAATTCCAAAGATTTTGAAACGTTCTTTTCCTTTTAATCGGCGGTGTTCATAACAGCCTCGGAATTCACCTTTGGTTGGTGATACCGTGAAATCTAAACCTAATTCCCACAAGGTATCGCCTGATTTATCATTTTCGAATGGGAAATATTCAGAGTTGTCATAGGGGAAAAACAGTAGATAACTTTCTGTACGTAACCAATCTAAAGTCACGAATGAGCTTGCCACGATACCGTAGTCAGCACCTTTTTCTAAAATCGTATCCCAAATTAACGGTGCATCCATGGCTTTACAGAAAATCTCATAGCCACGTTCTCCCGTATAGCCTGTACGTGAAATCATGACTGGACAACCAAATAATCGGGTTTGGATATGATGGAAATAAGGCAAGTCGCGAATACCTGGTACATGCTCAGCCAAGAAGTCGACAGCCACAGGACCTTGTAAGGAAAGATCATGTAAATCATCATCAAACAAAACCGCAACTTGGCGCCCTGTGGCTGAACGAATCAGCATTTCTAAGCCGATACCCGTACCATGCACGACCATAAATGAATTGGGTCCTGTACGATAAATCACACAATCATCTACAAACTTACCTTCCTCATTCAACATGGTGGCATAAGCCGATTTTCCAGGATACAGTTTTGAAATATCGCGCGAGGTTGCATATTCCAATAAACTTTCCGCATGTGGTCCTACGTAATGCACCTTTTTTAAACCAGATACATCCATTAAGCCTGCTTTGGTCCGTATAGCAGTATAGTGATCTGCCGTATCGCTGTGATAAGTCCACGCAGTGCCCATACCATTCCAATCTTCAAGTTTCGCACCCAATTGACGGTGACGTTCTGCCAACGCCGAAATACGCCATGAATTTCCCATATAATGTTCCCTTATTAATCTAAAATAATGAATGAATAAAATTGTTATTGATCAAATTGACTCAGCCATTGCACCAAAGGTTCGCGGTAGCGACTAATGCCTTTGTATTCTGCAATTGATTCAGGTAAATCTCGGATCACACGATGTAGGCGTTTCGCCCATGCTGGATTTTGTGCCAAATCATTGAGGCTAATGAGATAAGTACGAATACTAAATAACAAGGCATTGCTACGCGGTAAACGCGGCATCATTTGTAATTCAACCCGTAAATGCACCAATTCCCCTGCGTTTTCTGATGTCACTAAACTGCGTTCATGGCCCCACAAATGATAAGTCTCTGACGAAGTATCCATACGCGGGTTAATGGTCATGGTCCAATTCAGACGGCGGTACGGTTGCCCGACTTGAATATTGAGTAGAAATTTAAGGGCTCGTTCAAAGACGCCCAAATCATGTGCCACTTTGGGCACAGGGGCATGCCATTGCTTAAAACTCATGCCTGCATCAAAATTCAGCGACCAATCCGCAGGACCTGTGATCATGCCCGTATCCATGAACAAGTCCCCTTCACGTTGATCTAGCAAGGCAATGTCGCCTTGTATTTGGCGCGAGATATATTCAAAGGGATGCATCGGTAAAGTCGAAATATCGCCAAATTCAAAGGTCGTATCAATCTGTAGTGCTTTGTTGACCCAGCGCCATGTTTGACCATTACGCTCCAGTTGGAATATTTCTGGATAATCCTGCGATAAATGTTCCATCGCCATTTCCAAAAAGTCCCATGAGGCTTGCAGCATGTGTGGCAAGATGATGCAACGTTTCGGATCATTTGTCAGTGTGAAGGTACGCTCTTGCACTTCCGTTAAATAATGCTCATCAATATCAAACCAATGCTCGAACACGGTGCTGGACTTAGAAATTACCGGTTCAATATTGACTGAATACATATATTGATCTTCAGGAAATGGAAACGGAAAGCGTGCAATCGCTTTGGCGCTATTGTGGTAACTGAAGTCACCATGCATCCGTTCATCAGGATTAAATTGGATCGTCATTCTGTTCTCCTGAATTACAAATCAAGTTCGATACGACAGCCTTGTTTCGCGCGGGAAACGCAAGGCATTAATAGATGTTGACGTTCTTGTGCTGAAAGGAAATGATCATGATGATCAACCTCACCGTGCTGATACTTCACCGCACACTGACCGCATACCCCACCTCGACACAGGCTGGGCACCTCAATTGCATTTTTTTCAAGGGCTTCAAGCAAGCTGTAATCACTTGGGACTTCAATACTTTTTTGGCTCTTGCTGAGATATGCTTCGAAAGCAGTGCCTGCTACTGGTGAACTAAATGCTTCCCAATGCACCCGATGTTTTGACCAGCCTAATTGTTGTGCTATATCCAGTACATCTTGAATTAGACGATCGGGTCCACACACATAAATATGGGTGTGCAGATCTTGTGCTTTTAATAAGTCATACACATTTAATCGTGTCGCTGTCCGGTCCGAATACACATGCAGTTGTGAAGGAAATAATTGTTGCAGCATAGATTCATACGCATTACTCACCTGATCGCGGCAAGCATAATGCAGCTCGAAACTGCCTTTGCCGTGCATGATTTGATGGATATGTGACATGAATGGCGTAATACCAATCCCACCTGCAATAAAAATATGATGTTTCGCTTGCGAATGTAATGAAAAGAGATTTAAAGGTGCGGAAATTTTAAGAAGATCCCCCTCCTGTACCTGTTCATGTAAATAGCGCGAACCACCACGTGACTGTTCCTGTAAGCGCACCGCGATCTGGTAACGTTGCGTGTTATATGGATCACTCAACAAAGAATAGGCATTGCGCAAGATACGATCTTGTAGTGGCAATTGCACAACAATATGGCTACCCGAAGAAAAAGGGAATAAGGACTGATCTACCGCTTCAAAACTAAATTCACGAATGACAGGAGTGAGTTGTTGAATTTTCGCAACTTTTACAGAGATTAGATTATTCATGCGGCATCTCCATGCGGATAATCGGCATCTGCACAAACGCCCATATAAGCGCCTAAACGTCGTGAGAAATGACTCCTCACCAATAAATGCACACCACATTGCTCACAATCACAATAATCCTGCTGTGAATGCAATTGCTGATGACCACAGTGCACGCAATACACCTGACGTGGTCCAGTACTTAAAATCAAACTGATCTCTTCTGCCATCAAACCAGTAGCTAGCAAAGTTTGCATGACACGCCAAATGAAGGCTTCATCACCAAAAACCACCGCATGCCATCCTGTAGAAACATGTTGCAGACGTTGCTGAATCCGTTGCAAATACTGTGTTAAATCTGTTTCTGCATTTGGCATTTCTGCCAAAATAAAAAGGTTGCCTTGATCTTCTAATCCTAGTTTCTGCAAAAGATATTCAGCATCCGCATGTTGTGTATGCTGTATGACGTACAACGTGGTCCCTGCATTCAACTGGAGATCTGCAACTTTTTGATAGATGGGTGTACTCATCATTGGATCTTGCATGACAACATCCTTTTTCTTTTAAATTAATATAATCAAATATTTAAATTATTTTGTTAATCATCACAATTCCCTTTAAAGCATACCTCTAAAGGGGTAATCATAGGTTTCATATGAACGAACCTGCTCATAAATAAAAAAATGTTGTGGAGGGACACGATTCTCCACAACATTAATTTTCATCATCTTTTTTATTATTTTTATCTGGTTATAAATACCATTAACCCACTTTTCGAGTGAATTCTGAAGATGCTTCAACTTGCAAATAGGCTTCTAGTGAATCATCTAAAGCGTCTAGCCATGTGGTGTGATGTGGCTCTGCCATCGTACCCGTCATCAGTGATCTATAAGTATGATCCCTAAAGGTCATGATGTTTTCTTTCTTATGTTTTTTCCATTCTAAAAAGGTCTGTCGTACCCCTTCAATATTAAAGGTCGGGTAATCTGTCGCCTCTATGAGCTGCATAATATAGTCGCCCTGAAATTTAAACATTGCTGCGGCATCTTCAAGGGTCTTCTCTTCATCATGCCATTGCTGAGTGTCTGCAAGCATCTGCGCATAACTTGGTAGAGCAATCTTGCCCAAGATTATATCCCGTGCATACCAAGCCTGTGCGTCGAACATATTGAAGGAATACCATTGGTCTTGCATACCCAAATAAAACAATTTCGGATTTTTCTCCCATGCCACGCCCTTATATAAACCCAAGGGATACAGAATATTATTGGTTTTTAAACGTAAGGATTCATCAATAAAAGGAAAACTATGAATATAACCAGTACACAAAATGATGGCATCAACTTGAACAGAGCTACCATCTGCAAAATAGGCATGGGTTTGATCGACATGTAATAATTGTGGGCGCTCAGACCAGTTTTCTGGCCACTTATAGCCCATTGCTGCACTGCGATAACAACTGATAATTTGTTTCGCACCATACTTGTAGCATTGCGAACCAATATCTTCCGCAGAATAACTACTCCCGACCACTAAAATAGTTTTGCCTTTAAACTCCAAAGCATCTCTGAAATCATGGGCATGTAAGATGCGTCCACCGAAAATATCAAACCCCTCATATTGCGGTACTTTTGGGGTAGAAAAATGCCCAGAAGCCACCACCACATAATCAAATTGCTCGGTATAAATACTATCGTTTGTATGATCTTGTACGGTCACGGCAAATAATTGCGTTGCCTCATCATAAGTTAAATGTCGAACTGCGCTATTAAAGCGCACATATTGGCGCACATTGGCTTTTTCCACCCGCCCTTTAATGTAATCCCACAGTACTGCACGTGGCGGATAGGAACCAATCGCTTTACCAAAGTGTTCATCAAAAGAATAATCTGCAAATTCTAGACATTCTTTAGGGCCATTCGACCAGAGATAACGGTACATACTACTGTGCACATTTTCCCCATGTTCATCCATGCCCGTGCGCCAAGTGTAGTTCCACTGTCCGCCCCAATCCGCTTGCTTCTCGAAACAAACGATTTCAGGAATTTCTATTCCTTTTTGTTGTGCCGATTGAAAAGCTCTTAGTTGAGCCATCCCACTTGGCCCTGCTCCGATAATTGCAACTCGTGTCATGGTATATCTCCATGTTCGTGAATAAAAAGTCTGGTACAACTTGATAAACCGACAATAGAGCGGAATGAAAACTGAAGAAATTCCTCAAAGGGGGTATCTCTAATGAGTTAATTATTTTGATGAACAATGACCAATGGATTGATAACACTTGGAAAAATTACCCCTTCTATGCCAAGCACCATATCACTATCAGAATACACGCCTTGCCCAATTTCTTGAACTTGAGCAATTTCTTGATCTGCTTGAATAATTCGATAATTTAAAAAAAACATGTTTTTATTCTGTATGGCAGATTGCACCTGAGCCCACACCTGTTCAGCATCATCAGGATGAATCATTTGTCCATATAAAGGGGTATTTAACAGGGCCTTAGTAGGATAACCCGTAATAGATTCACAACCACGACTTACATATTCCATGGTCCAATCTCGATCATTACGTGAACGATAAAGCATAATCGGCAAGCGATATAACAAGTCTGTAAGGCTCCGTTGTTGTGCAGCCTGAAGATATTGTTGCTGAATGTTTTGTGTTTGATCCGAGCATTGTAAACACCAATATTGTGATGATGTTTCTATTGGCAAATTTGTGGCAGAAAGTTCAAACCAAAACAGTTGATGTTGTGGATTCATTAAACGGATGCGATAGCGTTCTATTGGCTTACCCTTGAGCAACAGTTGCTTCAATTGAAATACATCTTCAGGGTAAAGATAAGTCGTTAAATTTCTATCAAAATGATTTACAGAACCCTCTATTTCTGACTCCATAAATCGCTGCCAACATTGATTTGATTTATAAATAGAGAGTGACTGATCAACCATCAAGATACACTCATTCCATTGGTCAAACAGGGGTGTCCAGTAATGCTCCAATAATTCTGGAACTTGAAAATACGGGGTCGATCGTTTAAGCATGGCAACTCCTAACTGATTTCAAGCTTTAGGCTCGATGCAGTCAAATGCTGATGTGCCCACACCGAAAGTTCTAAACGTGAATGTAGATGCAGTTTACGTAATAGGCTTTTGACATAGACCTTAACCGTACCATCACTAATGCCCAACTCACGTGCAATTAATTTATTGTTCAATCCTTTAGCAATCAGCAACAGGGTTTCTTGCTCACGCATCGTCATTTCAGCTAGTAGCGGATGCTGTTCAGTTGGTTCTATCTCTGTTATATGATGTGGCTTTGTTATTTCACCATGTCGTCGTAGTAAATTTGCCAATAAGGTAATGCCTGAACCGTGTAAAATAGTTTGCCCTTTACGAACTTCACGTAAATTTGCCACAATCACTTCAGGCAAAGTATCTTTGGGTAAAAACCCATTCGCCCCTGACCGAATCGCTTCCAGAACAATTTCATCATCCTCACTTGCAGTCAGTACCACAACTTTTAACTGCTGATCGGTTTTGCGGATTTGTTTTAAAATATTTAAACCCGACTCATCCGGCATTTGTACATCAAGTAATAATAATTCAGGATACTCATCCTGCATCTTTTCCAAAAAGGTTTTGCCTGAAGAATACTCTGCAACAATTTCATATTCTTCGGTCTGACGTAAAATATCTAAAACGCCACGTCGAAATAATGCGTGATCATCAACAATACTAACTTTACATAACATGAGCAGCTCCTATTAATGAGCACTTAACTTTAGAATGACACATGTGCCTTGGGGTTGGTTCGCTTTAAAACACAACTCGGCACCAATCCTTTCCGCACGTTCATGCATAATTTCCAAACCAAAACTATCGTTTCTTTTCTGACTGAGATCCAAGCCTCGACCATTATCCTCGACACTCATCTGTAAAGCTCCTGAAGCCAAATGTTCCACGCGAATTTTTGCGATAGATGCATGTGAATGTCGCACCACATTGCTCAAGCTTTCTCGAATAATGTAAAGCAATTGCACCGACTGTTTAGCCGTCACCTTCAGTTGTGGCACCCGATTATCCAGTTCAAAAGAAACCCCCGAATAATGTTCAAACTCATGCACGACTTTTTTTAAAGCGGATGCAAAATCCAATTCTTGATAGGCTAAACGCGAAGCCGTGATTAATTCGCGCGTTTGTTGATAGGCATAATGGGTATAACTGGCAAGTTCTTCTGTTGTTGATCTGAGTTCTGCATATTGTTGCTGCTGTTTACACTGTTGATTCAACTGTGCCGATTTCAACCGAAGAAAGCCCAAAATTTGCGCAATACTGTCATGTAACTCCGCAGCAACTTCACGACGTTCTTGTAATAACGTGCCACGTATTTTTTGCTGTTGTTCAACCCAAGCCTGTAAACCACGCTGCAATGCTTGATCAAGCAATTGGTAAAAATGGTGATGCTTTTCTTTTAGGGTTTGTATGCCATATAAACGCCAAACCACAATTTCTTGTCCTGTAAACAGCAACCTTGCTTGATAAGAAGATAAATTCAATTCCACTACAGGCTCTAAATCTGCGCCCGAAGCTGCATAATTCAGTAAATTTTGTTGAATCATTTTCAATTCAGAACGAGACAACTGCTGCTGGTAAGAATGGTAAATAAAGCATTCTTGACTAAATGGATAACACAGTACACAACCTAGTAATGTTGGTGGAGCATCTAGCATGACCGCTATTTGTTGCTCAAGCTCCACTAAATGCTCTGGTAAGCCTGATAACTCGGCATCTAAACCTGCCAGTTTTAATTCCAATTGTGTACACAACAATTCAAATTTCGAGATGAAAAGTTGTTGCTGTAAGGCTCCAATCTGTTTCAGTGGATGCTGAATAGATGGTTCGGATCTAGTAAACCAATGCGGCCAAGACTTCATAACTCCCACCCATAATGATTGCCGTTTATAGATTACTTCCTGCATTACTCCGTTGCGATCCCCACAGAAAAGTCTCATTACAATCACAATTATTTATTCTTGATAGTTAATTTTTTTGAGCATGATTCATGCCAACATCTGTATATACCCCAGAATAGGTATCCATTTTGTGTAATTGCGCTGATATTTTTTCGCAGTAATAGTGAATGCCATGTACAGATCTTGAGCATCTTCCAGTCGCTCAGCAGCATTCACATAGATCAATTCAGGTATTGGATATGGGTAATCTAAAATCACATCTTTCTGAGATGTATCTGTCTGGACCAACAGACGAGTTTTATCATCTACAACGCCCCATTTCTGTGCTGCATTTACGGGTAGACCCGCAACAGATTCAGGCATTTGATTTAGCGCCAAATGATGAAGTGGAACTTCAACTTCCAGATGAGCAATCCATCGAAATTATCGTGCGTGATCGAAATGCACTTCCAGATTCAAACATAATTCAAATACTGAATTCGTCCACGACCATCAAAATTCGTCGCGCACAAAATACCTTTGCTCAATTACAACAACAGGACCGAACAGCCTTACATCTACGTAAACAACTGACCCGATTAAATATTCAAGACCCCGATTTGGAACAGGTCATCTGCCTTGAATATGCAGCTTCGATTCAATTCAAAGCTCTAGCAACAGCAGAAGTTATTGTCTTGAATACAGGCAAGAATATGCAGGTGGATAAACAAGACCCTATCGATGAAGTTAAGGTCATCATCAAAAAAGCCATCGTAGCAGTTGAATATTTACCCACTCCCCTTGCAACACCTATTCAAGACATTCGAATCTCACGTGCGTCTGCACAAACTTATACGGTCAAAGCAGGACAATGGATTCAAATTATCGATGTTGCAGGTAAACAATGTAGTGATTTTATCGCTTTCGATGCCAAAGCACTCGAACATGGAGAGGAAATTGGCATTGATGCAGTTGCAACCCGCAGTATTCTTGGGCACTCCACCCCGGCCCCAGGCTTACACTCGCGTTTTTATGCCGCTAATTTAGAAACCTTAGTGGAAGTGGTTCAAGATACTGTGGGTCGTCATGACATGTTCCTGACTGCTTGCACTCCAAAATTTTATAATGACTCTGGCTATTTTGGGCATATTTCCTGCACAGAAAATTTCAACCAAATCTTAAAGTCACACGGTATTCAAAGTAAAAGTGCATGGCCAGCGATTAACTTCTTTTATAACACGCACGTTGAATCTTGCGGAACCATCAGTATGGATGAACCATGGTCTCAACCTGGTGATTATGTGCTATTACGGGCACAAAAAGATCTACTGTGCGCATCATCCGCTTGCCCAGATGATATTGACCCATCCAATGGCTGGATTCCGACAGATATTCATGTGCGTATTTATGATCAACAAGAACAATTTCAGCGCTCACAACATTACCGACTCACTCCAGAGGAGATGCCTCGTATGACCAAACAGACTGGATTTCATTCTCGCATTCAAGCCTTGACCTCAAAACTGGTGGAATATCATGGCTACTGGGTTGCTACTGAATATGAGGGCTGGGGAGCAAAAGCGGAATATCTGGCTTGTCGTGAACGTGTCGCCATGATTGATTTAACCGCATTACGCAAATTTGAAATTATGGGTCCCGATGCAGAAAGTTTTTTGCAATACATGCTGACGCGCAATGTACGTAAACTCGCGATTGGTGAAATTGCTTATTCCGCTGCATGTTTAGAAACAGGTGGTATGGTAGATGATGGTACCATTTTTAGACTAGGTGAACAAAATTTCCGTTGGATCTGTGGGGATGAATATTCAGGGCTATGGCTCAAACAAAAAGCACAAGAACAAGGTTATCGGGTCAGTATCCGAAACTCATCAGATCAAATTCATAATGTTGCCGTTCAGGGACCACACAGTCGGGAATTATTACAACAACTGATTTGGACGCCTGAACACCAGCCGGATATTCAACAACTGGCTTGGTTTCACTTCACTTTAGGTCGGTTAGGTGGTGTCAATGGCATCCCCGTGATGGTTTCTCGGACAGGATACACGGGTGAATTGGGCTTTGAAGTGTGGTGTCATCCGAACGATGCCGAAACTGTTTGGGATACCATTTGGAGTGCGGGTCAGACCTATAAAATCGCACCGATGGGCTTCGATGCACTAGACATGTTACGTATAGAAGCTGGACTGATTTTTGCACAACATGAATTCAATCCTCAAATTAATCCGTTTGAAGCAGGTATTGGTTTCACCGTTCCACTTAAAACCAAAGAAGAAGACTTTTTAGGTAAAGTGGCTATACAAAATCAAGCTGCAGCCAGTCGGCATAAATTAGTTGGACTGATTCTAGATCAAACTGAACCTGCTGCACATGGAGACCTTGTCTACGCAGGACGCTTCCCTGTTGGCGTGATCACCAGTGCGACCAATTCACCTTTACTCAAAAAACAAATCGCTTTATGCCGTATTGCTCCTCAATATGCCGCGGTTGGTTCTGCAATCGAGATCGGCAAATTAGATGGGCAACAAAAAAGACTGAAAGCTCAAGTCGTTGCCTTACCCTTTTATGACCCTGAACGTACCCGAGTTCGCTCATGATCATCTAAAAATTTTAATCACAAACAACTTACATCATGTACATCCGTACAGGAGGGTCAAATATGATTTCTCGTTTTGTTGCTAGCCTACTCACTATCTCAATGTTGCTTTGTCCTGCTTGGGCATCGGCAGCAGAAACCACCACACTGAATCAAGTTTCAACATCATGGGTCATGACATCCATTGTTTTTGTCATGATCATGTTTATTCCTGGGCTCGCCTTGTTTTATGGCGGGATGCTACGAAGTAAGAATGTCTTGTCAATTTGTACCCAGTTTTTTGCTTTTGCAGGCATTGTCGGTTTGCTCTGGGTGATGTTCATTTACAGCATGGTTGTTGATACCACAGGCATGGAAGAAGGCGTTTTTAATCTTGCAAGTTTTGTAGGCGGTTTTGACAAAGCATTTATGCAAGGGATTACCGATCAAACCCTTATGGGCGATATTCCAGAGTTTGTGACCTCTGTATTTGGCATGACCTTTGCCATGATTACCCCGGCTATTGTGGTCGGTGGATATGCGGAACGCATGAAGTTCAGTGCAATGGTCTTATTTGTCATTCTATGGACAACCTTGGTATATGCTCCAATGGCGCATATGGTTTGGGGTGGTCCAGGCGCTGCAATGCATAACTGGGGTGTCCTTGATTTTGCAGGTGGTACTGCAGTTCATATTAATGCAGGTATTGCCGCACTTGTGGGTGCATTAATTATTGGGAAACGTAAAGACTGGAAAACGCAAAGTATTGCTCCTCACAATCTGGTCTATACCTTCATTGGGGCAGGTTTACTTTGGGCAGGCTGGTTTGGCTTTAATGTCGGTTCAGCATTAGCGGCAAACAACAGCGCAGGTCTCATCCTCATGAATACGCAAGTCGCGGCTTGTGCAGGCATTGTTGGTTGGATGATTGTGGAAAAATTCCTAGATACACATATTTCGTCATTAGGCTTAGCATCTGGTGCAATTGCAGGATTGGTCGGTATTACCCCTGCCGCAGCTTATGTTGGCGTATTTGGTGCGGCTGCAATTGGTTTAGTCACTGGCATAGTATGTTTCTATTCTGTTACTCGTTTAAAAAACATACTTCACATTGATGATTCACTCGATGTTTTTGCATTGCACGGAATCGGTGGTATTGTCGGTGGTCTCCTTACTGGTGTATTCGCTTCTCCTACGTTAGGTGGCAATATTGAAGGCTTAGAATTTGGTACGCAATTTGTCGCACAAATGATTGGGATTGTTGTCACTGTTGCCTATAGTGCTGCATTTACTTGGGGAATCTTCAAAGTGATTGATCTGACTATTGGTCTGCGCGTGAGTACTGAACAAGAAGATAAAGGTCTGGATATTAGCGACCATAATGAACGTGCTTATAACTAAAACTGGACAATCCTAATATATAAAAAAGAGGGTAAATACCCTCTTTTTTGCTTTTCACAGGTTTATGCGTTTTCAGCTTCAAACTCTTTAATTGCTTCTTTGGCAATACGGAAGCTATCCACTGCCGCAGGTACACCGCAATAAATTGCGACTTGGAGCAATACCTCACGAATTTTTTCTTTGGGTACACCATTACGCAATGCGCCTTTGACATGTAGTTTTAATTCATGTGGGCGGTTCAATGCAGAAATCATCGCCAAATTAATCATGCTTCTTTCGGCTTTGGATAATTCTTCTCTGCCCCAAACTGCACCCCAGCAATATTCGGTCACAAGCTCTTGTAAGGGAAGATTAAAATCATCGGCATTGTTGAGTGAGTTATTCACGTATTCTTCACCCAAGACCTGCTTACGAATAGCTAAACCTTTTTCAAATTTTTCATTACTCATGCTTAAATGCCTCCAAATAAAGTGTATTTAATTTCAAGATAGTCTTCGATGCCGTATTTAGAGCCTTCACGCCCTAAACCAGAATGTTTTACGCCACCAAAAGGTGCAACTTCATTTGAAATGAGACCTTTATTGATCCCAACCATACCGTACTCAAGCTGTTCACTCATACGCCATGCACGGCCTAAGTCTCGGGTATAACAATAGGCAGCAAGACCATATTCTGTGTCATTTGCCATCTGTACGGCTTGATTTTCAGTTTCAAACTTAAATACCGCCGCAAGTGGACCAAAAGTTTCTTGAGTTGCCACTAACATGTCAGTATTTGCATCGGCAATCAGTGTCGGTTCAAAAAATAGCGGACCCGCTATGTGGCTTTGTCCACCAGCCACTAAACGACCCTGCTTGGAAAGTGCATCTTGAATGTGTGATTGAACTTTTTCCACTGCACCTTGATTAATCAATGGGCCAATTTCATGTCCTGCTTCTAAACCATTGCCGACTTTTAAGGCTTCAATTTTACTTTTGAAGACTTGAATGAATTTTTCGTAAATCCCTGCTTGCACCAAAAAGCGATTTACACAAACACAGGTTTGTCCTGCATTTCGGAACTTGGCAATGAGTGCACCTTCAACAGCGGCATCGATATCAGCATCATCAAATACAATAAACGGTGCGTTGCCACCCAATTCCAAGGAGACTTTTTTCAGGGTCTTTGCTGATTGTTGCAGAAGCATTTTCCCTACAGGTGTTGAGCCAGTGAACGTAAACTTGCGTACAGCATCACTAGAGAAAATGGCATCACCAATTTGCACTGCGTCGCCTGTAATCACACTCAAAATTTCTGCAGGAATTCCAGCTTGTACCGCTAAATCAGCTAAGGCTAAAGCTGTAAATGGTGTTTCTGGTGCAGGTTTAACAATACAAGGACAACCCGCAGCCAGTGCAGGTGCCACTTTTCGGGTAATCATCGCAGCAGGAAAATTCCAAGGGGTAATCGCTGCAACGACACCAATCGGTTGTTTGTTTACAACAATGCGCGCGTCGGGATAAGGGCTAGGGATAACATCCCCATAAATTCGTTTCGCTTCTTCAGCAAACCATTCAATAAAGCTGGCAGCATAAACAATCTCACCTTTGGCTTCAAATAAAGGCTTGCCCTGTTCAATGGTCAATATCGCTGCCAATTCATCACTATGCTGAATAATCAGCTCATACCATTTTTTTAATAAAACTGAACGTTCTTTTGCAGTTTTGGCTTTCCACATTGGCCATGCGGCATAAGCTGCTTGAATCGCACGTTCTGCTTCAGCTTTGCCCATATTGGGAACTTGACCGATCACTTGCTGATTAGCAGGGTTATAAATCGTGGTTGTTTGTTGATTATCTGCATCACACCATTGCCCTGCAATCAATGCTTGCTGATGAAAAAGTGGTCCCATTGGAGTCATTGTATATCCTACCTTTTAAACTGTAACTTCAGTCAAAATATCTGTAGCGCGTATTCCGTTAACTGAATAATAAATTGGATACCATATTATTGAAATATGGTATACCAGATAAATGAGGAAATTTTTTTGAGCAGTCTGCCCATTTTACCAATTAGAAATAATAGAAGAAGGTTAAGTTCAATAGTCTATTCCATTTGTCATCAGCATCGCCTTGCGCTAACGCAGCCTGAGTTCCACCAATAAATGGGTCATTCTTACTGAAGATATATTCAGCCACTAAAGACACCTTTTTATAGTCAAATGAAGCACCTAAAAAGTTTCGGGTTGAATCTTTATAGCCATCCTGATCTTTGACATAAGTGGTATATGCCGCATAGGGGGTAATGCTTAAGCCTTTGTATACATCTTTAAAGTTATAACGAACATCGGCTGTATAAAATGCACCCTTATTGGCAACGTCATATTCACCATCATAAGAACCCATCACTGACTCATGTGGACGAATTGAATCTTGATTGCTTACTGAATTTTTACCACCGGTAAGTGTCAATGCTAGATTTTGATAAGCCAAACTTCCAAACAATGCCCACGCTTTACGGGAGCCATCTAAGTCTGTGGTCTTATTTTCAATGTCTGAATGCCAGTAGGAGCCGCCTAGGTTTAAACTCAAATCAGGCACACTGTTTAATTTAATGTCTTGGCTAATTCGTCCAATCCACATATTTTTTTCATTCAGTGTTGAACGCGTTGCATCATCCGACTCTACAAAGTTGCCTGTATAACGTGCTGAATCACGACTATCACCATGGTAGTTTCCACCATCAGTGGCAAAGTAAGCCAAATCTATTTTGGTTGAATTCAGTTCATGATGGTAGTTCACGCCCAAATTATGTGCATCTTCTAAGCCCATGGTGTTGTTAATACCACCATATAATGAACTTTCCCAAAAACGTGCCACACCAAAAGGAATCGGTTGTAAACCTACGGTCACATTTTGTTGTTCATTAAAACGATAACCTGCATAAGCATCGACCAAAGTCGAGAAATCACATAAAGTATTATACTGGTAGCAACGGTATTCACCATGTGCAAACCATTTCGGTGTTGCATAGTCTAAAGCCAGCTTCGCAGCATTAAATTGCAGTTTATGGTCATTATCGGAACCATAATTTTTATCTTGATAATTGGCACGTACATAACCTGAAATGGTCAGTGCACCAGTGTCGGTTTGGGCATCACCCAAAGTAATTGCTGCAAAACAAGGCAGTGCGAGACTCGTACTGATTAAACCTAAGCCAAAACGATAATATGAATGTTTCATTTTTTATTCCTTACAAACTTAATGTCTTTACCTTGACTTAACATTTTTTGGTTGAGACGTCGTAATGACGTGCAGAGACCTTGGACTGATTAAACAGGTAATAGATCACTGCGGTAACCAACATGCCGACAATCCAAGAAATATCGACATCTGGAATAATGTTGGCAAACGTACCGGTAAAGAACGAGTTGGTCAGGAATGGAATTTGAACCACAATTCCAATGAAATAGGCAGCGAGGGTTTTAACATTGTATTTACCGTATTTACCACCGTTTTCATCAAAAATAGCATCAATGTCATAACGCTTTTTGTTGATGTAATAGAAATCCATCAGGTTAATAACGACCCAAGGAATAAGGATAAATAACAACGCAAAGATGAAGTTTAGGAAGTAGCTGATAAAGCTGCTTGATGCCCAGAGTGCAGTTCCTGTTGAAAGAATGAGTACGAAGATCGACAAAAGAATGCGCGTATTTTTACTCGGGATCCACTTCCCTGCAAAGGTTTGAATCGCAGTAATAAAGGAAAGTGATGCGCCATATAAATTCATGGCATTATGCCCAATGATATTACATAAGAACAAAATCATGAGTACATAGCCAAAACCACCTGTGACAGTTTTAACCGCAAGCATGGCATCATTGGTGGTCATAATACTGACCGCAAGCATACCAAAGCTAAATGCAATGATCGTACCTAGAGCTGCACCTAAGTAGGTATTAATAAACGGTTTGAAAATACCAATTTCTTTAGGTAGGTAACGTGAGTAATCCGAAGTATAAGGAGAAAAACTAATTTGCCAGATTGCGCATACGCAGAACATAGCAAACCAACCTTTTAAGTTAAAAGACCCTTTGGCAAGAACCTCAGCCGTTACATGCGGAATCATCAGTGCAAAACCAATTAAAAGCGCCCCACCCATAAACCATGTGCCAATTTTGTTGAACTTATGGATAAAGTGATAACCAATAATCCCGATTAAGGTCGCAACAATGGCACCAATTACGGTTGCTGTCGGTACGGGGATTGCAGGAATAACGGTATGTAAGGTTTTACCCGACAAAATAATGTTGGAGGTAAAAAAGCCCAGATAAATGAAAGTCGTGAAAATAACCACCAATAATGCGCCATAGCGACCAAATTGTGCACGACTCTGGATCATTTGAGGAATACCGACCTGCGGCCCTTGCGCCGAGGTTAAGGCTAAAATAGCTGCGCCAAAGAAATGACCAAACAAAATTGCTGTAAAGGCACTGATGATGTTCAATTTAAATGTCTGTACAGCCATAGCTCCCGTAATCACTGCCAAGGGTGCAATATTGGTACAGAACCACAAAGTAAATAAATCTTTTACGTTGCCGTTTCTTTGCGACGGATCAACATAATCGATACTGTTGCTTTCTATTTCAAAAGCTTTTCCTGTTGTTGCATTTTGACTCATATCCTTAATCTCACTTTTATAGAGAATTGGCCTAGATGACGATTCCAAGAATTCTTTCAAGGAATTTTTTATTCCCAAAATGCAAAGCAATTTTTAAACCATTTATTACTTAATCTAAAAATACTGCAATTGAGTTTCGTCTACTAGGGATATCCTTTTTGTTAAGTCAAACGGAATTGAATAAAATAAAATTTTGTAGGTCATTGTTTTAAATGTTATATAAAGCAATGCCGTGCCAACTCGATATCTCCATCGAAGTTGGCTCAATCGAAAATCCATTTTCTTCGAGCAATCCGTTTATTTAAATTATCTAAATAATTAAATAATCCTAAAATATGGCATAAACCCGCTTTACCTCATGACGAAAGGGTCATCAATCGGGTCATCTGAGGTTCTTAGCCATACCGTTTTAGTGGTGGTGTAATCCAATACCGCATCTAAGCCACCTTCGCGACCATGACCCGATAAACCATAGCCACCAAAGGGGGCCAAAGGAGAAACGGCACGATAGGTGTTTAACCAAACAATGCCTGCACAGATCGCTTTGGTCATGCGATGGGCACGAGTTAAGTTGGTGGTAAATACACCTGAAGCCAATCCATAGGGGGTGCTATTGGCTTTTTGGATGGCTTCTTGTTCAGTGGTGAAGCTATCTACCGATAGCACTGGGCCAAACAATTCTGTGGTAATACAATCAGCCTGAGGTGCCGTACTACAGTCCAAAATGGTTGGCGCATAATAAAAGCCATCTCTGTCTAATGCCTGCCCACCCGTCAACAAGATTGCCCCTTGTTGAATAGAAGCGTGTACCACCTGCTCAATTTTTTCACGTTGGCGCAAAGTACAAAGTGGACCATACTCAGTGGCCATGTCATTTGGCAAGCCAACACGAATGCGCTGTACTCGCTCAACCAATTTTTCTAAAAATTGATCTTTGATACTGGCTTCAATCAATAAACGCGAACCAGCCACACAGCTTTGACCTGTTGCTGCAAAAATTGCAGCCACTTGTGCGTTGACTGCACTTTGTAAGTCAGCATCTGCAAATACGATAAAGGGAGATTTACCGCCCAGTTCCAAAGAAACCTTGGCTAAATTTTCAGCACTATTTTTGACGATATGCTTAGCTGTTTCAGGCCCACCCGTAAAAGCGACATGCGCTACTTTAGGGTGGCTACTCAGCACTGCACCACATTCGGGACCGAAGCCTGTAATAATGTTCACGACACCTGCTGGAAAACCTGCGGCATGCACAAGTTTTGCAAACTCAAGTAAAGGCCCTGGCCCTTCTTCTGATGCTTTGAGCACGACAGTGCAACCTGCGGCCAAAGCTGGACCAAGTTTAACAGCAGACAAAAACAGTTGGCTGTTCCAAGGCACAATCGCAGCAATCACCCCAACAGGTTCACGCACGGTCCACACTTGCATGTCTGGTTTATCTACAGGAATAAAGCTGCCCTGTATTTTATCTGCAACACCTGCGTAGTAACGGTAATATTGCGCCACATAAGCAATTTGACTAGACGTTTCACGTATAATCTTGCCTGTATCCTGAGTTTCAATTTCAGCTAACTGCGGTGCAGCCTGTTCAATTAAATCGGCAAGTTTATAAAGCAACTGTCCTCGCTGAGATGCAGTTAAGCTAGCCCAAGCAGGATCAGTTAATGCTTGCTGTGCAGCATCGACAGCACGATTGACTTCATCGCTGCGTGCCTCAGGCATTTCTGCCCACACTTGACCAGTTGCAGGGTTAATACTGCTAAAACGTGCAGCACCCGCTTCAAACTGACCGTTAATATACAATTGAAATTCTGAGGTCATCGTCCTTGCCTCTCTTATGCAAATGCAGGCATTACTTCATTGATCATACGTTCTAACGAAGCTTTTTTGCGTTCAAAACTCATACCAGTGTCAATCCAGAATGAATATTCGTTATATCCCATCGCTTCATAAGCTTTCAGACGATCAATTACTTCTTGCGCTTGACCAATCACATTATTCTTACGCATTGCTTCAGGGGTATAAAATGGATGTGCTGCGATTTCTTCAGCACTTAATGGTGCAATTAAGCCTTGAGTAATTTCTCGCTCATTTTTAAACCATGCACCAAAATAGTTATAGAACGTATTAATTTCATCAGCAGCCAATTGAGCGTCTGCTTCACTGTCAGCTACATAGGTATGGCGGAGTAACATAATTTCAGGGCGAGGAATATCAGCAAACTTTTCACAAGCTGTGTTGAAGTGTCCCATTAGTTTTTCAACTTCGTCATCGCCAAAATGTAAAGGTGTCACTTGCACATTACAGCCGTTTTGCACCGCAAACTCATGGCTGTTTGGATCACGCGCTGCCACCCAAATTGGCGGAAAAGGCTGTTGAAGGGGTTGCGGTGCTGATGTAGTTTTCGGGAACTGCCAAAACTCACCTTTATGTTCATAATCACCTTTCCATAAGTTCTTTACAGCGGGAATCATTTCACGTAGACGCTGACCTGCACTCCATGCATCCATTCCAGGAACCATCCGCTCATATTCAAATGAATAGGCTCCACGGGCAATCCCGATATCTAAACGACCATTGGTAATAATATCGGTCATCGCCGCTTCGCCAGCAAGCTTAATAGGATGCCAAAAAGGGGCAACAATTGTTCCTGTACCTAGACGTACATTTTGAGTTTTATTGGCCAAATCCGCTAAATTAATAAAGGGGTTAGGAGCAATGGTAAAGTTCATCGCATGGTGTTCACCCGTCCAAATCGCATGCATACCGCCGCGGTCTGCAATTTGACAGAGTTCAACCATTTCATCATAAAGTTGCTTCTGTGTTTGTTGATCAGAAACTCGTTCCATATGCACAAATAATGAAAAACGCATGATTAAACTCCCTCTTTAACAATTTGACGAACCGTTCCGCTGGTTTGATTACCGTAATAAACACCATATGTTTTTAGGTGATTCTCTTTACGATAACGCATTAACATACTTTCTAAGGCACTATCGACAAATTCGAGTTGTTCTAATTGGTTTAAATCGACAAAGGTTCCCGCAATGGCATCATCTACTGGGGTATTACATAAGAATGAAATATATTGTTGTTGATTTTCAATATTTTCATAAACCGAATAAATGAAGCTAGCAGAAGCATCGGGCTGATATTGTTCAAAAATGCTTTCTAATGCTTGATCGGCACCATCTTTGCCGACCATGACATGTGGAATCGTCCATTTATGATCAGGCGTTTCTACCAAGAGAATTTTATTTTCATGGCCAATAATGGCACTGATCACTACTTTCGGACCAGTAATGACTTCAGCAGAAAGTTTTGCTGGAGTGAAATAGCCGCCACGGTAATAGCCTAATCCAGCAAAACCTGCGGATGCAAAATTTTCAACTTTACCAATTAAAATCGCATGATCACCTGCATCCACAATCTGATGCGTCGTGCAGTCAAACCATGCACTTACTTGATCAATTAATGGGTTCTTGCAAGGACTGGTTGTCCATGCGAGATTTGCAAAACGGTCATCACTTGGGCGGGCAAAGGTATTTGAAATATCTTTTTGCTCTTCTGCCAAAATATTAATTGCAAAATGTGCAGCATCGGCAAAATTATGATAATTGCTTGATGTCTTGGCAATACTGACAAGCAGTAAAGCTGGGTCCAAAGACACCGAAGCAAAAGAGTTGGCAGTAAAACCTAGAGGCGTTCCATCCTCTTTACAGGTAGTGACTACGGTAACGCCAGTCATGAAAGACCCAAAAGCGTCGCGTAGTTCGCGCATTTTATTAACTACATCCTGTTCACTCATGTCGATACTCCTGTGATCGATCAGCAACCTAAGCGGCTGTATTCAGCCAAGCTTGCATTGCCTGATTAACTTTTTCTGGTGCGGTTAAATTCACCATATGTCTTTCATTTTCAATAATAACGGCTGTTCCATTTGGCGCTTGATTCGCCATTTGTTCGGTCATTTCTGCTGTTGAGTTTGGGTCATCTGTCCCAGTTAAAACCAGTGCTGGGCAGGCAATTTTCGACCAACCATCTGCATAAGTTTCATCTCCGCTGGCAAATGCTGAATATGCGGTGGTATACCCCAACAGATTTACACTTTCTAACCAAGACTTTACTTTTGCTGAAGCAATTTGTTCTAGTTCACTTTCACCAAACCAACGTTGTAACGGTGTTTCAACATCAATATGACCATGCTTCAACTCTTCAGCACGTTGCATTACAGCTTGGCGAGCTTGAGGTGTTCTACGGTATACTCCATTTAACACCGCCATACGTTTGACCAAATCAGGACGCGTGACACTAACACCTGCGGTAATCAGTGAACCCATGGAGTGTCCAGCCAAATTGACTGGACCTAAACCTAACGCACTAATAAATTCAATGGTCCAGTCGACAAAGTCTTGTAATGAGGCATCGACTGGTAATTGAGTACTTTGACCATGACCGGGCATATCCACTGAAATAACCCGATATTGGTTCGAAAAAAATTCGATTTGCGGATACCATGCTTCCGCTTGCATACCGACTCCGTGAATGAGAACCAAAGGTTCTCCTTCACCTTGCTCAAAATAGTGAGCAATACGGTTATTTGACAGCTGCTGGGTTTTTGAGATCATGTCCTAACTCTTCTAAATCCTTGTAACGATCACCAATACGGTGGTGTGGACGTCCAGTTGTCGCAGCACCAATCACAATCACAATTTCATCTGGTCCAGGTGCATCAGGAATGGCGAATTGCAACGTTAAATAATGTGAGCGGCGACCTTCATCATTTTTGTCCATCATTGGAACTAAAATGGCTGCATTGGCTGGACCACGAGTATTGTTAAATGCCAAGTACGATTTGGCTTCTACTGCACTGCGATAAGTGTTGCCAAAATGTAAGGTGTGAATAAGCGCTGAAGCATGTTCAAGTTCACCATTTAGCCCTACAACGGCACTTTTACCAAACGCTTCAACGGCTGCACCAGAACCGACCTCATCAATAATTAATTTGGTTAAGTGTTCACTTAAAATGGGTGCGATACGACGGATTTCTGGGGTTAAGTTTTCAACATAGCCCTGTCCTGCCCATGGATTTTTAATGACTGCGGCGGCTGCCACCATTTTTAATGGTGTTGCGGCTTCTTTCGCGCCATCTACATAGGTGGTTTCTATATGAAGTACGGTTTTGCGTATCAGGTTCATTGTTCTTCCCTGTTGAGTCGGTTAGTATTGTCATACATCTTATGGTATACCATAATACATAATGAAAAAAATGCAATACTTTGTTATGCTCTTTTCCAAAGAAAGTTATGTAACAAAATTGCGACTCACATATTTAGGTAAGATCGACTCTTATGAATCTTAAAATTGAAAATCCGCCAGTCACCTTGCGTGAACTTTGTTTAGAGAAAGTTCGCAATGCGATTATTACGGGCTACTTTCCATCGGGCAAACGTTTGGTAGAACGGACATTATGTGAAGAGTTAGGGGTCAGTCGTTCTGTGGTACGTGAAGTGATACGTTACCTTGAAGCAGAAGGTCTTGTTGAGATTCTGCCAAACAAAGGCCCTATAGTTTCTTTACTGAATTGGGACATTGCTTCGCAAATTTATGAAATTCGATTGTTGCTCGAACAAAGTGCCGTAGCGGACTGTACTAAAAATCTCAATGATGCAACCCGTGAACGTTTAAAGGTTCTACTGGCTGAATTAGAGCAAGATTTTGCAGCTGATGATATTAATCACATTATCGCAACATCTGCCAAACTCTATGAAACCATCTTTAACACGGCTAAACATTACATCGCGTGGGAAGTGGTACAGCGTTTAAATGGTCGGATTAGCCGTTTACGTGCCATGACTATGAAATCAACCAAGCGAGAAGTTTCGGGTTATCAACGGATTAAAAATATCTGCGAAGCCATTTATATTCATCAAGACCCAGATCGGGCAAAACAAGCCGTCGCTGAGCATATTGCGGAAGCCGCTGCAGTTGCTAAAAATGTTTTAGATCAGGCTTAAAAGGAATTCGCCATGACTGCTTACTGGATTGCACATGTAACCATCCATGACATGCAACAATACCAACACTATATGCAATTGGCCCCTGCTGCATTTCAGAAATATGGCGCTAAATTTTTGGCTCGTGGGGGTAACTCACATAGCTTAGAAGGTCATGAATTTAGCCGTCATGTTGTAATTGAGTTTGCAGACTTAGCAACGGCACAAGCATGCTATGACTCCGAAGAATATAAAGCTGCTCGCCTCGCTCGTGAAGGTTGTGCCGATGTAATGATTAGTTTGGTTGAATCAGTCTAACTGTCTGAATAATTTTATATTCTTAATCAATTGAACACTCGAAGACAGATTATGTTCTTTCATGGACTAATATTGAATTTTCGTTTTAGCATATAGCCAATACCGATCTGAACATTAGGTTGGGGCAAAATGATCAAATCGGTATTTGATTGGCTATATCGGTTTAGAGGATGGCTTCAATACCTGCCACCCGCCCATCAAATTCGTCCATTGCATCAATCAAGACGTCCCAGAGGTATAAAGCAGCCGCACGGTCGCACAGCAGATTAAACTTTTGGGTTTGAGCATCACTGACATTAATCACAATCGCATTAATACGTGCGACGGAAGTCTGCGCTATCTGTCCAACAGTAAAAGCCTGTTGTTGTAGATCAATTCCACAAAGCTTTGCCATGACCAGCGCTACATGCTGCCCTGTTAACTGAATCCATGCATGACTGTCTTGACGCGGCAATAAATAATTTGCCCGCTCATCCATCGTCCAGCCTTGTTCAAGCTGACTGACTCGCTCACCAAAGTCATGTAGTGAACCCAATACACAATATTCAGTAAAGGATAAACGTGCGACCCAGCAACCATCTTCTTGGAGTAAGGCTTGGTTGGGCTGCTCAGGCAATTGAAAACCATAGCTTATTAGGTAGTCAGCAGCATCTTGCCCACGAAAACCGACTCGAGATAAATTGGTCAAATCGACGATTGCACACTGCTGAATCTGTTTTTCTGCGTCTATATCTATATCTTTTAAAAATTGTTTACCCAAGCCAAAAGTTTGATAGGACGCAGTCGTACTTTTCGCAATCGGGCTGCGTTCCACTTCGTATAATGCGTTCATATTTAAATCTCCTGACGTTGGTTTTTCGGGTCATAGAAAGGGGCTTTTACCACCATCGCATGCACCACATGACCTTTTTCTACCCGAATCGGGAATTGCTGCCCAATTTCACTTTGCTCGATGCCGACATAAGCCATACCAATAATTTGATCCAGCGTAGGCGAGTATTCACATGAGGTAATATTTCCAGAAATATCATTACCATCCAATACAATATGACCTTCAAGTGGCTTTTCTTGGGTTTTATCTAAAACAAAAGAGACCAATTTACGTTTTAAATTTTGTGCCTCTAAAATTTCAATGGATCGTTTACCCACAAACCAAGGTTTACTCCGTGCCACTGCCCAACCCAAATCAACTTCTTGAGGATGAGTCATACCATCGGTATCTTGGCTAATGATGATATGGCCTTTTTCTAAACGTAACAGACGTTGGCTTTCTACCCCAAATGGTCGCATGTCAAAGGCTTGACCTGCCTGCATGAGCTTATCCCACATAAATTCACCATAGCGTGCGGGAAAGTGGATTTCATAGCCCAATTCACCCACAAATCCAACCCGTAAAATACGGACTGGTATGCCATAAATGGTTCCTACACGAAGTCCTAAATATGGAAAAGCTGCATTGGATAAGTCCACATCCTGACAGACCATTTGCATCACTGCACGTGAGTTTGGCCCTGCAATATTCACCGCTGCAAGTGCTGTAGTGACATTGGTAATATCCACATTCAAACGCCATTGCACATTCCACTTCAGCATTTGTTGATAGATTCGATCTACACCACTGGTGGTGGCTGTCACGTAAAAATGATTTTCACTGAGGCGCCCTGCAACGCCATCATCAATGACGACACCATCTTCGTTCGCCATGACCGCATAGCGGGTTTTTCCTACTGGCAATTTTGCGAATCCAAAGGTATAGAGGCGATTTAAAAATTCAGCACTGTCTGAACCACGAATTTCTAAGCCACCCAAAGTCGACACATCAATCATGCCGACATTTTGGCGCACATTCTGCACTTCACTTTCGATGTTTTGCAGACGTTTATTGGCATCACCGTAAAATGCAGGACGTTGCCAATTACCCGCAGGCATCATTTTTGCGCCAGCTTCAATATGGCGTGTATGCATTGGAGTTTGACGGTATGGATCAAAACTACGTCCCGCAACATGCGCGAGTTTTTCTGCGGTAAATGGTGGACGTGCAGTGGTTACACCTGTTTCACTGACACTACGATCTGTCGATTTCGCCACTAAACGTGCAGTTGGTAAGGCTGAATGACGACCTTGCGATGGTCCCATACCAACAGTTGAAAAACGCTTAACCAATTGCACATCACGATAGCCGCTCTTGGTGGCATTCACGATATCTTTAATTTGTAAATCTTCATCAAAATCGACAAATTCTTTGCCTTTAGGGTGACTAAAGATCGGCCAAGGAAAATTCACATCTTGATCAGAGAATTGTTGCAGCGATAAACCCTCATCAGCTTGCTCCAACGCTCGTGTAGCCGCCAATTTTGCAGTTTGTTGCGCATTATCTAGAACATGCTCAAGCTTATGTATCCCATTCACTGAACCTGCAACATACAGTCCTTTTGGTAAACCAGAAAGGGTAAATTCAGCTTTGTGATCATCATAACTGAGCTTGGCACCCGCCTGACAAAGCAACTGATACACTGGCATATAACCCGAGGACATACACAGTACATCACATGGGATTGTTTTAGACTCTGTGCCGACTTCTCCTTCAGAGACAATCTTACGAATATCAACACCCGTTACACGATGCATATGTTTTTCATGCAGTGCTTCATAAACGGTACTGCCCATGTAGCACGGAATTTTTTTGGCTTTGAGCGCTCCGTAAAGTGCAGGATCCTTCGCGGTTTCTCGCATGTCGACCAAGGCCACAACATTTAAGCCGGCATCAATTAAATCCAGTGCAGCCAAATAGCCATCATCATTACCTGTCAAAATCGTAATCTTCTGACCCGGTTGAACAGCATAGAGTTTAATTAAACGCTGCACTGCACTGGTTAAAATCACCCCCGGTAAATCATTATTTCGAAATACCACAGGTTGATCAAAGCTACCACTGGCTACAATACATTGCTTCGCGCGGACTTTATATAAACGCTTGCCTTGAATCACAGGCAGATAATGATCGGTAAACCATGCATTACAGATGGACTCCGTCATCACAGTAATATTGGCATGCTGCTCGACTGCACTCAGCAATTGTTGGCGTAAGGCATTGGCTTTTTCACCTTTAAGATCGAAGCGTGCATAGTTCAGGCTACCACCGAGAATTTTATCTTGCTCAATTAGCAATACCTTTGCGCCAGCATCTGCTGAACTGAGCGCTGCTTGCAGCCCCGCTGGACCAGCACCCACAATCGCGATATCGGTAAATAAATAAGCCTTGTCGTAATATTCAGGTTCAAAATTGAGGTCCAATACCCCTAAACCTGCTTTTTTACGAATGATTGGTTCCCAAAGTTTCCACACGCCTTTCGGTTTATAAAACGAGCGATAATAGAATCCGACAGGCATAAATTTGGAAAATCTTCCTAAAAATGCGTCCGAGTCTTTCATCAGGGAACCTGAGAAATTTTGCCCGCCAGAAACCAATCCAGAATGAATGGTTGTCGTATCTGCTAACACATTGGCTTCATGTGGTAATTGGATTAAAGTATTGGCATCTTGACCAGCCATCGTGAGTGGCGCACGTGGACGATGGTACTTAAACGAACGGGACATCACCCAACGCTGGTTGGCAATCAAGGCACTGGCGATGCTATCCCCTGCGAAACCTTTAAATTTTTCAGCGTCAAATTCGAATTCAATTTCTTGGCTACGATCAAGTAATGTACCGTAAGGCAAAGGGAGTCGGGGTAAGTTTAAATTGCTCATGCTAATGACTCCTTCTGTTGCTGTGCGACAGCTGTTTTTTTACTTTCTACGGCTACAAATTCAACGCGCGTATTAAAAATTTCTTTGGCATCAAAAGTTCGGATAATTTCATCTGTTACGGTATGGCGTTCTGCGATAAACCAGTAACTACTGGGGGTATGCATCCACCATTCACGTACAATTCCTGCGGTGTTATCGCTATTAAAAACGTAGTCTGCCCATTCAATATCGGTACAGGTATTTTGATCTGGCATCTGTTTGACTTCACCGCCATAGGTAAATTCACTGATGTTACGAGGTCCATTCAAAGGACAATGCATAATTTTCATCTGATATTCTCCTTAATGGCTCGCAGCCGTTGCACCCATCTCATTCACTTGTTGGAAGCGACTAAAACGTTCTAATTCAAAAGGTTTAATCATTTCTGGTGTGCGACCTGTCGCCACCATTTCTGCCATGGTTTTTCCACAAATTGGCGTTGCCTTAAAACCCCAAGTTCCCCAACCTGCATCCAAGTAATAATTGTCATAAGGCGATTTACCCATAATCGGGCTATAGTCTGGTGTCATATCAGTGATACCCGCCCATTGACGCATAAGTTTGGCATTGGCCATAAAGGGGAACATTTCAATTGCATGAGCAAGTAAACTTTCTTTTAAATCTAAAGTTGAACGCGTGTTATAGAGTGGGTAAGGATCGGAACCGCCACCAAAAACAATCTCACCGCGACTGGTCTGCTGCACATAGCAGTGTAATGCTGAAGAGCTAACTAAAGGATTCAAAAAGGGCTTGAATGGTTGCGTGACCATGGCTTGTAAGGGATAAGTATGAATCGGTGCACGAATTTTCAACTTATTCATTAAAATAGAGGATGCTCCTGCAATCGCCTGAACAATACAACCACATTGCACTGTGCCGCGATTGGTTTTCACAGCAGTGACTTTATTCTTATCGATCACAAAGTCTTGTACTTCAGTTAACTGATGAATTTCTACCCCACGTTTGGCTGCTTCTTTAGCATAACCCCAAGCAACGGCATCATGTCGTGCGGTTGCACCATCGATATGCCATAGGCCTGCTAGAACGGGTAAATGTCCTGGGTCTAAATTCAAGCAAGGAACGAGTTCTTTAATTTGTTGGCGGTCAATCATTTCTGTCCGACCACCAAAATGCTTATTCACTTCTGCGCGCTGACGGAATGCGCGCACCGTTGAATCTGTATGCGCTAAAGTCAATTGCCCGCGTTCAGAGTACATAATGTTAAAGTCAAACTCATTCGAGAGATCTTTAAACATACGTACCGATTCAGCATAAAATTTCACACCTTCAGAAGTTAAATAGTTCGAGCGAATAACAGCAGTATTTCGCGCTGTATTACCACCACCAAGGTAGGACTTTTCCAATACCGCAATATTGGTAATCCCATGATATTTAGATAAATAATAGGCTGTTGCTAAACCATGACCACCGCCGCCAATAATGACAACATCATAGTGTGATTTCAGCTCCTTCGGTGGAGGTAAATCCACTTCCACTGGATATTCATTACTTAATCCATACTTCAGTAGGCTAAATGGCATGGGGTGTCCTCCGAGGCGTCAAGCAACGCCTATAATCAATCTATAAATCTGGGTGTTGTAAGCGTGCTGCTTGTAAAGTGTTTTTCATCAAATAGGCGATGGTCATGGGTCCGACTCCACCTGGGACAGGCGTGATGGCACTTGCCATTGGCAGAGCATCTTCAAAATCGACATCACCGACTAAACGCGCCTTGCCGTCTTCCACAATGCGGTTAATACCCACATCAATGACCACAGCATCTGCCTTCAGATATGAAGCTTTCACCATTTTTGGTCGCCCCACGGCAGCAACCACGATGTCGGCTTGCTGGCAAATCTGCTGGATATTTTTCGTTTTGGAATGTACGATCGTGACTGTGCAGCTTTCTTTAAGTAATAAAGCTGCCATCGGCTTGCCCACAATATTGGAACGTCCAATGACGACTGCATGTAAACCACTTAAGTCATGACCCATAGTGTCTTTCAGCAAACGAATACAACCAGTTGGTGTGCATGGGGTAAGTACATCTCGACCCTGACTCAGACCACCGACGTTTTCACTATGAAAACCATCGACATCTTTTTTCGGGTTAATCCGCTCCAATACTTGTGTTTCATTAATTTGCTTTGGTAAAGGCAATTGCACCAAAATACCATGTACGCTTGGATCTGCATTGAGCTCATCAATCTTGGCGAGTAAATCGACTTCAGAGAGTTGCTCATCAAAGCGAAACTCTAAAGAGCGAATGCCTACAAATTTGGCTTTTTCGACTTTATTGCGGACATACACGTGACTGGCAGGATCATCACCCACTAAAACCACCGCCAGACAAGGCTCAATACCTTGTTGTTGCAATGTGATCACATCTTCTTTGACTTCTTCTAGCACACGCTGGGCGATTGCTTTGCCATCAATAATTTTGTCATCGTCTTGTTGTAATAAGGCCAGACTCATTTGAACACCACCGTACGGTTATCATTCATAAATACACGATGCTCAACAAAATATTTCACTGCTTTAGACAGCGCGATAGTTTCAGTATCACGACCCACGGCAACTAAATCATCTGCAAGAAAATCATGGTCTACACGTTGTACCGCTTGTTCAATAATCGGACCTTCATCAAGATCACTGGTCACAAAATGGGCTGTCGCACCAATCAGTTTTACACCACGATCAAAAGCTTGATGGTAAGGTTTAGCACCTTTAAAACCCGGTAAAAATGAGTGGTGAATATTGATGGCACGACCTGCAAGTTGTGTGCATAAGCTATTCGACAAGATTTGCATATAGCGCGCTAAAATCACCAATTCCGTGTTGGTTTCATCAATGATTCTGAGCAGTTCTTCTTCTTGTTGCTGTTTGGTGTCTTTGGTCACTGGCAGATAAATAAATCGAATGCCTTCACGTTCAGCAATCGCACGCAAATCTAAATGATTCGATACAATCGCAGTGATCTCAAAACTTAATTCACCTTTATGGTAGCGATACAATAAGTTCAATAAACAATGATCAAACTTACTCACCATAATCATCACTTTCATTGGTTTTTTCTTTTCATAGAATTTTGCATTCAATGAAAATTTTTCTGTGACTTCTGAGAAGCCCTGTTTTAATTGTTCAAGATCCCCATGGCCATCGTTAAAACGGAATACGATTCGAGTGAAGAAACGTCCAGTAATTTCGTCATCATATTGTGACATTTCACTGATAAAGCAATTGTTTCCCGCAAGATAGCCAGAAACAGCTGCAACAATACCTGAAGCTGCAGGACAAGAAATTTTTAAAACATACTGGTCGAGAAGATCTTGAGACATGGTATTTCCTCTATATGATTTTGGAGGTATTTACATCATTAAAAAGACACTTTTAATTTCCTATTAAGAAATTAATTTTCCTATAAGTAATTTATATAAGATATTTTTGAGATCGTCTAGTTTTTTTTAATTTTTTATTGTTATTTTTCAACAACTTATATTAATTTAGACAAGCGTAATCATGGGTGATAATTGACTATCACCCATGAAAAAAATTGATCAACATAACACTTCGACTTTATGATATTGCTTTAATTGTAATAATGAATTGAATGGATTCTCTGATTGGCATAGATGATTAAGCTGTTCATGAAATTGATGTGCAAACACATCATTGCAATGAATAATCCAGCCTTTGACTGAATAATTTTCAATATCTTCCATATATAACTCACAGGCACTTTGCCCGATAAGTCGTATATTTTTTACTTTGAATAAACGTGTTGTACTCATTGACCTACTCCTTGATGAAGTTGCAATATGTTTAAAAGCATAAAATATGCCAAATTATTATTTCAATCTATTTCAATAACTTAAAATTTAATGATGTATTTTATTTCCTGGTAGGAATTTTTTTTGTACGAGAATCGTGCAGTGATTCATCTCAACCTGAATCAAAAAAATGCAGAGTTTATTTATCTTTTGCTCTTTTTAGATTTAATCGCACAAAACCATTCTATGACTGAAATCTTTTGAAAATAGGATTTGAAATTCATTCCAATCACATGATTAACCACAATTCAGCAATAAAAAAAAGCCCGACATCCTGTCGGGCTTTTTCGTATTGGTTGCTTAGGTATAACTCCTGTCGTACCTCACGTCCTGGTGTCGCACTTATCATTATTGTTTTATGTGTTGGAACATCCTGTTCTCTATGTCCCCATCATATGAAAAAACCCCATAGTGGCCTAGACGCAATGCTCCCTAATTGATGTCAGCCTGAGCGTACAACATTGCTCAAAACTTATCCCAAGGTTTATCCGCAGAAATTGCGGATAGTTTCGGGGCTGGACGTATTGAGTTATCAGGGAAAAGTTAAAATATGAGCGTTTTTTGATCAATTTTATTGGCTGAAAGTGACAAATTCGCATAATAAAACGCCGACTTGTTTCAAAATCGGCATTTTTTGTATTTTTTTGCTGGAGTTAAATTTTTAAGTTATTGATATTTAAATTAATATACAAGTGTACTTATTATAAGCGCTATTATGTTAAATGGGTTGTAGATTTTTTATAAGAACAGAAAAAGCACCCCATACATGAAACCATAATTATGGTGATACCAATCAATTGATGGTTAATTAATTTTTCACCTAAAATTATCCATCCAGCTAAAGCACTTACTATAGGAGATGTACTTAATAAGATTCCAAAAAATTTTGGAGACAACGTCTTCATTGCGAAAATATCTAGTAGAAATGGAATTGTGCTAGAAAGCAGTGACACTAAAAAGCAAAGCAGAAGAATCCAACTAGATTCAAAAATACCGCTAATGTTCCATATTCCAAATGGGCTTGCACATAATGCAGCTATAGCCATTCCTATAGCCACAGAATTTCCCCCTCCCTTTGCTACATTCGCACCATAAATAATATACAGGCCCCAACATACTGCTGCACCAAGTGCATAGAACATCCCAATATAGCTAAGATTATTCGCTATATTGTCGGAAGGAAATAGAACTAATCCTATGAGTGCCAATCCTCCCCATATCAAATCTAGTTTGTGTCTAGACATAAAAATAGCAACTGCTAAAGGCCCTAATACTTCTATAGAAATGGCAATACCTACTGGTAAATATGAAAAGGCTTTATAAATTAGAAGGTTCATCAGACTCAAGATGACTCCATAGCAGACTAAATCTTTCCAATACACATTTCTATTCAACCCTTTCCAGGGTTTGAACATGATCCATAATAAAACAGCTGATAAACCCAATCTCATTAAAGCTACGCTTTCTGGTCCCAAAATAGGAAAGATTGTTTTTGCGATAGCGGCACCAATCTGTACTGAGATCAAAGATAGAAAGGCAGCGAGAAAAGCGACTTCATGTTTGGAGCTAAAAAGGATCATTTTTTTAATCTGTTGTGTGATGAAAAGATTTTAGTTCAGACAACCGTATTAAAAGCTGTAATTTATAGGCATATATGAGTAAATTAATCATAATTTAATTAAATTTGAGAAATTTAATCATGAAGGATATTTCTTTAGATAACTTTGATTATTCTATTTTAAGAGTTTTACAACAAAACAATAAAACATCTCATCGTGAAATTGCTGATGCTATTGGATTATCTCAAGCATCGGTACAACGACGTATAGCAAAAATGGAAGATGAAAAAATCATTGAGCGGAACTGCACCATCTTAAATCCCAAAAAATTTGGTGAAAAAATTACGTCTATTATTGAAGTCAGATTAAGTGAAGATAGGTCTATTGTCATGGATAGATCTAAACAATATTTTTCATCTGTAGATGAAATACAGCAATGTTATTTCGTAAATGGAGGAGTTTCTTTTATCATCATCATGATTTCAAATAACTTATCTCACTTTGAAGCCTTAGTACGAAAACATTTTGCCGATAATATTGATGTAAAGACGTATAGAACTTTAATCGTTCTTGATCGGGTAAAGGTAAACCTAAATTTATGTTTTTAGAATTTCTAAAATTAACACTATAAACTTTATGATAAGGGCAAAAGAGAAGATCAGAGGTCTCTTTTTCTTGTAGTGCCCATTATATGTATTAGTTCAGACTTAATCTGACACAGAGCTTGAAAAAGAAGAAGTTACCGATTTTGATTAAAGGTGTCGAATCTCAATCAATAAAGGTAACTTCTCATGTTGCATTGCTATAAATCATTGATCTATTAAATATTTATGTACATTATTAAGCTATCGTTTCAGCCAAGCATAGCTCCGAAAATCCCATTGTTTTGTCTAAGATCAGAATTCCCCATTAAAAAATGGGGAATTCATTTTAAAATTATTTATCGTATTTATTTAATATTTCTTTTAATTCGTCTGGACTATATGTTGCTAGATTTTCTATAGCAACTCGCAAAATACTGGATCGACTAATTCTCGCATTTTGTCCTCTAACTACAAGTTCATCAATCAATTTACTCACATCTTCATTTATAGAAAATGTACACCGCATAAATTTTTTATTACTAGGTTCTAAAGATTTAACTCTCTTATCGGCTCCAGATATGAATGCATCAACCTTTAAGTCATCTTCAGTTGGCAGTGATTTCTTATTTAACCCATTTAGACCAGCCATCGTTAAACTCCTAAAAATTCTATTGCAATACTTTCAATTTCAGCTTTAGCTTTAGGATCACTATTGACTTCAAAAACAGAAAGTCCATTTTCATCAGCATCATCATAAACATTTCGATTTGTTGTGATTGCATTCAATGCATCAATTCCAAATGATTTGCATGCTTCTTTTGCATCTAATATTCTTTGGACTTGGGATGGAAGCGTTGGACATTGAGTGATAATTGCTCTAGCCTTTAAATTAGGATTTACTGTTTTTGCTAATTTTAATACTTGTTCCATATGATCTAATGTTTTCAAATCTCTGCGTTTTGGTCTAAATGGTAATAACATATGTGTGGCTATCGTCATAGCTGAACGTAATGCTTCTGAATCCTGACCACCAGCATCAATAATGATATCTTGGTATCTTTTGTCCAAATCTTTTAAAATAGAGCGTATATTCCCTGATGCTTGTACTGATGGAATATTGTTTAATTCATCATTCTCATCTCTTTCTTTAATCCAATCAGTTGTTGTACCTTGAGGGTCAGCATCTAATAAGAGAACGTCTCTTTTACTTTGTTGTAAATAAACAGCAAGATTTTGAGCTAAACAGCTTTTACCCGCTCCGCCTTTTTCACCACCAACTAAGATAATCATAATTTGAGTAAGTTACGTAAGTTTGTTTGCATATAATTTAATAGCGATTCATGAAGTAATCAACTATCGAGGAAAAAAAATTAAAATTAAAGTTATCCACAAGCAATATTATTTTTTGAATTTATATATATTTATATATATTTATTATTTATATCTTAGCTAGAAGCCTTGTTATGTATGGATTACAGAGGATATATGTTGACAGATTCCTACCAATAAGTTGACTGATTCCTGTTTCTAAGTTGACAGATTCCTACCAATAAGTTGACAGATTCCTGTTTCTAAGTTGACAAATTCTGTGTATAAATGGACAAATTCTTTTTATTAAAATACTTTCATTTATGGACGTTAAGTAGTATTGTCAATATATCTCTTAATAATACTTTTCTGAATTTTTCTCCCTATGAGTAACATCGTATACAAAGATAATAATTTGGTTGAAGCATCTTATTCACTAAATCTATCTGAGCAAAGACTGATATTAATTGCAATCATAGCTGCTCGAGAAATTGAGAAAGAGCTTACTTCCGACACAATACTTACGATCCATGCTTCTGAATACATGAAGCAATTTAATTTAGGACGTCAAGCCTCCTATGAGGCTTTGCAATCAGCATGTGATAATCTTTTTGAAAGACATTTGAATTATAAGGCAATAGATCCTGTAACTGGAAAAATAGGGGTATACAAAAGTAGATGGGTTTCAAAAGTTGGATATGTTAAGGAAGAAGGCTGTGTACAACTAATTTTTGCTCCAGACATTATCCCTCTCTTTGTCAAGCTTGAAGAAAAGTTCACAAGATATGAACTTAAGCAAATATCACCACTGACGAGCGTTTATGCTATTCGGTTATATGAATTGCTCATACGTTGGAGATCAACTGGTAAGTTATATATTTCAATTGATGATCTCAGATCAAAATTAGGATTGTTAGAAGACGAATATAAAAAGATGGGCGACTTTAAGAAAAGAGTTCTCACAGTTGCTATAAATCAAATTAACAAATTTACAGATATTACTGTTTCATATATACAAAAAAAGGAGGGAAGAAATATTTCAGAATTACACTTCATGTTTGACGAAAAAGAACAGGATAAAGAGACGAGTAGTATTCCTTTAGAACCAACTTATAAACTGACTGCTAAACAATGTTTATTTTTTGCTAAGAAACTATGTGATATCACCAACAATCCAAAATTTGGTAATGAGTTTGCTTATGTTGGAGAGACCCAAGAAGACTTTCATGAGCGTATAGCAAGTGAACTTCTGGATACTCAAAATGTAAGAAAGTATTTTTCTTCTTTGTTAGAGGTTGGTTATGTTGCTAAATACAAGAAGTGATATTTTACTTGATAATCACTTCAAGCTTAATTGCACGCCCTCCCCTACTTAAGCATTTTAATAATTTCATGATTAGCATTTGACGTTCAACGCCATGTTCTTGCAATAATAGATCTCTGCCATAACTCAAAAAGTGATCATCTTTTTAATCAATATTTCCCCCATTTTTTAGCATTCGTACATATTCTACGGATGACATATATGGCTTCAAAGAAGCTTTCTGAAACATAGTTTAAGCGATATACGGGCATCGCATGGTCTACCTTCTATTGAATTGTTGAGCAATTAAAATGCATGTCCCTGCTAAAGGCAGACCACCCATGTTAAGCTTGAAGGATCAGATTCTGCTTTGTCTGAGCTATTGGCTGAATCCCGAACTTTATTTCACGTTGCTACGAACCATGGAGTTTCAGAGCCAACAGCATCACGAATTGTACGTTACGTTGAAGACTGTCTGATTCCGTCCAATCTTTTTAATTTACCGTTGCCCAAAGATGGATGTTACTGATCTGCTTAGCAGCCTATAGGCCACAATTGATTATGCCGCATACAAAATTCAAGAATTAGACATCACAGAGTACAGCAAGGATAGGACTCTTCCTGCTTCAGCAACAGGTATAAGTAGACAAATTCCTGACACAGAATTCCAGATTGACATCATTTAAGCAAGTTATGTAAGTTACATCACTTAAGCGAGATAAACGCATTACCCTTACAGTAAATATAAGTGGACAAATTCCTTACATCGGCATTCACGACCGACATCATTTTAATAAGATACCTAAGTTATATAAGTTACATCACTTAAGTACTGTGAAGTGATAAAGATTTAAAACAAGTGTTAGGACAAGCATGCTTAGAGCTGAGTACGGGGTCTAGTCATAGCAACAAAGGAAATAAGTGGACAAATTCCTGACATGAGCATTCACGACTGACATCATTTTAATAAGATACTTAAGTTAAGTAAGTTGCATCACTTAAGTACTATGACGTGATAAAGATTTAAAACAGGTGTTACGACAAGCATGCTGAGAACTGAGTCCAGTTCTAACAACAAAGGAAATAAGTGGACAAATTCCTGACATCGGTATTCATAACTTACATCATTTTAATAAGATACTTAAGTTTAGTAAGTTACATCACTTAAGTAATATAAACGTATTACCCTTACAGTAAATATAAGTGGACAAATTCCTTACATCGGCATTCACGACCGACATCATTTTAATAAGATACCTAAGTTATATAAGTTACATCACTTAAGTACTGTGAAGTGATAAAGATTTAAAACAAGTGTTAGGACAAGCATGCTTAGAGCTGAGTACGGGGTCTAGTCATAGCAACAAAGGAAATAAGTGGACAAATTCCTGACATCAGCATTCACGACTGACATCATTTTAATAAGATACTTAAGTTGAGTAAGTTACATCACTTAAGTAATATGAACGTATTACCCTTACAGTAAATATAAGTGGACAAATTCCTGACAAGGAAATTACAACAAGATAGCTGGATGTTACTGATCTGCTTAACAGCCTATAGACCACAATTGATTATGCCGCATACAAGATTCGAGAATTAGACATCACAGAGCACAGCAAAGATAGGACTCTTCCTGCTTCAGCAACAGGTATAAGTAGACAAAATCCTGACACAGAATTCCAGATTTATATCATTTAAAAAAGTTAAGTAAGTTACACAACTTAAGCGAGATAAACGCATTATCCTTACAGTAAATATAAGTGGACAAATTCCTAACATCGGCATTCATAACTGACATCATTTTAATAAGATACTTAAGTTAAGTAAGTTACATCACTTAAGTGCTGTGAAGTGATAAAGATTTAAAACAAGTGTTTCGACAAGCGTGCTTAGAACTGAGTCCAGTCCTAACAACAAAGGAAATAAGTGGACAAATTCCTGACAAGGAAATTACAACAAGATAGCTGGATGTTACTGATCTGCTTAACAGCCTATAGACCACAATTGATTATGTCGCATACAAGATTCGAGAATTAGACATCACAGAGCACAGCAAAGATAGGACTCTTCCTGATACAGCAACAGGTATAAGTAGACAAATTCCTGACACAGAATTCAAGATTGACATCATTTAAGCAAGTTATGTAAGTTAAATCACTTAAGTACTGTGAAGTGATAAAGATTTAAAACAAGTGTTTCGACAAGCGTGCTTAGAACTGAGTCCAGTCCTAACAACAAAGGAAATAAGTGGACAAATTCCTGACAAGGAAATTATAACAAGATAGATGGATGTTACTGATCTGCTTAGCAGCCTATATGCCACAATTGATTATGTCGCATACAAGATTCGAGAATTAGACATCACAGAGCACAGCAAAGATAGGACTCTTCCTGCTACAGCAACAGGTATAAGTAGACAAATTCCTGACACAGAATTCAAGATTGACATCATTTAAGCAAGTTATGTAAGTTAAATCACTTAAGTACTGTGAAGTGATAAAGATTTAAAACAAGTGTTTCGACAAGCGTGCTTAGAACTAAGTCCAGTCCTAACAACAAAGGAAA
>NZ_SJOF01000004.1 GCF_004331255.1 Acinetobacter sp. ANC 4173 | reverse complement strand
TTGATCCTGTTGCTAACACAGGCGGTTCTGCTGCGGTTGAAGCTGTAAGCGAAGCAAAAGATGCAGGGATCTCTAAGTTTGTATCTGAAGAGATCGTGAAATCTGAACGTCCAGAACTCACAGCTGCACGCATCGTGGTTTCTGGTGGTCGTGGTGTAGGTTCTGGTGAGAACTACCATAAAGTACTTGACCCATTAGCGGACAAGCTTGGTGCTGCACAAGGTGCTTCACGTGCTGCGGTTGATGCTGGCTTCGTTCCAAACGACATGCAAGTCGGTCAAACAGGTAAAATCGTTGCACCTGACCTTTACATCGCTGTAGGTATTTCTGGTGCGATTCAGCACTTGGCGGGTATGAAAGACTCTAAAGTGATCGTTGCGATCAACAAAGACGAAGAAGCGCCAATTAATGCAGTTGCTGACTACTGGTTGGTGGGTGACTTGAATACTGTTGTTCCTGAATTAGTATCTAAAATCTAATTTCTGAACGATTGTTCGAAAAAACGCTCTTGTGCAAACAATTTAAGTCATGCTTAAGTTGTTATGAACTTGGGCGTTTTTTGCGCTTAGGACTTATCTCATCAGGGCTGAATAGAAGATAACCTGTGAGGCAAAATAGAGTTTAGAAAGGCTGTAAAGTGCGAAAGTCATTAGAAATATTAAAAATATTAAATCAATTTACCAATACTATAAATAAAACAAGAATTTAAAGTATTACATACAATCTAAATAGCAGCATTGTGAAATAGCTTATTTTTCAACTTAATTCAGATCAAAAAATAGTATAAAAAAACAACGATAAACAAAGGAAAACAAACGAAATTAACTCAGCTAAATACGCACCTAAAAGGGATAAAATATGCTAAAATTTACGGCTGTATTTTAGTTTTTTAGCTCAATTTCCTGAGTTAAATTTTTGCAAGATTTAAGATATAAATGCGGGCAGAATTCCTGCTTGTATAACAAGGAGTATGCATGAGCGTATCGGAAATTAGACCGATTGCCATTGAGGATGAACTCAAGCACTCGTATTTGGATTATGCAATGAGCGTGATTGTATCACGCGCTTTACCTGATGTACGAGATGGTCTAAAACCTGTTCATCGTCGTGTGCTTTTTGCAATGCACGAATTGGGTAATGACTACAACAAAGCATACAAAAAGTCTGCCCGTGTTGTCGGTGACGTAATCGGTAAATATCACCCGCATGGTGATTCTGCTGTTTATGAAACTATTGTTCGTATGGCGCAAGATTTTAGTTTGCGTTATATGCTTGTAGATGGTCAAGGTAACTTCGGTTCTGTCGATGGTGATAGTGCAGCAGCAATGCGTTATACCGAAGTGCGTATGCAAAAGCTTACCCATGAAATTTTGGCGGATCTCGAAAAAGATACCGTAGACTGGGAAGACAACTACGACGGTTCAGAACGTATCCCACAAGTGATGCCAACGCGTATTCCGAATTTGTTGATTAACGGTACGACTGGTATTGCAGTAGGTATGGCGACCAATATGGCGCCACATAACATGACGGAAGTCGTGAATGCATGTTTGGCTTATGCTGAAAACCCAAATATCAGTATCGAAGGTTTAATGCAGCATATTTCGGGTCCAGATTTTCCGACTGGCGGCATTATTTATGGTAAATCGGGTATTGTCGATGCTTACCGTACAGGTAAAGGTCGTTTGCATATCCGTGGTAAATACCACTTTGAGGAAGATCAAAAAACAGGTCGTACCACGATTGTCTTCACTGAAATTCCATATCAAGTCAACAAAGCGAAAACCATCGAGCGTATTGCTGAGTTGGTAAAAGAGAAGAAACTCGAAGGTATTTCAGAACTACGCGACGAATCTGATAAAGACGGGATGCGTATCGCCATTGATCTAAAACGTGGTGAGAATGCTGAAGTTGTGGTCAACAACTTATTCTTGAATACGCAACTCGAAAACTCTTTCAGCATTAACATGGTGTGTCTGGACAACGGACAGCCAAAATTAATGAATCTTAAAGATATCATTGCGGCATTTATTCGTCATCGTCAAGAAGTCGTGACCCGCCGCACTATGTTCGAATTACGCAAAGCGCGTGAACGTGGTCATATCTTAGAAGGCTTGACAGTTGCCTTGGCGAATATCGATGCCATCATCGAAACGATTAAGACTTCTGCTAACCCAGCCGAAGCACGTGAGCGTTTACAAGCAGGTGAATGGTCAGCGGGTGGTGTGGTTGCACTCCTAGAAAAAGCAGGTTCGGTTTCTGTTCGTCCTGAAGTGATTGAAGGTGAAGATCCAAACCGTCCATTTGGTTTAGATGGCGATATGTATCGTTTGTCTCCTACCCAGGTCGGTGCGATTTTAGAGCTACGCTTGCACCGTTTAACAGGTTTAGAGCAAGACAAACTTCATGCTGAATACACAGAAATTTTGGGACAAATTGCTGAACTCACTGCAATTTTGAACGATTTTAATTTGTTGATGGCTGTGATTAAAGAAGAGTTGGCTTTGGTTCTTCAGCAATATGGCGATGCTCGTCGTACGGCAATTGTAGAATCGCGTATTGACTTCTCTCGTGAAGATTTAATTCCAGAAGAACAAGTCGTATTAACTGTTTCCAAAACAGGTTATGCAAAAACTCAACCGTTGTCTGATTATGCTGCGCAACGTCGTGGTGGACGTGGTAAATCTGCAACATCGATGAAAGAAGATGATTACATTCAGCATCTGATTGTAACCTCAAACCATGCGACTGTTTTATGCTTTACTAACGTCGGTAAAGTGTATCGTCTGAAAGTGTTTGAAGTGCCACAAGCTTCTCGCGGTGCAAAAGGTCGCCCAATGGTGAACTTACTGCCGTTAGAGGCAGATGAAACGATTACTGCAATTTTGCCTGTGATTGATGCGCCAAAGAAATTTAAAGATCGTTTAGCCGACTTTAAAGCTTTTGTTCGTGCCAATGTAGTGAAACTACGTGAAAACAGCATTATCGAAGCACATTATGAAGCCTTAAAAGCATCATTTGATGGATTGGCTGAAGATGCAGATGAATTATCAGATGCATTACGTAAACAATTAAAAGAGTTGGGTGTAGAGCTTTCTACAACAGATCTTGATGATGAAATTGTTGCTGAATTTGCAGAATTGACTGAAAAGTTACGTAAAAACTTCTTTGTATTTATGGCAACTGCTTCAGGCACCGTGAAACGTGTAGAGTTGGAACAATTCAGTAATGTACGTTCAAATGGTTTACGTGCAATTGAGCTGAACGAAGAAGATACCTTGATTGGTGTTGCAATTACTGATGGCGAACAGCAAATTATGTTGTTCTCAAATGAAGGTAAAGCAATTCGTTTTGCTGAAACTGATGTACGCGCGATGGGTCGTTCTGCCAAAGGTGTACGTGGTATGCGTGTCACTATTGGTTCGGCTCAAGCAGATGAGTCAGAAGAAGTTGAATCGGATGATGATGATGCAGATTCAAACTTCATTAGCCGTATCGTGTCTTTGGTGGTCGTTCCTGAAACAGGCGAAGTGCTCTGTGCTTCTGCTAATGGTTATGGTAAACGTACACCAGTCGATGATTTCCCAACCAAAAAACGTGGTGGGAAAGGTGTGATCGCCATTAAGACTTCAGAGCGTAATGGCGAATTGGTCGGTGCTGTTGCGATTGATGAAACCAAAGAACTGATGCTGATTTCAGACGGTGGTACTTTGGTTCGTACTCGCGCTTCAGAAGTTGCACAAACAGGCCGTAATGCACAAGGTGTTCGTTTGATCCGTTTAGGTGAAGATGAAACATTGGTGGGTGTAGAAGCGATTGATGCTGTAGAAGAAGATGAAATCGAGACTGTAGAATCAGCAGTGGCTAATGAAAAGTTGGTTGATGATGAAATGATTGTAGATGAAACTGAAAACGAATCAGATTTGAATGAATCTGAAGAAGAATAAGTCATGATCTAAACAAAAAGGACGCTTAGGCGTCCTTTTTCTATATGATTTGTTGCATAAATAATGGGAAAAGAATGATGAAGATGAAGTATGCGATTTTAGCATCGGTATTGGTGTTCAGTGGATGCGACAAACTGGGACAGCAGGCCAATATTCCAGATCCTAGTCCACAGCAGGTACAGGCTGCTCAAGAGGCGTATGATAATTTACGTGCGCAGAATTTTGACCAATTGATGACGCATTTTGAACCTGAGCTGCAAGCACGTTATCAAGGTGATCAGAAAAACATGCAAAAATTTGCACGCGGTTTACCTCAAGAAAATTATAAAACCAAGAAAATCGTGTCAAAGAAATTGCTGAATGAAAGCAATCAGCCAAGTAAATATACTGTGACCTATGAATATGCCTATGATAAAAACTTAGTACAGTATGACGTGAGTTTTGATAAACCCAATGGCAGTAGCAAAATTCGAGACATTAGCGTGTCCGTATTTGGCGAGAAAATTGAATAATCAAAAGCGATGTTAAATAAAAAAGGACGCCTTAGCGTCCTTTTTAATTGCATTAGTAATTACAAAGTATCATTCAGTTGTACATTGTAGTTCTTTTGCTTTTCCGTATCAAATTGGCCTTCCCATTTACTGATCACAAGAACAGCTAATGCGTTACCAACGACATTCAACGCAGTACGTGCCATATCTAAAATACGGTCAATACCGGCAATAAATGCCAGACCTTCAAGTGGAATCCCAACACTGCCTAAAGTCGCCAATAGCACCACGAAAGAAACACCAGGTACACCTGCAATGCCTTTAGAGGTAATCATTAAAGTAAGTACTAAAATGACTTGCTGACCCAAGCTTAAGTCAATGCCATAGAGCTGAGCAATGAAAATTGCGGCAATACTTTGATACAGTGTTGAACCATCCAAATTGAACGAATAGCCAATTGGAATGACAAAACTAGTAATTGTTTTTGGCGCGCCATACGCTTCCATTTTTTCCATAATACGTGGAAGAACGGTTTCTGAACTGGCAGTTGAGTAAGCTAAAATCAATTCATCTTTTAAGATTTTGATAATGGTCCAAATGCTGAATCCGCAAATTTTGGCAACAAGTCCTAATACAATAAAAGTGAAGAAGAAAATAGCTGCATAAACCAATACTGCAAGTTTTACCAATGGAAGTAACGAACTAAAACCAAAGTTAGCAACGGTCGCAGCGATTAAGCCGAATACACCTAGAGGTGCAAACTTCATGATCATGTGTGTAACTTTGAACATTGTCTCAGAAACACCATGCAATACCTGAATCAGCGGTTGTTTAGTTTCTTTAGATAATGAACCTAAACCAATACCAAACAATACCGAGAAGAAAATAATCGGTAGCATTTGACCGCTAGTTAATGCAGCAAAGATGTTCGGTGGAATTAGAGACAAGATGGTTTGAACTAAACCATGTGAATGTTGGCTAACTTCATGACTGGTTTCTTGATATTTAGAAATATCAACTTGAGTTAGCGTCGACATATCAATACCAGCACCTGGCTGGAATACATTTGCCGCAACCAAGCCAACAATAATGGCAATGGTTGTAATGATTTCAAAATATAGAATAGTTTTGAAACCTAGTCGACCAACATTGGTACCATGACTTGTATTTGCAATGCCGAGAATCAGCATTGAAACCACAAGTGGGATTACAATCATTTTGATGAGGCTAATAAATATTGAACCCAGTGGACTCAATAAATTAGTTACAAAGGCATCACGATATTCAGGAGAATAGTGCAGAAAAGAGCCTAAAAGTACACCTAAAATGAGTGCAATTACAATTTGCCATGCAAGGCTTATCTTAATTTTTTTCATACTCAGCTCAGAAAAAAAATTAGGGGCAAAAAAATATCTGCAAGAACTCTTATGCTGCATCAAGATGCGGTGGCATGAAAAAAAGAAGAATGCTGGCAGATCGAAGGTGGCTATTGTGAAGTTATTATGAAGAATGAGCGATCTTTTTTTAATTTATTATTGTTGTTTGATTGTTATTTAGGCTGTTTTATTTGGTAATTCAATTGTGTTTTAATAATTAATTTTTTTATGCGATAAAAATGATGAATAAGTGACTAGTTACGTGTGTTACATAAACGATAATATGCCCAGCTTAAACAGACACCAGCAAAAACGCTCAGATAAATCAGCTTAGGTATAACCATTTGCGTAGGTACACCCATCTGATTCAATTGAATAAACATTTGAATACCTTGAGTGGATGGGAGAACTGAGCCTAAGTATTGCATCCAAAGTGGCATAGCAGCATGTGGCCATGCTGTACCCGAAAGTAAAAAAAGTGGAATGGAGGTGAAAACAATGAGATGACCTGCACGTTCGGGAAGATCTAGATAAGAAGCCAAGACAAGACTCAGCCCAATCACACTGCTTATAAAAATTGGGACAGCAATCAGCATGCCCCAAAAATTTCCGCCACGTGGGTAGTCATAAAGCCAGAAGGTAAAGCCAAATAAATAAAAGCAGCCCAAACAACCAATACTTAGCGCAGCGGCAAAGATTCCCCAAAACTCAGTTGTTTTGCTCCGCCAATTTGAGTTGCGATAACCTGCGATCAGCATACACAAGCCCAAGACAATGGTTTGATGAATAATTAACGGGGCAATCGCTGGAAAAATATAACTGCCATAGCCTGAAAGTGTATTAAATAATGGAATTTGATGAACTGAAAGGGTGGGAGAAAAATGTGAAATCTGTCCAAACTTTTCTGCACGTTCTGCTAGGGTATTTTCAATGGCTGTTGCCAATCCCAAACCAATTTGTTTGGTTCTTAAAAAATAGGCAGCACTTAAATATAACCCAACACCTCCGACTTCACCGCGATGAATACTATTAGACAAATTATCTGGTAATAGCAGAATGCCATCTGCACGTTGTTGCTTAACCCACGTCTCTGCTTCGGCAAAATTTCCTGTTACCGCACGAACCTGAATATTAGGACTGTTGCTTGCTGCATTAATGATACTGGCAGTTAACGTGCTTTGTTCTTCATCCACAATAATGATGGGTAATGATTCAGCATGTTGTGCCTTATAAGCGGTGGGATAGAAAAAACTATAGAAGAAGATAGAAAGCACCATCGTCGTGAGAATGGAGCTATTCTTTGCAATATCTTTGAATGTTTTTACAAAGTAAAAAATAAATGACTTCAATTTTTGTTTCATTCCCGCACCTCTACACGATGTTTTTTTAATAACAGGAAAGAAGTTGTCCAATAGAAGAGACAATAAAAAACTAGAATTGCTAAAGGAATGAATGAAAGTTGTATAGGACTACCAACAACCCATTGTTCAGTTTGTAGCTTGGCATAAGGGGTATACGGAATAATATTGGCCCAAAATTTAGTAAATGCAGGGGCATTATTTAAGGGGAGTGTCACACCTGCAAAACTTAAGGATGAACCGCCATATACCGCAATAAAGCCAAAAGTTTTGGCTAAATTGTGGGTCGCTAATACTACAGTTGCACTCATTAAAGCGTAGGCGAAATAAAATAAAAACTGGGCTAAAAGCAACAGCCAGAGTTGACCAGCCACAAACCATCCTCGAATTTCTATAAGCCAGAACATCCACAACCATGTCCAAATACTGAAAATAAAAACATAAACAAGAACTTTACTGAGTAACGCAGTCCATATTGTTGAAGATTTCAGCCAGTTTTTTGCAGACTTAAATTGAAATTCCTGACCTACAGAAAAGGCCACACAACAACAGAGTAATAAATGCAGAACAGCAGGAATGACGAAAGGTTCTAAATAAAATTCGTAACTGAGACTCGGATTATAGAGTGGCGAGATTTTCACATTGGGGGTAGGGAGGTCTAAATAGGGAATATTATTTTCTAAATAATTTTGTCCCATGTAATTTGCCATGGCCTGCACAGTACTGCTGAGCATGGCAGAAGAAATGGTATTTCCAACACTGAAGTAACTTTGATTAAATGCAAGAGCAATTTCAGCATCCTTGGCTTGAACCAGTCGTTGTTCAGCACCTTCTGGAATCAGTACGTAGCCCCAAATTTTTGTTTCATTCAGTAGGTGTTCAGCTTCATTGGAGTCGGGCGTTACTGTATAAATAGCCAAGCTTGGATTGCTGGATAAATATTTTTCGATATTTCGACTCAGATTACTCTGGTCTTGATCAATAATCGCAATCGGTAAATGTTCAGGCTTTCCCTGCGCAAACATACAGCTAAATAGCACAATCACACATAGAGGAGCGAGTGTAACTAAACACAAGTCCCATTTATGTGTGGCTAAATAGCGGAGTTCACGCCAGAGACCAGCCCACATCAGGATTGCTCTTTGACTTTAAATAGTACACTCATGCCGACTTTGAGATCAGGAATGGGCGTACTTGGTGTTAAATGGAGCTTAAAGCTACGTATGTCGTAGCCCCCAGTTTGTCGCGTTGTTTTGATGGTCGCAAACTCGCCCTCTGCATCAATATTCTCAATTTTAAATTGTGCTGTTTTATTTAAAGCGGGAATAAATCCTTCTAAAGTTTTGGCTTGATAAACCTGAGCATATTGATCTTCTCGGACATTTAAACTCACCCACAGCTCATCATCTAAAATAATACTCATGACTGGCACGCCAATCGCGACTAATTCAGAGACTTTGCCGTAGGTTTTGGAAATCGTACCATTTACAGGGGAAAATAATTTTGTTTCGGCATCTAGTGCATTGGCTTCTGCAACAGCAGCTTTGGCAATTTCAACCTGTGCATCGGCTGTGGATTTTTGTTCGGTTGTACTACCACGTTTTGCTCGAGCATATTGTTGGTAGGTAGCTTCAGTCAACTGAGCAGCAGATTGCGCAGCAGCCTGCATTTCATCACGACGCTGACGTGAAATAACACCTTCTTGAAAGAGTTTCGCCCCACGTTGATAGGTTGTTTGAGCCAAGTTTTGTTGAGCTTTCATGGCTTGCCAGTTGGCAAACAGGGTGTCGATATTTTCTTGTTGCGAACCACGATCAGCTGTCGATTGCAGAGCCAGTGCAGATTGCAAACTTGCTAGTGTTTGCTGCTTTTTAGCATCAATTTCTGGGCTATATAAACGTACGAGTGGCTGATTTTTTTGAACTTTTTGACCATCATGTACATAGAGTTCTTCAATTCGGCTTGGTATTTTGGTACTGATATGCAGAGTTTCCGCTTCAACCCGGCCTTGTATTTCAACCATCTTGGGTTGGTAGCTTTTCCATAAACCAAATGCAATTAATCCAAGCAGTAAGATGGCTAGGATAATACCCATGCTTTTTAGAAGTTTGGTTTTAGAGGTCGGATCAGTTGCTTTTTCAGAGACATCATTTGCGTCATCTACTGAATTTTCTGTCCCAGTGTTACTTTCAGTCAGTTGCTCTGATACATCAGTTTCAGATTTCCCTGTATTTTTTTCCTCCAATGAGGACGCATTAGGTTCTTGATCAGGTGTCGATTGATCTTGATGCATGTGGTTTCCCCATTAAAGTTAACGAATAAATTGCGTATTTTTTTGATTTACGTAGCTTTGAAACTCAGCAATCGAACCATGGCTTTGTAGTAAAGTGGCTAGTGACATGACATATTTATAAGCATTCAGTGCCATTTCAGATTTAAGAGCGGTCATGGCATTTTGAGCATCAATGACCTGTGTGGCTGTACCCATATCTTCTTTGAAAGAAAGTGTTTGAATGCGTAAATTTTCTTGTGCGGCTAACATGTTTTGTTGCAGTAGAACATGGCTTTGTTGTGCAGTTTCAAGCTCGCTATATGATTTATAAATCATATTTTCTATTTCTTGCTTGGTACGTTCAGTGGTGAGCTGTAAAGCATATCTTTGTAATTCAGCAGCTTGTATATTTTTTTGTTTGTCGATGCCCGAAAATAAATTGTACTGAGCCGCAACACCAACAATCCAATTTTGATGTTCATCTAAGCTGTATTCACCAAATGCAAATACAGTCGGCTTTTTGGCTGCCGATTCTGCTTTCACTTTTACCCCAGCAAGTTCGGTATCTTTTTGCAGTTTTTGAACCAGAGAGGATTGTTCGGGATAACTCGTTAATAATTGATGAATAGAATGGTTCTGGGTTGTATTGACAAAAAGAGGTGTGCTTAATCCTGTTATTTCACTGCTTTGCAGGAGGTTATTCAATTGAAACAAGCTGGCTTGTAGGTTGGCTTGGGCATTTTGTGTTAACCGTTCAGCATTGTTTTTAGCAACTTCAAATTGCATGCGTTGCCCTTTGCTAATAAAGCCTTGTTGTTCTAATTTCAGCGCATTTCGATAATGGGTTTGCATCGCTTGAGCATTAAAGCGGCTTGCCGCTAATAATTGTGTTTGTAGTTGCGAGTTAAAATAAGCCTGAATAATTTCGAAACGCTGAAGGTCTTGTTGCTGTTTATTATTGATGACACTGCGTTCGGACTGAATTTGTGCCATTTGTTTGGCGCTAGTGGTTAGTCCACCAGTATATAAAGGCATAAATACTGAAACAGTCGGGCGTATAACTTGATCATCCAAATTCACAGTCGCTTCATTGGGAATTAATCCAACGCCACGATCAATGACGTTGCCGACACCATCTTTTAGAGTGTCTGTAATTCCGCTGGGTATGCCACTATTATTTTGCCATTGATCAATTTGATTATTCACGCCCTGAGTAAGGGTATTATCTAAATTGTTTTTTAAGGAATTGAGAGGCACATCCACTTCATTATGAAAGGCATAAGCACGAACATTTAAATCAATACGCGGGAGTCCGAGGCCTTTCACTGCTTCGGCTTGCAGTTGTGCGGATTGTTGTAAGGCTTGAGCAGCTTGAGTGCTATAGGATTGAGTCAGGATGCTTTGTTCAGCCTCTATATAGCTGATCGATTTTGCATAACTTGGATGAAGAAATAACGCACTCGCGCAGAAGCAAATAAAACCAGGAAAAACGGGATTCATCCTAAGCGTTAATTTTCTTAATTTTAATTGAAAACGCTGTGGCATTAATCAAACTCGCATTGTCGTTGTAATGAATTATACAGATCTTTATTTTATTGGTGTAAACGCGCGCGTTTACATTTTGAGTGCTGCTCAGGCTAGACTCATTTTTCTGTAAATATATAATACGATAAATTTAAACTTTTAAAAAATTACATAGAAAAAATACGAATGACTGAATATGTTCCCAATTTACAAGTGCTGACATCAATACAATTAGAGCAGATGAGTATTCATCAAGCGTTAGATTTATTTTATCAAAACAATGGTTTTGCCCCGATCCAAGCTGAACAAGAGCCTTGTACTGTTCATGTTTATAATGGTTGCTTGCTGGTACCGCTTCCGAATATTGCAGTAAGACATAAATATCTCAAATATCATGACTTACACCATATTTTAACAGGTTACAGCGTGGGTAGAATTGGTGAGGGAGAGGTCAGTGCTTGGGAGTTGGGAACGGGTTCTATGTTGAATCATCCCATACTTGGCATCATGAATTTAATAGCACTTTCGACGGGTTTTTTCTTAAAACCACAACAAATGTGGTTGGCATTTCAGCGTGGAGTGTTTAGCCAAAATTTGTATGCTCAATCTACACGTCATTGGATTGATGTACATAGTGAAACATTATTGAAGGATTTAAAAGCAGGACATCTTGCTGGGCCTAAAAAGAAAAAAATTCAGGTATGGCGTTATGTAGAGTTTGGCTGTTATTTAATGGTAGCAATCTTGATTCATGCAATTATGGTAATTCCAGCATTAATTGTGCGTATAGTCAGCTACTTAGTGGCTGGTGAATCTTTAATTAAAGCCATTCAACCTAAAAAAAGAACTGATCTTTATTGATGTTTTGACTTTAAATACCCGATTGCATTGAAATATTTTCAGGATAAATTACTGCAAGCCAGAGCCAGATATGATTAAATGCCATCATTTTATTGTGTTTCACCTCTGAAAGGAAAAATCATGCGCGCGTACAATTTCTGTGCTGGTCCTGCTGCATTACCTACTGCCGTTTTAGAAAAAGCTCAACAAGAGATGTTGGATTGGCACGGCAAGGGATTGTCCATTATGGAAATGAGCCACCGTAGCAAAGACTATGTTGAGGTTGCAGAAAAAGCAGAAGCTGACTTACGTAAGCTCATGAGTATTCCTGAAAATTACAAAGTTTTGTTTTTACAGGGTGGGGCATCATTACAGTTTTCTGCCATTCCTTTAAACCTGTTAGGTAAAAATAATAAAGCTGACTATATCCATACAGGTATTTGGTCTGAAAAAGCATTGCAAGAAGCGCAGCGTTATGGCGATATTCATGTTGTAGAAGCAGGAACAAAAATTGACGGCAAACTTGCAATCACGCCACAAAGTCAATGGAATTTATCAGCCGATGCTGCTTATGTGCATTATGCAGACAATGAAACGATTGGCGGTTTACAATTTGCGGGCATTCCAGAAACAGATAAACCATTGGTTTCTGATTTTTCATCAAGCATATTATCTGCACCGTTAGATGTATCTAAATTCGGGTTGATTTATGCAGGTGCGCAAAAAAATATTGGTCCAGCAGGTTTAACACTGGTTATTATTCGTGACGATTTACTGGATCAGGCAAAACCAGAAATCCCAAGTTTGCTAAAATACTCAGCGCAAGCTAAAAACGATTCTATGGTGAACACCCCATCAACGTATGCATGGTATTTGTCTGGTTTAGTGTTTGAATGGTTACTTGAAAATGGTGGTGTAGATGCCATGCACCAAGTGAACCTACAAAAAGCCCAATTACTTTATGGTTATATTGATGCGAGTGACTTCTATGCAAATCCAATTGTAGAAGCTAACCGTTCAATCATGAATGTACCATTTACTTTGGCCAACCCTGACCTAGAAAAGTTATTCCTGAAAGAAGCTGAAGAAAACCACTTATTGAATTTGGCAGGTCACCGCTCAGTCGGAGGCATGCGTGCAAGTATTTATAATGCTGTTCCTTTAGAAGGGGTACAAGCATTGGTGAACTTTATGGATGACTTCGCAAAACGTAATGGTTAATCCCAATATGCAAAAACCCATCTGAATAAGATGGGTTTTTTATTTTAAGCGTAAAATTAAAGAATAAAATGGTGCAAAATATAAGCCGATGACATCATGCCAAAAATAAAAAAAATGCATGACATCATATCAAGTGGGTAGCGTTGTTCAAGTTGTGTTTCAACGCGCTGTAAATTTTCTTCTTGTACGATTTTCATAGATATTTCGTTCCGATCTATATTATCGTTAAATCCTATTGCTTGTTCATATTATAAGCACAAAAAATTGACTAAATAAAGTACTAATTGGCGTTAATTCGCAAATCAGTTCTATTTTTAATTTAAATAAATCATCCATAATAGATAAATCATTTATTTAATTAATATTATAACAACTATATGTTTTTATTTATCTTTTTCATTATATTTGAATGAATGGGTAAATAAATTTAAAACTATGGATAACCCTGCTTTATTTGAATTTAAAAAAGAATCTTAAAATAAAAAATGTGGATAAAATATCAGTAGAAATATGAGACTATGTTTTTGATGAGAATAAATACGAAATAACGGAATACAGATCATCATTGAGCAATCATGATCTGTATTCCGTTCTTTTAACGCTATGTTAATGAAAAAACTAATTTTTTGAGTGAATACTCACTTGAACCCAAATATTGCCACGAATGTATTGACCAATATTAAAATGTTTATATTGATCATCTTTGGTCGCAATACGAATCAGCGTGGCTTCTTGATTTTCATCATGAATGAGTGTGACATCGTAGAGCGTATATTCTTGCCCCATAAATTCTAGGCTGGTTTTGCCAACAATATTTCCTTGGAACCAAGCCTCATCTTCTTGCCCCATTTTTTCGCCATACAAATAAGCAACCATTTTGGAGAAATCGACTGTGACAGGTGCTTTATCATCCTCACACTTAGGTTCCCAAGCATCGATTTGTTCTTGTAGGTTAGCAGGTGCAATGCCTTCATTGGCAGCCAGAATATCGTTCAAGGCACGGTGATGTTTAATTGAAGCGGGATCATCTACTACCAGTTGCTCATGCTCAGAAACTGCTTCTAATTCATAGGCCCATGCATTTAATTGAACCAAATAGGTTTGATCTTTTTGGTATTGATCATGATTTACGCTATAGAGGCTATCAAAGGCATAGACAATGCTGTTGTCGCCTAAATTTAAACGCAGTACGGCTTGAGTATTGGATTTACACGTAATAATCCGCTCAATTGAGGCTTTGACTTTGTAGGGGCTTTCAAAACTTGGAAAAGCAGTCTTCACCGCTTTAGGTTTGTTGTTTTCCACTGCAATGACTTGGCATAGTTGTACTTTTTCTTTGCTCGGACCTTGAATGAGCCATACAGATGCATCCATATCACATTCTTCACGGCAAAGTCCCATCGGCATAATGGGTGCATCAAGTGCCAGACCTAACCATTTGGGAACTTCAGTGGTTGGATTTTCTGTCAGCAGATTCCAATGCTCTACATGGCTACCGAAGTTTTGATCTTCGATGCTGATCATTTCTGGTCTGTTTTGATTTTTCATAAGCACAATTTTGAATGTTCAGTGGCTTTAATCTATTAATCGAGGGTGATTTGAAGATTTCAAGTCTATCTGAATGAAAATAAGGATAAAAATATAAACTAAGTGATGAATCTGGATTGAGACGGGAAAGCGTGTTGTATATTTGTGATCATCCTGATTTTAAATAAATGAGTTGTTTTCATTTGCTTTTTTAATAATATTATACTTTTCAAGTATATTTAAAATGAACAGCAGAGTAATGCTTGGCTTTTTGCTACACTGAGTGGAATTTTTTAATATCGTAGATGCCTGTGCTGCCTTTTAAACTTTGGGTTGATGCTGATGCATTACCAAAAATTTTACGTGAAGTCATTTTACGCGCTTCAGATCGCTATCAGTTGGAAGTGACCTTTGTCGCCAATCAAAATGTGGGGATTACGCCTTCTGTACGTATTAACTCCATACAAGTGATGAGTGGTGCAGATGCAGCTGATCAAGAAATTGTGTCGCGTATGCAAGCCAATGACATTGTGGTGACACAAGATATTCCTCTGGCGGCTCAGGTGATTGAGAACGGGGGAATTGCGATTCATCCTCGTGGTGAAATTTATACGACGGCTAATGTTAAAGCACGTTTACATTTACGTGATTTTATGGACACCTTGCGCGGGGCTGGCGTACAAACTGGTGGACCACCGCCAATTTCAGAACGTGATAAACGCGAATTTTCGAGCAGTCTTGATCAAACTATTCAAAAGCAAAAACGCAAAACCAGCGTTTAAGTGGAATTGACTATGCCATCCAAAGCCAATTTGGCGTCTACTTATGCATTATTGGTATTTATTTGGGCAACAACGCCTTTAGCCATTGTATGGAGTGTTTCTGATTTACATTTAATGTGGGCTTTGGTACTGCGCTTTTTTATTGCATTGCCGTTGGCTTTGGGACTGGTTTATATTCTTAAAGTTCGTCTGCCATTTGATCGCATCAGTTTGCAAAGTTATCTGGCAGGTGCAGCGAGTTTTATTGGTTCGCAAATTTTTACCTATATGGCGACCCAATATTTATCCTCAGGGATGATTGCCTTAATGTTTGGTCTAGCTCCCATTATGGCGGGGTTGATAGGTCGTTTTGCTTTTCAGCAATATTTACATCGTCTGCAATGGATAGGCATGGCGATTTCAGTATCAGGTTTAGCGATTATTTGCTTTACAGGCAGCCAGCAGCATGTACATCCGATTGGCATTCTATTGATGCTAATGAGCGTGTTTATTTATGCTTTATCGATGTTCTGGGTTAAAAAAGTTAATGCACCGATTAATCCAATTGCACAAGCAACAGGATCGATTCTGATTTCAAGTGTTGTGGCAGCCTGTTTGATTCCTTTCATTTGGCAGTATGCACCCACCCATATGCCACAAATGAAATCGGTGTTGGCATTGTTCTATACCGTGATCATGGCATCCCTGATTGCAATGTTTTGTTATTTTAAATTGGTACAAAACTTACAACCGACCACAATTTCATTAACCACCGTCATGACGCCAATTTTGGCGATGTTGATTGGGGCAATACTGAATCAGGAAATGTTGTCATTCATGGTCTTTGTGGGGGCGGGCATTTTATTGTTGGGTTTATTTATCTATTTTTATCGAGATTTAAAAGCGAGCAAAGAACTCGCTCTTAAATTAAAGCGCTCCAGATAGTCCATGAGTCTAGTCGGGAGATTGTTCAAAGCTGACACATTCAGCCAGTTTGACCCGATCTTGCGGATGTAGGGTAATGAAATATGCACCTGTACGGTATTTCCCTTTCCCTTCATCACGGCTATATACCACTTGCGCAGTCGCAGCAATATGAAAGAAGTTTTCAGGATGACTTAAGGTAACATGGATATAAGTACCTTCCTGAATTTCACGATCACTATGAAAACTAAACCCGCTCTCTGAAAAATTGACATGTTCGGGTACAGGTAACATGGACTGTACAATTGCATCGTATAAAGACCCTGTAATCAGGTTTAATTTTTGATTGAATAAGGATAATATTCGAGCAATTTGTTGATCTTTTTCAGTTAATTGTTCTAATTCGTAGTTTAATGCCAGATCAAATTGATCTAATTCCGCGAGTAGTAGAAAATAGCGGGGCAAGACAAAATTTGGATCGTAAGGATCATTAAGAGCAACATCATCAGAAATAATCTGATAATTAATTCTCAAGGCAGCATCGATACGTGACATAACGCGACGTTCCGCTGAAGCGCTTTGATGCTGTAAATTTTCCATAATGTATTACCTCGGACTAGATGGTATGTTTAAACCAATCTCGCTGTACATCGGGCTAAGATATACTCGCGCACGGCGTAGCAACCACTTTATTTCTTTTATTGCTCTGGTTTCAATGATCGGTCTCACATTAGGTGTGGCTGTCCTCATTACAGTTTTATCTGTGATGAATGGGTTTGACCGAGAATTGAAAAACCGTGTACTAGGCATGATACCTCAAGCCACTGTTTCATCAACACAAATTTTAACAGATTGGCCCGAACTTGCAAAAAAAGTTGAACAGCATGAGCATGTTAAAGGTGTTGCACCCTTTACGCAGTTGCAGGGTATGATCACTGCCCATGGTCAGGTTTCTGGTCTTATGGTGACAGGTATTGAGCCAAAATACGAGAAAAAAGTCTCGATTATTCAAGACCACATGGTCGAAGGTAATATCGATCAATTAAAAAAAGGTGAGTTTGGTATCGTTTTAGGCAAGCAGTTAACGGATGCGTTGGGCTTAGGTTTGAATGATAGTGTCACTTTGGTTTTGCCAGAAGCGACGCCTTCACCAGCAGGTGTGGTGCCACGCTTTAAGCGGTTTAAAATTGTTGGTATTTTTAGTATTGGTGCAGAAGTTGACTCCATGATGGGTTATATCGCACTAAATGATGCTTCAACGCTTCTTCGCTTACCCGATGGAGCGCAAGGGATTCGTTTAAAGTTGGATGATATTTTTGCTGCCCCTCAAGTAAGCAATGATATTGTACGCGAATTGCCAGGCAACTATTACGCTTCAGACTGGACGTATACACATGGTAATTTGTTCAGTGCTATTCAGATGGAAAAGGCAATGGTCAGCCTACTGTTGTTCCTGATTGTATTGGTTGCAGCATTTAATATTGTTTCTTCACTGGTGATGGTGGTGACTGACAAAAAGGCGGATATTGCGATTTTACGAACTCTCGGTGCTTCACCTGCCACCATTACTAAGATTTTTATGGTACAGGGTACGGTTATTGGGGTCATTGGTACTGTAGCTGGTGCAGTTTTGGGTATTATTTTGGCGACAGGAATCAGTGGTTTTATTGATTGGGTGAATACTACACTCGGTTTACATTTATTTGATGCCTATTTCATTAACTACTTACCATCCTATTTAAGATGGCAAGATGTGGTGGTTATTGTCAGTCTCTCTTTAATTTTAAGTTTCTTAGCCACGATTTACCCAGCGTTACGTGCTGCCAAAATTCAACCTGCGGAGGCTTTACGTTATGAGTAACGTGGTATTAGAAGCCAAGAATGTGGTCAAACATTTTACGGATGGTAAATCAACGGTTGAAGTGATTAAAGGCCTATCTTTAAAAGTCCATGCTGGTGAGTTTATTTCAATTGTAGGGTCAAGTGGTTCAGGTAAAAGTACCTTGCTGCATGTGTTAGGTGGATTGGATCGACCAACAGAAGGGCAAGTCTGGCTCAATGGTCAGCGTTTTGACCATATGGGAGAAGCTGAACGAGGGTATTTACGTAATCAACATCTTGGTTTTGTTTATCAATTTCATCATTTATTGCCTGAATTTTCGGCTTTAGAGAATGTTGCAATGCCTTTAATGTTACGTGAAGGGACGAATTATAAAGACGTCAAAGCGCAGGCAGAATATTTATTAAACCGTGTTGGGCTATCGCATCGTTTAACGCATAAGCCGGGCGAATTGTCTGGTGGAGAACGCCAACGTGTCGCGCTTGCACGTGCATTGGTGGCAAAACCAGCTTTAATGATGGCGGATGAGCCTACAGGTAATTTAGATCGGAAAACTGCGGTTAAAATTTTTGAATTACTCAGCGATTTACGGCAAGAATTTAATATGGCAATGTTAATTGTGACCCATGATGAACAATTGGCACAAACGGCAGATTCTATTTTGCATATGCAAGATGGACTTTGGGCCGACCCTCAATAAAATTTAAATTATTCTGTTGTACTTGAAGCCCACCTCGGTGGGCTTTATGATGTGCGACACTTAGAAAAACAATATGAAAAATAATGATGTATTACGTACTGATCGCTTGGATTCTGGGTATTGCAGGAATGGGGAAAGTTTGGGCGCTCACTGGTCAAACTTGTATTTTATTGGCGACTGTTTGGCTGATTGTTCAAGGTCTTCTTTTTAAGTTTCCACAACTCAATCTGCAATTGATTCGATTCATACAGCAAAGTTTGTTGTGCTTGTTTAGTTTTAATTTGGCTTATTTATATGCAAACAGTGCGTTAACACAGCGTCTGTCTTTACGTGAATTGACTGCAAAACCTGCCGAAGTGGTTGTGCATGTAAAATCATTGAATCAGCTTCAATCTAATCATATTCAACAACAGATTATTGTACTGAATGATCGAAAGCAACCTGTGAAATGGTTAGCTTATATCCATCCATCATCGGACACTTCGCTCGAATTGGGGCAATATTACCGATTGCATGGGAAAGTTTTACCCGCACATAGTTATGCGATTGCAGGTGCATTTGATCAAGAAAAATGGTTTTTACAGCAGAACATCATGTCTGCATTTCAGGTGCAAAGTGCAGAAAAGCTAACTGAGCGACAGCTTTATGCTATGGGGTTGATCTCCTATGTAAGACAGCAGCAGCAGATGGTTGCAAAAATATTATTGGCGATTGAGCAGCAAAGATTAACTCTGCGAAATACATTGCAAAAGCAATCATTACATCATTCAGGATTACTTTTGGCTTTGTTAACGGGCGACCAAAGTTTGTTGAGTCCCGAAGTTGAAGAGCTGTTTAAACGTATGGGACTGAGTCATTTATTGGCAATTTCTGGCCCCCATGTTTTGATCTTTGCCGCATTGTTATGTTGGGTGATTCATCGGTTAATTATTCGTTTTGCACCAAGTTGGTATTTGCGTTATCCCAAACCCTATTTATTGGTCATTCCATTTTGTATGGGGGTATTGCTGTATAGCGCTTTTGTTGGGTTTGAAATTCCTGCATTACGAACGCTGTTAACCAGTTGTATCCTTGCAGTCTTGATTTTATCGAAATTCAAATTACAAGCCTTGCAAGTACTGCTTCTTAGCGCTGCAATTCTCCTATTTTTAGATCCATTTAGTATTCTGTCCGCTGCCTTTTGGTTGTCTTATTGCGCCTGTTTGGTGTTATTAAGAATTTATCAAACCCTACAACAGCAGCCCAAGCAATTAACGCTAACGCGCTATGCACAGCTTAAATTATATATAGGTATATTATTTGAATCGCAATGGAAAATTTTTTTAGCGCTCTTGCCATTAATGTTGATCTTTTTCCAGCAGGTGGTCTGGATTGCACCTTTCAGCAATCTGCTGGCATTACCGTGGCTGAGTCTCCTTGTTGTTCCATTGAGCATTATTGCAACCTTGTGTTTGTGGGTTATTCCTCCTTTAGGAATTCTGTTATTTAAATTGAATGATCTAGGTGTGTCTTTTTTACTATCGGTCTTAAATACTGGCGATCAGATATTCGGTTCAACGGTACAAAATATTGCCATGAATGGGACAGTGATGTTTGGACTGGTTCTCGGGTTGATTATTTTATTTCTACCTCGGGGAGTCGTGCCTAAAAGTTGGAGTATTGTCTGTTTTTTACCTATTTTTATACTGGATGAATCACAACATCCCTTTGAATTACAAGTTCTAGACGTTGGGCAAGGGCAGGCTGTTTTTTTACAAAATCATGATCAGCATATGATGATTGATATGGGTGGTCATTATAATGAGCAAAAATTTAGTGTAGGACAGCAGTTAATTCGCCCTTTTTTGAATAGTAAAGGTATATCTGATTTAGATCAGCTTGTATTGACTCATTTAGATCAGGATCATAGCGGCGCCTATTTTTCTTTACGTTCTAGTTTGCCTATTCAAACGATTTACAGTAATGAGCAGGTTCAAGTAATGCCTGAATCTCAATTTCACTATTGTCATTCAGGGCAAATATGGCAATTAGACGGTGTTAAGATTCAGGTGTTATCACCACAACAACAGCAATTAATTGAAGTACCTAACAATCAAAATGAACTTTCTTGTGTGCTCTATATTCAAGTGCAAAATGCTCAACCCTATGCCAATTTTTTACTTATGGGCGATGCCGGGTGGGAAGCAGAGTATCAGATTCTAAAGGACTATCCAGATCTAAAAGTAGATGTTCTGGTTTTAGGTCATCATGGCAGTAAAAACAGTTCTGCTTATGGTTTTCTACAACAACTTCAACCTAAAGTTGCTATCGCATCAGCGGGATTTAATAACCGTTATGGGCATCCGAGTCAGCTGACCCAACAGCGATTAAAGGAGCTCAACATTCCACTCTATAGCACAGCCAATAAGGGCAGCATTCGATTTATTCAGACTCAGGATCAAACAGTGCAATTGCATTTTTATCGTGATCAGCAGCGTTGGCTTAGTCGCTAGTCTGCTGTTGTCTAATTTCGGTAACCAGCTGCATGGCTTGTTCATGAGGAAGATTATATAGATTGCGTAGTGCAGGATTTGCTTTAAAGCGCTTATAGCTCCAATGATAATGTTCTGGAAAACGTTGAATCAGGTTTTCAATTTCATGATGAATGATTCGTGTACCATCATTTGCCGTACCCTGATAAATTTCATCAGAGATTCGCTCTATATACATGTCAAAACCATGTGCATCATTACGAATTGTATAAAGTAACAATGCTTTAGCTTTAGTTTTTTGAATCAGTTTCGCACTTAAGTTGCTAGACTCTAAGGGTAGGCCAAACAATGGAACAAGTTCTCCACCGACATTGGGGGTGTGGTCAGGTAAGATAACAGTCGTACCCCCTTGTTTTAATGCTTTAAAAATTTGTCGCACACCAGTTTCATCGGTCGGAACCAGATGCGCTTTTTCTCGGCTACGTGCACTACGCACAAAATTATCCGCTGATGGGTTTTTGACAGGTTTGTATAAAATCGTCATTTGGGTGAATTGTGCAAGCCAAGCATTCATGACTTCCCATGTCCCAAAATGTGGAATAATTAATACAGCCCCTTTTTGTTCGGCAAGCGCATCATGTAAATATTGCTCTCCTGTAATTGAATGAATACGCGAAATATTTTTCTGACTTTCCGATCCCCAAATGCTAAAGAACTCGAAATAAGAGATGAGTTCATTGCGAATGGCTTGTTGAGTAATCTGCTCACGTTGGCTATCACTGAGTTCAGGTAAGGCAATTTCAAGATTTAGACGAATTGTTTGTGATGTTTTAGAAATTTTTAATAGGTTCACTAACCCCGCGAGTGAACGGGCAATCATTCGAGAAATTTGAATAGGTTGTCGACTTACAAATTGGAGTAAACGATCAGTCATTGTTTTTGAAGTTTTATCAGTCATTGCCTAAAAATTATGGGGATAAGAAATATAAAACAGTAATTATTATAGGCGAAAATACAGGGTTTAAATAGTTTATTGCGTTTGCATGTATATAATGGGAGTAATTTTATTCATTATTGGATCATCTTAAATGTCCGATTGGCCACCTAAACCACAAAACGAAAGTCAAACGACACAACAAAATTTAGAAAAGCATGCTGGAAAAGAATGGCAAATTCTTGAAAAAGCCGTATTGGCTTCAGTTGAAGAGCAACGCCGTGCACGTCGTTGGAGTATTTTCTTTAAGCTACTGACCTTTGCTTATATTCTCTTTGTCTTGGTAATTTTAGGGAAAAGCTGTAGCACCACCCCAACGGATGTAAGTTCGGCTACAGGTTCGCATATTGCGGTGGTTGATATTATTGGCACAATTGCAGCCGATAAACAAAGTGTGAATAGCCAAGATACGATCAAATCTTTGAAAAAAGCATTTGAAAATAATAGTAGTCAAGCAGTTGTATTGAATATTAATTCACCGGGTGGTTCTCCTGTTCAGTCAGACGAAATTTGGCAAGAAATTCAATATTTAAAACAACAGCATAAAGATAAAAAACTGTATGCCATTATTGGTGATACGGGTGCATCAGGTGCTTATTATATTGCTTCAGCCGCAGATGAAATTATTGTTAATCCATCGAGTTTGGTTGGCTCTATTGGAGTAATCATGCCGAATTATGGCGTGAATGGCCTCATGCAAAAATTAGGGGTAGAAGACCGCACCATGACTTCTGGTGAGAACAAAGCACTTTTATCAATGACGCAACCTGTTGATGCTACACAGAAAGCACATGTACAAGCGGTATTAGATAATGTACATGATCACTTTATTGAGGCGGTTAAAAAAGGTCGCGGCACTAAATTGAAATCGCAAGATCCTGCCATTTTCTCTGGACTATTCTGGACAGGTGAGCAAGCAGTAAAACTTGGGATTGCTGACCGTACAGGTAGTCTAAATAGCTTGAAACGTGAATTGAAAATCGATAAAACAGTGGACTATACCATTCAATATAATCCATTGGATTCTGTTCTGGGGCGTATGGGAAGTTCAATCGGACAAGGTTTTGCGACTTCACTTTCTCAACAGGTTCAAGCTGAGCAAACGACAAAACTACAATGAAGCCATTAATCCACTTTGCACACGCCAATGGCGTACCATCTAAAGTCTATGAGAAGCTGTTTAATCTACTTCGAGATGACTACGATATTGTGTATGTACCTTTGATTGGGACGGATCAACGTTATCCGATCACCAACCATTGGCCACGCTTGGTGGATCAACTGACTGACAGTATTGTGCGGCAAGCACATGGACGACGCGTGATCGGGCTGGGTCATTCACTGGGTTCAGTGTTAACGATGATGGCAGCTTATAAGCGTCCTGAATTATTTCAGCAAGTGATTATGCTCGATCCACCACTGATTATGGGTAAGGCATCTTTGCTGTTTCATACTGCGAAGCTATTCAAACCAAAGTGGGTTGATCAAATTACCCCTGCGGGATTAAGTAGTCGTCGACGTGATCATTGGCATTCTCGTGAACAGGCAGGTGAAATACTCAGACCGAAAAGCTTATATCAAAAATTTGATGCTGAGTGTTTTCAAGCTTACCTAGATCATGCTTTAACCGAAGATATGGAACGGGGAGGAGTTACCTTGACCATTCCAAAAGCAGCGGAAGTTGCGATATTTCGTAACACACCGTCTTGGTGGTGGTTGCCAATGTCTAAGCCGCAAGTACCGATGCATTTGGTGGTTGGAGATCAAAGTGAGTTCTTAAAACGAGGTTTTCCACAAATTGCTAAGAAAAAAGTGAGTATTCCATATAGCGTAGTGGAGGGTGGGCACATGTTTCCATTAGAGCATCCAGAAGCTACAGTAGAATTGATAAAAAGATTGATTCAACAATAATGCAGAATCCAAAAAAAAATGCATCCGAGGATGCATTTTTTATTTGAACGATTTTATTTATAGTTTGCAAAATTGAATCGGTCCATCTAACGGTTGATTTCGATAGAGAACAGTATTGGCATTGTCATATTGCAGTGCACCTATACAAATCCACTCGACTACTTGAGGATAGATTAAGTGCTCAAGTTTATGCACGCGTTGCGCCAGTTGCTCAACCTGATCTTGATGACCAACTTTCAATACGCCTTGTGCGAGTGAAGGACCTGCATCTAACTCAGCTGTCACATAGTGTACTGTACAGCCATGATAGACATCACCAGTATTTAATACGCGTTGGTGCGTATGCATACCTTTGTAATGCGGCAAGAGAGAGGGATGAATATTTAACATTTTCCCTTCCCATGCATGGACAAATTTAGCACTTAGGATGCGCATGAAACCTGCCAATACTACTAAATCAACATTCCAATCTAATAACTGTTGATGCATTACATCATCAAATGTTTCTCGAGTTGGATATTGCTTGTGCTCAATGACTGCAGTCTGAATGCCTGCTTGTTGAGCACGTTTTAGCGCGTACGCTTCAGGCTTGTTGCAAATAACTCCTACAATTTGCCCTGATAGACGGGCGTCTATCAGTGCTTGTAAGTTACTGCCACTTCCTGAAACAAGGACAGCAATTTTCATTATGCAAAGATTACGCGGACTTTCTCGTCAGCACCTTCAACAGATTCTGCATTGTCTACGATGTGACCCATAACCCATGCTTTTTCACCTTGTTCGGTTAAAAGAGCAATTGTTTTATCAGCATCGTTTGCATCAACAGCAATGACCATACCTACGCCACAGTTAAATGTACGGTACATCTCGAACTGTTCAACACCACCTTCTTTTTGAAGAAGTTTGAACAATTCTGGCCATTCCCAAGAAGATTCATTAATAATCGCTTGAGCACCATTTGGCAGTACGCGAGGTAAATTACCTGGTAAACCGCCACCAGTGATGTGGGCCATGGCATGTACATCAACTTGTTTGCAAAGTTCCAGAATCGGTTTTACATAAATACGAGTTGGTTCCATTGCTGTATCAGCAAGTGGGCGACCATCTACAATTTGAGTAAGATCTACGTTTTTCACGTCTAAAATTTTGCGAAGCAGAGAGTAACCATTTGAATGAGCACCGCTTGATGCAACACCAATTAAGATATCGTCAGCTTTTACTTTAGAGCCATCAATGATTTTGCTTTGTTCAACTACACCTACACAGAAACCTGCAAGATCATAATCTTCGCCTTCATACATACCTGGCATTTCAGCAGTTTCACCACCAACCAATGCACAGCCAGCAAGCTCACAGCCTTTACCAATACCTGTTACGACATCAGCAGCAACATCAACATTTAAGTGACCTGTTGCATAGTAGTCGAGGAAGAATAAAGGTTCTGCACCGCACACTAAAAGGTCGTTTACGCACATTGCAACTAAGTCTTGACCAATTGTGTCATGACGGTTTAAGTTCAAAGCTAAACGTAATTTTGTACCCACACCATCTGTGCCAGATACAAGAACAGGCTCTTCATAGCCTTTAGGAATTTTACATAGTGCGCCAAAGCCACCTAATCCGCCCATCACTTCAGGGCGAGTTGTACGCTTAGCTACAGATTTGATTCGATCGACAAGTGCGTCGCCCGCTTCAATATCGACACCTGCATCTTTATAGCTTAAACCAGTGTTTGGGGTAGAAGTTGAGTTGCTCATAGTGAAGTCTCCGCATTTGCGCGGGGATTATAACCTGAATAAACGAAACTCTTATGTTATTTATGCTCTAAAATGCTATCTTTACTTAAATATTTTACTTTTTATAACGATTAAATCGAAAAAGGCGGGTCTATATGGTCGATCGAACCTTACGGCGCATTTTTATTCTTGCGGGTATCGTACTCATTTTATGGGTATTGTATTTATTAAAGCCAGTTGTACTCCCATTTATTGTCGCCTTTTTAGTCGCTTATTTGTTTAATCCGTTGGTGGAAAAATTTCATCAGATTGGATTACCACGTTGGTTGTCTATTAGTCTTGTATTTATTGGAATTGGTGTTGTTTTTACTTTAGCAATTTCTTATTTGGTGCCTTTGATTTGGCAGCAGTTAATGTATGCCAAAAGTAGTATTCCGGCAGGAATTCATTGGCTGAATGATAACTTTTTACCTTGGTTGTCGCGTACTTTTAATTTAGTGCAAATGGAAATTGATAAACATCAATTGTCTACGGTAGTCATGGATTATATTCAGACCAACTATAGTGCGGACAGTCTACAAGCCATGGCACTGAAAATTGCCCAATCTGGACTGAGTTTTATTCAAGTCGGTGGGACTGTTGTTCTTATTCCAATTATTGCTTTTTACTTTTTGTTAGATTGGGAGCGTATGCTAGACAGTATGCGCCGCCTCATACCGCGTCCTTACGAAGAATCTACCTTAAAAATTGTGAGTGAATGTCACAGCGTACTGGGCGCATTTGTGAAGGGCCAGTTTTTGGTTATGTTATTGCTCGGCATAGTTTATGCGGTTGGTTTGCAATTAATTGGATTAGAAGTCGGACTGATTATTGGTATGGTGGCAGGTTTGGCCAGTATTATTCCTTATCTAGGCTTTGGTGTTGGAATTATCGCAGCTGTGATTGCAACATTTTTCCAGTTCGGTCTTGATTGGATGCAGCTGGCTTTGGTTGCTGTGGTGTTTATGATTGGTCAAGCCGTAGAAGGTTACATTCTACAACCCTTCTTGTTGGGGGATAAGATTGGTTTGTCCCCTGTCGCTGTGGTTTTTGCGGTATTGGCAGGTGCCCAATTGGCAGGATTTCTAGGAATGTTAATTGCATTGCCTGTCGCTGCGGTGATTGTCGTGCTGCTTAAACATGTACGAGAAATGTATGAGCAGAGTCAGTTGTATGGTACGCAAGCAGTTGTGACTTCCTTTGCTGAAACAAATTCTATTAGTATAGAAACTTCGCAAATGGACATTGATATTGAAATTAAAGACCAAACTTCGAAAGATCAGCATACTGCTGAGAAATCGAGTAACATTGAACCCAAAACATAAAGCGTATAAGGCTTAATCACGAATATGCGTCAACTGCAATTAGATATTGAACCCCAACTCGATGCCCGAATCAGTGATTTTTCTGGTCCAGGTTGGGGTCACGTCATTGATGCAATTCGTCAGCTACATGCTGGTTTAATGAATCGATTTTATGTGTATGGTGGTGCTGGAACAGGCAAAAGCCATTTACTTTCTGCCATTTGTGATTCTTATTTGGATGTGGGTAAATCAGCAATAAAGGTTTCTTTATTAGAACTGTTGGATGCACCTACAGAGGCGATTACCTCTTTAGAACGCTATGATTTAGTAGCACTTGATGATATTGAGGCGATCTGTGGTGTACCACACTGGCAAAAAGCAGTATTTCACCTGATCAATTATAATAACGAAGTTGGTGGACAACTGGTTTTTTCCTCTCGTTTTGCACCAATTGAATTGAAATTAGAATTGCCTGATTTGCAGTCCCGATTGACCCAAGCGGTGAGTGTGAAAGTTCCGAATGGCAGTTTATATGCAGATCGACAAATTTTAGTCAGTTCCGTGCTCGCCCGACGTGGCATTCATATTGATCAGCAAATTATTGATTATCTTCTGTTGCATGGTCCACAGCAGGCTTCGATACTTTTGCAAACTTTAGAACAATTAATTCAATTGCTTAAAGGCGAAAAAACTAAATTGAGCCATGCCACTTTAAGACAGATTTATGCTTTGATCGATGAATATCAATAACAGATAAAAGCGCTGAAGTAATGTGAAAAGCTGTGACAAAGTACTCATAAATTCGCATCGCATGGATTTGCGAGCATAGAAAAATAATAGAAATGTAAGTTAAAGAGAACAGAATGCTGCAAATCAGCATGAAGTCTCAGTGTGTCCAATTCCATTCAAATCTTATCTTAGCCCAGAAAACATACAGTGCGATTGTGCTGTGTTGCTTTAATGCCCAAAGAATTTGGCAGTTTAGTCAATTTTATTTGTATTGGCATCTTTTAGGCTGTACAGCAAAGGACTGCAACCAGATTGCATTGAAATTGTTTAGACGATGCAATCTAGAAAAACAAGAAAATTAAAAATTAAGGAGAGATGTATGCTCAAGCAGAGCATTGGTGTGGGAATGTTATGTCTAGCGGGGCATACTTATAGTGCAAATATTAGTGTCACCACCACTGAAGATGTTGTTAACGATGATAAAGAATGTTCATTGCGGGAGGCGGTGCACTACATCAATCAAGATATGCCTAAAGAAGGATATTTGGGCTGTGGTGGGGAAGATACAAGTCCTGTTATTTTATTAGAAAAGCAGAAAGTTTATAAACTCAATTCACACTTAAACATTCAACGTGAATTAACCATTAAAACCAATTATGACGTTGATTTTAATGAGACGCCTGTTTTAGGTAAAAATAATGCCGTGCTACAAATGCAGGCGAAAGACAATATTCTACGTATTGATGATGGTTCACAAGAGAAGCTACTGAGTGTCGTGCTGTATGAAATCAGTCTACAAGGGTGTGGTCAGGTTCAATGTGCTCAACAAGGTGGACTGATTTACAACAATGAATATTTACAATTAAGTTATGCCACATTATCTGGGGGATATGCTGCCCAAGGCGGGGCAATTTATAACGTTGGTAATTCAACAATAGAGAATACGACAGACAGTTTAGTTGTCATTCAGAATAGTTTGTTTGAGAAAAACTATGCGAATGAAGGTGCCGTTTTATTTACCCAGCGTCCCGCCTATAAAATTCTCAATAGTGTTATTCGAAATAATGAGACAGCAAGTACCACATCGGCAGGTATTTACTCATCGTTATTATTCAATACCAATCAGTTACCAACCTCGATATTAAATGTTGCCAATTTTATTAAGAACAGTACTTTTCTACAGAATAAAGGTTACTTGCTGAATTTACGTGATGGTATTGGCTTAAATAACCTGACCATGATTGGGAATGCCCAAGGTATCCAATTTGTCGCTCCTGAGGGTAAAGCTTTTCTGGCAAATAGTATTTTGGTGGGGAATCCGTATCCGATTACGAATCAGCAGGATTGTAAATTTGAGTCGGGTGATCAGAGTGTTTTACAGAATAATTTAGTTTCTGCGATGTGTGGACAAGGATTAGCCGAGTATCCGAATGATATTTTGACCCAAACGGCTTTGGTTGCAGGCAGTACAATTGAAGGAAAATGTAGCAGTGCAAATTTAGATCGACAAAGTTTAGTCTGTCCATTTAATCAGGGAACGAGTGATTTTCTAGGTTACTTTAAGCCACGTTTATTGGTGTCTTATCAAAACTTGAGTGATTCTTTAATCGTTAATAAGGGTAAACAATCTACAGGTTCTGACACTGCACGGGTCGAATGTGAATCAAGTGATCAGCGTGGGCAGGTACGTGATTCAAATAATGTCCTGTGTGACCGTGGTGCTATTGAGTTGGTATTTCCAACAACAATCGCGTTAATCGGGGATGATATCAATTACGGTGAAGTTGCGAAAATGTCGGTTGCTGATTTATTGGGTGATGGAGAGCTTTTACCGAAAGATCAATGTGAAGCCTTATTGGGTGCGAATCCAGCGGGTGGTGCTTGGCAAGATGGATGCTTACAGGTCGTTCCAACAATTACTCAGCCTAAAGGGACTTTAACCATAGATGAGGAAGGAAACATTCAGTATAAGCCGAATGGAAACTGGCATGGTGCTGATATTTTCAAGATTCGCTTAGTCACGACAACTACACGATTCAACGATTCTCAAAACCCTTATTTAGAGATCAAAGTGCAAGTCACTCAGGCACCAGCTGAACAAATGGAAAGCAGTAAAGTGAAAACTTCCGGTGGCAGTGCAGGGGTATTCAGCTTATTTGGCTTATTGGTACTGATTGGATTACGTCGTTACAAGAAATAGGCAAGGGAATTGACCGTGAAAAATTATAAAAAAGGTTTACTGACATTAATGGTACTTTCTGCGATGTCATTGATGGCAGCAGAAGATACATTTATTCATGTCACTACGTTTGATGATGAAGATGGTGACAACTTAAATCAATGTTCTTTACGCGAAGCCATTAAAACGGCAGCCGATAATAAAGCGTTTGGTGGATGTAATGCAGGTGATACGCGTCTAGGGCAAAAAGATCGGATTCAGTTAAATGAGGGAACGTATACACTGAAGCGTGAATTGGTCCCGCTATCGGTGATAGAGATTTATGGTGCTGAGCCGCTTGATTATTCCAAAAAGCATGTATTAACCAATACGTATCCTGCTACGACAGCGATTAAAACAACCATCAGTGGCGAAAATCAAACGCGCATATTGAATAGTTCTTTATCGAAATATGGGGTTTCATTTAAAAACTTAACGTTGGCAAATGCAGTAAGTACCGGATTAGGCGGGGCTATTTATGCGGGTGCGGATATTAATTTGTCCAATGTTGCCATTATCAACTCACGTGCGGCACAAGGTGGTGCAATTTACCTTGATGGCAACATCGCGTTGACTATTGATCATGGTTTAATACAAGCTAACCAAGCAGGACAGGGCAGCGTTCTGGCGATGACCTGCCAAAACAACTTATTGTTCACGAAGCCGACCATTTCCATTCAAAACAGTAGTCTTGTAGCCAATGGCGCGGCAAATAATCAGAGTATGTTGGATCTTTGTGGTGAAGCATCGACTTTACTGCAAACCAATACCATTGCTAAAAATCAGGCGAATAGCAGTACAGGGGCAATTATTAAAAATGTCTCATCTAATGCTGCACAAGCAAATTTAAGTGAAAATAGCACGCTGATACTACTCAGTAATACGATTGTTGAGAATAATGCAGCCAGTACGTTGCTTTATGACCAATTGGGCAGTAAAAATATTTCGTTTAATGTGTTGGCTTATAATTCGGGGCAGTCATGTCGTTATGCATTGAATAACGGGAATGTGACCGATGCCAAACTCAATATGGTGGCAATGAATAACGCCCTTCAATTGGCTGCTGTGACAGGGCAATGCAATCTGCCGAAAATAGCTTATGAAAGTAATGTTTCAGGAACCAATACCAATATTGATGTCAGTAATATTTCGATGGCAACATTACTGACTGCGCATACAGGACCAAATGCCAATACAGAATATCTACCGCTGTACTATCCAAGAGATAATCAGACCGCGAATGATCTGGTGAATCTGAATGCGATTGGGTGCAGTGATGTTGACCAACGCGGATTTAGTCGTATTACGGATGCAACGCTGATTCTTAATCCGAGTATGAAAAATACCTGTGATATTGGCTCGGTTGAACTGATGCGCTTAACTGCGGCAGATATTATTAATTTAAAGAATTTGTCCTATTCACAAATGATCGATGACTATCAGCGGGCGATTGATTTATATCAAGCACGTATAGATGATAAATCGACGGATGCGAAATATTTGACGCAATATCAAGCTGAGTTGACTGCTTTTAAAGACTTGAAGAGCAATACTGAAAAATATGCTCAGTATCGTGCGATTTATATTGACCCGTTTGCACTCGCATTACCTGATGAACAATGGGTGAATAATGAATCACAGGTTCAGGCATTGAATGCAGAGAACTATACGATTAATACCCAAGTTTTAGGTGTGGGGCATTATTCTGGTGAAGGCAGTAACTTCCAATTTATTGGTGATCAAGATCCGAAGTTAAAATGTGAATGGGTACCAGAACTTAAACGAATCATGTTTTATCGCCTAGATGATAGTATTTCTACCATTGGGGAGAATGCTTTATGTACTTACAGCATCACCTCGAAAACAGATGTCACTAAAACAACATCAGGCTTATTAAGCGCGAATTTTACCAATATTTCCCCAATTGCAAAAGAGGATATTTATCGCTTGCAATATGGATCTAACCAGAAAATTTCGTTGCATCCACTTGAAAATGATTTCGATGATGATGGTCCCAAAGGTAGTATTTCTGGACTGAACAAAGCCGACTTTTATCATAATGAAGCAGGTCAGGAGTTGGCAATTCGCTTGGATAGTTTACCCAGCGCTATGATGGTCGACCCGTCAGTTCCGAATGGGCCTTGTCCTGGAAGTGCAATGCGAGATACTTGTTATTCGAGCGATTTGGTGGTGCAGATAAAAAATAATTACAGCCCATTCGACCAGATTATGGAATATAGCGTATTTGATGCCGAAGGTTTGGCTTCAAATCGAGCAAAAATTTATTTAAATAACACGGCTAAGAATACTGTAACGTCAGGTGGTGGTGGTTCAATTGGGTGGTGGAGTTTATTGGGTTTGTTGGGCTTAGGTTTGTATCGCAGTCATAGCCAAACAAAACAGCATTAAGCAAAGCGGAAACATTAACTTCATTGAGTAACGATGAGGTTAATGTTTAAAGGCGAAATAGAAATATAAAAAGTCAATCTTATTTATTATAGATTGGCTTTTTATATGGCAATTGTTATCGGTATAAGCTGTTGTTATTGCTGTTCAGTGCTGTGATGTAGGTATTTGTTCATATACTCTTCACGTATGCTAATCCGTTCTTCTGGTGTTGCTTTTTGCATACGTGCACGCAAATCATTACGTTCTTGACTGCTCATTTGCTGCCAAGTTTCACGCATTTTCTGTTTCTCTTGTTCAGGTAATTGCGTGAACCAGTCCATACGCTGTTGTAAGCTGCTACTTTGTTCGTCTGGAATTTCTTTAAGCGATTGATAGCGTTTGATTAATGCACGCTGTTCTTGCTCGGAAAGTGTTTCCCATGTTTCGGCTACTTGTGTATTGGCATCTTTAGAAAAAATCCAAAAACGTTCAAAACCTGCAAAACTTGTTTGCAAGAAGCCGAGTGCACAAAAAGCAAAAGCTAACTGTCTAGCTGCCATGTGGAACTTTGTCCTCACCTAAAACCATTAACATTTCCAAATCCTCAACCATTTGCGGAGAGAGTTTTGGTGTTACAACAACTTGATTTTGTGGTTTTGCAGACATATCGACAGCATTGGGTAAAACCACAATTCCTGCAATTGCTGCGGCTAAAGCAAACCCAGTCATTTTGAAATAGGCAAAGCGCGATGATTTTTGCTGCTGAATATGATCCAGTACATGATTCATCACGACAGGTTTTGCCTTATGTTGCTGAGCAAGACCATCAAGTTTGGAAGTGACTTGTTTTAAGAAATCATCTTGTTTCATTCAGATGACCCTCCCGAATATGGATTCAAATGCGATAATGCAGATCGCAAACCTTGAATCGCGCGATGATAATGTGTTTTTACACTACCTTCACTACAATTCATAATTTGAGCAGTCGTTTGCGTGTCAAATCCTTCCCAAGCCCGCAGCATAAACGCTTGCTGTTGACGAACTGGCAGTTGGCGAATCGCAGCTTGAATTTCTTCAATAGTGACTGCCTGATCCAGAAACTCAAGTGGGCTAGGAGTTGTTTCATCAATAACATCCTGAATTTCAAGATCATCTTCATCTAGACTCACCTTTTTAAACAATGAAAAAGGCTGAGCGCGACGAGCTTCTTTACGACGCCAATCTTGCAGTTTGTTATTTAAAATGGTGTAAAACAGGGGATACCATTCTTCAGTCGACTTCTCTGAATAGGATTTATGCAAAGAAATAAAGGCTTCTTGGACCAGATCCATTGCGATGCCTTGTTGTCCTTGCGTTGCATTTTCCATCATTACGAGTGCGCGTCCAGTTACGTCTTGCATAAAATTCTTCAGACGTTGTTCAGCCGTACTTTTTAAAGCACTTAAATTTTCGGACTGAGACTGTTTCGGCGCTAAATCCATAGAGATGGAAAACCCTGTCATTGGATTATCACCATTATTTCCAATACATATCCTTAATAACGTTGGAAATAATGGTTTGGTTGACAATATCCGTTATTATTTTTTCAAGTGTAATCTATTTTTGAAATTGGACGAGACAATTTAAAATAAAAGTGTATTAGATGCGTTGGCGTACCATTTCAAAAAAGCAAATGGAACCCGCAATAGCGACATTGAGTGATTCTTGACCACCTGGCTGTGGAATGCTCAGTGCTTGAGCATGTGCTAAAGCAAAGTCAGAAACCCCTTGGCCTTCATTACCTAAGATCCAGACACAAGCTTGTGTTAAATCTTTTTGATATAAACTTTCAGCTTGGTGCGAACTGGTCACATAAACTGGAATTTCAAAGCGGTCGAGTACATCTTCGATGGCTACGTTTTCATAGGTGTTGAGTGAAAAGTGTGCACCCATGCCTGCACGTAATACACGTGGTGACCAGAGTGCTGCAGAACCTTTGGTACAAATAACTTGTTTGATACCAGCCGCAGCAGCAGAGCGGAGTAGTGTGCCTACATTGCCTGGATCTTGAATGTTTTCCAAAATCAAGGTATCCAAGCTAAAGTCTACACTTTGGCTTGAACTTGGTAAGTCTACAACTGCCAAGAATGGCAAAGTGGTCCCCAATGTGCTTAAGTCACGATATAGGCTTTCAGCAATGACAAAAACAGCGCCTTCATATTCATCTAAAATATCGCAAATATCCGGGTGTTCAAGTGCATTTTCAGTGGTGAAAATAGAATTGAGTTTCTTCTTTTTTTCAACCCAGGCTAAGCCTAAGTGTGTCCCTTCAAGCACGGTTTGACCTTGCTTTTTACGGTAGCTACTTTGCTCTATTAAACCACGGAGATGCTTAATCTTTGGGTTGTCTTTTGATTCAAGGAAAATAATGGACATGGAGGAGACTCATGCGCATAACACGTCAGATGGCTATGCGCATTTAAAAAAAATTAGTTGTGGTAGCCAGTCACTAAATTGACTTCGTTTTTAGAACCAATAATCACAGGGACACGTTGGTGTAGGTCAGTCGGTTGAATCTCAAGAATACGAACGCGACCCGTTGTAGAAGCACCGCCAGCTTGTTCAATCAGCATACTCATCGGGTTTGCTTCATACATTAAACGCAGGCGACCTGCTTTTTTCGGATCTTTAAGGTCGTATGGATACATGAAAATACCGCTACGGCAAAGAATACGGTGAATGTCACCCACCATACATGCAACCCAACGCATGTTGAAGTCTTTCTCACGTGGACCTGTTTTACCTGCGAGGAGTTCTTCAATATAACGTTTTACTGGGTTTTCCCAGTGACGTTGGTTTGATGAGTTAATAGCATATTCTTTGGTATCTGCTGCCACTTGAATGTTTTCAGAGGTGAGTAAAAATTGTTGAGTTTCTGGGTCAAAGGTAAAGAATACTGTACCCGCACCGACTGTTAATGCCAACATGGTTGATGGGCCATAAAGCACATAACCCGCAGCAACTTGTTGAGTGCCTGCTTGCATGAAATCTGCTGACTGAGTCACCGCATTTTTCGCTGAAAGAATTGAGAAAATTGTACCTACGCACATGTTAATGTCGATGTTGCTTGAACCATCGAGTGGATCAAATAACACTAAATATTCACCATTTTCTTGGGCAGGAGTAAAGTCATCTAATTCTTCCGATGCTAAACCACCCACATGTGGATGAATTTTTAATGCGTCAATTAAATAGTCATTTGAAATCACATCCAGTTTTTTCTGCTCTTCACCTTGTACATTTTCATTTTCAGCACTGCCCAATACCCCAGCAAGCGCGCCTTTTTGTAAAGCTTGGTCAATGGTTTTACACGTATTTGCAATAGTATCAATGACTTTTGCAAGTTCAGGTGTAAGATTCCCAGTTTGTTGTTCTAAGAATTGGGAAAGGGTGAGGTATGCCATGGCAGGAAAACTCCGAGTGAAAACCAATCAAATTGAGCAAAAAAAATTTAGACCGCTATTTTAGATGAGAATGTCACAAAAGAAAAATTAAACTCGATTATTTGGCTTGATTTTGCCCTTGCAACTTTTAAGGATAATGCTATGTTGATGGGAAGGATGAAGAAGAATTGAGGAGCAGCAGAATGACTACACAAAAGTTTGATGCCATGCCAACGCAAAATGAAGGCATTAGTTTAGATGATATTAGTCCTGAAAAGGTGAAAGAAGCTTGGAAAGAATATGAAGCCAAGCCTGAATATAAGAATTTCAATAAGCATGACCTCATTGAATCCATGCAGCATGAGCATGAAGAAGATGAGCACAAACCTGCTTAACACATAAAAAAGCGCTTTAATTCTAAAGCGCTTTTTTTATGTCTGTAAACCTTCTTATTTTAATAAAGGTGGTACTGCTTCGTAGTTCAGTTCTACACGGCGGTTTTCTTTCCATGCATTTTCATCATGCCCCGCATTGATTGGCATTTCTTTACCATAGCTGACTGCTTCTAATTGAGTCGGGTTTACACCATTCGTGATTAAGAAGCTTTCTACAGCTTTGGCACGACGCTCACCCAGTGCCATATTGTATTCACGCGTACCGCGTTCGTCCGTGTGACCTGTTAATGCCACTTTAGAGTTTGCATTCGCCACGAGGAATTGTGCGTGGGCTTGCAATGTTTGATAGTCGTCATTTGAAAGATCACTGCTGTCGTAGTCAAAATGCACCACACGTTTCGCTAGAAATGCTTTGTTTGCAGCCGTAACCCCTTTTGAAGATGCCCCGGCAAGATTTTGTGCATTTAACGCAGCATCTTCACTTAATCCTTCAGTGCTGACTGTTGTACCGGCGGAACTTGGTGTTTGACCGGTTTGAATTTCGGCTGCAGGTTTACGGCTGGCACATCCAGTCATAATCAGGGCTGAAGCCAAAACAGGTAAAACTAACAATTTAAGCGTGTTCATCTTCATCTCCATAAAGATTGATTTTTAAAAATTATTTAGGTGCCCAAGCAGGTTCACGAACTTCACCTTGTTCACTTGGTAAATTCATACGGAAACGACCATCGACTGACATAATAGAGAGTAAGCCACGGTTATCTTCACGAGTGGCATAAACCACCATTTGACCATTTGGCGAGAAGCTTGGGGATTCGTCCAAACTGGTTGGGGTCAAAATATTGGTAATTCCTGAATTAATATCCTGAATTGCGACTTTATAACTGCTACCACTAGGGCGATGTACTAAAGCGACTTTTTTACCATCAGCACTTAAAGTACCGCGAGCATTGAATGCGCCACGGAAGGTAAGGCGCTTGCTACCGCCATCCGCGAAGCTGTAACGGTAAATTTGTGGTGATCCACCACGGTCTGAAGTGAAAATAAAGGATTTGCCATCGGGAGCATAGCGTGCTTCGGTATCAATGGCACCGTCATTGGTCATGCGTTGTAACTGACGTGTATTTAAATCCATTTGGTAAATTTCTGGATTACCATGCATAGACGCAGTAAATAGCATCGATTTGCCATCTGGAGAGAAGCTCGGTGCGCCATTTAAGCCACGGAAGCTTGCCAGTTTTTCGCGTTGACCTGTGGCTAAATCTTGCACATAAATCGCTGGACGTTTGCTTTCAAATGATACATAAGCAATTTTTTGGGCATCGGGTGTCCACGCAGGAGACAAGATTGGATCACGTGAGGTGAGAATAGTTTTAGGCTGTTCACCATCAGTATCTGCAATCTGTAAAGTATAGCGCTGCTCAGGTGTTGCAGGATTACGGAGTACATAGGCAATACGTCCGCTAAAATCTCCTTGAATGCCTGTTAATGCTTGATAAATGGCATCGCTGATCATGTGTGCGGCTTGACGTACACGTGAAGTGGGTACGGTCAATAATTCGTTTAGCAGATATTGTTTTTTTTCAACATCATAAAGTTGGTAATGAACTTCATAACTTCCCGCAGCATTTTGTTTAATTTCCCCTGTGACAACATAAGGAACGCCAGCGGTCTGCCAAGCAGCATTAGGATTATTCATGCTCGCGCTTGCAGGTAAGTTTTGTGATGCACTGCTAAATTTTCCTGAACGATTCAGGTCATTTTCAACAATAGAATAAATGGTTTGATCATTACTAAATGGAATAATCGCAATTTTGGGAGCTTGCTCTGGTGCCTTTGCAATTTCTAAATGAAGTTGAGCATGGGCAGTTTGTGCAATGACAGGTAGAAATGCTGTCATGATTGCTAAACCAAGTAGATGTTTACGCGTATTTTCCATCATTCGCTGTATACTCTAAAACGTCAATTTTTGTGGGTTGTGTGAGATTGCCTAACATAATGGCATGAATTTGCATGATTTAAAGCATTACATTATGGCTAAACTGTTATAACACTGTGAAAATACTTAATCGCCATACTTTTGGCATGGCGATTGTGATTATTGAGCAGTGAAAGATGAGGTAAATGTGCGCGCTTCACGCCGTGCATCAGGGTCTGAAGGCATTGGATAAGGTGCTGCTGCACGAACTGCGGCTTCGACACTTGCTTTCATATCTGGGTCGCTTGAATTGACGACGACTGATAAAACTGCACCACTTTCGCTTAAGGTGACTCGAGCACTGGCTTTTTGACCCGATGCGCTCGCAGGTGGATTCCACGCACGTTTCACTTTGTTTTCAAAGTCTCGTTTTGCCGTAGAGGCAATACGTTTTGCTTCAGCTTTTTTATTGGCAGCTTCTTCCGCCGCTTTCTTAGCAGCAGAGGCTTTAGCTTCTGCTTCAGCGCGCTCTTTTGCATCCGCATCGGCTTGTGCTTTGGCAGCAGCATTTGCTTTAGCTTTTGCAGCAGCGTCTGCCTGAGCTTTGGCTTTCGCGGTAGCATCTGCCTGCGCTTTGGCTTTTGCAGCAGCATCTGCTTGCGCTTTGGCTTTTGCAGTAGCATCCGCCTGAGTTTTGGCTTTCGCGGCAGCATCTGCCTGAGCTTTGGCTTTTGCAGCAGCATCTGCTTGCACTTTAGCTTTTGCAGCGGCATCCGCCCGAGCTTTAGCTTTTGCAGTAGCATCTGCCTGAGCTTTGGCTTTCGCAGCAGCATCTGCTTGCACTTTAGCTTTCGCAGCAGCATCCGCCTGAGCTTTGGCTTTTGCAGCAGCATCCGCCTGAGCTTTGGCTTTTGCAGCAGCATCTGCTTGCGCTTTGGCTTTTGCAGCAGCATCTGCTTGCGCTTTAGCTTTTGCAGCAGCATCCGCCTGAGCTTTGGCTTTTGCAGCAGCATCCGCCTGTGCCTTAGCTTTTGCAGCAGCATCCGCCTGAGTTTTGGCTTTCGCAGCAGCATCTGCTTGCGCTTTGGCTTTCGCAGCAGCATCTGCTTGCGCTTTGGCTTTCGCAGCAGCATCTGCTTGCGCTTTGGCTTTCGCAGCAGCATCCGCCTGTGCCTTAGCGGCAGCATTCGTTTCTGCTTTGGCTTTTTCCTGAGCTAAACGTGCTGCCTGTTGCTCGGTAGTGTTGGCCTTTGGAGGCGCAACAGGAATGACAGGGGCAGGCTCTACACTCGGTTCAGCAGTTTGCGTAATTTCAGGGGCAATGTTTTCATGCGCAGTTTCTGAAAATTCAGTTTCTTCGCGTGGCGTAGGTTGTAAATCTTGCGGTTTGATCAAAATGGTTTTGATTTGCTCGGGAGGTTTAGGTGGCTTACTCATCCCTAAATAAAGCAAGCCCACAACCGCAAGTACATGTACCCCGAAGGTAAAACCCAGTGCAATTGCGTTTTGTTTGAAAGGAGGCTTTTGAAAATTCTTCATATTACTTTAAAGGTTCGGTCAGTAAGCCAACTTGGGTTAAGCCTGCATCTTGAAGGCTTGACATTAACGCCATCACTTCTCCATATGGACGAGTTTGATGACCATTGATCACAACATTGAGTTTTTTATTATTTTGTTGAGCTTGCGCTTGCGCCTCGACTAATAGTTGAGTGAGTTCTGTCAGTGCAAGTGGTCCAGTGGTTTGACCTTTTTGCTCTAAGAAGTATGTTCCATCTGCTTTTAAAGAAACAATGGAAGGGGCATCTTCTGATTGCAGTGGAGCGCCATTGGCTTGCGGTAAATCGACTTTAATGCCACTGGTGATCATTGGTGCTGTAACCATAAAGATCACTAATAGTACCAACATCACGTCAATGTAGGGTACGACATTCATGTCACTTTTTAAGGGCTTTTTTATACGCTCAAAGCGTCCTGAACGTTGAATCGCCATCAGTCATTTTCCTGGACAGAACCTACCGATTGACGTTGTAATAGCGCCACCATTTCTTCTGCGAATAATGCACGATCTGAATAGACTGCTTCACCTTTTGCGGTGAAATGGTTAAATGCGAGTACGGCTGGAATCGCTGCAAATAAACCAATAGCAGTTGCAATCAAAGCTTCCGCAATACCAGGTGCAACAGTCGCCAAGGTCACTTGATCGACATCTGCCAGACCAATAAAGGCATTCATAATGCCCCAAACTGTTCCAAATAAACCGACATAAGGCGCGACTGAACCAATACTGGCTAAAGCACCTAAGCCTTGTTCTAAGCCACCTTGGTCACGACTTAAGCCAACACGCAAAATACGCTCAGTGCCTTCGATGGTTTGTTGCGTTTCGGCATGACGTTTTTTAAGTTTGAGGTATTCACCTAAACCTTGATAGAAAATGTCTTCTAGCCCGACACGTTTAGAGTTGAGTTGGGCATTGTTATAAAGGGTATTGAGTTCGGCACCCGACCAGAAGATTTTTTGGAAATGTTCATCATCTGCTTGGGCTTTTTTATAGCTCTGATGTAACTTGGCAATCAAAAACCAACTGTAAAGTGATGCAAATAAAAGTAAAAGCATCACCAGTTGTACGACAGGACTTGCTTGTAAAATGAGGTCTGAAACGTGAAGTGTGGAGTCTAATTGATTTGCCATAGTTACACAGGAGCCGAGTTTTCTTAGATTTGTTCTAACTCTTTACGAATTAGATCGTGAATGACATCTGGCAAACGACGAGGTTTCATTTCTGCACTAATACATGCTAATTCGACTTCGCCAGAAGCCAACAAGATTTCACCACGATAAATATTTTGTTGCAATACAAAAGACGTAGCTTTACACGAAACTACACTTGCTGTAACAGTAATGAGGTCATCCATCAGAATTGGACGCATGTATTTAACATTAATTTTGTGCACCACAAAGTTGTAATCTTTTTGGTGCCAGTAATGGTCTACACCAGAGGCACGTAACCATTCTGTACGGGTACGTTCCATAAAGCGAATATGGTTGGCATGATAGACAATACCGCCTGCGTCAGTGTCTTCAATATATACACGAATTTGAAATTCGAATTTATTCGCCATGATTGTGTTCCATGTCTAGATTTAATGTTGTGTTGCGAAGCCGATGCTTGTCCAAAGCTGCTTGAAATGATTGCAGGTATATGGGGTAAAGTCATGGGCTAAGTAATGTCATGAAGTTTAGCAGTTTGAAATGACCGTCCAATGGCACAAGTTTTCAATCTGAAAACTAGAGCACTAAAAAACATTCAATTCTGGCATTTTGCGATTGTATATTTGAGGCAGATCTATGCTGTAAAGTATCGTTGAAGGGGGATTTGATTGTTGTTTAAAAGTGAGAACGAGAAGTGGCGCAGGAATGAAGTGTAAACAGTGAATAGGAATATCCAGCTGCTGAATATAGTGTGAACTCGAGATTTAATCCTATGCATTTTATTTTTATATAAAAAAGACCTATTCAAAGAAATAGGTCTTTTTAGACAATGGACACGTGCATCATTGGGGGGTTGTGATAACAGAAAGTTTCTCCACACCAACGCGTTCTATACTGGCTAAAAGTTTTGCCACCGTGCCATAAGGGACGGTTTCATCGGCATTTAAGTTTAATGCCAACTTGCTATTGGCATTTTTACGCTGTGTAATTTCTTGCTCAAAATTTTCGAGATTGATTGGATCTTTATCTAGAAAGATTGTGCCATCCGGTTTTACACTAATCACCAGTGCTTTGTTTTGATCTGTAGATTGTGTCGGCGCAGCTTTCGGTAAGTTGACCTTTACGCTATTGGTTAGTAAAGGCGCCGTGACGATGAACACGATCAATAATACTAACATCACATCGACGAGCGGGGTAATGTTGATGTCACTGACGACATCATCATCTTGAGAAGTTGAAATCGCCATTTAAGCCAAAGCCTCCTTTTCTTGAGATGACAACTGATGTGTCGCCACTGGTTTTGCTGCAACATGCGCAGTTTGAATTTTGGTTGGTAGTTGGAAACCTACTTTTTGAGTGAGACTGACAAAGTCTGTTGCAAAATCATCTAAATCTGCACCAATCCCTTTCACTTTACGGACAAAAAAGTTGTAGGCAAGCACAGCAGGCACAGCCACAGCAATACCAATTCCTGTTGCAACCAGTGCCTGACCAATTGGACCAGCAACTACATCCATGCTGGCACTGCCTGATTGAGCAATTGCTTGTAAGGCATGGATAATCCCAAATACCGTACCAAACAAACCAATAAATGGAGCATTATTGCCAATCGATGCGAGAACGGCTGAGCCTTTTTCGAGTTGACGACGTTCAGCAAGAATTTGCTTGCGTAAGTGACGTTCTAACAAATCTTGACGACTCCATGTTTGTTGTAAATCTTGATGGGTTTTTTCATTGGCTTCAGTCAAGGTTTTAAAACCAGTTTGGGCAATACGTGCTGTTGGTCCCTGCGCATCTTCCGACTGGTTAATTGCCTCTGCCAAGTTCTGGGCTGACCAAAAGTTGTCGACAAACAGCTTACTTTGTTTAGTGGCTTTTGAGGTTTGTACGGCTTTCACCACAATTAAAACCCAGGTTACGATCGAAAAACCGATCAATAGCCAAATGGTTGCATCATGAATAATCGTATTAATATCAGACATATCGAGTTTTCCTAAGATAAAATTTTACAGTTTAATTGGGTAATTTGAAGTGAATCGGAACATCGACCCAACCTTCTACTGGCGTGTTGCCACGTAGTGCAGGTGAAAATTTCCAGCGTTTCACAGTTTTTACAGCTGCATCATCCAGTGCTTTTTTGCCGCTGCTATTTTTCAGGTTGATTTCCAAAGGATTGCCTGTGGGTGAGACTTTTACACGTAACATCACAACACCTTCCCAACCACGGTCTAACGCCACTTCTGGGTATTCGGGGGCAGGATTACTCAGGTAACCGGCATAACCTTTGGCTGCTGTCACAGGCAGGTTTTCTTGCGCGGGTTTACTCACAGCTTCAGCAACTTTTGGGGTCGGTGTAACGTTTTCTGTTGCTTCAGCCCGCTGTTCAGGTTGAGCAACTGATTTGGCAGTAGGTCGAGGCTGCTCAATCTGCTTCTGCGCTACAGGTTTTTGCGCGGGCTTTTCAACCACAGGTTTTTGTACGGGCTGAGGCTTTGCGGAAACAGGTGGAATGATCGGTTTTTGTATTTCCTGTTTGAGTTTGGGTTCAATCACCTTAGGCGGCTCTTCCTTGGGTTTTTCAATTACAATCGCGATAGGTTCGGGTTTTTTCACGACTAAGGGCGGCGTTGGAAGATGCTCTGCAAGATAAAAAATGCCGTAATGTAATGCCAGAACAGCACCAATCGCCCAAAAGATCTTATGGGTTTGAACAGGTTTTTCTGCTGCGATCGGACTTGCCAAATGGGCAACAAAAGGATCTACAGCATGAAATACATTGGACTGAACATTTTGAAGTTGTTCAAACAAAATTGCCTTTTTATAAGGACTTCGACTGACTTCACTCATATCAGTAATGCACCATTCAATAAGATTTAATTTGTATTGCAGAATATTTTTTATTTCATTAATTAAATTGGTTTAATTTGAATAAGGAAATATTCTTTCAATTCTAAGTTTTTAATTAATTCACAGATGCGTGAAATAATTTAGCTAAATGAGAGATTGAAAATATAATGAGTGATTTTTCTAAAATAGAAAAAGAACTTTTTTAGATTAGTATTTTGATAAAAAGTGATAAAAGAATAATTAAAGATCGTGTCTTAGAATAATTATAGATAATTTATTTTATATTTGAGATATCTGCTTATGGTTAAGTTTGTATTTAATTTTTGTTATGGGGTTAATTTAAATATCTCTGCTAAACAAATCTATTTATATGCAATAAGACTGTCCGTATACAGGACAGCCTTATGCTATTTAAAGCTAAGATTTTTAAAAATGGTGCAATAATGCTTAACTAAAGAATATTGGCCACTTTTAAAAAGTGCTCACGCGCTCTAATACGTTCGATCCATGCTTTTAAGTGCGTATGATCATGCTGGCGCTCAACATCTAAATTGAACCAGTGATTGAGCGCTAAAGCCAACGGAATATCCGCAACGCCAAAATGAGAGCCAGACAGATAGGGCTGTTTAGCCAACTCAGCATTGGCAACATCCAAGATCTTTTCTAGTTTTTCTGCTGCGACTTTGACCGCAGCCAAATCTCTTTTGTCTTCAGGCTGACGAACCAAATTAAAGAACACGATCCCAAACACAGGCAGGACGGTGGTGGTGTACCAGTCAATCCATTTTTCTGCGCTAAAGCGTAAGCGTGGATCTTCAATCCATAATGAATTTTTCCCATACACTTCAGTCAGATAACGTAAAATGGTATTTGATTCCCACAAAACCGTGTCACTATCTTGAATGACAGGAATTAGACCATTGGGATTGAGTGCTAAAAACTCGGCAGTATCAATCACACCATACTGTTGTCCCGCAGGAATATGTTCAAATTGAAGTCCAAGTTCGGCTGCTAGCCAAAGTACTTTGTGGACATTTAAAGAGTTGGGTCTACCCCAAATGGTAATGCTCATATATTTTCTCAAAAATTTTGGATGTGTGTGAAGCAGTACTTTGGTGAAATCTAGCATTTAAGCAATCGCCATTCTGAATAGTCAAAATGACATAGGCGATATTGAAATTTCACCAAAGTATTTAGGTTTAAATGTTTTTAGAAGCGGTAATTGACACGTCCATAGTAATAACCACCATACAGTCCAAAAGGCGAAAGCTGAGCATAGTAGTTTTCACCTAAGCCATCGACAATGTTGGATTTTTCAGGGTAGGTGTTGAACACGTTATCTGCGCCTAAAGTAAAGGACAGGCTGTCTGTAAGGTTATAGGTCGCATCTAGGTCTACAATCCATTTAGCATCAAAAGTTTGGTCTGTCGCCGCTGTTTCGCTGCGTGCAATGTAACTGCCATAACGGGACAGGCGCGTATTTAAATCCAGTTTTGCGTATTGCCAATTCGCAGCCAACGTGAATTTGGTTTTCGGATCTGCATCGGTGATCATGCCTTTGGTGCGACGGGTGATACGATCAATGTTGATACCGTCTAACTGGCTTGGATTATCTGCAATTGCTGTAATATCGGTTTCATTCCAGTTGAAGCCCAAGCTCCAGCGGATACGACCATATTTATTCAGCTGTTGGGTATAGTCCGCAACAACATCGACCCCATTGGTTTCTGTATCAAATAAGTTGGCATAGTAGGTGACATAGTTGACGTTAGAAAAACCGTTTGCTGCCAAGATGTTATTGATGCCAGTTCCTGTAAGACCTGCCGTGGACGCAATACGGTCTTTTAATTCAATACGATAAGCATCGACTGCAAGATTAAAGTTCTTGAATGGGCTATACGTTAAACCCAGTGAGAAGTTAGTCGATTCGGTAGGATCGAGGGCCTCTGCACCTAAAGCTTTGCCTAATGCAGAATCGGTACGCACCGATTTACTGTAGACATCTGAGCGAACGCCATTGTTTACCGTACTTACAATGCCCGTACTGGCAAAACCTTGTTGATATAAAGAGGGGGCAATAAAGCCTGTGCTGGCTGTTCCGCGTACCGCCAGTTGTGGGTTGAACTCATAACGGCTGTTAATTTTACCGTTAAAGGTATCGCCCGAACTGTCATCATAATGCTCGAAACGACCTGCTAAACCCACAAACCAGTTCTTGGTTACATCTAATCCTAAATCTAAATAGGCAGCCGTGTTAGTCCGGCTAATATCGGCTTCATCTTCAGGTAGTAACACCCGGGCACCAAAGGTTCCAACGGTTGCAGGTAAACCTGCATTATCACCTGTAGGAATAATATAACCGCCATTTTTATAGGCTAAAGGATCAGTGGCTTTAGATGCCCAACCTTCTTTACGATAGTCTAGTCCCCAAGCAACACTCAGTGGATTGGCACCAAAACCAATATCGAAGGTTTTCTTCAGGTCAAGATTGCTGACCCATTGATATGCTTCATATCTTTGCAGCCCAAATGAAGTCGGGCTAGAGGGTCCAAGAGATGGATTGAGGTTGTTTCGCGTAGAGTGATCTTGTGTATTTTTGCCATAAGAACTACTCGCATCCCATGCCCAACTGAGTACATCATCACCTTTTAGTCCCCAAACAGTTTGCACATCTGTTTCATTTAAAATGACATCGGGTGTCGTACCATTCGGGAATATTTCAACAATACCCGATCTAGAGTTCGGGCGACGGTAAGAGGCACCAGTCGAGGCATCGCGCCAGCCTGCGGTGGTGTAACTATATAAGGTTGCGGCTTTACTCAAAGGCAGTTCAGCATTTGCAGAAACATTAAGTTGTTCAACCGAAGGCAAACCCAATTTATTTAAATTACGATCTACCGTGGCTTCGCGTGGGTCATCTTGACCATTTACTTTTGAATAAATATTGCCTGAAACAGGGCCAGCACGGGTGGTAGCATCCTGATTTTTTAGGTCAAAACCCAAATTGATAAAACCTTCTTGACCCAGTGGTGCACCAACGTTGGTATTCAGTTGGAAGGTTTCTCCGTTTCGACCCGTTCCATCATAGTGTTCTCGCCCGCCATAGGTGGCACTAATATTGCCGCCATTATCTGCCGATTTGAGCACAATATTGATGACCCCTGCAATGGCATCAGAACCGTATTGAGCGGCTGCACCATCACGTAAAACTTCAACTCGTGCAATAGCACCAATTGGGATCAGGTCTAAGTCCGCTGCTTGGTAGCCCTCGCCAAAGCCGTATTTATTAATGGCCAAAGCCCCGACATGACGACGTTTCCCATTCACGAGAACAAGCGTATGCCCACCACCCAAACCACGTAAACCCGCAGAACGGGCAACAGCTCCGTAACCATCGGGCTGGCTAGGCACAGTAGCCACACTAAAAGAGGGAATTACTTTGGCCAAAATGTCTCTTAGCGCGAGGGTATTGCCTTGTTTGAGGAGTTGTTCACCACTAATCACGTCTACGGGTGCAGGGCTTTCAGTGATGGTACGAATACCACCACGGTTGCCTACGACCACCACGCTTTCGAGTTGTTGAACATCTTCTTTTTCAACGGATGTTACGGTTTTTTGCTGAATATCTTCAGCGTAGATTGAGCCGGTAATTCCGCAAGTTAATGCAAAAAAAATGGATTGATGAAGGAGTGATATTTTAAAACCCGGCTTTTCAGGCTGAGGCTGTATTAACTTGGTGTGCAGCATTATATTTTCCAATGATGATGTAATTCGGAGAGGTTTTTTTAAATCAATAAGCAGGTGAGTGTGCCGACTCTGGTAAGTCAATATATCGATTGTTTTTTTATTGTTAAATATTAAATAGTCATTTTAATATCACTTTTAATTGGAAGTTTTATTTTGAATATTTGAATAATTAATTCATTATTTTTTATAATCGATTGTTTTTTTAATTGGCTCTGTTTTTTCTCTTTTTTATATAACTTTAAGTTTATTTAATATTTAATTTTTAAAGCGAAAATTAGTTTAATAGGTCCCAACTTTATATCTTTTGGAAAATAGAAAATGGGGCTGAGTTATAAATTAAGCATATTGGATAAATGCCCAAGAGCCGAAGGTATCAGCGCGGAACAGTCATTTAAAAATGCCTTGCAAATTGCTCAAACAGCAGAAGCGTTAGGGTTCTATCGTTATTGGGTGGCTGAGCACCATTCCACAGCGCTATTATCAAGTCCATCACCTGAAATCTTGATTGCATGGTTATTGGCACAGACTAAAAGCATTCGAATTGGCTCGGGCGGGGTAATGTTACAGCACTATAGCCCTTATAAAGTTGCGGAAAATTTTAATGTTTTGGCAAATTTGGCACATGACCGCGTGGACTTGGGCGTAGGCAAAGCACCTGGTGGTTTTCCTGTTTCAACGCAGGCATTACAACTTGGGTTAGACCAAACGCAAAAGGGCAACTTTAAAGCGCAGCTACAGGCATTAGATCATTATTTGAATGCAAAATTAGATCGAAATCAGCCTGATCAGGTTGCTGCAACACCCATACCTCAGCAAAGTGCAGAAAAGTTCTTATTGGGGGCAAGCATTGAAAGCGCTCGACTTGCAGCAGATTTAGGCTGGAACTTCGTATTTGCTGCGCATTTAAATGGCGATGCCACCTTACTTCAAGATGCGTTGCAGACCTACTCACACCATTCGGCAGGGGAACGGGCCATTGTTGCAGCACAAATTATTGTGGCGGATAGCCGTGATCAAGCGGAAGAACTGGCAGCAGGACTGTCGGTGTGGACCTTAGAACTTGAGAATGGTCAAAGGGTAAAGATTCCGAATGAGCAAAGTGGGCAAGAGTTTTCGCGACAAGCTCAATCTGCGATTAAAAGCCTTAAAAAAGAGCAGCTGAACATTATTAAAGGTACTGCCGATGATATTCATCAGCAATTACACGCTTTGCATCAACAATATGGAATTCATGAATTTATTGTCGAATCACCACTGTTGGATCATGCAACGCGTCTGAAATCTCTAACTTTACTGGCGCAGCACGCTGTGCTTGCAGCTTGAGTTGGAGAAATTGATGTCAAATAGACCATTACTTGAACAGCAGTTGCTGAGTTGGAGACATGCGTTACACCGTCATCCAGAATTATCAGGGCAAGAATTTCAAACCACCGATAAGTTAAAACAATGGCTGTCTGAATACGGCATTGAAACTTCAACTTGGGGTTTAAAAACAGGACTGATTGCGGATATTGGCAGTGGTCATCCAATTGTCGCTATTCGTGCAGATATTGATGCGTTACCCATTCATGAAGAGATTGAGCAAGACTTTCGTTCGACTCACGATGGGGTCATGCATGCCTGCGGACATGATTTGCATAGCTCGACCATTTTAGGCGCTGCGATTTTACTCAAAGCGCAAGCGTCTGAATTAAAAGGTACGGTACGCGTTATTTTTCAGCCCGCTGAAGAAACCTATAGTGGTGCTTATGAGGTAATCAATAGTGGTGCCTTGGAAGATGTATCCGCCATTTTCGGTTTTCATAATGTCCCTGAGTTACCTCTAGGCACTTTTGCGACACGTGCTGGTGGATTTTATGCCAACGTCGATCGATTCAAGATTGTGATTAAAGGCAAAGGCGGTCATGCAGGTCGTCCGCATGAAACCAAAGACCCGATTGTGGTCGCGGCACAGTTGATTAGTGCAGTGCAAACCATTGCCAGTCGCAGCATTAATAATTTGGACACCTGTGTGGTCAGTATCACCCAAGTGCATGCAGGCACCAGTTGGAACATCTTGCCAGAAGAAGCGCACTTGGAGGGTACGGTACGAACCCATTCTCCAGAGGTTCGCTTAGCAGTTGAACAAAAACTTAAACAAATTGCACAAGGTATTGCACTTGCTCATTCAGTTGAGATTGCTGTGGATTGGGACAATGGCCCCGCTGCATTAATTAACACTGCAACATGGACTGAACTGAGCCAAAGCGTTGCACATGCGCAAGGTTATGAGGTGCAAGATGCGCCACTTTATTTGATCGGTGAAGACTTTGGCGCCTATTTAGAACAGATCCCGGGTGCCTTTGTCAGTATCGGCAGTGCCAGTCACTTCGGTCTGCACCATCCGCAATATCAACCCAATGAATCCTTAATTTATCCAGCTGCTCAGTACTTTGCTGCCTTAGCAACACAAGCACTTGAGTCTATTCATAAAAACGCAGAGGTCTAATATGAGTAATAACAAACAAATTCGCCTTGGAACTATCTTACACGGTGCAAACGGAAATATGTCTGCATGGCGCCATCCTGAAGCAGTAGTTGATGCCAGCATCAATTTTGACTTTGCCAAAAATGTCGCACTTCAAGCAGAACAGGCAAAGTTTGATTTTGTCTTTGTGGCGGATGGTCTATATATCAATGAAAAATCGATTCCCCATTTTCTGAATCGTTTTGAACCGATTACGTTGCTTTCAGCCTTAGCCAGTGTGACCAAAAATATTGGTTTGGTGGGTACAGTATCGACCTCATATAGTGAACCGTTTACGATTGCGCGTCAGTTTGCCAGTCTGGATCATTTAAGTGGTGGACGTGCAGGATGGAATGTGGTGACCACACCACTTGAAGGTACTGCAAAAAATCATACCCGCAAGCAGCATCCTGAGCACAGTCAACGTTATGAAATTGCAGATGAATATTTGCAAGTGGCTAAAGGGCTTTGGGATTCGTGGGGTGAAGGTGCTTTCGTTCGCAATAAAGAAACAGGGCAATTTTTTGAACGCAGTAAATTACATACGTTAAATCACAAAGGAAAACACTTTGAAGTGGCAGGCCCCCTCAATGTGGAGCGTTCACCACAAGACCGCCCGATTCTATTCCAAGCCGGAGCATCCGGCGCAGGTCGTGCATTAGCCGCAAAACATGCCGATGCCATTTTTACCCATCAAGCCTCTTTGGAAGAAGCACAAGCGTTTTACTTAGATGTGAAACAACAAGTGATTAAGAATGGTCGTGACGCAGATGATTTGCTGATTTTCCAAGGGATTGGGGTTTTGATTGGAGATTCTGCTGAAGACGTAGAGCATCAATATCTTGAAACTGCTGCATTGGTGACGATAGACGACGCGCTGAATTATTTAGGCCGTTTCTTTGAACATCATGATTTTTCTCAGTATGAACTCGATGCACCTTTTCCAGAACTGGGCACACTGGGTGAAAACAGCTTCAAAAGCGGCACGGATGAAATTAAACGTAAAGCCAAAGCAGAGAATTTAACTTTGCGTCAGGTTGCACTGCAAGCGGCAACTCCTCGTCCACCTTTTGCTGGAACGGTAGAAGAAGTCGCAGATCAGTTGGAACTGTGGGTAAAAGAAGAGGCGGCAGATGGCTTCATTATTGCGGGTGCAACCCCTAAAACTTTAGATACCTTTATTGAAAAAGTTGTGCCATTGCTGCAACAGCGTGGGCTATATCGTACTGAATATCCAGGCACCACTTTACGCGCTAGTTTTGGTTTAAAGCGACCAGACAATCAATTTGAACCATCAGAAAAGGAACAGCTTCATGCGGTTGAATAAAACACCTTTGGCGATTGGTTTGGCACTGTTGGTTGGTGTTTCTCTGGTTGGATGCAGTAAAGAACAAGCATCAACGCAAACGGCTAGCTCAACAGCCGAGTCTGCAAAAGCGACCGATAAAACCGATTTTTATAGTCGTGAGCTGGCCAAATTAAAACAGAATATGACGCCTATTCATGTTGCTCAAAATGCGGAAGCCAGCCAAAAAGTTCCGAAAGATTTTAAATTTGTAAATGCAGGTTATTTTACCGTTGCTACAATTTCAGGCGCACCGCCTCTAAGTGTGTTAGGTCCTGATAACCAAACTTATATTGGAACAGAAATTGATATTGCCCGTTTGATTGCAGACAGTTTGGGCTTAAAGCTGAAATTGGTTCGCACTTCATGGGAAGACTGGCCTTTAGGTGTCCTTAGTGGCAAATATGATGCAGCCATTGCCAATGTCACCGTGACCAAAGAACGTAAGGAGAAATTCGACTTTGCGACTTATCGTCAAGATGTATTGGCTTTTTATGTCTCAGAGAAAAGTAAAGTCAAAGCCATCAAAGGTCCCGAGGATATTTCTGGTTTAAAAGTGATTGTCGGTTCTGGTACCAATCAGGAAAAAGTACTGCTGGACTGGATTGAGCACAACAAAAAGAAAGGTCTGCCACCGGGACAAGCACTTTATTACGATGATGGCGCATCTGCAAGTTTGGCACTCCAGTCTGGGCGGGTTGATGCTTTATTTGGCCCTAATGTCGCTTACGCATGGCAAGCGGCAAATGGTGCAAAAATCCGTTTGGCAGGCACAGCACTCGGCGGTGGAACACGACCTGCCGAATTGGGGGTCACACTGAAAAAAGGCGGTGGCTTGGCCGATGCCGTGCAGACCGCTTTAAATGGGGTAATTCAAACAGGCGAGTATCAAAAAGTCTTAGTGCGCTGGGGGGCACAGGCAGAAGCGATTCAGCATTCTGTAATCAACCCGCTGGGGTTGGGAGACTAAAATGTACAACGCCCAGACAGCGGTGGTTTTTGGTCTGACACTGGCGACTCTAAGCATCACGGGTTGCTATAACAATGAGAAAGCAACTCATACGCAAGAACATCGTTTGAAAACTGAGTTTTCGGCAAAAGAGCAACAGACTTTAAGAAATAACATGGTGGCTATTCGTAGTGCTAAAAATGCGGAGGCTATTGCTCAATTGCCGCAAGGTTTTAAGTTTGTAAATAAGGGCTATTTTACTGTTACTGTGGGAACCAACAGTTTTCCACCCCTCCATGTTTTGGCGGAAGATAACCAGACTCGTATAGGCAGTGAAATTGATATTGCACAGCTGATTGCCGACAGTTTAGGTCTCAAACTTCAGGTGATTCCAAGTTCGTGGGAGAACTGGCCGCTCGGTTTGGCATCGGGAAAATTCGATGCCGTACTCAGCAATATTGCGGTCACCGAACTGCGTAAGCAGAAATATGACTTTGCGACCTATCGTCAAGACATGTTGGCTTTTTATGTGACCAAAGACAGCAAAATCCAAGCGATTAAAACGCCTGATGATATTGCGGGACTCAAAATCGTGGTCGGTTCTGGCACCAATCAGGAACGGCTGCTGTTGAACTGGATTAAAAACAATCAGCAAAAAGGGCTGAATCCAGCACAGCCCATTTATTTAGAAGACGGTGCAGCTGCAAATTTGGCATTGCAGTCTGGTCGTGTCGATGCTTACCTGATTCCCAATGTGATGGGGGTATGGCAACAAGCCAATGGTGCCAATATTAAAGCAGTGGGCACCTTAGATGGGACATGGTCCGTTGCAGTTGCCGTCAAAAAAGGCACAGGTCTGGTGAATGCCATTCAAACATCTATAAACGGTGTCATTGCGAATGGCAAATATAGCCAAGTGCTATCACGTTGGAATTTACAAAATGAAGGAATTCCACAATCAGTGATTAACCCACTGATTCAGGATAAATAAGAGGTCGTTATGCAAGAAAAATTTATCCAAATGCCTGTTGATGTGCCTGAAGCACAGCCTTTACTTGATCAGTTATTTGCAGAATATGAAGAAATTTATGGTGACTTTTTTGCACGCCAAGATGCTCAAGTCATTGATGAACGTAAAAAAGCCACACATCGGGAACGCTATGAAGGCGCGGAAGATTTTTTACCGCCGCATGGCTTGTTTGTGGTGCTGAAACGTGATGATGAAGTGATTGCAATGGGTGCCTATAAACGCTATGACGCAGAAACCGCAGAGCTGAAACGGATTTGGTCACATCAAAACTTACGTAAACAAGGGCTGGCTGCAAAAATAGTCAAAGAGCTTGAACGAAGTGCACTTGCTGCGGGGTATCGCAAAATCTTTCTCACCACAGGGTTTAAACAGATTCCAGCCGTGAAATTGTATTTGAGCCTAGGGTATGAACCGCAGTTTGAACTCACCCCAGATTTTAATTTTGATCGCTATATTGGCGCACCTTTACACGGTGGGCTTCCTTTTAGAAAGACCTTACTGCAAAAGGAGGTCGCATGAGTTTAGAGCACTATAAAATCGTTCCAGCGCGTCATCCACTGCGTTACATTGGTGTGGCATTTTCGATATTAATTATTGCAGTGGTTGCTGAGTCGATTTTTTCCAACAAAAACTGGGGCTGGTCTGTTTTTCGACAGTGGTTCTTTGACCCTGCGATTCTTCAGGGCTTGTTGATGACCCTGAAACTGACCTTTTGGTCAATCGTGTTTAGTTTAATTTTGGGCACTGTTGTGGCCATGATGAGGCTGTCTTCCTCATGGTTAATTCGCTCACTGGCATGGGTGTATATCTGGATGTTCAGATCATTACCACTGCTGTTGGTGTTGATTATTCTCTATAACTTTTCTTATTTATATGAATATATCAATGTCGGTGTGCCTTTTACCGACACGGTCTTTGCTCAGTTTAAAACCATCAATGCACTGGATCAGTTCTCAACGGCTTTAGTCGGTTTGGTGATTGTACAAAGCGCTTATACCGCGGAAGTCATCCGTGGTGGGATTTTGTCTGTCGATCATGGTCAATTTGAAGCAGCGGCAGCATTGGGTCTGTCATGGTGGCGCCGTACAACACGGATTATTTTACCGCAATCGATTCGCAGTATTATCCCCGCGATTATTAACGAATGTGTCGGTTTATCTAAAGGCACATCGATTGTGTATGTTTTGGCAATGCCTGAACTCTTTTACACCGTACAAATGATCTATAACCGTAATCAAGAAGTGATTCCGTTGTTGATGGTTGCCGCCGTTTGGTATGTAATCGTCACCAGTGTTTTTTCCATCGTGCAATGGTATATCGAAAAAGTATTGGCGAAAGGCGAGCGGAAATCAGCCATTAATAGTTTTGCTTTTTTCAAGAAAGCGCAGCCACAAGCGACTCAGCCGCGTATAGGAGCCAGCTATGATCATTAATCAATCCGCATCGCCTACAAATGGTCATATTCAAGTGAGCCATGTATTTAAAAATTATGCGGGACATGCGGCATTACAGGATATTAGCCTGGATATTCCAGCGGGATCCGTGACGGTGATTATTGGTCCATCAGGGTCAGGTAAATCCACTTTATTACGAACGATAAATCATTTAGAACGTGTAGATGCAGGATTTATTCAAATTGATGATGAGTTTATCGGCTATCGGAAAAAAGGCGATAAACTCTATGAGTTAAAAGAACGAGATATTTTAAAACAACGTAAATCGGTGGGTTATGTATTTCAGAATTTTAATCTGTTTCCGCATTTAAATGTTTTACAAAATATTATTGAAGCACCTTTAGCTCATAAAAAACTCAGCAAAGATCAAGCCATTTTAAAAGCCAATCAATTATTGGGTTTAGTGGGGCTTCGAGATAAGGTTGAAGCATGGCCCAAACAACTTTCCGGTGGTCAGCAGCAGCGCGTTGCTATTGCCAGAGCTTTAGCCTTAGACCCCAAAGTGATCTTATTTGATGAACCTACCTCCGCTTTAGACCCGGAGCTGGTAGGTGAAGTCTTGAATGTAATCAAAAGCTTGGCGAAATTAGGTAAAACCATGGTGATTGTAACGCATGAAATTGCTTTTGCACGAGAAGTTGCCGACCATGTGGTGTTTATGGATCAAGGGCGAATTGTTGAACAAGGAACCGTTCAACAGGTTCTGGGACATCCTAAAGAAGAGCGTACTCAAAACTTTTTATCTCGGGTTTTATAAATTTGAGTCTTATTTTTTAATGATATCTATTTTAGTTTTATATATTAAAATCGTTGGTGAATGATAAAACTAACGATTTTTTTATAAGTTTAATTTTGTTGATAAGGTATGATTAAATCCATATAAATAGAATAAATTTCATCCTTTATAATCATTTTAAATTTATTTTTAATAGTGATTAAAATGAGCAGATTAATTTATTTAGATTATGCAGCAACAACACCTATTCTTCCTGAAATTTCTCAAGCAATGATTCGATGTTTGTCCGTAGACGGTGATTTCGGAAACCCAGCCTCACAATCGCATCATTATGGTTGGGATGCTGCAAAACATATCACCACGTCTAGACAGCATGTTGCCAATTTAATCCATGCCAATCCACAAGAAATTATTTGGACTTCAGGTGCGACAGAATCGAATAACCTCGCGATCAAAGGCACTTTAGATGCCTATAAGCATAAAAATAAACACATTATTACCAGCAAAATAGAGCATAAGGCCGTTTTAGATACCTGTGCAGAGCTAGAAAGTCTCGGTTTTCAGGTCACTTACTTACAGCCTGAATTGGGTACAGGAGTGATTCATCCAGAGCAGGTCAAACAAGCCATTCAACCCAATACGGTTTTAATTTCACTGATGATGGTGAATAACGAAATTGGCACATTAACCGATATTCAGGCCATTGGTCTTTTAGCGCATCAACATCAGATTTTATTTCACGTCGATGCGGCTCAAGCTGCGGGAAAAAAAGTCATTGATGTTCAGGCGATGCAGATTGATTTACTCAGTTTATCTGCCCACAAAATATATGGACCCAAAGGCATCGGTGCGCTCTATGTTCGTCAAGACATTCAAAAACACATCAAGACCCAAATTCATGGTGGTGGGCATGAGCAAGGCTTACGTTCGGGAACTTTAGCCACACATCAAATTGTAGGTATGGGAGAAGCGTGCCGACTGGCTAAATTAGCCTTAGGAGATGAACAAAAGCGGATCCAACATCTAAGAAATAAACTATTGCAAGGTTTACAGGCTTTGACACCCGTGAACTTAAATGGCCATGCTACACAGCATGTCGCAAATTATTTAAATGTGAGTTTTTTAGGCGAACGAGCCAATTCTATTATTGCCGCGATTAAACAGGTTGCCGCAGTTTCAAGTGGCTCGGCTTGTAATTCGCATCATGCAGCACCTTCTCATGTATTAAGTGCTTTAGGACTGAGTGAAAATTTAGCGTCAAACGCGGTACGTTTTAGTTTTGGTGCGTATACCACGCAAGAGCATATTGAAGCGTTATTGCATGAATTGAGAACTCTTGTGCAGTCAAGTGAGAAAACACTTCAGCTGTCCTTTGTATAAGTTCTATGCCACTATAAATTTAGCATCAGCTTAAAGTGGCACAATGAATATGGACTTTAAAAGTTTTGAACTTGATGTAGGGCAATTCGATTAAAATAACGGATGTGTATTCGAGGTTTTTCTAGGCTTATTCACGGTTATCCTGTTTCGATGAATAAGCCTGAAAGCGGTTGTCCTTTATCTTTATACATGTAAGGCGTAATTTAATAGTGGTTGATTTTGTATTTAAATATTTGAATTATTTTTATTAAAAATTATTCATCATCACCATCTGAGATGTCTAGCCTCAATCTCAAGCTTCAACCCCATGGTTGTCTAAAATAAGAAGAACCCATCGTCAGTAAAATAGGGCGGTGTCATAGCTCATCTAATATCTTGATGTTGCATCATAAGTAAGAACCATCTAAATCACACAAGATTTTAATTTGTATACTAGCGGAAAGTGAAATAAATAAGATAAAAAGAGCGTTGGCAATTTAATCTTTTGGGGGGGATATGAGCCGCAGAGCCTATTTTGTTTGGTTGATTGTGATTATTGCAGGGCTAATTTATTGGTGGAAGCCAAGTCCTAGCATTGAAAATGCCCAAGATTATCAACGCGTCAGTGACACCGTTCAAACCTTTAATGGTTATACCATGACCAATTTGGCTGATTATGAAGGACAATTTCGGGTTTTATCACGGGAAAACTATCGTTCAGGACGTGAAGCAGCGCTTAGCCCTGTCGATTTTGCACTCGGTTGGGGGAAAATGGCTGATCCTGCGGTGTATAAACAGCTTTCGATTCGCCAAAGTAATCGTTGGTATTACTGGCGTTATGAAAATCAGCCACCTATTCCACGCCAAGACATTGAAACACAAAGTGCCAATACACATTTAATTCCTGCGAATGCATCCATTGCAAAACAATTGGCGGATGTTGATCAAGATGACCTAATTTATTTAAAGGGACATTTGGTCGAAGTGAAATCGGCAGATGGTTGGACGTGGCGCAGTTCACTCAGTCGTGAAGATACAGGGAATGGGGCATGTGAGTTGATGTTGGTGGAAGAGGTGAGGGAGCTTTAGGGTCTGGCAAATTGACCCTCTGGGCTTAAAAGGAAGGGGTTGATGATCTAGGCAGCGTAATGAATTAAAAAGGTGATCTTGAAAGACCCCCTTTTTTCATATCATGTTAATTAGAGTTTTTCATTTTGTTGCTTCCATTGGTTTTGTATTTGATTGGCGAACTTCGGATAGTCCTGAATAAAACGAACATGGAGTTCTACGCCTGTTTTTAGGGTGGCATCATCAACCATAAAATATGGATTATGGTTTGGTGCAGCCTGATCCATTTTTTGTGATGGAGCTGTTGCACCTAAAAAAACAAAAAGCGAAGGCATGAGTTGACCATAATAGGAAAAGTCTTCGCTGGCACTCGCATTATTATTGAGGACATGTAATTTATTTTCACCAGCAACTTGTTTAAGTGTGGGTTGCATCAGTTGTGTCAGTATTGGATTGTTTGAGGTGACAGGCGCATAAGCAGCAATTTCGACCTTCGCCTGTACATCATTGGCTAAAGCATTGTGTTCTAACATGATGGGGATATTTTTTAGCAGGTTCTGGCGAATGTCTTCATTGTTTGAACGGATGGTGCCGATCATATTAACTTGCTCAGGGATGACATTGCCTGTTGTTCCTGCCTGAATACTGCCAATACTAATCACGCCCATACCTTGCGTTAGATTGGATCTGCGGCTAATTAAACTTTGTAAATTGTTAATCATTTGCGAAGCTGCATAAATCGGGTCACGACCATCCCAAGGCATAGAACCATGCACTTGTTTTCCATTGACTTGAATGCGAAGGTGATCCGCACTATTGAGCATCACACCTTCTTTATAAAAGAGATTGTTACTTGGCATGCCAGCCATAACATGCATGCCAAAAATTACTTCGGGTTTAGGGTTTTTAAGTGCGCCATCTGTAATCATTTTACGTGAACCAATTTCAGCACCCTGTGTGAAATTGTCTATGTCAGCACCACCTTCTTCGGCAGGTTGGAAAATAAAAACGACTGTACCAGCCAGTTTATCGCGATTATCAGCTAATACTTTAGCAGCGCTAAGTAACATGGCTGTATGGGCATCATGCCCACAAGCGTGCATGACAGGGACTTCTTTGCCTTGATAAACGGCTTTGGTTTTACTGGCAAAAGGCAGCTGGGTTTTTTCTTCTATGGGTAAGGCATCCATATCCGCCCGTAACGCCATCGTTGGACCCGGTTTTGCGCCTTTTAATATGCCAATCACGCCTGTTTTCGCAAATCCCGTTTTTACCTCTATACTATAAGATTTAAGCTGCTGTTGCACCAGTTTAGATGTTTCAAACTCCATATTCCCCAGTTCTGGATGTTGATGAATGTGATGACGTAGTTGAATAGTTTGTGCTTCATTTTTTTCGACAGCAGCATGAATCCAATCGGCAAAACTTAAAGGACTACAGAGTAGAAGCGAAGTAACAAAACAGGACAATCGGAATGGTTTCATGCAATACACAGCCTTGTGATAATTCATTATTGAGCTGTAAAACATGCCATTGTGCTGAAGATAAGGCAAAAACCATGTAGGTATATTTTTTGATTTTTAAGGTATCAACTTATATTGTGAATGCTCGAATTATCATTAGATAGACGAGTTGTTCGGCTCAATTAACCGCTATTTTCGAGTTTGATTTAAAAGAAAAGGGAGAATATCTCTCCCTTTTTCTTATTTATTTTTCTTTCGGTTCTGGTGGCGTCATCCCAAATTGCAAGTACGCCATATTGGTGGCAATACGACCACGCGCAGTCCGCATGGCATAACCTTGTTGAATTAAATACGGTTCAATCACATCTTCTAAAGTGCCTGAGTCTTCAGCCATGGCAGCCGCCAAAGCTTCCACACCTGCAGGACCACCATCAAAACGCTCAAGCAGCATGCTTAAATAACGGCGGTCTAGGGTGTCTAAACCATCTTTATCGACATTGAGCATATCCAATGCACGTTGTGCCATGTCCTGCGTCACTTCGCCGGTACCTTTCACTTGGGCATAGTCACGAACTCGGCGTAATAGTCGATTGGCAATACGTGGTGTGCCACGAGCGCGACGCGCAATTTCTGCGGAGCCTTCTTGGGTAATTGGTACATCCATTAAGTTGGCAGAACGCGTCACAATATGCGTTAAATCTTTCACCGAATAAAACTCTAAACGTTGCACAATCCCAAAACGATCACGTAGTGGGGATGTGAGCAAACCTGCACGAGTGGTGGCTGCAACAAGAGTAAATGGTGGTAAATCCAATTTAATTGAGCGTGCAGCAGGACCTTCACCAATCATGATATCGAGTTGGTAGTCTTCCATTGCAGGGTACAAAATTTCTTCAATGACTGGTGAGAGACGATGAATTTCATCAATAAACAGTACATCACCTTCTTCAAGATTGGTCAGCATAGCGGCTAAATCACCTGCACGTTCTAATACAGGTCCTGAAGTCGATTTCAAGTTTCCGCCCATTTCGCGCGCAATAATATTGGCCAGTGTGGTTTTACCCAACCCAGGTGGACCAAAAATTAAGGTATGGTCAAGTGCTTCTGCACGACCGCGTGCGGCACCAATAAAGATTTCCATTTGTTCGCGTACCACAGGTTGACCAATATAGTCATCAAGTGAGGTTGGACGGATGGCGCGATCAATATGATCTTCGGGTTTTTCGGAACCACCGATGAGACGGTCTTGCATAGGTTTGACTTCAAATTAATACATTTTTTAAAACAAGAAACATGCAGTAAGCATGGTGGTGTCTTTTCAATAATATTTTTGCTTAGGGAATAACCTGCGGTTCGCCTTACTTTTGTTTTGGCAAAAGTAAGCAAAACCATTGTCATTCGCAAAACTCGTTGAATGATGATGCGAATCAACTATATCGCAGAAACTTTATTGTGCATATGTTTCCTGCCTCGAACAGTTGCGAATGACGTTCGCGCGTATCAAATACGACTTTGAATTGAGTACTTATTTATTCATCGACTTGAGTGCAGCACGGATAATGTCGCTTGCTTCAGTAAAATCGCCTTTCGCCGCATTCACCAATTTCTGGGCTTCTAAAGGTTTGTAACCTAACGATTGTAAAGCCGCTTCGGCTTCGGCAACCGCAGAATTCCCTGTAAATTGGATTTGTTCAGTGGTGGAGTTGCTTGGTACTGAACCTGATGACATGGCTTTAAAGCGATCACGTAATTCAATCATCAGGCGTTCGGCCGTCTTTTTACCGACACCAGGGACTTTGATCAAGGTATTTATATCTTCATGTTCAACCGTATGAATCAGCATGTCTACGCTTAGCGTTGAAAGAATACCCAAAGCCATTTTCGGACCAACGCCGTTGACTTTTAAAAGGGTACGGAAAATGATTTTTTCTTGTTGATGTAAAAATCCGTACAGTAATTGTGCATCTTCACGTACTGCCAAATGTGTCCATAAAGTGACTTTTTGTCCCTTTTGTAATTGACAAAATGTTGATAAAGGTGTGTCAATCTCATAGCCAACGCCGTTGACATTTAACAGTACTGTTGGGGCTTCGAGGGCAAACACTTCGCCAATTAAACATCCAATCATTTTTTAAACTTCACTATTTGAGGTGTATACGGTTGCCAGTGGAAAAATGATGTTTTGTATAACATCACTGATTTAGAAGTCATGTGAAAAGCATTTTTATTTTTGCTTTGGGTTACATCAAACCAGACTTGTTACCTTGCAGTTCTTGCGAAAGATTATAAGCCTGATGATCGGAAAACTTTGAAATAATATCCAGTACTTGCATAATATTTTCATAATGATTGTTGCCAAAACGCGCACCTGAACGCTGCAAAATGGTAAATAGGCGTTGTTCTTTAAAGCTTAAGGTTTTGTGCGGTGTAGTGAGGGGAATAAAGGCATCTAAAATATTCTGTAAACTTTGATGGGCAATGATTTCTAATCCCGCTTTTTGTGGGTGTTCAAAGATTTTATCGCGCGCCAGTTCTTTAGCACGGTTGATCCCCAATTCAATATCTTCAGCACAATATTGCAATAGGCTGCCTTTCAGTTGTCCAGTCAGGATTTCATAATGATGTTTGGCAAAGGCGGTAGTCACCTCATCAACTAAACGTTTCATGACTCGACCGCGCAATGCGGCAATTTTTTGCTGCCAAGTTGTATCCATCGAGAGTTCTGAGGGCTTGCCATAGTCTGCAATTAAATCGAGAAAGATAGGTTCAACTTCTTCATAGCTGAGCATATTTAGAATAATGCCATCTTCTAAATCAATTAGGGCATAGCAAATATCGTCTGCGGCTTCTAATAAATAGGTCAGTGGATGACGGCAATAACGATCTTTTGCCAATTGAATGAGTCCAAGTTGCTCTGCAATTTGCCCCAATATTTCTTTTTCAGACTGATAACAACCAAATTTAGCACGCATGCTGGCTGGGGTATTGCCTTGTTCGGCAATGGTTTTGGATAACCACGGATACTTTAGATATGCACCTAAAGTCGCGTAAGTTAAACGCATACCACCATCATTGGGATGATAGTCAATCTTGGTCAGTAGGCGCAAACCTTGTGCATTACCTTCAAATTGACGCACATCGGCTTCTTCTTCTGGAGTGAGTTTTGCCAAAAAATTACCATGTGAGGCATCATCAAACCACTCTCGAATGGCATATTCACCTGCATGTCCAAAAGGCGGATTGCCAATATCATGTGCCAAACACGCTGCTTGAATAATAGCACCAACATCGGCAGGAGAAATCCAGACAGGAAGTTCGTCTTTTATTTTCTCAGCGGCCAGCATACCCAATGAGCGACCAATGCAGGACACTTCTAAGGAATGGGTTAGGCGGGTATGAATACCATCATGTTGAGTCAGTGGATGGACTTGGGTTTTACGATTGAGTTGTCTAAAACTTTGCGAAAAAATAATACGGTCATAATCTTTATGAAAAGGGCTTCGAGCTTGTTCTGTACTTTGTTTTTTACTGCCAATGCGAACTGTGGAAAGCAGTTCTAACCAACGCATTTGTTCCATGTATTATGTTTCAGAGAAGGATTGTCTGAATCATGCCAAAAAATATTCGGTTGCACTAGAGCAGTGCGACATGAATTGTCGGTTGAAATGTAAAAAATTAGGAGTTGTGGTTTAAATGAAAAGGTAGCGGATTGAAAAAGGAATTTTGATTATTTTTTGGCCATAATAAATTTTTTTTATGAAAAAATTCACACGATTTCAGCTTAAGTAGTCGGTCTAGTTATTTATTTTTATGTCATTTTATCTAAAAAAGCGTAATAAAGCGGTTGTAAATGAAATTCTTGCAGGATTAGGTTACATAATCAGGGTTAGCCATCTAGCTGATTTGACCTTTTCACAGTAGAATATGTGACTCTCTTCAAAGTCACATTGCGGTAAAGTTCAAAAGACTTGCCCGTGGAGCCAAAATCAGCATGTTTATCGTGGCCGGTGCACCAGCACATTCTTCTTTTAAGAAAACTCAACTATTATCACGTCTATCGTCAATTAGTTCTGTTCAATCAATAGAAAGCCAATGGGTCTATCTGTTTGACCAAGCGCTCAGCGAGCAACAACAGCAATCTGCCTTACAATTATTAAATGATGGCGAAGTTTTTCAAGTCCGCCAAGCATCGAATGATGATGTCCAAATTTTGGTGACACCTCGCGTAGGTACAATTTCGCCGTGGTCTTCTAAAGCGACGGATATTTTTGCCAACTGTAATACCCCGATACACCGCCTTGAACGCGGTGTTTTGTTTACTTTAAAAGGTATTTCTGAAGTATCGAATGAAGTAAAGCTGGCTTTACATGACCGTATGACAGAGAGCGTATTCAGCAGTATTGATGATGCTGTGGCATTATTTCAAGAAACTGCACCAAAGCCTTTAAATTCAATTGATATTTTAGGTCAAGGTAAACAGGCACTGGTACAAGCCAATTCGGAATTTGGTTTTGCGTTGTCTGATGAAGAAATTGATTATTTAACGGCTGCTTTTAACAAGCTGGGTCGTAATCCGCATGACATCGAATTGATGATGTTTGCTCAAGCAAACTCAGAGCACTGTCGTCATAAGATTTTCGGTTCTGAATGGACGATTGATGGTGAAGTACAACCATTGTCATTGTTCCAAATGATTAAAAATACCTATAAAGAATCACCAACGGATGTTTTGTCTGCTTATAAAGACAACGCATCAGTAATTGTGGGTTATGACACACAACGTTTCTACCCGAAAAAAGATGAAGACACTGGTCACTATACGTATAAGTATAAGAGCCAAGCTGCTCACATCCTTATGAAAGTGGAAACGCATAACCACCCAACAGCAATTGCACCATTTGCAGGTGCTGCAACGGGTTCAGGTGGTGAAATTCGTGATGAAGGTGCAACAGGGCGTGGTGGTAAGCCAAAAGCAGGCTTAACAGGCTTTACAGTATCGAACTTAAATATTCCTGGTTTTGAACAACCTTGGGAAGAAAACTACGGCAAACCTTCACGTATGGCATCGCCACTTCAAATCATGATTGAAGGCCCATTAGGTGGTGCTGCGTTTAACAACGAATTTGGTCGTCCTGCGTTAAATGGTTATTTCCGTACTTTTGAACAGAACGTGAATGGCGAAGTGAAAGGTTTCCACAAGCCAATTATGATTGCAGGTGGTTACGGTAATATCCGTCCTGACCATGTTGAAAAAGATGCGATTCAACCGGGTGATTTACTCATCGTTTTAGGCGGACCAGCGATGCTGATCGGTCTAGGTGGTGGTGCTGCATCATCTGTAGATAGCGGTACCATGGGTGAAAGCCTAGATTTTGCTTCGGTACAACGTGAAAATCCAGAAATGGAACGCCGTTGCCAAGAAGTGATTGATACTTGCTGGCGTATGGAAAATGAAAACCCAATCGTGTCTGTACATGACGTGGGTGCGGGTGGTATTTCTAATGCCATGCCTGAGTTAGTCAATGATCACGAACTCGGTGCGATTCTAGACCTTCGTAAGATTCCTTCGCTTGAATCGGGTATGTCTCCAATGGAGATTTGGTCAAACGAAGCGCAAGAACGTTATGTACTCGCGATCAAACCAGAATCTTTAGCCTTGTTTGAATCAATTTGTGCGCGTGAACGCTGTCCATTTGCAGTATTGGGTGAAGCGACCGAAGCTCGTCAATTGACTGTAAACGATCCATTGTTCGAGAACAAAGCGGTGGATATGCCAATGCAAGTGATGCTTGGCGGTACACCACGTATGAGTCGTTCATACGAAACGATTGAACGTAAAGGTGATAACTTTGATGCATCTCAAGTTGATTTAAAAGACGCGATTTTCCGTGTGTTAAAAAATCCAACAGTTGCATCTAAATCATTCCTGATCACCATTGGTGACCGCTCAATTACCGGTATGGTTGCGCGTGATCAGTTGGTAGGTCGTTGGCAAGTACCTGTTGCAGATGCAGCAGTCACAACCACTAGCTTACAAGGTTACACAGGCGAAGCGATGGCAATGGGTGAACGTCCACCTGTAGCATTGTTAAACCCTGCGGCATCAGCACGTTTAGCTGTGGCGGAATCAATTTCAAACATCATGTGTGCCAATATTGAACAGATTAGCGACATTAAGTTGTCTGCGAACTGGATGGCAGCAGCAGGGCAAAAAGGTGAAGACCAAGCCTTGTTTGAAGGTGTAAAAGCCATTGGTATGGAAATGTGCCCTGCTTTAGGGATTGCAATTCCTGTTGGTAAAGACTCACTTTCGATGCGTACCACTTGGAATGACGAAGGTCAGGACAAGGCTGTAACTTCTCCGATGAGTGGTGTGATTACCGCATTTGCACCAGTGAATGATGTGCGTAAAACCTTAACGCCTGAATTGAAAAATACTGATTCTGTATTGGTTCGTATTGATTTGTCTAAAGGCCAATTCCGTTTAGGTGGTTCGATCCTTGCGCAAGTCTATAAAGCAATTGGTTCAGTAACGCCAGATGTCGATAGTTTTGCGGATTTCAAAGCTTTCTTTGATTTGGTACAAGACTGGAATAACCGTGGCTTAATTCAAGCTTACCATGACATTGGTGATGGTGGTTTATTGGCAACTGTTGCGGAAATGATGTTTGCTTCACGTTTAGGTGTAGCACTAGAAAATCAATCTACAGCAGGCTTATTCGCTGAAGAAATTGGTGCAGTGCTTCAAATTAGTACTTCTGACTGGGCGACTCTTGCAGATGAAGTTGCAGCATCAAGCTTAAAAGATGCCATCTCAGTTGTGGGTTCAGTTAATACAACAGATCAGTTAACGATCAATGGTTTGACTTTGCCACGTGTTGATTTACAGCAAGCTTGGGCTGAAGTATCTCATCAAATTCAACGTTTACGTGATAACTCTGAAACAGCTGATCAAGAGTTTGCCTTAATTGCAGATAACGCGCATCAGGGCATCATTGCACAGCCTACTTTTGATTTGAATGAGCCAGTTGAAGCGCCGTTTATTAATTTACGTCGCCCAAGCATGGTGATTTTACGTGAACAAGGCGTAAATGGCCAAACTGAAATGGCGGCTGCATTTGACAAAGTTGGCTTTAATACCGTCGATGTCCATATGAGTGATTTACTTGCGGGTCGAGTGGATTTAAATGACTTCGAAGGTTTAGTGGCTTGTGGTGGTTTCTCTTACGGAGATGTCATGGGTGCTGGCGGTGGCTGGGCAAAATCAGTGCTGTTTAACCCACGCTTACGTGATCAATTTGAGAAATTCTTTAACCGTCAAGAAACCTTCACTTTAGGTGTGTGTAACGGTTGTCAAATGATTTCTCAACTTGCGCCGCTAATTCCTGGTGCCGATGCTTGGCCTCGTTTCCACCGCAATACTTCTGAAGTATTTGAAGCACGTGCAGTGAACGTCCGTATTGAAAAATCACATTCTGTATTGCTTGAAGGTATGGAAGGTTCGATTCTTCCGATTGCGGTTGCACATGGTGAAGGTCGTGTTGTTGCAAGTGCAGAAAAATTGGCTGCCTTAAATGCAGGTAACCAAGTGACTTTACGTTATGTAGATAGTCATGGTAACCCAACTCAGCACTATCCATTGAACCCGAACGGTTCTCCAGAAGCGATTACAGGTGTAACCACTAAAGATGGCCGTGCAACCATTATGATGCCGCACCCAGAGCGTAATTTCCGTGCTATTCAGCATTCATGGAAACCTGAAGAGTGGACTGAAGATGGTGCATGGTTACGTATGTTCCGTAACGCACGTAAGTTTATCGGTTAATCTATAACACATTAAAAAAGCCACCTTTGGGTGGCTTTTTTATTACATGTAATAACGGAAGTTTTATATTTAGGTGGCTTAATTCCACTTATTTTAATTGTTGTTGCATAAATTGATCAACTTGATGGGTATAGTCGTTATTTTGCCCTAAGTTCCGATTAATTTCGGCATGAGATAAGGGCAGAGGCAAGAAGGCTGTGGTCGTGCTTAAAGCTTTGGCTTGTTGAATAAATGAATGGGCTTGTATACAAGGTTGATCAGGGCGAATGGTAGAGCAGACCGCCAGAAAAGCAGGCAGCGAATGTTTTAACTGAACTTTGGGTGAAACTAAACGCCAGTTCTCTTTAGAAGATCCAAAAACACGATCATAAAATTGCGCATGTTGATTCGACATGATGGCTTCTAAGTCATAGGCAGCACTATCTAAGGCAATCGTTGCTTTCCATGGCTTTGGAAAATTTGAAATCCATTCTGGGTGAGTAGATAGTAAGGTGACTAAATGTGCACCTGCTGAATGTCCCATAATCACGATGTTTCGAGTATCTGCCTGCCAATTAGAGGCATTCTTCTGTACGAAATTCAAGGCATCGGCAATATCTTGAGTTTGCTGCTGCACTGTGACTTTAGGGACTAAGCGATAATTCACCGAAATGACCACCCAACCTTGCTGATTCCAATAGGTCGCTTTATGTTGAATCAAACCTTGATGAGCTTTATCACCAATACTCCACGCCCCACCATGTACAATCAATAAAATGGGTACAAGTTTTTGATTTTTTAGGTTTGAGTGAGTGGACTTCGGGAGATAGACATCTAATTTTTGTAATGTATCTGATCCATAAGAAATATTGTGAATTGTATTTTTGGGTCGAAAAATTTCAAGATTTTGAAAGAAATTGGCATAGGTTGTTTGTGTATTTAGAAATACGAACAGACAGAAAGTGGCTGGAGCTATACGTTTCATTGTTATTCCAATTTTTTTTCTGGTTTATTTTAACATTGCTGTAGATGTGGTTGTGTGACTTTAAAACAGAATAAGAATAACCATTGAATAATTTTAATCGAGTCAGGATCTAAAAAGTTGGTGTAAAATTTGCTTAATAAGTAATCGAAATATATGTATCTTTCTTTTTAGCAATAAAACTGTATTGGAGATAGAGAATGATAAAAACAGTAACTTATCCGAATAAGATTGTGCTAAAGCAAAAGGGTTGGAAGTGGTTCGCTGTTGTGGTGGGGCTGCAATTGAGCCTGATACTTGGTTATGCCATTACACAAAACCTGTAATGTTTAAAATAAGACTTTTAGAGCCATAACATATGGCTCTAAATCGTTGGTAGATTATGAGTTGTTATTTTGATATTCGGTAATGACTTCTAATGCTGCACGGAAGGCTTCTTGTGTCGCGGGCGCGCCACAATAGGGCAAGCTATGTAGTAACACTTCCTGAATTTCTTCAACTGTCGCACCATTGTTGAGTGCGCCACGAACATGTCCTTTCAGTTCAGTGGGACTTTTGAGTGCAGTTAAAAAGGCAAGGGTAATCAGCGAACGATATTTACGAGGTAACACACCTTCACGTTGCCAAGTCGAACCCCAAGCATGCTCATTAATCCAATCTTGTAACGGTTGAGTAAAAGGGACAGTATTGTCTTGGGCACGTTTGACAAAACTTTCCCCCATCACTTCGGTGCGTACTTTTAATCCATTTTCATAATCTTGCTGAGACATTTGTGTCACTCTTCTTCATTAAAAAAGTGATAAAAGTTTAACCTCTTATCACTTTGATCTGTATGATTTTTCCGAAACTTGACAGTTAAGCGATAAGTTCAACGGCAATTGCGGTCGCTTCACCACCGCCAATACATAACGTAGCTACACCTTTGCTTTTACCCAAGCGTTTTAAGGCATAGATAAGAGTCAAAATAATGCGGGAACCTGAAGAACCCAATGGATGACCCAATGCGCATGCGCCACCGTTAACATTGACTTTTTCTGGGTCAAGATTGAAAGCATCAATAGCTGCCATCGTTACCATGGCAAAAGCTTCATTGATCTCCCATAAGTCGACGTCTTCTACAGACCAGCCTGCTTTTTTCAGGACTTTCTCAATCGCAGCGACGGGTGCAATGGTAAATTCTGAAGGATGCTGTGAGTTGGTTGCCGTAGCACGAATATGTGCCAAAGGTGTTAAACCACGGACCTTAGCTTGCTCTGCAGACATAACCAACATGGCAGATGCACCATCTGAAATAGAGCTTGAATTGGCAGCGGTAATGGTGCCATCTTTGGCAAAGGCAGGACGTAGGTTTGGAATTTTATCAATATTGGCATGAAACGGATTTTCATCCTGTGCCACAACCATGTCACCTTTACGGCTCGATACAGTAATCGGGGCTATTTCAGCTTGTAAAAAACCATTTTGAATAGCAGCTTGCGCACGAGTGAGTGAGCGAATTGCAAACTCGTCTTGTTGCTCGCGAGTGTAGCCTTTTTTATCGGCCATTTTTTGTGCCAGAACCCCCATTGAAAGTCCAGTTTCTGCATCTTCTAGACCTTCTTGGAACATATGATCTTTCACTTCACCATGACCCATACGGTAACCTGAACGTGCTTTTGGCAAGAGGTAGGGTGCATTACTCATGGATTCCATGCCACCTGCCATGACAATTTCAGCATTGCCTGCACAAATGGCATCCGCAGCCTGCATCACGGCTTTCATGCCGGAACCACAAATTTTATTGATGGTGGTCGCACCCACATGATCAGGAACACCTGCAAGACGCATGGCTTGGCGAGCAGGAGCTTGTTTTAAACCCGCAGGCAGAACACAACCCATAATGACTTCATCAATATCCTGAGCAGCGACGTTTGCGCGGTTTAAAGTCTCTTGAATAACGGCTGCGCCAAGTTCTGGTGCTGAAAGACTCGATAATGCACCTTGAAAGCTTCCCATTGCGGTACGGCTACCGGCAACAATGACGATGTCTTTATTCATATTGATCTCCGTGTATTTATATCTGTGTTCCGTTCTTGTTGAATCAAAATTAAAGCAGCCGAAGCTGCTTGAATAAATCTGATTTATGCGCTTACCGTTTCTTGAATGTTATCGGCAATCAATTGTACACCAGTGACCGCTTGAATTTGTTCTAAGCTGACATCTTTCGCCAGCTCAATCAGTTTCACGCCTTCAGGCGTGATATCCATTACGCCCAAATCACTGATGATACGATTAACCACACCTTGACCCGTCAGTGGTAGGGCACATTGTTCCACAATCTTCGGACTACCATCTTTGGCACAATGTTCCATCAGCACAACGACTTTTTGTACACCTGCAACCAAGTCCATTGCACCGCCCATGCCTTTGACTTTCTTACCCGGAATCATCCAGTTGGCAAGATCACCAGTTTCAGACACTTCCATAGCACCTAAAATCGCAATGTTGACATGACCACCACGGATCATGGCAAAAGATTCTGAACTTGAGAAAAATGCTGCGCCTTTACGCGCAGTGACGGTCTGCTTACCTGCATTAATCAGGTCGGCATCAACTGTTTCTTCCGTAGGAAATTCTCCAATACCCAATAAACCATTTTCAGACTGTAACCAGACATTGATATTTTCTGGAATATAGTTGGCGACTAGCGTCGGCAAACCAATACCAAGATTGACATAAAATCCATCTTCGAGTTCTAGTGCAGCACGTGCAGCCATTTCATTACGTGTCCAAGCCATGATTAAGCCTCCTGCTTAATGGTGAGTTGTTCAATACGTTTTTCTGGGGTGGCATTCAAAATAATTCGGTTGACATAGATACCGGGTAAATGGATGTCATCGGGATCGAGTTCACCAATTTCAACCACATGTTCTACTTCAACCACGGTAAATTTACCTGCCATTGCACATTCAGGATTAAAATTACGTGCGGTTTTACGGAAGATCAAATTACCTGCTTTATCTGCTTTGTAGGCTTTGACTAAAGCCACATCTGCTGTTAATGAGTTTTCGAGAATATACGGTTTGCCGTCAAACTCACGGTGTTCTTTACCTTCGGCAATCAGCGTGCCGACACCTGTTTGGGTAAAGAAAGCAGGAATACCTGCACCGCCAGCGCGTAATTTTTCAGCCAGTGTACCCTGTGGGGTAAGTTCAACTTCGAGTTCGCCATTCAAATATTGACGTTCAAATTCTTTATTTTCACCGACATAAGATGAAATCATTTTTTTAATTTGTTTAGTTTGTAGTAGTCTGCCTAAACCAAAATCATCGACACCTGCATTGTTTGAAATACAGGTGAGGCCATTTACCCCAGTTTGTTTGAGTGCTTCAATCAAGGCTTCTGGAATACCGCATAAGCCAAAACCACCAACTGCAATTGTTTGTCCATTTTGCACGACATCTTGCAAAGCAAGTGTTGCATTTGAATAGAGCTTATCCATATCAACTTCTCTAAATCCCTTAGTTATATTGAACTCATTATTAGCATTGCTCAGGCATATAATGAAGTTGAAATTTTCAAACAGTTAATCAGAAAAACTCAATAATGGGGTGGAAAATAGACAAAATTCAGCATAAGAAATGGCTGAACTCTGTAATTAAGTCAGATAACGGGGCGAGGCGGGAAGAGAAAATAATTGTAATCTATTAATTTATATGTGATTTTTGTAATTGTATTGTTTAAGCGTTTCAATAAATTGTGCTGTGATGTTAGAAATTTCAAAATTCTTTTTATAAATAATTCCAACAGGTTTAATTAGATCCTGATCTTGTAATTCAATTAACACATTTTTTTCAGTATCGATAAATTGCTGAAAATGACGTGGAATGACACTGACTCCAATCCCGAGTGCCACGAAACTGGATAGGGAACTGATCTGGTGGCATTCCAGTTTTAAGTCCAATTGAATATTATTTTTTTTGCAATTTTCTTCAATCAGATGGCGCACAATCGAAGGTTGTTGCAAGGTCACGAAAGGATTGGCGCAGAGATCTTTCCATGTGATTGAAGTTGTATGCGCTAAAGGATGTGCTTTGGGTAATAACGCAAGAAAATCCTCATTAAACAAGGGCAGGAATTCTAAGGTGTCGATCTGTTGTGGTTCGAAACATATACCGAGTTCAAAAATACCATCGAGCACATTTTCAATAATTTTCTCATTGGTAATGTCATGAATGGAAAAATTAATATTCGGGTGTAAGCCCAAGAAGTTTTGAATCACGTTTGGCATGATCGCGTGTGTGACAAAAGGCATAGAGGCAATATTGAGTGTCCCACGTTGTAATTTAAAACGTTGTTTGACATCTTTTTCCATATCCTCCCAATTTGCCAATAGTTTTCTGGCATAAGGAATTAGGGATTTTCCCTCAAAGGTTAATTCTACTCGGCGTGTGTTGCGCTTAAATAATTTTCCACCCAGTTCTTCTTCTAAGGTTTTAATGGTGAGACTTAATGCAGATTGACTGAGATGAAGTTCATTTGATGCATTGGCATAGTTCAAACTGCGGGCGAGGGCTAAGAAGGCTTTTAGTTGTTTTAAAGTCATAACTAGATGCGTACCACACGGGCTGAGTGAAATATGAGGTCTGGTTTGATTTTGAGCCTTTTTCACATGAAATGCAAAAAAACAATGAAGTTACAGATGATTAGATTTATTTATACTTTATTTTATTCTAACCCCAATCCTGCTTAAGCCAATGATTCCATGATCTGAATTGTTGGCTTATTCTGATGCCTCAAGTGATACTCATCCAATGCAGTCAATTTAACGGCTGGTTCTTTTTGGAGGGTAGACGTATTTCTGAGGGTTCACTTATTTTTCACTTTTAAAAAACAGTAAGAGCGTGGAAACGAAAGTGAGCATAAAAATAACGGGCCAAATAATCAGTAAATCAATACGGATATTAGCGTCTGGTGATTTGAGCTGAACTAAAAATTCCCAGAGCGCATAAAGCAGCCATAAAATTGCGGTCAGTCCTAAATATTTCGCGCTATGTTGGTGGCTAAAATTACGTATGATTAAATAGCCAATCAAAAAGATGCAGGCAATCCCGAAGATGGAAAGAGGCTTAGCGACCAATAAATTTGTCAGAAAATCCATATCAACCTCCTGTAAAGATTCTTATGCGCAAACTTATAGGACTGGGATAAATGACATTTTGAGCTGGAATTCTTCGGATCATATCTGAGTCTAGCATTTGAAGGTCTTTAAGTTTCAGGGGCGATTTAACTTATCGACACAGACCGATTGATTCTCGTTCAAATGGGATCAAATCGTTTGAATTGGCTTAAATTATCCAAGTATCCTTATCTTAATAAGTGTGTGCACGGTTTAAATCTTGTCATTATGCTTGCCCTGTAGCTGATATAGATAGTTTATAGTTCGGCTTATTTTTTAATCAATGATTTGACGTATAAATGTGGTGATGAGTTGTAAACGATGGTGAGCCGAAACAGGCAAGATCTGTTTCATTTAAGGGAATGATGTTGATGTTGCAGATTTGAAGAAGGTGATTGAAAAAATCACCTTCATTTTCATATTGATGCTGAATTATTTACTTTGATTCTCTGAGGTAAACTCTTTGAAATCGGCTTTGCGAATTTTGGCATGAATTCCTTTGGTACGATCGACCACCTGTGAAACTTCGAAATCTGTTGCAGCGCTTAAGTAAGCATAAGCTATCGCCTCATCAATACCATATTCTTGATGTAAAAAACGGATTGCTTCACGAGTAGATTTTTTCATCGCTTCATCTAGATCGGCATCTAAACCAGGAGTAATCCAGAACTCGGCATTTTCTGCTAAAGGTTGTTTAATTTCTTGCCCCGGAATTTTATCTTTACCTACTTTTAACAACGTAAATTTGAGGGTCGCACGTGCAGATGCTTCCAATGCTGTCAGTGCAACTTCACCATCACCTTGCGAGAAATGGCTATCACCCGTGTAAAAAAGCGCACCTTTCACCTGAACAGGATAATAGGCAGTCGCACCCGCACCAAGCTCATTAATATCAATATTTCCACCATACAAAGCTGGTGGTACAGAATGAACAGGTTCTGAAGTGTTTGCCGCTACCCCCATAATGCCCATAAAAGGATAAAGTGGAAAACGAATGGCTTTACCTGATGCGGTCTTTAACACGCCTTCATATTCACCTTGAGCATTCTTTTCAATCGGGGTGAAAATTGAAACATTGCCGAAACGTTCTGGGTTCGCTGCGGTTGCATCATCATATTTAGTTTTTTTTGGAAATTCGCCGACCAATGCTCCTTTCCCATGTCGATTTGAAATCACACCATAAGGCACACGCGGTTCGACATTAATCACTTCGACTTTTAAAATATCCCCAGGCTCAGCACCTGCAATGGCGACTGGTCCTGTAACAACGTGTGGACCATCTTTATGAAAGTCATGTTGAAGCTTGGATTGGGTGATTTTTTTGGCTTCATCTAAAATAGATTCAGACTTAACCCCTTTAGATTGGAAATATTTTTCCGCATCACGGCCTTGATCTTCAAGTAAACCTTCATGGGACACTGTGTCGAATGTGACAATACTGCCAGAGTTCACCGTTAACACAGGTTTTGCGTCCCGATTAGGTAAATAGCCCCAAGTAATGGTATTTAACGTGGATGGCACATAGTAGTTACCTTTATAGGTGCCATCTTTAAGTAAAGTTGGTTTTTCAGATATTTGTTTCAGAATTTTGAAATCATCGGCATAGGTAAATGCTGAGCTCAATGTCGTTAATACAGCCAATGAAATAAGTTTAATTTTCAACATAAGTTTAACCTTTACTTAATCTATCTCCAATCTATGTAGTTGATATATAGCAATACTTATGCCAGTTTTGATTTCTCAATTAATTCAATATTTCTAATAAATTATGTGAAAATTAAATAGTTAATTTGACTTATGATGATGCAATTTATTGGATGGTTTTATACTTATAGGTAAAATATGCTTATTTTAAGAGCACCCTTTGAATGGGTGATATTGTTATAAGATCACTTAATTGTCCCAGTTTTTTAAAATAGATCATGTTAGAAATTTAAAGATAAAAATCCGTACAATTTTTCAACTTTATCTCTATTCTGTTTGCTATGATCAAAAGAAATAATTTATCAATACCAAGAGAACAAGAATGAGCTTTATTACAGCCGAACATGCCAAAATTCTTACGGCAACCGCCAAATTAGATATCAATCTCTATAAAGAGCGCTTAGCAAAATTAATTGAAGAAAGTGCTCAGCAGGGGAATACCGCCGTTTTTGCTGTTTTACCTAAGCATTTGCCGCTCAGTGAAATTCGGGAGCTTTCGGCTGAATTGACCCAGTTGGGTTATCAAGTTCGTTTCGAAGTGAATGAGTTCTTTTATAGTTTTAACGTGTACTGGATATAGCGTAATCGCTTTAATGGATGTTCATGACAATAAAAAACCCTTTAAATAATGTATTTAAAGGGTTTTTAAAATCAAAGACTTAATTAAGCTTCAATTGTTTGCACGGCAATTTTCTTTGCTGGGTCAACTTTACGACGCACTGCGGGTACAGGTTCACCATAATATTGACGGTCTGCAAAGTAACTTGAACGAACCATAGGTGCTGACCAAATATTTCTAAAACCAAGTTTACGACCGTGTTCAGCGTAACGCTCGAATTCTTCTGGGCTGACAAAACGGTCAATCGGTGCATGTTCTTTAGATGGCTGTAAATACTGACCGATGGTCACATAGTCCACATCATGGGCACGTAAGTCATCTAATAAAGCAATCACTTCTTCTTCAGTTTCACCGATACCGACCATCAAACCACATTTGGTTGGAACATCTGGGCAGTATTCTTTAAACATTTTAAGCAGCGTTAAAGAGTGTTGGTAATCTGAACCCGGACGCATCGCTTTATACAAACGTGGCACAGTTTCAATATTGTGGTTAAACACGTCTGGTGGGCATTCGGTCATAATGCGTAAGGCAATATCCATACGACCACGGAAGTCCGGCACCAAAATTTCGAGTAAGGTTTTCGGGCTTAAGCTACGCGCTTCTTTAATACAATCGACAAAGTGCTGTGCGCCACCATCCAAGAGATCATCACGGTCTACCGAGGTAATCACGGCATATTTTAAACCTAAATTTGAAATGGTTTCAGCCATATGACGTGGTTCATCTGGGTCAAGCGCATTTGGACGGCCATGAGCAACATCACAGAATGGGCAACGACGAGTACAGATGTCACCCATAATCATAAAGGTTGCCGTACCACCACCAAAACATTCAGGTAAATTTGGGCAGGCAGCTTCTTCACATACAGTATGTAATTTTTGCGCCCGTAAAGTTGTTTTAATGCGTTGAACTTCCTCAGGCGCTGTCATCTTGACACGAATCCAGTCTGGCTTACGAGGCACTTCAACCGTAGGAACAACTTTGACAGGAATACGTGAAACTTTTTCTGCACCACGAAGTTTGACACCCTGTTCAGGTTTACGGCTTTCAGACATATTCAACTTTTCCACTGTTTACACGGAGAGATATGCAAATATTATAACGGAATTGCACATTGATAGGGCAAAAACACTATTCATTTTCTAAATGTCGTTATCATTCAATATATGACTATGAAATACAGCAAAGTCAGCTATTTTCAGTCATAATAGAGCGAAAATAGACACAGATTTATAGAAAAGGAGCGTTGAATGGCACGTAAGAAAGAAGTCGTTAGTGGAACTTTCGTGAAATACGATGCGGTCGTTCTCGGTTCGGGTCCTGCTGGCGAAGGCGCGGCAATGAAACTTGCTAAATCGGGCAAGCGCGTTGCAATTATTGATATGCGAGAGCAATTGGGGGGTAACTGTACCCACGTTGGCACAATTCCGAGTAAGGCATTGCGTCAAACAGTATCGAGCATTATTCGCTATCAACGCGATCCAATGTTCCAAAAAGTGGGGGATTGGAAACAATTTACCATGAAACAAGTGCTACGCAATGCGCATAAAGTCATTCAACAACAGGTTGAGACGCACTCGCGTTTTTACGATCGTAATAGGATTGATATTTTCCACGGCCGTGCTTATATCCAAGATCAAAATACAATTTTGGTTTTTACGCCTGAAGGGATTAAAGAAACCATTATGTTTAAGCAGTTGGTGATTGCGACAGGTAGCCGTCCGTATCGTCCTGCCATGCTTGATTTTAATCATCCACGTGTATTCGATTCAGATAAAATTTTGGATTTGGATTTCTCGATCCAGAAAATCATCATTTATGGTGCAGGTGTAATTGGCTGCGAATATGCGTCAATTTTCATTGGCTTAGACCATAAAGTTGATCTGATCAATACCCAAATGAAATTACTCAGCTATTTAGATGACGAAATTTCGGATGCACTCTCTTATCACTTGCGTGAGCAGGGTGTATTGATTCGTCATAATGAACAGATTGATCATCTTGAGACTTTTGATGATCACGTTGTGATGCATTTGCTCAGTGGTAAGAAAATTAAAGCCGATGCGATTTTATGGTGTAACGGTCGTTCTGGTAATACCGATGGTTTAGGTCTTGAGAATGTCGGTATTACACCAAACAGTCGCGGTCAAATTACCGTCAATGATCAATACCAAACTGAAGTTGACAATATTTACGCTGCGGGTGATGTGATTGGTTGGCCATCGCTAGCTTCTGCTGCCTATGACCAAGGTCGTTGTGCAGGGGCAAACATGAGTGGCGAAGAAGGCATTGAGCCAGTGGTTGATATTCCTACGGGGATTTATACCATTCCAGAAATTTCTTCGATTGGTAAGAATGAACAGCAATTAACGGAAGAAAAAATTCCGTATGAAGTAGGTCAGGCATCTTTCCGTTATTTAGCCCGTGCGCAAATTACAGGCGATACCGTCGGTGAATTGAAAATTTTGTTCCACCGCGATACCTTGGAAATTTTGGGCGTACATTGCTTTGGTAATAATGCTGCGGAAATTATTCACATTGGTCAAGCAGTGATGAACAGTCCAAATAATACCATCAAGTATTTTGTGGAAACGACATTTAACTACCCAACAATGGCTGAAGCATACCGTGTAGCGACTTTGAATGGTATGAACCGGTTGTTTTAAAAATTCAGTGAAGTGAATAAAAAGCCCATTCTGATTGATGGGCTTTTTTATGCACTGTGGGATGATGAATATCGTTTAGAAAGGTCGAGCGCCTGCCAAGCTAATACGTTTTAATAGACGACGTTGTTCTGCGGGAAAGGGTGTTCTCGAATGTAATGTGACTTGATTGTCCCAAAATACAATATCCCTCGTTTCCCATTGATGTTCGTAGCGGAACTCTGGTTTTAGAATATGTGCGCGTAGCTCTGCGATGAGTTCACTCCCTGCAATATCATTCACATTGACCAATTCAACTTCTGAACGCGTATTCAGCCACAATGCTTTACGTCCCGTTTCAGGGTGAGTACGTACAAGTGGATGTGGATAGGCATGTCCTAAAATCGGTTGATCTTTAAAGCGGTAGTAGGGTGAATCTGCATAACCACTTGTCCCTGTATTACTTTGTGCACGAACAAAGGGGTTATAGGTAATGAGCTGTAACGAGTCGATTTTCTTTTTAATCTCATCTGAGAGGGCATCATAGGCTTTGATGGTGTTGAACCAAGTGGTTTGTCCACCGTTTTGTGGAAGTTCAATGGCATAAAGCAGTGAACCGAAAGAGGGAAGTGGTGTCCATTGATGATCAGCATGTGGACTAAGCTCGCCATGACCTGTGTAGTCTCCTTGCCCTACTGCATTTGACACAGGTACAACATCAGGCGGGACACCAGTGTCCGATTGGCTGGCAAGTACTGGATTGTCTGCGCTTGGACGGAAAATGGAACCAAAGTAGCTGGCAAAGGCTAGATATTGTAAATCATCCAAACTTTGTTGTTTAAAAATCAAAATTAAATGTTCGGCTAGAGCTTGTTTAAGATGGAAAATGGTTTCGCCTGACTGTGCTTTACGTGCATCTAAGCCTGTTACAACCGCACCTAAAGCTTGATCTTTCAATGGAGTAATTTGAATTTCATTTGGATGTTGAAATGCTTCGGGTAAATGCCATTGCGGTGCATCATGAATGGCTTGAGAAAGTTGTGTAAGGCTGGTCATTGTTATTACTCTAAATTTCTTGTTGTTTTAAACTAAGAAAAACTCAGCACTTTTTGAAATAAGAATAAATGCTGAGTTTATGAAAACTAGAGTCAATCTTGAAGCGATTAATGTGGGCAGAAGGCTTGATTAAAGTACTCGAAGAGTTGCGGTGTTTGTAGCCAGAGTGCAATGGCAGCAATAATCAGTCCCAGTACGACCGCGCTAATCGATGTCTTAAGCCAAAACAGAGATGAATTATTCATGTACCACTGCCTTTTCATCAACAAAGAAATGAACCAGTACACCTAAAATACTGAGTGCAATTGAAATCATCCAAACCGCTTGATAATTACCTGTCATGTCATGATTCACGCCACCGAGCCATCCACCAAAAAAGGAACCGACTTGGTGAGTAAAAAATACAATACCGCTGAGCATAGACAAATAGCGAATACCGAACATATTGGCGACAATCCCGTTGGTTAATGGGACGGTAGATAACCATAATAAACCCATAATGATGCCAAAACTATAAATTGTCCATGTACTTAACGGTAAGGCTAAAAAAGCAATAATGGCGATGCCGCGCAGCGCATATAAGCCCATGAGCAGTTTAGGTTTGGAAAATTTACCTCCTAACCAGCCTGCACCGTATGTGCCAAAAATATTGAATAACCCGACTAAGGCTAAAAATACCGTACCCGTGATCGCATCAAAACCATGATCAATCAGATAACCAGGCAGGTGAATACCAATAAAGACCACTTGGAAGCCACACACCATAAAACCTAAAGATAAAAACCAGAAAGGTTTATGGGCTTTCGCTATGCTCAAAATTTGTTTAAAACTGAGCGCAGGTGCGGTACTTGACGTTTGGCTATTCGGTGCAACATACATGGGTGCTTTTAACATCCAAGCAAGTGGAACAATAAAGGCGATTAAAATAGCACTGACAATTAAAGCGGCTGACCAACCAATATTTTGCAATAGCAATAAGGTTGATGGCAGCATAATAAATTGCCCAAATGAGCCTGCTGCACTGGCAATTCCCATAGCTAAACTACGTTTTTCAGGTGGGGCTGCGCGCCCAACCGCAGAAAGTAACACAGGAAAAGACGTTGCAGATAAAGCTAAACCTAAAATCAGACCGACACTGACATTTAGCATAAAGCCTGTAGAGCTGATAGACATGAGCACTAGGCCAATCGCGTAGAGAATACCTCCTACCGTGACGACAATTTTACTGCCATATTTATCGGCAAAAGCTCCCGTAATTGGTTGTACAGCACCCCAAATCAGGTTTTGTAATGCGATTGCTAAACTAAAGACGTTATGCCCCCAACCAAATTCATGGCTCATAGGAACCAAATAGAGTCCAAATGCATGTCGAACACCTAGCGAAAGCGCCAAAATGATGGCGCTGCCAATCAGCATATAAATAAGGGGTTTTGAAAATTGACTTTGGGTCATTGCCGCATTCGTCTTTGAAATATAAGTTTGGCTGTATTGTACGCAATATATCGATTAATTTCGATATTTGATTAAAACATTTGAAAAGTGACGTAATGATTGGGGGATTAGTGCAGCATGATGAATATGTGAAAGCTACTGAAATAGTCATTGTTTGTATATTTAGGACACTGCGGAGTAACACAATCTTTAAGTATATGGATGGTACGAATGCGTCATTTATTTAGCAGAATTTATACATTCAAGAATTAATTTTATATTTAATACTGAGTTATGGGGGATTAGGTTGCGAGTCAATTTCATTTTTTTATTTAAGGCACAGCAGATTATTTTGATCAAGTACAGATGATTGATAGATCATCATCTGTACTCAGGGACTAAAGTGTTACGCTAAACTCTTTCGTTCTAATACAGCTTGATCAAAAAGTTGTTTTTCTTTGATTTGATGTTCTACAGAGAAGCGAATGAAAATCACACTGAAAGCTGCAACCGTAACGAGTCCACCTAAAATCATAAGACAAGTTTGAACATCAAGCAGCCCTTTAAGCAGGAAACCTGCTGCGACTGCACCCACATTACCCCCTGCACCGATGATGCCTGCAACACCTCCTAAAGCATCGCGATCAATAAAAGGCACCAGTGCATAAGTTGCCCCACATGCCATATGGGTAAAGAGCGCAAAAACGGTCATGCTGATGATCGCAAGGCTAACCACATTCATTTGCGAGAATAGGATAAGGAATAAACCTTCGCATAAAATTAGGATGAATAAGATTTTGGTGCGTCCATCTAGGCCTTTTGCAACAGCAACCTTATCCGAAATAATACCGCCCAAAGCACGGGCAAAAAGTGCCAATAAACCAAAAATACCCGCAGTTAAACCTGCTTCTTTAAGCCCCATATTGAAGTGATCCACATAATACATGGCAGCAACATTGTGAATGAAAATTTCAATACCGAAACATGCAGCATAAGAAACAAATAGAATCCAAACGCGATAATTTCGTGCAGCTTGTAGCAGAATCGCTGTGCCGCCTTTTTTACCACTCCCGACTTCAATGCCTTGTGTACGTAATTCTTTAAAGTTACCTTGAGGGCAGTCTTGAGTGAGCTTCCAGTATAAGATGCCCACAATCACCATCATGATGCCTGGTACAAGCAGAGCAATGCGCCACCCCATGCTTTGTTCTACACCAAACATTACAATTGCACCAAGAATAAGCGGCATGAGGGCTTGTGTTGCGCCGCCGCCTGCATTACCCCAACCTGCCGCCGCCGCGTTTGCTGTACCCACGACATTCGGTGCAAACATAATACTGGTATGGTATTGGGTAATGACAAAACTCGCGCCAATGGCACCAATCAGTAGACGGAAAAATAAAAAGGATTCGTAGGTATTGGCAGCTGCAACGCCAAATACAGGAATGCTGCCGAGTAATAAAAGGGCCGTATAGGTCTTTCTGGGGCCATATTTATCACACAATGGACCGACAATCAGGCGAATTAAAATAGTAATCGCAACGGCTGCAATATTAATGTTGGCAATTTGATCTTTGGTTAAATTAAATTCGCCTTTAATTACAGGCATGAGTGGTGCGCAGGCAAACCATGCAAAAAAGCAGACAAAGAATGCGAGCCAAGTCATATGGAACGCACGCATGGCGGGTGTAGAAAAATTAAAAAGTTTAATTTGTGTCGCTTTTTTTGCATCGCTATTTATTGCTGAAGACATAACCATCCCCTGAACTGAGCGTAATTTTGTTTACAAGTTTTTTAAGTTGCTTGTAATCCGATCAGAACGGACATCGTTGGCCGTCTATATGTATTGTGAATCTACGTTGATTCATCTTATAGAGATAAAGCAAGCAATATGCCAAAAGTGCGGATTTCGCATTGATTCAACTGATACTCTGATTAAACACGTGAGTCTGTTGCTCAATATGAGTTCAGAGGTCATCAAATCCTGAGAAAATGCTTTTGGATAAAAAGGGATAAAATCTGATCAAAAATAATTCATTCTTTAAAGCATTCAATAAAAGTGCATCAGAACAATGCACTTTAGATGAAAAGTTGGATGCATAAAACTCAGCCGCTATTCCACGGTATTCATAATATTTTAATGAATACCATGAAGATAAATCAGAATGAGTTTTCACATTTTAAAAGCGATAACCAATGCCTGCATAAGCGAGAATGGGATTGATCTCAATATCGGCTTTGGAGCGAATAAGTTCACCGAGTTTGGCATCGGTCACGGTAATGGTGGTGTCATTACTGAGTTGCGCATAACTGACCGAGCCGACAGCAAACCAATTGCTATTAAAATCGTAGGTAAATCCAACTGTGGCAATAGGTGCAAAGGCATCGGATGCTTCAAGATCCACTTGAGGGTTGGCAGAACTGGTTTTACCTTCTAAAGATCCGCCAGCTTGACCTTCTTTAATATTGGCAATCATATGACCAGCGGCAATTAAATCTTGTTCAATGCGTGGGTTCATTTCTAATTCATTAAAATAAGCATACATCACGCCTAAACCAACATAGGGACGAAATTTATTCACCCCAGTTTTGCCAAAGTGATATTGCAATTCAAATGCAGGTGTCCATGCCCGAGCCGAAGCAGCAACGCCATGAGCAGACAAATCGGTAATCAAAATATCATTTTCAAGTTCAACTTGACCTAAAACACTGCCTAAAGGACTGGCAATCGCTGAAAAAGGAGCATAGATTTTTCCTTGACCTTGTAAATCGACCTTAGGGGGAATCCCTGCTTTGACCTCAACGGAAACATGGTCCGTAAAGAAATAATTACTCATGATGCCTAAAGTTGTAACATCATCTGCTTGAAGTCCAGTACCTGCATTATCCCATTGGCTTAAGCCGTGTATTTCGGCAGTACCGCTGAGACTTGAAGGGACGGGTGCATCAATCGCAGCCAAGCCTTCAAGAGCTGCTTTCAATAGTGGATTAACGTCACTACCTGATCGAATATTGTCTAAAACGGTTTGTGCTTGAATACTGCCGACTTTCGCGGTTTCACCTTCCTTCACTGCTGTATTGACTCGAAACGGTTGGGCTTGACCTTGTGGCATGACGTGCAGGGCACCGACAGAAACGGAGAAGCGTTTAAAGCCATCGCCATCTTGTAAGCTGAAATAGGGGGATTTAGCATGGCTAAATGTAGGGATAAGGGTCATCGCAATTGAAAATGCCAATCCTGTTTTTTGCATAGGGGACTCCATGTCCATTCTTCATCATTTTTATTCAGGGCATTATTCAATAGAGTTGTGAAAGAAAACTGTTGTTTTAAAACAGGCATAGTTTTAAAAAATTGTGAAAATTACCGTGATTTTTTTATGGTTCTGTTACTTATCAATCAATCATGTTATTTCTAAAAAGCGTGGGAGCACGTGGCACAACTTGTTTGATTCTTCCCTAAATATTTATTAATGAAAAAGAAAATAGTTTGGGGTAGTTGTTTTGGATATAAAAAAAGATCACCCGAAGGTGACCTTTTTGACAACGGACTTAGTTTTTAAGCCAATGACACGTTTTCAGTCTGAAAACGAGATAAATCTTCTTCAGGACGTGCAGTCAAAACTTCAACCCCATCTTTAGTGACTAAAATGGTATGTTCATATTGCGCAGACAATTTATGATCTTTGGTCACAACTGTCCATTTGTCACCCAGTAATTTGGTTTGCCATACGCCTGCATTGACCATTGGTTCAATAGTAAAGGTCATGCCTTCTTCAAGAATCATACCGCTGTTGCCTTGACCATAATGTAATACTTGTGGTTCATCATGGAACACCGTACCAATACCGTGACCACAGTATTCACGAACGACGCTAAAGCGTTCTGATTCAACATATTTTTGAATCGCTAAGCCAATATCACCAATCGTCGAACCTGGTTTTACAGTTGCAATACCACGGTACATGGCTTCTTGTGCTACTTTACATAAGCGATCCGCAAGAATAGACGTTTCATCGCCAACCACGTACATCATATTGGTATCACCGTGGTAACCATCTTTAATCACAGTGACGTCAATATTTAAGATATCGCCTTTCTTTAAGATTTTACTTTCAGATGGAATACCATGACACACCACATGGTTCACGGAAGTACAAATGGTGTGCTGAAAAGCTGGACGACCAGGTGCCGCACCATAACCTAAACACGCAGGGATCGCATTTTGCACGTTCACAATATAATCGTGACAAATCGTGTCTAATTCGAGAGTCGTTACCCCTGGTTTGATATGCGGTTTGATCATATCCAACACTTCGGCCGCCAGTCGTCCCGCCACACGCATTTTTTCAATTTCATCGGCAGTTTTAATTAATCGACGGGGAGCTTGATAAGTTGTATTCATGATCTCTAAAAACTTTTGGAAATTTATATGTGACTATGGTATAAATAGCCGCCCATTTTATCAAATGCTTTTTCGTGAATATCTTTACGAGTCGTTTGATTGAAATAGGTAAAAAATCCGCACATATATCGACACATTACTCTGGGTGCCCTTTAAGGGTGGAGAATGCGGATATATGGAGGCCTAACCCAAACTTTAAGGTAAAGAAAATGGCAGATTACAACGTAAGCATGCGCGACCTTCTTCAAGCAGGTGCGCACTTTGGTCACCAAACTCGTTTCTGGAACCCAAAAATGCGTCAATACATTTTTGGTGCGCGTAACAAAATTCACATCATTAACCTTGAGCACACTGTTCCTGCGTTAAACGATGCTTTGAACTTTGTTAACAATCTTGCAAGCAAAAAGAACAAAGTATTGTTCGTTGGTACTAAACGTGCTGCTTCTAACATCATCCGTGAACAAGCTCAACGCGCTGGTCAACCATATGTAGATCACCGTTGGTTAGGTGGTATGTTGACGAACTGGAAAACACTTCGCCAATCTATCAACCGTTTGAAAGACCTTCAAACTCAATCTCAAGACGGTACTTTTGCTAAGCTTACTAAACGTGAAGCTTTAGAACGTACTCGTGAGATGGACAAACTTGAACGTGCTTTAGGCGGCGTTAAAAACATGGGTGGTTTACCTGACGCATTATTCGTAATCGACGTTGACCACGAATCAATCGCGATTAAAGAAGCTAAAAACCTTGGTATTCCTGTAATCGGTATCGTTGATACAAACTCTAACCCAGACAACGTTGATTTCGTTATCCCGGGTAATGACGATGCGATCCGTGCAGTAACACTTTACGCTTCTGCTATGGCTGATGCGATCCTTGCTGGTAAAGAGTACGCTCAAACTCAAGCAAATGCACAAGCAAAAGGCGACGAAGCTGCTAAAGAAGCTCCTGAGGCTTAATGCGTTTTGACGCAAGCTTGTCATTTTTGCGACATGTGATGGTGGCAAAGTAAGCGTCATGTATGCAGACGGCCCATGAGCATCCCTCTGGGCCGTTTCTGTTCTAAAAAGAATTCATTTTCTACCGATTTTTAGGAGATACACATGACTGCTATTACTGCAAGCATGGTTAAAGAATTGCGTGACCGTACTGGTTTAGCAATGATGGAATGTAAAAAAGCATTAACAGAAGCGAACGGTGACATCGAATTAGCGATTGATAACCTTCGTAAATCTGGTCAAGCTAAAGCTGCTAAAAAAGCGGGTAACATCGCTGCTGACGGCGCGATCACTATCGCTCAAGAAGGCAACAAAGCTATTCTTTTAGAAGTAAACTGCCAAACTGACTTCGTTGCTAAAGACGAAAACTTTGCTGGCTTCTCTGCTAAAGTTGCTGCTGCTGCACTTGCTGCTGGCGAAACTGATGCTGCTAAAATTGCTGAACTTAAACTTGAAGATGGCACGACTGTTGAAGAAGCGCGTATTGCTCTTGTTCAAAAAATCGGTGAAAACATCCAAGTACGTCGTGCTAAAATTGTTGAAGGTGAAAACCTTGCAGTTTACAAACACGGTTTAAAAATTGGTGTTGTAGTTGCTTATACTGGTCAAGCTGACACAGGTAAAGGTATTGCAATGCACGTTGCTGCATTCAACCCAGTTGCTGTAACTGCTGAAGGTGTTTCTGCTGAGCTTATCGCGAAAGAGAAAGAAATTGCTGAAGCGAAAGCGATTGAATCTGGCAAGCCAGCGAACATCGTTGAGAAAATGGTTACTGGTTCGGTTGAGAAATACTTGAACGAAGTTGTTCTTGAGCGTCAAATGTACGTAATCGACAACGATAAGAAAGTTGCTGACGTATTAAAAGCGACTGGTACAACTGTTGCTCAATTCGTTCGTTTCGAAGTGGGTGAAGGCATTGAGAAAAAAGCTGAACTTTCTTTTGCTGAAGAAGTTGCTGCTGCTCAAGCTGCTGCGAAATAATTTTATTTTGCAAAAAAAAGCCCCTTTTGGGGCTTTTTTTATATCAAATAAAAAGGATAACAAAATGATGAATAAAACAAATTTGAGAATAGGTGTTGTTATTCTGGTTCTTATTGCTGCATATCTAGGAATAAACCGCGAACAGCATGCGCTCCCTAAAGATGAACCTTCAACAGTTATTTCATCGGAAACAGTATCAACAGTAGATGATCATCAGAAAATACAACAGGCATTTCAGCAACAACACAATAATGTGCAAGTCCGTGCGAGTGGCGTAGTTAAAGCAATTCTTGCTGATGATCATGAAGGCTCCAGACACCAAAAATTTATATTGTTATTAAAGAACGGATTAACAGTATTGGTCGCCCATAATATTGATTTGGCGCCCAGAATAGAAAATTTGCAAAAAGGCGATACAGTTGAGTTTTATGGTGAATATGAATACAACCCGAAGGGTGGGATAATTCATTGGACGCATCATGATCCAGAGCGGCAGCACATTGATGGTTGGTTAAAACATCAGGGAAGAATTTATCAATAAAGAATGAGAGAGCAATTTTGTTCTATACAGCAAAAATAGACATGCTATTTTGCATGGGCAATAGGTTTGACTGGCATGAATGAAGAATTAATTGTATGAGTGACGTGAAGCATGAGTTTGTTAAATTTAAGCATGTCCAAGAATTGGGTGGCTTGGAGTTACTGAATGCTTCGTATATACAAAAGCAATTCTCTAAACATGTGCATGAAGGCTATTGCATCGGGGTGATAGAAGAGGGTGCGCAGTCTTTTTATCGCACAGGTGCACTGCATATTGCACCTAAAGGACATATCATTTTGGTGAATGCTGATGAAGTGCATACAGGTTCATCTGCAGTAGAAACAGGGTGGCGTTATCGTGCGATTTATCCAACACCTGAAATGTTAAGGGATGTGAGTCAGGATTTTTTTCAACCTTCAGGAACCATGCCGTGGTTTCCCCACGCCGTGATTCAGGATGAAGGCTTGGCACAACAACTTAGCTTGCTGTTCGATTTATTAGAAAATAAAGATAATCAATTATTTAAACAGACTTTATATCTATCTACGCTGGCTTATTTAATGTCACATCACAGTCGCACTAAGCTGGGTGAGTTGCCATTGCCTGAAGCGCAAAATCGCATATTGATGATTAAGGATTTATTGGCGAGTGCACCTGAAAAAGATTACTCACTGAATGAGCTGGCAGAAACAGCAGGTTTAAGTCCTTGGCATTTTTTGCGACAATTTAAAAAATATACGGGCCTTCCACCCCACGCATGGCTCATTCAGTTTCGTTTACATCAAGCGAAGCAGCTTTTAAAACGCGGTGAAAATATTGCTTTGGTGGCGGATTTATGTGGTTTTTCAGATCAGAGTCATTTTAATCGGCATTTCAAAAAATCGGTAGGAGTGACCCCTTTGCAATACGTGATGAGTCTACGTTAGAAGAAATGACTCTAATTTTAATGTGTTATTTAAGTGATTAAAATTTATGAATTTAATTAAGATTATTCGCTTCGTTCCATGCCTTGATTATTTCATGGTTATTCAGCAATTTTGTACAAGATCATCCTGTTGCAAAACACCTATTTTATTGGTGTGTTTATTCAGTAGATGTGGTTATGGATCTTTCTCAACAGCAATTAAGGGTTAGGGCTTATCACAAGTCGCAAGATTTTATCCAAGGTGCTTTAGATATTATTCCTTTATCGATTGCAGTATTGCCATGGGGGATTTTGGCGGGTTCAGTTGCCATTGATGCAGGACTTAGCATTCCACAGGCAGTGGCGATGTCGGCGGTTGTGTTTGCGGGTGCGGCACAACTGGTAAGTTTGGGAATGTGGTCTGCCGACGCAACAGCACTTACAATCGCAATTACAGTATTTTTCTTAACCAGTCAGCATTTTATTTATGCCTTAACCTTACGCAAAGATATTTCGGTTTTGGCGAGCTATTACCGAATTCTTTTGGGATTTTTATTGACGGATGAGTTATTCGCAGTCGCCATGACCAAGCAACTGCATCGTCCATATTATTTATTGGGTGCAGGCTTATGTTTTTATCTCGCGTGGGTGCTCTTTAGCCTATTGGGAATTTATTTGGCTTCGACCATTCCTAATTTGTCGAGCTTGCATTTAGATTTTTCTATTGTCGCTGTTTTGGTGGCGATTATTGTTCCCTTTATTAAAAATTGGATGAGTTTGATTGGTGTCATCACCACAATCCTAAGCTCACTGTGTTTAACCGCTTTGCATGTCGAAGCCTCAATTTTAATCTCTGGCATGTTGGGGATGTTTGTTGCGGTATGTCTGGAGCGTGGGGAGCAAAAAACATGAGTTGGGCATTTATTTTTTTGTTGGCTGCAATTGTTTTTTTTAATCGTTATCTATTTTTGGAACCTAAAGTTGCTATTCAGTTTCCGATGTTTTTTGAGCGTATGTTGAAATATTCAGCACCATGTTTATTAAGCGCAATTTGCATGCCGATTATTTTTTTTGATCACGGAGAATGGAGATCATTCGAAGGGAATAGTTATTTTTATGCCGCGATATTTTGCGTTCTTGCATCCTTATTTTTAAGAAAAATTTTAGTTAGTTTGGCTTTGAGTTTGCTGTTTTTTTATGCATTAGAAGCTTGGGTGTTTTAACTAAATTCACAGTGGAAAACATCAGAGAGACCGAATTCCACTGTGAAAATTGTACATATGCGCTAAATGGCGTTCATTTGCGCTCTGGCATGGGTTTTTAATTTGGGCACCAGTTTTATTTAGATATGCATCCATACACCAAATTGGGCCAATGAGGAGGAATTGGAGGTCTTTGAAGAAAGATGGTTTCTTTCCTTCAATTTTATGTCCATAAAATTGTCCAATCCAAGCAAAAATGAACAATGCAATATAAAAACCCACACCAACAGGTAAAATCAAAATCAGCCATGCCATTACAAAAATTAGGGCTGCCATTGCTACGGCTAAAACAAGATCAAGGCGACTGTAAAAAATAAGAGTCAGGGTCACAATGAGAGCGGTAAGTAGCGCACTGAAATGCGCCAAAATGCCAATGATTGAAAATAAAATTGTGGGTACGCAAAGCCAGTGAATCATTTTATTGGTTTTATTTTGGTGGCTTTCACTGTATTCATCGAACCATTCATTTAGTGTTTTCATGTGTTGCTCCTGCAAATGCTTATTGTATTTTTTATATCCTTGTTCCTGAGAGACTATAAAATAGAAAACAAAAGAGGTCAAAATTTGAAATTAAATTTTGGTTCATTTCTATCATTTGTTTTGTTATGCATTAACGCAGCTCAATGATTTTGAACTGCGTTTAGGTATGCATTCACAGATTTAATTTTCTGCATGAAAAACTTCTTTGCCTTCTTTGAAAGTGGCAAGCACTTTAATATTTTTAATTTGATTACTAGGTACAGTCATGGGGTTCTGATCCAGAATCACAAAATCAGCTAATTTCCCCGGAACCAGTGTCCCTTTGCTGTTTTCTTCAAAATATTGATAGGTTGCCCAACTGGTCATGCTCTTGAGAGCAATATAGGGACTTACGCGTTGATCGGTACCTAAAATTTTACCGCTACGCGTTACTCGGTTTACGGTGGTGTCCAAGGTCATCATGCTATTCGGAGGAATGACGGGTGCATCATGATGTTCGGTAAATAAAATCCCTTTTCTTAAGGCTGAGCCAGTAGGGGAAATGTTTTGAGCGCGTTGTAGACCTAAAGTCTCTTGAATATGCCAGTCTCCCCAATAATAAGTATGTAGTGAGAAGAAAGAAGGAATGAGTTTTAGTTCTTTGGCTTTATCCAGTTGATCTTCCCGCATGGTTTGCGCATGAATAATCACATTGCGTCGATCTTGGATTGGAAATTTAGCTGTAGCTTTTTCAATAGTATTTAAATATTGATCAATTGCGGCATCACCATTAGCATGCGCTAAAATTTGCCAATTATTTTGAAAGGCTAAATCAATCAGATTTTGTACTGTGCTTTGTTGTGGAAAAGCGGCATAGCCACGGTAAGATTTTTTTTGACCTTCAGGTGGTATGACATAGGGTTTGGTTAGCCAAGCAGTTTTACCTTGTGGAGATCCATCTAGGCTAATTTTAACGCCCCCAATTCTATAGTGATGTTTATATTCTCGATTGGTTCCGTATTGCAGCATATAGTTTTTTTCTGTGCTGATGTCTGGGTAGACCACCAAATCGATAGGTAATTTTCCATTTTGGGCTAAATTGCGCCACATTTCTGAAGTGCCAGCATCGGCCCGGCCTTCCTGAATGGTGGTATAACCATTTTGGGTATAGGTTTGTACCGCAGTGAGTGCCATTTTTTCCATGGTTTCAGGTGGCATATGCTGGAAAATTTGAATCATGGCTTTAAAAACCACACTTTCCTCAAGTACGCCATTGGGTTCTTTCGAATTTGCTTTACGACGGATGACTCCACCAGGTGGATTTGGTGTTTGGGCGTCAATTTTGAGTAGTTTGAGTGCTTTTGTATTTACCGTAGCCAAATGACCAGATTGATGTAAGACAATGATGGGTTGCTCTACCGAGATTTCATCCAGCTCTTTGGCAGTGGGGTGGCGTTGTTCAGTCAGTTGGGCATCATCATATCCGTTGCCAATAATCCACCCCGAAGCTTGTTGAATAAAAGCGGGATTATTATTTTTCCATGTTTGCATTGCTTGAATCAGAGAGGGAATATCTGTGACTTTGCCATCTGGCGGGGCATAAAGATTGGCAACGCTTTGTTGTAAGCCAACACTATTGGCATGGCTATGTGCATCGATCAGTCCGGGAATCACAGTATGGTTTTTTAAGTTAAAGCGTTGTGCACGCTGATTGAGTCGTTTTGCATCAGCAAGAGAGCCAGTAAATCTGATCATCCCATTTTCAACCAGCATCGCTTCGACATATGTCGGGGTATCGCCTTGCATGGTTAGAATAGGGCCACCATGCAGGATAAAGGTGGAATTCTGTCTAGGGTCTATTTTTTCACCGCGATGAATATGTTTTGAGATGGAGTAGCTACACGCAGACAATAAAACCGTACTCATTAGAGCAAAAACTTTCAAATGTGAAGTTGTTAAATATTGGATTGATTTTGTCATTATATCGTTCTCCGACAGGTCGTCGATTTCTTGTCTTTTTTTTAAAATAACATATTAATTAAATTAGAAAATAAAAAAAGCCACTTAGATGTGGCTTTTTATCAAATGTATTGTGCATCGGTGAAATTAAGAATTGGGACCTGCAACGCGTTCAATGCTTACTTTTGCTGTTCCTGCATTGGTGATACCAAGTTGTTTTGCAGCACCATAAGAAAGGTCAACTACACGGTTGCCATGGAATGGACCACGGTCATTGACTTTCACAACCACACTTTTACCGTTATTTTTGTTGGTCACACGAATGTAGCAGTTCAGTGGCAAGCTACGATGAGCTGCTGTTAATGCATTCATGTCAAATGTTTCACCATTTGCGGTTTTACGACCATGGAACTGACGACCATACCATGAAGCAACACCAGTTTGGCTAAATTGACGAACAGTGTTTGACGCAACATCATTTAACTTGTCAATGACTGAGGGCTCATTTGCTGGGATTTCAATTTTCGCAGCAATGGTTTCGCGGCGAATTTTATCTCCAGAACTCTCAGTAATTGAAAGGCTATTTAGATTTGAAAAGTGAGAGTTAAAACTCTGAGCATCTTTGTTTAAAACACGTGCTGCTAAACGTGAATTATCATTGTCATTATTTAACGACGAGGATTGAACCAATTCCGCCTGTGACTGGGTCAGGGCGAACGTGGTGGTTATGGCAAGAATATATTTCATTGAAGAATGCATAAAATCTCCTAAAGGCGGGTTTGCAGAGCAGTAATTCAGTAGTAAAACCTTGAATTACAAGCAAACGGGCCGATTTATTCACTTGTGCAACTACATTTGACGAGATGGATAATATTCATGCCATGGTGAAGGTGTCTAGTCTTTATCCCGAAATGTTTACAAAAAGTAGGTAATTAAATTGTTTTTAGGTTAAAAAATATACAATATTGTAACATTTTATTTAATTTGCTTATTTGATGTGCTTTTTGCTTTAAAAAAAGATTGACTTATGTATTTTTTGTAAAAAGCTAGCCTTAGCGGCTAGCAATTTCAGTGCCTAATTGCCACACAGCAGTGGCATACATACGGCTCTTATTATAAGTGGTAATGACTTGAAAATTCGGGTAAGTAATATAGTAAATTGAGCCATAACTCTCTTGAAGTAGAATGACATTAACCATATCTAAATCATCAATTTGTACCACTGGATTGATGGGTGAAATACCCCGAGGTTTTAATACGCCATAAGGTGTAGGTTGTTCAAGATTTTGAGCAATAATGGCATCAGGTGTCGAACCTGTGTAACGTGCAGCAAAACCAATAGGTTGATTTCTTTGCCAACCATGTTGCGCTAGATAGTTTGCAATAGAACCAATGGCATCGACTGCTGAATTTCTTAGGTCAACATGCCCATTGCCATCATAGTCCACACCATATTTAGGAATGTTGCTAGGCATGAATTGTGGATAGCCAATTGCACCCGCATAAGACCCTACGACAGAGTTTGTCGGTACGCCATCTTTATATGTCCATGCAATCAGTGCAGACAGCTCATCTTGGAAATAGGCAGCACGACGCTCATAACCAAATGCAAGCGTCGCTAAGGCATCTCGAGTGATGAAATTGCCTTTATTTGCACCAAAACCTGTTTCTACGCCTAAAATACCCAAAATCACCGATTGCGGAACACCAAATTGCTGTTCCGCACGGTTTAAGGTATCTGCATATTGATTTTTGAATCGAACGCCACGTTGAATGGTACTTTCCGACATGAAATTGGTTTTATAGTCATACCATGGCTTACTTTCACCTGGTCGGTTCATAATATTGATAATGTTGGGAAGATTACGTGAGCCATTCATTGCCCAATCGACTTGTTCAGCCGTTAAACCATAGTTTTGCATGGTTTTTTGTTTGAATCTGGAGTATTGGAGATTATTGGCAAAATCATTGGCTTGGCAAAAACTGGTAATTGAAAAAGCACCAATAAGTAAAGATAAACGCTTCAGTTTTTTATAAATAGACAAATTCGTCATATAGGTTAAATCCCAAAAATTATCGATGTGTATGAATTGACATCACAACGCCAAAAGTGGCCATTAGAGTAATAATTGCAGTACCGCCATAACTCATAAAAGGTAAAGGCACACCCACTACCGGTAAAATACCACTGACCATGCCTGCATTGACAAACACATATACAAAAAATGACAAAGCAAAACTGCTTGCCACTAAACGTCCAAAGTTATGAAAACTGTTTAATCCAATTTGGAACGTTCGGCTAATGATTGCAAAGTACAGTATAATCAATATGATAATACCAATCAGCCCAAATTCTTCAGAAAATGCAGCAATAATAAAATCGGTATGACCTTCAGGTAAAAAATGTAAATGAGATTGAGTGCCTAAGAGGTATCCTTTACCTAAAACTCCACCAGAACCTATGGCAGTTTCTGATTGAATAATATTCCACCCTGTACCCAGTGCATCTTCTTCGGGATGAATGAGTGTTAGAACGCGTTGTCGTTGATAATCATGCAGTAAAAATTGCCAAGCAATCGGAATGATGAGTGCGGCTAGCCCAATTGCGACAGTAATCAAGCGCCATGACAATCCACTGAGGAATAAAACAAACAGACCACTGGATAAAACCAATAAAGAGGTGCCGAGGTCAGGTTGCTCAGCAATAAAAATAAAGGGAAGACCAATAAAGAGTAGATAAATGCCAATTTGACTGACTTTAGGGGGTAAAGGTCGCCGAGCTAAAAACCATGCAATCATCAAGGGCATGGCAATTTTCATAAATTCACTGGGTTGCACACTGCCCAGTCCAGGAATATCGATCCAGCGCTGTGCCCCTAAACGGACCTCTCCAAATAGTTTCACTCCTATTAGCGACAAGAATGCAAATATGTAGAGATAGGGGGCAAAGGATTGATACACCTTGGGTGGAACTTGTGCGAGAGCTAACATGGTGAGAAAACCAATGGCAAAACTGATGGCTTGTTTCGACACTAGACTCCAGTCTTGTTCGGAAGCACTATAGAGCACGGTTAAACCTAATAATGCAGTGAGCAATAAATAGAGGCATAACCACGGATCGAGGTGTAATTTGTGCCACTTTGACGGTAGTGAAGTGGTACTTAAACTATCACGGGGTGCATGGCGTAAGAATTTGGACTGTGGAGGAGTAGTCATGGAAGATATTAATAGAATAAAGTCTTAGGCAGTATTTTGCGCTTGCTACCATATACCTGTGTATTGATGCTGTACATCAATATTTAGCAATAAAAAAACCTAGCAAAAGCTAGGTTTCCGATAGTTTAATTTTCTATCAATGATGGAACAGCGTATCGTGATACTCTGCCATAATCATGAGTTCTTGCTTGGTTAAATGTGGGAAGATTTTATCAATTGCAATATGCACCGCTTTAATGACCGCCGCAGAGCCGATATCCGCCGCTTTACGCTTAATCATGCCCAAATCGAGGGTTTTGTTAAAATCATTCATGAAATGACGTACAGTCGCTTCTGCGAACTGTTTATACAATTCGACCAGCACCGATTTGTTAATGTCAGCCCCTGAGCGAATTTCAGCAAAATTTGACTTTAAATTAGTCACCAAGCTGGCATCTAAACTTTCACCAACACGATATTGAGCTTGTGCATCTTTAAATAAGCTTTTTTCAGAAAACTCAATCGATTGTTTCACCACATCATTTGGAGCTTTACTTAAAAGTTGCTTCAGTAGCACCGCAACAGTAGATTTAACGTAACCTGCTAATTTTTCCGCAGTATCACGTTTATCACTCGGTGGAAAACGACGAACTAACTCCGTTAAAATGGCGTCAATAATTTCGTCATTAATCAATAAAGCAGTTTGGTCACGTAAAGGGTAGAGTGCTTCACTCGAATTTTTCTTCTGCTGACCAGTTTGAATACTATTTAATAGTGTTTCAGAAGGGACAAAACCAAAAAAAGGCATTGTTATTTAACCTCAATATTATTCATTTTATTGTCGCGCCAAGCGAATTGGGCGAGGCATCCATGTTAAATCCGATACACGACAAGGGTTGATATCTAAACCACCTCGGCGGGTATAAGCCGCATAAACCATAAGCTTTTCGGGTTGCAGATTTTGCCAGATATCGGCATAGATCTGTTCTACGCATTGCTCATGAAAGCCATTATGCTGGCGGTAGGAGATAATATAGGCTAAAAGTGAACGATAACAAGGCTTTTTACCCTGATAACGGATAAAAACTGTACCCCAATCGGGTTGACCCGTCACAGGGCAGTTACTACGCAGTAAATGTGAATAGAGTTGGATTTCCTGATTATCCATATTTTCACGATCTAAACTGAGTAACGATGCATCAGGTTGATTTTCCAGACGTTCAGGGACTAAGTCATCAATACAGATGCCTTCGGGCTGATCAATAGCTAAATCATCCACTTGGAACAATTGAATTGTTACTGTAGCACCCGCAGCTGCAGATAAATCTTTTTCTACAGTGGCGATAAATGTGGCTTCAGAATCGAATTGGGTAAAGTTAAGACTATTAAAATAAAGCTTGAGTGATTTGGACTCAATTAAATTGGGTGAAGATGCTGGTAGCGTTAAGCGACCAATCGCAACTTGAGGAATACCTTGAGCATTGAGCCAAGAAATTTCAAACACGTGCCACCAGTCTTTACCTTGTTGAATGCCTTCAATATGGGCATAGCTTGAACGTGCTTGTGCACGAGCAATGGGAAAAAGAATATCTGGTTGATATGTTGATGGATATTGGGTGTCTTTACCAAGTAAAGAATGTTCTACACTCATTATTCACGCATTCCTGAGCCACGAGAAAGTAAATAATACGCTATACCGTAAAGGACAGCACAACATAAAGTCACTACGGTGAGTGAAATCGAAACATTCACATCACTATGACCTAGAATTCCGAAACGGAAAGCATTGACCATATATACAATAGGATTAATTAAAGAAAGATTTTGCCAAAATGGGCTAAGTGCACTGATGGCATAAAACACACCGCCTAAATAAGTTAAAGGGGTAAGTACAAAAGTTGGAATGATTGAAATATCGTCAAAAGATTTGGCGTAAACAGCATTAATAAAACCACCTAATGAAAATAATAATGAGGTCACAATCACTGTATATATAGTTACAAACCAGTTGGTAATATATAAGTCAGTAAAAAACAGGCTCATGGCGGTGACAATAATACCCACCAAGACCCCGCGAGATAATCCGCCTAACACATAACCCCACAGGACTAAATGTAAAGGCACTGGACTCATAATCAGTTCTTCAATACTTTTTTGGAATTTGGCACTAAAGAAACTAGAGGAAACGTTGGCATAGCTATTGGTAATCACCGCCATCATAATTAAGCCGGGTACAATAAACTGCATATAGCTAAAGCCGCCCATTGAACCAATCCGTGAGCCGACCAAATTGCCAAAAATCACAAAATAAAGACTCATGGTAATCGCTGGCGGCAATAATGTTTGTGGCCAAATTCGCATAAAGCGGCGAACTTCTTTATGAACCAATGTGAAAAGAGCAACACGCATTTGAGTCATGTTCATGGTGTAGCTCCTTCCAAATTTTTCTCTACAAGTCTGACAAACAGTTCTTCTAAGCGGTTGGATTTATTGCGCATACTACTCACTTGAATGCCTTGTGCTTCAAGTAGCTGAAATAATTGATTTAAGGTATGAGCTTTGTCCATGGTGACTTCAAGCGTGACTGGATCAATTAAATTGAAGCGAACTCCAATAATATCAAGGTGTAGGGGTTGAATTGGCTCAGCCAAGTCAAAAATAAAGGATTCTTCGTGTAATTGATTAAGGAAGGCTTTCATGGTGGTATCTTCTTTAATCACGCCACGGTCAATAATCGCAATGCGGCGACACAACATTTCAGCTTCTTCTAAATAGTGTGTCGTTAAAATGATGGATGTCCCATTTTCATTCATTTCAGTTAGGAAATCCCACATTGAGCGGCGTAGCTCAATATCGACACCCGCAGTAGGTTCATCCAAAATAAGGAGTTTTGGTTCATGCATCATGGCGCGTGCAATCATGAGGCGGCGTTTCATACCACCTGACAGCATACGACCTTGGGTATTTCGTTTTTCCCAAAGCCCTAATTTTTCTAAATAATGTTCGGCACGTTGCTCTGCAATTTTACGGGGGATACCATAATAACCTGCCTGAGTCACCAAAATATCGAAGGTTTTTTCAAACTGACCAAAGTTAAATTCTTGTGGCACAACACCTAAGCATTGCTTGGCCTGCGATGGATGTGTATCAAGATTATGACCAAAAATTTCGACAGTGCCCGCGGTCTTTTTGGTTAAAGAACTAATAATCCCGATGGTCGTCGATTTGCCAGCACCGTTCGGTCCAAGAAGCGCATAAAACTCACCTTCTGGTACGGTTAAATTAATTCCCTTAAGGGCTTGAAAGCCATTACGATAAGTTTTGGACAAATCTCTGATCAGTAATGCATCGGTCATGAAGTTCTCACAGCATATAGAGTGTGGCTATTGTGAGCGATCTTGATAAATAAACCAAGTAAATTACAGGGAATACTGCGTTGCATGCTTAGAACATTGATTAAACTCTAAGCATAAAAATGCATGATTTCTATATAGTTGCTTTCACTTCTTTATTTTTTTGCTATGATGTGCACGCGCGGCCATAGCTCAGTTGGATAGAGTACAAGTTTCCGAAGCTTGGGGTCGTGGGTTCGATTCCCGCTGGCCGCACCAAATTCATAATAAAATCATTAACTTGGATTTTTTAAAATTCATTTTTTCCAAAATCAATGTACTTTTTGCATATAAGTTGTTTTGAAATGTCACAGTGACTTGCCAAAAAAATTGCATCGTCTTATATTAAAACTACAGTAGCTAGCAACACTAAGAGCTACGAAGTAGTTGGACGGATCATTGACAGCTAATTGAATTTGCAACGTTAAGTTCAAATAAAAAATCAGCACTAGCCATCCAACATAAAAGAACTCGCAGAAATGCGAGTTCTTGCTGTTATAGGCTTCTATATTTTATAACAGCATTTATTACATTACGTATAACAATCATAAATCTTCAATTTTTATTTTAACTCGACGTACACATCATATTTTTTCAAGTCTAAGGTCAGAGCATTCATCATTTTATCTGCATCGATATTGAATTGTTCAGAATTCAACTTTCTCAAATCTGTTCCATCAAAATAAGATATCGAGACGATTTCCCAATGCTGGATGACTTCAGTTTGCTGAATCTCTAAACTTTGCAGTTGCCACTGTTTGTCCATTTGCGGTGGAATGACACTACGAATAATCAATTGTGAAGTACATTCCAGAGGCGAATCAGGTGGGAAGGTAATGACCCAATTGCCGACTTTTTTAAGATGCGCAGGATGATCGTCTGGATGAAAAACTAAAATATGTGGCATTATTTCAGAACCTAAATAGCTCTATTTCATTGAAAATTAGATTTAAAACTATATGACTTTGGTAGAGAAATGCCATGCAAATAATCCTAACATTAGGCATATCAATTGGTTGTTTAGTATCAGTTAATTGATTTATCAGGTGATTTTTCAATTCGTTTATGCATCAGTAAAATACTATTTAGAATAGTCTAAAACAAAATAAGTCTTAAAATTTCACGCTGGATTAAGCCGTTGCAGTGAAAAATTTATTTGATGCAAAATTCGATTCAGTTCTTTGGGCGGAATGCGAGTTTCTTGTAACTGGGTAATCCATTGCATCTGGCATAATTTGAGCGCACGAATATCCTCTGATCCTTGAATGCGCAGAATCAGTTGTTTTGCCATGAGTCCGCAGTATTTTTGCAGCAGTTGCGCCATTAAATATTTAACATCATCAAAATCCAGAGCGACTAAATCTTCAAATTTAGGTTCAACTTCTATAGGTGAGTTAGGTTGAACGATTTGTTCTTCACTGAGTCGTACAGCTTGTGGTCTAGGTTCCGTAATTTCTAATTGAATAGGCTGTTGAGGTTCTTTTGTCAGACGATGGGTAAAAACATTTTGCTGTGCTGTATGCAGTGTTTGAAGCGATGTAGTTTGAATTGGATCGGTTGTTTCAGCCAAAGACTGAATACTTGACGCCATAATTAGCCCCATTTCGCTTAACTGTTCAATCAGTTCTGGCGGGGCAAGGCGCTGTTTGAAGATTTCGTTCATGGAGTCAAAATCTTCAGTTCCGATAAGAACCAGCAAGCGACGCTGTCTTGCATTTAATGGCAAGCTACGTTGTTTTAGTGCGTCATGTCCTAATTGTGTTTTAGAATAGTGAATCATGTCTTAATTTATTCCATGAGATAAATTAAGCAGACTATACTGCGTGAAAATTACACTATTGTTAAAATTTAATTACAAATCATAGAATTATAATGTGACCAAATTCGTATTTTCTAATGCCTTGCGTAGGTAGGGATCAAGCTCATCTTGACGCAGTAACCATTGGATATAGTCCGCAGGCAAATCTGTGATATTGGTACCGCGATGTTTGCCAAAGTTAATGCTTCGTGGAATTCTCGCATCTTCAGAAGCGGCATAAAGTTCTTCAATACTGTTAATATTTAGTTGATGAACAATGTGCATTAAAATGTTGGCAGTCAGAATAATGTCCATATCTGCACGATGTGCTTTTTTAATCATTTCTCGGGCTTTTTCACTGCCTTTGCTGATCATGTAAATTAAGGCTGAAATATTATGTGCTTCAGCATCGGGCCAAACGCGACGCGCCAGTGCTAATGTGCAGATTGCTTTAATTGAACTGGTATCGACACCACATTTTTCAATGGCGCGAATATCATAATCGACATTATGACCAATAATATATTGTGTATCGGTTGGGAGGATAAAACTACTGTAGTGAGGTCGGTCTATTAGGTCAGATTCTAAAATATGATGTACTGCCATAGCTGCAAAAGAGATCGGCTCATCGACGCTATAGAGTTGGTCAAATAATTTGGACTTATCCAAAGTCAGTTTGCCGTTTTCGACTTCAATAGGTGCATATGCAATTTCGATGGGTTGACCATTTAAGGTATGAGTTTCTGTATCCAAAATAATGGCATGCATATAAAAATCCTAAAGTGCAGCAGAATGCCTCAATTTAACATTTTCGGGACTTATGAAACAAATTTAATGTGTTGATGGGCTTTGATTGTGGAAGATAAATGCTGAAAGCTGTTTAAGATTTATGTTGTCCAAATTGAAATAAAATTGAACAAGATGATAAAAAAGAGTAAAAATAAAACGTTGCTAAGAATGAAGCAAAAAACAATAAAAACTGAATAAGGATATAAACGATGCAGAGAAGAATACTGATCGCCGTTTTGACCAGTACGGCTATGCTATTAAGTGCGTGTAATGATGATCATGACTCTTATAATTCGGGGGATAACATTCCCAAAAACAACATTGCAAATCCTGTTGTTTCTACACCAACACTTTATAATCTAACTGACATGTCTGCGACAGCAGGTGAAAGTGTGGTCATGACTTATAAAATGCTCGGCATTAATAATGAAGAAGTACAAGCCACGGCTTTGGTCTTTACACCAAAAACAGCACCGCCTGCTAAAGGTTGGCCAATAGTGGTTTGGGCGCATGGTACAACTGGAGTTGCGGATATTTGTGCGCCTAGTCGTAGTCAATTAAATAGCTATATTAAATCGATGATTGATGGTTTATTAACAGCAGGCTATGTAGTCGTTGCTCCAGATTACGAAGGTCTGGGTGAGCCTGCAAATAATGAATTACATCCTTTTTTAAATGTAAAAAGTGAAGCATTTTCAATTACTGATGCAGTTGTCGCTGCACGAAATTATTTGGGTAATAAAGTATCGAATCGTTGGATGACTGTTGGGCATTCACAAGGTGGGCATGCTGCTTTGAGTGCAGCGCAATATCAATCGAGAGCACAACTGGATTATAAAGGAACCGTGGCGGTTGCACCTGCTTCCAATCTTGAGTTGATTTTGTTGGCAGGCGAGAGTCTTGCGGCTCAACAAACCGATTTAACTGATAAAATTACCACGTTGGCTTCCTTAGATACATTTACAGCTTTAATTACCGCAGGCTTACGTAATCAAAATCCAACCCTGCAATACAGCCAAGTGTTTAAGTCCCCAACCGACCAAATTGCCGACAATGCTGAAACGGATTGTTATATCTCTTTAGGACAGGAATTTGGTTTAGGTATGCAAGCTTATGCACAAACGCATGCTGGAGACATTAGTAACTACCCGCGAACACAAAGTGGTTTTATGACCTTATCTCCAGTGAAAAAGTTCTTAGATATAGATTCACAACCCCTTCAGGTTAAAATAAGTACGCCTATTATTATTTATCAAGGTGCTGCCGATACTACAGTTCCAAAACTGGCAACCGATAGTTTATTAGATGGAGATGCTGCTAAAAACTCTCCGATTACCTATAGAACCAATACGACTTGGGATCATGGTACGGCTTATGTGCTAAATATTCCGAATATTTTGATAGACGTACAAACATTAATGCCAATTCAATAAGTTGAGTTGAACAAAAGAAGCTTATGTTTTTTTATCAACATGAGCTTTTTTATGTAAAACTGAGCAAACTTCATTCTCAATATTTGCAAACTTCGTGCTACAATACGCGCCAATCTTAGCACGGCTTAAAAGCCCTAAATACATAGGACCTCGCTAATGTTTGCCAATATCTCTATTGCTGAATTTGATCCAGAATTAGCTCAAGCAATTTCTAACGAAGACGCTCGTCAGGAAGCTCACATTGAGTTAATCGCATCAGAAAACTATTGCTCACCAGCAGTAATGGAAGCTCAAGGATCAAAACTCACTAACAAATATGCAGAAGGCTACCCAGGCAAACGCTACTATGGCGGTTGTGAATATGTAGACGTAATTGAACAATTAGCAATTGACCGTGCTAAAGAGCTTTTTGGTGCAGATTACGCAAACGTGCAACCACACGCAGGTTCACAAGCAAACTCTGCTGTTTACTTAGCGCTTCTTAACCCAGGTGATACTGTTTTAGGCATGAGCTTGGCTCACGGTGGTCACTTGACTCACGGTGCTAAAGTTAGCTTCTCTGGTAAAACATATAATGCAATTCAGTACGGTCTAAACCCAGAAACTGGCGAGATCGATTATGAAGAAGTTGAGCGTTTAGCCGTTGAACACAAGCCACGTATGATCGTTGCTGGTTTCTCTGCATATAGCCAAATCGTTGATTGGCAACGTTTCCGTGACATCGCGGACAAGGTTGGTGCTTACCTATTTGTAGACATGGCACACGTTGCTGGTCTAGTTGCTGCGGGCGTTTACCCAAGCCCAGTGCAAATTGCTGACGTAACGACGACGACGACTCACAAAACACTTCGTGGTCCACGTTCTGGTTTAATCTTGGCAAAAGCGAATGAAGAAATTGAGAAAAAACTTCAATCAGCAGTATTCCCAGGAAACCAAGGTGGTCCATTAGTTCATGCGATTGCAGCTAAAGCAATTTGCTTTAAAGAAGCGATGGCACCTGAATACAAAGAATATCAACAACAAGTGGTTAAAAATGCTCAAGCGATGGCTGAAGTATTAATTGCTCGTGGTTATGATGTTGTTTCTGGTGGTACAGAAAACCACTTGTTCTTGTTATCTTTAATTAAACAAGACATTACTGGTAAAGATGCGGATGCTTGGTTAGGTGCTGCTCACATTACTGTGAACAAAAACTCAGTACCAAACGACCCACGTTCTCCGTTTGTTACTTCTGGTATTCGTATTGGTACACCAGCAGTCACGACTCGTGGTTTTGGTGAAGCAGAAGTTCGCGAATTGGCGGGCTGGATTGCTGACATTCTAGATTCAAAAGGTAGCGAAACTGTAATTGCAACAGTAAAAGCGAAAGTTGCAGCGGTATGTGCTAAATTCCCTGTATATGCAAAATAATTAGCAGTTTGCTTGAGAAGCCTCCCTCAAGGGGGGCTTTTTTTATATCTATACAAAATGCTTATCATCATCATTCTTCATTTTCTGTTATAAATAAATCAGTAAGTGAAAATAAAGAACAAACAAATCATTACTTCAACATGATCTTTTTAAAGAAGGACGGTTTTATGGACAAACCTACCATTATTGTTTCTGAACAAGACCTGAATCGTTTAGAAACCATGTTAGAACACCAATCAAAATTAACGCCGACTATGGAACATTTGGAAGAGGAGCTTGCGCGTGCAAATGTTGTTGCTCCGCAAGATGTTCCTGCCAATGTCGTGACCATGAATGCACGTGTTTTGGTGACCATTTCACCAGACACGACGGCTACAGAAATTACCTTGGTTTATCCGCATGATTTTCGTGGCGATAAAGGACAGGTGAATGTGCTTGCTCCCGTAGGTGCAGCAATTCTGGGACTCGCTGAGGGGCAGGAAATTGAATGGCCGCAACCTGATGGACATTTAATGAAGGTTAGAATCGAACGCGTATTGTATCAACCTGAACGTGAAGGCGATTATTTATAAGTTTGGCACTTAACGCATGGAATTAGGTCAAATCTGATCTGTCGAAAAGTCATCATAATGCTATGATGGCTTTTTTATGAAATCTTAGAATTTATCTCTAGATTGATTCTTTAAACTGTTGTGGAAAGGCGTTTTTATGCGTGGTTTATACCTCATTACCAATGATGATCCGTTAAATGTATTGCTAGAAAAATTACACGCAGCTTTGGCAACTGGACAGATTGCAATTCTTCAATATCGCCGTAAAAAAATAAGTCAGGCGGATCAGCCAGTAGAAGTAGAGCAAATTAAAGCAGTATGCGAGCAGTATGCTGTGCCTTTTGTGATTAATGATGATTTGGCTCTTGCACAACAATACGGATTGGGTGTGCATTTAGGGCAGGATGATGGTGAAATTGCTGATGCAGTTGCTCGTTTGCCACAAGGGGTAATTATTGGCCGTACCTGTTTAAATTCTTTAGCCTTAGCAGAAAAGGCGATTTCGGAAGGTGCGACTTATGTGGCATTTGGTGCCGTCTATGCAACTGCAACCAAGCCAGAAGCAGGGAATGTGGGGATTGAAGTGATTGCTCAGGCGAGGCAGAAATTTGCAGTGCCTATTTGTGCAATTGGTGGTTTAAGCGTTGAAAATTCAGGGCTTGTGATCACCAAAGGTGCGGACCTTTGCGCAGTAATTAGTGATATATTAGCGCTGAATGTAGCTGACATCCCATCCCGTGTGCATGCATGGGCACAGTTATTTGCTAAAACTGCATAATGTTGTAAGTCGATTATTTTCTATTTAGGTTGAGTAAATTCATGAGCTTATCTCCAAAGCAAGAACAACTATTTAAACAAGCCAGTAAACATATTCCAGGTGGTGTGAATTCGCCTGTACGTGCATTTAATAGTGTGGGGGGGACACCCATCTTTATTGAAAAAGCGCAAGGGGCTTATTTGTTTGATGTGGATGGTAAGCGTTATGTGGATTATGTTGGTTCTTGGGGGCCAATGATTCTTGGACATGCACATCCAGCCATTATTAAAGCAGTTCAAGAAGCTGCGGTGGATGGTTTGAGTTTTGGTGCACCAACAGTACATGAAACCACTTTGGCTGATGTGATTTGTGAAATTATGCCATCGATTGAAATGGTGCGTATGACCAACTCAGGTACTGAAGCAACCATGACGGCGATTCGTTTGGCACGTGGTTATACAGGCCGTGACAAAATTGTAAAATTTGAAGGCTGTTACCATGGTCATTCTGACTCATTATTGGTAAAAGCGGGTTCAGGCTTATTAACGACAGGTGAAGGAGAAGCAACTTCTGCGGGTGTCCCTGCCGATTTTGCCAAACATACCTTAACCTTACCGTATAACGACATTGCAACCTTAAAAGAGTGTTTTGCTAAATTTGGTGCTGAAATTGCGGGTGTAATTGTAGAACCTGTAGCGGGCAACATGAACTTGGTAAAACCTGTTGAAGGTTTCTTACAAGCCATTCGTGAAGTCTGTGATGAACATGGTTCTGTGTTCATTATTGATGAAGTAATGACGGGTTTCCGTGTTGGTTTAGGTGGTGCACAGGCGCATTATGGCGTAACACCAGATTTAACCACTTTAGGTAAAATTATTGGTGCAGGTTTACCCGTTGGTGCTTTTGGCGGTAAACGCGAAGTCATGCAATGTATTGCCCCTTTAGGTAAAGTGTACCAAGCGGGTACATTGTCGGGTAATCCACTCGCAATGCGTGCAGGCATTGAAATGTTCAAACATTTACGCCAACCTGGTTTCTATGAAAACTTAACAGCTCAGTTAGAAAAGCTTTTGGCGGGATTACAGCAAGAAGCTGATGCTGCCGGTATTCCTTTCAAAACTCAACAAGCGGGTGCTATGTTTGGTCTTTACTTTACCGATCAAGAAGACATCACTAGTTTTGATTCAATGCTGAAATGTGATATTGCTGCATTCCGTAAATTTTTCCATGGTATGTTAGACCGTGGTGTGAACTTGGCGCCATCGGCATTTGAAGCAGGCTTCATTTCAAGTGCGCATAGCGATGAAGATATTGCATTTACTATTCAGGCTGCAAAAGAAACCTTTGCTGAAATGAAAGCATAAGACGCAGTGATCGTTCAAAAAGCCTGTGACTATGTTGCAGGCTTTTTTATGTAAGGAAAATTGATGAAAACCAAATATTGTTTAGAGTTGGCTGATGCTGAATTGATCTTAAATGCAGCCCATGTGTATGCCTTACAACATGGTTTTGCGGTGAGTATCGCGGTCGTTGATGAAACAGGCTGTTTGTTGAGTATGAAGCGTATGGATGGAGCATCTCCAATGACTGCGCGATTGTGCCATGAAAAAGCACAATGTTCGGCCATCAGTAAACGTCCGACCAAATTGTTTGAAGATTTAATTCGTAATGGACAAGACGGATTTTTAACGGTGGAGAGCCTTACGGGAATGCTTGAAGGGGGAGAACCCATTTTATATCAAGGGGAACTCATTGGGGCGATAGGAATTTCAGGTGTTAAAGCATTTCAGGATGCAGAAATTGCTCAATATGCCTTTGAGCAATTTTTGGCACAGGTTCAGCTTTAAGCTTTCTCAGCATTCCCCTAAATGATTCGACTTGAATTTTTTTAAGAGGAATGAACGCTGTACTTTACATCAAATTTTTTGGTCATCGATTCTTTTTAGTCAAGCATTCTTGGTGAGGTAAATATTAAAGTAGCGATTAAAGAGACAGCGTTGAATTCACAATGCTAAAGCACAGGATGTTCCCATTTGAGAGTTAGAGTGAATATACTTGCTTAAAACTATTGGAGATCAAAGCTTTAGAATCGACTGATTGAATGAGTACGTAGATGTGTATTGAGAGCAATTTTGCGTGAGATTTGGCACAGGATTTAAAAGCCTATGTTGTTGATTTTATGATGGTGGTGCGTTTAGGTAAATTATGTCGTGCCAATTATGTCCATATTCATCATCAAGCTGTGAAGCAAAGCATAACTGTCAGAAAAATGATTCAGTGCAGGGCTCATAATTCTGAATGTGAGTGAAATCGAACTTTTTTGGATAAAATCGTAAAAAACGCTGACTTTTGTCGATTTTTGCATTGTAATTTATAAAGGAGCTTCTTATTATTGCCCGCTTGTTTGCACAGTCAGCTTGGAATATCTCTTGAGTCAATTTCTGAATGAACATCTGATCCACCGTGATGAGGATTTTATGGTAATCCATAAACCCGCGGGGATTCTTACAGTCCCAGGAAAAACGGCTGACTTACAAGACTGTGTGATTAATCGGTTGCTCCAAGAGGAGCCGAGAACCTTGTTGATTCATCGTCTAGATCGAGATACCTCGGGTATTTTGGTCTTTGCACTTTCTAAATTCGGACAAAACCGAATTTCACGTCAGTTTCAAGAACGCCAAACGTCAAAAATTTATCAAGCTGTGGTGGCTGGACACTTGCAAGGTGAGGGAACTGTAGATGTACCTGTGGTATATGATCCATCACGTCCTCCGTTGCATATTGCTGACCCAAGTCATAACAAACCAGCCCTAACTCATTGGAAGGCGACCGAACATTTTGAAATGCAAGGTCAGCCTGTGACCCGTGTAGAACTAACACCGATTACAGGGCGTTCGCATCAGCTTCGTGTACACATGCAATATTTGGGACATCCTATTGTAGGGGATACGTTGTATGCCACGCCAGAGCAACTGTTATTGGATCGCTTGTGCCTACATGCCGAGCGTTTAAGTTTTCTACATCCTAAAACAGAGCAGTTAGTTGAATTCTACTGCCCAGTACCGTTTTAAGACGAAAAAAATACGTTTCAGATTCGAATAAGCCCACTTTTTTAGTGAGCTTTATGTCAAAATATATTGCTTAAAGCCATGAATTTTTGTTCAAATAATATTCTCTTTTGAGCAATTATTTCTTGGTCTACATTTGAGATAAAGGTGGAAAAATTGCAGCAGTTTGCTATTGGTCAACGTTGGTTATCTGACACAGAAACAGAGCTTGGCTTAGGGGTATTAATTGACGTTGATGAACGATCGATTAGCATCTTATTCCCAAAAAGCGACGAAACGCGAGTATATGCCCGAAACAATGCCCCTTTATCTCGTATCGTATTTAATACGAATGATGAAGTGCATGATCAGGAAGGAACGCAATGGCTGGTTGAGTCATTGGAGCATAATCATGGTGTAGTACGTTATGCTGTTGTGCGTAGCTTAGAAGATGGTACGCAAGAACGTAAAACCCTGAATGAAACCCGTATTGGCGCTCAAATTCAATTATCTAAGCCTTTAGATCGATTATTGGCAAGCCAAATTGACTATAAAGAATGGTATGACCTGCGTATTGAAGCGATGCTGATGCAAGCCAATATGCAAAGCAGCCCATTACGTGGTTTGGTTGGTGCACGTGTAGGTTTAATTCCACATCAACTTTATATTGCACATGAAGTGGGTAAGCGTTTTGCACCGCGTGTTTTACTGGCCGATGAAGTAGGTCTGGGGAAAACCATTGAAGCGGGTTTAATTATCCATCAACAATTAAAAACAGGCCGCTCTGAACGGATTCTGATTTTAGTTCCTGATTCATTACAGTATCAGTGGATGATTGAAATGCGCCGTCGTTTCAATTTAGCCTTCTCTATTTTTGATTTAACACGTACCGCGTCTATTAAAGAACACGACCCTGAACTCAATCCATTCTTGACTGAGCAATGCATTATTGCCAGCGTTGACTTGATGATTGACCATGATGACTTACGTGAACAAGCATTAGAAGCTGGTTTCGATTTGTTGGTTGTGGACGAAGCTCATCACTTAATGTGGAATGAGGAAGAAGGTGGCAATGATCGTTATGATTTGGTCGAAGAACTAGCCGAACAAACTCCAGGTGTCTTACTGTTAACGGCAACGCCAGAGCAACTGGGTGTTGAAAGTCATTTTGCGCGTTTACGCTTGCTCGATCCGCAACGTTTTAGCTCATTAGAGCGCTTCTTGGATGAAGAAGAAAAGTATCAACATACTGCAAAAATTGCAGAAGTGCTGATGTCTGATTTACCTCTAGAAGATAGCCATTTAATGGCAATTGAACAGTTATTGGGTCACCGTATTAGCGATGAACCAGAACAACGTTTCCGTGCAATCCATGAATTACTTGACCGTCATGGTACAGGTCGTATTTTATTCCGTAATACCCGTGAAGCCATTCAAGGTTTCCCGGGACGTGATTGTCAACCTGCACCACTTCCAGCACCAGAAAACTGGTCTAAAGATGGCAAATTGCGTGAGCAAATGTGGCCTGAAGAAGCACAGCTTGATGGTGCTTGGATGGAATTCGACCCACGTGTGGGCTGGCTCATGGAAATGCTACGTACCCAGTTAAAACACAAAAAAGTGTTGTTGATTGCGCGTAGCGGTCCTGTAGTCGAAGCTTTGGAAAATGCGTTGCGTTTACATGCGGGCATTCGTACTGCCATGTTCCACGAAGGCATGAGTTTGCTTGAGCGTGACCAAGCGGCAGCTTATTTTGCTGAAGATTCTTATGGTGCACAGATTTTACTCTGTTCTGAAATTGGTTCAGAAGGTCGTAATTTCCAATTTGCATCGGACTTGGTTTTATTTGACTTACCTGCCAACCCCGACGTATTAGAGCAGCGTATTGGTCGTTTAGACCGTATTGGTCAAGAAAACCGTATTCAAATCCATGTGCCATACCTAGAAGGTACTGCGCAAGAGCGTATGTTCCGTTGGTATAACGAAGCGCTGAATATTTTTAGTAATATTTCGCCGACGGCACAAACGCTACAAGAAAACTTTATTGTTCATTTAAAAGACTGTTTGCTTGCAGATATGGGTCAACAGTTCGAAGATTTGCTTGAAGAAGTCAGTGTACAACGTGAAGCATTAGAAGCGGAACTACAAGCAGGGCGTGACCGCCTACTTGAATACAATTCATGCCGTCCGATTGTGGCACAAGAAATTGTGCAAGCACTTGAAGATTATGATGACAATACCACTTTGCCAATGTTTATGAAGCGCTTTATGGCTTCAACCAACATTGATTTTGATGAGCAAAGCAATGGTACGGTTATTATTAAACCGACAGATCAAATGCAAGTTCAGGGCTTAACCTTGGACGAAGACGGAATGACTGCGACGTTCTATCGAGATCAAGCCCAAGTCCGTGAAGATGCACAATATTTGACTTTGGAGCATCCATTCACTGAAAGTGTGATGGAAATGATCAATACGCAGGCCTTTGGTAGTACCAATGTTGCGATTTTAAAGTCAAATGCATTAAAACAAGGTTCAATTCTGTTAGAAGTTTGGTTCAAGGTCGATGTAATTGCACCGAAAGCATTGAACTTGCCATCAAGCTTGCCACAACAATTGATTCGCGTATTACTCAGTGAAACTGGGCAAGATTTGTCGATGAAGATCGAGCCAAGCATCCTTAAGCCGTATTTACATCATTTAGACAGCAACAGCTGCCGTCAAGTGGTGAAAGCACGTCGTGATGTGATTGAAGAACGTTATCAACAAGCCTTGAATATTGCCAAAACTGCTTTGCCAGAAATGAAGCAGCAAGCCAAAGAAATTTATGGTGGAAAATGGCAATATGAAATTGACCGCTTAAGCTACTTGAAGCAATTTAATCCAAGTATTCGCGAAGATGAAATTACACGCTTGCAAAAATTGCAAAAAGAAGGCATTGCTTTATTGGATGGTTTATCTGTAACTCCAGACGCCATTCAAGTATTGGTTGTGGTTAAACCATAAGGTTTAACTTCGATTTAGCCAATAAAAAAGCACCTGACGGTGCTTTTTTATTGGGAATTTTAACTGCTGGTGTATTTAATGAATTTGTGATTCATCCAAATGACGCGCACCTTCCAAAATCATACGAATCATAATCATGGTTTGCTCTGCCATTGCTTTACGCTCTTCATTCGGTAAATCAATGACTTTGGCTCCCATGTTAAATACCAGTTGAGTAATGGCTTTGGCTGCTAAGTCAGGGTGTGCCATTTTGCTGTGATTGAGACGTTCTAGGCGGATCAAGTCATCTTTCAGTTCTTGCTGGAAATAATTGAGCTGTCGATCTACTGCAAGTTTATACGAGGCAGAGCCTGTATAACCTTCACGTAATAGCAGACTTAAATTGCCTTCATCGGTATTCAACTGCTCAATAAACACTTCAACCGAACTACGAATAATGCTGCTTTGCTTGATCGCTTGTAAACGTGCTTCGTGCAGAATCTGACGTAATACGTTCCCTGAACGGTCTATCAGTTCAATGGCAAGCTCATCTATATCTTTGAAATGTCGATAAAAACTATTAGGTGCAATACCTGCTTCACGTGCAACTTCACGTAGACTTAAAGAGGCAATGCTTTTTTGCGGTCCAATCAGTTTGAGTGCTGCTTGGAATAATTCATCTTTCGTAATGGTAGCTTTACGACCGACAGAACGTACCACAACTGGTTCATGTGCCGAACTAAGGTCATGAGTCGTAGTATCGTGTTTTGTTTTGATCGAAGGCTGGTTCATATTTTTCAATAGATTAAATGCTTTTTTACATTATAGCCTTTACTGCTTGTGATGGGAAATGAATAAAAAAATACGAATATATATACAAATATATATACATGTGTATAATAATTAAAAGTCAATTGCGTGGTCTTAAAGATGTTCATGCTAAAAAAATCAAATTCTCCCCTTAATTTTTTAGTCGAAAGTGTTGTAGATCAACACTCTTTGAATTTTTGGTTGCAAAAGGTCAATCCACTTTGGTCGGTTGATCAAGCTCTAGGTAAGATTGTTCAAAAGGACAATACTACTGAAGAGATGGTAAGTTTGACGATTGAAGTCAACCGTCATTTCAAAATGGGTCAAGCGGGTCAGCATCATCCTGTCATGGTAGATGTTCAAGGTGCGCGTTATGAGCGTACCTACAGTTTGACTCAGATTGATGCCCAGCATGTATTGCTCACGGTTAAAAAAGTAGAACAAGGCAAAGTCAGTAACTGGTTGATCAACCAAGCTCAAATTGGTGATGTTCTTGAATTTGGTCAGCCTTATGGCGATATGTTGTTGCCTAAACAAAATCAACCGATGATTTTGTTGGCCGCAGGTAGTGGCATTACCCCAATGTACAGCTTATTGACTGCTTTAATGCAGTCAGAGCAATTACCTGAGCGTAAAGTGCATGTGATGTATTGGGTGAAACATTATGCAGATTTCGCATTCAAATCATATTTTGAACAGTGGGCAAAGCAATATCCGCAATTTTCTTTTCACGTGTTTTATACCCAAGAAGAAAATGCAGATGCACGCTTAAATGCGGCTCAGGTGGATGCATTGACAGACATTGATCAGTCAATCGTGTATGCCTGTGGTCCTTCAGGTTTTGTACAGCAAGCAGAGCAATTGTTTGCTCAAGCACAACTGTTCCAAAGCGAAGCCTTTAGCATGACACCTGTAGCAAATGATGATACGGGCTTTGTGAATGTGACTTTAAGCAAATCCAATAAAGTGGTTGCAATTCCACGCGGACAATCCATTTTGGTGGGATTGGAACATGCCAACGTGAAACCGACTTATGGTTGCCGTATGGGTGTTTGCCATAAATGCGTATGTAATAAAGTACAAGGCTCAACCCAAGACATGCTGAATGGTCAACAGAATAGCGAGCCAAGTAATCCATTAAAACTGTGTGTAAGTTCTGCCAAAACAGATCTTGTGATTGATTTATAAGAGAGTTCAATATTATGAATATGCCAGTAAAAGCACAATATTTTAAGAACCCAAAAAATCGTGAACTTACTCAATTTGAGTTAGATGAATTGGCGCGTGAATTAGACGCGATTAAACAAGAAGTCTTGGATGATATTGGCGAAAAAGATGCCAAATATATCCGCCGTGTTTATTCAACGGTACAGTATGCTTCAATTGCTGGCCGTGCCTGCTTATTTGCAGGTTGGTTCCCACCAGCATGGATTTTGGGCACAGGCTTATTGGGCTTTGCCAAAATCATGGAAAATATGGAATTAGGGCACAATGTCATGCACGGTCAATATGACTGGATGAATGATCCTAAATTTAGTGGTCAAAACTACGAGTGGGACATTGTTGGAACCGCTGACAACTGGCGTCAAACCCATAATTATAAACATCATACCTATACCAATATTAAAGGTATGGATGATGATATTGGTTACGGTTTGCTGCGTTTATTCCCAGAACAACGTTGGAAACCAGGCTTTTTATTACAGCCTTTGTATAGCATTCCATTTTGCTTGTTGTTCCAATGGGGCGTGGCCATTCAGAATCTTGAAATTGGTAAAGTGTGGTTTGGTCGCAAATCTAAACAAGAACTGAAAGAAGAGTGGAAACCGCTACAACGCAAAATTGGCAAGCAATTGTTCAAGGATTATGTATTCTTCCCATTGATTGCAGGTCCAGCAGCATTGCCTGTATTTACAGGGAACCTTGTGGCAAACGGGATTCGTAATATCTGGACTTTTAGTGTGATTTTCTGCGGTCACTTTACCAAAGATGTTGAAGTGTTCCCGAAAACAGTATTGCAAAATGAAAGTCGTGGTCACTGGTATATGCGTCAAATTCGTGGGTCTTCAAACTTGACGGGTTCAGAAGCATTCCATATTTTGACTGGGCATTTAAGTCATCAAATCGAACATCACTTGTACCCAGATGTACCTGCGCGTCGTTACCGTAAAATGGCACCAAAAGTACAAGCAGTGTGCGAGAAATATGGTTTGAATTACAACAATGCCAGTTTGGTGAAGCAATACGGCAGCGTGATTAAACGTATCGTGAAATATGCTTTCCCATTCAAGAAATAATTGCACATCCTTAACCACTTCCTCGGAAGTGGTTTTTTTATGCACCTAATCTGGAGTCTTTTACTGATCGTGTTTGGACTTTATAAGGATCAAAATACAATAACTTCAACAGATTCAATTTCCAAATCAGATTGAATGATTTAGCATGAGACATCACAGATTATTGTAGAGTCCAGCGATGTTAGAACGCGGTATTTATCAACATTATAAAGGTCAGTTGTATCAGGTGTTTTCTGTCGCAACGCATAGTGAAACAGAAGAAAAATTGGTGGTTTATCAATGCTTATATGGCGATTACTCTTTATGGGTACGTCCTTTGAGTATGTTTACTGAGCAAGTGACTTTAGAAGATGGGAAAACGGGTCCTCGTTTTCACTTGATACAAAAAACTGCTATATGAATAGACCACATGAAATAAAAAATGAAATTTAACGTATAGCCAATTTAAGAATGGAATGTCTCGATGAGTATGAGTCAACAATTTAAAGCAAGAATAAATGATTTATATGTTTCGTTTAAAAAGCATGATCTCACTCAAAAAGATCGATTACAGCGTTATCGCAATATTGAACCTGATTCTGCTCAATTTTTAGCGATGCAGATTCGAATTCAGAAATCCAAGAAAGTCTTAGAAATTGGAACATCGACAGGTTATTCCACCTTGTGGCTGGCAGATGCTTTACAAGTCACGCAAGGACAGCTCACCACTTTAGAAATTGATGCTGCACGAAGTCAGCAAGCACAGCAGTTTGCACAAGAATTTGGCTTGGACTCATCAATACAGTTTTGGGTGGGAGATGCCAAAAAATATTTAGCTGAATGTACCGAAAAATACGATTTGATTCTACTTGATGCGGAACGTGATGCCTATGTGGACTATTGGTCAGATTTAAAACGGTTATTGTCTAAACAGGGCGGAGTTTTAATTGTCGATAATGTCATTTCACATGCAGAAGAAGTGAAGACTTTCACACAATTGGTGAAAGAAGAGGGTAACTATTTATTATCTATCTTATCTTTAGGTGCAGGCTTATTGGTGATTACTGCTAAAGATTATGATCTTTAAGGTCATTCAAACCATTGATATGAAAAATCAGGGTTTACCCTGATTTTTTTATTGTTATTTATTGGATGGTAATGCGTGTGAAGTGCAAGTCGTATTCTAGATATTTGTGTACAAAAGCGGCTTTATCACTACAACGTAGCATGTTGGCGTAAACAAATTGGGGCACAGGGTGGTAGAGTTCTCCAGAACCATTATTATAAAAAATCTTTAAGTATCTTGAAGTCGCATTGTATTTCCAAGAAGTCACGGCAAGCATTATTCCCATACATACCTCCTTGAATTTGTGAATAAACTCAATGGACCTTTCTGTTTAATTCAAAGTAAATAAAACAAAAGGCTTAGTTCAATGTATAGCAGAAATTACAGGGACTTCAAATATATTCTGAATAAAATTACATGAAATTTAGTTGTCAAAAAACCACGCATAAGGCGTGGTTTTTTTGATTCAATCTAATTTAAAAAATTAGATTTTACCTACTAGATCGATAGACGGAGCAAGAGTTGCGTCGCCTTCTTTCCATTTAGCAGGGCACACTTCACCTGGGTGAGCGTGAACGTATTGAGCAGCTTTAACTTTACGAAGAAGTTCTTGAGCATCACGGCCAATACCACCAGCGTTGATTTCAACGATTTGGATTTTGCCTTCAGGATCAATAACGAAAGTACCACGGTCAGCAAGACCAGCAGCTTCGATTAATACTTCGAAGTTTTTAGCAAGCGTCCAAGTTGGGTCGCCAACCATTGGGTATTCAATTTTCTTAATTTCAGCAGAAGAATCGTGCCAAGCTTTGTGTGTGAAATGCGTGTCAGTAGAAACTGCATAGATTTCAACGCCTAATTTTTTGAATTCAGCGTAGTTGTCAGCAAGGTCACCAAGCTCAGTTGGGCATACAAAAGTGAAGTCTGCTGGATAGAAGAATACTACAGACCATTTGCCTTTAAGGTCAGCTTCTGTAACTTCAATGAACTGACCGTTCAAGTAAGCTTGTGCTTTAAATGGTTTAACTTCGGTATTAATTAAGCTCATCATTGTCTCCATGATTAAGGTTAGTTTTTGAATTTGGAAGTAGAATATCGAATTTTTAATTATTGCTGAAACAGTATTTTTACATCACAAGCATCGGAAAAACCGAATGAGTAATTTAAACACCATTTCACTCAATAGCATCATCGTTTATTACAAATGAATTTGATGATGAAAAAATGACAATACGTCACAATCAAATTGTCGTATTTAGATCGTTATTCAACATGCAGTCATCTGGCTTGAATTTCAAGGCTAAAATTGAAAAAAGATATTTTATATAGATGTGGTTGCCTATTTTTCTGACAAATTTAAGTTTGCAATCTCGCAATAAACTTGTGGTTCACCTCTATATTCAGGTTTTAACCTTAGATATGAAGGCATGAAATGGGGGTGAAATATAATCAAATTTCATGACCAGATTCGCTATCGCGTTGAAGAGGCTTTCTCTATGACCGCTTAAGGCGTAAAATGGTCGATTCAAATTTTTACTGGGATAACTCATCTGTGCAAAGTCATTTAAATATCGATCAATGGGTTATGGCCCGCGACCGTCATCGTTTAAATCGACTACGCCGCAGCAAAGATGGTGATCCACAGCAATATCAAGAGCTGTTTGAACAGTCTAATCTTAAAGTACGTGCGCGTTTTGCTCGTCTGCCTCAAATTAAACTGAATCAAGACCTACCTGTTACGCAGTCTGCTGAACAATTGATGGCTGCCATTCAACAGCATCAAGTCATTATTGTGGCAGGGGAAACTGGTTCAGGAAAAACCACACAGTTACCCCAAATTGCTATGCTGGCAGGGCGTGGTTTAACTGGCATGATTGGTCATACCCAGCCACGTCGTTTGGCTGCGCGTAGTGTTTCGCAGCGTATTGCAGAAGAAGTCGGTGAAAAGCTGGGTGAATCGATCGGCTTTAAGGTGCGTTTTAACGAACAAGGTTCGCAAGATTCGATTGTACGTTTGATGACCGATGGTATTTTGCTGGCAGAACTGTCCAATGACCGTTATTTAAGTAAGTACGATACGATTATTATTGATGAAGCGCATGAGCGCTCGTTGAATATTGATTTTATTATGGGGTATTTGAAGCAGTTACTGCCAAAACGTCCTGATTTAAAAGTCATTGTGACTTCTGCAACTTTAGATGTGCAGCGTTTTAGTCAATATTTTTACGGTGCGCCGATTTTTGAAGTGGAAGGCCGAAGTTTTCCTGTCGAAGTACGTTATCGTCCAATTTCCGAGTTGAGTATTGGTGGGAGTGATGATGATGAATTTGATGATTTTGAAGAAAATCTACCGCGTGCCGTGGTTCAAGCAGTAGAAGAATGTTTTCAGGATGCACAAGAAAAAGGTCATCCTGAACATGCCGATATTCTAATTTTTGCCAGTACCGAGCAAGAAATTAGAGAATTACAAGAAACTTTGCAAAAGTATGGTCCACGTCATACCGAAATTTTACCGCTTTATGCACGTTTAGCTTTGGCAGATCAACAAAAGATTTTTAATGCTACAGGTGGTGGGCGACGCATCATTATTGCGACTAACGTTGCCGAAACCGCGTTGACTGTCCCGAATATTCGTTATGTGATTGATAGCGGCTTTGCCCGTATTTCACGTTATAACTACCGTTCTCGTGTGCAGCGGTTACCGATTGAAGCGATTTCACAGGCGGCAGCCAATCAGCGTAAAGGGCGTTGTGGGCGTATCGCACCGGGTGTGTGTATTCGTTTATACAGTGAAGAAGATTTTTTAAGCCGTCCTGAATTTACTGAACCTGAAATTAAACGCACCAATTTGGCTTCTGTTATTTTGCAAATGCAAAGTCTGAATTTAGGTTCGCTCGAAGCCTTCGATTTTATTGAACCACCAGATCACAGGCTTGTGAATGATGGTCGTAAGCTCTTGGTTGAACTGGGTGCAATGACTGAAAAGAGTGCGGTGCAATCGGGTGAAACCAAGGTCGAGCAAACCAAGGACTCAGCGCGTGGAAAAAAAGGTAATCAAAGCAATGGATTGACCAAAGTCGGGCAGATGATGGCGAAAATGCCAATTGACCCACGTTTAGCCCGTATGATTTTGGGTGGGGCGCATTTTGGCGTTTTAAATGAAGTGCTGATTATTGTGGCCGCTTTGGCGGTACAAGATCCTCGTGAGCGCCCTGCGGATAAGCAAATGCAGGCAGATCAAAAACATGCTTTATTCCGTGAAGCGGACTCTGACTTCCTGTTTTATTTGAAGTTGTGGGAAGCGATTCATGATCCTGTTGAGTCAATGAGTGAGAACAAGCGTCGTACTTTTGCTCATCAGCATTTTTTGAGTTGGTTACGTTTACGTGAGTGGAAAAAAACCCATGAGCAATTACTGGATTTAGCGAAAGGTCTGAATCTTTCCTTTAATGATAAAAAAGCCAGTTATGAAAACCTGCATCGTGCTTTATTAACGGGTCTCTTATCGTTTATTGCCAATAAAACTGATGAACGTAATGTCTTTATGGCCGTCCGCCAACAGAAGGCACGCGTATTTCCTGCTTCAACTTTGCATAAGAGCAATACGCCGTGGATTATGGCGTTTGAGATGGTGGAAACCTCACAGGTTTATTTGCGCACCTTGGCTAAAATTGAACCAGAATGGATTCTTTTGGCAGCTCGGGATTTGCTGAAATATCATTATTTTGAACCGCATTGGTCGAAGAAAGCCGGTATTGTAAATGCCTATGCGCAGATTTCATTGTTTGGTTTGATTATTGAGCCAAAACGGATGATTAATTATGAAAAGGTTGATCATCTTGCAGCGCATGAAATTTTCCTGAGAGATGCTTTAACCACAGGTAATTTGGGCATACTTCCACCATTTTTAAAACATAATTTATTAAAACTGGAAGAAGTAGAACGGGTCGAAGACAAATTGCGTCGACGTGACTTAGTGGTAGATGAAGAAACCATCTACCAGTTTTATGCGGCAAAAATCCCCGTTGAAATTGCCAGTCGTCGTAGTTTTGAAGATTGGCGTGCCACCATTGAGCCAACACAGCCACGTTTCTTGTATGTAGAAGACGATGCGCTATGGCTGAATGATCGTCCAACGACACAACAGTTCCCAGATTATTTGCATAATGGTGAGTTGCGTTTAGCCGCGAGTTATCGTTTTGACCCAAGCCATGATGAAGATGGGGCTACGGTTAAAATACCTGTGCAGGCTTTAGCACAGGTCGATGAAAACATTTGGTCTTGGGGAATTCCAGGTTGGCGACAAGACTTAATTGAGGCCTTATTAAAAGCGTTGCCGAAAGATAAGCGTCGTAATTTAGTCCCGATTCCTGATACTGCAAAAAAATTAATGCAGCGGATAGATGCGGTACACTTACGCGAGCATTTATTTAGCTTCTTGGCCTTTCAACTCCGTGGCGAGCAGATTGCTGAAAAAGATTTTTCTTTTGAAAAAATTGATCAATATTTGCTGCCTTTCATTAAAGTGATTGATGAAAAAGGGCGTGTGATTGAGAAGGGGCGCAATTTAGCTGAATTAAAAGCACGTTGCCGTACTGAAACCCATAGTCCCGTCAAGCAAGCCAAAGGACAGTTCCTAACTTTCCCTGAAGATTTTGTGTTTGAAGCTTCGCATAAAGTCACAGGGGTTGTGGTCAAACAATATCAAGCACTGGTTCCTGTTAAAGTTTTTGCAAATTTAGATGCTAAAGATACTTCCGGCATTGTGATACAGACCTTTAATGATCAGAATGAAGCGATTAAGCAACATCGTGAGGGAATTATTCATCTGATGCACTTACAATTGGGGGACTTGGTTCGTCAATTGAAAAAGCAAATTTCCAAGCCGATGGCGCTGGCCTATTCACCACTAGGCGACAAGGCAAAACTGGAACAGATGTTAGTCTACGCCACGCTACAATTAGCCATTACAGAATTACCCATTAATCAGACTGAATTTCAGCAATTACTGCTGAAGGTTAAACAAAACTTTTTAACGCACGGTCAACAGGCGTTAAAAATGATGAGTGATATTTTTATTCAGTGGCAAAGTATTCGCCAGAAATTATTAATGCTGGATGCTGACGTTTTTGGCCGTAGCATGGATGATATTGAAGATCAGTTAGACTTAATGCAGTTGGCGAATTTTGTCTATAGCAAATCTGTAGATGTGTGGACTGAGTATCCACGATATTTGGCCGCGTTGCTATTGCGTTTGGACCGCTTGCCCAATAATCTACAGCGAGATGTTGCTGCCATTGGGCAAATTGATCCGTGGATGGATAAATTATTTCAATATAAAAATGACGTTCGTTTAAAAGAATTGTATTTCATGATCGAAGAGTTGCGTATTTCGTTGTTTTCTCAACCGATGAAAACCAAGATGCCTATTTCTGCGACACGGTTACAAAAACTATGGGAATGTCTTGATATTGGTTAAAATTGAACGAATTTAGAGTAGGAGTTTTACATGGGCATTCGTATTACAGGTACAGGCTTGTTCCACCCAGAACACGTCATTACCAATGAAGAGCTAGTTGAAAGCCTAAATGCTTATGTGGAACAGTATAACCTTGACCATGCTGAGCAAATTGCAGCAGGCGAGTTAGAAGAACGTCGTGGTTCTAGTGCTGAATTTATTGAAAAGGCCTCTGGTGTAAAGCGCCGTTATGTGGCTGAAAAAACGGGTGTCTTAGATCCAAACCGTTTACGCCCACGTTTAGCTGAGCGTAGCGATGATGAGCTATCCATTCAGGCTGAGTGGGGCGTGATTGCCGCAAAGCAAGCTATGCAAAATGCAGGTGTGACTGCGGAAGATATTGATGTCGTAATTTTGGCATGTTCAAACTTGCAACGTGCTTATCCGGCTGTTGCGATTGAAATTCAGACGGCATTGGGTATTCAAGGTTATGCTTATGACATGAATGTGGCATGTTCTGCAGCAACTTTTGGTTTAAAACAAGCCTATGATGCCATTAAGTCGGGTGCGCGCCGTGTGTTGTTAGTAAACGTTGAGTTAACCTCAGGTCATACCGACTACCGTTCACGCGATTGTCACTTTATTTTTGGTGATGTTGCAACGGCTTCAATCATTGAGAACACAGAGACAAAAACAGGCTTTGAAATTTTAGATACCAACTTATTTACGCAATTTTCCAACAACATTCGTAATAACTTTGGCTTCTTAAATGCTTCTGAACTCACTTCACGTGATGACAAGCAATTCCGTCAAGATGGTCGTAAAGTGTTTAAAGAAGTTTGTCCGTTAGTGGCAAAAATGATTACGGCTCAGTTGGAAAAGAACAACATCTTGCCAAGCCAAGTGAAGCGTTTTTGGTTACACCAAGCCAATGTCAACATGAATGAACTGATTTTGAAATTAGTTGTGGGTAAAGAAGCAGCTGAAGCGGATCCAAGTTTAGTTCCTATTATTCTCGATGAGTTTGCCAATACTTCTTCTGCGGGTGTCATTATTGCATTACATCGTTCTGCGCACGAAGTGAATGATGGTGAATATGGTGTACTGTGTTCGTTCGGTGCGGGTTACTCTGTAGGATCAATTTTGGTTCAAAAGCACGTCGCTTAAGCTTATAGTATCTAAGCTTGTATTTTGGGCTTGGCGTTATAGACTCGAAAACATCCTCTCATATTCAGGGCTATGGGCTTGAATGATGAGGGGATGTTTTTTTATGTTGAATTAAAATAGAAAGCAGTAATTTCTATTTTAAATGAATAACATAAGATTAAAAATTAAAACCATCAGGCCGCTTGAGTCACTTAATGGTTTTAAGTTTCATATCAAAATCAAAGTTTAAAATTTCTTTTCTACGCTGAATAATATGCTAGGAATGGCTTGACTGACTCGTGCTTGATAGAGGCTGCCATCAGATTGATAATTCAGACGTTCTTTGTAGTCGGTACTTAACAGATTACGCGCGCTTAAAGTGGTCGCCCAACCCTGTTTAAAGCGTTTAGTTGCACTGATGTCCAGATTGACTCGTTCGTTACTGGTTCGATCATAGGGCTGATTTTCTAAAGCACGGGTAAACTCTGGGGTATAGCTGAGATTGGCACTGGTCGAAATTTGCCAAGGTTGATAGTTATAAGAAAGTCCCATACTGGCGGTATAGGGTGCAACATCACTGACTAAACGATCTTGATGCGTAATATCATCTTCGACTTTGGCGCGAATGGTTGAGAGTTGACTGTTGAGCATCCACGAATGCCCTTGAGCATTTTGTTTTAATGCATAACGTCCAGAGAGTTCAACACCATAGGTTGTTGCATGATCTTGGTTTTGCGGACGTTTTACGTAACGTCCATTTTCTTGTTGAATTACCGACTCAATATAATCATCAATTTGACGGTAGAATCCTGTGATGTTTATGCCACCTGCAGCTGTATTAAAGCCTAGAGTAGATTCATATGCCGTGATTTTTTCTGGGCGTAAAAATGGATTACCGCCACGGTCAGGGTTATTTAAGCTGCCTGCATCACTGTCTGTAGAAATAGATACTGCGGGTAATAAATCGTCAGCTTTCGGACTACGAAATGCTTGACTGATATTGCTTTGCAGTGACCAATAATCATTAAAATTATAACGATGCGCAATGACTGGGCTGAGGTTTTGGTCATCATAATCGACTAAACCAGTACGATGTATCCATTCTTGACGTAAACCAATAGTCAAAGTTTGTTGATCGGTAAAACGCCAACTGCCTTCGCTATACAAGGCATAACGTTGTTCATCTAAAGTTTCAGCTGTATTGCTTTCTAAGCTGCTTGAACGTGTATCTAAGCCAAACTTAATTTGACGATTTTCATCAAATTGACGGACACCATCATATGCCAAACCCAGTTCTTCAATCTGCTGATCTATATAGAGAGAAGAAAGCGGAGAGCGGGTAAGTTCAGTTTCATTTTGTTTTTCATAAGACAGACGGACTTTGTCCGAGTTCTTATTCACCTGACGTTCAAAGCGTGTATTTAGGCGCATACTGTCATTTTTGTCTTGCTGAACTTGATCGGAACGTGAACCATCCCGTTCATGATTGCGATAAAACAGTTCCGCCACAACTTTCTTTTCATCATCAATTTCATATTCCACACGTGGACTGATCATGGATGCTTTACGTTCAGCGACATTTTTTTGTACACGAGTTTGGTTTGCTGTTTGAGTTTGGGTAATTGAGGTGGTGTCATCCCAATTTTGATTGGCAGATACGCTATATAACCAAGGACTATCACGACCATCCATTTGTAAGGTGATATTTTTACGCTCTTCTTTTGAAACGCCTGAACTGTCAAAGCCATAGCCAACTCGAGCTGTCCCACCAAGACGTGAACTCTGTAGGGGTTCTTTTAAGATAATATTAATGACGGCAGAGGCAGCGACTGAGGCTTGAGTCACGCTTGGTTGTTTGGTGATTTCAATCCGTTCAATCATGTCTGGTGTAAGAGTATCAATAATTGACATTCCACCGCGCGGACCCCCTTGTACAGGTTCGCCGTTGATCATGAAAATAGGTGCACCACCACCGCGAAAACGCATACCTGATGCACCGCCTGGACCACGCGGACCAGAAGGTGATGGCATTTGAAAACCTGCTGCACGTCTTAAGGCATCACTGACGGATTGGTCGCCAAATTGCAACATTTCTTCCCGACTGACAATGGTTTTTGCAATTGCACTAATATCATTATTTTTATTTGTAGGTGCATTGGCTTGGAGCTTTAATGTTTTTAGGGTCTGTACAGGTTCTTCAGTAACATTGGGGGTTGAATCAGCCGCCCAGCTCATTGAAGATAAGCTGAGTAGGGCAACCGTTAAGGCACTCTGTTTCCATGCAGACGATAAAGCATCCATGAACAATGTTTCCAAATGTAATTTTGCGTAAGATTAAACTAAAATTGTGTAGAAAGATTGTGGAAGTGTAGATTTCATCTCATTTTGGATAAATCCAAACAATACAGCCAATTTTTTATTATTTTTTGATGACTTAGCTTTTATCGTATGGTTGTTGATGCAGGATTTATTTTGATGTTAAACAAGGTCATGATTGAGTAGACAATATAAGAACACAGAGTTGCTTATTTTAATGGCTATGATACAACAGAGAAGTGTTGGTCATGATTTAAATTGCTATGCAAGTTACTGAACTGGTTCCTTTATTTGAAATAGAGGTGAATCGACAGGACGTTTTGGCTATTCAACAGAATGAATTGGTACCCATTTTTAATAATGCGGCATTGTTGGCTGGCTACGCTGAGCAGCTTGTTCAAGCTCAGTCCGTCTTGTTACAAGGCGTCGATCCATTGCTGACACAGCAGTTTCGACAAAGTATTGAAGAACTTATTCAAGCCTTGACGCAATCGAACAAATATTTAAAAAAACGCAGATTTAATGCATTGCAAAAATGGCTTGGCATAGACATTGAACATGGTTCGGGACAAATTGACTATTATAAAAACCTTGATGTACTTTTGGATCGTTGCCAACATTTAAGCCAAAAATTACGCTTAGAAATACAAAAGTCACAATCGAGATTTCAGCAATTACTGGGTTTGCGTTTAAGAATGGCGAATTATGTAGTTGCCGCACAAGAGTTTGTGCAAGAGTATCCTAAGATGTTGCGTACTCAGCATCCCTTAGATCAATTTTCTGAACGGTTGTCGAAGAAAATTCACAGTTTGCAAACCGTACAAGCCAGTAATGATATTGCCATGCAGCAAATACAACTTTCTCAGCAACTGTCTTTAGGCTTACTTGACCGTTTTACCGAAGCGCAACAAGTGTTAATTCCAGCTTGGCAATATCATGTCAAACAAAGTCAACAGACAGACTCGACTTCCGAGCTATTAAAGCTAGATAATAGCCGTGAAAAATTGATTAAAACTTTAAGAAAATCATTAGAGAAACCTTCGGGAAACTCTTCATAAAATTAGGTGAATTATGACCAATTCTGAGCAAAATCATTTAACTGTAATCACGACTCCAGAGATGGTGGAACAACAGTTTCAGCAATTAAATTTAAAAGAGCTAGGCTTGCAAGCCTCAGATTTGGCTGAGGTGATGACTGCAACCAAAGAATTGGAAGAGATGAGCCATCAGAGTGTTGCTGAATATGGTAAACATATTGCCACTCAAACGTCTACTTATACGGATGAATTGTTAGGTTTGGTGCAAAACAAAGATTTAGATGCAACGGGACAAAAGTTGAATCAAGTTGTACAAGTGGCACAGCAATTAAACAGCAGCAGTATTCTGAATCAGTCTAAAAGTTCGGGCTTTTTGGGCAGTATTTTGAGTAAATTCAAAGGGGCTAAACAGAGTTTTGATCAGCACTTTAATACCACCAAAGAGCAAATTGATGCTTTGGTTAAAGAAATTGAAGCGTCACAATCGGGTTTAAAAGATCGAGTTAAAACCCTCGAACATATGTTTAATTCAGTCCAAGATGAATATAAACAGTTAGGCGTTTATGTGGCTGCGGGTAAAATCAAGCAGCATGAAGTGCAACAGCAAATTGCTCAACTCACCACGCAAGAACAAGATCAAACCCTTACTCAGAAAATTTACGATCTGAATCATTTATCGAATAATCTGGAGAAACGAGTCAGTGATTTGCAGGTGTTGCAGCAATCTGCAATGCAGACTTTACCCATGATTCGGATTATCCAGTCCAATAATTTAATGTTGGTGGATAAGTTTTATGCCATCAAAAACATTACATTACCCGCATGGAAAAACCAAATTAGTTTGGCCATTTCCTTGCAAGAGCAAAAAAATAGTGTGCAGCTGGCAAACACGATTGATGATGCGACCAATGATTTATTGCGCCGTAATGCCGATTTACTCCATCAAAATTCCGTCGATACAGCGCGCGCTAATCAACGATCTGTCATTGATATCGACACCCTTGAACATGTCCAAAATACCTTAATTCAAACGGTGAATGATGTGCTTCAGGTGCAAAAAGAAGGGATGCAGAAGCGTGAAGAGGCAGCGCAGCGCTTACGTAATTTACAAAGTAATTTGAGTCAGTTGGTATTAGAGTCAAATCAACGCTAAATTCTTATTGCAGTATTTTACAGGAGGTCACTTGTCCAAATTAGAAGATGAGTATGCAGTCAATACCGCCAATATTCAGCAAGGTGTGCAGACTTTAAAGCGTCGGCAAACCTATCTGATGGGGTGGTGTCTATTCACATCTAGTTTGGCACTTGTGGCCTTAATCAGTTATTTTTTACAACAGGATATTCTGTATAGTTGGTTTGGCATTAGTCCTGAAGTCAAACAACTGCATATTCCTGTTTCGGCTGATGCTGAGTTGACACAATTTGGGCAAGCACCAGACTACTTTTTTAATCTATTGTCTTGGTTTGGCTGGTTGTTGTTAAAAATGACCAGTGCTTTTATTGGCGCATTTTTTGTGATTCACTTTCTCAAAAAAATCCGCTTCTTTGCCATACGCTTTCAATCTTTTGTACTGAAGTTTGTCGGTTGGATAATCGCATTTGTGTGTATTTGGTCAGTGCTGACGTATGTTCAGTATGATTGGAAAGATGAAGCAGATGATCCTTATGCAACTGCAATTGAATATAAAACCAGCTTACATGAGAGTGAATTGGCGCAAGAGTTAAATCAAACCCAGTTTGCTGCACCTGTAAAAGCGTATATTTTGGCACAAATTGCTTTATTGCATGCGCCTGCCGATGAAAATGCGGCCATTCCTTATGTGTTGACTTTGGTTGAAGCCGAGCAAAGCGATCCTGATTTCATACAATATGGTTTTAGTGCTTCACAATTATGGTCGATGCAGCAGCAACTTTATGGTAAGGCGATAACGCCCTTAGCAAAATCTATTTCTCCAAAAATTGAACAGGCTCAAAAGTGGGGAAGTATTTTACAAGTTATTATTATTTCAACATTTATTGTAAGTGTTATTTTAAGCTTCATTCTTTATTTATTATCACGGTACTTTTCTGCAAGAACACGTAGAATTGAGCAAAATTTAAAAAATATTAGGTAAGTAATTCATGTTATGTAAGATTTTAAGCATTAATCTAATAATTCGATTGTATTTATAAATACAAACTGTTTTACCAATTTTATGTTTTTTACTATGATGTCTTCATCAACTTAATTATCTCTCCACTGGAGCCGTTAGCAATGTTAGATCAAAATACTTCTGCGCAATTAAAAACACTTTTAGAACGTCTTGAAAGCCCAATTGAAATTATCGCGTCTTTAGATGCTTCAGAAAAATCTGAAAAAATTAAAGAGTTGGTGACTGAAATTGCAGTGTTATCAGACCAAGTGACCGCACGCTTTGATGGTGAACATTCACGTCGTCCAAGCTTTGCAATTGCCAAAGCAGGAGAGCAACCCCGTGTACACTTCGCGGGTTTGCCAATGGGACATGAGTTTACTTCATTAATTCTTGCATTGTTACAAGTATCAGGTTACGCACCAAAAGTTTCTGAAGAGGTGTTAAATCAGGTTAAAGGTTTAAATATTCAATCGAACTTTGATGTGTTTGTATCTTTAAGCTGCCACAACTGTCCAGATGTCGTGCAAGCTTTGAACCTGATTGCCATCTATAATCCAGGTTCAACGGCTACCATGATTGATGGTGCATTCTTCCAAGATGAAGTTGAACAACGCAAAATCATGGCTGTACCAATGGTGTTCCAAGATGAACTACATATTGGTCAAGGTCGTATGACGTTGGAAGAAATCATTGCCAAATTAGACACCAACTCTGCTGAAAAAGAAGCGGCAAAACTAAATGCCAAAGATGTCTTTGATGTGTTGGTAATCGGTGGTGGACCTGCGGGTGGTACAGCGGCAATTTATGCGGCACGTAAAGGCATTAAAACAGGGATTGTGGCTGAACGCTTTGGTGGTCAGGTCATGGATACCATGGATATTGAAAACTTTACTACTGTACAGAAAACGGTTGGTCCGAAATTCGCACAGGATATGGAAGCACACGTTCGTGAATACGGTGTAGACATCATGAATTTGCAACGTGTGAATAAAATTACTGGTGCAGATCAAACAGCGAATGGTTTGGTGGCTGTTGAACTTGAAAATGGGGCAAAACTGGAATCGAAAACAGTGATTCTTTCAACAGGTGCGCGTTGGAGAGAAATGAATGTACCCGGCGAAGCAGAATATCGTACTCGTGGTGTTGCATACTGCCCGCACTGTGATGGTCCATTGTTCAAAGGTAAACGTGTTGCCGTGATTGGTGGTGGTAACTCTGGTGTAGAAGCAGCAATTGACTTGGCTGGTATTGTTGAGCATGTGACTTTGGTGGAGTTTGATACTAAACTGCGTGCCGATCAGGTGTTACAAGACAAGTTAAACAGCTTGCCAAATGCGACGGTAATCATGAATGCATTATCTACGGAAGTCGTGGGTGACGGTTCACAAGTAACCGGCTTGAAATATAAAGACCGTACAACTGATGTTGAGCACATTGTTGAGTTATCTGGGATTTTCGTACAAATTGGTTTATTACCAAACACGGATTTCTTAAAAGAGAGTGCAGTTGAACTCACTCCACGTGGTGAAATTGTGATTAACCAACGCAATGAAACCAATGTGAAAGGGGTATTTGCTGCGGGTGACTGTACCACTGTACCGTATAAGCAAATTATTATTGCAACGGGTGAAGGTGCAAAAGCGTCTCTATCTGCTTTTGATTACATGATCCGTTCTGGTCAATAATAAAAAAGAGCCAACATACACTGAGTTATGTTGGCTTGCTATCAAACTTTTTACTTTTTATAGGAACTGAGGACGCTAACACCGATGTTCCTTTTTTTATTGTTTATTATTTTTCCCCAATAACTTGGTCAAAATAGTTTTATTTTTAAATAATCTTCAGCGCTTTAAATTTCTCCTCCAATGCTGCTTTGCTTTCAATATGTTCAGGATGAACTTCAATACAATCGATCGGGCAGACGGCCATACAGGTTTGATGTTCATAAAAACCCACACATTCAGTACAACGTGCTACATCAATCTCATAAACTTTTTGCCCCTCAAAAATCGCATCATTGGGACATTCTGGTAAGCACATATCGCAATTGATACAAGCATCCGTAATTCTCAAAGCCATGACTTAACCTGCCACATAGGCCAGCGAAGATGCTGAAATATCAATTTCAGAATCAGGCAGGTTACGAATCAGCAGGGCATATCGCATATCGACATCGGCAGGGATTGGAATATCGACAATGTGACCTGAGCCTTTGGCATCTGGAATAGAATTTCCTTTTTTATCCAAAATCTCGGTCAATACAAATTGAATATTGCCTTGTGGGGTCATGAGTTCTAATGAGTCACCCACCACAAAGCGGTTTTTCACATCAATTTTAATGTAGTCCCCGTGACGTTCTAACACTTCACCACAGAACTGTTGATGGTCAAAACGTGAAGAGCCTGTTTCATAATTTTGGTATTCGCTATGCACATGGCGACGTAAAAAACCTTCGGTATAACCACGGTTTGCCAAGCCTTCTAGTTGTAACATCAATGAAGGATCGAAGGGTTTACCTGCCAGAGCATCATCAATAGCTTTGCGATAAATTTGTGCAGTACGTGCGCAGTAGAAATAAGATTTGGTGCGACCTTCAATTTTGAGGGAATGAATCCCCATTTGGGTCAAACGCTCAACATGTTGTACTGCGCGCAAGTCTTTAGAGTTCATGAAATATGTGCCGTGTTCATCTTCTTCTGCGGCAAACATCTCTTCTTCATTACGTTGTAACAGTGCCGGTTCTGCACATTGATTTTGTGCAATAGCATGTTGTTCATCTGCATCACTACTGCAACACTGGTTTTCTTGTACTTGATGTACAGGAATCACATCACCTGTTTCATCTTCTTGGGCTGGGTGCAGTTTGTAATCCCAACGGCAGGCATTGGTACAAGCGCCTTGGTTGGCGTCACGTTTATTCATATAGCCTGAAAGGAGGCAACGTCCAGAATAGGCCATGCACAATGCGCCATGTACAAACACTTCAATTTCCATGTCTGGAACATGATTTTTAATTTCTTCAATTTCTTCTAGGGACAATTCACGTGACAAAATCACACGAGTCAGCCCCATATCTTTCCAGAATTTCACGGTTGCCCAGTTCACGGCATTTGCTTGTACCGAAAGATGCACAGGCATGTCTGGAAATTGCTCGCGTACCATCATAATTAAGCCAGGATCCGACATAATTAATGCATCAGGCTGCATGGCAATCACAGGTGCTAAATCACGAATGAAGTTTTTGAGCTTGCTGTTGTGCGGTTGAATATTCACCACGACATAGAATTTTTTGTTTAAAGCATGTGCTTCCTGAATCCCAATCGCGAGATTGTCATGATCAAACTCATTATTACGAACACGTAAGCTATAGCGCGGTTGTCCCGCATAGACTGCATCGGCACCATATGCAAATGCGTAACGCATGTTTTTTAAAGATCCAGCAGGAGAGAGAAGTTCGGTAGCGTGGTGAATGCTCATGACAAAATAAAGGCATACAAATAATATGTCTTTATTGTATGGATATAAAAAAAGGATTCAACCCAGTAAATTGGTCGGTTTTATTCTGATAAACCTAAATTTTTCAAAATTTGACAGTGATCAATGGTGGTATTACTGGAACAGGATTGACGTAGTTCCTGTAACTGGCTTTGAAATGAGATCAATTCGGCAATGTTTTTTTCCACTTGTAAAATATGCTGTTCGATCATTTGATCGACAACTTGGCAACCTTGTTGTGGTTGTTTAATCAGATCAATCAATTGTTGAATTTCGGCAAGTGACATGTCCAAGCCTCGGCACTGTTTGATAAATTGCAGTCGTTTTAAGGTTGCTTCATCATAATATTTATAATTATTTTCGGCACGGTAGCTAGGAATAATCAGCTGCTTTTTTTCATAAAAGCGTACTGTATCAACAGGTAATTGCGTTTTTTTTGCGAGTTGGTGAATTAAATAATGCTGCATGGCTTGACCTTAGAGCGAGTCCATAGTTTTAAATAAGCATAATATAGATCAAGGAGTATGGAAATGGCTTGTAGCTGTAGTCATGAACCCGCACCAGTCAAACCCAATAGTAAATTTAGAACAGCTTTATGGATTGCACTGATTATTAACCTGATGATGTTTTTTGTTGAACTGATCGGTGGGGCGTATGCGCATTCTTCAGCACTTTGGGCAGATTCACTCGATTTTTTTGGTGATGCAGTCAATTACGCCATTTCACTGGCGGTGTTGGGTGCAAGTTTATATTGGCGTGCCACGGTTGCGTTGCTGAAAGGTTTGACGATGGCGAGTTTTGGCCTAATCGTCATCACAAAAACAGCTTATAGCTATGTTCAAGGTATTCCACCCGAAGCGATTACGATGGGGATGATTGGCATTTTAGCTTTAATTGCTAACGTGATTTCCGCTTTTATTTTATATGCTTTTCGTGATGGTGATGCCAATATGCAATCGGTTTGGTTGTGTAGCCGTAATGATGCCATTGGCAATATTGCCGTGATTATTGCTGCCATTGGGGTGTTCGGCACAGGCAGCTTAATTCCCGATTTAATTGTGGCTTTAATTATGTCAATTCTTGGTTTAACAGGCGGTTATCGTGTTATTAAACAGGCATTAGCAGAGCGTAATAGCAGTAAAACTGTGAGTAACTTAGAAGAGTGTTAATGAGGAAAGAGAGCGCTATGCTCTCTTTTTATTTCACTGAATGACTTGTGGTGGCAGATAAATAGTGAATTCATTGATCGGTTCAATCAGAGCACTATACGGATTCAGTTGATCTTCAAACGAAACCAAATTCAGTCGATCAAGCAAGTCAAATTTTGCATGAAGTAATTGGGCTGGTTTTAACTGTAGACGATCGTGCCAAACGCGATAAGTCCCCAATAGACCATCACGACGATGATAAAAACCTGCAAGGGGATGAGTGAGATAAACCAAATGACTTTCTAAGTTTGGGAAGCCCGCATAATTCCAAGGGTCATCTTTGGATTGTGTGAGTTGTAATTCAGCATTTGCCCATGCCGACTGGGTTTGCATCTTATAGTGACTGTAGTTGCCATGTTCATCCTGATGACAATCAAAATTGAACACAGCCGAATGCCAAGGAAGTTGCCATAAATGGCGAGGAACAATCAGTGTCCATGAATCTAAGGTGGTTCCTAAAAACCAAACGCAGCGTTCTTGTGTGTGCTGATCGATGACATAGACACGGTAATTGGTTTGCCCCATGCTAAAATTGGGAAAAGGAAAAACAGCAGAACTAAAATCTACATCGATAAATGGTACAACCGACATGAGTGCTTGCTTTTTACCCTGATATTCGATGGTATCGAGCTTAAATCGAGGCGGGATGATGTCGTTAAACCGTGCTGGATCAATGGCGTAGCTAATGATTGCAAAATGTTGTAATTTACATTGCACATCAATGCCAGTTGGTTGCGGGCGTGGATGTAAAAAATCTTCAAATTTTAATTGTGGAAAAGCCATTGAATTTTTTAGAAAGTTTATTGTAATTGTGGTTATTCTAAGTAAAGTTGCTCATGCCGTAAAGCCATCGACCAAATATATATCGATGTGAACATGACATGATAAAATTATGTACTGAGTAGATGCATTTTGTTCCAGAACTTTGCCCAAAGATCTAGATATTCCTGTACTACAGTTTGATATTCGTTGCTTTGACTGCCTTGGTAACTTTGGGTGAAGAGTGACCAAATGTCATCTTCATGATTGTCATCATTGGCTAATCTATCGGTATGATCAACAATACCGTGGCAATCATAATAACCTTCGGTTAAGCGCGAATCATATTTCTCTAAATTGATCCGTAATGCTTCGCTATATTTAATCACTTGTAATTCGGCACAGGCTAAAATTAATAACAAGTGCTCGTATGAGTCTAAATGTGATTGAATAAACTGATCAAGTTCGTATGCTTCATTACATACGTCTTGTTCATTAAATGGATCAACCTCTAAAGCTTGAAGTAATTCCATGAAATAAACCAAATGCGATTTACTTGGAGAACTAAGTGGTAATTGATAGGTGTTAAAACCTAACTCATCAATCAGGTTCAATGACAATAAGTAACGAGCATAGGCTTTCGCATGAACACGTTGCTGCCTATGAATGTTAGGGTGTTGTTCTAGTTGATATGCTTGGTAGATGAGCATGCTTAATGCATCGGTAAAGACTTTGACAATTGCGGCGAAATAATTGATATGAATTAACTTGAGCTGTTCTAGTGAAAGTGCTTGATTGTGTAAGCGTTCTAGAATTTTTTGTTGAAATAATGGATGTTGAAGACTGTACTGTTTGAGTGTGTTCACTTGCTCGATATGCCGATGCCACAGAGATGGTTCCACCGAATGCTGAATAAAATTTAAAGCTTCCAATCGGGCATGTTCTGATTGTGTAAAAGCAAGTGTACTCATGTTCGAGATGTCAGATTTTGAATGATTTAATCATATTAAAAAAAAGTTAAATATGCTATAAGGATTTATAAGGCACGCTTAACTTTTATTGATTTATTATTATAGAATAGACACATACGAAGCTTTACGTATGAAATCAGCCATCACATTTAAATAATGATATAATATTGCTCATCAGTTTCATTTTTTAGAAAAGATGCCCCTTTTTTATTCCATTTTGACCCACTTCTGCTTAAAGATAAGTTTGGTAGGTAAATAGCATGTCCAAAAAAGACGACATTATTAGTACTGCGCTTCATCTTTTCAATTCTTATAGCTATAACTCGATTGGAATTGATCGAATTATTAGTGAATCGGGTGTCGCTAAAATGACATTCTATAAATATTTTCCTTCTAAAGCGAAACTCATTGAAGAGTGCTTACACCGTAGAAATATGAACTTACAAGAATCTTTAGATGCAGCAATTGCTCAGTGTCCGGCTGAAGAATATTTAGACCATATTAAAACCATTTTTTACTGGTACCACGCTTGGTTTCAGATGGAAGATTTTAATGGGTGTATGTTTCAAAAAGCGGTTGAGGAGGTTTCCAAGGTTTATCCTTCAACCATGCAACCTGCGATGGAATACAAAGAGTGGTTGACTGAACGAATTCGTTTTGCGCTAGAAAAACTTGGGATCAATCAGTCTTTTCAACTTGCTAGCCTATTGGCAAGTATTTTGGATGGTATGACCATACAAGCTCAAATGGACAAGAACTCAGTTAAAATTGATGAGTATTGGAAACGCGTCTATAAGCTGATTCAGCTTGAGCTTATGGACGTCTAAATAGACTTCCATTTGCTGGAGAAGTGAAGTAATTAGAGTAGGCATCCAAATAAAAAAGCGTGAATACCATAATGGTATTCACGCCTCGCTGATAGTTCCCTGATATTAATATTTTAGCCGGCCCCGAGCAGAAGCTACCTAAAATATTAATGTTTTAGAGGAGCTTAGAATCTCCTTTCTTATATCGTTTATTATAATTATTATAAAGTACCCTCTGGATTGATTATAAATTACATCAGCTTAACAAAGTCGCACATAGAGCTAGACAGACCTGTCTGTTCTTGATTTGAATTATAGGTGCTTTTGTTGATTTCGACAACACTTTTTAGTCGATTTATTGGAGTTTATGACGAAATTTTGCGCTTTGGGTTAAAAATCGTACATTTTTGGTAAAAATTAACTTATTGAAAAATAAAAAAAACCGAGGGATTTCCTCGGTTTTAACTTAAAAAGAGGATTACTTCTCAACAAATGCGCGTTCAATCACATAATCGCCAAGAACACCCATACGTGGTGATTCTTTAAGACCGTGTTGATCTAAAAGTGCAGCGACATCATCAAGGAATGCTGGGCTACCGCAAAGCATTGCACGGTCAGTTTCTGGATTGAAACGTGGTAAGCCAATCTTTTCAAAAATTTCGCCAGTTTCAATGACTGTGGTAACACGGCCTTGGTTTGGATATTCTTCGCGGGTTACAGTTGGGTAGTACACTAACTTGTCTTTAATACCAAGTTCTTCGAAAAATTCGTTGTTTGGTAACTCATTCAAAATCAAGTCTTGGTAAGCCAATTCAGAAATGAAGCGTGTACCGTGTACAACAATGACTTTTTCAAAGCGTTCGTACGTTTCAGGATCACGAATAGTCGACAAGAATGGCGCAAGACCTGTACCTGAAGAAAGAAGATATAAATTCTTACCTGGGTTTAAGTCATCAAGAACCAATGTACCCGTTGGTTTTTTAGAAACTAAAAGTTCATCACCAACTTTGACTTGTTGTAAAATAGAAGTTAAAGGACCGTCTGGTACTTTAATTGAGAAAAACTCAAGTTCTTCTTCATAATTTGCACTTGCAATAGAGTAAGCACGCATAAGTGGCTTACCATTGACTTCAAGACCAATCATCACAAATTGACCATTTTTAAAACGTAATGCGGTGTCACGTGTCGTCTTAAAACTGAAGAGCGTGTCATTCCAGTGGTGTACGTGAGTAATCTTTTCGACGTTAAAAGCAGCCATGAAAGGTCTCAATAAATTATCAAATTAGAACAGCTTGCTATTCTAATCTAAAATCATTCTCTATAAACTGAATATATTTAATTGAACTTATCAGAAAAATTGATTATGTCTGAGATTCAGCTGCCCATTATTGGAATTATGCATTCACCGTATCAGGAAAAATTTGGAATTCCGCGACAGCCCAATTTGGTTCAAGTACAGTCTTATATAGAGATGCAAGCGCCTTATAATGATCTGGCTGCCTTTGAAGGCATTGAAGAGTTTAGTCATCTATGGTTAGTCTGGCAGTTTCATGAGAATAAAAATCAGCATAAAAAAGATCAGTTTCGTGCACAAGTTCGTCCACCACGTCTGGGGGGAAATAAGAAAATAGGGGTTTTTGCGACACGCAGCATGTATCGACCTGCACCGATAGGATTATCGGTTGTACAGTTACAAGCCGTAAAAAAAGAAGGGAAGTCTGTCAGAGTTTATCTTACAGGGAGTGATTTATTAGATGGAACCCCCATCCTAGATATTAAACCCTATATTCATTATTCTGATGCGGTATTTGAGGCGCAAAGTGGTTATGCGCAACAAGAACCAACACGAATGAACGTACATTGGTCCGAGTTGGCTCTGTTAGAAAAGCAGCGCTTGTTGGCACAACGGTTGACAACTCAAGCACGATTTGAAGAGTTAGATCAGGTATTGTCATTAGACCCAAGACCAGCTTATCAGGAAGATAGTGAGCGAATTTATAAAATGAAATTTGCTCAGCTCGATGTAAGTTTTGTCATTCGGGGGCAACGCTTAGAGGTGATTAGCTTAGAGTCCATTTAAGCCATTTAGTTGCGCTTGAGTTTATCTTGGTACATATTTTTGTCTGCTTGTAAGCCAGCAGAAAGAATGCCATCACTTGGGTCGCGTAGTGCGAAGCCAATTGCTGCACTAATTTGTTGGGTGTGGAGATTTTGAATAATTCGTTCTTGGTGAGCTTGGGAAGATTCTAAGTCATTTTCTACGGTTAATATTGCAAATTCATCTCCACCCAGACGTGCAATGATATCGGTATTACGGCAACTTTCAGTTAAAACGACCGCTGTTTGACGAATGAGTTCATCACCAGCAGCATGTCCGTGTGCATCATTCATGAATTTAAGATTATTTAAATCTAACATAAATACTGTGGCATGATGCCCATAGAGTTGGCAACGCTCTTCCTCTGCAAGGATAAACTGATCCCAAGCCCGACGGTTATATAGACCTGTGAGTGGGTCACGCAGTGCTTCGGCTTGTAAACGTTCATTTTTACGGGTTTGCTCAATTTCTCTTAGTTCAGTTTGTAAGATTTGACTGAGTAAATCTCCCAGTAACTCAATTAAATTTTGCTCTTCTTTAAGGCTTTCAGATTTTGGTTCTGGATCAATCGCGCATAAAGTTCCAAACAGGCTGCCATCTTCTTTGATTAGCGGTTGACCGATATAGGCTTTAATTTTGAGTTGCTGTGCAATGGGCGCTTGGCGATAAGCTGGGATATCGTCGGATAGTGGGGCAATTTTAGGACCATTGTTCAAGACCATCTGAGAACAAAATGAATCGGCCCAATTAAATACTTGCCCAGCATGGACATTATAAGCATGATCTTCTGTTTGTAAGACAATCCAGTCTTCACCTTCAACACGGGTAATCATCCAAAGACCAAAACCAAAGCGTTGATATAAAAAATTAAGAACAGCTTGTCCTGCATCATGAAAGCTTTTAAAACCAATGTCGTTCATTACACGAACCTTTGACAACAGAAAATAAGGAAATAAGTTCAGGTATTATTTTAAATGATTCTTAATTAATAATTGGTTGTATCACACCATAATGAAAAAATGAATCGATTTAAGTCTCATTTAAAATAATTAATGTATACCATCTTAATTATTGCTATTTTTATAAAATAAAGGATTTTGTCAAATGTGAGTCTAAATCCTGCTTTTAATGGAGTAGAGTCAATAATATACATAGAATTATTTATGAAATCATCCACCATAAAATCAAAATAAAAACCAGCATATGTAAAATTTGAGCAGGTGCAAAGGCTAGGGCATATTTACGTCCTCCTGTGAGGCTTGCATTGATAGATTTGGCGACTGCATGGGCTACCATTCCTAAAATGAGGGCATAGACCAGAGTGTGATTGGCTGGATCTCCTTGTACAACAATTGCAGCCATTGCGGCATGGATTTCAAATAAAGATGCTAAAAGCGTCCCTATAATTAAGCCTGCATCACCTAAGAGTAAGCTTAACCCATAAACAACAGCCTGAATAATTGTGAGCGTTGCTGCAATAATTGCAGCTTCTTTAAGGCTAAACATGCGCCCATCAGGATGTTCTGTTGGAGTAGAGGGTTTAGTTTTACGCATGAGCCAGAGTCCCCACAGTATCAGAATACACATGGCTACGAATGCTGGCAGAATAATGAGCTTGAACCAATTTAAATTAATCCCTGCGACGATGAGGAGGAGTTGTAAAAGGGTAGCTACGCAAGATAGTAATGCAGCGCCTGCATTGGGCACAGCTTCAGCACGTCCTGCACGCACTTCCATACCTAAGCTGGCAATCGTAGCGGTACTTGATACAAAACCAGAGGCTAATGCAGACAAAATGAGTGCATTCTGGGCAGAGAGTAAGCGTTTTGCAATATGTGCGAGTGCTTGAACAGCAAGAATTAAAGCCAATAGTTTAAGAATAATGTGAGGATTTAATACCATACCCCAAAGTGGCGTGTTGGGTGTTAGCGGCAATGCAACCAAAATCAGGGCCAGTAAGAATAGACCATCTCGAAATTCACGTTCTGTTATCCATTGGCTAGCAAAGCCATGAATTGGGTGTTTTAGCATTAAAATGATGGTGAGTATGACCGATAATCCTGCTGCGAAAGGTGCATGCCAGATACAAAGTGCCCCGATAAAATAAGTCATCACAAAGGCTAATTCAGTTGTTACACCGGGGTCATCCACTTGGTTGCGAAGTGAAAATACCGTTATTGCCCCAATAATTATGGCACCCACAATACCAATGATCGGGCCTAAGGCAAAACACAAGGCACCCATTAAGGCACAGATGGCAAAAGAACGCACACCTGCAAAACTGTTTGGGTTTTCACGTTGTTTGCTTCTTTCTCGTTCTAGTCCAATCACTAAGCCGCAACCCAAAGCAACTGCCATCATAGTCAACAGTTCTTGAAAAGATGCCTGTTCTAAGGTCAGATTAAAGAGGAGGTTGGACATGAGTAATTTAAAACCTTGTTATTGTTGATCTATATTTATGTGAATAATGAATTTCTTATGCTTTCCCCCTAACTGAAGGTATTTTATTCTTTATACCATAATTCACACAGAAACTATGAACTACCTTACCGAGATCAAAAAAATCAATCTGGAGATATCCATAGATTAATCAGTAGTTTTAACCATTTAAGTCGATAAACATCCCAGAAATAAAGTCTGTTATAGTGTCGCTAGAAATTGAGGCTTAGAATAATGAATTTTAATTTTGAAATTGATACGACTTGGTGTTTAGAGCAATTATTTAAAGATGGTCGCATTGATGAGCGTGAAAAAATATTAGTACAAACGACCCACCGTCAACGTGAGCAGCTTAGATGGCATCCGTTGCAGTGGATTGCAAATTTTAATTTAAGAGATCAGCTTCATCCTCAAGCGACTTTATCCCTGAATCGTTTAATGCAATGGTTGGCAGATAAGTCTAATCTTCCTTTATATGTGATTGATCCTCTCAAAGCGGATGTGGGGGCACTAACCAATGTAATGTCGCAAGAGTTTGCTGTGCGTAACAGAATTCTTGCAGTGGAAGTGAAAGCTGATGAAATTTTAATTGCAACAGATCAACCGTATAAAACGGAGTGGGTCGGTAATCTAGAGCGTAGTTTATTGCCTAAAAAGATTCTACGGGTGCTGCTCAGTCCAGATCAGTTGCAGCGTTATTTGGTCGAATATTATCAAGTGAGTCGTGCGGTATCGAACTCGCAGAAGTCTAGTACTTACGATCGTGAAAATAAGGGTGTGGAAGCTTTATTACAATTAGGCGACACGCAAAATCCTGATGCGAATGATCAGCATATTGTGAAATTGGTCGATTGGATTTTGCAGTTTGCGTTTGAACAAAGTGCCAGTGATATTCATATGGAACCGCGTAAAGATACGGGTAAAGTCCGATTTCGTATTGATGGAGTGTTACATACCATTTACAACATGCCTGCCAATACCCTGACAGCTGTGATTTCACGAATTAAGATTTTGGGGCGCATGAATGTTGCGGAAAAGCGTAAACCACAAGATGGACGTTTAAAAACCCGTACGCCTAAAGGACAAGAAACAGAACTGCGTTTATCTACTTTACCGACAGCGTTTGGTGAAAAGTTGGTGATGCGTATTTTTGATCCTGAAGTTTTGGTCCGTAGTTTTGAGCAATTAGGTTTTGAAGGCGGTTTGCTAAGCGATTGGCAAAGTTTAACCTCACATAGTCATGGCATTATTTTGGTGACAGGACCCACAGGTTCGGGTAAAACCACGACTTTATATTCTTCCATGAAGAAATTGGCAACGGATCAAGTGAATGTATGCACCATTGAAGATCCGATTGAAATGCTGGAACCGAGTTTTAACCAAATGCAGGTGAACACTGCCATTGAGCTGGGTTTTGCGGATGGCGTGCGTGCACTCATGCGTCAAGACCCCGATATTATTATGGTGGGGGAAATCCGTGACCACGATACAGCCAATATGGCAATTCAGGCGGCATTAACAGGTCACTTGGTGCTTTCAACGCTACATACCAATGATGCGCCATCGAGTTTGACCCGTTTACATGATTTAGGTGTGCAACCGTTTTTGACTGCGGCAACAATTCTTGGTGTGTTGGCCCAGCGCTTGGTACGTCAACTTTGTCCACATTGTAAAAAAGAGAGCCACATCAATCAAAATGAATGGGAACATTTAACGTTTGATTACATTATGGAAATACCAGAAAAAGTTTATAGCGCTGTAGGTTGTGAAGCATGTCGTCATACAGGATATAAAGGTCGTGTCGGTATTTACGAATTTATGCCGCTTAGTTTAACCACCAAGCAATTGATCGGTGCAAATGCAAATTTAAATCAGTTACGTCAACAGGCAAAAAAAGAAGGCATTGAACCTTTACGTATTGCGGGTGCGCGTAAAGTGATTGCGGGTATGACCACTTTAGAAGAAGTGCTAAGAGTCGTGCCATTGAATTAGGACTTGTTGCTGATTCATTTGAATCAAATGAATCAGCATATTTGACTGTTTGGTCTAAGTTTTGCTCATTTTATTGGAATATGCGGCATTGAGGTCATCTTAAGATTCAACTCATGTTATTTTGTTTTAATTGCATCAACCAAATCAAGACATGAATATGTGAGGGTGAAGTAATGAACGTAATTTCTAAAATAGCAGTAGGTGCAGCTTTGGTGGCTACAGTGAGTAGTTTTGCGCTTGCCAATACAGCAGTAGTGAATCAGCAGGCAATTGCGCCAACACAAATTACCGTCAAGCAGGCATTAACTTTAAAAGATGATACACCCGTAAAACTCAAAGGCTATGTTGTCAAAGCTTTGGGTGATGAGAAATATCAGTTCCAAGACCAGACGGGCAGTATTACGGTTGATATTGATGATGAGTTATGGCGTGGTCAGCCTGTATCAGCAAAAAACCCTGTGATCTTAACGGGTGAGGTAGATATTGATTATCTGCCAACAAAACGTGTTGAAATTGATGTCGATACTTTAACTTTTTAATCAGACATCCATTGAGCTGAAGCCACATGCAAAACATGTGGCTTTTGCATTCTAAACCAGATCAAGGCATGCTGAGACTAAGCACCTAATATGAGTATATGATGCGTATATTATTAGCTGAAGACGATTATTCCCAAGCCGAGAGTATTAAAACTTGGTTAGAAATGGATGGTTATAGTGTGGATTGGGTTGACCGTGGAGACTACGCGATTCATGCCATACAACAGCATCAATATGACTGTGTTTTATTGGATCGAGGTTTACCACAAGCCACGGGAGATGACATTCTTAAAACCATAAGAACACGGCAACAAGGTATTCCTGTCATTTTTATTACGGCAAGAGACAGCATTCATGACCGTGTTGAGGGTCTAGATTTAGGGGCCAATGATTATTTGGTCAAACCGTTTAGCTTGGAAGAATTATCAGCACGAGTCCGTGCACAATTGCGTTTGCAGCAATCATCCACAGGTCAGTATTTATCTTTTGCCAATTTACAACTTGACCCACAAGCCAAGGTTGTTCAGCAAAATGGGCAGGTGATTCATCTCACTGCGAAAGAATTTCAGATTTTATATAAATTAATGCAAAAACCTGAACATATTGTGACCCGAGAACAACTCGAAGAGTCACTGTATGCATGGGGTGAAGAAATTGAAAGTAATGCCATCGAAGTATTTATTTATCAATTACGGAAGAAAATAGGCTCTAGTTTGATTAAAACAGTTCGAGGGCTAGGCTATCGAATGAATCAGGATGGTTAAATGACGTCCCAACATATTTCGCTGCAAAAGAGACTGGTTAAGACTTCTGTCCTGAGTTCAGTCGCAGCAGGTGCTGTCGCTTTTGCTTTGTTGGTGAGTATCTCAATGTATCAAAGCATGAGCATGCAAGACGAAATTATGGATGAAATTGCTGATGCTTTGCTTCTTGTTCAACCCAATCAAAATCAAGGAGCACATATCACGCAGTTGAGTGATGAATTTGATCTACAATATCAGTTGATTCATCAGCAAAAAGTAGTGCTTGAATCCGATTCATTTGAATTGGCATCCGTGGCGCATTTTTCAAATATGCAGCATGAGCATTTTGATTACCTTTGGTTTCAACATGCGCTGTGGCGAAGTTATCAATCCTTTGATCCGGATACCCAGATGCAGGTTGTGATTTATCAACCTATGCAAGTTCGCTTTGAAAAAATCTTGAGTAGTTTTGCTGTATATGCGGTTTTGTTAATGGTCTTGTGGTTATTGCAATGGTTGTTTGCACATTTCGCGATTGCACGTCAGTTCAAAGTCATGCAAATGTTATCTAAAAAAATAGCGGACAAAAGTGCACAGGACTTAACACCAATTACACAGGACGCCCCCATCATTGATGAGCTTCAGCCCATTATTCTGCAATTAAATCAGTTATTACAACGTTTAGATCAATCATTGCAAGCAGAGCAGCGCTTTACCGCAGATGCTTCGCATGAATTACGTTCACCGCTTTCTGCAATTCAGTTGCGCTTACAAGTACTCCAACGAAAATATCAAGATCAGCCTCAATTTACGCAAGAATTACAACAGATTCAGAAAGATGTTAGCCGTGGTACCCAAGTGTTAGAAAACCTCTTGCTTCTCGCGCGTTTAGATCCGACTGACACCGCAGATTTACCACTATCATCGCTGAATCTAAGCCAACTGGTGATGGAAGTCTGGAATAGTTTAGAGATCTTTAGGCAGCAGAAACAGATCCAACTCGTGTCCAATTTGGATCCCGCTTGGATTGAGGTAAATCCTGAGTTAATGACGGTTTGTTTACGTAATCTTCTAGATAATGCGATACGTTATAGCCAACCCCATGGACATGTTTATATATACCTAACAGCCGAGCAACAACAGGTGTATCTCTGTATTGAAAATGAAGGTGAAGGCTTGGACAGTGACACGCTATCGCGTTTGGGTGAGCGTTTTTATCGGGCTTTAGGCAGTAAAACGACAGGTTCGGGGCTAGGGCTTTCGATCTGTAAAAAAATTGTGCAATTGCATCATGCGAGCATAGATTTTTCGGTATCTTCTTATGGGGGTTTAAAAGTAGAGTTGTACTTTAGAAAATTTGAAACACCTGAAATTTGAGATATTGTTCTATTTAGCCTGTAAATAAAAAAGCAGTACGCGCTGACATACTGCTAGTTCCCACGTTTATTATTATCAGTTTATTTTGTTTTTATTTCGTGAGAATAAGACGATTATTCCGAGTTAAACGTAGACGATATTCTTCACCCGCATGCATGATGCGAATTTCACGTCCAAGGGCAAAAAGATTGTTGGAATGTAGCATTGGCAGTGCATGTGCAGATTCAGTGTGACGTGTAAATAAGCTAAAAGGTGCGTTCATTTTTTGTTTGCTCCGTGGTGTATTCTTGAGTGATTTAAATGATAATCATTATCGAATAGGTCTGTCAACGGGAATTTTAGCAATTTATAAAAAAACTAAATTTACTTACACTGAGACTACTTTACTGTGATGGAACTTGTTATGTCCAAGCCGAATATTCATGTCGCAATTGCCTTATTACTACATCAAAATAAAATATTGGTCGGATGGCGCAGTGCTGAACAGCATCAAGGGAATAAGCATGAATTTCCTGGAGGGAAAGTCGAAGCGAATGAAACGCCATTAGACGCTTGTCGCCGTGAAGTCTTTGAAGAAGTTGGGGTAGGACTGAATGACTGGCATGCATTTGATGTGATTTGCCATGAATATGATGATGTGGTGGTGAATTTGCATTTATTTCATGCCATTGTGCCCGAAGCATTATTAAATGAAATTCAACAGCCATGGACATGGTATAGCCGTACAGAATTACTGAGTCTGAATTTTCCGAAAGCCAATTTTAGTATTTTGCAGCGATTATACTGGCCAAACCAAATTAAAATTTCTGAACATTTGGCTGATTTGGAACAACTTAAACCGCAGCAATTATTGTATTGGCGTGTTGAACATACAGCAGCAGATTTGGAAGATTTAGAGCAATTGTCTGAACAGCAGGCAGGTCATTTAATTGTCAATCTGCAAGCATGGCAACAATTGACACTGCCAATGCAAAGAAAAGTGGCTGCAATTCATCTCAAACAGCATCAACTGATGGCATTTAAGCGTGGAGAACTACCAGTCGGTTTTCGTTTCATCGCAGCTTGTCATGATGTCGTGGCCATGCAACATGCCCAAAATATTGGCTGTGATGCGATTATTTTAAGTCCTGTTTTGGCTACAGCGACCCATCCTGATGTAGAACCATTAGGTTGGGAGCGGTTTCAAGAATATGCTCAGCAAGTGGATATTCCCGTGTTTGCTTTGGGGGGGATGCATGCTGAACTGTTACAACACGCGCAGTCACATCATGCTTATGGTATTGCAGGGATTCGATATCTTTAAAAAACGTTGGTAACTTCTTCATAAAATGTAGAACAAGCAGGCATTAAATTGATTTTAATGCCTGTTGCGCTTGCTGTACGGTTTTGCTGTTATTTTGCTTTTGCCCCGCTTTGGCTACGGCTCCCCAAAGTTGCTTTTTCATGGCTTGGGTTTGCGCATAGCTTAAACCACGACGAGCTAAGGCTTCTGCGTTGGCAGGCTGATTTTTCTGATTGGCAACTAAAGCTAGAAACAAGAAAGTTTCCGCTGACTGCGGTGCTAGACGTTGTGCACGTAAGGCAGCCGCTTCAGCATCATTCCAACGCCCTTGTTTATAAGCTTGCTGTGTTTGTTGCATTAATTGTTTAAAGGCTGGAAGTGAACGTCCATCTTCAAATTTCTGCTGAGATTTTTGTTCAGGGACCACGACTTGTACTTTTTGCCGTTTAATTTCGGGTTGATCATACGGTGTAATGACCACACCAGAAGATTTGGGTTGTGCAGCTTTGGGCTTTTCGGTGGTAACGGCAGGTTTAGCATTTTCAGGCTTTGGTAGGCTTTGGCAGCCTACTAAAGCCACAACAGCAGCAGAAAGGAGAATGGATCTCAGCATATGCAATTAAAATTCCTTAGTGGGCATAAGTTCCGCTCGAAATGACACGACCTGAATTTTGATCCAAGTCATTTTGCATGTCACTTTCACTCTCGCGGATATAGTTGTCCATACTATCGGGTTGTGCTGGTTGGTTCTGGTTCATTTCCGTATCAGGTGTGTAAACTGGTTCCACTTGGTAATGAGGAAAGCCGCATGCTGTAGCACGACGTGGTACAGCACTCCTTAATAACGGTATATACAATGCACCTTCACAGCCCTGAGCCGATAAGTTGCCTGAGCCACTATCGATCCATTGCCATTGCACATCGTCGGTTTGACGTAAATTGACTGGTTTTTGACGTAATTGACTCATGACATTGGTCCAAACAGGTAGAGCACCTGAAGAACCAGTCAGTCCAGTGACTTTATTGTCATCTAAACCTAGCCAAACCACACTGAGATAGTTGCCTGAATATCCTGCAAACCATGAGTCACGGGTGTCATTGGTGGTGCCTGATTTGCCAGCAAGCTTTAATGAACTTGGCAAGGTGCTGTAAGCAGAACGACCTGTACCTGAATTCATCACCTGTTGTAGGCCGTAATTCACAATGTAGGCAGCGGCAGGATCTATGGTTTGTTGCACAGTTAAACTATAACGCTCTAAAACACGACCATTAGAATCGACCACTGAGCGGATTGATTTAATCGGGTATTTGAAACCGCCTGTAGCAAAGTTTCCATAGATGCTCATCACTTCCATCGGAGACATATCTACCGCACCTAAGAAAATCGAAGGGTAGGTTGGAATGTTGGAAGTCACACCAAATTTTTTCAAATGATTGGTAAAGCTAGCAACCCCAAATTCTTGTCCAAGACGAACAGCAGATAAGTTATAAGAATTGGACAGGGCTTGTACCATTGGGACTACACCATGTTCACCACCACTATAGTTTTTCGGTGTCCAAGATTTACCTTCACTTGGAATGCTAATGTAGCTGTCTTCAATTGGACTGGCCCAGTTGTAACGTCCAGACTCGATTGCATTGAGATAAATCACAGGTTTGAGTAATGAACCGACTTGGCGTTTTGCATCGAGTGCGCGGTTAAAACCAGTAAAATCTTGGGTTGAACCCACTGCAGCAACCAGTTCACCATTTTCAGGATGAGAAACTAAGACCGCACCTTGTAAGTCTTTTAAGCGCTTTGGATTATTATTGCTTAAACGTGCAACAGAGTCCTTAAACGCGTTCTGGATATTGGTTTGGGCAATTGGGTCGAGCGTAGTGAAGATTTTTAAACCTTGGTTGGTTAAATCAGACTCTTGATATTCAGTCCGTAATTGACGACGCACAATATCTAGAAAATCTGGGAAGCGTGCAGGTCCTAAAGTGGGTTTTGCTAAAACATTTAATGGGCGTGCAATTTCACGCTCATATTGTTCTTGCGATAAATAACCCATGACCAACATATTATTTAACACGATATCCCGACGCTTTTTAGCGCCTTCTGGGTTGCGCCAAGGATTGAATAAAGAGGGGCCTTGGACTAAACCAACCAAATAGGCTTGTTGCGAGATATTGAGTTCACGTAGAGGTAAACCGAAGTAGAACTGTGACGCCAAACCATAACCATTAATAGAATAGTTACCGTTTTGCCCCAAGTTCACTTCATTTAAATAAGCTTCAAGGATTTCGTCTTTGTTGTAATGTAGCTCAACCAAGAGTGCCATTAAGGCTTCATTGACTTTACGCTTTAAGGTACGTTCTGGGCTCAAATAGAAGTTTTTAACCAACTGTTGTGTGAGCGTTGAACCACCTTGGCGTTTGCCTCCAGTCACATTACTGACCAAGGCACGTGCAGTCCCTCGAACAGAAATACCATGATGCTTATAGAAGTTACGGTCTTCAGTCGCAATTAAGGCTTCAATTAAAGGTTTTGGCACATTGGATAATTTAATCAGAACCCGATCTTCATTGTGCTGAGGATAAATACCACCAATTAAAAGTGGTTCTAAACGAGCAATCCCTGTTGAAGATGGTTTAGTTGCACTCACCTCACTAATCTGGTCATTTGCAAAACTGACTTTTAAGACTTGTTCAGGTTCAATGCTATCACCGAAGTCAAAGCCGCGGGTATGAACAAATAAGGTATCCCCAGAGCTGACATAATTGCCCGATTTGGCATAACTATCCGCATTTTTATAGCCCAATAGTTTCAATTCTTGATCGAAATCTTTTTGGCTAATAGGGGCGTTGGTGTAAATTTCTAGCGGGCGAGCAAAAACCTTCGCAGGAATATCCCAGCGCTTTCCTTCAAATTTTTCTCTCACAATATTATCTAAACGGATCAGGTAAAAACTAAATGCTAGAAAAATACCAATGACCAATATGGAGAAAATAAGTGCGAATAATCCTATGCCACGTTCAAACTTCATAAAAGGTGATAAGATCCTGATAAATTTTGCTAATCATGCGAAGCTTTTTTCCATTTTGCAATAATAAATCTGTCACAGATGCGAAAAGCCATACCAATGAATGGGCTAATCAGGCTATTTATATGGTTTTTTATTTCATTCGGGTTTAATGATATGATAAGCCAGAATCCTAACGGAGCGATCACATAGGTGCAACTTTCACACAAGTCTTTTCGGAATATTGGATTAATTGGTCGACCAGACAAATCTTCTGTTGTTGAAACTTTAAGCCTCATTCACGATCATCTTATGAGCTTGGGTTTACATCCTGTTTTTGATGCAGAAACCGCCGAGCTTGTCCCTTATAAAAATACACAAACGGTCAGTCGAGCCTTATTGGGTGAGGTTGTAGATTTAGTTATTGTGGTTGGGGGTGATGGTTCCTTGTTACATGCTGCGCGTGCTTTGGTGAAATATAATACGCCTGTTATGGGTGTAAACCGTGGACGTTTGGGTTTTCTTACCGATATTAAGCCGACTGAAGTTATCTATAAGCTCGATCAAGTCTTACAAGGTGAGTTTCAGCAAGACCGTCGTTTTTTATTGGAAATGGAAGTTCGCTCCAAAGGTGAAACGATTCATGATGCAATTGCCTTAAATGATGTTGTGCTGCATTCGGGTAAATCTGTACACATGATTGACTTTGAATTAAACATCGATGGGCAATATGTGTACCGTCAGCACAGTGATGGGCTGATTGTTTCTACACCAACGGGGTCAACCGCCTATGCATTATCGGGTGGTGGACCTATTGTGCATCCAAGTATGGATGCGATTTCCTTAGTCCCGATGCATCCGCATACACTCTCATCACGTCCCATTGTTGTAGGCGGACATAGTGAAATTAAAATACTAATTCGTGAAAATCGTGTATTGCCAATGGTCAGTGCCGACGGGCAACATAGTGTTTCACTCAATGTGGGAGATAGTTTGCATATCCGCAAACATCCATTTAAATTAAATCTCTTGCATCCGCCTGGGTATGACTTTTATATGGCTTGTCGTACTAAACTAGGTTGGAATCGTGATTTTGATTCATTGCAACAACAGGATTAAAAATGAATATTGAACAAATGCTGGCTGTACTTGATCCAGATATTGTTGGTCGTTTAAAGACTGCGATTGAAATTGGTAAATGGCCAAATGGTGTTGCATTAACCAAAGAGCAACGTGAAATTTGTATGCAAGCCGTGTATGCATGGGAAATGAAGCATTTACCAGAAACAGAGCGCAGCGGTTATATTGACCGTGGCACAAAAGAAGAAGGTGAAGAGTGTGATGATGATCATCACAAAAATGAACCTGAATTTAAGCCCATTCGTTTTGTTTAAGTCAAAAATGCTTTACTAAAATCTGATATATAAAAAAGGACTCTAAATAGAGTCCTTTTTGTTAATATTGTTGTTTTTGTCATTACACTGGAATGGCAAAATTAAAAACGATGGATCCAAAGCTCTTTTGCTTTCAACATGGCATCAGGGTAACTTTCGCATACTCCCATGCTATACAAAGCAATGCCCATAGTTTCTATGACCGCAGTTTCACCATATTCATGCTGTTGCTGACCTTGCCATACCGATTTAAACACAGCCAAATCGAGTTCTTCTTCGACGGGACTTCGGTTGTCTGTCAGTTTAGGAAGCTCGTGCTCATACAATTCCCCATCTTTAATGCCACAAATTAGTGTTTTGGCATCAGGGTTACGCTCGAATTCACCACCTTCACCTTTAATAACAGCACTGTTTTGATAACCAAGTTTAAAAGCAGCCTGTTGATGAGAGCTACGATAGGCAGGATGGAAGATGGCTTGTAAAGTGGCTTTCGCATTAAATGGATTAATTAGTCGCGCTAAGGTATGAATCGGTGAGCGCAATCCCATAACGTTGCGTAATGCAATCAGTTCACTCAGGATGGGTGAAATAACTTCTAAGGGTAAATAGGCAAAATTACGTTGTTGTAGTTGCTGCTCAACCTCATCTTGATTTTGGCAAATGGGGAAATCTAAATATTCAAGCACTTGTTCGGTATAAACACGGTTTAAGGTGTGCCCCGCAGCACCATGCATGACAATTTTATAGCCGTGATGGGCTAATGTTAATGCTGCCAATAAGAACCAAGGATAATGTTTACGTTTTCCTGCATACGAAGACCAATCTAAATCTACGTCAAGGGCTTTAAAATTTAGCGAGTCACGAGTTGCTTGTACAAAACCAGCCAATTCGTCTACAGATTCTTCTTTAACACGCAACAGCATCAAAAAAGCACCCAATTGCACATCCAGTACTTCATCGTTCAAAATCATTTTGAATGCTTGATAGGCTTCATCATAAGTTAATGATCGTGCACCATTCTTGCCTTTACCGACAATACGGACAAATTGGGCAAATGGATGCTCAAAATCTTTGTATAAATTTCTTTTGGTTGTCATTCGCTCAGATCACTGTGTAATTTCGTGTTTTGGGGGAGAAAAGTTTAAATTGATAATAGAAAGATTTTGATCTAAAAGAAAGAAAAATGACGGGTTAGGTATACGACCAATGTCTAATAAAAAACGAGCATAATTTAATCGAATTTGAAAATATATGTAGATTTACTGTTCAAAAGTTCGGTAGAATTCCAGCGAATAAGGATAACTGTTAAGTTTTTCTTATTAGTTGTTTATTCTATCATATTGAAAATACTCATTTTCAATAGTCTAACTGCGATGGAATCGCGGATATTATTATTTAGTTTAATGAGAAGGTATTAAGACTGACTTAATACCTATAGCCTTTTGTAGTGATTATAAAAGGAATTTTTAAGGGCTGTGTATTCTTAGGAATAGACAAATATTGGATGTTTCTAGTTCTAGAAATATGTTTAGAAGTAACGCTATGACTAAAAAACCTATCTATAAATCACTGTATTTTCAAGTGATTGTCGCCATCATTGCAGGTATTCTGGTTGGTCATTTCTCCCCAAGTGGAACCCAGATTGTAAATGGTGCTGAACAATATGTCCCAGGTTTAGGCGAACAGCTTAAACCTTTAGGTGATGCATTTATCCGATTGATTAAAATGATCATCGCCCCAGTGATTTTCTGTACAGTTGTTAGCGGTATTGCTGGCATGGAAAGCATGAAATCAGTGGGTAAGACAGGGGGTATTGCTCTCCTTTATTTTGAAATCGTTTCTACGATTGCCTTACTGATTGGTTTGTTGGTCATCAATATTGCCAAACCTGGTGTAGGTATGAACATTGACCCTGCATCTTTAGATGTGTCGGGTATTTCTAAATATGTAGAATCAGGTCAGTCACAAAGCACTATCGATTTCTTAATGAATATCATCCCACATACTGTGGTGGGTGCCTTTGCTGAAGGTGAAATTCTTCAAGTATTGTTATTCGCTATTTTATTTGGATTCGCACTACATAAATTAGGTGATTCTGGTAAACCAGTTCTTAAGCTAATTGACCAAATTTCGCATGTCTTCTTCAATATTGTAAATATGATTATGAAGCTTGCACCTATTGGTGCCTTTGGTGCAATGGCATTTACCATTGGTAAATATGGTATTGGCAGCTTAGCGCAATTGGCTCAGTTAATTATCTGCTTCTACATTACCTGTTTATTGTTCATCTTTATTGTACTGGGTTCCATCAGCCGTTTTTGTGGTTTCAGTATCTTGAAAATGATTCGTATGATTCGCGAAGAATTATTGATTGTTTTAGGAACATCATCTTCAGAATCTGTTTTGCCACGTATGTTGAAGAAACTTGAAATTGCGGGTTGTGAAAAATCTGTAGTAGGTCTCGTGATTCCAACAGGTTATTCATTTAACTTGGATGGTACTTCAATTTACTTAACCATGGCTGCGGTCTTTATTGCTCAAGCAACCAATACTCAATTAGATATTTCACATCAGATTACTTTGTTATTGGTGTTGTTGATTTCGTCTAAAGGTGCTGCGGGTGTAACGGGTTCAGGCTTTATTGTGATGGCAGCAACTTTGTCTGCGGTAGGTCATATTCCTGTTGCTGGCTTGGCCTTAATTTTAGGTATTGACCGTTTCATGTCTGAAGCACGTGCATTAACTAATTTGGTGGGTAACTCATTGGCAACAATTGTGGTTGCAAAATGGGTCGGTCAGCTCGACAAGGAAAAACTAGATTTTGCTTTAGCTAACCCTGAAGAGGTAGACAAGCAAATGATGGATGACAGTAATCAAGCTCACGCTTAATGTGTTCTGATTAAAAAAAGGAAGCTTCGGCTTCCTTTTTTGTTTTTGTATTGACCTAAAGTAGCCATAAATAAGACAAAAGCTGCACATGACAGATGCTATAAAATTGCCTAGCATGTCTGATGAAGATTAAAAATAACTCAGGAAGAATAATGTTAGCCTACGATGCAGATTTAGAACTATTTAAAGATAATTTTAAGCGCTTTATGCAAGAGCATATTGCCCCAGATTATGACCAATGGGAACGTGAAGGCATTATGCCGCGCACAGTATGGAATAAATTGGGTGAAAATGGCTTTTTGTGTGTAGATGTGCCTGAACAATATGGTGGCTATGGCGTGCCGACCCATTATTCTTTGATGTTGGTGGAAGAATCTGCTCGTGCAGGATATGGGGCACTTTCTACCGCGATTTCATGTCATTCTGAAATTGCTGCGCCTTATATTTTACATATTGGAACAGAACAACAGAAACAATATTGGTTGCCGAAAATGGTTACAGGCGAAGTCGTGGGTGCGATTGGGATGACTGAGCCAGGGGCTGGTTCAGATTTACAGGCAATACGTAGCACTGCAATTTTGCAAGACAATCATTATGTGCTGAATGGTTCTAAAACCTTTATTTCAAATGGACAACATGCTGACCTCGTGGTTCTTGCAGTGAAAACAGATCCGCAAGCACGTGCTAAAGGGGTGTCTTTACTTTTATTAGATACCCATTTAGATGGATTTAAGAAAGGAACCAATTTAGACAAGATCGGTTTACATTCTCAGGATACTTCAGAATTATTTTTTGATAATGTGCAAGTGCCTAGGGATCAGTTATTGGGACAAGCAGGGCATGGATTTAACTATCTTATGCAAGAGTTGCCGCGTGAAAGAACAGCGATTGCTGCGACAGCTTTAGGAGCTATTCGTGGGGCATTGGATGTGACCACGCAATATGTACAAGAACGTCAGGCCTTTGGACAAAAAATTGGTCAATTTCAAAACACGCGTTTTGTACTGGCACAGGCAAAAATTGATGAACTGGCGACAGCAGCCTTTTATAACCAAAATGTAGAACTTTATATGCAAGGTAAATTTGATGTAGAAACGGCTGCAGCACTTAAAAGTTTTTCAACAGACATGCAAATGAAAGTTGCAGATCAATTACTACAATTGTTTGGTGGCTATGGTTACATGACGGAATATCCAATTTCTCGTTTTTTTGTCGATGCTCGAATTCAGCGGATTTATGGTGGAACCAACGAAATTATGAAAGAAATTGTCGCGCGTGGCATGATTGGACGCTCATAATATAAAAGAGCCGAAAGGCTCTTTTTTTGATTTAGAGTTTGAGTACAGTCAAACTTTCGCGAATAAAGGCAGGTAGATCTTCTGGAGAGCGCGAAGAAATATACAAATTATTGTCATTCACCACGGCTTCGTCATAAAACACTGCACCTGCATTAAGTAAATCAACAATAACGGATTTCATGGTGGTCATACGCCGACCTTTTACAACGCCTGCATTAATCAATAATTGTGGACCATGACAACTACTCATAATCGGTTTTTGTGCATTGGCAAAGCGACGGACAAAATCGACATAGCGTTCATCTGCTCTTAAGTGATCTGGTGAATAGCCACCAGGAATAAGCAAAGCATCAAATTCATGCACAGTAACATCATCAATGCCTTGATCAATAGTGACTGAATATCGGCGCTTTTTTCCGTAAACAATATTGCCAGCTTTGTTTTCAATGTTAATTACACTATGGCTCGCAGCACGAAAGGCTTCGACGGGTTCGACATATTCCATGTCTTCAAAGTCATGCGTGACTAAAACTGCAATTCTTTTTGACATTTTTATTCTCCGAATAGCATTTTTAAATTTAAAATAACAGACAAATTGTGAAATACGTCATATTTAATTGTGGTTAAATTGTGACCTAAAGTAACATGCCTTGATCATGTCATATTCTTAATGAAATTTTCTAGTGCTATGTTTTAAATAAAAATAATAAAGATAACGTGATTCATCAATTTTCAAGGTTGTGTGGTCTTGATGATGACATTTCATGGAGAGTTTCAATCCTATGAGTCTATGTATTTAGATCATCTTATTCCCAAGATGGCTAAGCCAGATGCTATATCTAATCTATAATTCAAAACTTTAGTTGGATTTTGGCAAATATTACAGGCGATAGCGTTGAAATCAGGATGAATCCAGATTTTATTGCCTACCATTTAATTGAACTCTTGATATACTGTCGGCATTCACGTTTTCGAAGGGCGAAATAACAATGATCAACGACGATCAAAACACTACGACTTCTCTGGACTTGACCAAGATTCGCGAAGATATTGATTCTGTCGATCAGCAGATTCAACAACTGATTAATCGTCGCGCACGCTTGGCCGAAGCAGTAGCAAAAGCAAAGTTTGCCTCTGAAGAGAATCCAATGTTTTACCGTCCTGAACGTGAAGCACAAGTTCTACGTAATGTGATGGAGCGTAACGAAGGTCCTTTGTCTGATGTAACAATGGCACGTTTATTCCGTGAAATTATGTCAGCATGCTTGGCATTAGAAGCTCCACAAAGTATTGCTTTCTTGGGGCCAGTGGGAACATTTACACATTCTGCAGTACTTAAACATTTTGGTCAGGATGCGGTGGTTCGCCCTTTACCAACGATTGATGAAGTATTCCGCGAAGTTGAAGCGGGCAGTGCACACTATGGTCTAGTACCAGTCGAAAACTCATCTGAAGGGGTCGTGAACCATACTTTAGACTGTTTTAAATCATCGACCCTAAATGTGATTGGTGAAGTGGAACTGCGTATTCACCATCAATTCTTAGTTTCTGAAAATACCCGTAAAGACAGTATTAAGCAGATTTATGCGCATCAACAAACCTTGGCACAGTGCCGTAAATGGTTGGATGCACATTACCCAGGTGTAGAACGTGTTGCACTCAATTCAAATGCAGAAGCGGCGCGCCGTATTCGTAATGAATGGCATTCGGCTGCAATTGCATCGGATGTTGCTGCAAGTATTTATGAGCTAGAAATTCTGCACAGTAATATTGAAGATAATCCAGAAAATACCACACGTTTCTTGGTAATTGGTCGTGAAAAAGTGCCACAAAGTGGCAATGACAAAACCTCTTTGTTGATTTCGGCACATGATCGTGCGGGTGCATTACTTGAAATCTTAGCACCTTTTGCAAAACACCAAATTAGTTTGACCAGTATTGAAACGCGCCCAGCTTTACCAGAAAAATGGGCTTATGTGTTCTTCATTGACCTTGAAGGTCATATTGAACAAGAAAATGTGAAAGCGGCAATTGAAGAAATTCGTCCTTTGGTGAAAGAAGTACGTGTATTGGGTTCCTATCCAATCGCTGTGCTATAACATTCGCTATAAAAGATGGTTTGCCGTCTCGCATGATTGAAGCTTAATTTTGATTAGATCAATAATGTCGAGACGGCTTGCAAAAATCTTTAAGTGAAACAAACTTAGACATGACAATATCGTTGAAATGCACTTGCCAAAGTGTGGAGTTTAGAGGCGAAAGCATAAAAGATGACACAGCCATTATTTGAAAAAGTTGCATTTATTGGACTTGGCCTGATTGGTTCAAGTCTGGCTCGTGTAATAGTTGCTGAAAAATTGGCGAAACAAATTGTCGCATCAACACGTTCAACTAAGACCTTGGAAGATGCAAAAGCTTTAGGCTTAATTACCGATGGCTTTAGTAATCCTGTCGATGCTGTTCAGGGTGCTGATTTGGTGGTACTTGCTTTGCCTGTACGAGCAACTGAAAAAGCTTTAGCGACAATTAAGCCTTATTTATCTGAAAATTGTATCATTACCGATGTGGGAAGCACCAAAGGAAATGTTGTCGATGCAGCCAAAGCTGTCTTTGGCGAAACCCTTCCTGCTGGTTTTGTGCCAGGACATCCAATTGCGGGCGCGGAACATACGGGCGTACATGCAGGTAAAGTCGATTTATTTGCGCATCATAAAGTCATTCTGACACCACTTCCAAGCAGTGCGCCTTGGGCGGTTGAAAAACTGATTACCCTTTGGCAAGCGGCAAAAGCCGAAGTCATTTGCATGGATGTGGAAAAGCATGATGAAGTGTTGGCGCATACCAGTCATTTACCGCATTTGATGGCATTTAACTTGGTCGAACAGTTGGCCAATCGAGCAGATAATTTGGATATATTCCGTTATGCTGCGGGTGGATTCCGTGATTTCTCACGTATTGCTGCCAGTGATCCACAAATGTGGCATGACATCTTTTTTGCCAATAAAAAAGCCATTTTGAATGCTGTAGATGGTTTTGAACAACAACTTGCTGTACTCAGAAAACTGATTGAAGATGAAGATTCGCCAGCCTTAATGGGATTACTCGGTAATGCTCAAGCTGCGCGACAACATTTTAATCATATGTTAGCCAAGAAACCCCTGATGGAGAAAAATAAGGTGACACAACAATTTACCATTTTGCCAGGCCCTAAAACATTCCAAGGTAAATTCACCGTGCCTGGAGACAAGTCTGTGTCTCACCGCTCTATCATGTTTGGTGCGATTGCAGAAGGCACAACCCATGTAACAGGTTTTCTTGAAGGTGAAGATGCTTTAGCGACGTTACAAGCCTTCCGTGATATGGGCGTGAGTATTGAAGGTCCTAAAAATGGTGAAGTGACCATTCATGGCGTTGGCATGCATGGTCTAAAAGCACCAGCGGGCGCCTTGTATATGGGTAACTCAGGCACATCTATGCGTCTTTTGTCGGGAATGCTTTCTGCGCAAAAATTTGATTCAGTGATGACGGGCGATGCTTCGTTGTCAAAACGTCCAATGGAGCGTATTGCCAAACCCTTACGTGAAATGGGTGCTCAAATTCAAACCACAGGTGAGCGTGGCACACCGCCAGTTTCGATAACAGGTAGTCAACCTTTAAAAGGCATTCACTATGATTTACCAATGGCTTCTGCTCAGGTGAAATCAGGCATTCTATTGGCAGGTTTATGGGCAGCAGGTGAAACTTCTGTGACTGAGCCAGAGCCAACACGGGATCATACTGAGCGTATGTTACGTGCTTTTGGTTATGAGGTGAAAACTGAAGGTAATCATATTTCACTGCAAGGTGGTGGTAAGTTAGTCGGTACGGATATTCAGGTACCATCGGATATTTCTTCCGCTGCTTTCTTTATGGTCGGTGCTGCAATTACTGAAGGTTCAGACGTGACGCTTGAAGCTGTGGGCATTAACCCAACGCGTACGGGTGTAATTGAAATTTTGAAACAAATGGGTGCTGACCTCACTGTTGAAAATGAACGTATTGCAGGTGGTGAACCAATTGCAGATATTCGTATTCGTGGTAGTCGTACTTTAAAAGGCATTCATATGCCTGAAGACCAAGTACCACTAGCGATTGATGAATTTCCTGCATTGTTTATTGCTGCAGCTTGTGCCGAAGGGCAAACTGTATTGACTGGTGCAGCAGAATTACGTGTGAAAGAATCTGACCGTATTCAAGTGATGGCAGATGGTCTGAAAACCATGGGCATTGACTGCACCCCGACAGAAGATGGCATCATCATTGAAGGTAAAGGTCAATCTGGAGATTGGTCTGCAATCTTTGCAGGCGGTGAAATTGAATCCCATCATGACCACCGTATTGCTATGAGCTTTAGTATGGCGGGTTTACGTAGTTCAGGTGAGATTAAAATTCTGGGTACAGAAACGGTTGCAACCAGTTTCCCAACATTTACTGAACTGAGCAATCAAGCAGGTTTAGCCATTCAGGCGACTGAATAAGCATTGTGACTCAACAAGTCAGTTATTTATGATTGAACAGCCAAGCAAATGCTTGGCTGTTTTGTTTTTATTGCTTATGCTAAACCCATAAAACAAAAATGCCTTTAGGTAGAGCTATGCGAAAATTACAATTCACTGCCAATTGCGAGCAGCATCAACATGTCGTGGAAGCAAATAACCAATGCCATATAACCCAAGAATATGTGGCAGATTTATTGGTAGGTAAGCTGAATCAATATGGATTTCATACCTTGCCGCAAAGTGGTGATCATGTTGCTGTAACTGTAGATAATCATGCTTTACCTTTATCCATTACCTGTCAAAGTTCAGATCAGGATGGTCATTTAGTCTGTGAAATTACTTCATATCCAACCGAAGATCAGGACTGGTTGGAGCGTATTGCTGAGCAAAGCTTATTGAATCAATTGGCACAAGCGGTTGAGAATAGTTTGAAGCAAGACACTACCTTTAGTGAGTTTGAATGGCGGTGAGAGAGCAAAGTAGAACCCGAACGCAATCATAGATCAGCTAAACCCAAGATATACAAGGCTTACCCAATTAAGTTGCAAGAGATAGTATTTTGCTGTTTTCAATCCAAGATGCCTTGGAAGCTTATATCTTAATCACACCCAGTTTAGCTCGCTAAGACATGGATTGTGTCATAGTCTGAGAACGGTTTCAGAGTGGTGTGGCCTAAATGGCCGATTGGTAGGTAAAATCAGGAGGAATTCGTCTTTGTATTAAAAGATAATGAGCTCCAGATTTTTATTGGTTTATGTGGTCTACATGGTTTAAAGAATGAAGCACCAACTGTTAGACTAGGAGTGAAAGAGCAACGGTATGGACATAAATTTGGAAGAGATGCTGTTGAAACTCTGATTAAATTCGCGTTTGAAGAGCTAGGGTTACGACAGCTTTATTATTCTGTAGCCGAAAAAAACTGGGCAAATCAAAAAATTGCAGAAGCTTTAGATCGTAAAGTGAGTAATACCAAGAAAATATATAGCTAAAAATTGATATTAAATTTCTGTTGGTTTTAGAGGGGCTACTTAATCCTACACTATAGAAAATGCTGAATTATTTACAATTCAGCATTTTAATTGATACATTGAATATCACTTTAGTACTAAAGATTTGATATTCAATAAAAATAGAAAATCAGATGTTTATTCCACACGTAACCAAGTCTGACTACGGCCTACAGCGGAAACCCCAAAATAGCCACGTAAAAAGAGTTTTTTACTATTCGCACTAACCTTACCCTTTAAGCTATAAATCTTTCCAGAAACAGGATCTAGAATTTTACCGTTGTTGTAATTGATAGCATCTGTAGTTTTTAAACCTGAGATGACCTGCATACCCACAATAGGTTTGTTGGTAAACGGTGGTGGACAATTTGTGCAGAATTCTTTCGGGGTATAACCGACTCTAGGTGTGAGTTTGATGACTTTTCCTGCATAAGTGCCATTAGCTTGTTTCTCAATTTTAACCCAACCTTTAGGTTCACCTGTTTTATCATCGATATAATGCCAAGTGCCTGTAATGTCCTGTGCAAAACTTGATGTCGTGGCTAAAGCAAGTAAAATTGCCCCAAAAAATGTTTTCATAGAGTCGTTGACCGCAGTTTTGAAATTTAAAAGTGGAAAGCTATAGTGAGCTAAGACATTGATTGTATAATTAATTATTTAAATAATGATGTGCATAAAATGCCAAAACATCCACCGAAATAAATATTTTTATATAAGTGGTTGCCAAGGATTTATTGGTATGAGATTAAAATTATTTATTCAAAGTGGGGTGTTCAAGAAAGAAATCACATGACATCAGAGAATGATTTCTTTCCCGATATTTGCAGATTAAACCAGTAGGAAGCGTGAAATCGCAATACGTAACTGTTTTAAGTACCCAGTAAAGAAGTGATTCGCACCCGGTAAAACTGTGACCAAATGACGCTGAGGTTTTGCCCACGCAATCATATCTGAAAGTAACGTGACTTCATCCGCTTCACCGTGAATAAACAGAATATCACCTTTAAGATCAGGCGTTTGATAGTGACGAACACCTGCAACAGTCGCTGTTGGCAAACCACACAAAATAGTTTGAATAGATCTGAGTTCACTTGGTAAAGCATCGTAGCATTTTGCCATGACATGTGCACCAAAGCTAAAGCCGCCCGCATAAAAAGGTAAGCCAGCATGCTGTAAACGCGCATGATGAATCACTTTTAATACATCGTCAGTTTCACCATGCCCTTCATCATGAACACCTTCACTCTGACCTGAGCCACGGAAGCTTGGACGATAAACCACACAGCCATTTTCAGCTAAAATTTGAGCCAAAAGTGCTGGAACTTTATGTTGTGGTGTGCCGCCTTGCAATGGATGAGGGTGGCAAATTACCGCGAATCCTTTCACTTCGCCTTGTGGGTAATCAACGAAAACTTCAATTTGACCCACTGGACCGGGAACGAAAATTTGCTCGGACATAAGATAAATGGATTAATAGCAGGAGAATCCGTTATTTTACCGATTATGATCAGTAAAAACACAGATTGGAAAAAAAATTAGTCTACTGTTATAGTCTGTTTAATTATTTTTTAATCAAATTGTATATGCTCGCCTTAATTTCTCCTGCTAAGACTTTAGATTATGAATCTGCACTTCCAACTGACCAACACACTTTACCAAGACTGCTAGAGCATTCACAACAACTTATAGACGTAAGTCGTAAGCTGTCTGCTTCAGAAATCGCCAGTTTAATGAGTGTCAGTGAAAAAATTGCACAATTAAACGTAGCACGCTTTCGTGACTGGCAACCTGAGTTTAATTTTTCCAATGCGCGTCAGGCTATTTTTGCTTTTAAAGGCGATGTCTACACGGGCTTAGATGCTTATGATTTAACTTTGCAAGACTTGGAATTCGCACAAACCCATTTACGCATGTTGTCTGGTCTTTATGGTTTATTGCGTCCCTTGGACTTAATGATGCCGTATCGATTAGAAATGGGCACCAAATTAGCCAATGCACGAGGTCATAATTTATATGAGTTTTGGGGGGATCAGATGACACAATTGGTTAATGCTGACTTAGCGCAGGCGAATTCCGACGTATTGGTGAATTTGGCTTCGGATGAATATTATAAGTCTGTAAAACAAAGCAAAGTACAAGCGGAAATTATTAAACCAGTATTCTTAGATCAGAAAAATGGTAAATACAAGGTCATTAGTTTTTATGCGAAGAAAGCACGTGGCTTAATGGCTCGTTATATGATTGAAAATCGATTGAATCGTGTAGAAGATTTAAAATCATTTAATACCGATGGTTATTATTTTGATGCGGCCAGTTCAATTCAAGGTGAGCTGGTCTTTAAGCGCGATGAACAAGTAGCTTGAAAATCTGAGGATTACGCTTGAGTGATTATTGATGGATTTTTTATAAATCACTGTTCAAAAATAAGCCCCTTAAACAAAGGGGCTTTTTCATTTAACCCACCCAACCACTTGGTGTATCTTGAATAAGCGGTTGTGTAGACGGTGGAGGAGGTGTTACGGCCCCTTGGCAACCAACCAAGTAATATGATGTAAGTAAGACCACTAGAAACGTACGCATAAGCACCTCATTTAATGAAAAAAATAGATTTCATCTACCATCGGGATTGCCTAGTTCGCTAGATGCTTTATATACAGTTACACCGATTGACGAAGCTGTCTATGCACAGTTAAGTGCATATCAGACTCATGATTCAGTCAAATAAGATCTGATGAATGACTTATAGCTCACTCAAATTCATCAAAGCTGACCCAAGCATAGCGCAAGTCAACAAAACAGCATTCTTCATGTGAAGATCTGACTTTTTGGAGGAGCAGAATATCGCCAATCAGAATCTTTGGGCAAGATCATACTTTATAGATAGATTTGCTCAATGTAAGTAAAGCAAACTTGATCAGGACAGCATTTTAGTCCGAGGAGATATCAAGTTGTTTAATCTAGGAATTAAGTCAGCAAGAATCTGGTTATAGAAAGACCAGATTCGAAAAGAAATGTAGCTGGGTAGATTAATGAATGAAGTATAACATGAAAATTCATGTATTAATCGTTTATTATTAGAGCACTTTCATATTCTTTTGCCTTTGATGGGCAACATATTGAAAGTGCTGAAAAAGAAATTTTATGTATGGTAAAGGTTCAATTGCATTAAATACCTTTAAAGGCTTCAATTGCCCGCTGACGACTGGATTTTAAATCTACAATTGGGTGAGGGTAGTTCAGTTTTAAGTTTGCATTCTTGGCAAATGGTTCATGAATACTTTTGGCATCGAGATGGGCCAATTCAGGAACCCATTTGCGAATATAGTCACCATTGGCGTCAAATTTTTGTGATTGGCTAATCGGGTTAAAGATACGAAAATAGGGCACAGCATCTGTACCTGTGGAAGCACACCATTGCCAACCGCCATTATTTGCAGCTAAGTCGCCATCAATTAAATGTTGCATAAACCATTGCTCACCCAGACGCCAGTCAATCAGTAAGTTTTTACATAAAAACATTGCAGTGATCATGCGGACACGATTGTGCATCCAACCCGTGGCAAGCAATTGTCGCATTCCTGCATCAACAATCGGGATGCCAGTCCGTCCTTGTTGCCATGCTGCTAAGTCTTCAGGTGCATCACGCCATTGAATATATTGTGTGTTTGTTTTGAACGGTAAGTGCTTAGAGACTTGCGGAAAGTCATACAAGATATGTTGATAAAACTCACGCCATAGCAGTTCATCTAACCAAGTTTGCTGTCCTAAATTTTCAGGGAGGAAATGCCCTTGTTGCGCTCTGAATAGGGCTTGAATACATTGGCGAATGGAAAGCATGCCAATGTTTAAATAAGCCGAGATTTGACTGGTGCTCTGTAAATTAGGAAAGTCTCTTTCATTATGATAGCAGTTAACTTTATTTTTAATGAAATCATCTAAGCGTTGTAAGGCATAGTCTTCACCAACAGGCCATTGAGTTTCAAAATCATCATCAAGTGTATTGCTCCATAATTCAGCGAGTTTAGGAACCCTGCTCTCTACCACAAGGTTGACAGGAGCTTGTGCCGTAGGTGTCGGGTAACATTGCGGCAGACTCAAACTGAATTGTTCATAACAATATTTTTTAAATGCACCAAAGACTTGATAGGGATGTTGTGATTTATTCCGAATGGAACCAATTGGGAAAAGCGTACGATCTTGATAAAGTTCTAATGATTTCTCATGTTGCTGGAGTAGATTTTGAACTTCGCTATCACGCTTTAATTCATTCACACCCAACTCAATATTGGCATGAACCGTTTCTACTGCATGTGCTGTGCTTAAATTTAGTAGAGCTTGAGGAATATCTTTCCATAGGGGAACTTGATGAATGATGAGAGGGATATTGAGTTGCTGGAGTTGTTGTTTTAGCACCTGTAATTGACGGAGATAAAACCCTATTTTAACAGGAGCATCATGGTGAATCGCCGATTGTTCGGGAGACAAGATGACCACTGCAATACAGGAGTCGGTTTGCATGGCATACCAAAGTGCAGCATGGTCTTGTATACGTAAATCTTGTCGGAACCAAATCAATTGCATGAGCTTAGTACTTGAATAAACAACTTAGCTTGATTCTAAAACGATTTGGTCGAATTCAGTAGGATGAGATGTATAAAAATAAAACACTAGGTGTAAAAAAGGGCAAAGTTAAATTTGCCCTTTTTTGATCGGTCGATCTTAGTGGTGATGACCACCCGCACCGTGTACGTGACCGTGATCTAATTCTTCTTGAGAAGCTTCACGGATTTCTACGATTTCAACTGCGAAAGTTAAGTCTTGACCAGCAAGTGGGAAGTTTGCATCAACGATTACGTTGTCGCCTTCAACTGCTTTAACAGTAACGATTTGAACGCCATCATCAGTTTGAGCTTGGAATTGCATACCTGCTTGAATGTTGTCAACGCCTTGGAACATTTGCGCTGGAACTTCTTGTACTAGGTCTGGGTTGTATTCGCCATAGCCTTCAGCAGCAGGAACGTTAACAGTGAATTTTTCGCCTACTGTTTTGCCTTCAAGCGCTTTTTCTAAACCTGGGATAATGTTGCCCGCACCGTGCAAATATGCAAGTGGTTCACCTTGAGATTGGTCGAGAGTTTCACCCTCTGCGTTAGTCAATGTGTAGTGGAAAGAAACCACGTGGTTATTTGCAATAGCAGTCATGTTATTGATCCATTCAATTTTTAAGGGTACATCATAAAGTGAAAAGCAGAATTTGTTGACTGTATTTCATCAAAAATTCTGCAATTTGTACTTTTTTACGACATTTTAAAGTTAATAAGGGCAGTTTAAAAAAATTCAATGCAATTTAATATTAGGTGCCAGTTTTTTGTTCATTGCATCTTTTGCCATAAAATAAGCGGTGCGAGTCTATCCATGTAAGCTTGCTTGATGCATACGATATAAAGAGTGATTTCGCCACCCAAGCTTGCACATTCATTTGCCCAAGTAATTCTCTTACAGCTTTATGATGACTTAATAACACTAGGGAGCCCTTATCTGCAAATTTAAACATCGGTTGTGCTTTGTTTTTAATTCGTGGGGACATTGCACTGACCAAGAAATGTGCTTGTTGACTGGCCACTTGTGCGCGAGGTCCAAGTACAGGTTCATCGACAATCGGTTGGCAATGTGCGCAATCGCCAAAGGCAAAAATATTCGGGTCTGTTTTTGTTTGTAGGGTCGCGTAGACCTTTAAACGATTTAAATGATCTTTTTCAAATTCCATCAATTGCTGCAATTGTTCGGCTTGTACGCGACTGTCTAGAAAATGGCAATGCTCACCTACACCTTCTGTATTGAAGTCATTCGAGGTTGAACCAATAGCAAAAATAAGGGTGTCATAGCTAAGGGAATAGTGATGCTGATCTTCGTTCGTACCAGAAAATGGATGCTCTAATAAAATACTTTTATGTACATGATCTAATTGGCTAAAGCGACCTAAGACAAATTTGTAATCATGTTGTGTTACATGAGCATAATAATTCAGTTCTTCGCTGTGTGCATTCAGTGCACCAACTGCAATTTCATGTAATAACAGTTTCCAAATATGCGTTAGGTTTTGGTCAACCAAAGTAATTTTAGCTTTTGCATGTTTGCCGAAATGTTCCCCCCCAATAAAGTGGCGAGTTCTAATCCTCCAATGCCACCACCCACAATCACAATGTTATGTAGTTCGTTCATTTTGACCGATCTATTTTATTATTAAAAAAAAGAAGATGGCTTAACATGCCATCTTCTTTTATTCGGCGTGTTGGGATTATTTTATAAATTACAATAACTTACACAAACCAAACTAAAGCATTTAACTTTAATGGAGTGGATAAATTTTCACTTTAAAATCATCTGAACCTAAAAAGGGAAGAATGTGTTTGATCCAGAGCAGAAAACGCTCGAATATATTTGCTTCTTCAATTTGAACATCATCTTCAATTGCAATCGTACGAATCAGTTGATTGTTCTGATAAACATGCACGGTCGCCAACTGCATGACTTTTGCCAGTGGAGCAGTCAAAGCATGTTCATTCATTTCAATATTTAAATGTGTTTTTGTTTCTGCCAAAGGGTTAACAGAATGTAAGCTGCCATCACCTGTATTGAGCATAATACGCTGATTGATTTTATCGTAAGTGCTTAAATCAATTGCATAAGGTTGGTCGTACAAAGACGTTGTAATCAGTTCAGGTGCTTGGGTTTGGACTTTGAACATTTTCAGTGTGGATTTCACCACGGGGAGTTCTGCAATCAGTTGCTTGTCTTTAATGGCAATTTCATTACGTGTGTAGGTATATGCCAAATTCATCAGGTCATAGGCAACTTCCGCACGTTTTGCTGCACTTTTGGTGCCCATGACTACAACGACTAAGCGACGATTTGGCGCATCAGGATTCATGCTTGGGCGATTTGCCGTGAGGGCCAGATTATAACCTGCGGCTTTGGTGTAGCCTGTCTTTAAGCCATCAACGGTAGGATCCATTTTCAAGACTAAATTGGTCGCATGGTGATAGCGTTGGTTATAGCTAAAGCTTTGTTGCTTGGAATAATAAAAATAGTCTGGCGTTTGCTTACTAATCGCTTGTCCTAATTGCGCTAAATCATTTGCAGAGGAATAGTGCTCTGGCATGGTAATGCCTGCTGGGTTTTGAAAGTGCGTGTCTTTCATACCGAGTGCTTTTGCTTCCTGATTCATACGTTCAACAAACTTTGGGATACTGCCTGAAATACGCTCGGCAAGTGTCACTGCTGCATCATTTGCCGACATCACAACTAAACCTGACAGAAGTTGATCTACCGAAATTTTTTCGCCTTCCTTTAGGTACATTTGTGATTCGTCCCACATGACTGTTTTCACGACAGGCGTAGCGGTGAGTACTTCATCTTTACGTAAATGTCCTGCTTGAATTTCTTTCAGCGTAATATAACCGACCATCATTTTGGTTAATGAAGCAGGTGCGCGTTGCGCATGACTATTATGCTCAGCAATCACTTGTCCAGATTGAGTGTCTAAAATCGTCCATGATTCGGCTTGAACACTTTCGGGAACTAAGTTAAGGAGCGTTGCATGTGCAAAAGAAGTGCAGAGCAAAGCAAATAAAGCGAGGAGGTAAGTGAAACGTTTCAAAGGTATTCCTATCAAGCTAATCCATCAGCAAGAAACTGACAAAACAAGGGGAATGCTATGCCTTTTTTAACTTGATGGCTAGTCTGAGTTGCAGACAAATAACACAGTTCTGCATCGGTTTAGAAAAAAATGCTAAGCTAGCTGCTAAGATTAATTATTTTATTTTGAACTGCCTATTATGTTGCATTATCAAATCGAATTTGACGATTATCGTCAGCATCTTGTACATGTCACACTGCGTTTTTTGGCAAACCCAACTCAAATCCTTTCTCTCCCAACATGGATTCCTGGTAGCTACTTGATTCGTGAGTTTTCTAAACACATTGAATCTGTGCGCGCGTATGATGAATCGGGGCGCATTCTAAACATTCAGAAATTTGAAAAGAATAAATGGCGCTTGTTTAACACGGATCACGAATTTATTACAGTTGAATATGATGTGTATGCCTATGACTTGTCCGTACGTGGTGCATATGTCGATCAGAACCGTTTATATGTCAATCCTGCATGCGCCTGTTTAGGTTTAGATGGTCAGGAAGAAAAAGAAATTGAAGTTGAACTGTTCTTGCCTGATGAATTAAAACATTTCCAATTGGCAACAGGTTTGGTATCTAAAAGCTTGGTCAAAGGTCGTTATACCTTAAAAGCCAAAAACTATGCAGAACTGATTGATGCGCCGTTTGAATTGGCTGAACAAACTCGTTTTAGTTTCAATGCTGAAGGCATAGCGCATGAATTTGTGGTTTCAGGGCAACATGCCATGAATGCCGAGCGTATGCAGCAAGACATCGAAAAAATCTGTGCCACTGAAATTAAAATGTTTGGTTCGGCGCCGTTTGCCAACTATACCTTTATGACTATGGCAACGGGCAATAGCTATGGTGGATTAGAACATCCAAACAGCACCAGTTTAATTACACCACGCAGTGATTTGCCGAAAGTTGATGAGCCTGTAGAACCTTCGGAAGATTATCAGCGCTTTTTAGGCTTATGCAGCCATGAATATTTCCATTCGTGGTTGGTCAAGTTTATTCGTCCTGAAAATTTGGTTAATTATGACCTGAACAAAGAAAGCTACACCACTTTACTTTGGGTGTTTGAAGGCTTTACTTCATATTATGATGATTTGATTTTGCTACGCAGTGGCGTGGTATCACAAGAATCTTACTTAAAGTTATTAAAAACCCAGATTGATCGTTATTTACAGAACCCAGGTCGTAACGTGCAAAGTGTCGCGGAATCCAGTTTTGATGCGTGGGTGAAATTCTATCGTCAGGATGAAAACTCGAATAACGCAGGTACCAGCTATTACAACAAAGGTTGTTTAGTCGCATTGTGTTTGGATTTAGGTCTGCGTTTACGTGGTTCAAGCTTGGATGCCTTGATGCGCAAACTATATGAAAATGCGCAAAAGGGTGTACAGGTACACGAGCGTACGATTGTTGAACTGTGTAATGAGCTGACAGGTGACAATTGGATTGAACAGATTAACCATTTAATCAATACCGTCGATGAATTGCCGCTTGATCAATTATTCCCAGAGTTTGGCTTAAGCTACAGTTTAAAAAATGACAAGTCTTTGCCATTTGGCATGAAAGTTGTAGACAAGCCAGAGGGTGTATTGATTCAGCAAACTCGCCGTGATGGTGCTGCTGCGAAAGCAGGTCTTTCTGCCAATGATGTTATTCTTGCAATTGATGGCTTAAAAGCCAGTGAAAAGCTTTTAGCGCAATATGCGAAACGTAAAGAGACGTTCACTATCTTTGCATTCCGTCGTGATGAGTTGATGCAATTTGAAGTTCAAGGTGGCGAAATTGGCTTAACCACTGTGGAATTTAAAGTGGAAGATCAGGCAAAAGTAGATACTTGGCTAAAAGCTTAAGCTGTCGGGTTTAAATCGAGTTATAAAAACGATGCTTTACTGCATCGTTTTTTATATTGAATTCAGCAAACCTATTTCGAAGCATCAGTTGCCACGATAGGTTGAATAGCCATAAGGGCTAATCAGCAGTGGAATGTGGTAATGCTCAAGTGAGCCATCAATCACAAATACCACGGGAACCTCGGGAAAGAATGAGCGTTGGTTCTTTTGACGGAACCAGTCACCTGTTTTGAAGGTAACTTTATAGATACCTTTCTGTAAAGCTATGTCCTTGGGATAAAGCTCAGTAATTCGACCTTGTTCGTTGGTCGTACCTGAATTGATCTCGACCCATTGATTGTTTTGCTGCGTTTCTAGCACGACTTTCACATTTGCAGACGGTAAACCATTGTCCAAATTGAGTACATGCACACTTAAAGGATTTTGTGCAAAGCAGAAAGAAGAGAGACCAAGTCCAACAAGTGGCAAGAAATATTTAACCATCTGACTGTTCCTAAAGCTTAAAAAAGATTGAGTTTAAACAATCAATCAGAAACCAACATTTCATTATGTAACCATAATTCAGCATTACCCAAGGGTGGTGGTCATAGAGTTTTGATAGTCACCTCGCTAGAGCTGTTCTTTTTGCGTAGGAACGAGCATACGTGACACACCTCTAAACTCTGCAATAGTTTCTTGCTTTTGGTTCACCACCTGAATGTCATAGAATTCGGAACGACCTGCTTGAGAGCGTAACTCTGCTGTCGCAGTCAGTACATCACCAATCCGTCCAGGTTTAATGTAGCTGATATTGCAGTGCTGTCCAACGGCAGGATAATCACCTGTATTGCAAGCTACGGCAAAAGCACCATCTGCTAAAGTGAAGATAATTCCGCCATGACAAGTACCATGTCCTTGGGTATGTCGCTTTTCGACCAAAAGTTCAACTTTGGCATAGCAGTCTTTGTAGTCGATCAAGCGGGCACCAATATCTTGCATAACCTGATCATTGTTAAATAATGTATGTCCTTTTACAGTATCCATGTTTCATCCTTTTTTGATATGGTATTTCTTAATTTTTATTAAATCTGAATCATAATTAGCATTATCATAGAGCCTGATCAAGTTGTTTTCATAAAAATGAGAAATTTGAAAGTTCAACAAATATTCAAGATGCAGGAGGAAATAGCTCCTAATTGAAGATGAATTGGTTATCGCATCGCCATATATTGGATTGCATATGAACATTAGCGATTTGAAAGAATAACGAGAAGAATAAATAGTGCAGGCGATATTTTGTTCTATATGTAAATGATTGACTTTAAAAATGTTTAAAAAAACCACATAATCTGTTGGGTATTTTCTAACGAAATGTCGTTATCACAAGATATATCGTTGACTGATAAGCGTTGAAGGCCGATACTCTCAGGGTTTATTTAAGCAATCGGTTCGTAGGGCTGGGCCAAAAGTCTGGTTCTCAAAACTCAATTTAACACAAGGGGCTATATATGGCTGGTGGAAAGTCAAACATCATTTACACACTGACTGATGAGGCGCCATTGTTGGCGACTTATTCGCTACTGCCGATCATTGAGACCTTTACTAAATCTGCTGGTGTAGAGATCGTTAAAACGGATATCTCTGTTGCCGCACGTGTTCTTGCAGAATTCTCTGAATGCCTAAAAGAAGAGCAAAAAGTGCCAGACAATCTTGCAGAACTAGGTCGTCTTACACAAGATCCTGACACAAACATCATCAAACTTCCAAATATCAGTGCATCTGTTGCTCAGTTAATAGCATGTATCAAAGAGCTTCAATCAAAAGGCTATGCGATTCCTGACTATCCTGAAAATCCAACCACTGAAGATGAGAAAGCGATTAAAGCACGTTATGGTAAGTGCTTAGGTTCAGCTGTAAACCCTGTCTTACGTGAAGGTAACTCTGACCGTCGTGCACCTGCTGCAGTAAAGAATTACGCTAAGAAACACCCGCACTCTATGAGCGAGTGGAAGCAATGGTCACAAACTCACGTTTCACACATGGAAGAAGGTGACTTCTATCATGGTGAAAAATCGATGACGCTTGATCGCGCGCGTAACGTGAAAATGGAATTGATCACTAAGTCTGGTGAAACTATTGTGCTTAAGCCAAAAGTTGCGCTTCTAGATGGTGAAATCATTGACTCAATGTTTATGAGCAAGAAAGCGCTTTGCGATTTCTATGAAAAAGAACTTGATGATTGCAAAGAAGCAGGCATTTTGTTCTCTTTACACGTAAAAGCAACCATGATGAAAGTTTCGCACCCGATCGTTTTTGGTCACTGTGTGAAAATTTACTACAAAGATGCTTTTGAAAAACACGGTAAATTGTTCGATGAGCTAGGCATTAACGTAAACAACGGTATGGCTGGTCTTTACGAGAAGATCGCAACTTTACCGACATCTTTACGTGAAGAAATCATTGAAGACTTACACGCTTGCCAGGAACACCGTCCTGCACTTGCAATGGTTGATTCGGCGAAAGGCATCACAAACTTCCATTCACCAAACGATGTAATTGTAGATGCTTCAATGCCTGCAATGATCCGTGGTGGCGGTAAAATGTGGGGCGCTGACGGCAAACCTTATGACTGTAAAGCAGTAATGCCTGAGTCAACTTTTGCGCGTATCTATCAAGAAATGATCAATTTCTGTAAGTGGAATGGTAACTTCGATCCACGTACGATGGGTACTGTGCCTAACGTTGGTTTGATGGCGCAAAAAGCTGAAGAATACGGTTCGCACGACAAAACTTTCGAAATTTCTGAAGCAGGTGTTGCAAACATCACTGACCTAGAAACTGGCGAAGTGTTGATGTCACAGAATGTAGAAGAAGGTGATATCTGGCGTATGTGTCAGGTAAAAGATGCACCGATTCGTGACTGGGTGAAACTTGCAGTAACACGTGCACGTAACTCTGGTATGCCTGCAATCTTCTGGCTTGACCCGTACCGCCCACATGAAAATGAACTTATCAAGAAAGTACAAAAGTACTTGAAAGACCACGATACAACTGGTCTTGATATTCAAATCATGTCACAAGTACGTGCAATGCGTTATACACTTGAACGTGTAGCGCGTGGCCTAGATACGATTTCTGTAACAGGTAACATCTTACGTGACTACTTGACTGACCTGTTCCCAATTATGGAATTGGGTACTTCAGCGAAAATGTTGTCTATCGTGCCGTTAATGGCGGGCGGTGGTATGTACGAAACTGGTGCGGGTGGTTCAGCGCCTAAACACGTACAACAGCTTGTTGAAGAAAACCACTTACGTTGGGATTCTTTAGGTGAGTTCCTTGCATTAGCGGTTTCTTTAGAAGAGCTAGGCATTAAAGAAAACAATGCTCAAGCAAAACTTCTTGCGAAAACTCTAGACCAAGCAACGGGTCAGTTACTTGACAATGATAAGTCTCCATCACGCCGTACAGGTGAGTTGGACAACCGTGGTAGCCATTTCTACTTAGCGAAGTTCTGGGCTGAAGCTTTGGCTGCTCAGGATGAAGATGCTGAGTTGAAAGCGAAGTTTGCTCCACTTGCAAAAGCACTTGCTGAAAATGAAGACAAAATCATTGCGGAGCTTTCTGCTGTTCAAGGTAAAGCTGCGGATATCGGTGGTTACTACGCAGTAGATCCAGCGAAAGTAAATGCTGTAATGCGTCCAAGTGAAACTTTAAACGCGGCGCTTGCAACAGTTTAAGTTTAGCAAAATCGGTTTTTAGCCGATGATGTGAAAAAAAGCCGATGCGAATGCATCGGCTTTTTCTTTGTTTATATTCCAAACCTTAGAAATTGAACCTTTGCCTTATTATTTGCCGCATTGTAGCTAATCATTAGATATTACATTCTGTGCTTAACCTTCGGTATGAGCTACTTTTGTTTAGCCAAAACCATTGTCATATAATGAACTTGTCAAATGACATTTTTGATTAATACTTCGCCGAAATAATAAATATTGTATGCTTCCTACTTCGAATGGCAGTAGATGACATTGTTGTGTATCAGAATATTTTATGAGATTTAAGAAAAATGAATAAGAAAAGTTTGATCTTCGGAGTTTCAGTTACGTTTATTTGGTTTTCGGGGATTTATTTAGTCAAAGTTATGGCTATCACTTACTTGCAACATTAAATGAATTGGGTGATTTTCTTGCAGGAATATTTGCACCCATTGCTTTCTTTTGGTTGATTTTAGGTTATATACAGCAAGGTAAGCAGTTAGATCAAAATACGAGAGCATTAGAACAACAAGAGTGTGCGCTTCAGCTCCAAATTAATGAGATGCAGGAAAGCGTAAAGCAGCAAAAAGAATTAGCCACTATTCAAAAGCAGCAGTTTTCTGCCCTCAACAAAGCGGTTAAGCCAATATTTGTGATTAGAGATAGTGGATTCACATATTTTTCTCATCCTGATGGCAGTGACTTCCTGGTTGAAGTGAAGTTTAATCTGACAAATTTAGGTGGAGTAGCTAATGCGCTTTATATTCGAAACAATATGAAAAAAGCCATATTTTATGTAGATCAAATTGCTGAAAAAGAAACTGTGGAAGTAAAATTAAATCTATATGAACTTGATTTAGATATTAATAATACGCAACAAACTATGCTTGCTGAAATTGTGATTGATTTTGAGAATTTATATGCAGTATATGAAAAATATAACTATGAAATATATATGCAAACTGAATTAGAAGAATTAGATCGTGAAGAAGTATGTCTCGTTTATAAGCGAGACTAATTTATTAAATAAAGCCCACTGACGTGGGCTTTAAAACAATCAACTCTTAACGACCATTACGTCCACGACCACGAGGTGCTTTGGTATTTGGACGAGTTGTGCCATTGGTTTTACGCTTTGGTTTCTCACTTTCATCCATTTGCCAGATACGTTTAGTACCTGAAGTCTTTTTCACTGAACCATCTTTATTCTTACGAACCATAGGTTTACCACCTGTACCACCTGGTTTTTTCACATAAGAACGCGAACGGTAAGGTTCTTCAGCAGGAATGTTTTGAAAGTCAGGGTATAAAAGTGGCTCAATTTCTTTAGTTTCACCCGGTTGTAAACCCATTTGAACCAAATCAATTGCACCAATTCGAGTACGAATTAAACGTAAAGTTGGAAAACCTACAGCAGCAGTCATACGACGGACTTGACGGTTACGACCTTCGCAAATTGAAATTTCGGCCCAAGATGTAGGGACAGATGCACGGAAACGTACAGGAGGATCACGATCCCATAACCACTCAGGTTGTTCAACCTTAGATGCTTTGGCAGGTAAGGTCATGCCATCTTTTAATTCAACACCTTTGCGAAGTTGCTCTAATGCTTCTTCGGTTACATCGCCATCAAGCTGTACTAAATAAGTTTTGTACTTTTTGTTTGCAGGGTTGGTAATGTATTGATTTAAACCACCGTGGTCAGTTAAAAAAACTAAGCCTTCAGAGTCCATATCAAGACGACCAGCCAAACGCAAAGTCGAATCGTCTATAAAATCAGACATCGTCATGTGTGCTTCGTCTTTACGAAACTGCGACAGCACATCATAAGGCTTGTTAAGAATGACTATTTTCACTTTAACCTACTAGAAAATTTAAAAAATTTGTTTGGACTTGTTTGAATTACCCGTTTAGTTACCCGTATAAGTGGGAGTGGGTCGGGAAGGGTAAAGAAAAAGCCCACTATATTGGGGCTACTATATCAGATTTCGGCTTGTGCTCCTCAATTTTATTCTTTACATATGATGTGTAACTCTCTTTGCTTTGAACCCTGCAAGTATTCGTCGAATATCTGATTTTATGTACCTTTATTAGATTAAGGAATGGATCTAATTCAGCACGACGTTTATGTCTGAGGTTAAATAAACTCATCGCATGCTGAAATATCGCGCTCAAGAGTATTCAACCAGTGAGATTCATCTCCTTTGAAATACGAACGGATAGGGAGACAGACATCTGCAAAAGTCGAACCATTTTCATAGCCAGCAATCGCTGAAAATGCAGTGCAGTACACATCAAAGACAGGGTTGATGATTTCTTCCATCATGGCAATGTGAGTGGCGCAGGTTATGGCGTTAGACTGATCAACATGCAGCAGATACTTAAGTTGTATACATCCTTCATACAGTTTTTTGATGCTGTAACTCAATATATTCTGGAAGAGGTTCCATGCCCATACGGACTTCTTCTTTAGACACAGAAATTTACTGACCATTGCGTTAAAGCATAGGGTTCCTTCATTTATTTTGATTGCTATCAGGGTTCGAATCTTTCAGTCGAATTCATTTCATGTCGGACGCGACTAATCTGCTCATAGATGACTTTGCGCATTCGGTTTATAGCGCCAAGGGGTTTGTGTTCAGCTAATGCATGCCATGGCGTAAAGGAGAGGTTTTCACAAAATTTATTTTGTTCTGGGGTATCAAATACTTGCTGAGGAATACGAATCGTTGCCACCTTGTAGAAAGGGGCTTGGTCTTCTTTCCATTCTGTCATAGAGTCTTCGACGGACATTGAGTTGGATGTTCGAGGTTGGACTAAAAACTCCATGCACGCATCACTTGCTTGCAAACTCGTACGGAGTGCATCTCTTAAGAAGTTCTGTTGAGGTTTAGCTGGAATAGGGCTGATAACGCTCGAACACGCTCGAGCAGAATATTTTACCGCTTGGCGATTGCTACCTAATCCCAATTGATAGGGCACCATAGACCAGTATCTCGTTTGTAATGGATTTGAAATTTTATTTCTAGTGTTTAAGGCAATCCAAGTTCCTTTAGCCCCTAATGCAAAAGGGATATGCAGTTTTTTTAGAAATTTATCACTATTGATATCTTGCATGAATGACAGATAATGAGCGGGGTCATTGGCAAAAAAGACAGGGTGATTGATCATAATAAAATCTTGCGTGGAAGAGGCCTCATCTGAAAGATTTTTCCCTGGCACGGCTAAAAGTTTGATTGCCATGCCGCGTGCATCTTTTTTAATATCCGCCTGTTTAGCATTACTTGATCCATTAGAAAAACGAATCCATGCTTGATAAGTTTTCCCTGGAATGAAAACACCTTGAATCAGGTTTTGAGGCAATGTTTCATTTATCTTAAATTCTGCGCGTACGCAACCATGTGCTTTAGGGTGTGCATCACGTAGCGCGATATCTGTGGCATATTGTTTGCGGATGGACATTTCAATGATGTCTGCAATTTGCTTGGCCGTGGCGACCTCATTTGGATAAAGACTTTCACTTAAACTGAGATCGATATTAGGATAAACAAGCGCTTTAGGGGTATTCAGTCCTACAGGTGGAGTATTTGCATGTAGGGCAGTAGTAACACCTGTGAGCAATATAGCGTGAAAAATTAGACCTAAGAGCTGAGGTCTTTTGAAATTAGGCATGGATTGCCTCCTTGCTTAAAGTTGTTATTTTTAATTCTTAGATTTTTAGCCTGATGATGGAAAATGATTCAGACTTATTTAATATATCGAATAATGATAATCTCTGTGGCATTTTTTATTTATCGGCTTTCTATTGAAAATCTTAATGGTGATTCTATGAAAAAGTGGTGAAAATTTGATAAGAGTTTGAACGATATTCGGTGATGTTTATGTCCCTCAATTGATAAAAATTATAAATGTGTGAGCTAATGAGAAAAAGTAAATTATTGAGTCAATTATAAAATTTTTATTAAAAATCTGAATCATATATGCTTTAAGATCAGATAATATCCATTCCATTTAGCAGTGAAGATTATTTTATTCAGTTAAGGCTCTGGTTCTAGAGTCATGAGGCTTTTTTTGATTTAGTTTAATATAACTAGCATTTTATACACTTTAGTTTTAAGGGGCGATCACCCAGTTCCTTTTTGATAAAGGTGCGAAATCTTCTTGTGCAATCGCTTTAAATACAGGGTGAGCGACTTATTCTTTTTTAATTTGTTGTCTGCAAAAAAGCCTGAACATTTAGCAAATTAAGCTGTAGTTGCAGCTAGGATTATTGGATTCTTTTACATTAACAATGAATGGGAGTAAAAACACAATTTGAAAAAAATGGTAATGCATTGCGCTTAAAAATAAAACAGTTTGTGAACAGACCATATTTTGTGACATGTTCATAGTAGGTGCATATCCATAAAGTGAATTTTGAGGATTAGCCCCAATGACAAATACAACAATTTTGAAGCATTAAGACAAAGTCACGACAAACAAAGAATATTATCTGAACAATTAATTCAGACTTCAGGAGACACCGAAGAAAGACATGAATTATTCAATGAATTAAAAAATGAATTGTTTGCACATTCAGTCGCAGAAGATAGATATCTTTATATTCCACTGATGATGACTGATTCAGGTCTTAACATCACCCGTCATGCCTTGGCAGAACATCACGAGATGGATGAGTGGTTAGAGCAATTGAGCGAAACTGAGTTTAGCCATCCGAGTTGGTTAGTAATTGCAAAAAAATTATCTGAAAAAGTCCACCATCATTTAAAGGAAGAGGAACATGGCTTTTTTCAACAAGCAGGCAAAATTTTAGCTGAACAGCAAAAAATGCAATTGGCTGAGCAGTATTTGAAAGAATATAATAAATATTTGAGCAAGGAAAAAGATAGTCTAACCCGTTGATGTGGGAATGGATTGGTATAAATTGGCTCTACATGAAAATTAATTTAAAAAAAAGGATCTTTTAACAAATATTTTAAATATATCTTTAACCAAAGTATTGTAAATAGTTCTCAGTTTTGGCAGTATTAGCACAAGATTTAAAGCTGATAGTTCCCTGACTTGTTTTAAATTTTTAAAGCCTACTTGACTCATAAGTAGGCTTTTTTTTGCTCGAAAATTATGTTTGATAAATTGAGCGTAAAGTTTGATCTCATCATAAAGTTATTTTAGCCGCTATTTGAAATTCTAGGTAATTGATAAGATAACCAAAACACCATTGGGAATTGTAGTGCTCATCATTAGAATTGAGTCAATTTAAAAAGCTCACATTATTAGAATGAAACCTCAATACCGAAGCATTAAAACTTTCGCGATATTGCTACCTCTTAGTTGGATGTTACTGGCATGTAAACCGCCTGTTTCAGGTGAGTCGACGGGTTGGAAATATCCTATTCTGCAGTTTCAATTGGCTTGTCAAAATCTCTCGACGCAATTACCTATGCCTGTTAAAGGCATTACCTCAAAACAAATAAATGATACATGGGGTGCTGCAAGAGGTCAGAATCGTAAACATGAAGGTATCGATATCTTTGCTAAACGAGGAACTGAAGTACTGAGTACAACGCAAGGCATCGTTGCAAAAGTTGGTTTAGATAGCTTAGGTGGCAAAGTTGTGTGGGTAATTGGCCCAGATTTAAGTCGGCATTATTATGCGCATTTAGAGGCTTATGCTCCACATTTAGAAGTGGGCGATTGGGTGGAGCAAGGGGCAGTACTGGGTTTTGTGGGCAACACGGGCAATGCGAAAAATACACCACCACATTTACATTATGGGATTTATTTTACTGGGCAAGGGGTTGTGAATCCTTATCCATTGTTAAGCCATAAGCAGAGTTTGTAAAGGCATATGGTGTGTCAGGTCAAGAAGATGATTGCTCAGATTACATGAAGCACAAAAAATAGGTTTTAGGACATATTGAAAAAAACAACATTGTCCTATTTTTGACGATTACCCAATTTCTTTAGAATGTCCAATTATTCTCAATACAACCGATTTTGAAAGTTTGGAATAAAATATTTGCATGATTAATCGGTCATTGCTTTACTGTTTTGGCTGGCTTTTTTATGCGTGCGAGTAAACCAAAACAGTTGTAAGGTGCCGAGCAATAGTACTGCTGAGGCTATGCTAAATTGCTGATGATAGGACACGCCAAAATGCTGCAAAGTACTAAAGCTAATACCGCCAATCAGTTGAATGGTAGCAAAACTGAGCGTTGCCATACTCCATAATTTTTTATATGCCAGACCATACAATTGTAAAATGGTGTATGAAGTCAGGAAAACCACAGCAGGATTAAGTAAACCTGTGAGGAATGAAGATATAAAGGTAAAAATAGGCGAGAAGCTAAGTACGGCAATTAAAACTGCAAAGATATAGACGCTGTATAGCATTTTCAGTGCGGCAAAATTCCCGAGCCGGCGCGCCAAGACATATGCGCTATACGCCCCTAAAGCACTGCCTAGACCATATAGAATCCAATTGAAATTAATCCAGAATAAATTCAAGACCAATACATGACTCAAGTAGTCAATCCAGAATAAAGAATGGGGAATATAGGCAAACGCGCTACAGGCATAAGCAATTAATAAGCTGTAGTAAATGAAACTGACTTGATCTGATTGGGACTGTGTTGCTGGAATAGCGTGTAGTTGAGCTTGAAATGGACGTACCAGAAACCAAAGTAGTGTACTCATAGCAAAAGCGAAGGCACACAAGATTAACCATGCACTTGAAATTGCAATTCGGTCGAGGTAGGTCATAAACAGCGTGGCACATAAAACTCCTAAACCGATACCACTAAAACCAATAAAGTTGATTTTAAAGCGATGCTGTAAATCGCTACATTGAGCGACCACACTTGGAGACAGAATCATCAGTAAGCCACCACTGATGCCTGAAATAAAGCGCCATGTTAAATACCAAGTTTCTGAAAAACTGGAAAAGGCACAGGCAAATAGACTCATCGAACCCACAAAAGCAGCGCTAATGATATAGATGGGCATTTTAGGATTTTGCGGGATTTTCATAGCCCAATAGGCACCGATCAAATAGCCTAAAAGGTTGGAGCTGCCTAAAATACTGGCAAAGTTATGACTCCATTCATAGGCTTCGCGGGTTGAAGGCAATAAGGCCGTATAGGAAAAACGCAAAATACCGATGCCTAAACACATACTTAAACAAAGAAATGCGCTGAGTTTGAGGGTATTTGAGAACGTCCTGTTCATAAAATTTGACTAATTGTTTAAAAAATACACTTGAACTATAAGGTGAAAAATTTAGAAAAACAATTGCTGACGTTTCACCTTTAGTCGAGCATCATTCAAAGTTGGGGAAGATTAACGGCTTACTTTTGTTGGCATCTACCGCATCACCAATGGTGTAGTAATGGCCTCCTGCAACATGGTGCACACTTTTCCACGATGGGTCAGCTTCATGGTAATACCAATGTCCATCACGAAACACGCGATCATCTGCATAGGCTGCAACCACTTTTCCTATAAATAGATCATGCGCTTGCTGATTATGCGGCTCGGGTATAAGTTCGCATATCAACCAAGCTGCACAGCCTTCCACCACAGGTAAGTCAAAACCCTCAAATTGAAAAAGTGGAGTATGACAATGCTCAAGTTTAGCTGGATCATTAAACTGACTGATTGAACCTAAGGCTTGTACTAACTCAATTTGCTTCAACGTCGGAACTTGTAAGGCAAAATAACCCGATTGTTCAATTAATTTTCGGGTTTTGGTGCTTTTATCCAGTACGACAGATACTTTGGCTGGAACCAACTCTAGCGCACATGCCCAAGCTGCCGTCATCACATTGGCATTTTGCTCGTGTTGTGCAGACACCAAGACGGTTGGACCATGATTGAGTAAACGATACGCTTTTGCCAGTTCGACAGGTTGAATGTGTGGATTTAACAGTTCAGCCATATTTAGATTCAATAACATTATTTTCTTGGACATATCATAACTCCGATTGTTGCAGGAGTAGTCTAAATTTGAACACTTGGTGAGTCTGTACAGGTAAAGCCAAAAGTCGAATTGAATTTTGATTTATAATAGGGATTACATTATTTAGGGAAAAAACATGAATATGCCCTTAATCATCAATGTCATTCTGTTTGTGGTATTGCTGTTCTTATTAAGTCGGACACGTCATACCAATTGGAGCCTTGCCAAAAAGGTGCTTGCTGGTCTCTGCTTGGGGGTAGTGTTCGGTTTGCTTTTGCATTTGGTGTATGGCACAGGCTCAACAGTGCTGCAAGAGTCGGTGCAATGGTTTAACTTGGTCGGTAAAGGCTATGTCAAACTGCTGCAAATGGTGGTCATGCCGTTGGTCTTCGTTTCCATTTTAGGTGCGGTGATTAAGCTGCATGATGCAGGTTCTCTTGGCAAAATCAGTTTCATTAGTATAGGCACGCTTTTGGTTACAACGGCGATTGCGGCTTTTGTCGGTGTGGTGGTGACCAATGCTTTTGGTTTGACTGCAGCAGGCTTGGTTCAGGGGGCACAAGAAACTGAACGTCTGAATGCCATTCAGACCGACTATGTGGGGCAAGTGACGAATTTACAAGTTCCAGATCTGTTTCTATCTTTTATTCCCACCAATCCTTTTGCTGAGCTGACGGGCGCGCATCCAACCTCAATTATTAGTGTGGTGATATTTGCGGTGTTTTTGGGTATTGCAGGTTTAAACTTAATTAAGGCAGATGCAGAGAAAGGGCAAAAACTGCTTGCTGCGATTGAAATTATGCAAGCATGGGTGATGAAATTAGTCCGCTTAATTATGATCTTAACCCCGTATGGTGTATTTGCCTTAATGACCAATATTGTGGCGAATTCAAAATTGGCAGACATTCTAAATTTGGGTGGCTTCCTTGTCGCATCTTATATTGGTCTGGGCATCATGTTTGCTGTGCATGCACTCATTTTGTTATTTACAGGTGTCAATCCAGTTCAATTCTTTAAAAAGGTTTGGCCTGTACTGACTTTTGCATTTACCAGCCGTTCTAGTGCAGCCAGTATTCCACTAAATATTGAGGCACAAACGCGTCGTTTAGGTGTGCCTGAGTCGATTGCCAGTTTCTCGGCCTCTTTTGGGACAACCATTGGTCAAAATGGTTGTGCGGGTTTATATCCTGCCATGTTGGCGGTGATGGTAGCACCAACCGTTGGGATTAACCCATTAGATCCTATCTGGATTCTGACTTTGGTCTGTGTCGTAACGCTCAGTTCTGTCGGTGTTGCAGGCGTAGGTGGTGGTGCAACCTTTGCTGCCTTAATTGTGTTGCCGATGTTGGGATTACCCGTGACTTTAGTGGCGCTACTGATTTCGATTGAACCTTTGATTGATATGGGACGTACAGCTTTGAATGTGAATGGTTCTATGACAGCGGGTATGGTCACCAGTCAAGTTTTAGGGCAGACCGATCAAGCTATTTTTGCACAAGAAAATGTCGATTTAACCGAGAATTAATTTCGCTGTTACGTCATAAATAAGAAAGTCAATATTTTCGAATATTGGCTTTCTTTTTTGCGTGGTGCAACAACTGTACCCATAAATCAAATAAATTTGTATCTGTTCTTTTTTGACTGTAACGGCATAATCATAATGAAACAATGGAGACAAATCATGAAAATGTATCAAGTCGATGCTTTTAGCAATGCATTATTTAAGGGGAATCCTGCGGCAGTGATTGTGACTGAACAATGGTTAGATGAAGCACTCATGCAAAATATTGCTTTGGAAAATAACCTGTCTGAAACTGCATTTGTAAAAAAGATTGATGCCGAGCATTTTGAAATTCGTTGGTTTACACCTACCGCGGAAGTTGATTTTTGCGGGCATGCAACTTTAGCCAGCAGTTTTGTGCTATTTAAAGATTTTACTCCAGCCAAAACCATTCATTTTCATGTGAAAAAATTGGGTGTTTTTGTTGTGAGTCAGGCGGACGATGGCAAAATTTGTATGAATTTCCCAATCCGCCGTGCAGAAAAAGTAGAAGATTATCCTGAACTTTTAACACAGGCACTGAGTAAGCCATTTAAAAATGTTTATCTGAATCAACAGGCTTTTATTGTTGAGTATGAAACTGTGCAAGATGTTTTGGATGAGCAACCGAACTTAGAGCTGTTAAAGCAATTGGGTGCTTTACGTACCGCGATTACCGCACATAGTTCAAGTATAGATGTCGCGATTACTGCTTCAAATGCAGAATATGATTGTGTATCCCGCTATTTTGCCCCTGCAATAGGCATCAATGAAGACCCTGTCACAGGTTCAATTCATACTGCGATTGCGCCATTGTGGGCAGAACGATTAAACAAAACAGAGTTGATTGCGTATCAAGCCTCTACACGTGGTGGCGAGTTGTATTGCAAAATTCTAGATCAGGAACGCATTGAAATTTCAGGTTATGGCAAACTCTATATGCAGGCTGAGTTGTTCTTAGATTAATTATATTTGAACAAAGCAACACTCAAAACTGAGGGTTGCTTTGCAAAACTTCACTATAAATACCATTTTCGATTCCGTAAGATAGTCAGCTTATAAAATATTTATATGAATGAATATATTGGAATTAACATGTTAATGCGGTTGAAAAAACTTACTTTCTCTCTGTTTTTTGTTGGTTTAAGTTCGGCTGCTTGGGCACAGCCTGTTTTGGTCAAATCAGATCATCAAATTGAAGAATATAAATTAGATAATGGTTTTCGGGTGATTTTGGCACCGAACGATAAAGAAAATAAAGTCTATATGAGCACCATATATCTGACAGGTTCGTTAAATGATCCGCAAGGTAAAGGGGGGCTAGCACATTTGTTAGAACATCTTGCCTTTAAGGGAACACAAAATGTCAAAGGGGAAGAATTTCAGCGCAGACTGGATCAATACACTTTAATGACCAATGCCAGTACTGACTATTATTCGACCCGTTATATAAATGTTGTCCGTCCCGAGCAAACTGCTTTAAATGAAATTTTACATTTAGAAGCCGAGCGGATGGATAAATTGGTGCTGCAAGAGAAGTTTGTTCCTTCTGAAATTGCCATTGTGAAACGTGAACGAGAAGTCCGTTTGGATCAGCCTTTTGCCGTATTAATGGATCAGATGTGGAAATCGGCTTATGGAAACCAGTATTTAGGACGTTTACCAATTGGCGATTTAAAAGAATTGCAGTCCATCAAAATGAATGAACTGAACCAGTTCTATCGCACGTGGTATGCACCCAATAATGCAGCAATGGTGATTGCAGGTAAATTCGACAAGGCGCAAGTGTTGAAACAGATTGATCAACAGTTTAGCGCAATTCCAGCACGTCAGACTCCTGCTCAGGTTCAAGTACCGCAGCTTGATGCAAGTAAAATTAAACAGCGTGAATTTACTGTGGCAAAGGGCAGTGATTTAGCCAAATTCAATATTTACTTGAATGGAAAAAATGAACAGATCAAACCCGCTTTAGCTTTGTCTCCATTGTTGTATACCATGCAGCCGAGTGGTCATTTGTATCAAAGCATGGTAGAAACAGGCACCAGTACTATGGTGCAGGCAACCACATGGTTAGATCGTGATTTTAATTTGGTGTTTATGGGGGCAATGTATGCACCAAATCATAATGCCGAACAAGTCGATCAGGCACTGGATCAAGGCGTAGAAAAGACCCAAGCCTTTAATGAAACTGAATTAAAGCGGGTGAAAAGTCTCATTCAAAATCAGGCCGACAGCATTCAAAGTAATTCGGCCGCATTAGGTTCACGTCTGGCGGATTATTTTGTAGCGAGTCAGGGGCGTTGGGATCAATATTATCTGGATTTAAATAATATTCAGAACCTCAGTTTGAATGAGGTAAATCAGACCTTAAACCAGTTCTTGGTGAAAGAGCATCGTATTACTGGTGATATTCAACCGACTCCTGAAGATCAGAAAAAAGCCATGCAACAGCAGCAGGCAAAAGCACCAAGTAAAACTTTAGACCAACAGGTTCAAGCACCAGAGCCGCTAAAAGATGCGAGTGTGTATCAACAAGAAGTAACGCAATATGTTGCAAGCTCACAACAATATTTGGAAAAGAACGAGAAGACTATTCAACGTGGTGAATTTAAAAATGGGATGAAATACGCACTTTATCCTGTTGCCACCCGAGACAATAAAACCTATGCCACCATTAATGTTGAGTTCGGTACAGCCCAAAGTTTGATGAACAAAAGTGAAACTATTGATTTCACTTCTTATTTATTGCTCCGTGCTTCGGATAAGTACAGTCTGCAAGATATTGCCGATAAATCGATTGATGCAGGTGGTTCTGCAACAGCATCGTCCAACGGCAACGGTATGACCATTCAAATTGTGGCGAAAAAAGAAAAATTTGAAGACTTCTTTAATTACATTGTCGAAGTCATGAAGAATCCGAAGTTTGAGCAGTCACAGTTTGATTTAATCAAGTCGCAAACATTATCGAGCTTAAACCGCCCATACACGGAACCTGAAACCGTTGCTGCGCTGACCATTGCACGTTTAATTGAAATCTATCCGCAAGGGGATTTGCGCTATCACTTTGAGCCTGAATATGCCAAAAAGCAATTTCAAGCTTCTACCAATGAGCAAGTGAAGCAACTTTATCAGCAATTTTTTGCCATGAATAACGCGCAAATTGCGATTACAGGCGAGTTCAATGCCAAGAAAATGTTGCGCACGATAAAAAAACAGTTTGGCAACTGGAAAGGGTCTCAAACTTATGCGCAGCTCACTTCTGAATATACGCCGTATAAAGCACAGAAGCAGCATGTGCTGTCAGAGCAACGAGAATTTGGCAGTTATCAAAGCTTACTGACTTTCCCTCTCGGTGAGGATCACCCTGATGCTCCAGCGATGCTGGTCTTTAGTTACATTCTTGGAGATTCTCAACTGTCTTCACGTTTAGCACAGGAATTACGTGAGAAGAATGCTTTGGTGTATGGCTTTGGCAGTGAAATTCAATTGGATGATTGGGTCAATTCAGGTGCATTGAGTATTAGTGCTAATTACACCGCAGGTAAAGCTGAGCAAGTGTCTCAATCAGTGCATAAAGTTTTACAAGAATTGCTAGATCATGGTGTCACAGAACAAGAGTTAGAAGCAGCTAAAGCCGATATTCTGAAAAACCGAGTTACGGCTTTGGAAGATGAACGCAATATTCATCAGATGCTGACTTCGCAATTAGAACGAAATCGCGATTTATTGTTCCGTAAAAAACGTGATCAAGCGATTGCCAACTTGACCAAAGCAGATGTAGACCAAGCCATTAAAAAATACATTCATCTTGATCAATTGCTTGAAGTGATGGCAGACCAATATGGGCAGGCTAAGCCTTAGTTTTTCTGAGTTCTAAGCATCTTGAATGTTTTAATAAAAAGTCACAATCTTGTGGCTTTTTATTTTATAACTTGCAGTTAAATTAAACAGATGGTAAAAAATAAACAAAATTTTATATTACTTCTTAATAACGAAAACATCATTTTGATTGAGTCTATCTAGATGAAGAAAATTCTAAAAATTTCTGGCTATCTTCTTTTTGTATTTGCAATTGGTACTGCTTGCGCTACAGCAGCCACTGAGACGCGTGTCATTCGTGCTGAAAATGGGCAATTGGTGTCCCTTGGCGATAGCTATATTCATCTGGTGCAAAATATGCAGCACCCCCCAATCTCGGTGCGGAATTACGCGTGGGAAGAAGGGGAGAAACAGTTTACCGCATCAGATTATGTTTATTTGGTGGGGAATGCCTATTACACCGTCACCATGGTCGATAACGTAATAAAAAAGATCGTTTGGGATCGTAAAGTTTAAGCAATAAAAAAGCCCTGAGTCTAAGCTGAGGGCTTTTTTATTTTGTCATTAATTAATGGTCATGATCATGCTTGTTGGCATGGAATTCCTCGTTATGGCGGAAACGTAAATAGTTCTCGAACTGTTCACAGTATTCGTCATAATTATCTTCTAACATCATTTGGAATTGTTGCATGACATAAGACATCACTTGTTCTTTAGCGTCACGCATTTCATTGCCATCTTTAAAATTATTCGCTGCAACCCAAGTATTGAAACGTGCTGTTGCAAACAGCATAGAAGCACTCACTTGACCACGAATTTCATTGGGTTTGACTTGCTGTCCTTTGGCTGGGCGACAAAATTCATTGGCATGTTTAATAAATTCATCTGCACGTTCAAAAAAAGCAGCATTCAAAGCTTCTTCTTCGGTAACATCGGTAGCGTCAATCTTTTGAACCATGACTGTTCCTAGCTAAAATTTCATTCTGCATTATAGGCAAAGCCTTGCAGAAACAAAACCTTTGACTTAATCTAAAAATAGCCTAAGCATTATAAAAATGGAACGCGTTATGTCAGATGCTATTGCAATTCAAAATCTTAAACACGATATTTCACTGTTGCGCCAACAAATTTGGCCACCACAAACTTTGGCAAATGTCGAAGGATTACCCATTTATTATGGTTCGGCAGAAGATGTCGCACACTATTATCAGCAATGGCAAGATTTAATTGAGCGGGCGCAACTGTTGAGCCAACCTTTTTTAAGTGATGAAGTGGTTGATGCCATTCATTTACCCAGTCATCTCAATTTGCCGTTATTTTATTTTCATGTAGACCGAATTCGAATTAATAAAACTCGGGCTAAAGAGTCCAAAACTTTTAGAGGAATTGCCAGTTTATTAGATAAATGCGGTGAATTTTCTGCCGAGCAAGTCGCTGTAATGCAAGCTTGGTTGAATAGCGATGAACAAGCAGCATTGGTCGCGCACCGTGAGTTTATTGATTTAAGAACCTATGTATTTCAGCATGGGCAAAGTGAATATACGCGTACCCGATTTTATGTGAATGGTATTGTATTAAGCACCGAAGAACACTTTAAATTGGTCGATGCACGGGATAAGCCACGTAAGCAACGTAGCGACAGTTATAGTGATCCACTGGCCGACAATGAGGTGTGGAAGGTTTTTGGAAAATATCGCTAAGCCAGTTTTATGCCCAAAACGGTTTAATTTTTTGAAATGCTTTCAGTTGTTTATCGACGTGTTTGAGTTGTTGTTTTTCCTGTTGTTTAAGCCAGTGTATAGCACATGTTATCTCTTCATTTTCGGGCAATTCATGAAAGAATTGCTCGGCAACCAAGAGGTCATTATATTGCCCTAAAAGCTCTTGAATGGGTTTAATGGCTGTTAAATAGTGTTTCACGGCTTTTTTACGGTATAAGCTACGCACAAATTCAATGTTGTAACGTAAATGTTTAAAGCGTTTACGTAGCATGTGTTTTTCTTCATCTTCTAGCTGAGAAAAATGACCAATATCATGCGCAATCTGCTGATGGGTTTTCTTTAAGATTTTCTCAGCATATTTTATAAATGGTTTTTCCTTTTTATTTTTAAGGTTCGGTTCAGAAGTCATGTAGTCCATAAGTTCCAATATCAATTGATTGGTCTCTACGGATTGAAAAATCCACATGATTTGATTGTGATAATTCTCAGCATTTGGAATATCTAAATCTGAGCAACCTGCTTGTTGTAATTGCGGTAATAGGGTTTCACGAATGGCATCGGTATCTCGTGCATGACCTAAAGACTGAAAGATGATACGGAGCTGTGCTGCCCAGTGTGGCGAGATATTATGCACCAAGTGAGCATAACTTTTTAAAGCACTCCGCATGCGTCGTATTGCGACACGTGCTTGATGGACATGTTCGCTATTATATGAGCCGCTAGCAAGGGCAGTGGCATTCGGCAAAAAATGTTTAAAGGTGTTATTTAAGATGATCTGTACGGCACTATTGGTTGTCATTTCCTGATCTAAAAGAATCGGTTCAGCATACTGTGGTAATAACACATCCTGTTGTTGTAGATGCAAATCGCCCCGCTGCGATTTACTGCGAGTATCCAACCAAAGCTGGTATTTATTCATCCATGGTTCTATACAACGAATTAAGTCATGAATGGTGCCTTGTACCAGTTCAAATTCAAGTTCAAATATTCTTAATTTTTCATTTTTAAAAACCAAATGACCAATGTCCAGACAAACTTCAATTTCAGATTGATTAAACAACAGTATTTTGGAGACACGCTCTACATCGGTAGAAAATTTAATTTGAAAGTTCTGAGCAGCATCAGGAGTGGTTAATAAGGTGGGAAGTTCATCAAAATGGTCTTGATACACGTCTAAATTAAGTTTGGGCTGCTTTTTTTTGCCCAAGTCAGATTCAAACTCAAAACGCTCAATATGTTGCTCGGTTTTGTATTTTAGGGTTTGAATCCAGTGACTTTGCTCTAAACGTAATCGAAGGGCAATGGATTGCTGTGCCAATTGAAAATCTTCGGTGTCGTAATAATGGGCGAGCAAACGTTGCTTATAGACTTTAGAGGCGCAGAAATCTTGATAAATCATGTCCTGAAAAGCATCTGGAATTTGAAATTTGAGTTCGATTTCTGACATGTTCTAGCCCTCGCACTGGAGTTTTTAAAATTATTTTAATGGCGCTAAATTTATATCTTGGCTAAAGTGACTGAAGAAGTCCAGTAAAAATGTAATTTGTCTATTTCTAGATGTAGCAATGAAGTACATCCACAAACTGAATTTGTGGATGTAGATGTATTAGGGGTATCAAGTAGCTTAGAATTTAAGGAACTTGCGACTCACCATAAATTGTTCAGTCGCATCCAGAAGTGCTTGAGCATACACTTCTTGTTTCGCAGTCAACCAACCCAAAATAAACCAGTCGCTTGCTTCTAATTCGGTTTGTTGAATATAGGCAGCAGATGAACTGAGCGTTAAGTATTCTTCGGCAGCTTGATGTGCTTCATTTAATGCCTTGCTATATTTTTGTAGATTTTTCACATCGTAAATTGAGGTGAGTATAGGGAAGCTAAATTTGAGTTCGCGAATACGTTGTGAAAGTTGCTCAAGGCTTTCAAATTTTGTGACTTCAGTTTCTAAAAGCTGCTCGTGGATCTGTTTATATTGCTGTTGTAAGGTGTTTTGTGCATAAGCTTTTAAGTCTAGCTCTTGCGTAGCAGTGCTGCTTTGCAAGCTAAACATTAAAAGCTCTAAAAAGTGATGGACATTGAGTGTTGAGCGCACCAAATTATTCAGCTTTTCTTGTGCATATAAAATATCTTGGGTTAGGCTAGCGACAGTTGTCGGGTTTTGAAGTAATGCGCCCAAAGTACTTTGCATGTGCTCAAGCTGCTGTAATTTTTCAAAATGATGTTTAAAAGCCGCCAACTGATATGCCCATTTATCAGAAACATCTTTGCTCCACGTTTTCAATAAGGCAGAAGTTAAATAGAGATGATCCAAAGCCAAATAAGCTTGTTCAAGATGCTCTTTTTCGGCAACGCCTGCGGAGATGGCTGCAATATTTGGAAGTAGGTGCTGTAACTGTTGCGCGATGAGCGAGCGGACATTACTGTCAGCACTGTCTTTTTTGACTAATTGAAAAGTTTTACTCTGTTGAGCAGGGCTAGCGTGTTGCTGAATCGAGAGGAGATGTCCCATTTCGGCTTTACTGCGTACATCTAACCAAAGTTGATATTTTTTAACCCATTCAAAACTAAAGGCAAGTAAAGACTGAATAGAACCTTGTTTGAGTTCAAATTCAACTTCATGGACTTCTCTTTCTTCAGTTTCGGTGGCTAAGCGACCAATATCGAGGCTGACTTCAATTTCTGCATCTTCGAAGTGAATCACACGATAAGTACGCTGAATATCAGATTCAAACTGTAATTTTAATGAAGTAAGCTGATCACCCAAAGCATTTTTCAAAATGGCTCGTGCTTCAGGTTCATGTTCATAAATCGTTAAATCTAAAGCAGGGGCATGTTCAGAAACACCGAAATCATGATTATGTTCAAAGCGGTGCAAATGGCTTTTTCCAGCTGCTTTTAAGGTTTGAACCCAATGTTCACCTTCAAGGCGCAAGCGTAAGGCAACGCCATGTTGTGAAAGTTGTTTATCTGGCGTGTCGAAGTATTTTGCTTGTAGGTGAATCAGATTTGATTTTTTTGGGTCTAAGGCTTTAAGTAGCGTTGTTCTTTTTGCTGTAGGAATTTGAAATTTTAATTCAACTTCAATCATAAATTTGCCTTAGATTATGGTTCAAAAAAGGGGAGGTCTTGTGCAGCTTTTGCTCAAAACTGATGTGACGCTTTAATATTAAATTCTAGCTGAAAAATTCTATGCTGTACGCGCTTATGAGTGAAATTATCGGCAGTTGATGCATTCTAAATTTTGAGTGCTGATGAAATGCTTCCATCAACCCCATAGGTGGTTTCTTTTGCAGTGCGAGACCAGATCTGAAGTTTCAGATTGATCATTAAGTCGCAAGGATAAGCATTATTTTTGCCAATTTAAAAGCTTGGACTTAAGCAAAAATGTAATTGACCCATTTAAAGTAAAGCACAATGATATGGGTGCAAAATCAAAAGTTATAATTTAAAACAATCAGGATGATTTAAATATGAACGCAACTATTCAAGCCACTGGGAATTTGGAGCATGTTCAAGCACCACAATTACCCATTCGAAATTATAATGAATTTTATCGTTTTTATTTGACCGAGCACCGTAATATTACTAGTCGGCGTCTACATGTTTTAGGCAGTACTATTGGTGCATATTGGATAGCGAAAGCAATTCGCCATCGTAAACCTAAATATGTATTGTATGGTTTGATCCCAGGTTATGCATGTGCATGGGTCGGACATTTTCTGTATGAAAAGAATAAGCCAGCATCTTTTAAACAACCACTTTACAGCTTTATTTCGGATTGGCGTATGTTGTCTGATATTGTCCGCGGCAACTTGAGTTTGAAATGCCGTTCATTAGATAAAATTCCAAGTTGATTTTTATCTAAATTAAAGTACATCTGTATAATAATATTGGGTCATAATTCTTATATATGTATTTGTTATACATGATTTTTAATTGTGCAATAAAGTGTAATCTTCAAATATATTCATGAAAATGGCTAGGATGTTCAATCCTTCTGATGTAGTATAAGTTTCAGAATTTTAGATGGTCTTGGGTTTACTCAAGATACAGCAAGTTTCCAATGCCTAGAGTGACCTTTCTCTGGGCTTTTTTTATTTAGGATGTAAATAAACAAATATCTATAATTAAAAAAATTGGGATTATACATTGAAAGACTCCCTAATTTTTTGCCCACATTGCCCATGTGGTTGGTGCAAAAAATTAGAGAGTCATGTTTATTTTCAGTTGTTATTATAATTATTGAAAATAAACGAAATCTTTCAGTTTTATCGTTGTATTTTATTGCTTTTGTGTCTTTATTAAACCGTGATTTGGGTACTTGCTCTATCCCCAAAACTAGGGATTTTTGTTAAATACAAAAATTAAAAGTTATCTTTTAATTCACGTAATTTTTTAAATTCTTCGACACTCTGTGCCCTTAAAAAGGGATTGGTCTCTAATTCAATGGCAATATTGCTAGGGAGAGTGGGTTGACCCAGCATTCGCAAAGCCTCAACTTGTTCAAAACGTTGCTGAATTTTAAGATTATCAGGTTCTACATGTAGCGCAAATTTGGCATTGGAAAGGGTGTATTCATGGGTGCAATATACTTGGGTTCGCGGGGGTAATGCTGCCAAACGATTCAAGGAATGATACATCTGTTCGAAAGTCCCTTCAAATACTCGACCACAGCCCATTGCAAATAAAGTATCTCCACAAAAAACCAGATCAAGCGCATCACTAAAATAGACAATATGACCTAAGGTGTGTCCAGGAACAGCAATCACATCTATACGAATATCATGAAAATTAAAATGGTCACCATCTGCGAGTGGATGGGTAATGAACGGAATTTTGCTTAGTTCATCACGAGGACCATAAACGGAAATATTCCGATTGACCAGTAAACCGTGTACACCACCTATGTGATCTTTATGCCAATGCGTAAGCCAAATTTGCTTCAGGTGCAATTGATGTTCTTGACAATAATCTTCAACTAACTGTGCTTCGGTTGGGTCTACGGCAATTACTTCATGGGTTTCGGTATGTTCAAGTAACCAAATATAGTTTTGTAATTGATTTTTTACATCAATGATATGTACTTGATAAGTCATGTTATTCGCTCATTCTCTCTTGTTATCAAGTTTAACATTGAATGCCTTAGGCTCACTATTTCAACGTTGTAATTAATCAGTCATGGGTGTGAGATCAATACAAAAAAAGCCGCATCAAAATGCGGCTTTTTCAAATATTAGAATTAACGTAACTTTGCCAAGAAACGACCCACTCGGGTAATGGCTTCACGCAGTTCATTTTCTGCTGGCAAGAATACGACACGGAAATGATCTGGTGTTGGCCAGTTAAAACCAGTACCTTGAACCAATAAGACTTTCTCTGCACGGAGTAAATCGAGCATGAGTTTCTCATCATCCTGAATTGGATACACGTTTGGATCAAGTTTAGGGAAGCAATACATTGCACCTTCAGGTTTGACACACGACACACCCGGAATCTCATTCAGCATTTGCCATGCGATATTACGTTGCTCATACAAACGACCACCTGGACGAATTAAATCATTAATCGACTGGTAGCCACCTAATGCAGTTTGAATCGCATATTGTGCTTGATGATTGGCACACAGACGCATAGACGCAAGCATGTCTAGCCCTTCGATGTAATCCATTGCGCGTGATTTATCACCAGTAATGGCCATCCAACCTGAACGATAACCTGCAATACGATAAGCTTTTGATAAACCGTTGAATGAGATACACAGTTGATCACCTGCTAGCGCAGCAACGGAAACATGTTCGATACCGTCATAAATAATTTTGTCGTAGATTTCATCTGCAAATAAAATCAGGTCATATTTTTTGGCTAAAGCAACAATTTGTTCTAATACATGGCGTGGATAGACTGCACCCGTTGGATTGTTTGGGTTAATAATGACAATACCACGCGTATTTGGCGTGATTTTACTTTCCATATCCGCGATGTCTGGGTACCAGAAATTTTCCTCATCGCATTTATAGTGAATTGCAGTACCACCCGATAAGTTTACTGCCGCAGTCCACAGCGGATAATCTGGCATTGGCACCAGCATTTCATCGCCATCATCCAATAAACCTTGCATCGCCATGACGATGAGTTCAGATACGCCATTGCCGATATACACATCATTCACATGCATATCGAAAATGCCTTTTTGCTGGTAATACTGGCAAATGGCTTTACGTGCAGGGAAAATTCCTTTTGAGTCGGTATAACCTACAGCATTGGGCAAGTTTAATGCGACATCATTAATAATTTCTTGTGGGGCTTCAAAGCCGAAGGGAGCCGGGTTGCCAATATTCAGTTTAATAATCTTATGACCAGCTTCTTCCATCTCGATGGCCGCTCGTAACACTGGTCCACGAATGTCGTAGCATACATGCTCGAGCTTAGACGATTTTTTTATTTCGCGTGGGGTTTGGGTAGTGTTCGGCATTTTGATGTTCTCGGAAAGAGTGGAGGTCACTTTTGCATAACGATATAAATAACTTTTAAATGTTTCAGTTGTTACCAAATCGAGATCATGTTCATCTCTGAGTAAAGCAACAATTTTTTCATGCGTAAATCCCGCCTGTTGATATTCTTTAATCACAGGCAGTAGATGTTTAAAAATAACGCTCTTTTTCTGCGACATTTTTTAATCCTGAGTAAGCACGATCACAAGAATAGCACCAATTTTGCTCACAAAAAAGCATTGAATTAATAAAAATGCTTACTAGATTTTGAGTATTTGCTTACTTTTTGCTTTTATTGAAATTATAAGTCTTTTGTAAATTGTTAAGTAAAGACTAGAAATTTTAAGATGAATCACGTAAATATAAGATTATCTTATTTTAAACAGCAAGATAGAAAGGGAAATAATCATGGGAAAACTCAGTAAAACAGACCGAGAATGGCAAAGAGAGTTATCACCAGAAGAATTCCGTATAACTCGACAAAAAGGAACAGAACCTGCTTTTACGGGGAAATATTGGAATACCAAGCAAGAAGGAACTTATGTGTGTCGTTGCTGTGGTACACCGTTATTTTCGTCTACGACGAAATTTGACAGTGGTTGTGGCTGGCCAAGTTTTTTTAAGCCAATTGTTGGAGGAGCAATTGATGAATTACAAGATAGTTCACATGGTATGGAAAGAACTGAAATAGTTTGTCATCATTGTGACGCTCATTTAGGGCATGTTTTTGAGGATGGTCCGCAGCCGACAGGATTGCGTTATTGCGTAAATTCGGCTTCATTAGAATTACAATCACAAGAAAAAAATGACGAGGAAACCTATCCATGACCAACATTTATCAGTTTGAAGCTGAGTTACTAGATGGAAAAAATAAAGCTTTTGCCGATTATAAGGGGAAAGTTTTATTAATCGTAAACACTGCGAGTAAGTGTGGGTTTACCCCGCAATTTGCTGGTTTAGAAAAATTATATGAAAAATATAAGCCGCAGGGGTTGGAAGTGCTTGGCTTCCCATGTAATCAATTTGGTGGACAAGATCCAGGTTCAAACGACCAAATTGGAGCATTTTGCCAGAAAAATTACGGGGTCACTTTTCCAATGTTTGCCAAGGTCGACGTAAAAGGACCAGAAGCCCATGCCATTTTTCGTTATTTAACCAATAACAGCAAAGGTGTTTTAGGTAGCGGCATTAAATGGAATTTTACCAAATTCTTAATTGGCAAAGATGGAACCGTTTTAAACCGTTTTGCGCCAACAACTAAACCTGAAGCTTTAGAAGAAGAGATTGAAAAGGCATTACAAAAATAAGTGTAATGTTAAATGGATTAATGACGCAGCAAAGTTTTTCTGAAATTCAGGTCGAATTTTGGAATAATCCGAATATGCCTTATGTGGAAACACGTAGGGCATGTAACAGTCGTGCTTGTTATAAAGCACATAGCCATCCGACCTTTTCTATAGGGGCAGTAGATGTCGGTCGAAGTATTTTTAATAGTCATTTTGTGGGGACATGGCCCATAGAATCGGGAACCCTTGTTCTTATCCCTGCGCATGTTGAGCATTCCTGTAATCCTGAACCCAATCAGGCGTGGAGTTATCAAATGATGCATCTGGATATGCTCTGGTTACAAAAGTTACTACATGAAACTAAACAGGATTTTCGTTGTGATGCAGTTCCTCAGTATAAACCTCAACTTTATCAATCAGAACGACTATATTCAGATTTTTGCCATTTAAATCAAAGTTTATTTGATTCTTCCATTTCATATTTACAGAAAGAACAGTCGCTAATTCAAACCTTAACTGAGCTGTTATTTCCCAATTTGCACTTGGAATTACTTACCGAAAATAGCTATGCGCAGCAGGAGTTCCAATTGCTACTTTCTAGGTTGAGTGGCAATGCTGAGTTTTTATCATTACAGCAATTGTCTGAGCAAAGTGGGTTAAGTCGCTACGCCATCATTCGTTTATTTAAGTCGAAGTTGGGGTTAACGCCTCATGCCTATCAACTCAATTTAAAAATTAATCAGGCGAGAAAGCTCTTAAGGCAAGGTAAGGATATTGCTGAAATGAGTTATCAATTGGGTTTTAGTGATCAAAGTCATTTTCAACGTGTGTTTAAGCAGTTGACAGGGACCACGCCGAAGTTCTATCAAAAGCAGCACCGTCGCGCAATTTTATACAAGAATTCAATTTAAGTAGGTTCTAGGCTTGTCTCAAAATTTAGTTGAGATGAGTTATGGAGTTATTCTTTTTTATTGCAGTTACGCATTTTATTGCTTTACTTTCTCCGGGACCTGATTTTTTCCTTATTTTAATTCATTCAATGAAATATGGTTCAAAATTAGCACGTTATAGCGTATTGGGAATTGCGGTTGGAAATGCACTGATTTTGTTGTTGATCTTTGTCTTGTTGTGGGGCTTAGGTCAAATTCATCCCATTCTATTACAACTCTTCAGCTGTTTAGGGGGAGCTTATTTACTTTATTTGGCGTTGCAATGTTTTCGTTATCGTGACAAAGAAAATGAGCATTTAGCAGATCAAGATCAAATCCGAATAAAGACATCAAGCGTTTTATGTTTCGCTCAAGGTTTGCAATCTAGTGTGCTTAATCCGAAAAATTTGATGTTTTATAGTAGTCTGATTTTATTGGTCTACAATCAATTTAATTTTAAACAGCTATTTTTGATATGCCTATGGATGGTCTGTGTTGTTCTGTTCTGGAATTTGTTTTTGCTTAAACTATTCAATTTTAGTGGCTGGAATCTCTTTTTAAAAAGGAATACGAGGGTATTGTATAGGCTGACAGGTTGTTGTTTTTTAGGATTTGCTATGGTTTTGATAATGCTTTAATCGATGACTCTACAGATCTATTTTATGATGAATAATTATTTTACATGGCAGACTGTTGTAAAAGGCGGAGTCATCAAATGGATTTCTCTGGCTACCAGCATGCATTTAAACCTTTTGCAGGTGAACAATACGAGATTGAGATGAAATGAACCCGAATGCTTAAATCATGCTGGCATCCTTTGATTTGACTGAAAAAAGCATCGTTGCAGGTAGTTCACATAAGCTGCTACAAGCGGGTAAACGAACCAATACAGGGGGGAGTACAAGAAAATCTGAATTTCCCCGATAAGTTGTCTACGCAATTTGCCTATATGTATAATGATTCTGAACAAGAGTTAAGTATCAAAAATACGATTCGTACGCCTGTAATTCCGAATAATCAGGTTTCAGTATGTTTCCATTCAGCAACGAAAACCTGTTAAACGAGCTGCGTTCGGGTGTTGGGATACCTTATATGGATAGCACCAATGAGGAACAGTATTATCCGGAGTATAAGTTGGTGCATATGGCTTGATGGATGCTATGGCGAGTTAACTGTTAAATGAACAATTAAATATTTAAGTCAATACGACTAATTTAACCAGTGAAAAGTATGTAAGTATTTGTTTTTTCTATTGTTACTCGGGTGCATAAAAGCAGTAAATTTGCTTACAAGCTATAGATGGTCATTTGAAATATTTTTAGTGATTAAACCAAGGGGCTGTTGAGAATGCCCCTTGTTTTTTTCAGACTAATTATAAAATGGCTTTTAATCGCGCGATTACTTGCTCACACTGTGCAAGGTCTGCAACTAGAGCGAGACGGACATGGTTTTCACCAGGGTTACCAGTCGCGGTATCACGCGATAAATAGCGTCCTGGAAGGACTTTTACATGAGCTTTTTCCATTAACATTTTGGCAAAAGCTTCATCATTATCTACTTTAAGCCAATAATAAAAGCCCGCATCAGGTTTTTGTATGGGTAATAGCTGTCCCAATTCATTTTGAAATAAATCAAACTTGGCACGGTACTGCACGCGATTTTCTTCAACGTGTGCTTCATCATCCCATGCTGCAATAGAGGCCAACTGATGTTGAACAGGCATTGCTGCACCGTGATAAGTACGATATTGCAAATATGGTTTTAATAAGGCTGCATCGCCCGCAACAAAACCAGAACGCATACCCGGTAAGTTTGAACGCTTTGACAGTGAATGGAACACGACACAGTTTTTGTAGTCATCGCGTCCAATTTCAGCACAAACTTCTAAAAGTCCAGTTGGAGCTTGATCAAACCAAAGCTCTGAATAGCATTCATCTGATGCAATCACAAAACCGTATTGATCGGATAGCGCAATCAGCTTTTTAAATTGTTCTTTAGACAGTACCGCGCCTGTTGGGTTGCCCGGTGTACAAACAAACAAGAGTGCTGTTTTTTCCCAGACTTCAGCAGGTACCGCATCAAAATCACCTAAATAGCCATTTTCTTCGGTACAGTTGATGAAATAAGGTTCTGCACCTGCCAGTAAAGTTGCCCCTTCATAAATTTGATAGAACGGGTTTGGCATCACCACATACGGTTTTTCATCACGGTTAATCAGAGCTTGTACGAATGAAAAAATCGCTTCACGCGTCCCTGAAACAGGCAAAATTTCCTGTTCAGGATTAATTTGATTGAGATGAAAACGTCGCGTTAACCAGTTGGCAATGCTAAGGCGTAATTCAGGTAAACCTTTACTGTTTGGATAGGTCGATAGATGCTGGAAATTATCAATAATCGCCTGTTTCACAAACTCTGGTGCAGGATGCTTTGGTTCTCCAATCGAAAGAGGAATCAAAGGTAAATCTGCAGGTTGTACATCCTTAAAAAGTTTATTTAACTTTTCAAATGGATAAGGATGTAATAGGGATAAACTAGAGTTCATGAAACGGATACCCGAACGTTAAAAATTAATGTTGACCACAGACCTGATTAGAGGCTTCATCCAATGCTAGCTTCAGTTGATTGGCAAATAATACCGTTTCTTCTTCCGTCATTGGTGAGCCATCTTTTTTGGTCACAAAGAAGATATCTTCGGCGCGTTCGCCTAAAGTGGCAATTTTAGCAGAGTGAATGTCTAAACCTTGCATCATAAACAGACCACCAATTTTCGCAAGTAATCCCGGATGGTCAAGTGTAGAAATTTCAACCATATTTTGCTGTAACGCTTCATTCAAGGTTACATCTACCGTATTTTCAATATCAAAATGGCGAAGTTGGCGTGGAATACGGCGCTGCATTAATCCCGGATATTTATCAGATTGGCTGAGTGCTGAGGTGAGCGAGTGAATAACCGTAGCCTCACGTTCAGGATCGGTTAATAAGGTGCCAAAACGGTCTAAAACCACATAGGTATCCAAACTAAATGCTGTAGTCGCAGTAATAATTCGCGCATCCTGAACATCCAGATTCATTCGATCTAAAATGGCCACAGTGGTTGCGAATAAGTTGGGTTGGTCGCGCGTATAAATAAAGATCTGTACCGCATCTTGCGCAGAAATACGATGTGCACGCATTAATACTAACGGTGCAGGATTTTCACCGTGTTCTAATATTGCGCGGGTATGCCAAGCAATTTCATCAGCCGATTCTTTAATGAAATATTCATCACCGAGTTCTTGCCAGACTTTTTCTACATCAGCCAAAGAAAAATCGTTGACCAACATTTCACTGGCTGCAAATTTGGTGTCTTCTATCAGCATTTGGTAGTCGACGGGGCGACCAAGACCTGTGCGAATAATGTCGCGAGCATGCGTGTAGAGTTGGCGCATGAGTGATGCGCGCCATGAGTTCCAAAGTTTTGGGTTGGTCGCATTAATATCGGCAACAGTGAGGGTATAGAGGTAATCTAAATGCTCCATATCCCCCAGTTTTTCTGCGAAATCTTTCACCACATCGGGGTCAGAAATGTCTTTTTTCTGTGCCGTCAGTGACATGAGTAGATGATTTTGAATTAGCCAAGCCACCAGTTTGCATTCACGCTCGGTAAATCCGTGTACGCGACAGAACTCAATGGCATCATCTGCACCAAGTTCACTATGGTCACCGCCACGTCCTTTGGCGATGTCGTGGAATAAGGCGGCTAAAAATACAATGTCACGTCGTGCTAAACGTTGGAATACTGAACTGACGACAGGGAAATCTTTGGCAAATTCAGGCTCTTTAAAGCGATTTAAGTTACGCAATAATAATAAAGTGTGTGCATCGACCGTATAAATATGGAACAAATCATATTGCATGAGTCCCATAATTTGTCCGAAAGCAGGAATATAGTTACCCAGAACGCCATAACGCTTCATCGCGACCATGGTGTCATATAAGCGGTAAGGCGAACGAATAATTGCCATGAACAAGGCTTGGTGTTCAGGATTATCGCGATAAGCCTGATCAATGCGTTTCGCTGCGAGTATGAGTAGACGTAAGGTGCGCGCGCGAATGCCTTCAATTTCTGGACGGTTCGCGAGTAAATAGAATAATTCTAAAATTGCACTAGGCTTTTCAGCGAAAATTTTATGGTGCTGAACTGCCAATTTGCCATCGACTAGTTTGAAATTATCATTAATTTCTACAATTTGACGTTCATATTGTGGCAGTCGTGGGGTAATAACGGATTCACTAAAATATGCCAACAACATTTCATTCAGGGTAGACACCTGTTGCGCAGTACGGTAGTACCGTTTCATGAATTGTTCAATTGGATAGTTGGGTGACTTATCTTCTTCACGTACATAACCAAACATACCAGCAATGTCACGCTGATAGTCAAATAATAAACGGTTCTCGTCACGTTTGGTTAGACGGTGTAAATGATGGCGAATTTCCCATAAGAAACTTTCGGCTTCTTCCAATACACCGAGTTCAAACTCAGAAATAAAGCCCAAATGGACTAAGTCATAAATACGGTTCACTCGGAAATGGCGTTTAGCAATCCAGCCAATTTGGTTAATATCCCGGATACCGCCCGGAGCATTTTTAATGTCGGGTTCTAAATTACTTTCAGTATTGTTGTGTTGTGCGTAACGGCGATGTTGTTCTTCCATTTTCGCGTCAAAGAAAGTTTTATCTGTCCAAGTTTGCGAAACAATGCGACGCGGCCAACGTGCGAGATGTTCATAGCCGATAATTAGACGTGCTTCAATTAGGGTAGTGGCAACAGTGAGATCATTGGTGGCTTCTTCGACACATTGGCGAATGCTACGCACACTGATGCCGGGTTTAAAATTGCCAACATCCCAAAGCGAAGAAATAAAAGTAGAAATCAGTTTCTCTTGATCTGCTGTAATTTCATCTTCCGACAAAATCATAATGTCGACATCTGAATATGGCAGCATTTCATGGCGACCGTAGCCCCCGACCGCAAACAGACCGAGATTGGTTTGATCTAACTCAGCATGTTGCCAGAGAAATTGCAGTGCTTCATCAATCAGATTAGAGCGCGCTAAAATAATTTCACGAATGGGCTGTCCATGTTCAAAACTTTCCTGTAATTGCTTTTCTACATCGGTACGCCATTGGTTAATCGCTTGAATATCATGGTTACTTTTGACGTAATTCAATAATGGTGAAGTATTGATCATGAACAGGAGTCCGTAATATGTATAAGTTAGTTCTGATTCACAATGACTTGATCCGCAGCGTGTTGTGCCAGTTCACGTGCTTGATCGGTGGTTTCAGCGCGTGCAGTAGTAACACCCATACGGCGGCGTTTAAAACCTTCAGGTTTTCCGAACAGACGTAAATCAGTATTTGGATTTGCCAAAGCAAGATTTAAGCCAGAGAAGGAAAGATTGGTATCATCCACACCTGCATAAATGACAGCACTTGCAGCAACACTGTGGCGAGCGGTATTGACAGGCAAGCCTAAAATGGCGCGTGCATGTAATTCAAATTCGCTTTGATATTGAGAAGCTAAAGTCACAAGACCTGTATCGTGTGGACGAGGTGAGACCTCACTAAACCACACTTTGTCACCTTTGACAAACAATTCCACACCAAAAATACCGCAACCACCTAAAGCAGTCGTGACTTTATGAGAAATACGTTTTGCTTCTTCCAAAGCCACTGCTGTCATGGGTTGTGGCTGCCAGCTTTCTACATAATCACCAGAATCTTGACGATGGCCAATTGGGTCGCAGTATTGGGTTTCAATTTCACCTGTTTCTGCATTTTTAGCACGAACAGTGAGTAAGGTAATTTCAAAATCAAAGTCAATTTGTGATTCCACAATGACAGTACCTTGATTTACACGGCCACCTGTTTGCGCATATTCCCAAGCAGCATCCACTTCAGCAAAGCTTTTTACACGTGATTGACCTTTGCCCGAAGAGGACATGACCGGTTTCACAAAGTTTGGATAACCAATGTCATCACAAGCAGCGCGGAAAGATTCAAGAGAGTCGGCAAAACGGTAAGCAGACGTGGGTAAACCAAGTTCTTCCGCAGCCAAGCGACGAATACCTTCACGGTTCATGGTAAGGTTCACGGCTTTGGCAGAAGGAATAATGGTCGCGATTTGTTGTGCTTCAATTTCGACCAGAACTTCAGTCGCGATCGCTTCAATTTCAGGAACAATAAGGTTGGGTTGAACTTGATTAATGAGTTGTTTTAATTCTTCAGGATCTGCCATATTCAAGGTATGTTGATAATGCGCAACTTGCATGGCAGGAGCATGGTCATATCGGTCAGCTGCGTGTACTTCGACACCCAAACGTTGCAGTGAAATCACCACTTCTTTTCCGAGTTCACCAGACCCTAATAGTAGAACTTTAAATGCAGAAGATTGAAGGGGAGTACCAATAGTCACGCTCATGTGATTCATCCTTGCGTAAATGGGGTTTTAGCATAGCAGAACTCAAGGCCGTGTTCAGGTCGGTTTCACATAAAATAATAAGATTGTCGAACAATTTTTTGAGCAGTTTATTCTGACAGGATCATTTATGCTTTTAATCAAAATTATTTAACTTTCATAAAGTAAGTTTATTTCATCTTTTTAGTTAATCACCTGAAAATTGCTCTCAAGTGATGAATTGGGTTGTGAATCATCCATTCAGAATAAATTAAAAATGAAAAGGCATATAGGTATAAACCAGACCATAGGTCAACGCAGCAGTTAAAGTTGCGAGTACAATTTTCTTAAACTTGAAATACAAGCCAGTCAGGACCAAAAACCCAATTAACATTGCCAAACTTTTATTGGGTGTTTCTAACAATGGTGGAAGAGTTGCAACGACCAACATGGAGCTAATGGCGGAAATACCAATTGAGCCTAAGGCGATTTTTAACCACAATGCACCACGCTTTTGCGAATTCTGTTGAAATTTTTGAATGACAAAAAAAGGACCAAAACGTGAGGCAAAATTGGCAATACCGACCAAAACTCCCACCAATATAATCTCAAGATTCATGTGATGCTCCTGTAAGTTCTGCATCATGTTGTTTGAGGACATAGTGCTTAAACAAACCTGCAAATATACCTGATGAAATACCAATGAAAATTGCCGCAGAGAGATCAATGAAATAGCAGGCAATCGCAGACACTAAAATGGTCACGCTCACCACAAAAATATGTTTTTTCTCAAAAGCAGCCAGTAGGAAACTGAGGAATAACGCGGGCAACAAGAAATCCAGTGCAGCCTGAAGAAACTGCGGTAGATTGCTGACTTGATCGGCAAACAGTCCACCCAAAAAAGAGCCGGTTGCCCAAGATAACCAGCTAAATAAACTCAGTCCCAACATCCATGATTCAGACCATTCTTGGCGTCTTTGAGAAAGTTTGATCATGCCTGAAGCAAAGACTTCATCAGTCAGTCCCCACGCCCAAATCGCGGTTTTTTTTAGGTTTAATCGGTCTTGAATTAGGTTTTGTAAGGCTGGACCATACAGTAAATGACGAATATCCAAGGCAATGACAGTCAGTGCAGTCATCCAAATAGATGTCCCACTGCCTAAAAGTGCAACCACCAGAAATTGGCTGGCACCGGCATACATGGTACAAGAGAGAAATAAGGCTTCCCAAGCACTAAAGCCAAACTGCGTCGCAGAAACCCCAAAGGCAAAAGAAACAGGTAAATAAGTTAAGATAATCGCTTGGCTATCTTTGGCACCTTGCCAAAAGCCAGCCGTTTGCTTGGGTGTTAATTTGTGTTGTGACACGACACACCTTGTTAGAGTTAAACGATAGGTCAAATAAGATTGTGTATTGTAGCCGAATTTACTAGCATAGTGCTTACTAGATTGTTGCGGTGATTCCCTAAATGCGAATACTTAGAGCGCCTGTTCTTGTTGTTTCTGTGTTGAGTAGTGCGGTGTTATTACAAGGTTGTGGTCAATCTTCAGATCATGCTGAAAAGAAAGCTGAAATTAAGGCTGCGCCTAAATTAACCAATGATGCAACCACCTATGCACATGAAGCATGGCGATTCATGAACGAGGCAGATCCTTATGTATACCGTAAGCAACGGAATTTAATTGAAGAGAATGTACGTAAACCTGCGCGTAAACTAAGTACAGATTGGCGTATTAACGTCAAAATGACAGACTCTGTGACTGAAGGCAAATACGCATTGTGTCGAAAAGCATTGACTGGTTTAGATGTTTGGGCGCGGGAGACTATGGAGAACTCAGCGACAGTATCGCAGAAAAAAGCGGATTATGAACGAGACAAAGCACAATGCAAAGATGCGCTTGAGCATCCAGAATTAGGCAATACTGACCCGAAGAAAAAGGCATTTAGTTCATAAAATTTAAATATTTAAAGCTGCATTGTGGTTGATAACATTACAATGCAGATGTACGAACAGTAAAGACGATAATAGAAAATAAGACTGACTTGATTAATTTAATGCATTATCTTTATGCGATAAAAAACGATATAATTTACGTGAAAAGTAACATTTATGATCGTGAGGTTATCGTTCTATGTTGAAAACATCTATGCTTGCTTTAAGTCTTTTCTGGGTATTCAGTTCAACGGTGAATGCGCAGATTGAACAACCGAAAGCACACACAGCTTTGCATGATTCTGTTGCACATGAAGTTGCACCTTGCACCAATGGTTTTGATGAGGTCAATGTCTGCCAATTAAATTCTTAATTGAGTTACTTTTTGGTGCATATATTGAAGTGTGCACAGTTATGGTGAAAACTTTTGCACCATAACAACACGGCATGTTACTTTGGTTTTAGCTGTGTAGGGTATACGCCAAGCGATGTAACTGTTCCTGATCTAAAATTTCAATTTTTTTAAACGCAAGTTTTAATACACCGAGTTTTTCTAAAGCTTGTAATTCCTGATTCACCGTTTGCCGTGAACAAGTTAACATTTGTGCCAGTTGTTCCTGACTCAATTGAATGACATTTTTTTCAATCAGTACATGATTGCCATAGCCTTGTAAAATCAGCATTAATCGTAAAGCTAGCCGTTGCCTGATGGTCTGAGTTTGAATTGAAATCAGCTCTAAAAAGGCAATACGTAATTTCTGGCTGGTGAGTTGAGCAATATGAAACCAAAACTGAGGCTGTGTAGTGAGTAAAGTGTGGATGGCAGCACTAGGAATATGCAGGATGCGTGTTTTTTGAATCGCAATGGCATCGTGGGAACGCGGTTGCTGGTCAATTAAAGAGATTTCACCAAACCACATAATCGGCTCTGCAATTGCAGCAATAGATTCTGTACCTTCAATATCGACATAGCCTAAGCGTACTGCGCCATCGAGTACGGCATAGATTCCATTAAAAGCATTTCCAGAGTAAAAAATAGCTTGCTCTTTCTGATAGTGCTGTATAAGCGCATGTTCCTGAATAAACTGCTGAAAGGAGAGCGGTAATTCAGAATACCAACGATTATTTGCCAGATGTTGAAGATCATCCATTTGCAGTGTCATGGGCATCCTTATATTTTGAATTGTCGGCTAGGTGACAACTATAAAAATGATTTTTTTATATAGTGCGTTTATGCATCTTACAAGGACGATTCCGATGAGTAAATTAGAACAACTTTTAAGCCAGTATGCGGCTTATCATCTTGATCATAAAAATATTTTAACGCATTTTGTGGGGATCCCGCTGATTGTGTTTTCCATTATGTGTTTGACAGCACGGGCAGGGTTTCACTTTGCAGGATTTGAAATCACCTTAGCCTTGGGCTTGATTATAGTGAGTTGTGCGTATTATTTGAAATTAGATCTCTGGTTTGGCTGTATCATGTTATTGCTATTTTCTGCGGTCTATCCTGTGGCATTAAAGATTGCCAGTTTAGGTTTTGCGGTGTGGTTAACGCTGAGCATTGGTATTTTTGTGGTGGGTTGGGTATTTCAGTTTGTGGGGCATTTTTATGAAAAGAAAAAACCTGCCTTTGTCGATGATTTAGTCGGTTTGATCATTGGTCCGTTATTTGTATTAGCCGAAGCGATATTTATGATGGGCTTTAGACAAGAATTGCAACAACGTATATTGGAACAGGCACGAAAACAACGCGCAGCGATGGATACGAAACCTGCACATGCCACGACATCTTAATACCATTTAAATCTTTATGTATTTTAATCCAATGCTCTGCCATATGGAGCATTGGACACAGTTTCTCAAAAATTAAAAGACATATATGGATGTAGCCACTTTATAAATGCAAAGTAATGCACCACTTAGCAAAATAAGAACTCCCAATATAAAGCGTAGTTGATGAAATGATGACATGGGCAATTCAACCACCACATGCATTATTGGATTGCCTGTTCATAACGTCGGTTGACTTCTTGCCAGTCCACAACATTAAAAAATGCTGAAATATATTCAGGGCGTCGATTTTGATATTTTAAGTAATAGGCATGTTCCCACACATCGAGTGCTAAAACGGGTGTGTGACCCTGCATGAGTGGCGAGTCCTGATTGGCTGTGCTTTCTACCAATAATTTTTGATCTGGGCTGACTGTTAGCCAAGCCCATCCACTACCAAAGCGGGTGAGTGCCGCTTTGGTAAAAGCCTCTTTAAAGTTGTCAAATCCACCCAGTTCAGCCTCTATCGCTGCTGCAATTTTGCCTATAGGTTGTCCACCGCCTTGAGGACTCATAATGGTCCAGAATAAGCTGTGATTGGCATGTCCACCTGCATTGTTGATGACATTGCTTTTGAGTTGTGTTGGAACATCATTTACCTGAGTAACTAATTGCTCCACCGTTAAGTTTTCCCAAGGTGTCCCTTGAATGCCTGCATTAATATTGTTGATGTAAGTCTGATGATGCTTACTATGATGAATTTCCATGGTTTTCGCATCAATATGCGGTTCGAGTGCATCATAGGCATAAGGTAAATGGGGAAGGGTATAAGCCATAGCAGCATCCTTTTAATCTAAGTTTTTAGTTATGAATAGGAGTGTAGGCGATGTTGGATTTAATGTAAATATAATGATAATTATTATCATTATATTTATCATATGGAAATTGTGTTTAACCTGAGTCATTTATGTTTGAATTATGCTCAAGATTTCAGGCGACAGAAAAAGGAGAGTGCTCTGTATCTTTTGTATATAAAGTTAAGAGGTGTTGTTGATGAGCTTGGTTCATCCATATTTTGGGTATAAAAAAGCCAGTGATAACACTGGCTTTTAGCAACATCTAACTTAATTAGACGTTGAAACGGAAATGTAAAACGTCACCGTCTTGTACCACGTAAGTTTTACCTTCCAAACGCCATTTACCTGCTTCTTTGGCACCCGCTTCGCCGTTATATTGAATGAAGTCATCATAAGCAATACATTCAGCACGGATGAAGCCTTTTTCAAAGTCAGTGTGAATCACACCCGCAGCTTGTGGCGCAGTTGCACCAACTTTTACAGTCCAAGCACGTACTTCTTGTACGCCTGCCGTGAAGTAAGTTTGTAAGCCAAGTAAGGCATAACCTGCACGGATCACCACGTTAAGACCAGGTTCTTCCATACCTAGAGCTTCAAGGAATTCAGCGCGGTCTTCATCTTCAAGTAATGAAATTTCAGCTTCGATTTGGTTGCACAGTGGAACCACAATTGCATTTTCTTCCGCAGCAAGTTTTTTCACTGCTTCTAAATGTGGGTTGTTTTCGAAACCATCTTCAGCCACGTTAGCGATGTACATGGTTGGTTTTAAAGTCATTAAACCAAAACCACGTACCAATTTACGTTCATCGTCATCAAGCGTTGCAGCACGAGCTGGTTTGCCTTCATCTAATAAAGGCAGAATTTTGTCTAAAACGGCTTTCGTTGCAATGGCTTCTTTGTCGCCACTTTTCGCTGATTTTGCTAAACGTGTAACGGCTTTGGTTACAGTTTCCAAGTCAGCAAGTGCAAGTTCAGTATTGATGGTGGCAATATCATCTAAGGGGTCAATTTTACCATTCACGTGAATAACGTTTTCATCTTCAAAACAACGAACTACGTGTGCAATGGCATCAGTTTCACGGATGTTGGCAAGGAACTGGTTACCGAGTCCTTCACCTTTAGATGCGCCAGCAACCAAACCTGCGATATCTACAAATTCCATCGTGGTTGGAATCACACGTTGTGGTTTTACGATTGCAGTTAATTTGTCTAAACGTAAATCTGGAACAGGAACAATCCCTGTGTTTGGTTCAATGGTACAGAACGGGAAGTTTTCTGCCGCAATTGCTGCTTTAGTTAACGCATTGAAAAGGGTAGATTTACCAACGTTCGGCAAGCCGACAATACCGCAATTAAAACCCATGAAATGACTCACAACGTATTATTTAAAAATTGGCGCTGATTTTACATGAAAGCCATGACAAAGTCAGGTCATGGCTGGTATCTTTCTTTTCGGCACCTTCAAGTGCATGATTGTTAAACTTTTCGTTTGTCTAGTTGTTGTGCAAGCGCATCTCCTGTTGCCTGTACCAACATGACCAGAATCACCAATACCACAATGACCGCAAGCATCATTTGCATATCAAAGCGTTGATAACCATAACGATAGGCAATATCACCTAATCCACCTGCACCAATCGCGCCTGCAATTGCGGAGGAGTTAATCATGGTGACAATGGTGACGGTAAAACCTGCCACAATCCCGGGTAATGCTTCGGGCAGTAATACATGCCAAATGATTTGTTTACGGTTACAACCAATGGCTTGTGCGGCTTCAATTAAGCCCTGATCGACCTCACGCAAACTTACTTCCGCAATCCGTGCAAAAAATGGTGTTGCGGCTAAGGTCAGGGGCACGACAGCAGCCCAGACGCCGTAACTGGTGCCGACAATAAAGCGTGTTAAGGGAATCAGAGCCACCATTAAAATCAGGAAAGGCACCGAACGGGTGATATTCACCACCCAACCCAAAGCTTGATTAATCGGTTTTGAGGGATAAATGCCGTGTTCACTGGTATTCACCAGTATGACTGCCATGGGTAAACCAATCAGGAAAGCCAAAATCGCGGATACACCGACCATGAGCAGGGTATCAACTGTTCCTGTGAGCAAGAGTTCAATGAGTTGGTCGTGCATAGCCCAATACCTCAATTTTGGCAAACTGGTGTTGCAGTTGTTGTTTAAGCTGATTGAGATCCAGATTGGCTTGCGGCACGGCCACCACAAATTTTCCAATCAAATGTTCCTGAATCGAATCAATATGGCTTTGATACAGGTGCACGGGACCATCTACGCTTGAGAATATCGAGTTTAGATCGGGTGCATGTTGTAATGTCGAAGCATAACTTAATCGCAAGATCGTATGACTCGATTCTGTTGAGGGTTCTGCGTGTAACTGAAATGGCAACTCCAATTGTTCTAAATTCAGCAACTCTTGGGTAATTTGCTGCTGAGGATTAGAAAATACCGACCAGACTTGTCCAGACTCCACAATTTCACCGTGTTCAATCACCACCACTTGATCGCAAATTTCACGGATTACTTGCATTTCATGAGTAATCAGGACAATGGTAATACCGAGGGTTTGATTGATTTCCTTGAGCAGCGATAACACCACTGAGGTACTTTCTGGATCAAGTGCCGAAGTTGCTTCATCACATAACAATATTTCAGGATGATGTACCAACGCTCGAGCAATGCCGACCCGTTGTTTTTGCCCACCTGAAAGTTGGGCAGGATAGTGTTGCGCTTTATCTGCTAAACCAACCAGTTGTAGCACTTCACTGACCCGTTGCTCAATCTCAGCAGCGCTGTAATGGGCAATTTTGAGCGGAAGCGCGACATTGTCCCAGACGGTTTTGGCAGACATTAAATTAAAGTGCTGAAAGATCATGCCGATGCGCTGACGTAGCTGAATCAGTTCGGCATGATTGAGTTCGGCTAAGTTGTGTTGATGGATGTGAATGCTACCTTCACTGACTTTTTCTAGGCCATTGAGTGTGCGTAACAGGGAAGATTTTCCCGCACCACTTTTACCAATAATGCCGAAAATCTTACCTTCAGGAATATCCAAATCAATATTTTTTAGTGCATGGACGTGTTGATTTTGTACTGCATAATACTTGTTCAAATTACGGATTTTGATATGTGGAAGGGAAAAATCCACATGAGAACCAAAACTCACCATTGTCTTTCTCCTTATTTCCAGCCTTCAAACCACATTTTGCTGCCAAAATCTCGGTCTAAAATCTCTTGAACTTTTTTAGAGTTTTGGAAAGCTTGAACGAAAGTGGCTAGTTTTTGATTGTGATCGCTGTAGTCTTTACGCGTGACGAACAAAATTGCATATTTTTTATCGATAGGGTCGAGAAACAGAGCGCTATGCGGATCGGTTACTTTCGCCATGTTTAAGTAATGTGGAAAACCAAAAATGAGGTCGGCATCGTTGTATGCATGTGCAGTTTGTGGTCCTTCAACTTCAATAAATTGCAGTTGCTTTGGATTTTGAACGATGTCCTGCACAGTCGAAAGTTCGTTATTGATATCTTTCAATTGAATTAAACCTGCGCGGTGCAGCAAAATCAGTGCGCGGGCAGAGTTTACAGGATCATTCGGAATGACCACGCGGGCTTTGTTTGGGAGTTCTTGTAAAGACTTATATTTTTTTGAATATAGTCCAACATGACTGCCTGTACCTGTGGCAAAGGCGTGGAGGTCATATTGAGTTTCACGAATTGCATTGCGTAAAAAGACGCTTTGCTGGAAAAAGTTGGCATCAATATCGCCGTTTTGTACTGCGACATTTGGTGCATGCCAGTCAGAGAATTCGACCAGTTTGACCTGAATCCCTTGTTTTTTCACATCATCTGCGACACTTTGCAGCAGTTCTGCATAAGGTGGGCTAATGCCAATGGTTAAAACATCTTGTTGGGCCTGACTTTTGCTGTAGCGGTAAACCGCTACAGCAGCAATCAAGATCACAACGGTCAGTCCAATCAGCCATACCTTAGGATTTTTGGGCTTAAAAACTGAATCTGTCATTGCTCAATCTCACTTCCAGCCAGGGAACCAAAGTTTTGAGCCAATTTCATCATTCAAAGTTTGTTTAACTTTGGCAGAAGTCTGATAAATTTTGATAAATTTTTCTAATTGTGCGGCTTTCTCTGGATGTTGCTGTTGGTAGTCATCGCGCACCACAAATAAAATGGAATAACGGGTATTGGTGTTGTCATCCAAAATCAGCGCATCATTCGGGTCAATGGTTTTGGCAAGACGTAAATAATGTGGGTAGCTGAAAACTAAGTCGGCATCATCCACTGCACGTGCCGTTTGCGGACCTTCAACTTCAATAAATTGCAGCTTTTTAGGATTGGCAGCAATGTCTTGTAAGTTAGATAAATGATTCTCTGGATTTTTTAAAGTAATCAGTTTGGCTTGTTGTAAAAGCAACAATGCGCGACCTTGATTCACAGGATCATTTGGAATGACCACACGTGCTTGATCTGGTAGTTCACCCAGTGAATGATACTTTTTGGAATATAAACCGACATGAGTTGTGACGCCTTTATCCAATGCTTTCAGCTTGAATTGAGTTTCCTTAATCGCATTGTCCAAGAAGGGTTGATGCTGGAAATAATTGGCATCAATATCGCCATGATTCAAGGTAATATTCGGCGTATTCCAGTCGGAAAATTCCACCAGTTTGACATTGATCCCTTGTTGTTTCGCTTCTTCGACCGCGACTTTTAATGGATTAGCAAAGGGTGGGCTAATACCAATGACCAATTCGGTATTGCTGGTCTTTTTATGGTAACTCCACGCCACCAGCCCAATCACCAGTGCAGCGACAATCACCCCCAAGAAGGTGAATTTATTTTTTGCAGTTAAAGCCATGTTATCTCTCGTATTTTTCAATTTACAGCAGTTAAGCTGTCTGTTTTTCTGAATGTGTGGTTAAGTCTGGAGTCGAGTTTGAGCTTAAACATCGGAACTGCTGCACAGGATGATGGGCGGCAAGATGGTCGCCTTGTTGAAACAGTTTGTGTCTTAAACTGCCTTCGCTGTAGCTGGTTTTGTAGCGCCCACGTTGTTGTAATTCAGGAATAACATAACGAATAAAGTCTTGATGCGATTCTGGGGCAACTGTGCGGGTCAGATTAAAACCGTCAATGCCTGTTTCATCAATCCACTGAATCAGTTGTTCCGCCACAGCTGCACCACTTCCAATAATGAGGGGATAACGTCCACCCAAGACATGCTGTGCTTTTAAGTCGTTACGGGTAATGGTTTGTTCTTTAAACTTTTGATTGACCGAGGCAATACTATTGGTTTTTTGATAAGGAATCGCTTCATCATCTGCAAACTGGGATAAATCGATGCCTACTGAACTGGAGTAATGTGCTAAACCCGCTTCAGGGCTGGCATAACGAATATATTCTGCTAACTTTTCCTGTGCCAGTGCGTCCGTTTCGGCGGTCACAACCGTAATCCCGACAAAGATTTTTACCGTATCGGCATCGCGACCTTGTGTAACTGCGAGGGCACGAATTTTATCCACTTGTTGTTTGATTTTTTCAGGTTGGTCGCCACCAATGAAAATACCTTCAGCATGTTGAGTCGCAAAGGCCAAACCACGTGGCGAAGCGCCTGCCTGATATAAAACGGGGGTACGCTGTGGTGAAGGAGAGACTTGAAACACCCCCTGACTTTGATAAAACTGTCCCTGATGCTGAATGGCATGTACTTTAGCGGGATCGGTAAAAATACGCTGCGCTTTATTTTTCAGTACCGCGTCATTTTCCCAAGAGCCTTCCCAAAACTTATAGCAAAGCTCAAGAAATTCTTCGGCTTGGGCATAGCGCAGGTCGTGTTCTTTTAGACCCTTTTGTCCTACTAAACGTTCCGCGCTATCTAAATAACCCGTCACAATATTCCAACCGATACGACCTTGGGTTAAATGGTCTAAACTGGCAAAACGACGAGCAAATTGATACGGGTTCTCATAGCTTAAATTAACCGTAACACCAAAACCTAAATGTTGGGTTGCAGCAGCCATAGCTGAAACCAAGGTACTTGGATCATGACTAGGCAACTGGATCGATTCTTTCAGGGTTAAATCAATGCCATTCTGATAGACATCATAAACACCGGTAATGTCGGCAATAAATAGACCGTCAAATAAGCCTTGTTCTAGTGTTTGTGCCAATTCAGTCCAATAACTGAGTTCATTAAAACGGTGCGATTGATCTCGAGGATGTGTCCATAAACCATGATTGATATGTCCAACCGAGTTCATATCAAAGGCATTTAAAATAATCTTTTTTGGCGTTTGTTGTGTCATTACAAGGTCCCTCGACGTGGAGGGCGAATGCCGTTGAGGGTGTAATTGGCAATGAAGTAATACTTCCAGCGCGCTGCATCGTGCAGGGTGTGTACACGGGCGTTACGCCAAAAACGGTCTAAACCATCTGCACGCTGGCTACCACGGCTACCTGCCAGTTCAATCAGTTTGGACGATGCTTTGAGTGCTGTTTCACTGCTATGGGCACGTACTTTGGCAACATCTAAAGACGCTTGGGTAATGTTGTCTTCGCTGGGTTGTGGTTTGGCGGCATCGATAGAGCGAGCGGCTTGTTTTAATAACATTTCGCTAGCGCGAACATCTGCTACGACGCGACCTAATTCTAATAAGGTCAGTGGGTCTTGGGTTGCAGCATCGACACCTGAATCAATCCAAGGACGGGCTTGACGCACACGGACCAAGGTTTCTTCAAAAGCAGCACGGGCGATGCCTGTTTCAATTGCCGCATGCATAATTTGGGCAAAAGGACCAACCAAGGTGGGCTGTTGAAAGGCTTGATCGAAAGGAATCACATCTTCTGCAGCGACAAAGACTTGATGGAATTTGACCGTACCACTGCCTGTGGTGCGTTGTCCAAATCCCGACCAATCATCAATTAGTTCTAGGCCTTCACTATTACGTGGGATAAAGGCCAGAAACTCGCGGTTATGTGCATCTTTGACCAAGGTTGGAATGCGATGTGCGAACAAACTGCCTGTGCAATAGAATTTTTCACCATTGACGATAAAACCATTCGCTGTCGGAGAAATTGCAGTTTGTTTTTGTGCGGCATTCTTAGTTTTAAATTCTGCAAGCGCATTACCAAAGCGCGCACCTTGCAAGACTTCCTGATAAAGTTTTTGTTTTTGTTGTTCAGTACCTGTATTCCGCAGTACTTCTAGGGCGTAGAAATGATTTTGCGGGATCTGACCGATTGAACCATCCACACCACTCATAAGGGCAATAATCTTCGCCACGGTATAGCTTGAAACTTCAGCACCCCCATATTGTTTAGGTACCGTAATGGCCCAAAGTCCAGACTGGCTATAAGCTTCAATTTCATCAAAAGGCAAAATGCGCTCAGCATCGCGTAGAATCGCATTGTGCTTGAATTGTTCTGCCAAGGTATGTGCAATTTCTAAGGCTTCGGCATCGGATTGAATAATATGTGCGGGTGCAAGTTGCGCTGCCTGTGCAGGGGAAATGCTTTGAAATGAGGTCATGTTATTCTCCTTAAATCCATGCATGGCGGGCAGGTAATTGATGATTCAGGTAATAATCACCTAGCGCATGCAGTTTCCAACGCACTGGATCATGTAAGGTATGTACACGTGCATTACGCCAGTGCTGATCTAAATTGAATTGACTTAAACTCGAACGGCTGCCTCCGAGTTCGAGCAGTTTTTCAGAAATATTCAGTGCCGCATCATTGGCATAAATTTTGGCTTCAGCGACGAGAATAGAGGCACGTGCAGCTTGCTCATCGGTTACACGCTCAAGCTGATCTAGCTCATCTAAAAATTCTGCGGCGTCATCGAGCAGTAAAATAGCGGCTTCAAGTTGAATTTGCAGTTTGCCTACTTCTTGTAAGGTGTAATGCTCAAAGCTGGCTTTTTCCACTTGGGCATCGACAATTGGACGCGCTTTTTTGACGGTTGCCAGCGTATCTTCAAAGGCAGCCTCAGCAATGCCGACATCAATCGCGACTTGTAACAGTTGTGAATAAGCCCCACGATAGGTTGGTGCTGCCGTTAAGAGGCGTTCGTCAAAGATCAGGAAAGGATCAATTTCCACATGGTTCAGACGGACTGAGCCACTCGATGTAGTGCGTTGTCCAAAACCATCCCAGTCATCAATCACTTCTACGCCTTGCGCTTCACGATCTACAACCACCAGCACCACATGACCTTCAGGATGAATGGCTTTAATGGCTAACCAGTGGGCAAAGCTACTACCCGTTGAATAGAATTTTTCACCTTGCAGATAGTAGTGACCATTTTCAATACTCAAAATGGTGTTGAGTGTTTTAGAGTCTTTGGTATGGCGTTCTGGTCCACCATTGGCAAGGCGTTTACCCTCTAAAATTTGCTGAAAAATGAACTGCTTTTGCGCTTCAGTGCCCATCAAATCAATGAGGTAAAGCAAGCTAATTTGATTTTGTGGGATTTGTCCTACACTAGAATCGGCTTTATTTAAAATACGGAATACACGTGCCAGTGTTTTATTAGACACATAAGCACCGCCATATTGTTTGGGAATTCTTAAACCGCCTAAGCCTTTTTGGCTAAATTGTTCAATTTCTGCAAAAGGTAATACTCGGTTTTGATCGCGAGCATTGCGACCTTCAAGGGCAAAGTCCGCGACCTGATAAGCGGCATTAATTGCATCCTGATCATTTTCGATGATCTGTATGTTTTTAGAATTGATATAAGCCATGATGACACCTTTGAAACAATGTCAAAACGTTAATCGGTCTGTTATAGAAAATTAACTGACTGATTTCCATGTACTTATGAAAAATAATGTTTAAAACTTAAAGTGGTAAAGTTTGAATAAATTTAGATAAGTTAAGTGGTTGATTTTAATTAATAATTTTAATTATAAGGTTTTATGGGCTGTTCCAGAAATGGAGGGTTATCTTGTTTAAAGATATTCAAGACAGAAAATTGTATAACCGTACAAGGTTAAGTCGTAGTTATTTTGGGATAAAAAGGACATTGTGTTTCTAGCTTTGACTGACTAAAGTAACAGACTGAAAGCGTTGGTTTTCTGAATAAATCAATGTTCGTCTCATCTTTTGGAGTGTTTATGCGAATTTTATACCAGTTTCCTTTATCTCATTATTGTGAGAAAGCTCGCTGGTTACTCGATCATAAACAACTCGATTTTGTTGCGCAGAATCTAATCCCAGGTGTACATCGTGCTTTTGCACAACTCAAAACAGGGCAAAATAAACTGCCAATTTTACGAGACAATGAGTATTGGGTTGCGGATTCAACCCAAATTGCATTGTATTTAGATCAGACTTATCCTGAACATGCATTATTACGTACAGATCCACATTTAAGAGAAGTTGCATTAGAAATTAATGCTTTGGCGTCTGAGCTTGGCTTACATGTACGCCGTTGGGGTTTGGCGCAAAGTTTATCGGAAAGTGATGAAACCTTAGACATTATGATTGGTGAAAAAGGTTATCTACGCCAATTTGAGAAATTTTCTAAACCCATATTAAAAACACTGGTGTCTAAGAGTTATCAGCTTGATACTGAAAAAGTTGCTTATTCTAAGCATCAGATGGAACAACTGATTACCATATTGAATCAGAAATTATTAGAAAATGATGGGCGTTATTTTGTGGGTGAGCGTTTGGGGCTTGCAGATATTTCAGTCTGTTCCATGCTTGCACCTTTATTAGAAATAGCTGGAACCCCTTGGGAGCGTGAAGAAGACTACATTTCGGGTAGTTCTGAAGAGTTTTATATCTTCAAGCATCAACTTTTAGATTTACCTTTGGGACAATATGTACAGCGTATTTATTACACCGAACGCAATGCACGTGTAGACTGGCGCGGCATATAATCTTCTACGAACTACTCAAGTAAAAAAGATCGTTAAATATTACCTAAGAATGACATTTAATTTATATTCAAGGGTATTTATTGCATTGAATTTCTGTAAATTTATGGATTGATAAAAATAAGTAGCATACGCGACTTTATTTTTAGTGGAATAAACGAAATAATCGTTCTCGGATGCTGAGCACGTATCTTGCATAATTCAAATAACTCATACGTGGTTTTATTTATACCTTATTATTTTATTTTTGGAGCCAGTGATGGAATTAGACCGCTTTGACAAACAAATTCTGGAAATATTAACCCATGAAGATGTGAACCTGAATGAACTGTCAGAGCGAATTAATCTTTCTGTCAGCTCGGTTCATCGCCGTATTAAACATTTAATTGATACCAATGTCATGACCAATGTGCGTCGCGACATTAATTATCAAAAACTCGGCTTTAGCTTACATGTATTACTGCAAGTTTCTTTAAGTAAGCATGATAGCGATACTTTTTCCAAATTTTTAGAAGAATTAGAAAGTATTCCAGAAGTCATTAATGCTTTTTTGGTCACAGGGCAGTCGGCAGATTTTATTGTAGAAGTGATTGCACGCGATATGGAAAATTACAGTCAGATTCTCCTGAATCGGATTGGTAAGATTGAGCATGTGGTTGCCTTACATTCCAGCTTCGTCATTAAGGAATACAATGTATTTAACTGTCGGGGTTTATTGAATAAGGTTTAGATACTAAATTTTAAAGTCAGACCGATTACTCATCTAAGCAAGGTCATCGTCTACATACAGCAATAAAAAACGCGCCTATGAGCGCGTTTTTTTATTTTTTGAAAGATTACTCATCTAGCTGAGCTAAAACTTCTTCTGTAAATTCAACGTTTGTATAAACGTTTTGCACATCATCTAAATCTTCAAACATATCAATCATTTTCACGATTTTTTTCGCTTGATCTACATCGGAAATCAATGCTTTAGTTGAAGGGTTCATCACGACTTCAGCATTGTCAGATTTTAAACCTGCTGCTGTTAGCGCATCTTGAACTTCACCAAAAGTCTCAGGTGTTGTGATGACTAAAATTTCGTCTTCAGCTACTTCAATATCTTCAGCACCAGCTTCTAAAGCCACGTCCATGATTTTGTCTTCTAAAGAAACGTCTTCAAAAGTAATTTCACCGCGTTTAGTAAACATATAAGCCACTGAACCAGCAGTCCCTAAGTTACCATCGGTTTTAGAGAAACAATGGCGAACATCAGGCACAGTACGGTTTAAGTTGTCGGTCATGGTTTCAACAATAACAGCAACACCGCCTACGCCATAACCTTCATAAGTGACTTCTTTTAAGTCAGCATTTTCTTCACCACCAACACCGCGTTGAATAGCACGGTTGATGGTATCACGTGTCATATTTGCGACTAATGCTTTTTCAACGACAGCACGTAAACGTGGGTTAGATGCAACATCACCGCCGCCTAAACGGGCAGCTGTAACAATTTCACGAATGAATTTTGTGAATACTTTAGCGCGGCTCGCATCTTGTTTTGCTTTACGATGCTTAGTATTAGCCCACTTGGAATGACCCGCCATGCGAAATATGCTCCTTGTAGATTGGCCTTATGCCAAATCAAATTGAGCAGATTCTACCATAAGCCCTTTTTTTAGAGAAAGGGCTTAAGTTTGAGTTTTTAAACAATTGAACAATGCTATTGGGGTTCAGGAATAATAATGTCCAATCCCACATTTTCTTTATACAACTTTTGCATAAGTGCTAGGTCGTGATGAAGTTCAGTGGGATAAATTTTGCCAAAAATACCACCTTGTTTGGTTTGTGAGTTGGCATACATCAAAACAATAGGGACATTGGCCGCTTTGGCAATATGCCAAAATCCTGTACGGATGGGTTTGCGGACTTCACCATCTTTTGCACGAGTTGCCTCAGGTGCAATGACTAAATTAAATTTCTCGTGAGAGGCAAAAAGGTCGACCATTTGTCCCACAATATCTTGATTAGATTTACGGTCAACTGGAATTCCGCCAATAGCTTCTAGCAATGGTTTCAACGGGCCTTTAAACAATTCTTTTTTGATGAGGGTATGGATTTTAATATCGTAAATTTGGAACAAAGCGAGAGATAAAACAGCATCCATCATTGAGGTGTGTTCAAAACCCACAATCACTTGTTTGTTTTCGAGCGTATTGGGTTCTACGTGATATTGCCAGCCCGCAAGTTTAAATGCGGATTCGCCAATCATTTTTTTTAACATAGCGGATCTTAATGTTATGGGGTTAATCAAGCTTGCTAATGTCTGCTTATTTCAAAATAAGGTCAATAGCTGGAATGATGTAATTGCATATATAAAATACAAGTGTATATTTGGTTTTTTTGTTTTGTGATGGTGTTTCGGTTATAGCAATAAACTGCCATATTTATTGGTTTTATTGATCAATTTATTGAAAAAAAGTCTTAATTTATTGGAAAAATCACTATTCATTGCATTTAAACCATATTAGACTTTTGTCTTAGATGAAGTGGAACTTCATTGGATATCTGTCGTTTTACTAAAGCAAGTTTAGGATTGAACAATATGATGTATTTTTCCGCTTTTCTGTTGGTGTTTTTCTTTTTTTTATTGGTCGTGATTTGGTCTTTAATCGAATTTTATCTAGATTTTCGAAAAAATAAATCAGTTAAATCATAATGAATTAGACAATTTTCTGTATTTTTTGATCCATTGAGTTTAATTTTTATACACAAAGCTGAGCCTTACGACCAACGCTTTAAGTTGAAAAATAAGAATTTTGTTTAAACTAAAGAGTGAAGTAAACGTCAAAGTATGTCGTTTTACATTCAAGATTCATATATTTTTCCAATAATTTTTTATACTCATTTTAATTATTACATTTATAGTTTTATAAAAAATGGAACAACTGAATCCATCAAACTTAAAAGCAATTCTTCATTCAAAACGCGCAAATGTCTATTACCTTGAACAGGCTCGTGTCATGCAAAAAGATGGTCGGGTGCTTTACTATACGTAAATGGTGGTAGCTTTGTGAGTTCACTGCCATGTAGGCAGCTTAGAAAGTAATAACGGTATGGGCAAAAAGGCTGCACATAGGCAGCCTTTGAACTGATCTTAAAATGAATTAGAACGACACCATTTTCCCTGGATTAATCATCGCGCCAAGGCCATACATGCTTTTGGCAATTGGAATTACAATGGGTGCTAACGCACGACCCATCGGAATATTCATATGCTGAATTTTGGTCAGCATTTCAAAGTCATCCGATTGACCACAAAAGTCATCTGCAATGGCTTTACCAATGCGTACAGTTTGTGCCACGCCATGTCCACTCCAACCATGCACTGCATAAATTGGGAACTTGTTGCCAGACTTACGGCTATCAGTAGCACCATTCACGGTTAAGTCAGTTTTACCACTCCAAACAAAGTCGATCTCAACCTGCTTTAATTGCGGGAATACATGCTTAATACGTCCCAATAAATAGTCGTGAGTCTGCTGTGCATCCCAGCAAGAACCTGTACCTTCCCCCCCAAATAACAAGCGGTTTTGAGATACGCCACGATAATAGTCAATTTGGAACTGCGTGTCATACACTGGCATATCCGTTGGGAGTAACGCTTTTAAATCAAGTTCTAACGGTGCTGTGGTACACACATAAGTATAAAAAGGAATGGTGGTTTGTTTACGTTCTTCCAATAGTGTAAACGACGCATGATGTACCGCCATCACCACACTTTTACGGGCTTTAATTACACCGTTTGCCGTGGTGACATAAATACCATCGGCACGCTCTTGAATAGACTTTACTTCAGTTTGTTCATAAATTTTGCCACCATTTTGACAAAAACCATACGCCAAACCGCGGGTCAAGGCTAGGGGATGAATATGACCCCCGAGGTGATCTAACAAGCCGCCAAAATAATTTTCAGAATGAATGTGCGTACGCAATTCATCTTGGCTAAGCATCGCGGTGTTTCTTTCTTCTAAATATTCACGTGCTTGCATACCGTCACGCAAAGCATCTAAATGTCCTGAATGCACCGCAGCCGTGATATGACCACGTTTACGTTGCAAATGTAAGTCATATTTTTCACTGATGCCGTCAATTAACGACATGGCTTCAGTGGACGTGAAATGCCATAACTTTTTTGCATCTTCAAAACTAAAGTGCTCCGCCATGGTCTCGGCTTCCCAACGCGCCAAGCCCGGCGTTAGTTGTCCACCATTACGCCCAGAAGCAGCGCTGCCAATGCGGTTTTTTTCAACCAACACGGTGTCTAGACCTTGTTCTGCCAAATGCAGTGCGGTCGAGGTTCCTAATAGTCCACCTCCAATCACAAGCACATCACACTCGATATTTGCATTCAGCACATCAAAAGTATGCCAATCTTGCAATGAACTTTCATAGTAGTTGGCAGGGTGGTCGAACTGACCGCGTGAAGCTGCAATCCAGTTCCATTCTTGACCAGTTTGTTGATATTGGCTGGCCTTAAATGTGACATCGTTGAGTAAAATGGGTTTAGTCACTTCGATAGACATATGGAACTCTCTTTTTAAATTTGGTGAATAAGCTTAAGCATTGCTCAGGACGATGCTTTGTTTGCGAATTTTCTTGTACACAAACAACACGATGCCAACAGTTAGCCAGCCAAGACCAAAATGTAATGCACTGGATTCTAGATTGAGCCACATTGCAACAAGGGATAGTACAGATAACACAGGTAAACAAAGATTTAAGAAGAACGCTTTAAAACCTGCACGTTGCTTTTCATGCACATAAAACTTCATGAATACAGAGAAATTCACAGCTGTAAAAGCAATTAAGGCACCAAAACTGATTAAATTCAGTACGGTAGATAAATCTAAAAACATTGCTGTCAAAGAAACCATGCCGATGGCAAGAACAGAATATAAAGGTGTACCTAATTTTTGGTTGACTGAACCGAAGATGCCTTTATGGAAAATACCATCGCGACCCATAATATGAATTAAGCGCGCTGCACTGGCGTGAGAAGCTAATCCAGAGGCGACGGTATTCATGATCTGTCCAACCAAAAATAATGCTTGAAATAAGGCGCCGCCGACATATAAGGCAATTTCTGGTAAAGCCGCTTCGGGGTCTTTAAAACGCGCGTTATCTGGGAAATAAAGCTGAATAAACCATGATGCAGAAATAAAGATGAAACCGCCTATGAATGTGGTCAACATGACAGCACGAGGAATGGTTTTTTTCGGATCTTTAGTTTCGTGAGATAGCGTCGTTACAGCATCAAAACCTAAGAACGAGAAACACAGAATAGATGCGCCCGTAATTAATGGCACAATGCTGGTATCGCCATTAAATAATGGTTTTAAGGTCAGCACATGTTCATAGCCATTTGAACCAATGCCACTAATCACCAGATATATAAAAACCACAAGTAAGATTAATGGTACGAATACAAAGAGCAGGGAAAGGTTGGCAAGAATATGAATTCTAAAACAATTGACTAATGTGACTAATCCAGCAGCCACAAATACCCATGCCGCATAGGGCACTGCTGGCATTAAGGCATGGAGATAAATTCCCGCCAATAAGGCATTAATTAAAGGCAGCAGAATATAATCGAGTAATGAACACCATCCGACAAAGAAACCTGCCGAATTTCCACAACTTTCAGCGGTGTAGGTATAGGCAGAACCCGGACGGTCAGTTTGCTGGCTTAATCGAGCATAACTAAATGCCGTCAGCAACATGGAAAAAAGTGCGAAGATGTAGGCGAGGGGAACTCGACCATTGGTGATGTCTGACACAATCCCAAAAGTGTCAAAAACAGTCATCGGGGTCATATAAGCAATACCCACAATAATCACTTGCGCTAATGTGAGTTTGCGAATGTTAATACTGCGATTGTCCATGTATTAAAACCTGTAAATCGTTTTAAATCATTTGGAAAAGTCATCCATGACTTAAAAAGCTGTAAATAAGGTATAAATGTTTACAGAGCGCAGTACTCAAAGAACTCATTTCTTTAACTTCCACGCTCTAAACATTTGTTTTCAACACGCTATAAAGGCAAGTTTAGAGTTGAATGATGAATTTATCTTGCTTCTTATGAAGAAGAATTAAGCTGCATTACGCTTTTGGCGCAGTTCAGCCGCATGCGCAATTGCATCATTCTCAGGCGCTCGTGATTTGCCATAAGGTTTTGCAATAAACATGTAGAGCAGACCACTGACAATTACGAAACCTAAACCAATCAGTACAATCCAACGGTCAAAGAAAGAAGGAACATCGGCAGGTTGAGCAAGTAGATAAATTGCAACCACACCATATGCCAGAGCAAGCGCATTGATTGGTAGACCCCAAGCACCAACACTCCACTCACCCGCAGGTTTCCAGCCTTTTAAGCGGTTTTTCAGCGCGGCAAATACAACCATTTGGAAAGAAACATAAATACCGATGACAGCAAAGGCAGTGATTCGCGCCAAGTTATCGGGTGAGAAATACACCACAACACAGAAAATTAGCGGCAACAAGCAGCTTAAAATCATGGCGTTATCAGGTACATTTTGCTTCGATAATTTAGCAATCCATTTATTTCCAGGCAGCATTTGGTCACGTGCGAAAGAGAACAAAAGACGGCTAAGGGCAGCTTGTAAAGACAAGATACAAGAGAGCATCGCGATGATGGCAATCACAATAAACAGATTTGCACCATTTGTACCCAATGTATCACGTAAGATAAATGGAATAGGATCAGTCACTTGACCATTTACAATCGCTTGTAAGTTTGGTGATGCAAGTAAATAACCTAATACCGAAACCATTGCAGAGATACAACCGAATACAATACTCAAAATCATGGCCACTGGAATTTGGCGACTTGGATTTTTAACTTCTTCAGCGACGTTACCGCAGGCTTCAAAACCGAAGAACATGAATAAGCCAAGTAGTGATGCAGAGAAGAATGCTGTGGTATATGAACCATCTTGTGCAAGAACGCCCATGGTATCAAATACAATCGAGAATGGTTGAGCACGGTGGAAAATCAATAAGTAGATTCCCAACGCGATTACGCTCACAATTTCACACCAGAAACCGATTTTAGCAACACGTGCCAGGTTTTTGGTACCAGACATATTCACAACCATACATAAGATTAACAATATGATGGTGGTCAATAAACAATTCATTGCCGTTGGTTCATATTGGAATAATGAGGCGACAAATCCTGCGCTATATTCCGCAATAGAAGTCACGGTAACGACCAATGCCCAAAGATAAACCCATGCAGCCATCCACGCATATTTTCTTCCCCATAGACGTCTCGCCCAAGGGTACAGTCCGCCAGTAATTGGATATTGTGAAGCGGTTTCACCAAATACGATTGCAACCAATAATTGACCAAAAGCGGCAACCATAATCCACCAAATAGATGGAGGACCAGCAAGCGTAATCGCAAGTGCAAAGAGTGAATAAACGGCTGTTAACGGTGATAGATAAGTAAAACCAAGTGAGAAATTCGAGATCAATCCAATTGATCGTTCAAACTGTGAATTTTGGACAGACGATGAATTCGTCTCTTGTCCTACATTTTCACCTATAGGAAGGTCATTCATGCAATTTCCTTATTTAGCAATAAAGTTCAATACCTAAGTATTAAAATTTTCCCAATCCTGTTTTGGGAGCGTGGAATATTCTAGGTATAAAAGGTTTTTAATTCGAATCTAGAAAATTTAATCCTTTGATGAAGATCAATAAAATTTTCTGTTTTAAATGAAATTCCTTTTCTGCAATTTGAGATTCAATACCATTTTTTTCTGATATGAATAATTCAAATCGCTATACATTTACATAGCCTAATTTGTCTTTTTTTATAATTACAAACGAGAGCCAATTTATTAATTTTAGCAGGAGCCAATTTTTTTTAAAATAATTTTTTTGCCATAATATTATGTAGTTTTTTATTTATTTATTTTTGATGTTATTATTTTTATAATTAATTTTAATTGATGAAAATCAATAACTTAAAATATTTAATATTATGTAAAAATGTAAAGTTAAAATAAAAATGTAAAGTTTAAATGAAAAAATGTAAGTATATTAATTTTAATTTCAGGGTGGGTTTATCTTGGTTCACGTTTAAAATATTCTTGACAAAAAAAATCATAAATAATAAATAAGAAATTGTGGTGAGTAGATAGATATTTTATTTGAATTGCTGAATAAGGAAATTGCATGACAGACCTACATATTGGTGAAAATTTAGAACAGGCGAATGGATTTGTTCAAATGCACGTTAAACAATTAAAGCATTTTATTAATGGTGTATTTGTTCAAACAACAGGGGTTGAATTCTTTGATTTAATTAGCCCTGTGAACGGTCAAATTTATGCACAATCGCCAAATGCGACACAACAAGATGTGGATTATGCCTATAAGTGTGCAAAAGCTGCATTTAAAGTTTGGAGACGCTCAACGCCTTCAATGCGCCAAAAAGCATTATTGAATTTTGCAGAGGCATTGGAAAAAAATGCAGATCAACTTGTAGATACACAGAGTGTAGAAACGGGTCAGCTTAAACACATGATTGCGGCTGAAGAAATTAAAGCCTCTATTGATCACATCCGTTTTTTTGCGGGTGCAGCTCGCTGCTTAGAAGGAAAGGCAACTGCTGAATATTTAGATGGTTTTACTTCAAGTATCCGTCGTGAACCTATTGGGGTTGTAGGTCAAGTTGCGCCTTGGAACTACCCATTATTAATGGCAGTTTGGAAAATTGCGCCTGCTTTAGCAGCGGGTAATACCGTGGTATTAAAACCAAGTGACACCACGCCAAATAGTACTTTGCTACTTGCTGAAATTGCTGCTCCGTTTTTCCCTCAAGGTGCCATTAATGTCATCTTAGGTTTGGCTGATGCAGGTTCAAAAGTTGTTTCTCATCCAGTGCCTGCAATGGTGTCGATTACTGGTTCAGTTCGTGCAGGATTACAAGTGGCTGCTTCAGCGGCAAGCAATTTAGCAAAGGCGCATTTGGAACTTGGTGGTAAAGCACCTGTGCTGGTATTTGATGATGCTGATCTTGAAAAAGCAACAGATGCAATCAGCATCGCTGGCTTCTTCAACGCAGGACAAGACTGTACCGCAGCGGCACGCGTTTTAGTCCAAGAAAGCATTTTTGATGAATTTGTAGAAAAAATGGTTGCTAAAACCAAGCAAATTCACTGCGGTTTACCTGATGACGAAACAGCTTTGTTTGGTGCCCTCAATAACCAACGCCAGCTTGTACATGTGAAAGGCTTTTTAGATCGCTTACCTGCGCATGCCAAAATTGTGACTGGTGGTAAACAAGTGACTCAGTACGATGGTTACTATTTCGAACCGACCATTATTTGTGGTTTAGAACAGCACGACGAAGCCATCCAAAATGAAATTTTTGGCCCAATCGTGACGATTCAAACCTTCAAAGATGAAGCAGATGCATTAGAAAAAGCCAATGATGTTGAATTCGGTCTCGCTTCAAGTGTTTGGACCAATGATCACAGCCGTAGTATGCGTTTTAGTCGCGATCTAGATTTTGGTACGGTTTGGGTCAATGCCCATATTCCGCTTACGGCTGAAATGCCACATGGTGGCTTTAAAAAGTCAGGCTATGGCAAAGACTTATCAAGCTATGGCTTTGAAGAATATACCCGTATTAAACATGTGATGAGTGCTTACGAAGATTAATTTTCGGCATGATGCAGCTGCAATCATCATTTAACTAACATATTTTTTCTAAAGGGAATACAAATGAAAAATATTTTACAAGCACTTATTTTAGTTCCTGCAATCGCGGGCGTAACAGTTGTTCATGCAGCTGTACCACCTAAGCAAGTTGTTACATCATATATGCAAGCTTGGAATCAACATGATGCCAACAAAGCAGCCTCTTATTTTGCTAAAGATGGGATATTTTATGATGCTACTGTAGGCACGCCACAAAAAGGGCAAGTAGCAGCACGAGATAACGTCATCAGTGTATTTATTAATGCTGTGCCTAATTTGAAATGGGAAATGACGAGTGCTCCAATTGTGAGTAAAGATGGTATTTCTTTCCAATGGCGCTTTACAGGGAATAACACGGGTGCATGGAGCAAAGATACCCCTGCAACGAATAAGCCAATTAACTTTGAGGGTGTAAGTTTTGTTCGTGTTAAAAACGACAAAATTGTTTACCAAGGTGACTACTACGATGCTGCTACTTTGAATAAACAGCTAGGTTGGTAATTCATTAGACATAGCCCAGACGCTACTGCATATCATTTATGCTTTTATGAATGAGTGAAGTTGAGTTTGGGCTATGTGTTTTTCATGGTCATGGAATTTCATCTTTCGGATATGACTCGCAATTTTTGAGTGAGAACAAGTAGTAGAAAAGCCAATACAGCATTTGCAAGGCCTCAGTAATTTAGAGTAATTGCTATACACTATGACAAGCTCAAGCAGATCTATAAAAATTCAAAAAATGAAGCTGGATACGATTTCAGCAAACTATGCATATGATTTAAATTAATAATTCTATCGGGGATGTGCTTTGCTATAATCCCGAGGCTTTTTAATATATGACAATTGTATGAAATTAAGAATTTTATTTGCTTCGACTTTATTGTTAGGTTCAACTCAATTTTTAGCAGCAATGCCTGTGGATCAATTATTAGGCTCATGGAAGGTAATTGATGATAAATCAGGAAATTACATTGCAGAAATTGCAATTCGTAAGAATTCTAAAACTCAACAATATAATGCAGCCATCACTAAGTCGTATGCATCACCGGGTACAGTAGCGACAGATGTCTGTATGAAGTGTACAGGTGCATTAAAGAATCAAAACTTGTTTGGTTTAGAAATCCTCACGAATATGCAGGCAACATCAAAAAATAAGTTTAATAATGGGGTATGGGTTAATCCACAAAACGGCCTTGTTTATATTATTAATGCAGACCTAAGTAATACTGGTGAGCAAATGAAGGTTTTTGGCAAGTCAAAGTCTGATAACACCACGACCATCATGACTTGGAAGAAATTATAAATAAGTATCTGAATGTGGCTGTCGTAAACCACGGTTGTTGATTTCTAAAAAACCATCAATTGATGGTTTTTTACATGGATATTGGTGTGAACGAGCATTAATCCATGAGATATATATTGTGATGATGTCTGCAAGATGGGACTATTTCAAGTACGGGGAACGATTCTTTCTATATCCTCCAGAGCAATAGTAATTCGCTCACTATCATTTGACATCAAGACAAGACAGAATACCTTCTTCTTCTAAGCTTGTTTTATAAGCCCCTAAAACAATCTCTTCAATAGCATTCATTGCTTCTCTTAATTTCCTTTCGCTGACCTGATAGCCTACAGTTAGGTCTCGATGATCATCTATTGGGGACAGCAGGCGCTTAATGGTGTACTGCCCATAATCAAGGTTTTCTGCAATAGCACCAAAGGTTCTACGCAGATCATGGAAGCTAAACTCTATGCCACAGGATTTATTGATTTTCTGGCGTACTTTGGAAATATTCATAATATGACCCGAGGTAGCTTTGGCAGATGGAAAAACCCATTCATTTTTGGCTTGAGCATAACGTTTTTTCATGAGGGTAAATAGAAAGTCACCCATAGGCAGGCTGTGTGGCACACCATTCTTTGAATCTGTTGAGGTGATTCGACCATGCTTTAAGTCAATACTGGTCCAAGGCAACGATTCACATTCTTCACGTCTAAATCCTGTAAGAATCAAGGTAAGTAGAAAATCTCGATTGGTTTCTTGCTGTTGACCACGGTCTTTATATTCAAATACCGCTTTAATCCAGTTAGGTAGTTGATCCTGATGAATATAGGTTTTACGGCTGCGAATTTTATTCCAAGCTTTTTTAGCATTTAGTGTATTTATCGGATTATCTTGATCCAAAATAGATTCGTTATTTTCATCTCGATAATGCTCAACTGAGTAATTATAGATGGCTCGGAAAACACGCATCGCCATATTTGCTTGAGCCAAACTTCGTTGTGACAATTCAGAATGTTTTGCCTGAATCATAAATCTAGAGATTTTATCCAGTGTTATGTCATTCCAATCCTTTAGGTAGTTATCAACAACCATCGTGTAGTCTTTAATTGTTCTAGGCTTAAGGCGTTTATATAAAAGGTAATGATCAAATGCTTGTTTTAATGTTGGTTTAATTTTGAGTAAATCTGATTTTAATTTTTCTTCAGCAATTATTTTTCTTTTAACTTCATTTGGATTGATGCCCTGAGCCATCAGCGCAAGTTTGTCTCTGGCTATATGACGCGCTTGGGCTAGGGTTAAATTTCCATGTAGACCAATTGTTGAGCGTACAGTCCTACCAAGGACTTTTTTCTCAACGATATAGGTTTTGCAAGTAGTATTGACCCGAATAGCAAAGCCGATCAAATCACTGTCTCTATAGATAGCAGGCGTCATTTCGAGTTGATCAATAAATGTCTTTGTTAGCTTTACTCTTTGAGATGACATCGCTAGAATCGCTATCAATTGCAATATTTAGCAATATAGCACAATATTTTCTAGCGTCTACTATGCGTCTACAAGCAAAAAATACTTGCTCAATAGGGAAATGTTAGATAGTATTGCTGCATAGCCAAACTATTGAATATAATGGTTTTGCAACAGTATAGGGCCTATAGCTCAGTCGGTTAGAGCAGCGGACTCATAATCCGTTGGTCCCCAGTTCGAGTCTGGGTGGGCCCACCAAATTCAACCTCGTAACTCATTGAGTTATGAGGTTTTTTAATGTCTGCTATTTTTAGACCATCGGATTTTTCGGTCTATTTTGTGGTTCATCCGTTCGATAGTCCGACGGTGTAAGTGTAAGTTTTCGGCTTTTTTTGCACTGTTTTGTTTTTTATTCTGCACTATCTAACAATTTAATAGATAGTGCAGTAATGTCGAACTGTTTCAATGAATGGCTGTATCGGAATAAGTTTGATTTCGATCATGTTTGCCTTTTGCCCGAGCATATTATTCAATATTGTGATCAAACCAGATCGATAAATTTCCTTAATTGATTAAAGCTTGATTGTAAGTAGACCAACCGCTGATACGGTAGATTTTAGGTGTCTGCTTATTCATTAAAGAATTATATTGCTGAATAAAAACTTTCGAACGGCTTTGCACAACAAAGCCTAGCCAATGAAAGGGATAGTATGTTTTATTAATATAGGCTATCAATTTTCTTAGGTACTAGAATCTGCTCTTCATGCGGTGCAATTAAGGAGGTAGATACACCTACATTTTTTCTAGCCAATAATTTATCAACAACAGGATTCATTTTTGTTTCAACCGACTGCCATTTCATCAGTGATAGCCCGCCTTTGCCTTTAAGTTTATATTCAGCCTCACCTATAGGTTGCCCATTCTTATAAATTTTTAGTTCAGCCCATGATAAATATGTAATGCCATCCCATGAGCGGCGAGCAGAATATTGCAATTGGTGTGTACATTTTCGTGCTTCGTCTGCATTTAGAACTCTTGTTTTTACACCATAATATTGAATACGTTTTTCTATAACAGGAACGAAATCGTTAATAGTTACTGCTGGATTTAAAGCAATACAAATTTCATTGATAGCATGCACATCATTAGAAGCAATTGGTTTGACTTGAACACTGGTACACGCTTGTAAACAAAGTAACATTAACGAGCCTAATAAAACTTTTTTCATTCTAAACCCCTCAAAAACTAATTTTAAATCTAATGAAATTGACCAAAAGATGTTTTATCTACATTTTGAAGAAACAGAGTATCTCTTTAATTATAAGCAGCGTAATTTGTACCTCAATTTGCTTAAACTATCGTGAAAATCCTCTTTAGCTTGCTAAGCCCCTTATAAAATAGTTCAGACCATAAAAAAGGAAACCCGCATGAGAGTTTCCTTTTCATTCTACTGATTGTGGTGTTCGGTGCCGAAAATAACGCATCACATGAGCCACTTATCTTTAGGGCCATTATCTATATATTCCCAAAATTGATGCACTCCATTATCGTGAAATTTGAGGGTAAAGGGTTTATCGGTGACTAGCTCAGTTACACAATTTTGATATGAAACAACAACTTTCGCAAAAATTTCATTATCCTTATTTTGATAAAAGTTTATTGTTGGACTTAGGTTTTCTAGGAAATAACAGTTCTCTGGCAAAAATACCATTTGCTTTGCAGTATCAATCGCTTCATGGCGATCTTTGTCAGAAAAGAATACATCGAAATTCATGAGCTTTGAGCCTCTTTTTCTTATTCCTTTCTTTATTCTAGAAGCATATGTGAAAAATGCAAACTAAATCACATTAAATTAATATAACGATACATTAATCGTGTAAATTGGTTTTTAAGTAGAAGTGATATACATTTTTTTCGTGTAAATTTATGAAGTTACAATTAATACGCTTTATTTTTTAGTTAGTTTTTCTTTGTTAAATTGTGATGTATTTATCATTAACTTATAATATATTGATAAGAATCAACATATGTGTTAAAATTTGAGCTAATTTAGGCAGTTCGAGGTTGTTATGATCTTTTTTGATGGAGAACAAGTTTTCCCTGATCAAGCAAATAGCTTTAAGACTTTCTTAAAAAAATATCTTAGTGAACAAGATGGCGAACACTTATTAGAAGAAAAATCTTTTGTTTATGATGCTGAAAATGATGAATTTCTTGAATCCGATATTCAAGCATTCTATTCACTCTGGTCTGCAATTGTAGACTAGTAAAAACCGCCTGAAAGGCGGTTTTTTATTGGGACTATAGAACGTGATATGAATTAGTAGCAGTAAAACCTTAAAATTGTGAATTTCTTTTTTGGGGTTATAATGCACCAAACTGCTGCCAAGTCTCACCGTTATGCAAAGAATGATAATAATTTTGTAGTTCAACCAAATCATAATATTGGCTATAAGCGACAAGCAGTAAACCGAGAATGAGTCCAATTTTAAGATAAACAAGTCTGATTGGGTTTTTATATAAATTATCCAGTCCAAAAAAAGTCAAAATTAAAGCTGGAATCAGTACAACCGCTTTTAAATGGTTTAAAAAATCGAGTCCATGTGTATATAGTAGCCCAATAATCAGTAGCACAAGCCCTAAACTGGCATAGATACGGCTGTCAAGAGAAGTGCGTAAAGCAAAAATACATTGAAGCATCAAAATCAAACTGGCAAATAAATAAAAAGTAGTTCCGCCAATAATGACCGTATAAATGGCATTGAGTACGCAATACGCCAATATAAGAAAGATAATTAAAAAGTAAATTAGCGTATAAAGGCGATGGGTCAATTCGGTTGTTTTTGCCATAAAAATCAATCCTTATCCTAACTCATTACGCATAAAATAAGCATAGGCATATTCTCTGTAAGCTTCTATTTTTCTGTTGTAAGTATTGTATATTTCTCATGACTTAATGGTGTTTTTAGTAAATTTCTAGTGAAAAAGAAGCTGATTAAACAGAGGCTTAAACAAATACTTCCACCAATAAATAGGACAGGAGTAACGGATAAATATTGCGTTGTAATGCCCTGAATTGGTTCCCCGATGTCGCCAATATTCCATTTAGGGCGGCAAATCGTGCGAACGAAATGCATCGGAGCGTAAAAGAAACATAATTAAAAGCAGTAACGACGGTAAAGGTCAAAAGGATGAACCGAAGTCCATCCTTTTGTATTTAGATTAGAAAGGCTTATTGTGCTTTTGCTACAGCAGCGGTTTCGTCATTCGCAGCTTTTGCCATAGGTGTGTATTTCAAACCTAGGGTCGTACTAGTGTACTGGCGAACTTGGTCAAGAAGGACAGGATTGGTGCTTAACTCCTGTTGGTACGATTTTACAATTTCATGTAATTTCGGGTTCCATTGGCCTTGTACTTGTTGCGGGAATGCTTTTTCAAGCAAACTCAACATAATATAAGGTGAAGTTGATGCACCAGGTGAGGCACCCAATAATGCGGTTACAGCACCATCTTTAGACGCGAAAATTTCTGTACCAAATTGCAAACTTGCAGGTTTTCCTGGTTCTTTCTTAATGATTTGAACACGTTGACCACCTTGATTTAAATGCCAGTCTTCTGGTTTTGCATCAGGATAGTATTTTTTCAATTCATTAAAACGATCTTGATCAGACATCATGACCTGACTTACTAAATATTTGACCAAATCAAGGTTTTCCATGCCGACAGCGGTCATTGGTAAGACATTGTTTTTCGTGGTCGATTTTAATAAATCAAGCTGAGAACCTTGCTTTAAGAATTTATTCGAATAGGTCGCAAATGGTCCAAAGAGCACATATTTTTTACCATCAATATAACGGGTATCAATATGTGGAACAGACATTGGCGGAGCGCCTAATTCGGCACGACCATAGACCTTGGCGGTATGACCTGCGGTGACTTTAGGATTGTCTGTCATTAAGAACACGCCACCTACAGGGAAGCCAGCATATTGTTTTGCTTCAGGAAGATCTGTCATTTGCAAGAGTTTAACTGCTGCACCACCTGCACCAATAAACACAAAACGAGTTTTGACATGATTGGTCGCACCTGTTTTCAAATTCTTGAAAGATACAGTCCAAGTTTTGTCATCATTTTGGCTAATACCAGTTACTTCTGTAGAGGTTCGCAGTTGGAAGTTAGATTGCTTTTTAAGGTGATCGACCAATTGTGTGGTGATTGAACCATAGTTCACATCCGAACCCACATCCATGCGTGTAGCAGCTACTTTTTGTGTTGCATCACGGCCATTCATCACCAAAGGTGCCCATTGTTTAATTTCGGCAGGATTCTCAGAGAACTTCATGCCGTAGAACATTGGGTTTTTAACCATGGCAGCATAACGTTTTTCTAGGAAATTGACGTTGTCTCCCCATACAAATGCAATATGAGGAACAGGGTTAATAAAGCTATTGGGTTTGCCTAAAACACCTTGTTTGACTTGGTATGACCAGAATTGTTTTGCAACTTCAAACTGTTCAGCAACTTTTACAGCTTTGGTAATGTCCATTTTGCCATCTTTTTCAGAGGTATAGTTCATTTCCATAAAGCCAGAGTGACCTGTGCCAGCATTATTAAAGCCATTTGAGCTTTCTTGGGCAACTTGATCCAGTCGTTCGTACATACGAATTTGCCAGTTTGGCTCAAGTTCAGTCAAATAAGTACCTAGGGTAGCGCTCATAATTCCGCCACCAACCAAGACTGCATCAACGACAGGTTCATTATTTGAGGTTTGAATTTTTTTAGACACAGTTGGTCGGAATAAAAAAATCAATACTGCAAGCAAAAGCAGTACGATAAATACCGCGAGGTATTTTAAAAAAGTTTTCATGCGATTTAGACCTTGGGAGCAGGTGTTGGCATCGCTTTAGAGCGAATAGAGGGTAATAGCAAAAATAAAAAAGAGGTTGACGGAAATGGTGGCAAACTAAAAGTTCAGAAGAGAGGGAGTGAAATACATGAATCCTTAAGACTAAGAAAAAATGTACCTTTTAGTTTAACCACACATTTCCAATCGGTTGCCATTTTAGACGAAATAAGTATTGACTCAGTAATTTTTATTATAAATGTTGATATAATATCTATAAATTTGAGTGATGGTTAATTTATTTTTTATGAATTTCAGTGATTTAGAGTAAATTTATTTCTTCTATAAATCAATGAACTAGAGTTTTTCTCCAATATAACCCTGTTTTTACTGTCAGTACAGCATAATACCTCCGCAAAGATAATGCGAAAATACTGAGCTATTAAAAGAATGAAAATATATTCAAAATATATCTAGTTATAATACCTAATAAATATAAGGAAATAATAAGACCACATGAATCGATCTCAATAATGGTGGTTTGCTTGATATTCAATGAAATAGACGATGCAGTTCCAAGCGATTGGGAATCGGGTACAGTGATCATGCTAAAGCCTGTCAACCACGGATTTGCGCCGCCATTTTTTCAGTCATCATAATGGTGGTGGCATTTAAGTTACCCGTGATAATCAGCGGCATAATCGAAGCAACGACCATTCGTAAGCTTGACATATCATGTATATGTCCTTCCGATCTAACACAGACATTGCAGCTTGAGCCATTTTACAATGACAGAATGGAGGGTATTCGTCCCAACATATTGTGAACGCGGCAACTGGGTAAACGGTTCTATGACCATTTTGAAATTTATTTGTGCAACGGCTTTGTTGGCTAGACCAAAATGCAAGTGATTCATGATGTGCTGGATTGTTATGCCCCTATGACCTTCTTGCAGATCAATTGAATCAGTCTGGGGGAATTTCCTTTATTTCCAGACCTTCAAGGATAATTCGGAGAAACCATGTAGACCTAATATTTACATGATTGGCATGATTCGGAACTCCGAAGCGAAAGTGTTTAATAACGCCTTGATTCAGGGTTGCCTCATTGCTTTTTTGGTATTTGTGCTGTTTGCATAGGGGGAGAGGTGATTTTCAGTAAATATTTAAATGTACGCTTTGAAGCCTTTCAAGTATTTGGTGGTCTGATCTTTTTGGTGATTGGTTATCGCTATGTGTTTCAGGGGGCAGATAGCATTGGTGAAATGCGTGGTGCACCTGAACATTTAACAGGAACCATTGCCATGCCTTTTATGATTGGGCCAGAGACCATTAGTGCTGCGGTAGTGACAGAGGTGTCACTGCCAATTGGCGGTGCATGATTATTTTCTTAACGTTAACACTGACCTGTGAGTTGATGATCTTAATGAAATCTGCGCATGACTATTTGCATTATAAGCATGCCAAATATATAGACCGTTATGTCGATATGGTTGGACGGTTGTCGGCATTACTGATTGGGGCCATTGTGGTTGATATGATTATTAATGGGATTTTAGGTGTTATATCGAAAATGTAATAGGGTTCCAAATCAAAAACCGAATGTTATGCCTTCGGTTTTTTTAAGCCAGGAAAATGATCGTAATTTAAAAATATAATCTTGATTTTCGGATTAAGAAGCTAATCTTTCAATAATTTGATCAAGTTTTCTGTCAAGTTGCTTACGATAAACATTAGGCAACAAGTATGAAATTTTCGTTAGCATACGAGTCCGCACACTAGGAATAATCATAAATTTATTGGAAAGAATACCCTGATAAATTTCTTTACATGCAGTATGAACAGACATACTTCCCCCCAATTGCTTTAATGCAGCTGTAATAGGTGAGCCGTTCTTGTGTTCTTCAGTCACAAGCGGCGTGTCTACTTCTGGTGGACAAACCACAGCGACATCAATTTTTTGGTTGCGTAATTCCATACGAAGGACTTCAGCTAAGCCAACCACACCAAATTTAGATGCACAATAACCAGCGTAACCATAGCAACCAACCAAACCAGCAGCAGAGGCAATAAACACAATCTTAGGGCGTTTACCTTGCTGAACTGTCTGTTTTAAATGCGGTAAAGCAGCATGTGCGACATTACGACTACCAACGAGGTTAATCTGAATTTGGCGTTCAAACTCTTGCGAAGTCATTTCATCGAAACTCTTGGCAATACTGATTCCAGCAGAATTAATGAGAAGATCAGGTGTCCCAAATTGAGCAGTCGCTTCAGCAAATTTTTCGTTCAAGCTGCTTTCATTCTGCACATCGACTTCAAATCCATTCACTGTTGACGAAATCTCGCTAAGTTCTTTAACTGCTTGCTGAATGCCCGCATGCGCAAAAATACACACTTGGTATTGGTCTTTGAGTAAACGTTTAGTGAGCTCCAAACCAATACCACTACTGCCACCAGTCACCCATGCTGTTTTAGATGTCTTTTTTTTCATTACACTATCCTTAGACATATTCTATTGAATGATGAAACCTAACTTTTTCTTTATGTTTTATACGTAATCCTAGGACTTTAATTGAAATCGAATTTTTAGTCATTGAAGAATAGATGAATGTGCAAAATTGACATCATTCTGTACATGGCGCCATGTAGAGATAAATTTTTAGATTACGAAATATGCATTTCTGTTTTAGATTTTGCCAATAAAATGGCTGAGCCAGTGTTGGAAAAATTGACGCTAGTTCTTTAATTTTGCAAGGTTAATTTAGTAAGAGACGAGTAGATGTTGGTTGAATATATAGAATGGCTTCTAGCGTAACGCAAGAGAAACCAGCTCTAAGTTCGGAGCTTGAGAACTAAAAATGAAATTCCGTTTTATGATCTTCACTTAACCTGAAAGATCTGCTGGCTATCGATTTAGCAAAATAGCCAACAGGTTTTGTATTATACAGGCGCACTATCGAGTAGAACATCACTGAACTTTGCGCGTAGTTCTGCTTTTACGATTTTACCTGTACCATTTATTGGAAGTGCATCAACAAAAATTACCGTATCAGGAATTTGCCAATGAGCAATCTTGTTTTCAAAATATGCACGTATATCGTCTTCGGTCAATGCCGAGTTTTCTTGTTTTACTGCAATCAAAATCGGACGTTCATCCCATTTTGGATGACGCGCAGCAATCGCGGCCGCCATCCGAATTTCAGGGTGACCGACTGCAATATTTTCGATTTCTACAGAGGATATCCATTCACCACCAGATTTAATTAAATCTTTAGCACGGTCACAAATGGTCATGAAACCATCCGCATCAAGGGTTGCAATGTCACCTGTATCGAACCAACCATCTGAGGTGAGTGTACTTTTTTCTTGGTTAAAGTAATTCTCAACAATCCATGGACCACGAATTTGTAAATTACCTTGCGTGTGACCATCATTTGGCAATGCTGTTAGGTTGTCACCATCAACAATACGTAATTCAACACCAAATGGTGGGCGACCTTGAGTTAAACGTAATTTTTCGGATTCTTCTTCACTTAAGGCTAAATGCTTTGCTTTGGGTTGGTTCGCTGTACCTAAAGGACTCGTTTCTGACATTCCCCAAGCATGAATGGTGTCACAAGCATAGTTGTTTTTGAAATCACGGATAATGGAAGGAGGGCATGCTGCACCTCCGACAACGTTGCGAGTCATACTCGCTAAGGTCGTTCCACGCTTTTTCGCAGCAGCGAGTAGACCTTGCCAAATTGTTGGGACGCCTAAAGCAACGGTAACGTTATATTCATCAATTAAACTTACTAGGCTATCACCATCTAAATTTGGCCCAGGAAGCACAATGGTACAACCGACCATTGCAGCAGCATAAGGGATACCCCATGCATTGACATGGAACATTGGAACCACAGGCATTACAATATCTTTGGCTGATAAATTTAACGAATCTGGCAGGCTAATTGCCATGGTGTGTAATAATGTAGAACGGTGACTATACAAGACACCTTTGGGGTTACCAGTTGTACCTGATGTGTAGCACAAAGAACTTGGAGTTTCTTCGCTAAATTGTGGCCAGTTAAATTCGGCAGATTGATGTTGAATCAGTTCATCATAGAAAAGAACATCTGGTAAAGCTGCAATGACTTTTTCATCGCGTGAACCATAGCAAATTAAGCGTTCAACAGAAGGTATTTTACCTTGAATCGCTTGGATTAAAGGTAAAAATGTCGAATCAAAGAAAATCACTTTATCTTGTGCATCATTAATAATAAAGACCAATTGCTCAGGAAATAATCGCGGATTAATGGTATGGCAAACATAGCCACTCCCTGAAATAGCATACCAAGATTCTAAGTGACGATGGTTATTCCACGCGATAGTTGCAAGACGATCACCAGCTTTAAGATTAAATGTGGAAAGGGCATTTGCTAAACGTTTACTGTTTTGTTGAACTTGTGACCAGTTTGTTGTTGTAATTTGACCATTTACTTCACGTGAAATAATAGATGTATCTGCATGATATTTTGCTGCATGTTCAATGAGGTTACTAATCAGTAAAGATTGATGCATCATTTTTCCAAACATTTTTTATTCATCCTTGTTCATTGTTTTAATTAATAATAAGAACCCTTAGCAGGTGCTAAAGATTCTTATGAACTTATTTTTGAATGAAGTCAACAGCGCAGCTTAGGCCCATATAATCATGTGGTTTTTGAATTGCTTATAGGAAATGTTGTTCATATTTAAATGATTCATATAAGTGAGTATTCGGTCACATTATTGGTGGGTGTAATAAAAAAACACACTGAAAACCATTTAAAAAAATGACTATGCATCCATTTTTAATTTGTATCTAGAATCCATGAATGGTGAAAAAAGCATGGATTCTAGCTTGTATGTGCTTATGGTTTATACAGTCCAAGTTGGACGAGATGCAAACGAAGAATACGTCTTAACTCTAACACGGCTTCAGGCGTTTCTTGAATTGAATGACCGCCTTGAATAATTTTTTCAGAGACAACACCCTCTAGGTGAGCACTTTTATAAGGTACGATGCCATCGGTAATCACATTAAGGTCATCACTTTTGGTGTTATTTCCCATAATTGAATGAAATAACAATCCTTTACGCGGCATAATATCCGACGTGATCGCCATAAACTTTGATTTATGACTTAAGTCACTTGGACCATTTTGAATGAGCCCTTGGTCAATTTGTTTGGCTAAATCGGAGAAATCTAAATCTTGGCTTTGTAAGGTGTCACCCACCGCAGTTAAAAATGCACCTGGAAGTTTAATAATTTTACGTGCAGCACGCGTAAACCACAGGTCGGCATAAGCTGTGCCGTGGTGTGGTGCAGAAATAAAGATAGCACGGCTAAAATTAGGAATATCTTGTATTTGCATACGCTGTGTAACAATCGGGACTTTTTTATATTTACTGAGTTGTCGGTTGCTCATCATCGATAGTGCTTTTTGGGTGACATCGGCATCACTGACCAACAGACGGGCAATAATTCCCCCCATACTATGTCCAATCAGGACGGCATCATTCTTTGCGGAAGCACTTGCATGGACTTGTGCAAAACTCTGTTTAAGAAGTGCGTAAATCTGCAAGCGACTTTCTATAATCGGCATATTGGTCGAATAGAAAACTTGCCAGACTTGGTAATTTTCTCTTAAGACTTTATCCCCCATAATGTCATTGGTTAGACGAATCCATGCTTCAGGACTACTGGCTAAACCATGAACCAACACAATCACTTTTTTATTTGGATTGTAAGGTTCTAACATGTATAAGTGGGGCATGGTTAAACGGTTATCGCGGTCAATCAGAGTGAGATAAGCGGCCTTACCCAAGTTATTCTGAGCTAACCATAAACCGTATGGAGTCGAGAAGTTTGCTGCTAAAGGGTATTTATGTCCTGCAAGCTGAATAGATTCATATTGATACGGGTCATAGGCCCGAATCACAAATTCAGGTTTGGTTAAAATATCATTGACTGAAGTGGCTGCTTTCGGTTCAGCGGTAAATGTTGCTGCCAAGTAGCGCGCTTTATGAATATTTGGATTGATTCCACTGTCATAAGAAAAATGTAAGGGATCAAGAATGTATTGATTAGCCTCTTTTTGTTGAGCATTCGAATCTGGGAGGACCACCACAAATTCAGAGCCAAAACCATCACGACGGTTAATCGAGCGTAGACCTGAAAAATTTAGATTATAACTCGACATCAGTTGTTCAATTTTCTGATCTTTCAGTAAGGGATAATGACTAAAATCAATGTCATAAATACTCTGACCAATTTTAATTTGAGGCTGAACTTCTTTTTTAGGGTAACGAAGACTATAAGTCTTAGAAAGATTTGCAATCGCTAAGTTATAGAAATCTCGTATTTGTACTTGTCGGTTATCAAAAATTCGATCTTGAGGGCCACGTTGGGTTTTGAACATGTAGGCATAGCTATAGCGAATACTTTTATCCAACATGTCTAATTCTTGGTCTAGGCACTGATTATAAAGGTCTTGCTGAATTTTTTGCTTTTCTTCAGATTTATGGTTGGTCAGTAATCCAATTTTACAGTCTGAAGAGCCTTCTAATGCCAGTGCACGTGCCAGATATAGTTCACTGGCTGTGGAATATAATTGTTCATCTTGAATTTGTGGAATTTGCTGTAATTCCTGAACGCATTGAGTGGGATTGTTTGTGCAAATTTTAGCCTCTCGCCCTGTCATGGATAAAACATTCAGGCTTGCTTCACTCAGCTTATCACGTGTCAGAATACTTTCACGTTCATTGGTGATGGTGACTTTTACAGCTTGATTTTTGACAGTAACAACTTGGCAACCCGAAAGCAGAGAGGTGACCAGTACAGAAAGCAGGACAATATGGCTAAAGTTCTTTGGCATAGGCAGATATTAACTTTAATTTTGTTTATTTTTTTTAATCATACGATAATTGTCAGCTTTTTCAATGCGCAGAAAAAGAAATAGACCGTACTGGACGGTCTATTTGATGCAGTGAATAAGATTAAGACGCTTTAGGGGTATTTAATACTTGCCAAACATTCCAGCGACCTTGAGTTTCAATTTCGCGAATTAAGCGATCTGCAACAACGGCTTCTTGCGGATATTTGAGTTTGTAGTTTTTCAGAATTTGGATGGCACTTTTCTTTTGTTCCAGCGCAATGTAATTATTGGCAGCAGACAAATAAGCTTCCTGAACACCTGCTTTCATGGCTTTGTCTAAATATGGGATAGCTTCACGTTGACCACCCCCTTCAGATAAACCAAATCCAAACCAGAAGTTAGCTTCAGCATCATTTTGATTAATCTTTAAGATGCGCTGTGCATAAGTTAACGATTTGGTGGTATACACTGAGCCTAAGTCAAGATTACGTGCCATGACACTGGCTTTAAATGCACGAACTAAAATATCGAAAGAGGCATCATCGCGGACAGCAAGCGTATCCAACTCTTGCGTGACTTGTTTTAATTTTGCTTCGAAACCTTTACGTTCTTTGCGTTCTGTAAAACGTGGTGGGTAGTGGCGTGCTTTGCCTTCCACTAACTGTAAAAAGTCATCAATATCCGTGATATCAATTTCATTTTCACCTGCCAAAACGGCATATTTCATCGTACGTTGATTGTTATTCACCGTAGGAATGATCAAACGATTTGTTTCTAGCGTAATTTTTTCATTTGAATTAGCTGAATTTGTTACTACCATTTTCGTTACGGGCTGAGCAGCAGCTTGTTTTAATGCCAATTCAAATGGAGGCGGTGCGGCATAGTCAAATGGGTTCAGTGCATAAAATGGGGGAGTTGTATCAGGTTCTGTGAAAATAATCGGTTCTTTAGAGTTTTTATCTTTGGTTGGGGTTGTGCTACACGCCGTTAGAAATGATGCGGCAATTAATGCGATTGCCAGAGGTTTTAACGTCATAGTATTCATCCATTCTTTCTTTTAAAAGTAATAAAAAATTTGCATGTCCGTCAGTCTAAGAAAACTAGGGCGAACATGCAATATAGGGCGTGTTACAGTTGGTTTTTAATTATGTTGTTATGGCTTAGATTGACTACTTTGTGCTTCACATTCGCGGCGTACATCTTCAATAATTTTTAACTCTTCTTTACTGTACGGTTGTTCATTTAATTGCTGCTTTTTAAAGGTTGGATCAAGCAGAGACAAACGTTGGCAAAGCGTATTCATACGTTTTTCATTATTTTGAATACGGTCTAATAAAATACGCATACCTTCAAGCATTGGGTCTGATTGGTCTTGCGTTGCAGCATAGGCTTGGAAGCCAATACTTTCGGCATAATCACGGCGACGTGCTTCATCTTGATCTTTTGGAAGGTCTTTACTGATGTAGCGTGCAGGGTTGCCGACAGCAGTTGTCCCAGCAGGTACGGCTTTGGTGACCACCGCATTTGACCCAACTTTTGCACCTTTGCCTACGGTAAATGGCCCTAAAATTTTGGCACCTGCGCCAATAATTACACCATCTTCAAGCGTAGGGTGACGTTTGCCTTTATTCCAAGTGGTCCCCCCTAACGTGACACCATGATAGAGCGTAACATCATCGCCAATCTCGGCGGTTTCACCAATCACTACACCCATACCATGATCGATAAAGAAGCGACGACCAATTTTTGCACCAGGGTGAATTTCAATACCTGTGGCAAAACGGCTAAATGACGATAGTAGTCGAGCTGAGCCTTTACAGTCTTTTTTCCACAGTTCATGTGCCATACGGTGCATGATTAAGGCATGAATGCCAGGATAAGTGGTTAAAACTTCTAAAGTGTTTCGCGCTGCTGGATCGCGCGCGAAGACAGCTTGTATATCCTCTTTTAGCTGTTTAAGCATTAGACGGATCCTCTTTGTCTTTGGTCTTAGGTGTAGATGGTTTCCAAGTTCCTTTATTTAAGGCTTGTACGCGACTAAAAATACCGCGAAGTAAATGATATTCCATTTTATCTAATTGTATACGCCCAAATAGTCGACGCAAGCGTAAAGGCAGTAATCTTGGATTATTTGGATCTAAAAACTCAATATCTTCAAGCATTTTCTCTAAATGTGGGTAGAACTGCTGCATTTGGTCATGCGTTACTAAAGGTTCATCCCAATGCATTTGCGTAGTATCTGTGACAGGCATGGTGGCTTCTGGGTCTTCGGTTTGTTCAATCCGTGCCAATGCCGCCATCCGCATTTCATAACAAATGATTTGGATGGCTTGAGCCACATTCAACACGCCATAATCGATATTGACTGGAATCGTGACATGATAGTTGGCCAATGCCAGTTCTTCATTGGTTAAGCCGCGGTCTTCACGTCCAAAGACTACGGCAACATTTTGCTGTTGTGTGACTACGGCTTGAAGTGATATTTCTGCCGCAGGGCGAGCATCCAGTAAAGGCCAAGGAATAGTACGGCTACGTGCACTGGTACCAAAGACAATGTGACAGTCTTGAATAGCTTGTTCTAGAGTATCTACAATTTTAATCTGTGGAATCAGGTCTACTGCGCCAGCAGCCAGTGCTTCAATGTCTGGATGCGGATAAGTTTTTGGGGCAACCAAGACCAACTGGCTAAGCCCCATCGTTTTCATGGCTCGTAGTGCGCTGCCAATATTGGCAGGCAAGGTCGTATTCACCATGACAATACGGACATGGGAAAGATGTGCTGCAACCGCAGTATTGTCGAATTGATTCATTGCATTTCCAATTTTGTTTACTCGCTGAATTCGGTTAATCGTTATGAATATTGATTAACGTCAGCTTGATATAAATCCATTGCCTCATCCATGCTTAAATCGGCGGGTGGAGGAGGGACTTGTACTGGTTTGGCTTGCTCGTAATTGACGGCTTTGGCAGCTTTAGATTTCACCTGATATTCAACATAGATGGCTTCTTTACCAAAATAATCGCGCAATTTACTTAAAAGTTCATCTAAAGGAGCAACTTTCCATTGCATGCCCAAATGTAATTCCGCAGAGGCATAGGCATAATCGAGTTGCAATAACATAGGAATATGATTGCACAGATCGACATTGCAATAGGGCAACAAGATTTTTTGTAAATCTTGAGTTAAAGTTTTACTTAGATGATCAGCATGTAACTTAACTTGAATGCTATTGGCGCGTTTTTGACGAATTTCATTCAGGCTAAAGGCTTTGGTTAAACGTCCCATCGGACGATCATATCCTTCGCGTTCATAAATTTCGCCTTCAATCACCACTACACGTTCATTGACAATAATGTCTTTAAAACGTTGGAAACGTTCGTGATTGGCAGAAACCTCAATGCGTGATGTGCCATCATCTAAGGTGATCATGACACGGTTCGGGAAGTTGGCAACATCGACCACTAAACCTGCAAATACCGTGGTTACACCACGACGCGTGGGTGTCAATTCATTAATTTTTGCAGGAACAAAAGATTTTAATTCAGTGCGATAGACATCAATTGGGTGCCCTGTTAAATATAAACCTAGGGTGTCTTTTTCACCTTTTAAGCGGACTTCATCTGACCATGGTTTAACTGGCTTTGCAGGCTTACGTTGAACTTCTTCAACTTCGCCAAATAAATCCATAATACCTGTTTCACGGTTGCTACGTGCTTGTTCTGCGGCTTGTACAGCTTCAGGCAATTGTGCCATTAAGCTTGAACGTTCAATACCGAGACAGTCCAAAGCACCTGCACGAATCAGCGCTTCTAGGGTACGTTTATTGATTCTCTTTAAATCAATACGATGGCAGAAATCAAACAGGTCTTTATAAGGACCATTCTGTAGGCGGGAGTCAATTACTGACTGCATCGCCTGTTCACCGACACCTTTAATCGCACCTAAACCATAAACAATAGTTTGCTCATCGGTCGCATGGAAATGATACAGCGACATATTCACAGAGGGCGGTAAAACGTCCAAACCATTATTACGACAGTCATCAATCAAGAACACGACGTTGTCGGTATTCTGCATTTCCGAAGACAATACCGCAGACAAGAATTCGGCAGGGTAATGTGCTTTTAACCAAGCGGTCTGATAGGCAACCAAGGCATAGGCAGCAGCGTGGGATTTGTTAAAACCATAACCTGCGAACTTTTCCATGTAGTCGAAGATATGGTTGGCCGTGGCTTCATCAATGTCTTTTTGTGCAGCACCTTCAATAAAGATCTGACGCTGTTTCACCATTTCTTCGGGTTTCTTTTTACCCATGGCTCGGCGGAGCAAGTCTGCGCCACCTAGAGTATAGCCCGCACAGTACTGTGCAGCCTGCATCACCTGTTCTTGATAGACCATAATACCGTACGTCGGTTCAAGTACACCTTCAAGTAAAGGGTGTAAGTATTCGAACTCTCCGCCGTGCATACGATGAATAAAGTCAGGAATCAGATCCATTGGACCCGGACGATACAAAGATACGAAAGCAATAATTTCCTCAAATTTGCTCGGACGAGCTTCTTTGAGCATTTTTTTCATACCGACGGATTCAAACTGGAATACCGCTGTGGTGTTGGCATCGGCAAAGACCAAGTAAGCATCTTTGTCGTCTAAAGGAATATTGGCAATATCCAGTGGGATGGCAGAAGGATAGTGCTTGTTAATATTTTGCACTGCATCTTCAATCACGGTTAAGTTACGTAGTCCCAAAAAGTCAAACTTGACCAGACCTGCTGCTTCGACATCGTCTTTATCGTATTGTGAAACACGACCTGTACCGTCCGCGTCACAAAGTACTGCTGAAAAGTCGGTAATTTTAGTCGGTGCAATGACTACACCGCCCGCATGTTTACCTGTGTTACGGGTAATGCCTTCTAATTTGAGCGCCATTTCCCAGATTTCTGCGGCATCGTCATTGTCTGGGTTAGAAGGGTTGGTGACAATGTCTTTGAGTTGTGGTTCGGCTTCAATCGATTCTTCTAAAGACAAACCTAAAGGTTTGGTCGGAATCATCTTAGAAATACGGTCCGCTAAACCATAAGATTTACCCAAGACACGTGCTACATCACGAATGGCACCTTTTGCCGCCATGGTTCCGAAAGTTGCAATCTGAGAAACCGCATCACGACCATAGTTACGTGCTACGTAGTCAATGACTTTATCACGTCCTGCAATACAGAAGTCGACGTCAAAGTCGGGCATGGAAACACGTTCTGGGTTTAAGAAACGTTCAAAGAGAAGTTCGTAGCGTAATGGATCAAGATCGGTAATTTTTAAACTGTAGGCAACTAAAGAGCCGGCACCTGAACCACGGCCTGGACCGACAGGTACGCCATTGTTTTTCGACCATTGAATGAAGTCCATGACAATCAGGAAGTAACCTGGGAATCCCATTGAATTAATGATGTTGACTTCGTAGTCAATACGGTCATCATAAGGTTTACGGATTTCAGCCCAATCATCACCGCGTTGTTCTACAGGATATAAATGATTCAGGCGTTCTTCTAAACCTTCTTTGGACAAATGTTCAAAGAAGGTGTCAATGGTATGACCTTCAGGAATTGGGTAGTCAGGTAGGAAGTACTTGCCTAATTGTAGGGTGACATTACAACGTCGAGCAATATGGAAGCTATTTTCAATTGCAGTCGGCAGGTCAGAAAACAGCTCGGTCATTTCAGCTGCGGTTTTAAAATATTGCTCAGAGCTATAAGGTTTTGGGCGACGATTGTCGCCTAGGACATAACCATCGGCAATACAGACACGGGCTTCGTGTGCTTCAAAGTCTTCACGGGTAATAAAGTGCACATCATTATGTGCCACTACACCAATATTATATTTTTTAGCCAGTTTAACGGCTTCTAAAATGTAATCTTCTTCAAAGGGACGATCGGTTCGGGTGAGTGCTAAATAAACACGATTGCCAAATTTTTCGATCCATTGTTCGAGTAGGGGTTCTGCTTTTTGTGGGTTTGACGAACACAGCATTTTGCCGACATCACTGTGCATACCCAATAAGGCAATAATGTCTTGATGTTGTTCTAGAACCCAGTCTTTTTGTACGCAGGGAATATCGAGTTGCTGACCTTCGATAAAACCACGGGAAACAATTTCAGTAAGTCCACGCCAACCTTGATTGGTCATAGCCAATAAGGTCACACGATGTTCAGCATCATTGAGTCGAATGACTGAACCTAAAATTGGTTTGATACCTTTAGATAGGCAAGAGCCATAGAATTTCACAGCGGCGTGCAGGTTAGACAAATCCGTCAATGCCAAAGCGGGCATTTCATCATTTACGGCAGCTTTAATTAGATCAGGTATCCGAACGATAGATTCAGTAATAGAATATTCGGTATGAATACCAAGATGAACAAAGTGCATAAATGAGTTCCTGCAAAAACCACTCATTAGTTTAGCACGCTATGCGCTTAATCTGAGTTTAATTGAAATGAATTGGTTAAGATTTAGTAGCTTGAAAGCCTTTACAAGCTTGTTTTATTTTGTCGCATCCAAAATCTAGAACCCATTTCATAGGCAGATTTCAGAAATGGAGGGGATAGAACTTAACAACCAAGCGCTTGCTGAATGGCGAATTGCGCTAGTTTTCCGTTCTTAAACTGAAAGTTGAGATAAGCTGTGTAGGGTGGACTGAACTCGTGAGGGTGATTTAAATATGCTTTGGCTTGATTGTTTTCTAATATCAGGACTTGTGCTTCTCCTGAAGGATTGATGCTGCGGGCACTGTGTTTAAAATCTTGTTTAAATTGCTGTAATGAATATTGCGCTGAGATGTGGATATTTTGTACAACAATATTTTCAGACATGTCTTTGGTATTGTTCCAAGTCATCCAGATACGACCTTTGGTTTGCCCTAATTGTTTGAAACTGGATTTATCTTGATAAAATTGTCCATCTTTGATTTGAGGATTATCTTCAGTGAAGATTTCAAATTTTAGTGTTTTATGGGGTGAGGGATTTAAACTGTATTCATAATTTCCAGTGCATTCTGAATAGACTTTATGGGTTTTAGTCATCCCATTTTTTATCAATTTGTTGACTTGATCTGCTGATACCGCAGCATTCAGTTCAATCTGATTGACTTTGACACTGGTGACATAATTATAAGAAATTGCATTTGCATGGCTGATTGTCGAAAGCACACAAAGGCTCATTAATATTGTCTTTATTTTCATGATTAAGTCGGGCTTTGTTTGTTGTTATGCTGATTATATAAATTTTGGATTCGAAAAAAAGCTCCCATTTAGGGAGCTTTAAAAGATCTGTTTTATCTTAAACGAGACAACCAGTCACCAAAGCTTTGTACTAACTGTACTAAGATCAGTAGAACAATTACGGTGAGAATGACTACACTGGTGTCAAAACGTTGATAGCCGTATGAGATTGCGAGATCACCAATACCGCCTGCACCTACAGCACCCGCCATGGCTGTCGCACCGATGAGGCTAATAGTTGCAGTCGTTAAGCTTAAAATAAGCGAACTACGCGCTTCAGGCACAATAAATTTGAAAATGATTTGCCAAGGGCTAGCACCCATCGCTTGGGCAGATTCAATGATCCCTTCATTGACTTCTAAGAGTGAAGTTTCAATCAGACGACCAATATAAGGTCCCACATAAATGGTGAGAGGAACAATGGCTGCCCACGTACCAATAGAAGTCCCCACAAGTACTTTCGTTAGTGGAATGACTGCAATCAGTAAAATAATAAATGGTAATGAACGTAAGGCATTCACAATCGGGTTTAATACATGATAAACCACACGATTTGGTAAAATACCATTTGGACGCGTCACCAATAGGGCAATGGCTTGAATAAAGCCCCAAATAGAACCAAACAGCATGGCAAAAAACACCATGTGAAACGTTTCCTGCAGGGCAGTGACAAATTGGTCAATACTCAGTGAACTATGCCAAAATGGTGCCGTAAGGTCTGTAAGCCATTGTACGATTAAATCTCTCATTCGCAGACTCCAGATTGTTCAACTTTCACACCATGTTGTTCAAAGAATGCAATTGTATCTTGAATGATGTCTGGATCACCCAATAGCTGAATAAACATCTGCCCAATCACTGAGCCATTAATTTCAGTCATGTTGGCAAATAAAATATTCAAACTAATATCAAATTTTTTAATTGCAGCTTGAACCACAGTTTCTTGCGCGGAAGTGCCTAAGAATTGCAAACTATAAATACTGTGCTGATTTTGATTCTCTAAATTATTAAGAATGTTGATCGGCAATTGCTGCTGTAAAACAGTTTGAATGAAGTTTTTGGTCGTTGGATGCTGCGGCTGACTGAAAATTTCAAGGGTGGGTCCTGTTTCAATCACTTTGCCTTGTTCCATCACGGCCACATAGTCACAAACAGATTCAATCACGTCCATTTCATGCGTCACCATTACAATGGTAATGCCTTGTTCCTGATTAATCTTCTTTAACAATGCCAAAACGGATTTTGTGGTTTGAGGATCAAGTGCGGAAGTTGCCTCATCACAAAGTAAGATTTTGGGATGATTTGCCAATGCACGTGCAATACCAACACGTTGCTTTTGACCCCCTGATAGTTCATCGGGATAAGCATCTTTTTTATGCTTGAGATCGATGAAGTCAAGGAGTTCATTTAGGCGCTTTTCTCTTTCCGCTTTGGAAAAGCCTAAAAGTTTAAGTGGCATTTCAATGTTAGCTGCAACTGTTTTGGTTTGCAGTAAATTGAAGTGCTGGAAAATCATGCCGATATTTGCACGTTCTTGACGTAATGAACGTGCATCCAATGCTGTAAAGTCGGTGTCACGAATAATGACCTGACCTTGCGTAGGACGTTCAAGCAAATTAATCAGACGGATTAAGGTACTTTTACCTGCACCACTGTAGCCAATAATGCCGAAAATACTGCTATCTGGAATAGTCAGGTTAATGTTATCCAGAGCACGTATGGTTTGACCTTTGAGCTCGTAGTGTTTTGAGATGTCTTTAAATTCAATCATAGCGTCAAGAACTGTACAAAATGAAAAAACAGGCAAAGTCACTTTGCCTGTTTTGTTTGCAGCATTATATTACTATTTGCTTTCGGTAAGATAGCTAACAGGTTTGTTTACATCAATTTTAGTCCCGCCAAAGTGTTCTTGAACATATTGTTCTACCGCTTTGGTGTGGTAAAGCTCGCCTACTTTTTTCAATACAGGGTCATCTTTACGTGATTCAGCTACGGCTAAAATGTTTACATTCATTTTAGTGCTTTGGTCAACAGGTTCGTAGAAAACCGCATCTTTCAATACGTTTAATCCACCTTCCATAGCCAATGTGTTACCCAAAACAATTGCATCTACTTCATCTTTAACACGAACAGCAGTTGCCATTTGGATTGGTTTGATGACGATTTTCTTATTGTTTTCAACGATGTCAGCAGGTGTACCTTTTACATCATCAAAACCAGCTTTTAATTTTACTAAGCCAGCAGATTGAAGCAATAACAATGCGCGTGATTCGTTAGCACCATCATTAGGAATGGCAATGGTTGCACCATTTTGGAATTCATCAAGCTTTTTCACTTTGCTTGAGTAAATACCCATTGGTTCAAGGTAAGTCGTAGACACTGGCGCAATCTTATCTTTATTGTTGGCATTGAATGCAACAAGGTAAGCATACGATTGGAATGCGTTGATGTCGATTTCTTTATTGGCTACAGCAGTGTTCATTGCAACGTAGTCAGTAAAGTTCTTCACTTCAAGCTTAATGCCTGCTTGTTTCGTTTCAGGAAGAGTCGCAATGAAACGCCAAATATCAGCGTCAGAACCCGTCGAAGCCATGACTACGGTTTGTTCGGTAGTTGTTGCTGCATCAGTTTTGGTTTCAGTAGCAGGAGCTTCCTGTTTGCTGCAGGCACTGAGTGTTAACACAGATGCACTCAATAAAACGCTAAATAGCTTTTTCATGAATATTTCCTAGTACAGACATCATTTCATCGTTTCACATTATAAAGACATGCTAAATAAATATCCGATGCTCACGATGAATGAAGTTGTCTGATAAAAATTCGGTACTTTGCGATTTCTAGCTATATACCGAGCTAAAAGTTCGCGTCATCCCAACAAGACCAAAATAATTTCGCATTAAGAAATTCAAAATTTCACGTTATGATATTGAAATCACATCGTATTACTGTTGAAACAGCTTTTGAAGTCTTAAAAAGTTAGGCTATGATAACAATAAAACTATATTCAATATAGTGAATAAGAATGCAATGTTTATCTATTTAGTCGCAAAAGAAAATGTAGGTTTTAAATAAAATAACAATAAAAACAATATATTATTTTAAATTAATCTGTTGAATTTGTTAATTGTGCTGAAATATTATGCTTTATAAGATTTTATCCAATAGACATGCTAAAAATGAATAATTAATGAAAATTGAATATGTTTAAGTGTTTTAACAATATGAAATTATTAATTTTTTCATGCATTTAAATGAATGCTTAGAATATTTGTGATGAGTCTGCGTAAGTTAGTTTTTTATATGCAAAACTAAAATTGAGTTTGTGGCGTTTAGCTAAGGTCATGAATTGCTTGATGTAAGAAATCTAAAGCTATATTTCAGTCGCGTTTGCAAAAATAGGTTTGGAAGGTCATCACGGGAGCTTAAAATCAAGGTTTCAAGTTTGTAATCAATACCACGATCCTCTGAGCTAGGTGTTAAAAAAGAGAGAAACTTGCTGCATGAAGTATGAAGCTTTTGCTTGAGTTGCAGCCTTTCTGGGTAATGATAAAATTAAAAAACCCGCAAAATTAGCGGGTTTTTCTACTACCGTATCAATGCGAGTTATGCATTTTCACGTGCAATAGCGCGATAACCAATATCTGTACGATATTGCATACCAGTAAATGTAACCTGACCACAAACTTCTAAAGCATTGATTTGCGCTTCAAGTACAGTATCACCAAGCGCTGTGACACATAGAACACGGCCACCCGCAGTCAAGATGTGACCGTCAGCGCTCATTGCTGTGCCTGCATGGAAGATTTTGGTGTTCTCAGGGGATTGACCAAGACCAGAAATCACATCACCTTTACGAACGGTTTCTGGGTAGCCTTCAGCGGCAAGAACGATACCAATTGATTTGCGTTCATCCCATTCAGCTTCTGCTGGAAGATTACCTGCAATACCAGCTTCAACCAAATCGACCAGTGAAGATTTTAAACGCATCATAATCGGTTGTGTTTCAGGGTCACCAAAACGACAGTTAAATTCGATTACACGAGGTGAACCTTGTTCATCAATCATGAGACCTGCATATAAGAAGCCAGTGTAAACATGACCATCTTTTTTCATGCCTTCCACAGTTGGACGCATAATTTCAGCCATGACGCGATCAAAGACTTCAGGGGTAACCACTGGAGCAGGTGAGTATGCACCCATACCACCCGTATTTGGACCTTGGTCACCTTCAAAGATACGCTTGTGATCTTGTGAAGTTGCCATTGGCAGGATGTTGTCACCATCGATCATACAAATGAAAGAGGCTTCTTCACCTGCAAGGAATTGTTCAACGACAACACGAGAACCGGCATCACCAAATTTGTTTCCAGCTAACATGTCATCAATCGCTGCAAACGCTTCATCGTTGGTCATTGCAACAATTACGCCTTTACCCGCAGCAAGACCATCGGCCTTAATTACGATAGGAGCACCATGTTCTGTTACATAAGCTTTTGCTGCATCGACTTCTGTGAACACATCATAAAACGCAGTTGGAATATTATGGCGTTTTAAGAAGTGTTTCGCGAAAGCTTTTGAGCCTTCTAGCTGTGCAGCAAATTGAGTAGGTCCCCAAATTTTAAGACCTGCTTCACGACATGCATCAACTACACCATTTACAAGTGGAGCTTCTGGGCCGACCACAATTAAATCAACCGCATTATTTTGAGCAAATTCAATAATTGCAGGATTATTTTGAATGTCTAATGCAATGTTTTCACATTTATCTTCAGTTGCAGTTCCTGCATTACCAGGTGCAACAAATACCTTAGCTACTTTTTCATCTTGAGCGATTTTCCATGACAATGCATGTTCACGACCGCCACTACCCAAAACTAAAATATTCATCGGTTCATACTCCATGAATCGAAAATGACATAAAGTCTTCCGCTGAAACGCCGAAGACTTTATGCAAGATTTAGAAATCTGTTTTAATTAATACGAATGACAAAGTCATTACAGTCGAAATCCGAAATTAGTGACGGAAATGACGCATTCCTGTGAACACCATAGCAATACCAGCTTCATCAGCTGCTGCAATGGTTTCTTCATCACGCATAGAACCACCTGGTTGAATAATGCACTTAATGCCTGCTTTCGCTGCATTATCAATGCCATCACGGAATGGGAAGAATGCATCAGACGCCATTACAGCACCTTCAACCACTAAGCCTGCATGTTCAGCTTTAATTGCTGCAATACGTGCTGAGTTGACGCGACTCATTTGACCTGCGCCCACACCAATTGTTTGGCGGTTTTTCGCATAAACAATGGCATTCGACTTCACATATTTTGCAACTTTCCATGCAAAAATCATGTCGTCAATTTCTTGTTCAGTAGGGGCACGTTTAGTTACGACTTTTAGGTCATCTTTAGTGATCATGCCTAAGTCTTGGTCTTGAACCAATAAACCGCCATTCACACGTTTGTAGTCAAGTTGAGCTTGGCGTGCATCAATCACTGGTAATTCACCACAAACGAGTACACGAACATTTTTCTTCGCGCCAGTGACTTCAAGGACGCCTTCAGCGATGCTTGGTGCAATGATCACTTCCACGAATTGACGGTCAACAATCGCTTGTGCTGTTGCAACGTCTAATTCACGGTTGAATGCAATGATGCCACCAAACGCTGATTCTGGATCTGTTGCATACGCAAGATCGTAAGCTGCTTGAATGCCATCTAAAGACACTGCAACGCCACATGGATTCGCGTGTTTAACGATGACGCAAGCAGGTTTTGCAAATGATTTCACACATTCAAGTGCGGCATCTGTATCTGCGATGTTGTTATAAGATAATTCTTTACCTTGTAATTGTTTAGCAGTTGAAACAGAAGCTTCAGTCGCTGTTGATTCTACATAGAAAGCAGCTGATTGATGCGGGTTTTCACCGTAGCGTAAATCTTGCACTTTGTTCAATTGAGTATTGAAAGTACGTGCAAACTTGTCAGCTTGACCTTCTTCTTTACCTACGCGCGCGCCTAAGTAAGAAGCAATCATGCCGTCATATTGTGCTGTATGTTCAAATGCTTTAACGGCTAAGTCAAAACGAGTTTCATAAGACAAAGCGCCATTTGCTTTCAGTTCAGCAACAACAGTGTCATAGTCTGTAGCATTTACCACAATACCTACAGAGGCGTGGTTTTTCGCAGCAGCACGAACCATTGTTGGGCCACCGATGTCGATATTTTCAATCGCATCTGCAAGTGAACAGTTTGGTTTAGCGACTGTTGCAGCGAACGGATAAAGGTTCACAACCACCAAGTCAATTGCATCGATGTTGTGTTCAGCCATTACTGCTTCGTCTAAACCACGACGAGCCAAAATACCGCCATGAATTTTTGGGTGTAAAGTTTTTACACGACCATCCATCATTTCTGGGAAACCTGTGTGCTCTGAAACTTCTACAACTGCGATGTTGTTGTCTTTAAGCAACTTATATGTACCGCCAGTTGATAAAATTTCTACCCCTAGAGCAGAAAGGTTTTGAGCGAACTCAACAATACCAGTTTTATCGGAAACAGAGATTAATGCGCGTTTAATGGTCATGATCTTCGTCACAGTTATCAAGGATTAAAACAAAAAAGCTAAAAATAGCAGGTAAAAAAAATGCCTGCGGAAGCCGCAAGCATTTTATCATTTATTCACTCATTAAACCGTGAGCTTTCAACTTTTTACGTAAAGTGCCACGGTTCAGTCCAAGAATCTCGGCAGCACGTGTTTGATTACCACGCGTATACTCAAGAACTACAGATAAAAGAGGTTTCTCCATTTCTGCTAGCACCATGTCATAGACCTGAGAAGGTTGCTCGCCTTGCAATTGAGCAAAGTAATGGCGAACTGCGCGATCTACGTGAATACGTAGAGCAACATCAGATTGTGCAGTAAAAATAGGAGATTTGCTATTCATGCGAATTGATCCGAAAAATCAGATACCACTTGGGTAAAGCGATATATTAATGTTGTCTATAAAAAATAAATGAACTCCGTTTTAGATCCTAAAATGGAGTTCTAAAACTCGTACATTTAGCTTGCCACAATTCAGTCGCATTGATCAAAAAACATACGTAACAATAGTTTAATATTTGTTACTGATCAAATCAAAACAAAAAATAGATACCCTACGCATTATCTGGAATAAAGCGCATTGGCAAAACTAGTAGTTGTTGTGAAAATTAGCGAGGAGTTTGCAGCACAAAGCTTTCGTGGCGCGTATGATACCATTGTCTTAGAAAAAGTGAGCAAGAAAACTGCATTTTTTTTTACTTTTTTTTTACTTTTTTTGTAGTTTTTTCATTTTTTAAGGTTCAATGATTTCTAAACTATAGTCATCAAAGCTTTTTCGATCGACTGGAAGCTCAAAATGGATTTTAAATGGTCTTTTTTGAGGGATACGTTCAATACCAACCAAATTGTCTGCCAAATATTCTTTGGGTTGTAGTGTGACGCTACCAGTTTCTACGCCTTGTTCACGTAAAATAACTTTAAGAATAGGTAAAGGAATGCTCTTATCGTAATAATTGATTAATTCACCTGTAAATAGTGTTTTGTTTTTTTCAATACGCTTGGCTTTTACTTTGGTGGCACTAATAAGAGTATAGTTCTGTTGTTGTATTTTACATTTGAACAAAGCGCAAACGTGGTTAAAGCTCGCGGCTAATTTAGGGCTACTTTTTAAGTAATGCGGGTTAAACCAAAAGAACTGGAACAATAATAATAGAACTAATGCAATATTAATGATGCCCCACATCATATAATAGATAGGGCTACGTGGTTTGTGCTCTACATCTTTTTCTGCAAGGTTAAGTGCAGGGAAGTTTCCAATCGGATCAGTACTAAAATAATTGAGATTGTTTAAATACGTTTTTAAGTCAATATTGGAGTGTTCAATTTTTCGATCAAAAATTTCAAGTAATTGTTGACGATTCGACAAAGAATGTTCAAAAGCAATGTTGGACATTTGATGGCGAAAGTCAGTCTCTTGATTAGATGAGTCAAAATGATCATCCGATGCAGGGTAGGTTGCAAGCTGACCAAAGGGCTGATTGATTAAATGTGTTAAAGCATTAAACGTAGTTGAACACTTTGGGCAACAAACCATGCCCTGAGCAACAGTCAGTTGAGCCACGGAGACTCGATAAATTGTTAGACACTCAGGACAGCTGGTTTGTTTTTCGCTCATAGTTTTTAAATTAGATAGTTAGGATTTGTGGCGTTTGCCTGAAATACGGCACCAGTTTTCTTCACGTGTTTCAACTTCTAATATATCAAAAAATTCTGAGTAAATGCTAGAAACATCAGCAACTTGCTCTTCAATTACACCTGCAAGTGCGAACTCTGCCTCACATTTAGTTAAAGTTGCAAACTCAGGCGCAAGAGCCATTAATGGGCCCGCTAGAATATTTGCCACTAATACATCGGCTTTTTGGCTGCCAAAGGTTTCATTGAATTCATCAGGTAAACCCACAAAAATTTTGTCAAGCACACCATTTAAATCAGCATTTTGTTGGGTTGCTAATATCGCTTGTGGGTCAATATCTGTAGCGTAGACTTTTTTCGCACCTAAAAGTAAGGCTGCAACACCAAGAATGCCCGAACCACATCCGTAGTCGATCACGATTTTATCTTTAAGGTCAGTTTTGCCAAGCCATTGTAAGCATAAGAAGGTACTTGCATGATTGCCTGTACCAAAAGCTAAACCTGGGTCCAGTTTAATGTTGACCGCATCCGCTTCTGGTGGCTCTAACCATTCAGGCACAATCCAGAATTTTTCACTGATTTGAATGGGTTCGTAATAGTCCATCCAAGATCTTTCCCAGACTTGATCTTCTAAGTACTCACTACGCAAAGGAGCATCTGGCATTTGTGCGCGAATGAAGGTTTCTAACGCAGCGACATCAATTTCTTCATTATCTTCTTGCGCATAAATACCCGTCACAATGACTTTATTCCAAAGTGGTGTTTCACCTGGAAGTGGCTCAAGTAAGTCTTGATTTTCAGCATCGTCCAAAGTCACGCTAACCGCGCCCAAAGAACTTAATAAGGTTTCTGTAAAATCGACTTGTACTTGATCAACAGTAATATGAATTTGTAACCACTTCACGGAATAACCCAAACTTTGCTTTTCTAAAACGCACATTGTAACTGAGAGCAGCACTTACAGCTACACTTTCATATAACTGTAAAAAGGATGCCGAAGCATCCTTTTTTTATTTTAAGATTCTAGGTTGATTGGGTTGTCATCCTGAACAGATTTTGGTGTTCCTTCTAATTTATTCAACAACGGGCCAAATCCCGCAGCGATAAAGTACATAAATAAAGAATAAACCGCAGCAGGCATGGCTACAGTAGTATTTCCAATCACAGTCATGGCGATGGTGACGGCAAGTGTTCCATTGTGTATTCCAATTTCAAAAGCACAGGCACGTGCTTGCGCGCTGTTTACCGAAATGAGTCGTGGTAATACATAGCCAAGTGTTAAGCTAATTATGCAGAATAGAATGGTAACGCCACCAACCTGCGTGAAATATTGCGCAATATTATTTCTTTCTTTAATAAATGCAGCTGCAATAATTAAAATTAGAAACACCACGGAGAAAATGCGAACAGGTCGGTGCATTTTCTGTGTGAAATTTGGGGCAAAGTGACGAATGGCCATACCAATACAAACAGGCACAATGATGATACTAAAGACCTGAATGATTTTCCCAAGCTGCAAATTGATTTGTTGACCATCATTAACAAAATGCTGAATCGAGAAGTTGACAATTAAAGGTAGGGTTACTGCTGCAAGCACGGAGTTAATTGCTGTAAGGGTGATGTTTAATGCGATATCGCCTTTAAAGAGATAACTATATAAATTGGCAGTTGTGCCACCTGGTGAAGCTGCAAGAAGCATGACGCCAACAGCCAGAAGTGGTGGAAGTGCAAAAAGTTTACACAGTAAAAATGCAATACCCACAAGAAGGATCAATTGTGTAAATAAAGCAATCATCACGGCTTTGGGTTGTTTGGTAACGCGTGCGAAATCTTTCGGGGTGAGCTCAAGACCTAAGCCCATCATAATGATTGCTAAAGCGAGAGGTAAAATAACGGTAATCAATCCTGAATCCATTTTTATTCCTATTGTTAAATCAATTTAATTTTAAAATCAGTAAAACTCGATCCTGAGTTTTTGATTGAGATTGTGGTTATTTTTGTGAGGAGTCTTTCGCCGAAGCGATACACAATCATTTTAATCATAATGTATTTATAAAAGTTGCAAATAACATTTATGCACAATGCTACGTGCTTACGTGGGGGAGCATTGATTTTTAATGCAGAATGATTAATGTGATGGATAGCTCTTTTTGAAATTTAATTATATGATCTATTCTCGCAAATAAACCTTTGTTTTTTTTAAGGTTTAAAATTAATTTTATGCTGTATATTCACTTTATTTAAAAGTTATTTTCAAGTGTGGATTCAGTTGGAGTTTTTTCAATTTTAAAAATGACAAGTAGATTTTATGGTCAAAATGACTGTAAAGCGTGACCAATCAGTTCTCATCATATTTATGATTTTATTGGTTGCTAACGCATGATTTGAGCGGTTTATCACTCATAAAATTTGATAGGGAAAGTGGTCAAAGATGAAACACTTTAACCACTTAAAGAGGGGATAATTGTGAATGACTTGCAGTTTATTTAGGATAAGGGGCAGTGAAACCTAAAGCACATTTTCCTTTTACTTCCATTCCGTTGATCATGACAGATTTAGCGGCCATATCGGTTTGGCATGCTGTCATTAATTCAGATTCATTTCCCTTCACTGCTTTATGAGTACTAAAGAATTGTGGTTCGCAGGTTCCATTCCAAATAATGCCACGGTAAGCAAAACTGACAGGAGCGCCTTGAGTTTTTCCTTTACAGACCTGCATATATCTTTGCGCGTTGTAGGTGGTTTCAACTTTATCATTTGCCTGAGTCGCAAATGGAGTAAGACATAAACCGCAGAGCAGAGCAGAGAGTAGAATATTTTTATTCATGATGCGTACCTTGTTCCTATATTTTTAATGTCGCTCCTTAATAGAATAAAAAATAGCCAAAATAAAACAGTGTAGATCAGGTAAAAAGTGCTGAAAAATTGTGTTAAATTGCTTCATTATTAGACAGCTCAATAGTGTTTATGTAGCGATATGCAACATTCAATAGGAAATGTTTTAAAAATAAAATTGAGTTGTTTGGTCAACTTATTCAGCAAAATTTGATATAGTACTCTGTCATTCTTTTTATTTCTCTCTATACCACTATGCATTATCCTAAAGTTTACGATGTCATTGTTATCGGTGGCGGTCACGCAGGTACGGAAGCAGCGCTTGCTGCGGCGCGTATGGGTCGACAGACTTTACTCCTGACTCATAACATTGAGACTTTAGGGCAGATGAGCTGTAACCCGGCCATTGGTGGCATTGGTAAATCGCACTTAGTCCGTGAAATTGATGCTTTGGGCGGTGCAATGGCATTGGCTGCCGACAAAGGTGGTATTCAGTTCCGTATTCTAAATTCACGTAAAGGTGCAGCAGTACGCGCGACACGTGCGCAGGCTGACCGTGTACGTTATAAAGCTGCGATTCGTGACACTTTAGAAAACCAAGCCAATTTGGATATTTTTCAACAAGCAGCAGACGATCTGATTGTTGACGGCGATACTGTAAAAGGCGTTGTGACCCAAATGGGTATTCGCTTTGATGCGAAAACTGTTGTACTGACTGCGGGAACCTTCTTAGGTGGTGTAATCCACGTTGGGCTTGAAAAATCAAGTGGCGGTCGCGCAGGTGATCCACCATCAATTTCGCTCGCACACCGTTTACGTGAGTTGAATCTACCTGTAGGCCGTTTAAAAACGGGTACACCACCACGTATTGATGCGCGTTCTGTGGATTTTTCTGTAATGACTCCTCAACCAGGTGATTTCCCATCTCCTGTGATGTCATTTATGGGTGATGTATCTATGCACCCTGAACAAGTCAACTGCTACATTACTCATACCAATGAAAAAACCCACGACATTATCCGTGGCGGTTTAGACCGTTCACCAATGTACACTGGTGTCATTGAAGGCGTGGGTCCACGTTACTGTCCATCAATTGAAGATAAAATTCACCGTTTTGCGGATAAAGACTCACATCAAGTGTTCTTAGAGCCTGAAGGCTTAGATACACATGAGCTTTATCCAAATGGTATTTCGACCTCACTTCCATTTGATGTGCAGTTTGAATTGGTACGTTCGATTCGCGGCATGGAAAATGCGCATATTTTACGTCCGGGCTATGCCATTGAGTACGATTACTTCAACCCACAAGCATTGAAATTTACTTTAGAAACCAAAGCCATTAATAACCTGTATTTTGCGGGCCAAATTAATGGTACGACAGGTTATGAAGAAGCGGGTGCACAAGGTTTATTGGCAGGTCTGAACGCTGCGCGTCGTGCATGGGATCAAGAGCAATGGACACCAAAACGTGATGAAGCGTATATGGGTGTGTTGGTAGATGACTTGATTACGCTAGGTACGAAAGAACCGTACCGTATGTTTACCTCACGTGCCGAATACCGTTTGATGTTACGTGAAGACAATGCGGATCAACGCTTAACGCCAGTGGGTCGTGAAATGGGCTTGGTGGATGATGTACGTTGGGCGGCTTATTGTGAAAAAATGGAAGCCGTTGAGCAAGAAACAGGTCGTTTACAACACCTTTGGGCGGCACCAAATAACCCGATGGGTAAAAAGTTTGTCGAAATGACAGGTGCGGATTTATCGAAAGAGTGTTCTGCGATTGATTTGCTCAAACGTCCGAATATTTCATTTGCTCAAATTGCAGAACTCACAGGTTCTGAAGTCTCTGCACAAGTGGGTGATCAAATTGAAATCGCGGTGAAATATGCAGGTTATATTAACCGTCAGCATGAAGATGTCGCGCAAATGAAGCGTTTGGAAGAAACCAAAATTCCAGCCGACTTTGATTATGATGTAGTTTCAGGTTTATCTCGTGAAATTACTTTAAAATTGAAAGATGTGCGTCCAGATACTTTGGCACAAGCAGGTCGTATTCCGGGTGTAACGCCGGCAGCAATACAGTTGGTGATGATTACGATTCGTAAGAATGCACAAACCAAGAAATCTGCTTAAGCAGATTTGATTTGAAAAAACCTGCCTTAGAGCGGGTTTTTTATTTAAGCGGTTTTAGCTATTCCTTCTTTTTCTTTTAAACGTTCGAGAAGATTACTGAACCATTGTTCTTGACGTATATTGTTTAAATCTTGATCATCACTAAGATGTTTATGTGGATTTGAAGGTAGCGTATTATGCTTTTCTGCATTCAGTAGATTTTCTTTGCATAGTTCTTGATTATTTTTTAATGAATAGTAACAAGCTAAGTTATAGGTATCCTTAGGTTTACTTGTTAATACTGTCTGAATGAGTTCGATACTACGATTAAGCAACTCTTCATTTGGTTCGAGGTGGTAATAATTGAAAAGAGCAGATATATAATTCTCTAGCACTTGAATATCATTTTTTTGATGGGCTAAATACTGCTCATAATATATAAAAGATGTTTTGATTAATTTTTTATCTTCTTTAATACTCCCTAAATCAGAAAGTGCTAAAGCAAAGTTTTCTAGATAATAGGTATGATTGTTATCATTTTGATAAATTTCTTCATACATTGAGATTACTTTACTTAATAATTTATCATCTTTTGTAAAACGAGCTAATCCAAGAATAGCATTCGCATGAGTTATCAAAGCATTTAAATTATTTGGAAATTTTAATAGGACACTTTCAGCATATTGTATTGCATCAGAAAAATGAGACTCTTGGGGGTTATTAATCGCTAAGTTTAATTTAGCAGCCGAAAAATTAAGATTACATCCTAAATGACTGTCAGAAATTGACAGGGCTTGTTCATAAATTCGAAAGCATTCATTAAAATTCTGATTCTCTAAAAATATAACTGCTTGTTTATTATATGCCCACATAATGTCATCAATGGCTTTTTCAGCAAGTCCCTGAGTAGATTCTTTGTTTGGATATTTATGTATGACAGCGGTATATAAGCTTTTATTTAAAGGCTTTTTAGCTTGTTCTTTTAGATATCCAGTCAGATTCTCAAGGATATCTAATCCATCTCCCAATGGGTAAGGTTGTATATTTTCAAGTTGTTGGTTTAAGAACCTATAAGGATTAGAAAAAAGCTCTGGTGGAAAACATTCAAGTTCTTTTGCTAGTTGGATTAAGAAGTCGTCAGCATCAATACCGCCAATATAATGTGTTAAATTATTATTCTTTTTTAAAAAACCTTTAACTGGCTCTACTTCAATTAAATCAAGATTATCTTTCCGCCCTGTCCAAATTAAACGATGTTGTTCTGAATATTTTTTCTCGAGTAGGGGGAAAAATTCGTCTGCATTACCACTATAGCCAATAAATAAACTTGGATTTGAGTTTAAAGTTGAAGCAATAAAATCTCCCAATTTTTCGGTATGCTTTAGTGTTTCTTCTCGCGTATTCAGTTGAACAAATCCTGTCCCTTGCCCATGTAAGTGAACAATAGACGGATCATTAATTAAATGATAAAGATGTGGGTTGGCAGTTGCAAAATCATAAATAGAAGGGTGTAAGCCTAGAAGATTACAAGGGCGTGACAGTATGCTGTCAAAATTAAAGGTTAGAACACGTTGGATATATCCACCTTGCATAAGGCAAGCGAGAGCAATATGTGCCCAATTGATTTTTTTATTGTCGATAATGTGTGGCTTAAGTAATTCCCTACGCTCAGATTTATCTAAAGCAGACATATACTTGCCGTAATTGTACTTGTCTTTTTCTGGATCAATATTTTTGACTTGGATTGGGAATTTCTTGCAAATCTCTTGAATGAGTTCTGTTGCAGTTGGAACGTCTGCTTTCACTGAGCAACCAGCACCCGTAAAGAATACATATGGTTTTTCATTTTCTTTGGCTTGTTTTAAAAGCTGTGCGACTTCTTTTACGTTAAAGCTCATTATCTTTAAGTTATTAAAATTGATGACTTATTCGAGTATACGATGAATTTGAATAATAAAAGTAGAGTTCAACTAAAGAGATGCAATGTATTACCAATTTTAGAGAAAAAAAGAAAAGTATAGTCAGTTCTGATCGTTCGATAGCCTAAAACTAGTTAAATATTAAGATATTGAAATTTATATAAATAATTTGGTCTGAAATTCTATTTATTCATTTAATTATATGGTTCAGGTCTTATTTAATAGGTTTGATGTTGTATACCTTGAAGCAATCCCGACCATTGTCGTGCTATTTCTCGCCAGTGATACCTTTCAAAATAGCCCTACAAGTTTTAGCCAACTTGCAAACTATTGATGGAGATCAATTATGGCTCAAACAAACACGGGAAAAATGCAGAAATTCCTCATCGTATTTTTGTGTTTTTGGGTGGCTTTTTTTGAAGGTTTCGACCTACAAGCCCCCGGTATTGCAGCAAAAGGAATCGCAGCAACCTTTGGTTTAGATCAAGTACAAATGGGCTATGTATTTAGCCTTGGTGTATTTGGCATGCTGTTTGGCGCATTCTTTGGTGGACGCTTTGCTGATTATTTAGGGCAAAAGAAAGTCCTGATGCTGTCTATTGCGATCTTTGGGGTGTTTTTTAGTATTACAGCAATCGCACCAAATGTAGAAGTTTTATATCTCGCGCGCTTTTTCACGGGGCTAGGTTTGGGTGCAGCAATGCCAACCATGATTTCAGTGGTCGGTGATGAAGCCACGGAAGCTAACCGCGGAAAATTAAACAGTTTGATGTATTGCGGTTTGCCTGTAGGTGCCATTTTTGTGGCAGGTCTTGCGATTTATTTTAAAGATATTCCATGGCAGACATTGTTCCTGATTGGTGGGATCAGCCCATTGGTATTGATTCCATTTATGGCATTTATCTTAAAAGATAAACCGAAGCAAACGATGCTTGTCGAAAATGCTGACCTAGCACCTGTCCCTGCAATGACTGAAGTATTATTTCAGCAGCAAAAATTTAAACAGACTTTACCACTCTGGGTGAGTTTCTTTTTTACCTTGATGGTGAACTATATTTTAATTAGCTGGTTACCGAACTTGCTGATGGAACAAGGCTTAGAAAAGCAGCAAGCATTTTTAGTGATGTTGGTGTTTCAGGTAGGCGCTGTGATTGGTACGCTTTGCTTTGGTTACTTGTTAGATCGTTTGAAATTATGGCAGATGGCGGTGATTATCTATTCAGGTTTATTTGTCGCGCTATTGTTGCTGTTTACCAGTAAAGTGGTTGCTGTATTAATTGTTGCTGGTGTTCTTGGAGGGATTTTTTCTACGGGTGGCCAATCGATCTTATACGGTATTTCCCCAATCTTTTATTCAGGCGCGGGTAAAGTCACAGGTGTAGGCAGTGCAATTTCTTTGGGGCGCTTAGGGGCAATGACGGGGCCATTACTGACAGGTAAAATTTTAGCCTTGGGTTTGGGTACAACGGGTATTTTGGTGGCAAGTGCTCCGGGAATTCTTCTTTCGGCAATTGCAGTCACGGCATTATCACGTTTTAAAGCTCAGCAAGAGCAAAAATAAAATAATCTTTTATCCGCCGATCATCATGAGCTACGCACAAGTGTAATGATTTACATTTGTGCGTTTGGTATTTTATGGAAGTCTTTTATTTAGAACCTTAAATTCCAGCAATCGGCTAATAAAATCTAGAACAATTAGTTCTAGTCTCAAAAAATGAGAAATATCAACTTTTTTTAAATGATAGGGATAAATTAGGGAATAAAATTTGCTACATTAGAGGAAACCATTCTCATTTGGCATTAGTTAAATATGTCTTACATTGTTCCTGATGAAGAATTATTACAAACGCGAACGAAAAAATTCCTCAAGCGAATTTTTATTATGCGACAGCTTGGAACGATCTTGTGTTTTTTCCCTATTTTTTCTGTATTACGGGATATGCATTACGAAAGTGGCTATTTCATTTTATTGGCAGTGAATGCTTTTGTTTGGCCAAGCGTTGCCTTCTTAATCAGTCGAAGATCCAGCGATCCTGTGAAATCAGAACAAACCAGTTTGATTCTAGACACCATGTTCGGAGGCGCTTGGATTGGGGTAATGGGCTTAAGTCCAATGCCATCTTTTATTATTCTGGCGGTATTTATTGCAGACCGTTATGCGGCAGGAGGGTGGAAACTTTTAGCACCTTCAATTTTAGGATTTACCGTATCCTTGATTGGCATCTGGTTGTTGGTTGGTATGCCGCTGACCTTAACTTTTAGCCCACATACAGTGTGGCTCACCATTCCATTGGCAACCTTATATTTAATTGCCTTAAGTATTTTATCTCGGAAGCTCTCTACCAATTTAAGTCAGAAAAATCGACAGTTTGAACGGATTGCCTTAATGGATCCACGGTTGCATATTCCCAACCGCCGTTTGTTTGAGCAGCGTTTAGCCAGCACTTTTGTACAGACACAACGTGGAAATAGTACGGCTCATTTAATGTTAATCGATGTGGATCATTTTAAGGACATTAATGATACCTATGGACATGAAATGGGAGATTATGTCCTGATTGAGCTTTCTAATATCTTAAGAGAATCGATTCAAAGTAAAGATATTCCTGCCCGATTCGGTGGTGATGAGTTGGCTGTGATTGTGATGGACAGCAGCTCGCAAGAAATCATGCAATTGTCACAAACCATTTTGGACAAAGTACGGCATTTTCGCTTACCGATTAATCCAGATTTTCGGATGAGTATTAGCATTGGGATTTCTTCGGCAGCCGCAGCAGGTTCTACGACGGATTGGCTAAAAATGGCAGATCAGGCATTGTATGAAGTAAAACGTCAGGGACGCGATGGTGTGCAATATATTTGTGAAATGAGTTAATAAAAAGTAGATTCTCTATTTGTTTCGTATTTATTTTTGAAATTGCCTTGTTTCTGGTGCAAAAAAGCACCTTTTTTTATTTTTGCATCATCTTCGCTCAAAAATAGTATTACGAATGATAAAAACCGTAATACTAAATTGGCACAGCCTTTGCTTAATCATTGCTATGAAAAAGTGAACTAGGGTTCCGATACGCACGCGTATGTCTGAGACCGAGAGTTCACGGTTCGAAAGAACTACACGGAGGGATAAAAGCCCGGGAGGTCATGCGAATCCACCGAAGAGGTAACAGCAATGGGCTTACAGCAATATCACAATAACCAAACACTATGGACTGAAGTCTTGCAAGGCGGGCATCACTGGTCGGGACGTATTCAAAAAGGCGCAATTCTCCGTTTTAAAGCACTTTCTAAACATGCCAATGTTTCACTGTTCTGTGTTAATGCTGCCGATAAATTAGAGCGTTTTAATATGCCAGACAGTCTGAAAGGGCAACATACCGCCTATTTAAGTTCAGGTCATGTGTTGTATTCAGACCTTGGACGTGTCATGGCTTCCATCGTTACTGATGAACACGGTTGGAACGATGTGCTATGTGGTGCAAGCCGTGCAGAACAGATCGCAGCACAATATGGTCAGCAAAACTTTCAAGCTGCACGCAATGCCATGTATCAAAGTGGTGTAGATGGTTTATTGGTGGAAATGGCGAAATTTTCTTTAGGACAAGCCGATTTAAGTGCCACGCTCAATCTATTTTCCAAAGTGGCGCCCAATGATACAGGCGAACTCGCTTATGTAGGCACTGACAATACCGATCAAGTGATTGAACTACGCTTTGAAATGGATTGCTTAGTCTGCTTGTCTGCTGCACCACATGCTTTAGATCAGCACCCAGTTTATCAACCAGCGGACATTCAACTTTCCCTGTTTAAAGCCAATCCTTTGCATGAACATGATATTTGCCGTGATTCATGTGCGCAAAACCAGCGTGCGTTCCAAAACAATGTACGTTATTTCGCATTATCTGATGCTTGCTAAGAATACGGGAGAACAGTCATGACAGTATTACAAAACTTTGAAAAAACAGTGTTAAGTGAAGTGTGTCCTGCGGGGGAAGCATGGATGTGCGAAGTCCAAAAAGGGCAATATTTCCGCATTGTCGATTTAGAAGGCAATCAGGCAGTCGATACTTTATTTATCAGTGCTGAAAATCCAGAAGAACGTTATAGCGCAACCGACACTTTGGCCATGAATCGCCAGATTTATTTAGAAAAAGGCACCACCTTATACAGTAACTTGGCACGCCCAATGGCGATCATCCACGATGATAACTGTGGTCGACATGACACTTTGGGTGGTGCATGTTCTTGTGAAAGTAATACCGTGCGTTATGCCCATGACACTTACCCTATGCACAGCTGCCGCAATAATTTTATGTATGCCTTGGCCAAACATCCTGTCGCGTTAAAACATGGTCTAAATGTGCGCCATATTGGTCCCAATATTAATTTCTTTATGAATGTGCCCGTCACCCCAGAGGGTCATTTGAAATTTGAGGATGGCATTTCAGCCGCAGGAAAATACGTGGAAGTTCAAGCACAGATGGATTTGATTGTGCTGATTTCGAATTGCCCGCAATTGAATAATCCGTGTAATGCCTATAACCCAACGCCAATCCAACTGATTGTTCGTGAAGCAGCGGAGTAAGTAGCATGTTTAATAAAGTATTAATTGCGAATCGTGGCGCGATTGCTTGTCGAGTGATCCGTACCCTGAAAAAATTGGGGATTCAGTCGGTTGCTGTGTATTCCGAAGCTGACCGTGATTCTTTACATGTGACCATGGCGGATGAAGCCGTGTGTATTGGCGCTGCACCTGCCAGTCAAAGCTATTTAAATATCGAAAAAATCTTACAAGTTGCACAGCAAACAGGGGCCGAAGCGATTCACCCGGGTTATGGTTTTTTATCGGAAAATGCCGAGTTCTGTGACCTATGTGAAGCCGCAGGAATCGCCTTTATTGGTCCGACTTCTGCACAAATGCGTAATTTTGGTTTAAAGCATACCGCGCGTGAATTGGCAATTCAGAGCCAAGTGCCACTTTTGCCGGGTAGTGGTCTGTTGGCAGATGAAGCCGAGGCTTTGGTAGAAGCAGAAAAGATTGGTTATCCTGTGATGCTGAAAAGTACCGCTGGTGGTGGTGGTATAGGCATGCGTTTGGTTTGGAATGCCGAAGAACTTAAAGATGCGTATCAAACAGTATCTTATTTTGCACAAGCCAACTTTAAAGATGCAGGCTTATATTTAGAAAAATTTGTGCAAAATGCCCGTCATATTGAAGTGCAAATCTTTGGCGATGGCAACGGTCAGGTCTTGGCATTGGGCGAACGCGATTGTTCGGTACAACGCCGTAACCAGAAAGTGATTGAAGAAACACCTGCACCACATTTGTCGGATGAACAACGTGATTATCTGCAACAAGTCGCTATTCAACTGATGCAATCGGTGCAATACCGTTCTGCGGGTACAGTTGAATTTGTGATGGATACCGATACCCAAGAGTTTTACTTTTTGGAAGTGAATACCCGTTTACAAGTGGAACATGGCGTGACTGAACAGGTTTATGCTGTGGACTTGGTAGAGTGGATGGTGACTTTAGCCAGTGGCGACTGGGTTGCACCGACTACGGCTTTACAGTCTAAAGGGCATTCCATTCAAGTGCGCTTATATGCCGAAGACCCGATTAAAAACTTTCAGCCGAGTGCAGGACTTTTAACTGAAGTTGAATTTGATCCACATTGTCGGGTCGAAACTTGGGTGGAAACAGGCTCAAATGTATCTTCCTATTATGATCCAATGATTGCCAAAATTATTGTGACTGCTACAGATCGTGATGCCGCGATGCAAGCCATGACAGCCAGTTTAGCCAATACCCAAGTGGTAGGAATTGAAACCAATTTAGAATATTTACAGAATATTGTGGCGGGAGAGGTGTTCCAAGCAGGCACGCAAACCACACGGTTCTTAAACAGTTTCACTTGGAAAACTCAAAAAATTGAGGTACTGCAAGCTGGTATCCAAACTTCGATTCAGGACGTTACAGGGCGCTTGGGGTATTGGGATGTGGGAGTCCCGCCATCAGGGGCAATTGATCCATTTTCTTTGAATGTTGCCAATCAACTGTTGGGGAATGAGAAGAATACTGCGGGTTTGGAATGCACGCTGCAAGGTCCGAGTTTAAAATTTCATTGCGACAGTCAAATTGTCCTCACAGGCGGTGAGATGCCAAGCACACTGGATGGCGTAAGTATTCCAATGTGGCAAACCGTGAATGTGAAGAAAGGACAAATATTAAAATGTGGCAAAATCAGCACAGGTTGCCGCAGTTATATTGGGGTCAAAGGTGGCTTTAAAGTTCCTGAATATTTAGGTTCTCAAGCCACATTTACCTTAGGTCAATTTGGTGGTCATGCAGGGCGTAACTTATTGGTCGGTGATATGTTGCCGATCACAGCATTTACTGATCAGCCTGCGAACGCTTTAAATCAGCAGCAAATTCCTGCATTTAATTCGAATTGGGAAATTGCGGTGATGTATGGGCCACATGGTGCACCTGACTTTTTCACCAATCAGGATATTGAAACTTTCTTTGAGCATGAGTTTGAAATTCATTTTAACTCAAGCCGAACAGGCATTCGTCTGATTGGACCAAAACCTAAATGGGCACGTGAAGATGGTGGTGAGGCGGGCTTACATCCATCCAATATTCACGACAATGCGTATGCAATTGGGGCGATTGATTTCACAGGCGATATGCCGATTATTTTAGGACCAGATGGTCCGAGCCTAGGCGGGTTTGTCTGTCCAGCAGTGGTGATTCACTCTGAATTGTGGAAGTTGGGACAACTAAAAGCAGGGGATAAAGTCAAATTTATTCCTGTGAGCTATCATCAAGCCAAGCAGCTCAATCAAGGCTATCAAGCCATGCTGGATGCAGCATCACCTGAAAGCATTCACTATGAGCAAGCAGTACAACCCGAGCCGATCACTTTAAACCATGTAGTTTTGGATATGGTCAAGGGGGATAGTATTCGCCCTGATGTGGTCTATCGTCCTGCGGGGAATCATTACCTGTTGGTGGAATATGGTGAGTTGGTGTTGGATTTGAATCTACGTTTCCGTATTCATGCCTTAATGCAATGGATGAAAGAGCAAAATATCAAGGGTATTATTGATTTAACTCCGGGCATTCGCTCGCTACAAATTCATTATGATTGTTTGGTATTGGATCAAACTGACTTATTGCGGTTGCTTGAAGTGGCAGAAGAACAATTGCCCAATATTGCCGAAATGCAGGTGCCATCGCGGACAGTGTATTTGCCTTTGGCTTGGGAAGATTCGCAAACCCAATTGGCAACGGAACGTTATAGCCAAATCGTGCGTGCCGATGCACCGTGGTGCCCAGATAACATTGAGTTCATTCGCCGTATTAATGGTTTAGACTCGAAACAGGCGGTGAAAGATGTGGTCTATAACGCCAGTTATTTGGTGATGGGGCTTGGCGATGTGTATTTGGGCGCACCAGTGGCAACACCTTTAGACCCGCGGCAACGTTTAGTCACTACCAAATATAACCCTGCGCGGACGTGGACACCTGAAAATGCCGTGGGCATTGGCGGTGCTTATATGTGCGTGTATGGTATGGAAGGCCCGGGCGGTTATCAGTTTGTGGGACGAACCACGCAAATGTGGAGTCGATACCGTAAGAATGCCAATTTTGAAGAGGGTAAACCGTGGTTGCTGCGCTTTTTCGACCAGATTAAATTCTATGAAGTGTCTGAAGCGGAATTGATGCAGATGCGTGAAGATTTTAAAGCAGGACGTTTAAACCTTCGCGTAGAAGATGGTGTATTGAACCTAAAAGACTATAACCAATTCTTGCAGGACAATGCTGAAACCATTCAGGCATTCAAGCATATCCAACAAAGTAATTTTGAAGCCGAGCGCCGTCGTTGGCATGAAGCTGGCTTGGCAGAATATGTGTCTGAAAGCTTAGATACGGTGGATGATGGTGAAGCCGTGTTAATTCCAGATGGTGGTTGTGCCGTGGAATCGCACATGCCCGGTTCGATTTGGAAAATTGAATGTCAGATGGGTGATGTGGTTGAAGAAGGAGCGACTTTGGCGGTGATAGAAGCCATGAAAATTGAGATTCCAATTTTGGCACCTGAACGCATGAAAGTTGAAGCCATTACCATTGAAAAAGGGCAAACTGTGAAAACGGGGCAAGTGTTGTTTACATTGGCGCCTGTGGCTTAGATTCATTTCCCTAACCTTTCTTTTAGGAGAGGGGTTAGGGTGCTCAATAGTTTTAGCGATTACATTTTTCTATATGCTTGAAAATTCGTTCGCAAAGCTCAGTCGCTTTAGGAGTGGGTTGCCAATCAGGGTTTTCATCAAAATCTTTAATAATTTCTCGGCAAAAATCTAACTTGTATTTAATAGTTCCAACACCAATACCATCAGCAAATGCAGTTTTGGAAGATGTAGATTTTGGCTTTTTGATTTGTGCATCAATCAACTTGCCAATGCCATCCTCTGCATGGTCAAAATAATTTTCCTCTGAAATTTGATCAATGAGCGCAATATCATAGCTTTGAGTTGTGGATTCTTTCATACGAGAAAATTTAGATTTTGCTACGCGAATAATAGAATCTTTAGGTAATGTATTTTCAGTTTCTTTACATTTTAGAATGAAATAGTTCTCTTTATTTAATTCAGTTTATAGTGCTTTTACACGTTCGGTTTTTGTATAGATGTCACCATCAGCGATCAAAAGCATTTCACTTGCAACTGCTTTTGCACTTAAACCTTTGTCATCTAGATGATCTACATAATTATCACTAAAAGACCAATGCACTAGATTACTGCCAGCATATTCCACAAAGGTATAGTGATAATTTGGCATAAAGCGGCGGTATTTCTTATATAACTTTTCATTGGATGTTTTTAGTTCACTTAGATACTTCTCCATATACTTAGTGATATAGAGACGGTCAGTAATGCCCTCGACCCAAATTGTGCAATTAGCTAAATAAACAGAAGAGGGTTTAACCCCTAAAGAAGCAAGTAGGTCTCGATCACGGTCACAACGATAAATTTTAAAATCAAACTTAGATGGATCAGATAGATTTAGCTCTTTGACAAACTTTTGGATGATAACTTTATCGGATTCATCAGCCATATCTAATAGATGATTGGAATGAGTCGTAAAGAAATAGTAGTGACTGGTTTCATTTAAGTAGAAATTCATAAGCTGACGAACCATACCTGCATGCATGTGTAATTCAGGCTCTTCAATAAAAAATGCATGAATTTGTTCATTACCTTCCGCATCTTGTCTTTTTATAAAAGCTTCATAGGTCAAAATAATTGCTTGTTGTAATCCATCTCCAAGTTGTGAAATAGGGAACTGATTTTCTATACCAATTTTGATATTGACAATATCTTGGTCATGCTTTGGTATGAGTGTAACAGTTTCATTATCAAAGAAATATTGACTCAGTTTTGCCTCATAATTTTTAATAATTTCACGTTGTTCAGGTTCACCAAGTAAATGAATTTTCAATTCATGATAAAGGGACTCACCTGTAATAATATTAGATGAATTGTATTTTGCTTGATCCTGAAAATAGTCTTTCTGTGCACGTTCAATGTAGGGTTGCTTATTTTCAATTTCGGAAACTGGACGCATTCCTCGCAGGATAGGGACATAAAATTTTCCTTCAAAAGAGTATTTATCATAAAACTTGCAAGAATTTAAATGATAGTCTTCTAAGATTAAATTAAATTTTTCTCTATTATGGATATCATAAAATGTTCGGATTTTAGGTATGTTTACATCTATTAATTTTTTGAAATTAAGTGGTGATGGAGTTTTTTGGGGGGTTATGAGTTCTTCAATTAGTTTTAATAATTCTTCTCTGGTGTTACCTCCATATTGATTTTGAAATCCTATATTTCCAGGGTGAACTTCAGTAACAGCCTCTTTTAGTTTGGTTATTTCTTCATTTAACGATATAAAGTTAATATCGTGGAATTTAGTGTTGGATGTAAAAGTAGACCTTAAAAACCGACTCTTTCCTGCATTATTCTTACCAATAAAAAAATTCAATCGTTTTATTTCTATAACTTGGTCATAGTCTTCTTCATTGTAAGCACTATAGTTTTCTAAATTTTCAGCCCAATAATAGAGTTTGTTGTTCATCTTTAAATATACGTAAGTTTTTTATAAGCACATGATATTACATAAAAATGGAAAGTTGAATCTAATCAAAGAAATCTCAAATTATGTCTAATGCTTTGTCTTGCCCTGAATTAGCACAAGATTAAATTTTCTGCACAAAGAATAAGCTTTTTCAGTCCTTAAAACCGTAAATATCCTCCATCAAATTGGCACGCTTTCTGCTTTTATTCGAGTAATACAAAATTCGAATTTGGTAATACCAAAGAGGAGCCGCGGATGCAAAAGCTACATCAAAAAGATAAGAAAAAGGCACAGCTTTTTAAGCAGTTTTTACTTGAGCTGATTAGCATTCGCGCGGGCTTTTATGTCAAGCAAGACCCTCATCATCCTGAATCATTGCGGAAGTAAATTGTGGCTAAACCTAAACTTGCCCGAATCAGTGTCACGGTACCTGAGAGTACTTTAAGCGCACTGGATCAGAAAATTGTTGATCAATGCTATGAAAGCCGCTCGCAAGCCATTGTAGACATGATTCACAAGCACTTAATTGCAGAAGAAGAGCGGCAAAATTCGGTCATGGTCGGTACATTGACCTTGCTGTATGACGCTAGTTCTATGCCATTGCGGGTGCAGTTAATGGATCTACAACAGCAATATTTAGAACAAGTGATTAGCTCGCTGCATATTCAACTGGATGAGCAAAAAATTATGGAAGTGATGCTGATGCAGGGCAAAAGTACCGAATTAAAGTTAATGAGCCAACAATTTATTACTCTGAAAGGGGTCATTAACGGACACCTTGAACTCATGGATGCGGTGATGCCACCGATTCCACAAAATATTGAATAATCTAAGGGGAATCTGAAAATGATGAAAAAAGCAGTGTTATCAATGTCAGTGGTTGCGGGTATTTTACTTTCGGGTTGTGACAATACCGCCAAAGTACCAGAAGCGGAAAACAAGACTGAAACAGCAGCAACACAGGCAATGACCATTGGTTATAGTGACTGGCCGGGTTTTGTAGCATGGCAAGTTGCGATTGAAAAAGGCTGGTTAAAAGAGGCGGGTTTAAATGTCGAATTTAAATGGTTTGATTATTCAGCATCACTTTCGGCATTTGCAGCGAACCAGTTAGATGCGGTTTTGGTGACCAATGGCGATAATTTGGTTACAGCATCGGGGGGAACCAAAGGCATCATGATTATGGCAACCGATTATTCCGCAGGGAATGACGTGATTATTGCCAAAGAGGGCATAAATAGCATTGCAGATTTAAAAGGGAAATCGATTGCGACTGAAAAAGGGCTGGTGGATCATCTATTATTATCCACGGCTTTGGATGATGCCAAAATTCCATTGTCGGATGTGAAACTGGTCAATTCAATGACCAATGAATTGCCGCAAGTTTTTGCGAGTAATGCTGTAGATGCGATTGCAGTATGGCAACCCGTTGCCAATCAGGCATTAAAATCGGTTGCTGGGTCTAAAATTATTTATACTTCAAAAGATAAACCGGGTCTGATTTATGACACGCTGACCGTGAATATGAGCCATTTGGCTGCCAACAAAGAACAGTGGTCGAAATTAATTCAGGTTTGGGATAAAACCGTGAAATATATTAATGACCCTGCAACCCATGCAGATGCAGTCAAGATTATGTCGAATCGTGTTGGCGTAGATCCTCAGCAATATGAACAATTTATTGGTGGAACACATTTACTGGATTTAGCCGCAAACAAGAAAGTGTTTACCAAAGGTTCAGGCTTCGATTCCATTTATGGTTCGACTTATCATGTGAATAAATTTAATGTCAGTAATGGTATTTATAAAACTGAAATGAATGTCGATGGTTTAATTTATCCTGCATTAATCGAAGGATTGAAATAAGCCATTTATACGAGAAAAAGCCCAGAAATATTCTGGGCTTTTGGGTTTGGTGGTATAGCATGACGATGTTCCGGTCATGCTATTTTTATATTAAAGATGGGTGCTTTGTGAAAAGATATTAATGACCAGAATTCCTGAAATCATTAGCGCCAAACCAATTAGTGCAGGTACGTCCAATTGCTGCTTAAAGCCAAACCATCCCACCAATGAAATTAAAATAATGCCCGCACCCGACCAAATGGCATAAGCGATGCCCATAGGAATGGTTTTTAAAGTTAAAGACAGAAAATACAAGGCAATCGCATAGCCCACGACTGTAATTGAAGAAGGGACAAGAACACTAAAACCTTGTGAGGCTTTCAATGCTGAAGTGGCAATCACTTCAGCAATAATCGCTATGCTTAAGTAAATGAATGCAATCAAGAAATCACCTGCTTAATAGGTTGCTTGAGCATGATGTAACAGATGCTCAGCTTCTTGTGTGAGCCAAGTTTGACTGGCTGCTGTTGTAGAGGTTTGCGTTTGGAATTGATAAAGGGGTTGATAGATGTCGACCTTGAAATATAAGGCATAGGTTTCACCTTCAATTTCTTTGACTTGCTTAAGCTGATTTTCACCAATGTATTCGAAGCCTTGGAGTGAAAAGGGCTGCTGCAAGCGATGGTTTTGGGTAGAGTATTGAATACCAGAAGATAACGAACCCACGGAAACTTCAAATTGATTGATGTGCTCTAAATCAACACCTGCTTGATGTGCTTGTACTAGGTCATTAAATGGTTGAATAGCCTGCTGATTTTGTGGCAGTCGAGACTGTGCATAAGCCACCAAGTCACCACAAATAATTAAGCCTGCATCCAGTTGAACTGGAGTATTCGATTCAAGATGAACTGCTTTTTCTAAACGTAATCCAAGGTAAAGCCCTTGACTGGCTTGTTGACGCCAATCCTCCACATAGGCATTGCTCGGAGAGAATTCCAAAATACAGTTGCCAATACAATGGACGGTTGCAGGTTCTGGCCATTGAATGTGATTTTGGTAATTGGAATTTGAATCGACTTGCCAAGATAAGACTTGCTGTTGTTTATTCCACAAGGTTTGTCCAAGCCAACCCTGACGTTGTAATACTGGAGTAAGCTCAAGATCTTTCAGTCTTAAATCAATGGTAAAAGATTGAGATTGAAACCAATAGACGATGGTTTTCTCATCCGTTTGGCCATTAAAAAAACTAATGCTTTTGCGTCGGAAAGCACCGAGCAATTCCAAAGGCAGCTCTACAGTGCTTATATCTGTTGGTAAGAGTTTTGTTGATAAATCTGTACATAAATCGATTAAATTCATCATTTTTCCTTATGCTCATTCAGACCGAAGGAATACAAAGGGCGGGCATTGTTGAGTACAATTTCGCCAGATGCGACTTTTTCTTTTAAATAATGAAAGGTTTGAGCTGTTTGGTTAAACAAGTGTTCTCCGCCACTTAAAGGGGCATATTTCGGTTGATCTGTCTCAATCACTGGCTGAATTACATAGTCATAATCGCAAGAGAAAAACAGCGGGAATGAGTAGCGCTCTTGCTGAACTTTTTTGACTCGATGTTTGGTGGCCAAATAACGCCCATTGGACAGAATTTCCATCATGTCCCCAATGTTCATTACCAGTGTGTTTTCGAGTAAGGGAATATCGATCCATTCCCCTTGTTTATTCAGCACTTGTAGACCGGGAGCGGTCGGAAGGAGTAAGGTAAAACATTCATAATCGGTATGTGCTCCCATACCTTCTTGGTCTTGTGCCTGCGGATTGAACGGATAATGAATCAGTCGCAGTTGACTCGGTGCATGGGCAATATGTGCATCAAAATAGTTTTCCTTCAAGCCTAGGGCTAAAGCAAAACACTTGAACAATTGCTGACCAATATCTTTTAGATGTTGATAATACTGAGATACATGCTGTTTAAATTCTGCATCTTCAGGCCACTGGGTCGGTCCCACTAAAGGGCGCCGTTGTTGTGTCCCCAAATAGTCATAATTCACATCATAGGACTCTTTCAGGTCATAGACATTTTTGACAAATTGTTCCTCTCCAATGGGAACATAGCCGCTATGATTTTCGGAAAAACCAATGTAGTGCTGCATTTTACTTGGCTCATCACGAGCAAAATATTGCTCACTGATCCGACATAAATTTTGGAATAGTTCGGGTTGGAATTGCTCACCTTTTAAATATAGAAAGCCGACCTCTTTACAGGCTTGATCGAGTGCCTGCGCAACAGATAAACGCTCTTCCAAATGTGGGCTGTTGAGTTTTGAAATTTCTACCAGTGGTAATACATAATCGTTTTGCATGATCATCACCAAAAGTTGGTCGTCCAACGTCTTGTTCAACGCTTTGGGTCGTCCCAAAGGTTATGATTATTTATGAGCGTCTTATTTGTGTGTACTGACTTGTGTCATACGTGGAATTTTTGGTAGCTCCTCTAAAGCAGGATCTAGTTCTTCTTCTTGCGCATGAACCAAGGCATCGACATGCTCGCGTAAGCGTTTAAATTCGGGCGTAAGCATCAGTTCCGCATTGCGTGGTCGCGGTAAATCCACCTCAATAATTTCTTTAATTTCCCCTGGATTAGCTTTTAGCGCGACAATTCGATCTGCCAGTAAAATGGCTTCATCCATATCATGCGTGACAAAAACAATAGTGATGTCGATGTTCTGCCATAAATCCATGAGATGCTTTTGCATTTTCTGACGTGTATGTGGATCGAGCGCCCCAAAAGGTTCATCCATCAGTAAAATTTTCGGTTGATTGACCAAGGCGCGGGCAATCGCGACGCGTTGTTTCATACCACCCGACAGTTGATGTGGGTATTGGTTTTCATATTTTTCTAAGCCAATAATATTGATCCATTCACGTGCATGCGCTTCTGCAGAGGCATGGCTTGCGCCTTTCATGAGCGGACCGAACATCACATTTTCTTTGACAGTTTTCCATGGAAATAGGGTGTAACCTTGAAAGACCATACCACGTTCTGGGCTAGGGCCTGTAATCGGCTGACCATCGACGAGGAGTTCTCCACTGTGATACGGGTCAAGTCCCGCGACGACACGGCTAAAAGTGGATTTGCCACAACCCGAGGGACCAATCACACAAATAAATTCACGCTTATGAATTTTTAAATCCAGTTGATTCAAGACGGTGCGTTGGGTCTTACCATGCTGAAACACTTGCGTGAGCTTTTTTGCCTCCAGAATTACAGGGCGTTGATAGATTTGTTCAAAATACTGTTTTGCACCATCATTTGTCGTTGTATTCATTATTTTGCTCCTGCTTTCCATGTGAACAGTCGTTCGCCCAATTTCATTAAAATGACATCACAGACCAGTCCAATGACCCCAATAATCAAAATAGCAGCATAGACATTGTCAAAGTTTTGATAGCGTGCTTGTTGGGTTATAAACCATGTGATGCCTGAGGTCGTACCAATCAATTCAGACACAATTAAATAGGTCCATGCCCAGCCCAAGAGCACGCGTAAATCTCGGTAAATATCTGGCAGGGCAGCGGGAATCACCACATGAAACAGACTTTTCATTTTGTTGGTACCAAGGGTATAACCTGCTTCTATCAGTCCACGGTCGACCATACGTGTGGTATTAGCAATAATTAAAATTTGTTGAAACAGCGTTCCGATCACAATAATCGCGACTTTCGGCGCATCATTAATACCCAAGATGGCAACCGCAAGTGCACCGAATGCAGGGGCAGGTAAATAACGGAAGAACTCGACAAAAGGTTCGGTCAGTTTTGAAATCTTGAGTGAGAAACCACACAAAATCCCTAAGGGAATACCAATCAGGGAAGACAAGAAAAATGCGGTAAAAACCAGTTTAATACTATGCCAGAGGCTTTGATGAAACCACGGAGCATCGGGTTGTACAGGTGCCGTCGTAAATGCAGTGATGAGCGCCGTTGCAACTTCATCGGGTGCAGGTAAATAAATCGGGTTGACTAATTTGCCTTCAGGTGGCGCATCGCCATGATTGACTGCATTTTGTGCTTCATTATAGAACAGCGCTTTATCCACCCGACTGTCGACTTGCAAATAAGGCACGCTGCCAGAGTCGGTAATTTGGACTTGAGGATGCCAAATAAACGGTAGATAACTGACTGCACACCAAATCAAAATTGGAATAAGAAATGAGCAAAAGCCCAGAATCAGCTTATTTTTTTGGTTGAGTTCATTTGCAACATATCCCATATCGCTTGTCCGCCTAGTATTACGAATTTTTAAAACCGTATTACTGATAAGCAAAATAAATGCCAATTAGAGATTAAGCACAGGAGGCATGATTCGATCAAAACAAGATGACTCTGCGTTGAGCTGCATTTTCAGCATATTGAATCAATAAAATTTTTAATGGGATAGCGCGGAATCATTCGTGATTGGGGGATAGTGCATTATCTATTTGTTGAATATGCTGACGACAATTTGTATAGGGTTAATCAAAGATAACACCGTATGCATTCCTCTATTATTTGTTATCCCTCTGGCTGAGAGAAGAGTGCGTAATAACGGAGCATATGTAAAAAACGCTTTTTTGAAATTCAACATTATTGTTCAAACAACGCTATATCAGCATGAGTTATTAGAAAAATGAATTTTCATTAGCTGAAATAAAGATATTGTTTGGAGGATTCAAGCATTAAATCTTTTAAGAGTTTCTCTATAATCAGCCGTTTTATTTAATATAACTTAACTTTATGAAAATCTTAGATGGCGGTTTTGGTCGTGAACTTGCACGTAGAGGCGCACCTTTTAGACAACCTGAATGGTCTGCACTGGCTTTAACAGAAGCCCCAGACATTGTAAAACAGGTGCATTTAGACTTTATTCAGGCGGGTGCAGAAGTTATTACCACCAATAATTATGCGGTGGTTCCATTTCATATTGGCGAACAACGCTTTGAAAATGAAGTGACAAGCTTGGTGAATGTCGCTGTAACTCAGGCGAAAAAAGCAGTTGAAGAGAGTGGGAAAGAGGTTCGCATTGCAGGTTGTTTGCCTCCGTTATTTGGTTCATACCGTGCGGATTTATTTAAAGAAGCAGAAGCTAAAACCCTTGCAACACCAATTATTGAAACTTTGTCACCACATGTCGATTTTTGGTTGGCAGAGACACAATCTTGCCTCAAAGAAGTCGAAACCGTACATGCATTATTACCTAAAGATGGGCGAGATTTTTGGGTGTCATTTACCTTACAAGATGAAATTCAGTTAGAACAACCCTTATTGCGTTCTGGGGAAAGCCTTGAACAAGTGGCTGAGTTGATACAACGTCTTGGTGCCAACGCAATATTGTTTAACTGCTGCCAACCAGAAGTGGTATTACAAGCCATTATCCAAATTAAAAAATTACTACCAGAAACAGTACAAATTGGGGCTTATGCCAACGCATTTCCGCCACAGAAAAGTGAAGCAACCGCTAACGATGGTTTAGATGAAATCCGTGCCGATTTAAATCCTGAATTATATTTAAGCTTTGCACAGCAATGGCAAGCTGCGGGAGCAACCTTAATTGGGGGCTGTTGTGGTATTGGTCCTGAGCATATTGCAGAACTTTCTCAATTTTTTAAACAGTAAGATTTCCTTATGTCTACAGCTAAAATTGGCTTACTTTCCTTAACCGCCTTAGTGTTTAGTTCCATGGTGGGTTCTGGAGTATTTAGTCTGCCACAAAACATGGCTGCAGTGGCAAATGGTCAAGCCTTGTTAATTGCTTGGCTTATTACAGGCGTAGGAATTCTGTTTCTTGCCTTTGCACTGCTTTTTTTAACACGGCAAAGACCTGACTTGGATGGTGGCATTTATAATTATGCCCGAGAAGGTTTTGGTGAATTAATTGGCTTTTGTTCTGCATGGGGCTATTGGCTCTGTACCACCATAGGCATTGTTGGATATGTGGTGATTGCCTTTTCTGGTGTGGGCTTATTTACGGATAGCCCAGAGCATGTGTATTTTGGTGAAGGCAATACCCTGTATGCATTGATTGGTTCATCAATCTTTGTCTGGATTGTACATTGGTTGGTGAGTCAGGGGATTAAAGAAGCAGCATTGGTGAATCTTATTGCGACGATTGCCAAGATTGTCCCTTTAGTGATTTTTATTGCCTGCGGCTTTGTTGCCTTCCAGCTTGATTTATTCAAACTCAACTTTATCGACTTTTCTTTACAGTTGCCTGTTTGGGAACAAGTACGTAATTTGATGCTCATTACCTTATGGGTATTTACGGGTATTGAGGGCGCTGTAGTTTTATCGTCCCGCGCCAAGAATAGACAAGATATTGGCCGTGCAACTGTTTTGGGTGTGCTGCTGGCATTAAGTTTCTATGTCATGGTGACTGTACTGGCTTATGGTGTAACAGGGCGAGCTGAAATTGCCAATATGCATAACCCTTCTATGGCAACCATATTGGAGCAATTGATTGGGCTGCCTGGTACCATTATTATTACGCTGGGTTTGATTATTTCGGTCAGTTCTTCTTATTTAAGTTGGACTTTATTTGCAACGGAAATTCCATTTTTAGCTGCAAAAAATAAAGCTTTTCCTTCTATCTTTTTAAAAACCAATCAGAATGGCGTACCGATTGCTTCGCTTTGGCTGACGTCTATTGTGGTGCAAATTTCTCTGATTGCAGTCTGCTTCTTTGATAAAAACTATACGCAGTTGTTGCTGATTTCATCTGTAATGATTTTACTGCCATACTTTTTGGTTTCTGCATTCTATTTAAAAGAATCTGTGAGGCATAAACGTAGTAAGCATATTTGGATTGCCGCAGTCGCAGTCATCTATGCAGCATGGTTACTTTATGCGGCAGGCGTATCATTATTATTGTTGTCGGGTTGCCTATATTTATTGGGGTTACTTGTATTTTTCTATAGTCGCTTCACGCATAAAAAAGTGGTGTTTGACTAAAGCTTATAAAATAAAAAACCGCTATAAAAGAGCGGTTTTTTATTTTGCTAAGTCCTAAAAAAGAATCAACACATGCTCTGTGATTAAAGCAGCAGATCAAGTGTGTGTAGCTTTAGATTGTTTATTTAGGCTTCTTATAAAATATTGCGCAACTCACGCGCCGTTTCTTGTAGTAACGGCAAAATGTGCTGAATCAAATATTCCTTAGTGGTGCGGGTAGTCGGGGACACAATATTCAGTGCGGCAATCACTTTAGATCGTTGTTGATAAATCGGTACAGCGAGTGCGTGGACACCTAACTCATGTTCTTCACAAGAATAGCACCAGTCTTGTTCTTTGATTTCATGCAGCAAGTTTAAAAATGTTGCATTGTCGGTATGGGTGTATTTGGTTAAACGTTGTAGTGGATATTTTTCCAGCCATTCACGTTGCTCATCCGGTTCCAGATGGGCCAATAAAATTTTCCCTGCGGATGTTGCATGTGCAGGTAAACGATTTCCTAAGTGTAAACCATAAGGGTTAACACGATCTGTTTGTTGATGTGCAGCGCTACGTGCAATGGTAATCGCTTCATATCCATCCAGTACCATCACAGAAAAGATCAAAGAAGTTTGGTTGGTGAGTAGATTCAATAGGGGCTGAGATATTTTAGGAAGTTGTGCACCACCGAGATAAGCACCTGAGAATTTTAAAATTTTAGGGGTTAAATAAAAATAATGACCATCTGACTCTAAATAGCCCAAATACTCAAGGGTGAGTAAGTGGCGCCGTGCTGCCGCGCGGGTCATCCCAGTCCGTTCAGCAGCTATTGAAATATTTAAACGATGACGGTCAGCGCCAAAACAATCCAAAATTGCCATACCTTTACTGATGCCTGCCACAAAATCTTCATGTCGAATGATTTTTTTATTGTCTTTATTTTCAAGCCATCTTTCAGTTTTTTGCAATTCCTCATCCATTTAGATACTTTCCTGATACGTATTGTGGTTATATATTTACTATAGCGTGAAATCTGACTGAAAAAATCAGGTTTTGTTCGATAATAAGTAAAAAAGTTCGATCATCGAACAAAAGCACCTGTGGCTATCTAGTCCAGAGCTAAGAAATGATAAAAAATGAACCTATAAGGAAATCGAACTAAAAGACTAGGGAATATTGTTTTAGCTGAATTGCTCTCCAGTATAAGTTAGGTTTCCGTGCCTTTTCAAATTTTGCATGATGCACAATGGAGTTATCTAATGATAGATAAAAGTGCAGCGACCTTAACGGAAGCGCTCTCCCAGATACAAGACGGCTCAACCATCATGATCGGTGGTTTTGGTACAGCAGGCCAACCCGCTGAACTCATTGACGGGCTGATCAAGCTTGGACGTAAAGACCTCACAATTGTCAGCAACAACGCAGGCAATGGCGACTATGGTCTAGCAAAGCTACTCAAAGCCGGCGCTGTTAAAAAAGTCATCTGCTCATTCCCACGTCAGTCCGACTCTTGGGTCTTCGATGAACTCTATCGTGCAGGCAAAATCGAACTGGAACTGGTGCCTCAAGGCAATTTGGCCTGTCGTATTCAAGCCGCAGGCATGGGACTCGGCGCAGTCTTC